>NZ_LMQI01000004.1 GCF_001424125.1 Cellulomonas sp. Leaf395
AGTGGCATCCAGCACGGGGAACACGTAGCGGCCGGGCTCCAGGGGCGTCTCGCCCTCGGCGGACGGCAGCGTCAAGTAGGTGGTCGGGCTCGGCTCTGCCGGTGGGGTCTCGTTCGGGAGGAGCTGTCCGACGACGACGGCGACGACGGCGAGGGCGGCGACGCTCCCGGCGGCCGCGGTGGCGGCCCGGGCGCTCCGACGACGGCGGACCCTTCCGACGATCTCGTCCGTGCGCTCGACGAGCGGGTTCGGAGGGACGACGTCCCGCTCCCGGCGTAGCAGCTCCTCGAGGGTCATGTCACTCCTCCTCTCCGACGGGTGTGAGGCTCATCGCGAGCTTCGTGTTCGCGTCGTGCAGGTGACGCTTGACCGCACCGGGCGAGACGCCGAGGTCCTCGGCGATCTGCGGCACGGTGAGGTCCGCGTAGAAGCGCAGGACCACGCAGGCGCGCTGGCGAGGCGGCAGCGCGGCGAGCGCGGAGTCGAGGTCCAGGTGCTCGGGGCTCGCCTGGTCGGGCCCGGCCGCTGAGTCCTGAGCACCCAGGAGGTGCTTCACTGCGCCCCAGCGCCGCCGTCTGCGGTACCCGTCGAGGTAGAGGTTGAGGACCGTCCTCCGGACGTATGCCTCGACGTGCTCCAGCGCCACGAAGTCACCGGGACCGCTCCCCTGCGGGCGACGCACCGTCGTGAAGACCCTGACGAGCGCGTCCTGGACGAGGTCCTCGGCCTCGCGCCGGTCCCCGCACAGCAGCGTCGCGTACCGCACGAGCGCGCCGCCCCGGTTGCGTACCAGGTCCGTGAGGACCGGCTCCCAACGGTTCATCCTCCGGCCCCCTTTCGGTGGAGAGGCCGTCACAGAAGTAGACGAACCGTCGCGGGGAAACGTTGAGCGGCCGCCAAAAACTGGTGTTCCTGGTCTACTCCTGTCGGGCGCCGACCGGGACGCCCGCGGGGGTGCGGGCCTTGCAGCGCACCAGGTCGGCGGGGGATCGGCCTGTGGGATCAGCTCGTGTCCTGCAGCGGCGAGCCGTCAGCGTCCGCGCAACGCTCGACAAGTGCCTCCATCTGCTCGCGGGTGCCCTCGTTTTCGCCTTCGCCGAAGTGGACCGCCAGCCGCGTGGCCCCGGCCTCGCGGTAGCCACGACTTCGTCCGCGAAGCGCTCGACCGGCACGGTCCGGTCCGGTCCCAGCCGATGCGCAACGCGGCCGTGTCGAGGCGGGTGGACTGGACGGCAAGGTCATCCTCCTCTTCTAGCCGGGGCGGCTGGGCCGAGCCGCGAGAGACTGTGCCTCCGTCAGAACGCGAGGTCGCTCACGAGGACCGGCCGACCGGGCAGCGGCGGGTGATCCGCCGCGCGCAAGCCCGCGAGCACCAGTGCGTGCGCGCGGACGTAGGCGTTCTGCGCCTCGTCGCTCGCCGCCGGGAGCGCGCGGCTGACCGCGGACATCAGCAGGAGCACGTCGCCCGCAGTCACGTCCGGTCGGAGCGTGCCTTCGCGATGGGCGGCGTCGACCAGCTTCTCGATCTGCTCGATGAGCCCGTCCCGGACCTGCGCCACGTGGGGATCGGACGGGAGGATGTCCCCGGCCGCGGTGGGTAGGTCGATGAGCCGCAGGATGACGCGCAGGCTGGGCGACCAGCCGAGCGCCCGAACGAGGTTGTCCCACGCGGAACCGGTCGCGTCGTCCGCTCGGCTGACGTCGACGAGCACGGCGTCGAGCGCGTCGCTCACGACGGCGTGCACGAGAGCGTCGCGGTCGGGGAAGCGGCGATAGAGCGTGCCGATGCCGACGCCGGCGGCCCGAGCGACAGCGTCGAGCGGCACGTCCGGTCCGATGTCGATGAAGAGCTGTGTCGCCGCGGCGACGACCCGGTCGCGGTTGCGGCGGGCGTCAGCGCGCAGGCCGCCCTCCGCCCGCGCGCCTGGGTCGGGGGGGCCTGTGGCATCCCGCCGCTGCGTTGTCACCCGGTCAGTCTGCACGGTCGGGCAGGGGGACGGACTATCGTGTTAAGCGGAGGACGCACCTCCACTTAAGGCAAGGGAGGCCGCAATGACGCGGTCGTGGCAGTACGGCTCCTGGTCGAGCCGTCCCCGGACCCCGCGCCGATCGAGCGGGCACCGTGCATCGCACACCGCGACAACCACCCGAGAGCCGCGCGAGCGCGCGGGAAGGAAGGTCCTCATGGCACGCTCCGACAAGTCCCTGACCGCGAAGTCGTCCGTCGGCGACTGGCTCAAGGACCCGGTCGGCGGGCCCCTGCTGCGGGAGATGCTCGCGGAGGGCGGTCGGGACGAGAAGGTTCTCCGCCCGGTCCGGATGTTCTCGCTGCAACGGCTCGTGGCGATGAGCCAGGGCATGCTCACGCAGGAGACCGTGGACGACCTGGTGGCGAGAGCCGCCGCAGGCGCGGTGCCGACCGGTGCCGTCGCGGACACCTCCGCCGACACCGCCCTCGTGGACGAGGACGACGACGACGACTTCGTCCCCGAGCCGTGGCAGGAGCGCATCGTCCCCGACAGGTTCGCCGGCAAGACGGTGGTCGTCACCGGCGCCGGCTCCGGCATCGGCCGCGCGACGGCGTCGCGGATCGCGCGCGAGGGCGGCCGCGTCATCGCGGTCGACATCGCCGAGGCCCGCCTGGCGGAGTTCGCGGCCGCGCACAGGGACGATGCCGTCGTCACGGTGACGGGCGACATCACGAACGAGCAGGACGTCGCTCGGATCGTCGCCGCGGCAGAGGGCCGGATCGACGGGCTCGCCAACGTCGCCGGCGTCACAGACGACATGACGCCGCTGCACGAGGTCACCGACGCGGTCTGGGAGCGTGTGTTCGCGGTCAACGTCGACGGCATGTTCCGGCTCACGCGCGCGGTGCTTCCGCTCATGCTGGAGGTGCGTCGCGGATCGATCGTCAACGTGGCATCGGAGGCGGGCCTGCGCGGCTCCGCCGCCGGCCTGGCCTACACGGCCTCCAAGCACGCGGTCGTCGGCATGACCCGCAGCTCCGCGTTCATGTACGGGCGCCTTGGCATCCGGGTCAACGCCGTCGCACCCGGACCGGTCGCGACGAACATCGAGGGAAACTTCGCGTCGAGCCTCGGCCAGAAGCGGATCAGCGCGGCGATGAGCGTCATGCCGGACATCGCTGAGGCCGCGCAGCTGGCCGCGTCGATCGCCTTCCTCCTGAGCGACGACGGCACCAACGTCTCCGGCGCGATCCTGCCCTCGGACGGTGGCTGGTCGGTGGCCTGACGGGCATCACTCCCGCGGGCGAGCTGTCAGCGTCCGCGCAACGCCTCGACAAGTGCCTCCATCTGCTTGCGGGTGCCCTCCTGCTCGCCGAAAGTGGACCGCCAGCTGCGTGGCAACGGCCTCGCGGTACGCCGTGACCTGGTCCGCGAAGCTCTCTACCGGCACTGTCCGGTCCCAGCCGATGCGCAACGCGGCCGCGACGTCGCGGCCGCCCGCGAGCTCGGTCAGCCGCCGCGCGCGCTCGGCGAACGCATCGACGCTCGCGGGTATGCCTCGTCGGTGATCGCACTCCGGTGGGCGTAGTCGGCGCCGACGGCGTCGAACTCCTGCGCGTTCCATCCCACGCCGACGCCCAGGATCATCCGCCCCTTCGAGAGCTGATGCAGCGTCGCCACCTGCTTGGCGATCACGAACCGATCGCGCAACGGCGCCACCAGCACCGACGTGCCCAGCCGCAGCCGCTCCGTGACCGCAGCGAGATAGCCGAGCGTCACCAACGGCTCGTACACCCCGCCGAACGTCGGACCGTACTCGCCGGGCGGCAGCACGTGCTCGGGCAAAACACGCGGTCGCACGACCCAGCTCCTCGGCCGCGCACGCCAGGTCGGCGATCGTGTCCACGGGCATCGACGGCGACTCGGCAGGAAGCACCACCTCGAGCTCCATGACAGTACGGAACCTCGAGCGCAGGTGGCCCATTCCAGGGCCGCTGAGTACACGGTTCCGTGTACTGTCCCTCGCATGGAGACGGCCACGCTGACGCACACGTCCGCACTCACCCGGCTGGGTCACGCCCTGTCGGACGAGACGCGCACGCGGATCCTTCTGGCACTGCGAGAAGCGCCGGCCTACCCGTCCGACCTGGCGGACGCGCTGGGCGTCTCCCGGCAGGTGATGTCGAACCAGCTCGCCTGCCTGCGCGGCTGTGGCTTGGTCGAGTCGATCCCGGACGGGCGCCGGACCTGGTACCGGTTGGCCGATCCGCACCTCGCGTCTGCGCTGGGGGACCTGCTGCAGCTGGTGCTGGCGGTGGACCCGACCTGCTGCGGACCGGAGTGCACCTGCGGATGAGCAGCATCTCGATCGGCCCACGCCCCCTGCTCCCGGACCGTCGCGCACTGCTCGAGCGACGGATCCGGTGGATCGTGGCGGCGACGATCACCTACAACGTGATCGAGGCCGTCGTGGCGCTGGTGGCCGGCCGGCTCGCGTCCTCGTCGGCGCTGATCGGCTTCGGGCTCGACTCCGTGGTGGAGGTCCTGTCCGCGGCGGCGGTCGCCTGGCAGTTCTCCGCACCCGACCCGCCCACCCGTGAACGCACGGCGATGCGGACGATCGCGCTGTCGTTCTTCGGCCTGGCCGCGTTCGTCACCGTCGACGCGGTTCGCACCTTGCTCGACGCGGTCGAGCCGGACCACTCCACGGCAGGGATCATCCTGGCCGCGGTCAGCCTGGCCGTCATGCCGGTCGTGTCCTGGGCCGAGCGCCGCACCGGCCGCGAGCTCGGATCAGCCTCCGCCGTCGCCGACTCCAAGCAGACCCTGATCTGCACCTACCTGTCCGCGGTCCTGCTCGTCGGACTGGTGCTGAACAGCACCCTGGGCTGGTGGTGGGCGGACCCGATCGCCGCCATGGTGATCGCCGCGTTCGCCGTCCGGGAAGGCATCGAGGCGTGGAAGGGCGACGCCTGCTGCACCCCGGTCTCTGCGCTGGTTGCCGGCGACACGGCTCGCTGCGAGGACGGCTGCTGCGACGACTGACCCCACGGACGAGATGCGCCGATGGTCACGATCGGCCCTTCTAGTCCGTGCCGCGCAAGTCCTCGGCGAGCATCACCAGGATGCCGCTGGGACCGCGGACATACGTGAGCTTGTAGACGTCCTCATACGTCGCCACGCCGCGGAGCGGACGGTATCCGTGCCTCGCGGCGATCTCCAGGGCCTCGTCGATGTCGTCGACCGAGAAGGCGACACGGTGCATGCCGATCTCGTTGGGGCGGGTGGGCTCCGATTCGATCGCCTCAGGGTGGATGTACTCGAAGAGCTCGAGGCGACCGTGACCGTCGGGCGTCTGGAGCATCGCGATCTTGGCATGGTTGCCATCAAGGCCGACGGCGGTGTCGGTCCACTCCCCGCTGACCGTGTCACGGCCGACGACCGTGAGTCCGAGGTCGGTGAAGAAGGAGATCGTTGCTTCGAGGTCGCGAACGGCGATGCCGACGTTCTCGAGCTTGATGGACATGCGATCGATGCTAACGAGCGGGCCGGCCAGCCGGTCGCGAGTCCCGATCTGCGCCGGGATGAGCAGGAGCGACAGCGCCCGCCGACGAGGTCGATCGCGCAGCCGCTCAGCCCATCGCTGTCGACCAAAGGTCTGTCAGACGGTCATGTCCCGCCGACACAGGGCGGCCGCCGCCATCGCGACGAGGGCACCCGCGACGCCGACGATCAGAGCCAGATTGGCGGCGGCGAAAGGACGCGCAAGGGGTGCTCAGGAGCCCCGCAGGAGGTGGGCGACGGCGAGCATCCCGACGAGCGCGTCATGGTCCCGCTGCTGTGCCGGCACCGTCGTCTCCGCACCGACGTGCTCGAGTGCTGCTGCCACAAATCCTGACGAGCCGTCGGCTGGGGCGTTCGCCTCGTACGCCCACAGGGCGGGAGCGGCGGACGCACCGAGAAGGACTGTCGCCGCGGTGGCGAGCGCGGGCGCCGTCAGGCTCCCGCCGGAGGTCCTCATGCTCTGGGCGAGCTCGTCACCGACCTGCTCCGGAGGGAACGACAACGAGTACCACGCGCCCATCACGCGCTCACGCCAGGTGTCTCGGAGCAGCCGCACGACCTGTTCCAGCGTCACGCCGGCCGCAGCGGCCTTGACCGCAGCCAGCGTCGCAGCGTCCGCGGACGGGGCGTTGAGCCCCATCATCGTCAGATAGAACGGCTGAACCTTGGTCGCCATGAGGTCGTCCACGCCGTGATCCTAGGTGCGCGCCCGCACACGCGGCCGATGAACAAGCCCTCGTCAGGAGCCACGGGCGACGAGCTGCCACATCCGGGCCGTGCGGACGAAGGGCTCGCGGTCGCAGAGCGTGAGCTCCAGAGCCTCCAGGTCGTCGTAGAACGCGGGCTCGTGCTTCCGGTCGTCGTCGGCGATGAAGTCGGTGACGCATCGGATGCCGTAGCGGGTGACCGCGGGGAGGCCGGCAGCGCGCAGCGCGTCGATCGCCTCGTCCGCACCGACCCGGCGCACGGACTGGCCGAACGTCTTCGTCCGGATCGTCGGCGCGTCGACCAGCTCTGCGGCTTCGACCAGGTCCGTGCGTCGGACGGCCGCGGCGAGCACCTCGGCCGGGGGGTTGGGCGCCATGAGCGAGATCGCGCCATCACCGGCGACTGCACCGGCCAGCACCTCGACGACTGACGCGGTGTCGGGCCGGTACTGGATGACGTTGTGGCACAGCACCAGGTCGAACTGTCCGAGCCCGAGACTGGGGAGGTCCTCGAGGTCGGCGCGGACCGTGCCCACGTTCACGCGGGAGCGTGCCAGCTCGAGCAGCTCCTCGGACTGGTCGAGGACGGTGACATCGTGGCCGGCGTCGGCCAGCGGCGCCGCGTCGCCCCCGTCGCCACCACCGATGTCGAGGACCCGGAGCGGCGCCTCGCCGAGCGACGCGCACGTGCGGCCCAGCGTCTCCGCCACCACGCGGTAGCGGATACGTCCCCAGGGCGACTCCTGCCACGTACGCCAGTCCTCGAGATGGCTGCTGAAGTCGGTCACCACGCGACCCTACGGGTGTGACTACGCCGGCGGCGTGCTCGAGAGAAGGTCGGCCAGGCTGAGCGGCGGGGTACCGGTGAGCCGGTGGACGGTGTCGGTGACCAGGGCGAGCTCGCCGGCGGCGATCGCGGTGTAGGTGGAGACCCAGGCCTCCAGCTGCCAGTCCGGGGCTCCGTACTTCTGGCGGGACGCGTACGCCTGCTCGAGGGTCTCCGCCTCGTACCGGGTGGGTCGACCGGTGACCTCGGTGAGGATGCGAGCGGCCTCGGCGAGGGTGAGGGCTTGCGGCCCGGTCAGGTCGTAGGTGCGCCCGGCGTGCGCGCCCGGGTCGGCCAGGACGACCGCGGCCGTGCGCGCGACGTCGGCACGAGCGACCGCACCGACCCGCCCGTCGCCTGCGGGGCCGCGGATCGCGCCGTCCTCGCCGGCGAGCAGGGGCAGGAAGTCGAGGTACAACGAGTCGCGCAGGAACGTGAACGCCATCCCCGAGGCACGCAGGTGCTCCTCGGTGGCCCAGTGGTCGCGCGCGAGGGTGAACGTGGCGTCCGGGGCGGCGCCGAGGAACGAGGTGTAGACCACGTGCCGCACACCGGCGTCGGCGGCGGCGTCGACGAAGGTGCGGTGCTGGTCGAGGCGGTCGGCGCTCTCGGAGGCGGACACCATGAACAGCACGTCGACGCCGTGCAGGGCGGCGGTTGCCGCGTCGCGGTCGCCGTAGGTGGCCTGCGCGACGTCGCCGACAGCGGCGGGGGCGCGTGACGGGTCACGCACGACCAGGCGCAACGGGGTACCGGTGCCGGCCAGGTGATCGGCCACGGCCCGGCCGATGTTCCCGGTGGCACCGGTGAGCGCGATGAGCGGGGTCGAGGTCATGGTGTCGGTTCCTCTCGTGCAGGACAGGGGACGGGCTCACGGGACGACCACGGCCTTGCCGCCGATGACGCCGGCCTCCATGTCCCGGTGCGCCTGGGCGATGTCGTGCCGGTAAGACCTGTCCTACAGGACGCGTGGACTCGTTGAGCTCTGACGTGCCAGTCCGACCCATGCGGTTGCGCCGGCCGTCGATCGTCTGCACTGGTTCTGACGACCGGCTGGTACGCTTTGCTAACACTGTTCGCAAAGGAGCCCTCATGCACGTCCTGGTACTCGCCCCCGGCACCCGTGGGGATGTCGCCCCCGCGGCCGGCCTCGCGGCATCCTTCGTCGCGGACGGCCACGACGTCACGATCGTCGCGAACGCCGAGTACGGACACCTCGTCGACGACGCCGGCGGCACGCACGTCGCGATCGAGTCGACGCTCACCCCTGAGCCCTCCGCGCAGGACCGCGACGACGCCGGCAAGGCGTCCAAGCCGGGGGTGCGGGCCTACCTGCAGACACTTCGTACCTACATGGACGCTGCGGCGTCGGCGGCGCTCGAGGCGGCGCCGGGGTCCGACGTGATCCTCACGAACGCCATCTCCCCCTACGGTCACGACATCGCCGAGCACCTGGGCGTCCCGTCGGCCGAGGCTCTTCTGCAGCCTGCGCGCCCCAGCCGCGACTACCCGCCGATGATCGCCAGCGCACGCGACCTGGGCGCGTTCGGCAACCGGCTCGCCGGCCACCTCGCCCAGCTGGTGACCACCCCCTACGACCCGGCGTGCGCGCGGGTCCGGGCCGAGCTGGGCCTGCGCCCCGAGAGTCGCCGGTCCGCCCAGCGCCGCCGCCGCGAGCAGGGGATGCGCGTGCACCACGGGATCAGTCCGGCCGTCCTCCCGCGGCCGAGCGACTGGCCCGCCGAGCTCACCCTCGACGGGTTCTGGTGGCCGCCCGCCCCCTCCCGCTGGAGCCCGCCCGAGCAGCTCGAGACCTTCCTGTCGACCGGTCCGGCACCCGTCGTGATCTCGCTGGGCAGCCTGCCGTCGGGCGTGGCCGTCGCCGACGCGATCGTCGACGCGCTCGCATCGGGGACCCATCGGGTCGTGCTCCAAGGTGAGGACCTCCGTGACGCCGCCGAGCGCCTCGGCGCCGACCGAGCACTCCACGTCGGCGATGTGCCCCACGAGTGGCTGCTCCCGCACGCCGCCGCGGTGGTCCATCAGGCCGGTGCCGGGGTCAGCGCCGCGGCACTGCGAGCGGGTGTGCCGTCCGTCCCGCTCCCGATCCACACCGACCAGCCGTTCTGGGCACGGCGCCTGGGCCAGCTGCACGCGGCCACCGGCCCGCTGCCCGTCAAGCAGGTCACCGGCGAGAAGCTCGCCGCGATGATCGAGCACGCCACGTCCTCGACCACCTTGCGGCGGGGCGCCCAGGCGGTCCGCGACGCCATCGCCGGCGAGGACGGGACCGCGCCGCTGCGCACCTGGCTCCGGCAGCTCGCCTGACCGGCGCGCCGCCGAGATGGGGGAGGATCGTCCGATGGCTCACGAGGTGGTCTGGCTCCGGGGGGTGAGCTCCGGAGTCGGGCGTCCCCCGCGGCACACCCGCGAGACCGTGACCCTCGCGGCGATCCACGCCGCCGACCGCGATGGGCTCCCTGCGTTGACCATGCGCAGCGTCGCAGCCCAGCTCGGCACCGGCGGCGGGTCGCTCTATCGGCACGTCGCCAGCCGTGAGGAGCTCATCGACCTCATGGTCGACCACGTCGCGGGCGAGTATCTCCTGCACGAACCGAGCGGCCGCTGGCTGGACGACCTTGTCGCGCTCGCCGTGCAAGGCCTGCAGATCCACCTGCGACACCCGTGGCTCACCGAGGTCGTCGGCGCTCCGATCGTCGGTCCCAACGGGCTGAGGGTCAGCGAGCACGTCATGACCCTGCTGGACGAGCATCCCGCGAACGACGGCCAGAAGCTCGTCGCCTACGCCGTCATGAACGCCCTGATCACCTCGTTCGCTCGCGCCATCCGCAGCGCACCGGACCCCGCGCGGACCGAGGCCCAGGCGGCCTACCTCGCCCATGTCCTCGCCCGCGGCGAACACCCCCACCTCGCCGCGCTCGACCCCAGCACCGCACGACAGCCCGACGACGTGTTCCCCGAGGCCATCCGCCGGGTCCTGCGCGGTCTCCTCGACGACGACCGCGGAGACCGGTGACGACCGGGGCCTACGGAGCGCCACCGGTATGGTCGTCCTGACCCCGCGGGCCGGTGAGCCGCCGCTCGAAGAAGACCAGCTCGTCCGACCGGCGCCACTCGGTCATCCCCGCGCGGCGCATGACGCCGATCGAGGCGTGATTCTGGGGAGTCGTGTCCGCTCGCACCACGGTCGCGCCATGCTCGGCGGCGATCCGCAGGACGCGGCGAACGGCAGCGGTGGCCCGTCCGCGCCGGCGCATCGACGGGACGATCCCGTAGCCGATCTCCACGACGCCGTCCGCGTCGGGCGCACCGAAGAAGCCGATGCCGCCGATCGCGACCCCGCTGACGGCATCACGGATCACGTACAGACCGAACACCGCGCTCTCGGGGTTCCCGTCCTCCTGAGAGAGGAACGAGCGGACGGCGTCGTACTCGTCGGCGAGCGGGTAGTCCGGCGCCCACGTGTCCCCTTCCAACGGGACGCCCGCGAGGACGCTCTTCGCCATCGCACGACTCATCGCACTGAGGACGATCCCGTCCGACGTGTCCGGCTCCGTCACTGCTTTCCCATCGTGGTCACCATGCCCGGAACGCTGGCCCGAGCCCGTCGTCGCGCAGTCGCGGGAGCGCCCTCGTGACCTCCGCCTGCACCGCGATGAGGACGTCGTCGCTCCAGCCGGACTCGATGAGCTCACGCCCGCTGGTGCTCGCCATGATCGCGCCCGCCGGGTCCGGCGTCCCGTCCCAGAGGGTGGCTGCGGCCTGTGCCTCGGGCGAGAGAGTCGCGCGGAGGCCGGGTTCGGATCGGAGGAGCGCGGAGGTGATGGCGCCGGCCCCGAGGTGGTCTTCCACGCACGGGCGCAGGCTCGTGTCCGGCCACCGCTCGCCCGCCGGCACGAGGACGACGTCGTGGCGCTCGGACCGGGCCATATGGTCGAGGGCGTAGGCGGCTACGGCGCTGGCATTGCGCAGGCAACCGGCGACGACGGGTGCACCTGCGCTGAGCAACGTGTGCGCGATCGTGGCGCCGTTCGGCGAGGGAAGGACGAGTCGGTCCACCGCCGCGTGCGTGAGAGACGCGGGTGACAGGCTGATCCGTCCATCGCCTCGAGGGCGCGCGAGCGTGGCCCCGACGAGTCGTGCCAGCCTCTGCGCACCGGCGCGGTCCCGGTGGGGGTACGGATGGACGACGGTGCCCTGCTCGCACGCCACGGTCACGGTGGTGGAGAAGGACAGGACGTCCACCACGATCACCAGGGTTGCCGTCGCGCCCTCGCCGACGAGGGCCTGTGCACCCGTCGGCCCCCACTCGAGCCGTACGCGGTATGGCCATTGGTCGGGAAGTCCCCGGGCGTCCGTCACGACAGGAGTGTGTCATCGGACGTGAGCGCTCCGGAGGCTCAGTCCTCGGCACCCTCGGGAGCCGAGGAGTCGTTCCTGCGGGATCGCTCGACGATGGCCACGGTCAGGAACACCAGGCCAAGCCCCGCGAAGACGAGGGCCACAGGCACAGGGCCGACGGAGTCGAGGAAGCGGGAGATCGCGCCGTACCTGCGGCGGCTGTCGGGTTCAGCGATCTGCCCCCAGAGGGGCGTGACGTGACGGTTGGGCTGCGAGTCCGTGGTCACCGCAGGACGCCCGCTCCACGGCGTCGCGGGAAGCGTCCGGGGGAGGCCGCGGAACCGGGCCGATGACGCTGCCAGGTCACGAGCACAAGCCCGACCAGCGCTCGAGCAGCATCCGCGATGCCCGCACGTGGTCCACGGGTCTCACCTCGCGTGACCCAGTCGAACGGTCTCGGTCATGAGCGGGGACCTGGAGGAGTCCTCGTCTGTCATCCCACCCCAGACCGCATCGACACCGGCTGATCACTTCACCATTGCTTTGATCGCGACTACCATAAAAGGTGCATTTCCGGCGCTCGTCGGAACAGTCGATCCCCCGACGGCGTCCGCTGGCTCGGAGGGAGCCCCGCCATGGCACTGTTCCCCGCTGCAAACCTGAAGCTCATCGACCACAAGTTCCTGAACGTGGCCCCGATCGCCGTCTACAACCGGGTCAACTTGCACACGCAAGGTGGACTCGGGTCGCTGTTCGGCTTCCGCAGTCAGCCGAATAGGCCGAGCGCACACTTCTGGGTCTCTCAGGCTGGGGTCGTGGAGCAGTACGTCGACACGGATATCCGCGCGGAAGCCGACCTGGAGGGCAACGACGCCACGGTCTCGGTCGAGACCGAGGGCGGCGAGAGCTCGGCGATTGCCCAGATCCAGGAATGGACGGCCCCCCAGCTCCAGTCCCTCACCGCCCTGGTCGCCTGGATCATGTCGACGCACAACATCGAGTTGCGGTTGGCAACGGACTCGAAGCCCGGTCCGAGCTCGCGCGGGCTGTCGTGGCACCGGCTGGGAATCGACGGCAACTTCCCCGAGCTGCCTGACATGCTCGCCGGACGCAAGCAACGTGGTGGTGGGATGCACTACTCGACGGCGACCGGAAAGGTGTGCCCAGGGAACGCGAAGATCCACCAGATCCCGGGCATCCTTGCCGCGATAACGGGCACCAGCCCTGCCGTGGTCAGCCCCGCCCCGGTCGCGCCGACGGCGGCTGTCCCGCTTGAGGTGGACGGGTTCTGGGGGTCGGCGACCACCACTCGCGCGCAGGAGGTCCTGGGCCAGCCGGCCGACGGGCAGGTGCGGTTCCAGTTCAGGAACAACAAGCAGCCCGCCATGACGACTGGCTGGGTGTTCGACTTCGCTCCCGGCCGAGGGTCCCCGCTCATCACCCGAATGCAGGAGATCATGGCTGCGGCGGGGCAGTACCAGGGGACAGTCGACGGCGTCGCCGGCTCGGAGTCCACCAAAGGCCTGCAGCGCAGGTTCGGAATCGCGGTCGACGGCATCCTGCCGGCGAAGTCCCCGACGGTGATGGCGCTTCAGCGAGCCTTGAACGCCGGGACTTTCTAGTTGCCGACGCGCGCGTGACCTCGCGCAGGGCATGGTCCGGTGCGCTGTTGGCGAGCCGAGATCCGTCCCCACGATGACGGATCGCTGATCGTCGCGCGCTCGTGGCCACACCGTGGTCGTGCCGTGCGGACGGATCAGGAGCACGCCATCGTCTACGGATGAGCACTCCGGCACTCGCACCCGTCGTCCGCCGTGTCGTCCGGTCCGACCAGCCGCGATGGGCCGAGCTCTTCGCCGACTACCGCGACTTCTACGGCCTCGGAACCGACAGCGCGGCGGTCGCGCGGACGTGGGAGTGGGTCGTCGGAGAGCAGCACGGGCTGATCGGACTTGTCGCCGTGTCGGCCGAGAGCACGAGCGAGCTTCTCGGCCTGGCCAACCTGCGGGCGTTCGCGCGTCCGTCCACCGGGACGATCGGCCTGTACCTCGACGACCTGTTCGCCGACCCGTCGGCCCGTCGCCGGGGCGTCGGCGCAGCCCTCCTCGACGCCGCGGCGGACCTGGCCGCGCAGCGGGGGGCGACCGTCGTCCGGTGGATCACCGACGGCGGAAACGTGACGGCCCGCGCGCTCTATGACCAGCACGCGGCGGCAACCCCATGGATCACCTACGACATGCCACCCGCCGGTCGATAGCCTCGGACGGTGGTCAGCGCCGAGGAGATCGTCCGCACCCACCCCTACGACCCCGACTGCGCCGAGTGGCTGGTGCCGCCGCAGTCGGTCGACATCACCGTCGCCGAGTACGACCCCATCTGGCCGGCCGCGTACGCCGTGCTGGCCGACCGCGTGCGAGGGGCGCTCGGAGACGGGGTGCTCGCGCTTGAGCACGTCGGGTCCACGTCGGTCCCGGGCCTCGCGGCCAAGCCGATCATCGACCTCGACCTGACCGTCGCCGACTCCACCGACGAGTCGGGCTACCGGCCGCAGCTCGAGGCTTCGGGCTTCGCGCTGGTCCTGCGCGAGCGGGCCTGGCACGAGCACCGCATGCTCACCCACGACGCCCCGCACGCGAACCTGCACGTCTGGAGCCCGGACTGCCCCGAGGCGGTTCGGCACGTCCTGTTGCGCGACTGGTTGCGCGAGCACCCGCAGGACCGCGACGCCTACGCGGCGGCCAAGCGCGCGGCCGCGGACCGGCTGCGCACGGGCGGAGGAGGCCTGGTGGTGGACTACAACGAGCTCAAGGCGCCGGTGATCCGCGAGATCCTGGACCGCGTCTTCCACGCGCACGACCTGCTGTGACATCCGGCGGCCGCCTGCCGTCTACGATCCGCGGATGATCCGGCTCCGGGACGTCACCTTCCTCGTTCACGACCACGACGAGGCGCTGACGTTCTTCGTCGATGCCCTCGGCTTCGCCGTCCGGCAGGACGAGACGTTCGACGGCGGGTGGCGTCGGGTCGTCGTCGGACCTCCCGACGGCGGCACAGGGTTCGTCCTCGCGCTGAGCGGTGCCGACAGCGCCGTCGGGCGCCAGGCAGGTGCTGACGTGGCGTTCTTCCTGGAGACCGACGACTTCGCGGCGCAGCACGAGCGGATGGTCCGGCACGGGGTGCGGTTCCGGGAGGAGCCGCGGCACGAGCCGTACGGGACGGTCGCGGTGTTCGAGGACCTGTACGGCGGCGCGTGGGACCTCATCGAGCCCCCGGCGCACTGACCCAAGCGGCTCCGGGGCGAAGCCTCCTCTTGATCACCGCCACAGGCCCCGCTCGACGAGCACGTCCCGCAGCAGGTCCGCGCGGTCGCTGATGATCCCGTCGACCCCCAGGTCGAGCAGCGTGCGCATCGCGTCCGCGTCGTTCACGGTCCACACGTGCACGAGCCGGCCGGCCCGGTGCGCGGTCCGCACGTGCCGCTCGGTGAGGACCTGCCGCCCGCGGAACAGCCACGGCACCTGGAACGCGTCGACCCGGCGCGCCGCCCACGCCGGCACCCGGCCGGTCCGGCCGGACACGAAGAACGCCGCACCCTCGGCGGTGGCGGCCGACGTCGCGACCGGCCGTGAGAGCCGTGCGACCGTCGCATCCCGGCGGGCGGCCGAGAACGACCCGACGCACACCCGGTCGTGGGACGCCGTTCGTTCGATCGCGTCGGCGACCGGCCCGATGCCCGAGCGCTCCTTGACGTCGACGTTGACCCGGAGCTCGGGCCACGTGCCGAGGACGTCCTCGAGCAGAGGCACGGGCTCGACCCCACCGATCCGAGCTCGGCCGACCACCGACCAGGCCAGCTCGGAGACGCGACCCGAGCCGTCCGTGGTGCGGTCCAGCGTCGCGTCGTGCAGCGCGACCGCGACACCGTCGGCCGTCCCGTGCGCGTCGGTCTCGACCCACCGGTACCCGAGGTCGACGGCCGCCTGGAACGCCGCCAGCGAGTTCTCCAGCCCGCTCGGTGAGAAACCGCGGTGTGCGAGCGCGGCGACGCTGCCTGCCTCGCCGAAGTACGGGTGCGTCATGGGCCGCGACCTCCACGACCAGTCCAGCACAGGCTGCGACAGGACGGGCAGGTGCGTCACTCCCCGCGCCGCCGCCGGTCGCTGAGCAGGAGGAGCGCCGGCACGAGAACGAGGGCGCCGGCGGCGAGCGTCAACGCGGACCACCCCGCGAGCGCGAGGACCACCGTCGAGGTGAGGGTGCCGGCCGCAGCCGAGATCCACACGACGGCCTCGACGGAGCCCTCCACGTCGGCGCGCTGCTCCGCGGGCAGCCCGACGGCGAGCGACGCGCTGCCGCCGACGAAGCACAGGTTCCACCCGTATCCGAGCGCGAACAGGCCCACCGCCTGGGGGACGAGGGCGCCGGATGCGGCCACGATCGTCGAGACGACGAGCGTGCCGAGGCCGAACGCCATCACCGGCCCCGGGCCCAGGCCGTCGACGAGGCGTCCCGTGACCGGTGACAGCACGAACATGCCCAGCGTGTGGGCTCCGAGGACGAGGCCGACGACATCCAGCCCGTGATGGTGCAGGTGGAGCTGGACCGGCACCGACGTCATCACGGCGGCCATCACGACCTGACCGGTGACCATGACCGCGAGACCGTCGCGTCCGGCCGGGGACCGCAGGATCGTCCGCACGGGCACCCCGGAGGTGCTCGCGGGTCGTCGGGCCGTGCGCAGCCTGCTCACCGCGAGCGCGGCGAGCAGGCCCGCCGGCACGCTGAGCAGGAACGCGCCGGAGAGCGCGGGCCGTCCGAGGGCTTCCGCGAGGCGCGCGGTGGGGAGCAGGAGCAGCGGGCCGCCGACGGCGCCGACGGTGCCCGCCCAGACGATCAGGCCGATGGCGAACCCGCGTCGCCGCGGGGGCACCATCTCGGCGGCCACGTACCGGGACAGCTGCGCGGCCGCGTTGCCGAGGCCGATCAGGAGCATGCCGACGACGAGCAGCCCGACGTTGCCGAGCGGCACGGCCATCGCACCGGCCGCGGCACCGAGCGCGCTCGCGAGATACCCGAGCCGCAGGGCCGTCGGGGTGCCGGTGCGGTGGGTCAGAGAGGTGACCAGGAGGGCACCGAGCCCGGTTCCGACGACCGCCGCCGTGCCGGGCACCCCGCCCCACGCCGGCCCCAGGGCGTCGACCGCGACCAGTGCGGCCACGGTGCTGGTCGTCGCGATCACCGCGCTGTTCAGGGCGGCGCCGACGAACAGCGCCGACGTCGCCGGGGTCACTGCGGTGGGCAGGCGTGCCGTGGTCAGTGCCATGCGACCGACGCTACGAAGGCGAGGCGCTGCGGTGAACGGCCGATCGCAGGCGTTCGTCAGCCTTCGCTTCTCGATCACGAGGTGTTCCGGCGCTACGGTTTATAGATGAGCAAACCGCTCGACGGCACCGACTGGCGCATCCTTTCGGAGCTCCAGGAGGACGGCCGCCTGTCGTTCAACCAGCTCGGCCGCAAGGTCAACCTGTCCGCGCCCGCGGTCGCCGACCGGGTGCGGCGGCTGGAGGAGGCGGGCGTGATCGCCGGCTACCAGGCCCGGATCGACCCCGCTCGCGCGGGTCTCCCGCTGACCGCGTTCATCAAGCTGCGGTGCTCACCTGGGCGCTGCCTGCTCAAGACCACGGCGTCCGACGAGTACCCCGAGGTCGTCGAGATCCACAAGCTCAGCGGCAGCTCGTGCACCCTCCTGCGGGTCCGCGCCGCGTCGATGCCGCACCTGGAGGAGATCTTCGAGCGGATCGGGACGCACGGGGAGATCGACACCCAGATCGTGCTGTCCACCCAGTACGAGGGCCGCGCGGTCGCCGAGCCGCCCGCGCACACCCGGTCCGCACGACCGTCGCCGGGATGGAGCCGCGAGGCTCGGCCGGACGACGCCTGAGCCGTCACTGCGCGGGGACGCACCCGCCGTCGGCGATCATCCCGTCGGTCTCCACCTCGGCGTGCTCGGCGTCCAGCGTCCCGACGAGGCACAGACCGCCGACGGAGATGATCACGCCGATCGACGACGGTGCCGCCGGGTCGCCGGCAGGCTCCACCCAGGGCAGGTCGGGGTCGAACCCGGCGTCCGCGAGCGCATCGTGGACCGCATCCACCGACAGCGGGCTGCCGACCAGCGCGGCGAGGGCGTCCTGCGCGGCCACCCGCTGCGGCTCGACCTCGGCCCGGCTGTCCTCGCCCGGCTCGAACCGCTGCCGGTACGCGTCGTTCTGCGCCATCGCCGCCTCGCCGTCGTACGGGACGCAGTCGGCCGGCATCTCCTGGCCCTCGACGATCGGGCAGGCCGCGGTCGGCGTCACGGATGCGGTCGGGTCCGCGGCGGTCGCGCGCTGCCGGGTCGCACAGCCCGAAGCGAGGAGCGCCAGGGCGAGCAGCGGGACGAGGGCGGTGCGCGTGCGGGTGAGCATGCCCGCCAGGCTCGCACCGGTCGTCGCCGCACGTCTCCCGGTCGTCTCGATCGTCACCGGACCGAGACCTCGCTGTGTCGGACTCCCGAGCCGGAGGGGGCTTTGATCTCCGTGTCGTTACGCTCGGCGTCGTGGAGCCACTGACGATTCACCGGTACGGCAGCCCGCACGCCGAGCCGATGGTGCTGGTGCACGGCGTGACCGACGCCGGAACGACCTGGCCGGACCTGGTGGACCACTGGGGTGACCGGTGGGACGTCCACGCTCCGGACCTGCGAGGTCACGGACTCTCGCCGCGGTTCACCGAGGACGAGATCGTCCAGGCGCATTCGGTCCTGCTCGCCGACGTCGTCGCCCTCGTCGACGGCCTGGCGCGACCGGTCGCGCTCGTCGGGCACTCGCTCGGTGGTGTGCTGGCACTGCGCACCGCGCTCGCACGCCCCGACAAGATCTGGGCGCTGGTGCTCGAGGACCCCGCCAAGCCCACTGGGGGCCCTCCCGACCCGGCGTTCGTCGCGATGAACGATTCGTTCCTGGAGACCATGAGCGACGTCGCCCACCATCCCGCGCAGGTCGAACGGATGCTGGCCGAGACGACGTGGAGCCGCACCGAGGTGGAGGCGTGGGCCGCCTGCAAACCCGCGGTGGACCGCGAGTACATCCGCCGAGGGCTGTCGCTGGGTGATGCTCGGTGGGAGGAGCTGTTCAACAGCCTCACGGTGCCGACCCTTCTCCTCGTGCCGCCGACGTCGGACATGGCCCCCCGCCAGGAGGCCCTGCACAACGACCTCGTGCGGACGGTCGTCGTCCCGGACTCAGGTCACTGCGTCCGGCGCGACCAACCGAGCAGCTACGTGCGGGCGGTCGACGCCTTCCTGGCCGAGGCGCATCGGACGCGTCGGGTGTCGTAGCGTCCCGGCGCCGGCGCGAGCACGGCGTGGACGCATCCGGCTAGTCGTCGATCTCCTCGATGCCGAGCCGCGCGAGCTCGTCGAGGTGCTCCCGCATCGCCCGGAGCTGCTCGGGCGGGTGCCCGACCCAGTACTCCAGCTCCCCGACCACCCGCACCGGCTCGCGCGTGCGGTAGGACCTGGTGGGGTTGCCGGGGAACCGCTTGTCGGTGACGTTGGGATCGTCTTCGAGGGCGCCCGTGGGCTCCACGACGTAGATGCGACCGCGACCCTCACCGTGAGCCAGCTCCGCGCCCCAGGTCGCCGCGTCGAGCGTCGCGGTCAGGTAGACGTGACCGGCTGTCCTGCCGCCGCCGAAGTTGGAGCGCCGACCAGGCTCGAGGACGTCCCCGACCCGCAGGTCCGCCTTGGTGCCGTGGAACAGGGCTCCCGACTCGTGGACCTCGAAGGGCTTCGGACCTGTCGTCATGAGCGGCTCGTCACGCGTCGTCGACGGACTCCGGGTCCTCTTCCGGCTCGAACGTGGACGGCTCACCCGCCCCGACGCCGACGCCACCCGAGGCCGCGAGCTGCTCGGGATCGGTCTCCTCCTCGTCCGGTCGGGTCCGGTCGGTGTCGGTCATGGCGTCCCCTCCTCGTCGTCGAGTTCTTCAGCGTGCGCCGGTGCCCGCCGCCCGGCAATCCGAACCCGCCCGCAGCACGTCCCCGCGCGCGTGGTGTGTCGTCACAGCCGACCCGTCTGGCGAAACCGCGTGCACCGGGACACCCGTCAACCGAGCTCCCGAGGAGCACGACGCCCTCCGGTGGTTCGGTGTCGACGATCTTCCGACGGCCGAGCTCGCGCACCCGGCCCTGGATGGTCTGCTGCGCGGCGTCCTGGAACAGCCGCGTGGCCGTCGCAGTCACCTCCTCACCGGCGACGTCGGGCCACCGGGGGTCAGAACCCCGCAAGGCGGCGGCGACTCGTGAGGCGTACCGTCGAGCGTCGCGTCGGATGAGGAGCTCACCGTGAAGCGCTCGTGGATGACTGGTCTGGTCGCCGCCCTGATGGTCCTGGGCGGGTCATCCGCGGTGGCGTCGCCGCCGGGAGACGCGCCACAGCAGGGCCATCCGGTGCACGTCGTCATCGGCGACTCCCTGCCGGCCGGCCAGCAGTCCGTCCCGCCCGCGGTGGACTTCCCGACCACGGCAGCGCTCTGGAAGGCCAACGGCTTCGTCGCGCAGTACCACCAGGTGCTCCGTGACGAGCTGGTCTGCTCGCCCGGACAGCCGGATCACCCGGGGAGCAGCTGTCACGCCCTCGAGCTGGTGAACCTCTCCCGGACCGGCATCCCGGGGGTCGCCGCCGGAGTCACGACCGCGACCGTCCTGCAGCCCGGCGACCAGCTCGACCAGGCCGTGGCGCTCATCGAGGAGCGCAACGACAACCCGTCGCCACGGGACGACGTCGAGGTCGTCACCGTCTCGGTCGGGGGCAACGACGTGTACGGGCCGGCGGTGCGGGCGTGCCTGCCGCCGACCGGCTCCTGCATCCCCGCGCTCCAGGTGACCTTCGCCGGCTTCGAGACCAGGTACGACGAGATCCTCGCGACGCTGCGGGAGGCGGCCGGTCCGGACACGGTGATCCTCGCGATGACCTACTACAACCCGCTGCCGTACTGCGCTCTCGGTGCGGCGAACCCGGTCGCCGCTCGCGTCCTCGGCGACTTCATCCTCGAGGGCGGCGACATCGGCCTCGGTGCCATGCCGCTCGGCTTCAACGACCGGCTGCGCCAGGTGGCGGACCGGTACGACGCCATCGTGGTGGACACCTTCGGTGCGCTCGGCGCCGGGGACTTCGTCGGCGGCACGGACTGCGTGCACCCGGACGGCGACGGCCACCGCGCGCTCGCGGACGTGTTCGCGGCGACCTTCCCGGGCTGAGGAGGTCCGGCTCAGCGGTCGTGGGCTTCGGCGGGCTCCAGGTCGACCGTGCCGTCACCGATGACGATCTCCTGCTCCGGGCACACCGGCCCGGGCACGACGACGGAACGGCCGGACGGGAACTCGACCGTCACATCACCCGGGGTGCAGCCGTACTCGAGGAAGACCACCCCGCCCCAGGCCGACACGGTCTCCTCGTCGTCCCCGGTCCGGACCGTCACGTCGGTGGGACTGTCGTTCACGATCGACAGGTCCCCGTCGTCGCTGCACCCCGGCAGGGTCGCGGTGAGAACTCCAGCGACGACCACCCCGACCACATGCCATGTTCGACCGCGCACAGCATCCTCCACCCGCTCGGAAGGCTCACCTGCGGCGACGGTAGCCGTCGTGCTCGCGCGCGTCGCGAGATTCGTCGACCGCCACCGGATGCGCACACGATCTCCCGAGCCCGGCCGCGCGGTCGATCCGCGGCTCGAGAGGCGAAGTCCCGCAACCAGCAGAGTTCACTCAAGTGAACCTCGCCGACAAGTGGAGGGCGTTTATCGGGGCAGGAGGCAGGACAGCTAGACGCTCGTCAGCGTCAGGACCTCGGCTCCGTCGTCGGTGATCGCGATCGTGTGCTCGCTGTGCGCGGTCCGGCAGCCCGTCGCGCTGCGGAGCGTCCACCCGTCGGCGTCGGTGACCAGCTCGGCGGTGTCGGCCATGACCCACGGCTCCAGAGCGAGCAGCAACCCGGGGCGCAGCGTGTACCCGCGGCCGGGCCGCCCGGTGTTGGTCACGTGGGGGTCCTGGTGCATCGTCGACCCGATCCCATGCCCGCCGAACTGCGTGTTGATCGGGTACCCCGCCTCGCCGAGCACGGAGCCGATGGCGTGGGAGAGGTCGCCGATGCGGGCCCCGGGTCCGGCGACGGCGATCGCGGCGCTCAGGGCGCGCTCGGTCGCGTCGATCAGCGCGACGCTCTCCGGCGGGCGTGAGGAGCCCACGAGGAAGCTGACGGCGGAGTCGGCGGCGATCCCGCCGGTGATGACGGCGAGGTCCAGGGTCAGCAGGTCGCCGTCGGCGAGCGTGTAGTCGTGAGGGCGTCCGTGCAGCACGGCGTCGTTGACGGACGTGCAGACGTAGTGCCCGAACGGCCCGCGTCCGAACGACGGCTCGTAGTCGACGTAGCAGGACACCGCCCCGGCCTCGAGGATCATCGCCTTGGCCCACCGGTCGACGTCCAGGAGGTTGGTGCCGACCGTGGCGCGGCTCGTGAGCGTCTGGAGGATGTGAGCGACCAAGGCGCCGGTCTCGCGTGCTCGGGCCAGCTCAGCGGGGCTCAGGATCTCGATCATCAGCCGACCTTCTCACCTGAGGTGCGGCCTGACGGTGTCGAACAGCCGTCCGTGCGTCGGCTACCTGGCAGGATCGCAGCCGGCAAGTGGTGAGAGCAGGGCGAGCGGAGGCAGCGGTGACGACGTCCGACCCGGAGCTGGTCGTCGCGGATCTGCTGCGCAGGTGACGCTCGGGAGCGAGTACCGCCGGATCTGGTTCGGCAACGCGTCCTCGAACCTCGCCGACGGGATCACGTTCGTCGCACTCCCGCTCCTGGCGGCGACGCTGACCCAGAGTCCGCTCGCGATCGCGGGCCTGGCCATCGCGTACTCCGCTCCGCGCGTGCTGTCGGTGCTCGGGATCGGCGTGCTGATCGATCGTGTGGACAGGCGCCGGTTGCTCATCCTCGCGAACGTCTCCCGCGCGGCCCTGTTCGCCGCCCTCGCCGCGCTCGTCCTGACGGGTACCACCCCGCTCGCCGTCCTGTACGTCGTGTACGCCGTCATGGGAGTCCTCGAGACGCTCTCCGACGGTGCCGCGTTCGCCGTCCTCCCGCAGGCGGTCGAGGCACGGGGTCTCGACCGGGCGAACTCGCAGGTCGCCGCCACGCAGACGGTCGTCGACGAGTTCGTGGGCCCCCCGCTCGGTGGTGTCCTGTTCGTGGGCGCCGCGTTCGCACCATCCGCGCTCACGGCGGTGGCCTACCTCGTGGCAGGCTTCGCCTTCTGGCGACTGCGGGGCACGTACGTCGTTCCTGGCGGCGACGGCGCAGAGTCGCCGGTCGGCGTGCTCGCGGCTATCCGTTCCGGGGCCGTGTGGACGTGGCACCACCGGGTCGTGCGGCTGCTCGTCGTCGTGGGCGCCCTCGCGAGCGTCGCCTACATGATCCCGTTCTCCTACCTCGTCCTCTACGCCCGCGACGAGCTCGGCCTCGGCCCGACGGGCTACGGTCTGCTGCTCTCCTTCACGGCGCTCGGAGGACTGCTCGGTGCCGCCGTCGCCTCCCGGCTGCGCCGCCGGATCGGCTACGGCTGGACCATCGTGTCGGCACTCGGCGTCGGCGCGCTGGCGTTCGGCGTGGTGTCGCTGACGACGAACCTCGCCGTCGTGGCGGTCGCGCTCGCCCTCTACATCGCGCACGCGGTGGTGTGGAACGTCATGGCCGCGTCCGTGCGTCAGCAGGCGACGCCGGCGTCGATGATGGGGCGCGTCGGGTCGGTGAGCCGGTTGCTGGGCCTGGTCGGTCTGACGGTCGGTGCCATCGTCGGCGGGTTGCTCGCGTCGGCCTTCGGCTACCTCGTCCCCTTCGCCGTGGCCGGCGGGCTGTTCGCGGTTACGGCGGCGATGTGCGTGGCGCAGCTGGGTCTCTTCACGGCGTGGGAGCGCGCAGAGGGGACGGCGTGAGGTCACGCCCTACTGGTCGTTGTCCGGCATCCCTGGTCCGTAGGACCGCTCGTCGCTCCAGCGTGGCATGTCGTTCCCCCAGTAGCCGTCGCTGTCGTGGAACGCGACGACGGCCAGGAAGGCCCAGGCGATCGAGATGAGGATCGACAGCACGATCAGCGCGGCGCCGACGATGACGCTGATGATGCCCCACCGGCGCGCGTTCGAGGCCTCCCGGTCGGCCGTCATGACGTCGGCGGCGCCGATGGCGCGTGCCGCTCGGTGCGAGGCGAGGAGCGCGGGGATCCCGGTCGGCCAGAACAGGATCATCGCGGCGATGACCCAGCCGACGGGGGCCGTGGGAGTGGGGACAAGGGGCGGCGGCGGAGGCTGGTTCGTGAGTGGCGGGGGCGGGGGCGTCGGGTCAGGAGCGGCGCTGGGGATGGGCTCGGTTGCCATAATTCCTCCGGACATGTCGGCTGGTCAGGCCCACGGTAGGTCGCTTGCCTGGGAACGGCCTTTGAGTACGTCCCGTCGTCAGTCTCGGAGACGAAACGTTGTTGACGCCCGATCCCTCGCGCTGCCAGTGGTTCACGTTGCGAGCGCTCTGATCCCGGGGGTGATGGGGCCGACGCCGGTGAGTCGCCGGGCACGCGAAAAGGCGGGCATCGGATGTCCGTGCCCGCCTACATTCAAGGTATAGCCGACAGGGGGTCTTGCGGCAAGGCCCCCGTCGCGGCGCAGAATCTCCGACCGTGCCCCGCGTCATGCCCCGGGGCAGGTGACCCCCGGAGCTGATGACGACGTGACCCCCGTGACCACCAGTGCGTTCGACCTTCCTGCCAACCTCGCCGCCAAGGCCGACCCGGCGTCGACCGGGCCCGACGAGCAGCACTTCGCCGCCATCGCGGCGAGCCTCGAGCAGTCGATCGCAGAGCTGTCCGGCCGGCTCGACGCGGTGCGCAAGGCTCCCGGGCGCAGCGGCACGCTGGCGCTGGAGCGTGACCAGGAGATCCACCGGCTCACTGCGCGGTTGCGGACGCTGCGGCGCTTCGGCCTCTGCCTCGGGCGCACCGTCGGTTCCGACGGCGAGACGGTCTACGTCGGGCGGCTCGGTCTGACGGACAGCGCCGGCCGTCGGCTGCTGCTGGACTGGCGCTCGCCCGCGGCGGAGCCGTTCTTCGGGGCGACCCACGCGAGCCCGATGGGACTGGTGAGCAGGCGCCGGTACCGGTGGACGGGAGGCCGGGTCAGCGACTACTGGGACGAGGTGTTCACCGCGGAGGGCCTGCGCAGCAGCGCCGCGCTCGACGACCAGTCCGCGTTCATCGCGAGCCTCGGCTCGCAGCGGTCCGAGCGGATGCGGGACGTGCTGGGCACCATCCAGGCCGACCAGGACGCGATCATCCGCGCGGGATCCGCCGGCGCGCTCGTCGTCGACGGCGGTCCGGGCACCGGCAAGACCGTGGTCGCGCTGCACCGCACCGCGTACCTCCTCTACTCCGACCCGCGCCTCGGTCATCGCCGCGGCGGCGTGCTGTTCGTCGGCCCGCACCAGCCGTACCTCGACTACGTCGGCGACGTCCTGCCGAGCCTCGGCGAGGAGGGCGTCCAGACGTGCACGCTGCGGGACCTCGTCGCCGAGGGTGCGGCGGCATCGGTCGAGCCCGACCGGGAGGTGGCTCGGCTCAAGGCGTCCGTCGAGATGGTCCGCGCTATCGAGCCGGCCGTCCGGTTCTACGAGAAGCCGCCGAAGGAAGGGATGGAGGTCGAGACGTCCTGGTTCGACGTGTGGGTCAGCGCGGAGGACTGGGCGGAGGCGTTCGAGGCACCTGAACGGGGGACGCCGCACAACGAGGCACGGGACCAGGTCCGGGATGCCCTCCTCGAGATCCTGGTGGACAAGGTCGACGACGATGACGACGTGGAGCGGGACCAGGTCCGGCGCGCGCTGCTGGGCAACAGGGACCTGAACGCGACCCTCAACCGCGCGTGGCCGTTGCTGGAGCCGACCGACCTCGTCGGTGATCTGTGGACAGTCCCCGCGTATCTGCATCTGTGCCACCCCGGGCTCACGGTCGACGAGATCCGGGCGCTGCAGCGCGCCGACGCCGAGGCGTGGACCGTCTCCGACCTGCCGCTCCTCGACGCCGCCCGGCAGCGGCTCGGCGACCCCGAGGCGTCCCGGCGCCGGCGTCGGCACGAAGCCACCCTCGCCGCCGAGCGCGCGTACATGGACACGATCGTCGACGACCTCATCGCCACCGACGACTCCGAGCTGGGCATCATGAAGATGCTCCGCGGGGACGACATGCGTGACAAGCTCGTCGACGAGTCCGCGCTCCCGACCGCCGATCCTGACGCGCTCGCCGGCCCGTTCGCGCACGTCGTCGTGGACGAGGCCCAGGAGCTGACCGACGCGGAGTGGCAGATGCTGCTGCGCCGCTGCCCGTCGCGGAGCCTCACCGTCGTCGGCGACCGCGCACAGGCTCGGCACGGGTTCGGGGAGTCGTGGCGCGAGCGGCTGGAGCGGGTCGGGCTGCACCAGGTGGAGCTGGCGTCGCTGAGCATCAACTACCGGACGCCGCAGGAGGTCATGGCGGAGGCCGAGCCGGTGATCCGGGCGGCGCTCCCCGACGCCAACGTGCCGACGTCGGTCCGGAGTACCGGCGTCCCCGTCGCGCACGGACAGGCCTCCGACCTGAGCGCGATGCTCGACGCGTGGCTCGCCGAGCACGCCGCTGGTGTGGCCTGCGTGATCGGCGACCCCACGTTCCCAGGGACGTCACGGGTCCGGTCGCTGACCCCGGAGCTGGCGAAGGGTCTCGAGTTCGACCTCGTCATCCTGGTCGACCCCGAGTCGTTCGGCGCCGGCATCGAGGGCGCCGTCGACCGCTACGTCGCGATGACTCGGGCCACCCAGCAGCTCGTCGTCCTCACGACCGCTGCGGCCGGACCGTCGGGGACTGGGTGAGGACACGGCCGGACATGCGCCGTGACCGTGGCGATGGAGCGTGTGGCGTCCTGATTCGTGGTCGTTCGCGCCCGCACGTCTGATTCCTGCCTCGGGCGATCTTCGTCACACTCCTGTGCGCGAAGCGGCACAAAGACGGCCGATCTCTCCTGCACGTGGTCAGCCGCACAGGCGCGCGTCCGATAGTGCGAAGGTCCCGCGACGGTCGTGGTGACCACCGCTCACAGAGGTTTCCCTATGTCGCTCGCGCCCCACTCCACCCGTCACCGCGCCCGTCGGGCCGCAGCAGTACTCGCGGCCGCGACGGTCGCCGTCGTTGCCGTGGTCGGGGCGACAGCTGGACCGGTGGCGGCAGCGCCGGTCGCGGTGAACCCGCTCGCGGGCGCCGGCGGATTCACCACCGTCTCGTTCGGGAACACCACCCTGGCCAACCACGAGCTCGAGGGGTCGGTGGCGGTCGGCGGCAACCTCGTGGTCAAGAGCCCCAGCCCGTACAACATCATCCACAAGTCCGCGGGCGATCCGAATTACGACCTGCCGACGCTCGACACTGTGCCGGTGCGCCTCGTCGTGGGCGGTGCACTGGATCGTGCCGCATCGACGAATCAGATGGTTCGGGTGTCGTCCGGCGGAGCGAACGAGACCACTCCCGCCCGCATGGGACAGATCCGCATCGGCAACACCTCCGGCGACAGCGTGGCGGGGCGCGGCGCTGGGGTGTGCGTCCAGGCGAAGCCGTTCACGGACTGCAACGAGGGCAACGGGGCCATGATCGAGCAGTCCGTCGTCAAGCAGAGCACCGGCTCGGTCCAGGACGCCACGGCATTCAACCGGCTGGTCCCCGCGACGGCGATCGCCGACCTCACAGCGCGCAACCGTGCGATCACCGCGGGTGAGCTGGCCAACACGTTCGAGACCGCTCTGGTCTTCTCCGGCAACAACGCGGCCCTCAATCTCAAGGCCGGGTTCACGAATGTCGTGAAGATCGATCCTTCCGTGATTCCGACGGGTGACTGGTACGTCCAGTTCGGATCGGTCCTTCCGTCCGCCACCACGCCCGTGGTCTTCCAGGTCACGGCCAAGGGTGGCGACACCCTGCGCCTGCCAACGCGGTTCGACGGGTTCCAGACCGGCGGGGTCGACATCTACGCCCGGTACCTCCTCTGGAACGTGGACCAGCCGGCCGACTCGACGCTGAACGTCACGAGCAGCGGGATCGTGCCTGGTAGCTGGCTCGCGCCTCACGGCACGCTGCGCGCGGACATCACAGGCAAGACGTTGCTCGAGGGGCAGATCGTCGCCAAGACGCTCGAGCTCTTCAACACCGGGGAGATTCACCACTTCGGCTTCGACGCCAGCTTGTCGTTCGAGCCGTCCTCGACCGGAACGGCCACGAGCTCGCCGGATCCGAGTGGGTCGGCGACGGGCACGCCGGACCCGAGTGGGTCGGCGACGAGCACGCCCGATCCGAGTGAGACGGCGATGAGCGCGGCGGACCCGAGTGCGACAGCGATGAGCACGCCGGACTCGAGTGTGTCGGCGACAGGCACGCCGACCGGGACCGCCGCGGCCGACGTCCTCGACGACCCGAGCGGCAGCGACCCCGCTGCCGACGATGCCCTCGCCGTGACGGGCATCGACGCACCGCGCAGTGCCGGCATCGCCGCGCTCGTCATCCTGGCGGGTGCCACCCTGCTCGCGGTGCGCCGTCGTCGTACCCGGACACGTTGAAGGTCACGGCCCTCTGACGGCTCGGGGGTCAGCTCCCCACGTCATGCGGTCCGTCGTCGACGTCCGCTGCCTCACTAGAGGCCGACCATCGCCATCCCGTTGTCGTCGTAGCGATTGCCCGCCACGCCGACCGTCGCGGCCAGGCCGTCGAGCTCGGCGCGCTCGTCGGCGGAGAGGGCCACGGTCGTCGCGTCGGCGTTCTCCCGGACGCGCTCCAGGCGACGGGTGCCGGGGATCGGCACGATCCAGGGCTGCTGCGCGAGCAGCCACGCGAGGGCGACCTGCCCCGGCGTCGCCCCGTGGGCGTCGGAGAGGGCTCGGACGTGCTCGACGAGCGCAGCGTTGGCATCGCGGTTCTCGGCGGTGAACCGGGGCACGCGATTCCGGATGTCGCCCTCGGCGAAGGTGGTCGACGCGTCGACGGTCCCGGTGAGGAATCCCTTGCCCAGCGGGCTGAACGGCACGAACCCGATGCCCAGCTCGGCGAGCGTGGGCAGCACCTCAGGCTCGGGGTCGCGGGTCCACAGCGAGTACTCGGACTGCACGGCGGTCACCGGGTGCACGGCGTGGGCGCGACGGATGGTGGCGGCGCCCGCCTCGGAGAGCCCGAAGTGGCGCACCTTCCCGGCGGCGACGAGCTCCCCGACCGTCCCGGCGACGTCCTCGATGGGGACGGCCGGGTCGACGCGGTGCTGGTAGAAGAGGTCGATCACGTCGGTGCGCAGCCGCTGCAGGGACGCGTCGGCGACCCGACGGATCTGCTCGGGCCGGCTGTCGGTGCCCTGCATGCGACCGTCGACGATGTTCCAGCCGAACTTCGTCGCGACGACCACCTGGTCCCGCACGGGTGCCAGGGCCTCGCCGACGAGCTCCTCGTTCACGTACGGGCCGTAGACCTCCGCGGTGTCGACGAACGTGACGCCGAGGTCGACCGCGCCGCGCAGCACGGCGATCATGTCGTCGCGCGAGCCCGGGTTGGGGCCGTAGCTCATGGACATGCCCATGGCGCCGAGACCGACAGCCGAGACCTCGAGCCCTTGTCCGAGGGTGCGTGTGTGCATGGCAAAGCCTCCAGAGGGTTGTGTGCGTCAGGCCGTGGCGACGGCGGTTGCCGCCCAGCTGGCCAGGACCTGCAGGGCGTCCGCGGACGGCGTGCCGGGCGCGGCGGTGTAGACGAGCATCGACAGGCCGGGTGCCTGGGCGATGGGGAGCATGTCGTACATGAGGTCGAGGCGGCCCACGACGGGGTGGTTGATCTGCTTGGCGCCGCCGCGGTGCTGGTGCACGTCGTGCCGGGCCCACCGGGACCGGAACTCCTCGCTGCGGGTGGACAGCTCGCCGACGAGGTCGTGCAGGTCCTTGTCGTGCGGCGCCTTGCCCGCCACTGTGCGTAGGACGCCGACCGTGTCGTTGGCCGCCTTGTCCCAGTCGACCCAGAAGTCGTGGGCCGCCGGGTCGAGGAACGCGAACCGTGCGTGATTGGCCGGGAGACCGTCGCGGGCCGACGGTCCGGTGAAGAGCGGCGCGTAGAGGGCGCGGCCGAGAGCGTTCGTCGCGAGGATGTCGAGCCGGTCGTTGCGGACCGCGGCGGGCGCGCCCGTCATGGCGTCGAGCATCACCTGCACGCTGGTCGGCACCGACGGAGCGTGCCGCCGGCGAGCGCGGGCCGGGCGAGACCCGGCGGCGCGGGCCAGGTCGAACAGGTGCTGGCGCTCGGCCTCGTCGAGCTGCAGCGCGCCGGCGATCGCCTCGAGGATCTCCTCCGACGCGCCGGCGAGGTTCCCGCGCTCCAGCCGGACGTAGTAGTCGGACGAGACGCCGGCGAGCATCGCGACCTCCTCGCGCCGCAGCCCGGGCACTCGTCGGTTGGCGCCGTACGCGGTGAGCCCGGCCTGCGCCGGCGTGATCTTCGCGCGGCGCGAGGCGAGGAAGTCCCGTACCTCGTCGCGGTTGTCCATGTCGTCGACCGTACGACGGCTCCCGCGGGGGTGGGAGGTCCTGCGGGTACCTGTGACGCCAGGGACTTCCGCGATCGCCGGGCGCGGGGTTGCATCGAGGCATGCGAGCAACCCTCATGTACGGCGCTGGCGACGTGCGCGTCGAGCACGTCCCCGACCCGACCCGGGGTGCCGCAGTACGAGGACGCGCCCGTCGGGTTCGGCTCGCTCTTCGGCAAGGACGTCACGCTCACCGGCGGACCCGCACCGGTCCGCGCCGACGACCGCCGACGGCGATCCCGCGCCGTTCGACGCGCGGGAGCCGACTGTTGGCCCAACGCTCGGACCCATCAGCAGCTGAAGGAGAACACCATGGAGCTGACCACCGCACCCCCGACCACCAAGGCGCCCGCCGTGTGGTTCACCGGTGACGTCTGGTTCGACGTCATCGCGGCCCCGCCGGCACCCTCGCGCCTGCGGGTCAACCTCGTCCGGTTCGCTCCGGGCGCCCGCACGTTCTGGCACTCGCACGCCGTGGGTCAGTCCCTGCGGGTGACGCAGGGCGTCGCCCGCGTCGGCACCCGCGACGGGTCCGAGACCACGTGGGCCGAGGCGGTCACCCACGAGGAGGCCGGCCGATGAGCGCGTGGACTGCCGACGCCCTGACCCGGATCGGCACGGCCGACGAGCTGCGTGTGTCGTCGTACCGGCCCGACGGCACCCTGCGGCCGTTCGTCATCATCTGGGTGGTGCGCGTCGGCGACGACGTCTACATCCGTTCCGCCTACGGCCCGGGCAACGGGTGGTTCCGCCGTGCCCAGACGTCCGGCAGGGGTCGGATCAAGGTCGCCGGCATCGAGCAGGACGTCGCGTTCGTCGCCCCGGCGCCGGACGTGCACGCCGCGATCGACGCCGCCTACCACGCGAAATACGACCGGTACGGGCCGGGGATCGTGAACACCGTGGTCGGGCCGCAGGTCGTCGCCGTGACGCTCCGGCTCGTCCCTCAGGACTGAGGAGCCGGTCAGGAGCCCCCGCTGCACAACGTGCGACGGGGGCTACCGCGTAGCAGTCGCCACGGGTGGCCTCGTTGGCGCTACAAGAGGTGGCACCATCGCTGGATGACGGAGTCCCGGCACCTGAGCGTGTCCATCGACCGGCCCTTGTCCGAGGTGTACGCGTTCGCCTCGGACCCGACGAACCTCCCACGCTGGGCGCCCGGTCTGGGCAGCGCGGTCGAGCGCGACGGCGACGGCTGGTTCGTCGAGACCTCGCAGGGCCGGGTCGGCCTGACGTTCGCCCCGCAGAACGAGTACGGCGTCCTGGACCACGTGGTGCGGCCGCCGTCGGGAGAGACGGTCTACATCCCGCTTCGGGCGGTCGCCGACGGCGACGGGTGCGAGGTCGTCTTCACGCTGCGCCGCGCGCCGGGGATGACCGACGCCGACCTCGAGCGGGACGCGGCTCTCGTGACCGGCGACCTGGCCCTCCTCAAGCGGCTCCTCGAGGGCGACTGAGAGCGGTCAGTCCGGCAGGACCGCCGCGATCGCGCTGACCTCGATGACCGCACCCGGCACACCCAGTCCCGCCACGACGGCGGCGGTCACCAGGGGCGGTGCCCCGGGGCCGGCGAGCCGCGGGGCGATCGCTCCGTAGGCGGCGGCGAGGTCGACGTCGGCGGAGATGAACACCGTCCACTGCACGACGTCGGCGAGGGTTGCCCCCGCCGCCTCGAGCGCGGTGCTCACGTTGTCGATCGCGCGGACGGACTGCTCCGCGGCGTCGTCGGAGACGACCTTGCCCGTGTCGTCGACGCCGTTCTGGCCGCCGACGTAGATGGTCGTCGCACCCGCGGGCACGACGGCGACATGGCTGAACGCCGGGCTCTGCACGAGACCGGCCGGTTGCAGACGGGTGATCTCCATGATTCCCACCGTTCCACAGACCTCTGACAACCGGGTGTCACCGGACGACGTCGTAGAACAGGTGCGCGGCGTTGCTGGTGACGACCGTGGCGCCCTCGTCGAGCCGGAGCTCCACCCTCGACCCCTCGAAGAGCGGTGTGCCGGAACCGAGCAGCAACGGGGCGACGTGCAGGTGGAGCCGGTCGACGACGCCGTCGCGGAGGGCCGACCCGCCGAGCTCGCCGCCGCCCATGATGAACACGTCCTTGTCGCCCGCGGCGGCGGTCGCCTGGTCGAGGGCGTCCCGCAGGCCCGTCGTCACGATCGTCATCCGGTCGGTGAGCCGGACGTGGTCGGGGGCGTGGTGGGTGACGACGAAGCACGGCGGCGGGACGTCACCCTGGTCGGCGCCGTAGTGGATGTCGTCGTTCCAGCCGTCCGGGCCGTCGACCACGTCGAACGTGTGGCGGCCCATCACGACCGCCCCGGTGGCGTCGGTGAGCGCGGCGAGCTTCTGGACGTCCTCCGGGGTGCGGCCGTCGCCGATCGCCCACTCGTGCAGCGCGCCGAGCCCCTCGCCCGGCCCGGCGGTGACGAAGCCGTCGAGGGAGATGGTGATGTCGAGGATCACTGCCATGTCGATCCACGATGCCACTCGACGGGTTCGCGGGGGAGTCCGCGTCGGCCGGGGCGCACTGACGGGATACTCGGCGAATGGCGTCGATCTTGCTGACGAGCATGCCGTTCGCCGGCCACGCCCGACCGATCCGCGCGGTGTCCGCGGAGCTCGTGCGCCGCGGACACGACGTGCGGGTGTACACGGGCAGGTCGTACGCGGGGATGTTCGACGAGGTCGGGGCGCGCGGCGTGCCGTGGCGGTCCGCGCCCGACTTCGACGAGCGTGACCTGGCCGCCACGTTCCCGCGCATGCAGGACGCGAAAGGGTTCCGGCAGGTGCTGGTGAACATCCAGGACCTGTTCCTCGGCACCGCCCCCGCGCAGAGCGACGACCTGGTCGCCCTCGCCGCGGACGAGCCGTGGGACCTGATCGCCGGAGACCCGATGGCGTTGGGCACCCGGTTCGCCGCCGAGCGGCTGGGCACGCGCTGGGCGTCCGTCTCCCCGATCGCGGTCTGGCTGCCCGGCAAGGGCATCCCGCCGACCGGACTCGGGCTGACGCCGGGACGCGGGCTCGTCGGCAAGGCCCGGAACGCCGCGCTCGGTGCGGGCGCGAACGCGAGCATGGTCGCGCTCACGCGGATGTACCAGCGCACCCGCGAGCAGGTCGGGCTGGCACGCGACCGGGAGACGTTCGCGACCATGTGGTACTCGCCGCAGCTCGTCGTCGGGGCGGGCTCGCCCGGCCTCGACTACCCGCGCCACGACCTGCCGGCGCACATCCGGTTCGTCGGGGACCTCACCGACGACGGCGCCCCGGTCCGCCCCGCGGCGATGCCGCCGTGGTGGGCCGACATCGAGAAGGCACGCGTCCCGGTCGTGCACGTGACCCAGGGGACGGCCAACGTCGACGCCCAGGACCTGATCCTGCCGACGCTCGAGGCCCTGGCCGACGAGGACGTGCTTGTCGTCGTCGGGCTGGGCCACCGCACCGACCCGCTGCCGGGACCGCTGCCGTCCAACGCCCGCGTCGCGCCGATGGTCCCGTACCCGCAGCTGCTGCCGCGCGTGTCCGTCATGATCACCAACGGCGGCTACGGGGCGGTGCTCCAGGCGCTGCGCCACGACATCCCCCTGATCGTGGCGGGCGGCGACCTGGACAAGCCGGAGATCGCGGCGCGCATCGGCTGGCATGGCGCCGGGATCAACCTGCGCACGGGCACCCCGCGCCCGGCGGCGATCGCCGACGCGTACCGTGCGGTCGTCGCCGACCCGCGCTACCGGTCGACGGCCGCCCGCCTGGGCGCGGAGCTCCGCTCCCTCGGCGGGACGCGCGCGGCGGCTGACCTGCTCGAAGCGCACCTGGAGTGATGGCCTCGCTCCAGTTCGGTCCTCCGACGTCCGATGGTCACTGGGTGCCTCCCCTGCCCGACGACCTGCCGCGTTCGCCCACCGGCCGCGTCCCCCAGTGGGTCGTCGACGAGCGGACCGGCGTCACGGTCGACCCTCAGGTGTGGCGTCCGGACACCTCGGTCTCGTCGACGTGGGAGCCGCGGCCACGTCGGCGTCGCAGGCTCGGGGCCACCGTCGGCATCGCCGCCCTGCTGGCCGGGTCGTGGTGGCTGACGAGCGGCACCCCGGGTCTGCCCGACGGCGTCGTCTCGTCGTTGCCCGCCGCTCTGGGTCGGGTGACTCGGCCGGAGCCCACCGCCGAGGTCCGGGCGCTCGCGGACGCCGCCCACCTGTCGCCCGAGGGCCGCGAGCTGCTCTTCGACGCCCGGACCGAGATCCTCGGCGCGGCGGAGTTCGCCGGACGGTGCGCCGGTGTCGGGCTCCCGGCGGTCCGCGCGGACGGCGCTGTGGGCTGCTACCTCGGCGTCGAGAACGCGATCATCGCGTACGCACCCGCGGACGCGCGCCTCCGCGGGTACCTGGTGGAGACGATCGCGCACGAGACGCTGCATGCCGCGTGGGGTCGGCTCGACCCCGCCGAGCAGGCTCGGCTGTCGGCGCTGCTCGAGACCGTGGCGTCGACGGTGCCGACGGACGACCGCATCCACACGCAGATCGCCGAGTCGGTCGGCGCGCGCCCGGAGAACCGACCGACCGAGCTCTTCGCCTACATCGGCACGCAGGTGTGGCGCGACGGTGGCCTCGACCCGGAGCTCGAGGCGGTGTACGCACGGTTCGTCTCGGACCGCGCCGCCCTCGTGGCCGTGCACACGGGGTGGGCGGGGATGCTCGACGAGATGCTGACTGCGGCCCAGACCGCGTCCGACGCGCTGGTCGCCCAGGAGGAGGCCAACGCCGGCGCGCGCGCTCAGCTCACCGCCGACCGCGATTCCCTGGACTTCTACCGCCGGGAGTATCAGTCCAAGGTGGAGGAGGTCGACTCGATGCCGGCCTCGCAACGTCAGCGGACGCGACTGTCCTGGACGTGGTGGGACGGCACCGTCCTGCCGATGGCTCCGGCGGACCAGACGCTCGCCACGGCGGCCACCCTGCTGGCTCGCGACGAGGCCGCCCTGCCCGCGCGCGACTCCGCGCTCACGGCCGCCGAAGCAGCTGCTGCGGTGGAGCGCACGCGGGTCGAGGCCCTGATCGCCGATTACGAGGATCTGAGCCGGGTCCTGGACCCGGGGGCTCAACCCGGGTAGGGCACTGACCTGCAACGTTCGCGACGTCGTCCGGACGAGAACACGTCTCGTCGATCAGCCGCGCAGCGGCCTGCCGTGGGCGTCGCGGGCGTACCGGCCTCGGCGGACGGACAGGACCAGCAAGCCCTCGGTGAACCCCCACAGTCCCATGGCGAGCGCAGCGAGGCCGAGCGTGAAGAACCCGCCGATCACCGTGATCGCCAGCATCGTCAGACCGCGACGCCAGTAGCCCATGTACATGCGGTGCAGGCCGAAGGCTCCGAGGAAGACACCGAGCAGCCCGGCGACGACGCGGGACCGGTGCCAGACGATCGGTCGGACCTGCACGCTGACGCGGACGCCCTGCCACGGCCACCGACGGGGTGTGCGGACCGGCTCAGCCTCCGGCGCTGCGTCCGGCACGGCGTCCTCGAGGTCGGGCACGGGACCGAGGGGGTAGCGGACCGTCGCCGAGAGGGGCTGGTACGGCGCATCGGGGGCCCGGAGAGGGCGCCGCGTCACCACCGGGCGCTCGAAGACGTCGTCGTCGAGGACCAGGGGGCGGTCGATCGTGTCGGTCACGGGGACTCCCGTGGGTCGTGCCGCGGGTTGCGGCGGATTGTCCGAGCGTAAGCCAGCGAGGCCAACCCGGCCATGCCGAGCCAGGGTCCGACCGCTGCGAGCACCTGCGGGTGTTCCTGTACGGCTGCACCCGGCGGCTGTAGCGTTCGCGCGATGCGCCTGAGACAGCTCGTGTGGCGAGCCACGTACGAGCTGCTCGGTTCGCGGGTGCGACGCCCCGAGTGGTCGTTCATGAACTACGGCTACGCCGCTCTCTCGGCGGCTAAGCCGCTGGCCCTGGACCCCGCCGACGAGCCCGACCGGTACTGCATCCAGCTGTACGCGCACGTGCTCGACGGCGTCGACGTGACCGGTGCGGACGTGCTGGAGGTCGGGTCCGGCCGCGGCGGCGGTGCGTCGTGGATCAGCCGGTCGCTCGGCCCGAGCACGACGACGGGGGTCGACTTCGCGTCGTCGGCGGTCGCCCTGTCCCGCCGCGACCGCACCGGCCCGGGGCTGCGGTTCGTGCAGGGGGACGCGCAGGCGCTGCCGTTCTCGGACGCGTCGTTCGACGTCGTCGTGAACGTCGAGTCGTCGCACTGCTACGCGTCGATGGAGACGTTCGTCGCGGAGGTGTATCGCGTCCTGCGACCCGGTGGGTCGTTCGTGTGGGCGGACCTGCGGGGTGCCGACGACGTCGCGACGACCCGCACGCACCTCACGTCGAGCGGGCTGGTGCCCGTGGCGGAGCGCGACATCACCGCCGAGGTCCTCTCCGCATTGCGGCTCGACGACGCGCGCAAGACCGAGCTCGTCCGCGAGTGGATCCCCCGGCCGTTCCAGCGTGCGCTCCGCCCGTTCGCCGGGTTGGAAGGCACCCGCAACCCCGAGGGCTTCGCCGCCGGGACGCTCCGCTACCTGAGCGCCCGCCTGGAGCGTGTGGCCTAGCCCGCCTCCGGGCGGGACGCGAACAGGTTCAGCCCCAGCGCGCCCGACAGGTAGCGGGTGGCCCGCGCGCCACGGACGCTGTTGCCGGCCGCGTCGAGCCGCGGCGAGAAGGTGGCGAGGCTCCCCTTGCCGGGTGCGACGGTCACGATCCCGCCGGACACCCCGCTCTTGCCGGGCAGCCCGATGCTGAACAGCCACTCGCCGGAGCGTTCGTACAGGCCGCTGGTGGCGAGCGCGGCGAGAACGTACCGGCAGACGGACGCGTCAACGACGCGCTCGGCGGTGACCGGGTTGACACCGCCGTCGGCCAAGGTGGCGCCCATGACGGCCAGGTCCGTCGCGGAGATGAGCAGGGAGCACTGCCGCGTGTAGACGTCGGTTGTCTCGAGCGGGTCGTGGGCGATGCGGCCGTAGCTCTCCAGCAGGCGGGCGATGGCCTGGTTACGGCGGTTGTGAGCCGCCTCCGACGCGTACACGTCGTCGTCGAGCGCCAGGGGCCGGCCCGCGAACGCCGACAGGCCGGCCTGCACGAACGCCCACTTGTCCTCGGCGGTCGAGCCCGGGACGAGGGCCGTGGTGGCGAGGGCGCCGGCGTTGACCAGCGGGTTCATCGGGCTGCCCCCGTTGAGCTCCAGGGCCATCACCGAGTTGAACGGGAGACCGGTGTTGTTCACCCCGACCTGCCGGAGCACGGCCTCGGGGCCGAGCGCGTCGCACACCAGCGCGAACACGAACGCCTTGGACACGGACTGGATCGAGAACTCGTGCAAGGCGTCGCCGACGCTGTGGGAGGCGCCCGTCACCGAGACGATGCTCAGACCGAAGAGCGCCGGGTCGGCCTCGGCGAGCGCCGGGATGTAGTCCGCGACCGCGCCGTCGTCCACCCCCACGAACCGGTCGTACGCGTCCTGCATCAGCTGGACGACCAGCTCCTCGCGGGGCAGCGAGCCGGTGGAGATCAGGTCGAGTTCGTTGACGTCGTCGCTCACCACGTCAGTGTGTCGGACGCCGGTCCTAACCTGGGCGACATGAGCGGCGGCGACCTGACCGACATGCGCGGCGCCCGGTTCGAGGACGCGGACCTGCACGGCGCGGTGTTCACGATGGCGGACCTCACCGGCTCGCGGTTCAGGGCGGTCGGGTTCCATGGCGTCGTCATGCGGGGCGTGGAGATCTCGGACACGACGATCGACGGCGACATCGAGGGGCTGGTCATCAACGGGGTCGACGTCGGCCCGCTCGTCGAGGCCGAGCTGGACCGCCGGAACCCGGACCGGGTGCTGTTCCGGCCGACCACCGCCGACGGGTACCGGCAGGCGTGGGACGTGAACGAGCGGCTCTGGGCCACGACGGTGGACCGCGCCCGACGGCTACCGCCGGAACGGCTGCACGAGTCGGTCGACGAGGAGTGGTCGTTCATCGAGACCCTGCGCCACCTGGCGTTCGCCAGCGAGTCGTGGGTCGGCCGGACCATCCTGGGCGACCCGACGCCGTGGCACCCCCTGTCTCTGCCGTGGGACGAGATGCGACCCCGGGAGGGAGTCCCGCGCGACCGCGACGCCCGGCCGTCGCTCGACGAGGCCCTCGCCCTGCGGCTCGAGGCGATGGCGCTGGTCAGGCAGGTGGTCGACGCGCTGACCGACGACCAGCTCGACACCCGGACGGAACCTTTGGTCGGGCCGGGGTGGCCCGACGAGGGCGAGACGTTCCCGGTCAGCCTGTGCCTGCGAATCGTGCTCAACGAGGAGTGGTGCCACCGCACCTACGCGGAGCGCGACCTGGCGCAGCTCGAAGCACGCGGTTCGAGAACACGGTGATGACGCCGCGGCCACGGCGGGCCCTCGGCGGGGACGTCGGTGAGCCGGTGCAACAGCCGCTCCATCCGGAGCACCTGGTCTCGTCGTAGTGGTGCAGGGTCCGCACGGTCAGCCCGGACACGTCGGCGAGCTCGCCCACCCGCCACCCGGCATCGGCCATCGCTCAGCGCTGCGGCGAGTGGATGGCCCAGCGGTGGCCGAACGGGTCCACCAGCCAGCCGCGCTTCTCGTCCCCCTGGTCCGACGGCTCCCGGTCGGCGGTCGCGCCGGCGGCGAGCGCGGCCGCGTAGACCGCGTCAGCGTCCTCCACCCCGAGCACGAGCGCCGACGTGCTGTGCCCCAGCGTCGCGGGGGCGTAGGCGCCGTAGTCGTGGAACTCGTCGGACAGGTAGAACGGGTCATTGCCGATCGTGAGGGCGACGAAGCCGATCTTGCCGTCGGTCTCATCGCGCTCCGACTCCTGCGTGTTCTCCTGCGCGCCGAACGCCGCGGCGTAGAACGCGATCGCTGCGGTGGCGTCGTGGACCGTCAGGTACGGGACCAGGTTGGTCATGCTCGCTCCTCGACTCGTGCGGCGCACCGTCGCCGCCGCTGCGCCCGACGCTAGGCCCTCACGTCACGTGAGGTGCAAGCCCTGTCCGGGACCACAACGACTCGGCGATGCCTGCGAAGGCTCCGGCACACCGTCACCACGCTCCGCCGATCACGGTGCGGTAGGCGCTCCGGAGGGGCGGGTGGCCACGGTGATCAGGTGCGAGCTGAGGCCGAGCAGGGTGGGTTCCGCCTCGATCACGCGAGCCGCGTCGAGCACCACCTCGCGCCGGTCGTCGTCGTCGTCGAGCGCGGACGCCAGGGGCTTGATCCAGTGGGCCATCCCCTCGACGCCGACGGTCTCCCGCACGACGAGCCCGGCCTCGGTCGCCTCCGCGGGGAGCTCCTCGGGCCGATGGAAGTAGGCAGTCGTGAACCATCGGGGGTCGCCGGTGGGGTTCTCGTGCACCCCCGTCGCCAGGTCCTGCGCGACGATGGCCCGGAACGCGGGGTCGAACAGGGCGGACTGCGCGAGCCCGTCGAACAGGGACGTGAACCGGTTGATCGCCATCGCGATGACGACACCGCCGGGCACGACGACCCGGAGCGCCTCCCGCCAGGCGGCCAGACGGTCGGCGCGGTCGGTCAGGTGATACAGCGGACCCAGCAGGAGGACGGCGTCGACGGACGCGTCGGGCACCGGGAGCGCCCGGGCGTCGCCGACGGTCGCGGTGAACCGCTCGTGGCCGCCGAGACGCGCGTCGGCCCGACTCACATGGCTCGGCAGCAGGTCGACCAGGTGCACGGTGTGCCCGTCGTCGAGGAGCCACTCGGCATGGACGCCGGTGGCCCCACCGACGTCGAGAACCCGAACGGCGGGCGGCACGTGCCGTCGGACGATCTCCTGCACCCGCGCGAGCTCCAGCCGGCCGAGGCCCTGGCGCAGGCGCTGGTCCTCGTCGTAGGCGGTGTCGTAGTGGTGGTGGATCGGGGCCTCGTCCATCGAGACAACGTAGGGCGCCGATCGTCGTCGGACGAAGGCATTGTTGATCGCGACGACCAGCACGGTCACGAGCACTCGGTCATGCGGTGACCGTACCGACGGCCTCCCGCCCCCAGCGCCTGTAGACGACGATCGCGGTCAGCACCAGGAGCGGCAGCATCACGAGGCCCTCGGGCCGTGCGCCGAACACGAGAGGGGTGTCGATTGCGACCACGTCGGCGGCCAGCAGTGGCCACGCCACGGCGTTGGCCATGCCGTGCCCGAGGACCGCGGGCCACACGCTCCCGGTGCGGTCGCGGGCGACGCCCCAGATGACGGCCATCGCCAGGACCGCGACCGAGAACAGGGGGATCTGGAGCGCCGGCGGGACCTCGGTGTAGCCGTCGCCGTACGCGACGATGTACGGCACGTGCCACACGGCCCACAGCCCGCCGACCGCGAGGTGCCGCCGCAGCGCGGGGACGCCGAGCGCGGCGAGCCGGGGCTCCAGGTACCCCCGCCAGCCGAGCTCCTCGAACGCCGCGAACGTCAGACGGGCAGCGAGCCCCGTGGCGAACAGGACGGCGAACCGCTCGGCGGCTCCCGGCGCCAGGTGGACGTCACCGGTGAGCACGCCGAGCGCGACCGGGACGAGGAAGAGCACGGGGAAGAGCAGCAGCGCCACCGCGTACCAGCCGCGCTCGCGGCCGAGGCGCAGTCCCGCGTCGGTCCAGCCCTCCCGCCCGATCGTGCGCAGGCCGACGGCCATGAGGAGGGGGCTCAGGACGAACAGCAGGGCGCCGGCGCTGGTCCCGGGGTCGTCCGACGATGCCATGACCAGGCCGCCGAGCGTGGCGAGGACGAGGACGCCGACGGCGTAGATCAGCACGCCACGACGGCTCGCCGGTCGGTGGGTGCGAGTGCGGGGTGCAGCGTCGGTGGTGGTCATGCTGAGCTCCTTCGGGCGTGAGGTATCGCCCGGCCGCCGGGTGGCGGTCGGTTCTCGCGGTGGTCGGTCAGTCGGTCAGCTGTGCGAGCAGGTCCTCGGCCCACTCGAGCTCGGCGCGCGCGTGCACGAGCCCGTTGGCGAGGGTGGCGAGGCGCAGGCGCACCTCGAGGTCAGGGTGCGCGACCGCCTGGGTCGCACCGTCCCGGGTCTGTTCCAGGACGGCGGCGAGCTCGCGGGCCTCCTCGGCGCGCTCCTGGAGCACCGCACGGACACGGTCGGTGCCGAGCCGGCCGACGAAGAAGAGCCGCACCAGGAACACCTCCCGCGACGGCACGTACTCGACCGGCGCCGAGAGCCAGGAGTCGAGCTCCGCCAGCCCGGAGGCGGTGATGGAGTGCTCACGCCGGTCCGGCTTGCCCTCCTGCGGGATGGTCCGCACGGAGACCAGGTCGTCCGCCGCCAGGTGGCCCAGGGTGCGGTAGATCTGCGCCTGGTCGGCGGGCCAGAAGTGCGCGACCGACTCCTCCATGTGCTTGCGCAGGTCGTAGCCCGTCATCGGGGCGATCGAGAGGAACCCGAGGACGGCGTGCTTCAGCGACATGACTCGACCATAGAGGATGTGTCATCTATACGACAAGTCCTATATGACGGTCTCACCATCTGGAAACTTTCTGTTCACTGTTGTCACCCCCCGGCATCACTGGCATGGTCCGGCGCCATGTCCACGAGTCACGTGACCGACCGCGCAGCGCTGCTGCGTCTCGTCGTCGACCCGTCGACCAGCGGTGCCTGTCAGCCCTGTCGCTGACCCCAGGCCTTCACCGCACGACCCCGACGCTCCGGGGACCTGACCTCCTGCCGTGGTGCCTCGCCATGCCCACGACTACTTCGCCATGCCATCGAAAGGCTCAACCATGCGTTCTCGACCCCTTGCGGCCGTTGCCGCGGCCCTCCTCGCCGTCACCCTGGCCGCCTGCTCCGAGGCGGCCGCCACCACCCCCGCCGCCGACGACACCCCGGATGCGACTCTGCCCACCGAGGTGCCGGCGGGCACCAAGCTCGTCGTCGGTGACCCGAGCATCAAGGTCGCCGTCGCACTCGCCGGCGACGACCTCGACAGTGACCTCGGCTTCGAGATCGAGTGGGCCAACGTCTCCGGCGGGCCGGCCACGACGGAGGCCTTCCGAGCCGGGTCGCTGGACGTCGGGTCGGTCGCGGACATCCCGCCGATCCACGCGACGTGGACCGGGCTGGACGTCCGGATCGTCGCCGCGTCCTACCGCGAGGACTGGGAGGAGAACCCGATCTACTCGTTCGGCGTCGCACCCGGCGTCGAGGGCGTGGAGTCCCTGGAGGACTTCGAGGGCCACCGCATCGCCTACAGCCCGGGGCAGGCGCAGGGCACCATCGTGCTGCGGGCCCTGCAGGAGGCCGGCCTGACCACGGACGACGTCGAGCTCGTCGAGCTGCCGAGCACCGGGGACGTGTACCCGACCGCGCTCGCGGCGAAGGAGGTCGACATCGCACCGCTCGGCGGCGTGGCCGTCGCGCGCTACCTCGACAACTACAGCAAGGACGGGGCCCACACGATCGAGCACGGGCTCCGAGACGACCCGAGCGTGCTCTACGCACCGACGTCGACGATCTCCGACCCGGCGAAGGCGGCCGCCCTGCGCGAGTACGTGCAGCTGTGGGCGGCCGCACGGCTGTGGATCTACGACCACCCCGAGGAGTGGAAGGCCGGGTACTACGTCAAGGACCAGGGCCTGAGCGAGGCGGACGCGGACTACCTGGTCGAGCACGCCGGCATCCCGGACATCCCGGCCGACTGGGCCGAGCCGATCGCGCGGCACCAGGAGACCATCAACCTGCTCGCCGAGGAGACCGGTAACGAGAAGCTCGACGCGGCGGACCTGTGGGACGAGCGGTTCGCGCCGGTCGTCGCCGAGGCCGTGGAGTCCTACCTAGCGGGGGCGGACGGCTGATGTCGACGCTCACAGCACCCCGCGCCGTCGTCGCGACGCGGCCGCAGCGGGTGTCGGCACCGCGGGCGCGTCGGCGGACGACGCGCCGACTCGGACCGGGGCGCGCGATCCCCGGCGGCGCCACGCTCGGCCTGCTCGCCCTCCTGGCGTTCTGGCTGATCGGCAGCGCCACCGGGTTCATCGACCAGCGGACGCTGTCGGCACCGTGGACGGTCGTCACGACCACGGGCGAGCTGCTCGAGGAGGGGCGCCTGCAGGAGAACCTCGCCGTCTCCGCGCAGCGGGCGTTCCTCGGGCTCGCCCTCGGCATCGTGCTGGGGACATTGTTGGCCCTGATCTCAGGGCTGAGCCGCGTCGGTGAGGCGCTCATCGACGGTCCCGTGCAGGTCAAGCGGGCCATCCCGAGCCTCGCGCTGCTGCCGTTGCTCATCCTGTGGCTCGGCATCGGCGAGACCATGAAGGTCGTCACCATCCTGCTGGGCGTGTTCATCCCGGTGTACATCCACACCCACAACGGGTTGCGGACCATCGATGCCCGGTACGTCGAGCTGGCCGAGACGGTCGGGCTGTCGCGGTGGGCGTTCGTGCGTCGGATCGTGCTGCCGGGTGCCCTGCCCGGTTTCCTGCTCGGCCTGCGGTTCGCCGTCACCGGTGCGTGGCTGTCGCTCGTCGTGGTCGAGCAGATCAACGGCACCGCCGGGATCGGCTACATGATGGAGCTCGCGCGCACCTACGGGCAGACGGAGATCATCGTCGTCGGCCTGGTGCTCTACGGCGTCCTCGGCTTCGGCTCCGACGCCCTGGTCCGACTCGTGCAGAGGAGGGCCCTGACGTGGCGACGCACCCTGGCCGACTGAGCCCGCCCGACATCGACCCGGACACCCGCGTCCCGGAGCGCTCGGCCGTCCCGCCGCCCGTGCACGGCGTCCTCGCCGACGAGCGGACCACGACCACCGACGGCACCGTCGTCGTGCGCGACCTGGTGCGCGCCTACGGACTGGGCGAGGGCGACGGTCGCGTGCTGCGCGGTCTCGACCTGTCCATCGCCGCCGGCGAGTTCGTCGCGATCCTCGGGCGCAGCGGTTCCGGCAAGAGCACGCTGCTGCGCGCGCTCGCCGGGCTGGACCACGACGTGCACGGCACCGGCACCATCGCCGTGCCGGACCGCGTCTCCGTGGTGTTCCAGGACTCGCGGCTGCTGCCGTGGGCCCGGGTGCTCGACAACGTGACCCTGGGCCTGAAGGGCTCCCGCGTGCGGGAGCTCGGCGTGGAACGGCTGGCCGAGGTAGGTCTGGCGGGCCGCGAGCGCGCCTGGCCCACCGAGCTGTCGGGCGGGGAGCAGCAGCGGGTGTCGCTCGCCCGGTCGCTGGTCCGGGAGCCGCAGCTGTTGCTGGCCGACGAGCCGTTCGGCGCGCTCGACGCGCTTACCCGGATCCGGATGCACGGCCTCCTGCGGGACCTGTACGCCCGGCACGAGCCTGCGGTCCTGCTGGTCACGCACGACGTCGACGAGGCGATCGTCCTCGCCGACCGCGTGATCGTGCTGGACCAAGGCCAGATCGCCCTCCAGGTGGAGGTCGGCATCGACGGCCCTCGCGACACCGCTGACCCCCGCTTCGCCGACCTCCGCGCCCAGCTGCTCGCGGCGCTCGGCGTCCCCCTGACTGAAAGGACCCCACTGTGAACGACCACCGTCCCGGCCCCCTCCACCTCAACGCGTTCCTCATGAGCACGGGCCACCACGAGGCGTCGTGGCGGCTGCCGGAGAGCGACCCGTCGTACCTCTCCACCAACATCGCGTACCTGCAGCGGCTCGCGCAGACCGCCGAGCGGGGCAAGCTCGACTCGATCTTCTTCGCCGACGGGCCCGCGCAGAGCCGGGACGTCGGCCGCCGCCCGGCCGGCACGCTCGAGCCGACGGTCGTGCTCGCCGCGATCGCGGCGGTCACACAGCGGATCGGGCTCATCGCGACCGCGTCCACCACCTACAACGACCCGTACAACCTGGCCCGGCGGTTCGCGTCGCTGGACCACATCAGCGGCGGCCGGGTCGGTTGGAACGTCGTGACCACCGCGTTCGTCGAGGCGGCCCGCAACTTCGGGCTCGACGAGCAGCCGTCGCACCACGACCGCTACGAGCGCGCGGCGGAGTTCCTGGAGGTGTCGCTCAAGCTGTGGGACTCGTGGGAGGACGACGCGGAGATCGGCGACAAGGAGGCGGGCGTCTGGGGCGACTCGTCGCGTGTCCACCCGATCGGCCACGTGGGTCAGCACTTCTCGGTGGCCGGTGCCCTGACCACTCCGCGCTCGCCGCAGGCACACCCGCTGCTGGTGCAGGCGGGGTCGTCGGAGGACGGCAAGGACCTGGCCGCCCGGTACGCGGAGGCCGTGTTCACCGCGCAGCAGACCCTCGAGGACGCGCAGGCGTTCTACACCGACCTCAAGCGGCGGGCCGTCGAGTGGGGCCGCGACCCCGGAGGCGTCCTCGTGCTGCCGGGCATCGTGCCCGTGATCGGCGCCACGGAGGCCGAGGCGCGGGAGAAGGAGGACGAGCTGGACCGCCTCATCAAGCCCGAGTACGCCAGGGTGCAGCTGGCCAAGACCCTCCGCGTGGACCCGGACGACCTACCGCTCGACCGCGAGCTGCCCGCCGACCTGCCGTCGGAGGACGAGATCGAGGGCGCCAAGAGCCGGTACACGCTCATCGTCAACCTGGCCCGGCGCGAGCGGCTCACCGTGCGCCAGCTCATCGGCCGGCTCGGCGGAGGACGGGGTCACCGGACGTTCTCCGGCACACCCGTGCAGGTCGCCGACGCCATCCAGGACTGGTACGACCAGGGTGCCGCCGACGGGTTCAACATCATGCCCGCGGTCCTGCCGTCGGGCCTGGAGGACTTCGTCGACGACGTGGTGCCGATCCTGGTGGAGCGCGGCCTGTTCCGGTCGGAGTACGAGGGGACGACCCTGCGCGAGCACTACGGCCTGGCCCGTCCGGCGAACCCGCACACGCTGGCCCGGACGCAGGTGGCCGCCTCCGCGTGACCCACCGGCGGTCGGGTCCGACCGTGGGAAGTACGCTCGCCGGTGCCGGGACAGCGGCACCGGCGAGCGAGAGGTGGCGGCGTGCGCAGCGAGTACTCGGGCGAGGGTCTGAGCGAGGGCGCGCTGGCGCCGACGCCGCTCCAGCAGGTCAGGCGGTGGGTCGCCGACGCGCAGGCGCGGCAGGCCGAGCTCGGTGACGTCGTCGAGCCCACCGCGCTGTCCGTCGCCACGGTCGACGCGGACGGGCGCGCGAACGTCCGCACCGTGCTCATGCGCTTCCTCGACGAGCGCGGGCCGGGGTTCGTCACCGACCTCGGCTCGACCAAGAGCCACGAGATCGCCGCCACCGGGACGGTCGCCGCGTCGCTGACCTGGCCCGCGATGTACCGGGCGGTCCGGTTCCGCGGCCGTGCCGTCCCCGTGGGTCGCGACGAGATCGCCGCCTACTTCGCCACCCGACCGTGGGGCTCACGGATCAGCGCGTGGGCGTCGGACCAGTCGCAACCGATCGCCGACCGGGCCGCGCTGGTTGCGGCGTACGAGCGGTACGCGGCCCTCTACCCGGACACCGGATCACCCGACGACGTCCCCGTCCCGGACGGCTGGGGCGGCTGGCGGGTCGAGTGCGACGAGGTCGAGCTGTGGGCGGGCCGGCGTGACCGCCTGCACGACCGGCTGGTGTTCACGCGCACAGCCACAGGGGACCTGGACACCGCCGAGGCGTGGACGGTCCACCGCCGCCAACCGTGACGTGCCGCGCTGCTCGTCAGAGGCGCCGCACCATCTCGACCTCCGGGCCGTTGGGGCCGGCGAAGATGAACCCCGAGGGCACGAAACCTGCTCGTCGGTAGGCACCCTGCGCGCGGCCGTTGTCCTGGTGCACCCCCAGGGTCAGCTCGTCGAAGCCCAGGTCACGGCCCCAGTGCGCGGCCGCGTCGAGCAGCCGGTCGACGAGGCCCGAGCCCCGCTGCTCCCCGCGGACGTAAGCCCCGACCACGGTCGCCCGGTCCCGCTCGAGCGGCCTGTCGTGGTAGTCGAGCGACCCGCCCCGCTGGGCGATCACCGTGACCGAGCCCACCCAGGCGGACCCGTCGATCGCGACGAACTGGGCGATGTCGTCCCCGTCGGACGCGCGGGCCGTGCGGTCCCGGTAGAACTCGTCGGACTGGCGGGCGGCGTTCTCGTACGTGTCCAGGAAGGCGATGGCGGCTGCCTCGTCCCGGAGCGCGTCGAGCCGCAGCGCGCGGGCGGGCTCCCACTCGTCGGCCCGGACGCGGCGGACCGCGATCCCCAGGTCGACTTCCTGCGACGACGCGACGCCGGGCCGGTAGTCGCCGTAGCGGGCCCAGGTGAGCCGGATCCGGACCAGCAGCACGGCCGGGTCTGCCAGCGACGTCGCGAACCGGGGGAACGCGTCGCGGTAGGCCTGCGCGCACAGGTCACGATCCGGGCCCTCGGGCAGGTCCGCGATCCCCTCGCACTGCAGGGTCGTCCCGTCCGCACCCCCGATGACGACGGCCACCCGCCGGTCGCGACGGAGGTTGGCGACCTTCCGCGACGACGCCCGCGTGTCGAGCACCAGCTCACCGGCGTCCGTCGCGGTGATCGCCAGGTACGCGGCCTGCGGCCGACCGTCGGGTCCGACCGAGCTGACGACACCGTCACCGTGCGACCGGACGTACGCGACGAGCTCTCCACGGTCCATCCGCCGCATCGTAGGGGCGGTGCCCGTGGCCGACCACGTCTATCCCGTCCTCGCAGCCGTGCCGTGGGGATGTCGAACTCGTCGTCGGCGATGTCGATTCCCTGGTTCCGCCGTTCGACTCATCGGTGAGAGGGTCCGAAGGGGACCCCGACACGGACGGAGAAGACCGTGAAGTACATGCTGATCATGCGCGCGACGGACGAGGCGTACGCGGCGTTCCAGGACGTCGACTTCGAGGAGATCATGGAGGCGATGGGCAGGTTCAACAACGAGATGATCTCGGCCGGGGTCCTCGTCGCGGCGGAGGGTCTGGATGACGCCGCAGACGGTGTCGTCGTCGACTTCTCCTCCCAGCCGCCCGTCGTCAGCGACGGCCCGTACGGCGAGACCAAGGAGCTGTTCGGCGGCTACTGGATCCTCGACGTCGCCTCCAAGGAGGAGGCCGTCGAGTGGGCCAAACGGGCACCGATGACGGGCCCCGGCCAAAAGACGGAGATCCGCCGGGTCACGAGCATCGACGACTTCCCGCAGGACAACGAGTGGATCCAGAAAGAACGCGCATGGAGGGAGCGGGCGGGCCAGCTCTGACCCGCTCAGGGAGCAGCCGCGACGCCGTCGAGGCGGTGTGGCGGATCGAGTCCGCGCGCATCGTCTCGACCCTCGCCCGCTACACGGGGGACTTCGCGCTGGCGGAGGACCTCGCCCAAGAGGCGTTCGCTGCGGCACTCGTCGCGTGGCCGCGCGACGGCGTGCCCAGCAGCCCGGCGGCGTGGCTGCTCACGGTGGGGCGTCGTCGCGCGGTCGACACCTACCGCCGTCGCGTCTCCCTGGGCGAGCGGCACGCGACGCTCGCCCGTGACCTGAGCGAGGGTGCGGGAGACGACCTGTGGGACCCCGACCGGATCGACGACGACGTGCTGGCGCTCATGTTCGTCGCGTGCCACCCGGTGCTGTCGCGGGAGGCGCAGGTCACGATGACCCTGCGGGTGGTCGGCGGTCTGACCAGCGACGAGATCGCCCGGGCGCTCCTGGTGTCGACCGCCACGGTCCAGGCCCGGATCACCCGCGCCAAGAAGACGCTCGGTGCGGCGCAGGTCCCGTTCGACGTGCCGCCGCCCGACGAGCGCCGCGAGCGCCTGGCGTCGGTGCTGAACGTCCTCTACCTCGTGTTCACGGAGGGCTCGTCGGCGAGCTCGGGCAGCGACTGGATCCGGCAGGACCTCGCGCACGAGGCGGTCCGTCAGGCTCGGGTCCTCGCGCAGCTGGTCCCCGACGAGCCCGAGGTCCACGGTCTGCTCGCGCTGCTGGAGCTGACCGCCGCCCGGTTCCCCGCCCGGGTGCGCGACGACGGTGCACCGGTCCTGCTCGAGGAGCAGGACCGTCGACGGTGGGACCGCGAGGCGATCCGACGCGGACGCGCGGCCCTCGCGACCGCCGGCCGCGTCGGCCGGGGGCTGGGTGCGTACGGCGTCCAGGCGGCGATCGCCGAGTGCCACGCGGTCGCTCGGTCCGTGGAGGAGACGGACTGGGACCGGATCGTCGTGCTCTACGAGGTGCTCGGGCGCCTGGCGCCGTCACCGGTGGTCGAGCTCAACCGCGCGGTCGCGATCTCGATGGCGCAGGGTCCCGCGGCCGCGCTGCCGGTGGTCGACGAGATCGTCGCGGCAGGCGGTCTCAGCGGCTCCCACCTGCTGCCGAGCGTCCGCGGCGCGCTGTTCCGGCGCCTGGGTCGTCGAGACGATGCCCGACGCGAGCTCGAGCGCGCCGTCGACCTGTGCGGCAACGAGCGTGAGCGCGAGGTGCTGGAGCGCAAGCTCGCGGCGCTCGGCTGACTGGGGGGTCACGACAGACCCTCCCTCCGTCCCGCGCCCGTCCTTACCGTGGACGGCATGGCGATCACCCTCACCCTCAACAACGGCACCGAGATGCCCGCCCTCGGCCTCGGTGTCTTCCAGACCCCACCGGACGAGACGGCCGACGCCGTCGCCACCGCGCTGGCCGCCGGGTACCGGCACGTCGACACCGCCGCGGCCTACCTCAACGAGCGGGGGGTCGGCGAGGGACTGCGCCGGTCCGGCGTCGACAGGTCGGAGGTCTTCCTCGAGACGAAGGTCTGGATCTCCGACTACGGCTACGACGCGACCCTGCACGCCTTCGACAAGAGCATCGGAAAGCTCGGCGTGGACCAGCTGGACCTGCTGATCCTGCACCAGCCCCTGCCCAGCCGGTTCGACCTGACCCTGGAGGCGTACCGCGCGCTGGAGACGCTCCTCGCCGACGGGCGCGTCCGCGCGATCGGCGTCAGCAACTTCATGCCCGAGCACCTCGAGCAGCTGCTCGGCACCGCGTCCGTGGTGCCGGCGCTGAACCAGGTGGAGGTGCACCCGTACTTCTCGCAGCCGGACGTGCTCACCGCGAACGCCGAGCACGGGATCCTCACCCAGGCGTGGTCGCCGATCGGCGGGATCACGTTCTACCGGGAGGGGTACGCCAGCAGCACGCTGGAGGACCCGACGATCACGGGCATCGCCGCCGAGCACGGCAGGTCGCCCGCCCAGGTGATGCTCCGCTGGCACCTGCAGCAGGGGCGCTCGGCCATCCCGAAGTCCACACACCCGACGCGGATCGCCGAGAACCTCGACGTGTTCGACTTCGCGCTCAGCGAGCCCGAGCTCGCCGCGATCACCGCCCTCGACCGGGGGGTGCGCGGGGGACCCGACCCGGCCGCCATCACGCTCGAGACGTTCGGGCGGGAGATCCCCGAGGCCTGATTTCCGTGGACCGCGTCGTCGGTCGGCTGCGATCGTCGACCGATGGAGCTCTGGGACGCCGAGACAGCACGGCGCTACGACACCCCCGGCACCGGCATGTTCGCCGCCGAGGTGCTCGGGCCGACCGTGGACCGGCTCGTCGCGCTCGCGGACGGCGGTCGCGCGCTGGAGCTCGCCATCGGCACGGGCCGCGTCGCCGTCCCGCTGGCTGAACGCGGGGTGCCGGTCGTCGGGATCGAGCTGTCGCCGCACATGGTCGAGCAGCTGCGGACCAAGGCCGACGAGAACACCATCCCCGTGGTCCTCGGCGACATGGCGACGGCGACCGCGCCGGGCGAGTTCAGCCTCGTCTACCTCGTGTTCAACACCATCGCCAACCTGCTCACTCAGGAGGAGCAGGTCGCGTGCTTCCGCAACGCCGCTCGCCACCTGAGTCCGGGCGGCCGGTTCGTGATCGAGCTGTGGGTGCCCGAGCTGCGCAAGCTCCCGCCGGGCGTGCAGGCCACGGTCTGGGCCTGCGAGCCGGGGTACATCGGCCTCGACACCTACGACGTGCTGCACCAGCGGGTCGTCTCGCACCACTTCCGTTTCGACGAGGGCCGGCAGGCCGATCACGGCTGGACGCCGCACCGCTACATCTGGCCGTCCGAGCTGGACCTCATGGCGCAGCTGGCCGGGCTCACGCTGGAGAGCCGGGACGCCGACTGGGACGGGTCGGAGTTCACCGAGGACTCCCGCTCGCACGTGTCGGTGTACCGGCGTGGGTGAGCCCGAGCGTGTGCTCCGGGTCCGTGCCCTCACCGCCGCCGACGAGCCCCAGGCCCGGGCTGCTCACGAGCGCCTCGCCGTCGACGGGGTCGACTTCTGCCTCGGCCTGGACGACGCCGAGTCGTGGGCGGCGTGGCTCGACCAGGGCGAACGGCTCCGCGCGGGCGAGTGCATCCCCCCGTGGGTTCCCGAGACGTTCGTCGGAGGCTTCGTCGGATCGACCCTCGTCGGCCGGCTGTCGGTGCGCCACGAGCTGAACGAGCGGCTCGCGCTCGTCGGCGGGCACCTCGGGTACGCGGTCCTTCCCGAGCACCGTCGACGGGGTTACGCGGGCGACCTGATGCGCGAAGGGCTGCGGATCGCGCGCGACGTCGGGCTCGACCGGGTCCTGGCCACGTGCTCGCCCGACAACATCGGGTCGGTGCGGACCATCGAGCAGGCCGGCGGCGTGCTGCAGGACGTCGTCACGCACCCGACCGCCGGGCTGAAGCGCCGGTACTGGATCGCGCTGGGAGAGGCCGGGTAACGTCCGTGGCCGAGAATCGCCCCACTGGCGAGCGGTGCCGTCCGCCCGCTCAGCCCGAGGCCGGTCAGCGCTGACGCGCCTCCGGTGACCACCCGTCGGAGCCCGACAGGTAGGCACGGACGGTGAACGGTGCGGCCTGCTCAGGGGTGAGCTGCGGGCGGTCGGCGGTGATCAGGGCGCCAGGCCCGCGGTTGAGGTGCTCGGCGAAGCGGGCGTCGCGCCACGACCAGCCGCCGGAGAAGTCGCTCCACGCGACGGCCCCGATGTGCTCCCCGATCCAGGAGTCGCGGATCAGCACCTGCCCGATCGCGTTCGGGTCGTTGCTCGGGTGCCACGGCCGGCCGAGGAAGACGGTGCCGGCAGGGGCGTCGCTGGTGAAGCGGACGCCGGTGAACAGGAACCCGTACGGGTTGTCGATCATCGTGCTCGGCGCCGTGACGTAGCCGTTGTTGGTCGACGAGCCGCGGGTCAGCGAGCGGACCTCGCCGCCCTCGAAGACGGCGGTCGCGCGGCCGAAGATGAAGTCGACGTCGCCCTCGACGTAGCAGTCGCGCAGGTAGGCGCGGGCGACGACGGTCGCCGACGAGCTGTTCAGGTAGAGGGTGTCCTGGTTGCCGAGGAACCGGACGCGGTCGAACACGAGCCGGTCCGCGCGTGTGAGGACGGCGACGGCCTGCCGGTTGGTGATCTCCGGGTGCGCTGCCTCGTCGAAGAGGTTGGCGAACGTCAGGTTCCGGGCGGTGAAGTTGGCGCCGTCGAGCGTGACGCTGGCGCTGCCGGAGGTGCCGTAGGGCCCGGAACCGTCGGGCTTGGGCGTGCCGTTCGCATTGTCGTACGCGATGACGACGTCCTGGGGGTGCTGGCCGGTGCCGACGAGGGTCAGGAACGGCTTGGACGACGGGACCTTGACCAGTTCCCGGTACTCACCCGGCCGCACCGCGATGACCCACGGTTCGGTGGCACCCGCAGGGGCGGCGTCGATGGCTGCCTGGACGCTGGTGAAGTCCCCGCGACCGTCGGTCGAGACGGTGACGTCGGGTCGGCCGTCACCGTCTCCGGCTTGAGCGACCGAGGCTCCGGCGATGCCGCTGAGCGCGACCCCGAGCACGGTGAAGGTGACAAGGAACAAGCCAGTACGTCGTCGTACGTGCATCTCAACTCCTGCGAGAAAGCGCTTGCCCGGCGGCTGGGACGACGGTAGGGCAGCAGTCAGGAGTCGTCAAGACGTGGACCGCGGGGTGGCGCGCACGGGTCGCGTGCGCGCCACCCTCAGGTCAGGAGGCCCGCTCCAGCAGGACGCGGTCCTCAGAGCCGAGGTGCTTGCCCGGCCCGTGCCCCTTGCCCGGGTGCACGTAGCCGTCGCCCGGGCCGGAGACGCCGTTGATGGCCGACGTGTCCCACGCGAGGCTGTAGGTCGACGCCGCGATCGCCTGCGTCATGATGCCGAGGGCGGTCTCGTTCACGTTCGACAGGTCGTCACCGGCGGAGTGGTAGTTCGGGTCGTGCGTGATACCCGCGGTGCCCCCGAAGAGGGCGACCTCCTCGTCCGTCTTGACATCGTCGGCACCGGTGAACAGGCCGGACGCCGGGATGCCGTTGAGGATGAACGCCTGGTAGTCGGAGCGTCCGGAGAACTCCGTGTCGACCCACGGCTGACCGATCGAGTCGAACCAGCTGGTCAGCACCGCCTCGGTGGCCACCGACCCTTCGGGGACCTCGACCGGTGCGGGGTAGGTGGACTCGTCCGCGTCGTAGACACCGATGATGTAGTTGGGCGAGCCGACCATGTCGTAGTTGAGGTACGTCGCGATGCGGTCCAGCTCACCCTCCTGCGTGGCCAGCTCCTCGACGTAGGCCGTCGAGCCGATGAGCCCGAGCTCCTCGGCTCCCCACCACGCGAACCGCACGGTGTTGTCGTGCCGGATGTTGCCCTTGGCCAGCTGGACGGCGACCTCGAGGATCGCTGCCGACCCGGTGCCGTTGTCGTTGATCCCGGGTCCCTCCTCGACGCCGTCGAGGTGCGCGCCGAGCATGACGACGTTGTCGTCTCGGCCCTGCTCCGTCTCGGCGATGATGTTGAACGACTCGGACGTCTCGGTGTGGCTGGTCAGGTCCAGCGTCACGTTCACGGGACCGGCCGCGAGCGCGGTCGCGAGCGCCTGCCCGTCGGCCTGGCGGACGCCCGCCACCGGGACGGTCAGGCCTTCCGCGCCGAGGGTGCCGAACAGCTGCACGTCAGGCACGTTGTTGTAGATGACGACGCCGATCGCGCCGGCTGCTTCGGCGTTGGCAGCCTTGGTCGCGAACGGGCACGCGCCACGGCTGATGAGGGCGATCTTGCCGGTGGCGACGACGGTCGACCAGTCCGTGGCGAGACAGCCGAGCGGGTCGCTGGGGGCGACCAGGTCCCCCGTCACCCCGCCGACGGGAGAGTTCGGGGAGAACTCCATCTGGTCCACCTCGTACTCGGCCGAGCCCGGGGAGTTCTCCGTCAGGGTGGCCGTGTCGATGATCTCGCGGTCGAACGTGAACGGGTCTCGTTCCGTCTCGTACCCGGCCTTGCGCAGGACGCTCTCGACGTAGAGCGCACTCGCCTCGTAGCCGGACGTCAGGGCGGCGCGGTTGCCGTCGTTCTCGTCGGCGATGCGCTGGAGAGCGGCCAGGTGGTCCTGGACCGCTCGTGTGGTGACCTTCTGGGCGAACTTCTCTTCCGGGCTGCGAGGGTGCGCCGCAGCCGGGGACGCGAGGGCCCCGGCTGCGACGACGGCGATGGATGAGGCGAGTGCGACCAGAGTTCGACGTGCCGCCATGCGGTGTCCTCCTCACGCGTCGGCGCGACCTGTTGGCCACGCCGGGCCGACGCCTGTCGGCCGGCCACTAGACCAGCACAGAACGGGCACGTGCGACAGTGCTCACAGCGCCCGGAGCACCTCGCGCGCAAATCGCACCGACCTCTCGCGCAGCCCGTCGATGCGGCGCAGCACCAGCCCGGCCGGGTCCTGCCCGGCTTCGATGATCGTGGGCTTGCGGCGCACGTTGTGGGAGCACTCGAAGCCGGTGCAGATGAGCGTGCCGATGGTGTCGCCGTTGCGACCGGGTCCGCCGGCGCGGCGTGCGACGTACATCGAGACGTCGTCGGTGGCGTAGACGTCCTCGCACCAGGCGCAGACCGCCCGTCGGCGGGACGCGGTTCCCTCCGGCGAGCGCAGGGTGATGCCGACGAGGGCGTCGTCGACGGGCAGGACGACGTAGGCGCGCTGCGGGGCCTTGCGGTCGATCCAGCCGAGGTAGTCGAGGCGGTCCCAGCGCAGGGCGGCGAGCTCGGCCGGGAGGGTCACCTGCGCGGCCTCGCGGCGGGAGCAGTTGACGAAGGACGCGCGGATCTGGGGTTCAGTCAGGGGGATCATCGAGGGTGCTCTCAGGACGGCGGGAGCCGGCACGGGCTCGTGACGGCGCGAGCGCCCGCCGAGGTGCGCCCGACCACCGGCGGACCGGGCGGGTCCGTCGGGGGTGTCGCCGAGGTGGCGTCAGGCGTGCTGGGCGGGCGTCCGGGCTCTGGCTGAGCAGGCCAGGACGGCCGCCTCGCTTCCCTGCTGCATCGTGGTGCGCTCCGTGCTCGTCTTGTCGTGATCGCCTCGATGGTGCGCCTCCGCCGGGCGGGGCGTCCAATCGGATCTTTCAGGCGGCGGGTGCCGCGAGGGCCTTGCGGACGGTCAGCAGGAGCTGGCTGACTACCTCGTGCGGCGGCGTCGTGCCGTCGCGCAGCTCGCTCCAACCGAGGTAGAGCGACGACCACAGCACGCCCTGCAGCCAGGAGGGCGTGAGGCGTGGGTCGAGCGTGCCGTCGGCGAGGCCGCGGGTGCAGGCGTCGTCGAGCGCCTGCGCGAACCCGTGCTCGGCGCCGCACGTCTCGATCGAGACCACCCCGGTGAACATCAGCGTCAGCAGGTCGCCCAGCTGCAGGAGCGCCTGGCAGGCGCGCAGGAGGGCGTCGAGCCCAGGTCCCTCGTCCAGACGGGCGCGGGAGGCGGCGTCGCCGAGCCGGCGTCCAGCCTCCTGCATCACGGCGGCGACGAGCTCGGCACGGTCGGGGAAGTAGCGGTGCAGCGTGGTCCGGCCGACGTCGGCGGCGTCGGAGATCTGACCGAGGCTCGCGCCGGGGTCCGCGGCCAGGACCCGGACAGCCGCGTCGAGGATCGCCTTGCGGGTCCGGCCACGCGTGCCCGTCTCGAGGTCGACTGTCATCCCCCAAAAGTATCAGGCTGTTCCGTGACAGAACATGGTTGACCTCTATGGAACATCAGTGTTCCACTGGGTCGATGACGGCGACGACGGACACCGACACTCCGCGCGGCGAGCGGCTCCGCATCCTCATCGGCTTCGCTCGCCCGCACCGCAACACCCTCGTCCTCGGGCTGGCCCTGAGCCTGGTCGCGACGGCGATGGGCCTGGCGACGCCCATGGTCACCAAGTGGGTGCTCGACTCCCTCTCTGAGGGCCTGAGCCTGGCGAAGCCGATCGCGCTCCTGCTGGGCCTTCTCGTGATCGGGTCTGCCGTCGGGCTCGCGCAGTGGATCCTCATGGGCACCGTGGCCGAGCGGATCGTGCTCGACGCGCGCGAGTCGCTGGTGCGGCACTTCCTGCGCGCGACCGTGCCCGCCGTGACGCGCCGGCCGGTCGGTGAGCTGGTCACGCGCACCACGTCCGACACGCTGCTGCTGCGCGAGGCCGCGTCGTCGAGCCTGGTCAGCCTGGTCAACGGCGTCGTCGCCCTCGTCGGGACCCTGATCCTCATGGCCGTCCTCGATGTGGTGCTGCTGGCGACGACCATCGGCGCGATCATCGTCGTCGGCGTGCTCATGGCCTTGCTGCTGCCGGGCATCGCGAAGTCGCAGGAGGCAGCGCAGGAGTCCGTCGGGAAGCTCGGCGGCACGCTCGAGGGGACGCTGCGCGCCGTCCGGACGGTCAAGTCGAGCCGCGCGGAGGACCGTCAGGGCGATCGGATCCTGGCCGACGCGCGCGACGCGAAGGACCACTCGGTGCGTGCGGTGCGGACGACCGCCGTCGCCTGGACCATCTCCTGGGGCGGCATCCAGCTCGCGATCGTCGTGATCCTCGGGCTCGGCGCGTGGCGCGTGTCCCAGGACCTGCTCGCGGTCTCCAGCCTGGTGGCGTTCTTGCTCTACGCGTTCAACATCGTCGGCCCGATCACGGAGCTGACGCAGGCGTTCACGCAGCTCCAGTCCGGCATCGCTGCCGCCGCCCGGATCCGGGAGGTGACGACCATGGAGAGCGAGCAGCCGGTCGCCTCCCGGCCTTCCGACGGCGCCCTCCCGGACGGCTCGACTCCTGTCGTCGAGCTGCGGCACGTCACCGCCGCGTACGGACCCGACGCCGAGCCGGCCGTGCGGGACGTCTCGTTCGCGGTGCCGCGGCGAGGGCACACCGCGCTCGTCGGACCGTCGGGTGCCGGGAAGACCACGGTGTTCTCGCTGCTGCTGCGCTTCCTCGAGCCGCAGTCCGGGCAGCTGCTGCTCGACGGTGTGCCGTTCGCCGAGATCGGGCACGACCGCCTCCGCGAGCGCTTCGCGTACGTCGAGCAGGAGACGCCGATCGTGCCCGGCTCGATCCGCGACAACCTGCTGTTCAGCGCACCCGACGCGACCGACGAGGAGCTCGACCGCGTGCTGTCGGCGGTCCGGCTGGACGGCGCGTTCGACGCGCTCCCCGACGGGTTGGACACGTCGCTGACCTCGACGTCTGTCTCCGGCGGTCAGCGGCAGCGCATCGCCCTGGCCCGCGCGATCCTCAAGGCGCCCGAGGTGCTGCTGCTCGACGAGGCGACCGCTCAGGTGGACGGCCTCACGGAGTCGGCGATCCACGACTGCATCCGGGACATGGCCACGCGCGGGGCCGTCGTCACGGTCGCGCACCGACTGTCCACGGTGCTCGACGCCGACACGATCCTCGTCATGGAGGACGGACGGGTGCGGGCCCGCGGGACGCATGAGGAGCTGCTGGAGTCCGACGTGCTCTACCGGGACCTCGTCGAGGCGCTGCGTATCGGCGTGGAGCTGCCGGGGCGGTCATCGGAGAGCGTCGGGGTCTAGGCAGCCGCCACGCAGTCACGCGTTGCGGTCGACCGGCCGCTCAAGATGCTCAGCATGCTGAGTGTTGGCACGATGGCGACATGGAGACCGCACTCGACACTCCCGCCCTCGCCACGACCCGGGACCGCGTCCGGCAGGTGACCGTCCTGGTCGGCGCGATCGTCGCCATCGGAGGCGCTGCCGTCGGCTCCGGCGCGTTCGGGGGCCAGCCCATAGCCGACGCCGCGGACGGCGCCCTGTCCGCGACCGCCACCCCGCTCGCCCCCGACACCCCCGCGTTCTCCATCTGGTCGCTGATCTACCTCGGCCTCGGCGTCTTCGCGGTCGTCCAGGCCCTGCCGCGCCAGGGCGCCGACCCTCGGCTGCGCGCGGTGTCGTGGTGGGTGCTGGCGTCGATGCTGCTCAACGCCGCGTGGATCGGGGTCGTGCAGGCCGGGTCGGTGGGCGGGAGCGTCGTCGTGATGCTGGCCCTGCTCGCCGTGCTGTCGGTGGTCTTCGTCCGGCTGGTCCGCCTCGCACACACGGGCACCGCGACGTCGCTGATCACCGACCTGACGATGGGGCTCTACCTCGGATGGGTCAGCGTGGCGACGCTCGCGAACATCGCCGCGTTCCTCACGGTCGCCGACGTCGGCGAGCTCGGCCTCGGCGCCACGGCGTGGTCCGTGGTCGTGCTGGCTGCCGGCGCGGTGCTGTCGGTCGCGTACGCGGTGTTCGGTCGCGGTCGTCCGTCGGTGATCATCCCGGTCGGTCTCGCGATGGCGTGGGGCCTGTGGTGGATCGGCGTCGGTCGCGCGGACGGCCCGCTGGTCGACGACACGGTCGCTACGGCCGCGTTCGCCGCGGCGACGATCGCGCTGCTGGCCCCGCTGATCACCACCCTGACGGCCCGCCGCCGCTGAGGAGCAAGCCATGAGCGCCGCGTAGCCCGCCATCGCGGCACCCATGGCTTGGTGACCGGCCAGCCTCGGATTTGGCGCGCAACTAAAGGTTGCGTTGACCGAGCTGACGAGCTATCGTCATCTGCAACCAATCGTTGCAGAAAGCGAGAAGCTCATGGAGTTCGGAAGCATCGAGCGCGAGATCCACGTCGCAGCGTCGCCGGAGGTCGTCTTCGAGGTGATCAGCAGTCCTGAGCACATCCGGGAGTGGTGGAACGGCGCAGAGACCGACCTGTCCCCGACCCCCGGCGCGGTCTCCGAGGTGGCGTGGAACAGGGGTGGGCCTGACGCGCAGGTGCAGCCGATCACGGTGGTCGACGCCGTCCCGCCCCGCCTGTTCTCGTTCCGCTGGGTCCACGACGAGGGCGAGGATGTCGCCACGTCCACGAAGTCCCTGCTGGTCACGTTCGAGCTCGTCCCGTCCGGTGACGGGACCCTGCTCCGGATGACGGAGACCGGGTTCAGGGAGAAGGGCTGGGAGGTCGCGGTCCTCGAGGAGGCCTACGCGGACCACGTCCGAGGCTGGGACGTGTTCGTCCCGAACATCGCCGCGTACGCCGCCGGCCTGGTGTCGATGCCATGAGCGTCGCGGTCGACGACGACCTCTGGTCCGCGATCGGGGACCCGACGCGGCGCCGGCTGCTCGACCTCCTGCTCGCCGACGGGGCCGGTACTGCCACCTCGCTCAGCGACAGCCTGCCGGTGACGCGGCAGGCGGTGGCCAAGCACCTGGTGGTGCTGGACCGCGTCGGCCTGGTGCACGTCACGCCCGAGGGGCGCGAGCGCCGGTACCGGGTGGACGAGGCGCAGCTCGCCCGTGCGGTCGCGCAGCTCGCCGACGTCGGGGCGGCCTGGGATGCCCGCCTGCAGCGGATCAAGCGGATCGCCGAGGCGATCGAGCGCAGTCAGAAGAACCAGCAGAAGTAACGACACGAGGAGAGGGATCGACGATGGTGGACATCATTCACAGGGTCGGCATGAAGGCGGCGGACCGGGACGACGTGTACGCAGCCCTGGCGACGGTCGACGGGCTCGCGGGCTGGTGGACGGCCGACACCACGGGCCAGGCCGAGGTCGGTGGCCTGTTGGAGTTCCGGTTCGAGCCGGGCAACATCGAGATGGTCGTGCTCGAGTCCGAGCCTGGCAGGACCGTGCTGTGGGAGGTCGTCGACGGGCCGCCCGAGTGGATCGGGACGACCGTCCGGTGGGAGCTCAAGCAGGAGGGCGACTTCGTGATCGTCCTGTTCGCCCACGAGGGCTGGAAGGAGCGCGTCGAGTTCATGTCCCACTGCAGCACCAAGTGGGCGACGTTCCTGATGAGCCTCAAGCAGCTGGTCGAGACGGGCACCGGGGCACCCGCGCCGGACGACCTCCAGATCTCCGACTGGCACTGAGGAACGTCAGCCGCCGAGCCGACGTGCGCTCCTGTGCGGAGCGCGCGTCGGCCCACGCACGCGGGATCATGGCGCGATGGAGTTCGAGTTCACCGGCGAGATCATCTACTGGCGCGGCCCGTCACCATTCCACTACCTCCCCGTGCCGGCGCAGGAGAGCGCCGCGATCAAGGCGGTGTCCTCGCAGGTCACGTACGGGTGGGGTGTCATCCCGGTCCTCGCGCAGATCGGCGACACGGAGTGGGAGACGTCGCTGTTCCCGAAGGACGGTCGCTACCTCGTCCCTATCAAGGACAAGGTGCGCAAGGCCGAGGTGCTGGAGCTGGGGGACACCGTCACGGTGCGGCTGGTCCTGGGTGGTCCGCGCTGACCGGTCGGTACGGGCGGAAGAACTCCCGCAGCTCCTGGGCGTACAGCTCGGGCTCCTCGAACGGCGCGAAGTGCCCGCCGCGCGCCGGCTCGGTCACCCGGACGGTGTTCGCGGTGCGGTCGAGCCAGGCGCGCGGCGGCCGGACCAGGTCGTGGGGGAAGATCGAGAAGCCGGACGGCACCTCGACCCGGCGGGCGTGCTGCGCGGGCGGGACCGCCGCGTTGGCGCGGTACATCCGCATGGACGAGCCGATGGTCCCGGTCAGCCAGTAGATCGTCAGGTTGGTGAGGATCTCGTCCTTCGTGAACGCGCCGACGCCGCCGTCGCTCCACGCGTGCAGCTTCTCGACGATCCACGCCGCGAGCCCGGCCGGTGAGTCTGTGAGCCCGACGGCGGCGGTCAGGGGCTTCGTCCGGTGCATCGCGGCGTACGCGCCCTCGCCCGATCCCCACGCCTGGGCGCCCGCGATGAACTCACGCTCCTCGGGTGCCAGGTCCGCCGGGTCACCGGTGTACATCGGGATCCCGCCGTCGGTGCGGTGGACCGCCACGACGCGGTCCGGATGGTCGAGCGCAAGGAAGCGACTGACCCCGCTGCCGATGTCACCGCCCGCCGCGCCGAACCGGTCGTAGCCGAGCGCGGTCATCAGCTCGGCCCAGAGCCCGGCGACGCCGACGACGTCCAGCGGCGGACCGTCGGAGTACCCGAAGCCCGGCATGTCCGGGACGACGACGTCGAACGCGTCCGCGGGGTCCGGCGGATCGGTGAGCAGCCCGACCACCTTGCTGTACCGCCAGAACGAGTCCGGCCAGCCGTGCGTCAGGACGAGGGGCAGGGCGCCGGGGTGGGCGGCGCGGGCGTGCACGACGTGGATCCGGCGGTCGCCCAGGCGCACGTGGAACCGGGGATGCCGGGACAGCGCGGCCTCCTGCGCGGGCCAGTCGAACCCGTCGGCCCAGTAGGTGACGAGCTCCCGCAGGTAGTCGAGGTCGGTGCCCACCGACCAGCCGGCGTCCTCGGGCGACTCGGGCCAGCGCGTCGCGCGCAACCGGGCGCGCAGGTCCTCGAGGGCCTCGGGCGTGGTCGGCGAGCGGAACGGCTCCGGCATGCGACCCACCCTAGGGACGGCCACTGACACGGTGTCACCAGCGCAGCAGCGCCATGATCTCCCGGGCGATGTCGACGGAGTCCCGTCCGTCGGTGTCCAGACGCGGCATCCAGGCGGGGGTGTCGGCGGACAGCCGGCGGGCGGCCCGTGCGGACCGCTCGACGTGCGCAGCGAACTCGTCCCCGGACTCCCGCCCCGCCAGCCGAGCGCCGACCACGGCGTCGGACGCGGTGAGCAGCACGCCGCTGATCCGGGGCTCGTCGCCCATCGCCGCCGCCAGCTCGTCCGCCTCCAGCACCGAGACGGTGTTGGTGTAGACCAGCCGTCGGTACCCGAGCTCGCGGTAGTTCGCCCACACCGCCGCGAGGTTGCGCATGCTCAGCCGGTGCTCCCACGGCGGGGGCCACGCCAGGTCCAGGGCGTCGCCCTCGATGACCGCGTGCCGGACGTCCGCGTCCCGCAAGAGCGCGTGCAGGGCGCTCGCCACGGACGACTTGCCCACGCCCGAACGTCCGCCGATCACCAGCAGCTCAGACCCAGCCATGTCAGCCCGGCGCGCGGGCCGTCGAGCCGCGGACGACCAGCTCCGGGGCGAACAGCTGCTCCACCCGCGACGGCTTCTCTCCGCGTATCTCGGCCAGGAGCGAGTCGACGGCGGCGCGGCAGATCGCGTCGACCGGCTGCCGGATCGTGGTCAGCGGTGGGTCCGCGAACGCGACGAGCGGGGAGTCGTCGTACCCGAGCACGGACACGTCCTGCGGGACGCGCAGCCCGTTCGAGCGCGCCGCACGGATGGCACCGAAGGCCATGAGGTCGGAGCCGCAGACGATCGCGGTGTGCCCGGAGTCGAGGAGGTCGGTCGCCGCAGCCTGCCCGCCCTCGGCGGTGTAGAGCGACGAGCTCACGTGGGTCTCGCCCTCGTCCAGGCTGTGCCGGACGAGGGCCGCGCCGAACGCGGCGACCTTGCGGCGGGTGGGCACGAACCGGTCGGGGCCGATGGCGAGCCCGATGCGGCGGTGACCGAGCGCGACGAGATGGTCGACGGACGCGTCGATCGCGGCCTCGTCGTCGGTGGACACGAAGGGTGCGTCGATCTCGGCGTTGTAGCCGTTGACCAGCACGATCGGGACGCCGGAGTTGTGCAGCCGGTGGTACCGCCCGAGGTTGGCCTGCTTGTCGGCGTGCAGGCCGGAGACGAACACGATCCCGTTCACGGCGTGGTCCAGCAGCACCTCGACGTACCGGTCCTCGGGCGTCCCGCCGGGCGACTGCGTGCAGAGCAGCGGGGTGAGCCGTTCCTCGGAGAGCCGCTGCTCGATGGCGTCGACGAACGCGGGGAAGATCGGGTTGGTGAGCTCCGGCACCACGAGGCCGACCAGGCCCACCGACTTCGTCGTCAAGGACGCGGGGCGTTCGTAGCCGAGCATGTCGAGCGCCGCGAGCACGGACTGGCGGGTGCTGCCGGAGACACCGGGCCGACCGTTCAGCACGCGGGAGACGGTCGCCGTGCTCACCAACGCCTGTTGCGCGATGTCGGCCAGCCGGGTCCCCACCCGTCGAGCCTACGAGTCCGTGGTGCCGGAGCCGGGCGCCTCGCCACAAAGGGGTCGCACGAGTCGAGGGGGCGCCGGTTATCGTCGGCTCATGCCGACCTCCTTCCCCGCCGACGCCGCCGCCTGGCCGGCGTTCCTCTCCACCACCGTGGACGCGTCGCTCGACGACGCCCGCGCGCTGCTCGCCCGTCTGAAGGACGGCACGCGCCGCTCGACGACGGAGGTCCTCGGTCTGTGGAACGACGCGGACATCGCGATCGCGACCGGGTCCGCAGCCGCACATCTGCTGGCGGAGGTGCACCCGGACGCGGACCTGCGCGCGGCCGCCGAGGAGCGGGCGCAGGCGGCCGAGGACCTGGTCACGGAGCGTGGCCTGGACCACGAGCTGTGGCAGGTGCTCGCGGCGACCGACCCCGACGGTCTTGAGCCGGGGGCGGCCCGGCTGCGTGAGCACGTGCTGCGCGACTTCCGCCGCGCCGGCGTCGACCGTTCGGAAGAGGACCGCGACCGGCTGCGGGCCCTCGCGCAGCGGTGCACCGAGCTGGGTCTGGAGTTCTCCCGGAACATCCGCGACGGCGTCCGGAGCGTCCAGGTGCGGCCCGAGCAGCTGGACGGGCTGCCGGAGGACTTCCGCGCGGAGCACCCGGCCGGCGAGGACGGGCTGGTCACGCTGACCACCGAGTACCCGGACCTGCTGCCGGTCCGCACCTACGCGACGGACCCGTCGGTCCGGCTGGCGCTCACCGCGGAGCACCAGCGCATCGGGTGGCCGGCGAACGAGCCGATCCTCGCCGAGCTGCTCCGGCTGCGTGCCGAGCGGGCCACGCTGCTGGGCTACCCGGACTGGCCGACCTACGACGCCGAGGTCAAGATGATCGGCTCCGGCCAGGCGATCGCGGACCTGGTCGACCAGCTGGACGCGCTCACCGCGGAACCGGCGGCTCGGGACGTCGACATCATGCTCGCGCGCTACCGCCAGGACGTCCCCGACGCGGCGGCGGTGACCGCGGCGGACAACCTCTACTACGACCAGGTCATCAAGAACGAGCAGTACGACGTCGACTCCCGCGAGGTCCGCGAGTACTTCCGGTACGAGACCGTCAAGCCCGGCGTGCTGGACGTGGTGTCTCGGCTGTTCGGCATCACGTTGCAGCCGGTCGACGCACCGACCTGGCACGACGACGTCGAGGTCTACGACGTCACCGACGACGGCCGCGCCATCGGCCGGGTGTACCTCGACATGCACCCGCGGGCCGGGAAGTTCAACCACGCCGCCCAGTTCCCGCTGGTGCCCGGCATCGCCGGACGGTCCCTGCCCGAGGGCGTGCTCGTCTGCAACTTCCCGAGCGGCCTCATGGAGCACGACGACGTCCTCACGTTCTTCCACGAGCTCGGCCACCTGGTGCACGAGGTGCTGGGCGGCAACCAGCCGTGGGCGATGTTCAGCGGCGTCGCCACCGAGTGGGACTTCGTCGAGGCGCCCAGCCAGCTGCTCGAGGAGTGGGGCTGGGACGCGGGGGTGCTCGGGTCCTTCGCGACGAACGCCGCCGGGGAGCCGATCCCGGCGGCGCTGGTCGAGCGGATGCGCCGCGCGGACGCGTTCGGGCGTGGCGCGTGGACCCGTCGCCAGCTCAACTACACGGCCCTGTCCTACGGTCTGCACGCGGACCCGCCGGCCGACCTGGCCGCGTATACCGCGGACATCGACGCCCGCTTCGGTCCGTACACGCCGATCGCCGAGACCCACCAGTACGCCGGGTTCGGGCATCTCGACGGGTACGGGTCCGCGTACTACACGTACCTCTGGAGCCTGATCATCGCGAAGGACCTGCGCACAGGGTTCACCGCCGGGCTCATGGACCCCGTCGTCGGGCGCCGGTACCGCGACGCGATCCTCGCGCCCGGAGGCACCGCGGACGCCGCCGAGCTGGTCGAGCGGTTCCTGGGCCGGCCGTCGTCGTTCGAGGCGTTCGCTGCCTGGTTGGCGCAGGGCACGCTCGCCTGACGTACAGGCCGTACCGTGCAGAGGTCACCGTCCGGCCGACCGAGGAGTGCCGATGCAGCTCGCCCTACCGTTCACCGAGGCGATCGCCCTCGCGGAGGCGAAGGAGCCGCGGCCACCGATGGTGCGAGAGCTGCGCTGCGAAGGCTCGACCATCCATGCCGACATCGACCCGCGTGCGATCCCTGACCTGCCCACCCCGCTGCGCCTCGCCGCCGCGGCTGCCGGCACAGTCGCGGTCACGGTCCGGTTCGCCGACTACGCCGACGGGGTTGCGACGCTCGTGGTGACCGCGCACGCGCGGGCGCTCCCTGCGCACAGGCTCGTGCCGTACCTCATCGGTCCGATCAACGGCGCGCTGCGGAACGCAGGCCTGCCCGAAGGCGTGGTGGAGGTGCAGCGCGGTGAGTCGGAGCCCTGGGTCGTGATCGCCGTGCAGCGTGCGATCTCGTCCAAGGTCGAGGGCGTGACCCTCACGAGTCTCGCGCTGCGCGACGCCGTCTTCCACCTCGAGGCGACGGTGGGTCCGCTGCACGTCCGGTGAGACGGATCCCTCACCGGAGCCGTCGGGACAGGGCACGATGGCCTCACACCCGATCGAGAGGACCTGTCGTGCCGCGCACCGTCCAGCTTCGCCGCTACACCGTCAAGCCGCACCTGCTCGAGGAGTTCCTGGCCTGGTGGCAGTCGCGCCTGGTGCCGACTCGCACCGCGTTCGACTTCACGGTCGAGTCCGCCTACCTGAACCGGGACGCCCTGGAGTTCACCTGGGCGGTCAGCGCCGAGGGTGACGCGGACGAGTTCCGGCGGCTCGAGAAGATCTGGATGGACTCGCCCGAGCGGGCTGCCTTGTTCGACGGGATCGACGACGGCTGGCACGACGCGACGGACATCGCGCTCGTGGAGCAGCTCGTCTAGACAGCGCGGGAACAGCCTAGAAAGCAGCGGCCCAGAAGTCGGTGAACACCGGCGTCGGCTGCGGTGACGTCCACGCGTCCGTGGTCAGCAGGATCGCGATGGTGTCCGTGACCGGGTCGGTCCACCAGGTCGACCCCATGCCGCCGTCCCACCCGTAGCTGCCGGCGTGCCGACCGTCGGGGAGGTCGGCGACCTTCACGCCGATCCCCAGGCCCCAGCCCTCGGTGGCGTCGGCGTCGTGCGCGCCGCCCCGAGCGGTCCGCATCGTCGGGTCGCCCGTGCGCAGGTGCTGTGCGAACGCGTGCAGGTCCGCGACCGTCGACACCAGTCCTGCGGCGGCGTCGGGGAAGGCGGGCGGCGTCGCCCACTGCCCGTCGGCCTCGTCGTAGACCTCGGGGCCGAGCCACTGCCTGCCGAGCCGCTCCAGCCGGTCGGGCGGCACGTGGAAGCCGGTGTCGGTCATGCCCAGCGGGTCGAGCAGCCGCTCGGCCAGCAGCTCCGGCAGGGGCCGGCCGGTCGCGCGTGCGACGAGCACCCCGAGCACCTGCGCGCCCGTGTTGTAGAGCCAGCGGCTGCCGGGCTGCACCGACAGCGGCACGCTCGCGACGATCCGCATCCACTCGTCGGGCGCGGGTGCCGCCTGCGGTGCGGGCGGTCCGACGGGCAGGCCCCGCTCGGCGAGCGCACCGAGCACCGTGCCCGGGAACGGCCCGCTGAAGTCCATGCCGAGCCCGAGCCGGAACTCGAGCACGTCCCGCACGGTGATCGGGCGGTCGGCGGGGACCGTGTCGTCGATCGGGCCGCCGGGGTCCCGCAGCACGCGGCGGTCGGCCAGCTCCGGCAGCAGCGCGTCGACAGGGTCGTCGAGGTGGAGGAGTCCGTCGTCGACCAGTCCCATCGCCAGCGTCGCCACCACCGGCTTGGTCACCGACGAGATGCGGAAGATCGAGTCCGGCGTGCTGCTGCCGGCCGTCCCGCTGCGTGTGTCCCCCGCGCGGTCAACGAGCCACGCGGCCCCGTGCACCTCGCCGGACTCGATCCTGGCCTCGACCGCTGTCCTCACGTCCATGGGACCACCCTGCCGTGAGGGTCTGACAGGGCGGAACGCAGGATCGGCGCCACCAGAGAGGTCAGTCGAACAGGTCGTCCAGGAAGCTGCGCTTCTTCTTCTTCTTGTAATAGTCGTCGCGATCCCCGCGGTACCGGTCGTCGTCGCGGTAGCGGTCGTCCGGGTAGCGGGCGGGCGCGGGGGCGGGGGCGGCAGCGGGTTCCTGGCGTGATCCGTAGTACGAGGCCTCGGCGTCGGTGAGCTTCTCGAGCTCGCCGCGGTCGAGGAAGATCCCGCGGCAGCCGGTGCACTGGTCGATGGTCACGCCGTTGCGCTCGTACACGCGCATGTCCGAGCCGCACTTGGGGCAGACGATCGGGTTCATGGTGTCTCCGTCCGGATGGGTGGCCGTCGGGAGGTGAACGTCCGGGCGGCGCGCAGGGTTTCCGGATCGGCCGAACGGTCGGTCCCGCGACGGACGAAGAGCCGATGTCTCGACGGCGCCCGGCCAGCAGGCTCGACGCAACGACGACGACGCCCGACGCGAGGAGTGAACCGGTGCCCAGGCACGCGTGGCGGATACCAGCCGGACTGATCCTGCTCAGCATGGTCCCGATGCTCGCGGGCGGGCTCCGGCTCGCGGAGCTCAGCGGCGACCCGGAGGTGACCCCCGCCAACGAGCGCTTCGTGACTATGCCCGTGCCCGTGGTCGTCCACATCGTGTGCGCCACCGTGTTCCTGCTGCTCGGGGCGTTCCAGTTCCACCCGGGGCTGCGCCGTCGTCGGCCTCGGTGGCACCGGCTGGCCGGCCGCGTCGTCGCTCCGGCGGGAGTCGTCGCGGCCCTGGCGGGGCTCTGGATGGCGGTCTTCACCGAGCTGCCCGCCGGCGACGGTCCGCTGCTCAGGTGGATCCGTCTGGTGTTCGGCAGCGCGATGGTCGCATTTCTGGTGCTCGGTGTCGTGGCGATCCGTCGGCGGGACGTCGTCACGCACAGCGCCTGGGTGACCCGCGGCTACGCGATCGGGCAGGGTGCGGGAACCCAGGCGCTGATCTTCGCGCCCTGGACCCTGGTCATCGGCGCACCGGGCGAGACGACGCGGGCGCTGCTGATGGGTGCCGCGTGGGTGATCAACCTCGCGGTCGCGGAGTGGGTCATCCGGCGGCGGGGCCTGACCGGGCGGCGAACCGCCCGGTCAGGACGCCCGGCCGTCAGGACCGCGACACCACCGGAAGGAGCGCCCGCGTCGGAGCGTGAGCACGCGACTGCGGACCCGGCTGGGTAGCGCCCGCGACAAGACGCGAGTGCCAAGACTCCGCAGAGATGTCCTCCGCTCGCGTTATCGTCGCCGGGCCACGACTTGGGACGACGACGAAGGAGGTGGCGGTGACCGTCTGGGGACCGTTGGCGTACCACCGCGACGTCGCGACGATCCTGGAGCGCGAGAACCCGGTGGCGTTCCGCTCCCAGTACCCGACCGTTCCGACGGGGGAGCTCGAGCAGGTGCTGCTGCGGCAGACGTACCGGGTGGACCCGGTCGCGCACGCCGAGGTGCACACCGCCGTGCAGCGGGCCGCAGACGCCCTCGGGGTCGTGCTCCCGATCGAGATCTACGTCGACGAGCAGGGACAGGGCGCCAACGCCGAGCTGGTGTTCGTGCCGGACCGGGCCGTCCTGGTCCTGTCCGGGAGCACGCTCAACCTGCTGGATCCCGACGAGCTGTGCGCGGTCGCGGGGCACGAGCTGGCGCACCACGTGCTGTGGACCGCGGACGACGGTCGGTACCTGGCGGCAGCCAGGCTGCTCGACGCGGCCGAGTCGGATGCGCGCACCCCGTCGGAGTACCTGGAGACCGCCCGCCGCTTCCGGCTGGCCACCGAGCTGGTCGCGGACCGGGGCGCGATGCTGGCGTGCGGGTCGCTGACGACGACGGTCAGCGGGCTGGTCAAGGTCGTCACCGGGCTGGCCAAGGTCGACTCCGCCGCGTACCTGCGGCAGGCCGCCGAGGTGGACTACAGCGTGCCGAGCGCCGGCAGCACCCACCCGGAGAACGTGCTCCGGGCGTGGGCGCTGCAGGAGTGGGCGGAGCGCGGCCCCGGCGCCGACGCGATGATCGAGGCCGCGCTCGGTCCGCAGCTGGACCTCGCGGTCCTCGACGTGCTCGGGCAGGACCGGCTCGCAGAGGTCACGCGGTCCTTGGTGTGGATGCTCGTCGCGGAGGACATGCCAGGCACCGTGCGCAGCGACGAGGCCCTGAGCCTGGCGCAGCGGTTCGGGGTCACCGTCGGCGGTGTCCCGACGATCACGGACATGCCCACCACCCTGGGCGCTGAGACCCGCACCTACCTCGCGGCCGTGCTGCTCGACTTCGCCACGGCCGACGACGAGGGCGGTGCCGACGACCTGGGCGCGGTGCTGGCGCTGGCCCGCCGGGTCGGCCTGGGCGACGAGCTGCTGCGGATGATCGGCGACGAGCTGGACCTGGGCGACCGGGCGATGACCAGGGTGATGGCGTCGGCGGACTCCCCGCGGGTGGTGCGCTGATGCGCCCGCTGGTCGGGCGCGCGGTGGACCGGGGCGGTCTGCCGGCGGACGACGTCCTCGGGCTGCTGCTCCCGCTGTTCCGCGCGGTGCAGGCGCTGCACGAGACCGGCCGGGTGGCGCCGCTGCGGGGCCTCGCGGCGCTGGACGACGAGGGCGACGACCCGGTGACGATCGACGCGTCGACGGCCGGGCCTCCCGTCCGGAACCGTTCGGCGATCGCCGCGGCAGAGCTGTCGGGTGCGGTCGAGGTGGAGCACCGGGAGTCCGCCGACAACACCATGCGCATCGTCGCCGGCTGGCAGCGCTGGGAGCACCTCGTCGGCCATCACGACGAGCTCACCGACATCGCGAGCCTGGGCGAGCTGTTCGTCGCGCTGGTGTGCGGGCTGGACCTGGCCGAGGAGGACGACGCGGCCCTCCTCCAGCAGCGCCGGAACAACCTGTTCGCGCTGGCGCCCGGGCTGCACCCGGTGCTCGCGACGGTGGCCAGCTCGATGATCGCCCCCGACCGGCGGCGACGTGCGCAGGACCTCGCCGACGTGATCTCGCGGCTGGAGTCGTACCGCGACCAGCCCGAGGACTTCGACCTCGACCGGGTGCTCGGCGCCCGTCCGGAGGATCACCCAGGCAGTCGCGCTGCCGTTCTCCAGCACCTGCGCGACCGGCTGTTCGACGCGTCCCGGCGCAACCCGCTCCTGCACTTCCGGCCCACCGGGCGGACCATCAACCTCACCGAGGCGTCGGTGCCGCTGGTGCTCGACGTGCGACACATCCGAGCGTCGCAGCTGTTCACGTGGGGCGGCCCGGCGTCCTCGCGGCTGCTGGACGGCAAGGTGCTGGACGTCGGCTCGCTGGTCCGCTGGGACGACGCGCCGTACGCCGCGGCGGCGCTCGACGCGCTGATCTCGTCGGCCCGCCGCGACCGCGCCGAGTACGGGCGGGACCAGCTGCGCCTCGTCGTCGCGTTCCTGCGCTGGCACGACGTGAAGAACGACCCCGGCACGCCCGTCGAGTCGCCGCTGGTGCTGGCGCCGGTGACGCTGACCAAGCAGCGCGGGGTGCGCGACGCGTACCGGTTGGAGCTGACCAGCACCGTCGCCGAGGTCAACCCCGTGCTGCGGCACCAGCTGGACGAGCTGTTCGGGCTGCGGCTGCCGCAGACGATCGACCTGGCCGCCGACGGGGCCGTCGAGGAGCTGCGCGCGAGCATCGAGAAGCAGGCGCGCGCCACGGAGCCGGCCGTGGTGGTCGGCCTCGTCGACAAGCCGCGCATCGAGCTGGTCCGGCACGGCGCGCAGGTGGCGGCGCATGCCTACCGGCGACGCCGCCCGTCCAGCCGGCCGACGTACGGCCGCCGCCAGTACGCGTACTCGTACCGCCGTCCCGGGTGGGCTCCGCTGGGCGTGCAGATCTACCAGGACCGCATCCAGAGACGGCCGGTCCCGCTGTCGGTCGAGCTGGGTGACGCACCTGCGCCGCAGCACGTGGTGGAGCAGTCGTCGGTGCAGACGTTCTCGTTGCATGACCAGGCCGACGACAACCCGTACACGTGGGACGTCGACCTGACGATGGTCACGCTGGCCAACTTCAACTACCGCACGCTCAGCCTGGTCCGCGACTACGACTCCCTGCTGACCGAGCCGATGCCGAACGCCGCGTTCGACGAGCTGTTCTCCACGGCCCCGCGGGACGTGGCCGAGCGCGGTGCGACCATCCCCGTGGCCGACCGGTACCTGGTGGTCCCGGCGGACGCGTCGCAGGTGGGCGCCGTGGCCCTCGCCCGCTCCGGGGACAACTTCGTCATCCAGGGGCCGCCCGGCACCGGCAAGTCGCAGACGATCACCAACCTGGTCGCCGACTTCGTCGCGCACGGCAAGCGCGTGCTGTTCGTGTGCCAGAAGCGCGCCGCCCTCGACGTGGTGCACGCACGGCTGCGCGCGCAGGGGCTGGGCGAGATCTGCACGCTGGTGCACGACAGCCAGCAGGACAAGAAGGAGTTCGTGCACGGTCTGCGCGACACGTACGAGCGGTGGCTGGCCGACCACGAGCCGCTGGAGGCGGTCGAGGCCCGCCGGGCGGCGCTGATCGACGCGACGGCCGGTGCGCTGGCCGAGGTCGGCGCGTACGAGCGGGCGCTGTCCGGTGTGCAGGACGTGCTGGACCGGTTGATCGCGCTGCGCGGGTTCCGCTGGGGTGACGACCTGACCCCGGCCGAGCAGGCGCTGCTGCCCGAGCCCGCCGACTGGGTGCCGGCCCGTCCGCTCGTGGACGCGCTCGTGGCGGCCCTGGCACGCGCGGGTGCGCCCCCGGTGCTCGCCCGCACCCCGGTCCGGCTGGTCGACCCGGCAGTCCTCGACGAGTCCCGCGCCGACGCGGTGGTCGCCCAGCGCGCGCAGGAGGCGGTGCACGCGATCGACGCGGTGCTCGCCCTGCTCGTGGCCGCCGGTGCGTCCGCGGACGGCGACGGCCTCACCGTGGACGACGCCGACGCGGTCGGGCAGATGCACGCGGTCCTGGCCCCGCTGGTGCAGCGCGACCTCGGCACGGCCGTGACCCCGCGGACCCCGGTGGCCCGCCGGCTCCAGGACGCGACGGTCGCGTGGCGCGAGGTCGAGGCGACGGCGGACGCGGCCGACCGGGCAGCGACCGGCTGGCGCGAGCCGCTGTCCGCGCCCGACGCGGCGGCCGCCCTGGACATCGCGCGGCGACGCGAACAGTCGATGTGGAAGTTCCTCGACGGCGGCTGGCGGCGCGTGAAGAAGCTGGTCGCGGCCGGCTTCGACGCCGGCGACCGGCAGGTCCGGCCGACGGTCACCCAGGCGCTGGAGCTCCTGGTCGCCCGGTACGACACGGCCGCCCGCGCCGACGCGTTCTCGCAGGAGCTGGCCCGCGAGTGGGGGCACGGCGACCTCGCGGTGCTCAGCGACCGGATCACCGCGATCCGTCGGTACACGGGCGCGCTCGCGGTGTGGCGCACGCGCCTGGCGGACACCGAGCCCGACGACGTCCTCGACCGGCTCCCGGAGCAGGTCGACGCGGTCCGGACGCGGCTGACCGGCCTGGTCGCGGGCGCCGACGACCTCCCGATGAGCGCCCTGCGCAAGGAGCTGCGCGGCCTGACGGGGGCCGACGGCCAGGCGCTCGTGCGGGCGGCGGCCGGCTCGCTGCGGGACCTGGCCGTCGCCCCGACCGTCCTGCGTGCGCTGCGGCAGCTGGATGCCTCGCCGGACGAGCTGGAGCACGCCGTCGTCGCCGCGTCGATGCGCGAGGCCCGCGCGCAGCACCCCGCTCTGAACCGGCTCGACGGCGAGCGCCTGGATGACCTGCTGGACCGCGTCGCCGAGCGCGCCCCGGCGCTCCAGCGTGCCAACGCCGACGTGGTCACCGCCCGGCTGCGGGCCAGGTTCGCGGAGTCGGTCGCGCACTCGCAGCGCAGCGTCACCGGCATGCATCCGGAGGACCGCGCGCTCAAGGCGACGTGGATGGCGGGACGTCGTGAGCTGGAGCACGAGTTCGGCAAGGTGCGCGCCTACAAGTCGATCCGGCACCTCGCCTCGGCGGAACCCGGAGCCGTCGTCGCGGCGATGCGGCCGGTGTGGCTGATGAGCCCGTCGTCGCTGTCGGACACCCTGCCGCTGGACACGTCGTTCGACGTGGTGATCTACGACGAGGCCAGCCAGATCCCCGTCGAGGAGGCCGTGCCGGCGCTGTTCCGCGGCGCCCAGGTCATCGTGGTCGGCGACCGGATGCAGCTGCCGCCGACGCGGTACTTCCAGGTCGGCGGCGCCGCCGAGGCACCCGTCGAGGGCGCGGAGGACGACGAGGCCCCGGTGGGCGTGGTGCTCGACTCCGACAGCTTCCTCGCGGTCGGGTCGGTGCGGCTGCCGTCGACGATGCTCACCTGGCACTACCGCAGCCAGTACGAGGCGCTCATCCAGTTCAGCAACGCGGCGTTCTACGAGGGCCGGCTCACCACCATCCCGGACCGGACCCTCACGCACGTCCGGGCGCGTCCGTTGGACGTGTCGGTCAGCGACGTCCCCTCGCCCGACGACGTCGCCGCCGCCGTGGACGGTCTGCTGGAGCGCAGCATCAGCGCGATGCGTGTGCTCGACGGCGTCTACAGGCAGCGGACCAACCCGCAGGAGGCGGTCTGGATCGCGCACCTGGTCCGCGAGCTGCTGGCACGGGGGACCGGCCAGACGCTCGGGATCGTCGCGTTCTCGGAGGCGCAGCAGTCCGAGATCGAGCGCGCGCTGGAGCGCCTGGGCCGCGAGGACAGCGAGTTCGCCCGCCACTACGACGCCGAGGTCGCGCGCGAGGAGGACGGCCAGGTGGTCGGGCTGTTCGTGAAGAACCTGGAGAACGTCCAGGGCGACGAGCGGGACATCATCCTCATGAGCGTCTGCTACGCCGCCGGCCCGGACGGTCGGATGCGCATGAACTTCGGGCCCATCAACAACGCGGGCGGCGAGAAGCGGCTCAACGTCATCTTCAGCCGCGCCCGTCGGCACATGGTCCTGGTCAGCAGCATCGACCACACCGCGATCACCAACACCTACAACGACGGCGCCAACACCCTGCGCGGCTTCCTGCACTACGCCGACGCGGTGTCCAACGGCGACGCGGCTGCCGCGGCGGGCGTCCTCGCGTCCCTGCGGGAGCGGACCGGGCGTGCTGCGGTGACCTCCACCGCGCCGATCGTGGAGCAGATCGCCGACGCGGTCCGCGCGGCCGGCGTCGAGGTCGTCGCCGGCGTCGGGCAGTCCGCGTTCCGGGCCGACCTGGCGCTGCGTCCGGTCGGCGCCGCGGAGCACACGGTCGGGGTGCTCGTCGACCAGCCGTCGCGGCTCTCCGCGCACTCGCTCGACGAGCGCCGCGTCACCCAGCCGACCGCGCTGCGCTCCGGCGGCTGGCACGTGGTGCAGGTGCTGGCCACGGAGTGGGAGTCGGACCCCGACGACGTGGTGCGGCGGTTGGTGGCCGCGGTTGGCGTCAGCTCCGGACGCTGAGGCCCAGCTCGGCGTGCTGGCCGCGGTAGATCCCGGTGCGCAGCTCGACCGCCCAGGACTCGAACGTCGGCATCTGCGCGGCCTCCGCGACGGCGAGCTCGGCCTCCACGTCGTACGGCACGCGCACGATCTGGATGCCGAACGTCTCGCCGACCGCCTCAAGGATCACGTACGACGCGGTCGTCTCGTCCAGCGGGTTGCCGACGCTGCCCACGTTCACCAGGGTCCGGCCGCGGAACGTCTCGACGTAGGCGTCGTGCACGTCGCCGTACAGGACCACGGCCGGTTCCGGGCCGTCGCCGGTGAGCTCGGTGCTGGCGAACATCGCGGCGAACTCGTCGTCCGTGTGGTGGAAGTGGACGCGGGTGTAGACGCTCGTCGCGGACGCGTGGAACAGGCGGACCTGCCGGCCGGCCAGCACCAGGTCGTGGCTGAGCGGCAGAGAAGACAGCCAGGTCCGGTCGTCCGCGGTGAGCTCGTCGTGCCACCACCGGATGGACGGGTCGTGGTGCTCGCCCGACACCGGCAGGAAGTCGTCCCAGTTCCCGCGGACCGTCAGCGCGCAGCGCGCGCGGGTGCGGGCGATCGACGCCGAGCCGCGCGGACCCTTCCCGGCGACGTCGCCCAGGTTGAGGATCGTGGTGATCCCGCGCGCGTCGATGTCGGCCAGCACGGCGTCGAACGCGGTCAGGTTCCCGTGGACGTCGGACAGCACGGCGATGCGTTCGGAACCGGTCACGCGCGCCAAGTTATCGGCTCACCGCCCGGTCTCGTCGACCGACCGCAGGACGCGGCACGGCGATCCGACGGCGACCACGCGCGGTGGGACGTCGCGCGTGACGACCGACCCCGCACCGACGACGCTGCCCGCGCCGATGGTCACGCCGGGCAGGATCACGACGTTCGCACCGATCCACACGTCGTCCTCGATCCGCACGGGCAGCGAGAACTGCCTGCCGCCGGCGCGCTCCTCGGGCACGGTCGGGTGGCCCGCCGTCGAGATGGTGACGTTCGGCGCGATCATCACGCGGTCGCCGATGTGGATGTCGGCGTCGTCGACGAGCACCAGGTTGAAGTTGGCGTAGAACCCGTCACCGATGTGCACGTGCGAGCCGTACGAGACGTGGAACGGCGGCTCGATCCAGATCCCGTCGCCGGCGCTCCCGAGCAGCCGGTGCAGGATCTCGGTCCGCAGCGCCGCCTCGCCCGGGCGCGAGTGGTTGAAGTCGTACGTCAGCTCCTTGCCGGCGACGCGTTCCGCCTCGAGCGCCTCCAGGCCTGGCCCGTAGTCCACATACAGCTCGCCGGTGTTCAGCTTCGCTCGCACCGCGTCGTACTCGTCCGTCATTGCACGCTCCTCTAGGGTGTCCCGCAGACATCATGCTCGAATCGATCCGAGGCCGGGACATCGCCATGAACGCGCCCTACCAGGACCCTGCCGTTCCCATCGCCGAGCGCGTCGCCGACCTCGTCGGGCGCATGACGCTCCCCGAGAAGGTCGGGCAGATGATGCAGCTCAACGCCCAGGAGGGCGTGGACGACCTCGTCCTGAACCTGCACGTCGGGTCGATCCTGCACACGTCCCCGGAACGGGTGCGCGAGGCGCACGAGCTGACCGCGAGGACGCGGCTCCAGATCCCGCTGCTGATCGCGGACGACTGCATCCACGGGCACTCCTTCTGGGAAGGCGCGACGATCTTCCCGACGCAGCTCGGCATGGCGGCCACGTGGGACGCCGACCTGCTGGAGCGGGCCGCGCGCGCGACCGCCGTCGAGGTGGCCGCCACCGGCATCCACTGGACGTTCTCCCCGGTTCTCTGCATCGCCCGCGACCTGCGCTGGGGCCGCGTGAGCGAGACGTTCGGCGAGGACCCGTTCCTCATCGGCGAGCTGTCCTCCGCCATGGTCCGTGGCTACCAGGGAGACGGGCTCTCCGACCCGACGGCGATCCTGGCGACGGCGAAGCACTTCGCCGGCTACTCCGAGACGCAGGGCGGCCGCGACGCCACCGAGGCCGACATCTCCCGCCGCAAGCTCCGGTCGTGGTTCCTGCCGCCGTTCGAGCGCGTAGCGCGTGAGGGCTGCCGCACCTTCATGCTCGGGTACCAGTCGATGGACGGCGTCCCGATCACGATCAACAACTGGCTGCTCAACGAGGTCCTGCGCGGGGAGTGGGGCTACGACGGCACGCTCATCACCGACTGGGACAACGTCGGGCGGATGGTGTGGGAGCAGCACATCCAGCCCGACTACGCGCGCGCGTCGGCCGCGGCCGTGCGGGCCGGCAACGACATGGTCATGACGACGCCGGGCTTCTTCGAGGGGGCGCAGGAGGCGGTGCACGAGGGGCTGCTCGACGAGGCTGCCCTCGACGCGGCCGTCGGCCGGATCCTCACCCTGAAGTTCGAGCTGGGACTGTTCGAGGACCCCCGGCACCCGTCGCTGGAGCGGCAGACGGCGGTCATCGGCTCGGCCGAGCACGCCGAGCTCAACCTCGAGCTGGCCCGGCGGTCGCTCGTGCTGCTCACCAACGACGGCACGCTGCCGCTCGGCGCGGCGCGGAAGACCGTCGCCGTCGTCGGCCCCAACGCCGACGACCAGCACACCCAGCTCGGCGACTGGGCAGGCTCGTCGGGCCAGGCCGACTGGTTGCCCGACGGCCACCCGCGCGAGATGACGCAGACGGTGCTCGACGGCTTCCGCAACCACGTCCCGGACGGCTGGACGGTCACCCACGCGCGCGGCGCGGACATCCTCACGCTCGGCGCCGACCCCGACGGAGCGTTCTTCCCCGACGGCCAGCCGCGCCCGCAGGTCGTGTTCCCGGTCGAACCCGACGCCACGCTCATCGCCGAGGCGGTGGCCGCGGCTCGCGATGCCGACGTCGTCGTCGCGGTCGTCGGAGACCGGATCGAGCTCGTGGGCGAGGGCCGGTCCACCGCCACGCTCGAGCTCGTCGGCGGGCAGGTCGCGCTGCTCGACGCTCTCGCGGAGACGGGCACGCCCCTGGTCGTCGTCGTCATCGCGAGCAAGCCTCACGTGCTCCCCGCCTCGGCCAAGAACGCCGCCGCGATCATCTGGGCCGCGAACCCCGGGATGCTCGGCGGGCAGGCGATCGCCGAGCTGGTGCTGGGCCGGATCGAGCCGTCCGGGCGCCTGCCGATCTCGTTCGCGGAGCACGTCGGCCAGCTGCCCGTCTTCTACAACCAGCTTCCCGGCCAGCACGGGACCCGGTACGCCGACCTGACCCAGCGGGTGCCGTTCGCGTTCGGCGAGGGGCTGTCCTACACGACCGTGGAGTACACCGACCTCCAGGTGGTGGATCCGGTGCTCGGCCTCGACGACACCGTCCGCGCCCACGTCACGCTGCACAACACGGGCGACCGGCCGGCGCGGGAGACCGTGCAGGTCTACGTCCGCGACACCGTCACGTCGGTGACCTGGGCCATCAAGGAGCTCAAGACGTACCGGCAGGTGGAGGTCGCTCCGGGCGAGCGGGTCGTCGTCGACCTCACGCTGCCGGTCGCGGACTGCACGCTGGTCGACGCGAGCGGCGTCCGGATCGTCGAGCCGGGAAAGTTCGAGCTGCTGGTAGGGCCGTCGTCGCGCGACGAGGTGCTCCTGCGGGCGGGCTTCGTCGTCACGGGCTGACCATGGACCTCGACGCCACCCGGGCGACGTACGACGCCGTCGCGGAGGACTACGCGCGCCTGGTGACCGGGCTGGACGCCGAGGGGCCGCTCGACCGCGCGATGCTCGCCGACTTCGCCGATCGTGTCGACGGCCCTGTCGCGGACGTCGGCTGCGGGACGGGCCGTCTGACCGCGTACCTGGCCGGGCTCGGGATCGACGTCGTCGGCATCGACCTGTCGTCCGGCATGATCGCGGTGGCACGGCGCGCGTACCCGTCGCTCCGCTTCGAGGTCGGGTCCATGACCGCCCTCGACCTCCCCGACGGGAGTGTGGCGGGCGTGCTGGCCTGGTACTCGATCATCCACACGCCACCCGAGGGTCTGCCCGCGGTCGTCGCCGAGCTGCGCCGCGTGCTCGCCCCCGGCGGCCACCTGCTCCTCGGGTTCCAGGCCGGGCACGACGAGCACCGGTCGATGACCCACGCGTACGGGCACGACGTCGAGTGCGACGCGTGGCTGCACTCGCCCGACACCGTCGCGGCCCTGTTGGACGATGCGGGGTTCGTCGTCGACGCCCGTCTGGTCCGGCAGCCCGTCGGCCAGGAGCGGCGACCCCAGGCGAGCCTGCTAGCCCGCCGCCGGGGGAGCCTGACGGCGCAGTGACATGATGGGCCCGGCCGACCGGGCTCTCCGCGCAGACGGTGACCAACGCGACGCGGCGGCTGCTCGAGCAAGGGCTCGTGCGCGAGGAGGGCGAGGCGTCGCGGCTGGGACCGGGCCGGTCGGGCACGCTCACGCACCTTGAACGCCCGCGACAGAGGAGCACTGTGCACGGCAACCCCCTGCTCGCCGAGGCGCGCATCGACCGGTTCGTGGCTGACCAGATCGTCCCCGCCGTCTACCGCGGCCGCGTCCCGCTGGCCCTGACCGCCTGGACCGTTCCGGGCGAGCCGGTCCCGTTCCCGGAGGCGGTCGGTCAGGAGTATCAGCCGGTCGCGCCCGGCCTAGCGTGGGGTGCCCCCTGGAGCACGACCTGGTTCCACGTCACCGGGGAGGTGCCCAAGGGCTGGTCGGGCGAGGGCACGGCGGTCGAGCTGGTGATCGACCTGGGGTTCTCCCGGTCGAACCCGGGATTCCAGGCCGAGGGGCTGGTCTGGCGGCCGGACGGCACGACGATCAAGGGCGTCTCGCCGATGAACCAGGCCGTGCCGTGGAGCGGCGACCGGCACGTCGACGTGTTCGTCGAGGCGGCCGGCAACCCGAACATCGCCGGCGGCTTCGGCTTCGTCCCGACGCCGTACGGCGAGCTGGCCACGGCGGGGACCGACCCGCAGTACGTGCTGCAGCGCGTCGACGTCGCCCTGCGTGACGTCGCCGTGTGGGAGCTGCTGCAGGACCTGACGGCGCTGATCGGGCTGATGAAGGCGCTGCCCGCGGACTCGACGCGTCGGGCGAGCATCCGGTTCGGGCTCGAGGAGCTGCTCGACACGGTCGACCCCGACGACGTCGCGGGGTCCGCCGCTGCCGCCCGCACGTCGCTGCGCCCGCTGCTCGACGCACCTGCCTCGGCCAGCGCGCACCACGTCTACGCGGTGGGCCACGCGCACATCGACTCGGCGTGGCTGTGGCCGGTGCGCGAGACCGTGCGCAAGTGCGCCCGGACGTTCTCCAACGTCATCGCACTGATGGACGCCGACCCGGACTTCGTGTTCGCGTGCTCGTCGGCTCAGCAGTACGCCTGGATGAAGGAGTACTACCCCGAGCTGTTCGCGCGGATCCGCGAGAAGGTCGCTGCGGGCCAGTTCGTCCCCGTCGGCGGGATGTGGGTCGAGTCCGACACCAACATGCCCGGCGGCGAGGCGATGGCCCGGCAGATGGTGGCGGGCAAGCGGTTCTTCCTGGAGGAGCTCGGCGTCGAGACGCAGGACGTGTGGCTGCCCGACTCGTTCGGCTACTCCGGGGCGCTCCCCCAGATCGTGCGGTCGGCGGGGTCGCGCTGGTTCCTGTCGCAGAAGCTGTCCTGGAACGACACGGACCGGATGCCGCACCACACGTTCACCTGGGAGGGCATCGACGGGTCGCGCGTGCTCACGCACTTCCCGCCGGTCGACACCTACAACTCCGACCTGTCGGCGGTCGAGCTGCTGCACACCGAGCGGAACTTCGCGGAGAAGGGCGCCGCCGGCTCGTCGATCGTGCCGTTCGGCTGGGGCGACGGCGGTGGCGGCCCGACGCGGGAGATGGTCGCGTCCGCGCGCCGGTTCGCTTCGCTCGAGGGGGCGCCGACGGTGGAGATGGGCAGCCCGAACACGTTCTTCGCCCGGGCCGAGGCCGAGCTGGCGCAGCCGTCGGTGTGGACTGGGGAGATGTATCTCGAGTTCCACCGCGGCACCTACACGTCGCAGGCCCGCACCAAGCAGGGCAATCGGCGCACCGAGCACCTGCTGCGGGAGGCCGAGCTGTGGGCGGCCACCGCGGCGGTCCAGACGGGGGCCGAGTACCCGTACGACGACCTCGAGCGGCTCTGGCGCACCGCGCTGCTGCACCAGTTCCACGACATCCTGCCCGGCAGCTCGATCGGCTGGGTGCACCGCGAGGCGGAGGAGACGTACGCCACGATCGGCGCGGAGCTGGAGGACCTGATCGCGACCGCGGCCGCCTGCGTGGTCGGTGACGGTGATGCGCCCGTGCTGCTCAACGCGGCGCCGCACGCCCGATCCGGGGTGCGCGCTCTGGGCGCCGGGCCGGTGGAGCCGGCCGAAGGGGACGCGGTCACGCTCGTCCGCGACGACGACGGCACGTTTCGCGTCCGCAACGGGCTGGTCGACGTCCACCTGACGGCCGGCGGTCAGATCGACTCGCTGCGCGACCTGGTGGCCGACCGCGAGGTGATCCCGGCTGGTGCGCCGGCCAACCTGCTGCAGCTGCACCGGGACGCCCCCGCGCAGTGGGACGCGTGGGACATCGACAAGGAGTACCGCCGGGTGGGCACCGACCTGCTCGACGCCGACAGCCGCGAGGTGGTGAGCGAGACTCCCGACGCCGTCGTCGTGCGCACCACCCGCTCGTTCGGTGCCTCCCGGCTGGTGCAGGACATCACGGTGCGCCGCGGCAGCGCGGCCGTCGAGATCGTCACCGAGGTCGACTGGCACGAGCGGCAGAAGCTGCTCAAGCTCGCGTTCCCGCTCGACGTGCTGGCGGACCGGTCGGCCGCGGAGACCCAGTTCGGCCACGTCTTCCGCCCGACGCACACCAACACGTCCTGGGACGCGGCCCGGTTCGAGGTCTGCGCGCATCGCTGGGTGCACGTCGGCGAGACCGGCTACGGCATCGCGATCGCCAACGACTCCACCTACGGCCACGACGTCACGCGCCGGCCCGGTGGCTCGGGGACGACCGTCCGGCTGTCGCTCCTGCGGGCTCCGCTGTTCCCGGACCCGGAGGCGGACCAGGGGCAGCACCGGATGACCACCGTCCTGCACCCGGGTGCGGGGATCGCCGATGCCGTCGTGGACGGCTACCGCACCAACTTGCGCGAGCGCGTGGTCCTCGGCGCTCGCACGGCGGAACCGCTGGTCACGGTGTCGAACCCCGCGGTCGTGGTCGAGTCGCTCAAGCTTGCCGAGGACCGGAGCGGCGACGTGATCGTGCGCCTGTACGAGTCGGTGGGAGGGAAGGCGCGAGCGACACTCGTGCCCGGGTTCGCCGTCGCCGGTGCCAGGGCGGTCGACCTGCTGGAGCGGGACGTCGACGCTCCCGGCGTCACGGCGACCGACGAGGCCGTCGAGCTCTCCTTGCGGCCGTTCCAGCTGGTGACGCTGCGCCTGCCGCGAGCCTGACCGACGATGGTCGTGCACGATCGGCACCCTCGAGAGGACCCCCCGCTGTGAAGACCTTCACCCTGCCCGGCACGGACCTCGTCGTCCCCAACGTGGTGCTCGGGCTCATGCGGATCACGGACAAGGCCGACGACGAGATACGCGCTCTCGTGGCCGCCGGGCGGGACGCCGGGATCACGATGATCGACCACGCCGACATCTACGGCGGCGCGATGCACGTGTGCGAGCGCCGGTACGCCGAGGCGCTGCGCCTGACTCCGGCCGACCGCGCCGAGGTCGTCATCCAGACCAAGTGCGGCATCGTCCCGCCCGACGGCTTCGACTTCTCCTACGAGCACATCATCGAGTCGGTGGACGGCTCGCTGGCCGCGCTCCGCACCGATTACATCGACATCCTGCTGCTGCACCGCCCGGACGCCCTGGTCGAGCCCGAGGAGGTCGCGCGAGCGTTCGACGAGCTCGAGGCGGCGGGCAAGGTGCGCGCGTTCGGCGTGTCCAACCAGACGCCCGGGCAGATCGCGCTGCTGAAGAAGTTCGTCCGGCAGCCGATCGTCGCCAACCAGCTGCAGCTGTCGATCACGCACTCGTCGATCATCGCCCAGGGGGTCGCGGCGAACATGCAGGCGGAAGACCAGTCGATCGACCGCGACGGCGGCATCGTCGACTACTGCCGACTGCACGACATCACCATCCAGGCGTGGTCGCCGTTCCAGGCGGGCTTCTTCACCGGCGTCTTCCTCGGCTCGCCCGACTACCCGGAGCTCAACGCGGTCATCGACCGGCTGGCGGCGAAGTACGACGTGCCCGCGATCGCCATCGCCACGGCCTGGATCACCCGGCACCCCGCGCGGATGCAGGTGGTGCTGGGGACGACAAGCCCGGACCGCGTAACCGGTGCGGCGCAGGGGTCGGACATCCCCCTGACGCGCGCCGAGTGGTACGAGCTGTTCCGGACGGCGGGCTACATCGTCCCGTAGGGCGGCTGCACTGCCGTGACCAGCGCGTGAGGCCGGTGCTAGCGTCGAATCGTGACTCCGCAGGAGCTCGAGAACCTCGCCCACCTGCGCCGCGCCCGGGACCTGATCGACCGCGACTACGCCAAGCCGCTCGACGTCCCCACGATGGCGGCCCGGGCGCTCATGTCGCCCGCGCACTTCTCGCGACAATTCCGCGCGGCCTACGGCGAGACGCCGTACAGCTACCTGATGACCCGTCGGATCGAGCGCGCGATGGCGTTGCTGCGTGCGGGCATGAGCGTCACGGACGCGTGCATGGCGGTCGGCTGTACGTCGCTCGGCTCGTTCAGCTCCCGGTTCACCGAGATCACCGGCGAGACACCGACGGCCTACCGCCGTCGGGAGCACTCGGCGGTCGAGGCCATGCCCGCGTGCATCGCGAAGGCTCACACGCGCCCGGTCCGCAAAGCGAGCAGGATCGGAGAAGCGACGCCCGCGACCGCTTCCTAGGCTCGACGTCATGACGATCTCACTCCAGTACACCAACATCACCGTCAACGATGTCGAGGAGTCCCTCGGCTTCTACCGGGACGCCCTGGGCCTCGAGGTCCAGAACGACGTCTCCTCCGGCGGGTTCCGCTGGGTCACCCTGGGCACCGACGCTCAGCCCGGCTTGGGCATCGTGCTCTCCCAGCCCCACGCCGGCCGCTCGCAGGCCGAGGGCGACGCGATCCAGGAGCTCCTCACCAAGGGTTCGCTGCCGGCGCTCGTGTTCGCCTCCGACGACGTGGACAAGGTCTTCGAGACGGTCCGCGCGTCCGGTGCCGAGGTTCTCCAGGAGCCGAAGGACCAGGGCTGGGGCCCCCGCGACTGTGCGTTCCGGGACCCGTCGGGCAACGAGATCCGGATCTCGCAGACGTCCTGAGGGACCCGTCGCTGTCGTCAGGCGCTGTTCGCGGCGCCTGGTGAGTGGTTGCCGGCTCGGATGAGGTCGGAGGCGCGTTCGGCGATCATCACGGTCGGCGCGTTGGTGTGGCCGCGGATGATCCGTGGCATCACTGACGCGTCGACCACGCGCAGCCCGTGCAGGCCGCGGACCCGCAGCTCGCAGTCCACCACCGAGGCATCGTCGCTGCCCATGCGGCAGGTGCCGACCGGGTGGTACGCCGTCTGGGCGTAGTCCCGGACGAGCGTCGTCAGCGTCGCGTCATCGACCTTGCCCGGATAGGGCGCCATGGGGGCGCCGACGTAGGGACGCAGCGCCGCGGCGTCGCACAGCCGCTCGGCGATGCGCACGCCGGTGACAAGACCGCGCAGATCCGACTCGGCGGTGAGGTAGCCCGGGTCGATGACCGGCGGCTCCGCCGGGTCGCCACTGGCGAGCCGGACGTTGCCGCGGCTCTCCGGTTGCAGGAGCTCCACCGCCAGGGTCACCCCGTGCCCGGGTGCAGCGGACAGGCCCTCGCCCAGGATCGGGAAAGGAAGCCAGACGAGCTCAAGATCGGGGGCGGCCAACGCTGGGTCGCTGCGGACGAAGGCGACCGCCTCGTTCACGCTGGAGGTGAGCATCCCGCGGCGCAGGAGCAGGAACCGGACCAGCTGGACCGGGGAGCCGGCGCCGACCAGTGTGATCGGCTTCGGGCAGTGGAAGAAGATCCCGCAGGCCAGGTGATCCTGCAGGTTCGCTCCGACACCCGACAGGTCGTGGCGCGGCTCCACGCCGGCAGCTCGCAGCTGGTCGGCGTCGCCGATGCCGGAGAGCATGAGCAGCTGCGGTGAGTGGACGGCGCCCGCGCTGAGGATCACCTCGCGGGTGGCGGTGATCCGCCGGGTCACACCGGCCCCGTCCAGGTACTCGACGCCGGTGGCACGGCTCCCGTCGAGCAGGATCCGCTGGGCGTGAGCACCGGTGACGACGGTGAGGTTGGGCCGCCTTCTGGCGGGGTGCAGGTACGCGTCCGCGGCACTGTGCCGCAGCCCGCGGCGCTGCGTCACCGGGGTTGGTGCATAGCCGGTGTTGTCCGGCTCGTTGAGCTCGCCGAGACGGTGCATGCCCAGCTCGGCACAGGCTTCCAGGAACGCCGACGTGGTCGGGTTCGGGTCGCGCAGCTCGGAGATGAACTGCGGACCTGAGGTGCCGTACACCCCGCCACGATTGCTCCCCACGCGGCGCTCGGCCCGCCGGAAGTACGGCAGCACCTCGCCGTAGGACCAGCCGGGACAGCTGCGCGCCCAGCCGTCGTAGTCGGCGCGGTGCCCACGGGTCCACGCCTGCCCATTGAGCGATGACGAACCGCCGAGGGTCCTGCCGAGCGGCCAGTACAGCTCCCGGTCCGACAGCTGCGGCTGCTTGGTCGTGCGGTAGTTCCAGAAGTACTCGGTCTGGAAGAGCTGGACGAACCCCGCCGGTATCCGGATCTCCCGCTTGCGGTCCGAGCCGCCCGCTTCGAGCAGGGCAACCTGGCACGCGGGGTCGGCCGAGAGCCGGTTGGCCAGCACACAGCCCGCCGACCCGGCGCCCACGATGATGTAGCCGTAAGTTCCGGTGGCCATCGCACGTCTCCTGGCCCTGCCGTGGACCCGAAGGAGCTCCAGCCAGTTCTACCGCGGGTCGACGAGGCGGGCAAGGATCGACCGCTACGTCGCGGGGCTGACGATCTCCGCGAGCGCCCACTGCCGCACGGGCAGGGCCTGGGTCGCCGCGCAGGTGGAGAGCAGGGGCGCGGACGACGACTCGACGAGCGTCACGGTCACCGGGCCGCCGGGCGTGGCCAGCCGCACCGTCCAGCCGTCGTCGGTGCGCACCTCGCGCAGCGGCGGATACGCGTCGAGGCGGTCGTCCCCCAGCTGGGCACGTGCGAAGTGCTGCGCGGCCTGCACCGGGTGCGAGTAGGCGCTGCGGCCGCGCAGGAACCGCGGTTCCACGCGTCCGGCGAGGTAGGCGTCGGCCACGTCGACCGCGTCGGCGTCGTCGACCCAGCCGTAGTAGAGGCCGTGCGGGAGCAGCACCATCGTGCCGGCGAAGCGGTCGCCGCCCAGGTGCGAGCACTCCCAGGTCTGCTCGGGGTACGCCGCCGCCAGGCGGGCGGCGACGAGCCGTCCGCGGACCGCGCAGCACTGGTCGTGCCGGCCGTGGGCGCAGACGGCGAAGATCGGCTGGTCCGACGCCTCGCCCGCCGAGCCGTCGAGCGGCACGTCCAACAGGTCGGTGGGCTCGTCGACCCGCCCCCACCGCACCGACTCCCGCCCCGGGCGCGAGTCGACCAGCGCCCACCGGGTGCCGTCCTGGGTCGCCCGCCGGCCCGGTCGCCGGATGGCGAGCGGTCGGATCCCGTCGTCCTCGATGCGGTGCACCAGCGCACGGCCGAGGGCGGCATCGAACGGGGGGTCCAGGAGGGCACGTCGACCCCAGCCCGCCTGGTTCTCGACGAGGAACCAGCGGTCGCCGTGGGAGCCGGTGGCGACGAGGGGGTCGCCGCGCTCGCGGGCGCCGTCGCTGCAGGGCACCCACCGGTCGGTCACGGCGACGTCACCACCACGCCCTCGCGCAGCAGGCGGCGGACGACGACGAGCGCACTGGCCAGGTCGAGCCCGGGCAGCGACCCGACGGTGACCGGCTCGCCGGCGCGCAGGACCTGCAGCGCCGGTGCGGCCTCGGCGGGCATCGACAGCACGGTGCCCCGGGCTGTCAGCCGCACGCGGTCCCCCGCTGTCTCGATGCGGCCGCCGTAGCCGCTGCGCCACCGGACGCGGGTGTCCTCGGTCAGTGAGGTGATCGCGCTGAGGGTGGCCAGCGGGGCGACCGGCTCCGGACGCGTGTCCCGGCCGAACCGTGCGCCGAGGCGGCTCGCGGTCAGCGCGGCAGCATCGGGGGTCGAGGTGAGCGCGGCGACCAGGGCGGTCACCGCCTCCTCGACGATCGGGCGCACGTCGTCCGGGTCGCCGACGTCGATGCCCATCGGCAGCGAGGCGCGGAGCGCCGCGGAGTCGCCCACCAGGCTCAGCAGCGCGTCGACGACGTCGGCGCGGGTGTACGCGGACAGCCCGACGGTCAGGTGGATGGACGTGCCGCCGAGGGCGGTCGCGGAGTGGATCCAGCCGCGCGGCAGGTAGAGGGCGTCTCCCGGCCGCAGGACCTGGTCGATGACGGGCGTCCCGCGACCGGCCTCGTCGACGGCGGCCCGGTGGTCGGTCCACACCTGGTCCTTGAGCGGGTCCGGGTGCACGGGCGCGTGGATGACCCAGTGCTTCTCACCGGACACCTGCAGGACGAACACGTCGTGGGTGTCGTAGTGCGGGGAGAAGCCCTGCGACGACGGCGGCGTGACGTACGCGTTGACCTGGGCGGGGTGCCCGAGCTCCTCGACGAGCTGCCGCGTGAAGTCGACCAGCGGCGGCCACATCCGGTGCAGGCCCTGGAGCACGATCGTCGCGCCGACCGCGAACTCAGCCAGCACCTTGTCGCTGGACACCTGGTCGGAGACCTCGGCGCCGAGCCCGCCGGGCGCGGTGAACCGAGCGGGTGCCAGGACGGCACCCTCGTGAGCCAGCCGGATGAACGGCGTGCGCAGACCACGGCGACCGACCAGCTCGTCGACGGCCGCCGGGGAGAACAGGTCCGCGAAGTCGTCGTGCGCCGGCGACAGCAGCGGTGCTCGGCCCCAGTGCTCGAGGGCGAACTGCTCGGTGGGGACGCTGATGCAGCGGGAGAGCGCGGACCGCAGGACCGGTCCGCGCTCTGCCAGGGCGTTCTCGGGCACTACGCCGAGCCGTCCGCCCCGCCGTCGTGGCCGGCGGGGTTCGCGCCGCCGTCGGCCGCTCCTTCGCCTGCGGAACCGTCCGCGCCGCCGTCGTGGCCGGCGGGGTTGGCGCCGCCGTCCGCGGGACCCTCGCCTGCCGAGCCGTCCGCGCCGCCGTCGTGGCCGCCCGGGTTCGCGCCGCCGTCCGCGACGCCTTCCCCTGCGGGTGCCGGCTCGCTGGTGATGTCGTCGTCGTTGATGCTCATGGACACTCCCTCGTCTCGCAGCCGTGCAGCGACGTCGCCGCCGTGGCGAGCGTATCCATGGCGTCCTGGAAGCGCTTGACGGAACGGCGGCGGCAGGAGCATTATCCAACCAAGAGGTTGCACAACCGGAAGGTTTCATAGATGGATCCGCTGAGCGCGACGTTCGCCGCCCTCGCCGATCCGACCCGTCGGGCGATCCTCGCCCGGCTGGCCGACGGCGAGGCGACGGTGACCCAGCTGGCGGAACCGTTCGACATGACGACGCAGGCCGTCTCCAAGCACCTGCGGGTGCTCGAGGAGGCCGGCCTGATCACCCGGGGGCGGCGCGCGCAGTGGCGGCCGAGCCGGCTCCGCGAGGACGCGCTGGACGACGCCACCGACTGGCTCGAGCACCACCGGGCCGCGTTCCGGGATCGGTTCGCCGCCCTCGACCGCGAGATCGCCGCGCTGCGGCAGGAGGAGGACCGTGATGGGAAGCACTGAGCTGATCGTCGAGCCGGGGCGGCAGGATGTCGTCGTCGTGCACGACTTCGACGCACCGGCCGAGGTGGCGTTCCGCGCCTACACGGACCCCGCGCTGATGCCGCGCTGGAAGGGGTCCGAGCGGTTCGCGGTCGCCGTCGACGAGCACGACCTGCGGGTCGGCGGGCGGTGGCGGCTGGTGATGACGCGAGGCGACGGCACCGAGTACGCGATGCACGGTGTCTTCCACGAGGTCAGCGCGCCGCACCGCCTCGTGTCGACGTACGAGTTCGAGGCGGGAGGACCGGGCGCGCTGCAGCTCGTGGTCGAGACGTTCGAGCCCACGCCGACCGGTTGCCGACTCACGTCGGTGTCGTTGTTCGCGTCGGTCGAGGACCGTGACCGCTGGGTGCCCTCGGGCGGGCTCGAGTCCGGGACGCGCGCGTCGATGGAGGCTCTCGACCGGGTGCTGGCGTCATGACCGACCTCGAGGTGCAGCGGGCGTTCGACGCACCGGCGAGCGCCCTGTGGGCGGCCTGGACGACGTCCGACGGCGTGCGTGCGTGGTGGGGACCGCAGGGGTTCACGTGCCCCGTCGCGCGGATGGACGTGCGCGTCGGTGGTGTCTCGCTCGTGGCGATGCGGACGCCCGACGGTGTCGACCTCTGGAACACCTGGACCTACACCCGCATCGTCGACGGTGAGCGCCTGGAGTTCCTCAACGGGTTCAGCGACGCGGACGGAGGTTCCCACGACCCGCAGGATCTCGGCTTCCCGGCCGGCATCCCGCGCGAGGTGCCCCACGTCATCACCGTGCGCGACGGGCTCATGACCGTGGTCGAACGCGGCTACGCGGACGCGCAGACGGCCGAGCTGTCGCGGCTGGGCCTGGAGTCGTCGCTGGACAAGCTCGCCGCGACGTTCTGACCGCCGCTACTCGTGCCGGGCGCGCAACGCGGTGGCGATGCGCTCGACGAGGTCGGTCGGCACGGGATCGCGGTACAGGAGCTTCACCGTGTCCTTCGCCGCCCGGTACGGCGCGACCTCGGCCTCCAGCTCCGGGTCGAGCGGCGCGACGGGGTAGAGGCCGACGTGCTTCTTCCACCCGGCGAAGTGCAGCGCGTACCGGTCGCCCAGCATGAACGCCGGCATCCCGTACCGGATCCGCTCCTCTGCCCCGGGCAGAGCCCGCCGCAGAGCCGCGGCCACTTCGGTCAGGATCGGGAGGACGTCGTCGGGGAACGTGGCGATGTACTCGTCCGTGCTGGTCGCAGGGTCGGTCATCAGACCGGCTTCGTCGCCGCGCCGTCCAGCCACAGCGTCTCGCTCTCGTCCCGGTGCACGCCGTCCGTGCCGACGTGCTTGGTGCTGATGGTGGGTCCCTTGGAGATCACGTGCCACAGCGCCATCGCGTGCCCGCGGCCGAGGCCGTAGTCCTCCGCCAGCCAGGCAACGACGCCGGCCGCCTTGGCGCCGGGAGCGTCGAGGCCCTTCTCGTGGGCGATCTCCAGCAGCTGCCGCGGCGTGAGACCGGTCTTGACCTCGATGGTGTCCAGGTAGGCCTGGAACGACATGAGCGACTCCTCTCCTCAGAGAGAACTTAGGACGAAGTCAGCCGTTCACGACAGCCGCTCCTGGAGGTGCACCTCCACCAGCTCGCCCGCTGCGCTCTTGCCGATCGTGGTGCACAAGGCCTTGCGCAGCGGCAGCCAGTGCGGCCCGGTGCCCGACGGCATCAGGGTCGCGGCGAACTCGTGTCCGTCGAGCGTGCCGGTGACCTTGACCGCCTTGCGGGTGCCGAGCAGCTCCGCGGAGCCGTCCAGCTCCAGGTAGGTGGCGAAGGCCCCGTCCTTCTTGATGGGCGCGGTGAACGTGGCGTCGAGACTCATGCGTCGATGATCTCGCGCAGCCGCGCCGCGAACGCGTCAGGCTGCTGCACAAAGCCGATGTGGTCGCCGGGGAACAGCGCCGGCTCGGTGCCGAGCAGGTCCGCGAGCGCCCGCGAGGTCCGGTCGCACAGCTCGCCGGTGGACTCCTCGCCGATGCCGACGACGATCCGCGTCGGTGCTGACCTCAGGGCGTCGATGTCGGGTCGGAACCGCACGGTGTGTCGGAGCATGTGCGCGAACTGGAAGTGCTCGTCGAGCGCGTCCTGCCCCTCGCGCGGCGAGCCGAAGAACATCTCGAACACGTCGTCGGGCATCTGGAGGTTCCCGATGTCCATGAACTGCCTCCACGCCGAGCGGGTGTCGCCGGTGAGGTACGTGGCGATCATCTGCTCGGTCTTCCCGTACAGCTCGGCGTGGTCGGGGAGGAGCTCCTGCAAGGGAGGCTCGTGCGGGATGGCGGTGTGCACCAGCTCCGGCGCCGACTCGACGAGGGCCAGGACGGTGACGGCTCCGCCGCTCGACCCGAGCACCGTGGCGGGGCCGGCGTCGACGTGCCGCAGCAGCGCGGCCAGGTCCGTCGCGCGCTCGACCGGAGTCGAGTCGCGGTCGGGGTGGTCGACCGAGCTGCGGTTGATGCCGCGCGGATCGGTGGTGAGCACGGTGTGGTCGGTGGCCAGCAGGTCGGCCAACGGGGCGAACGCGGTGGCGTCCATCGGGGCGGCGACGAGCGCGATCAAGGGGCCGGTGCCGCGCAGCTCGTAGTGCAGGCGGGCGCCGGGAACGTCGAGCGTGGTGGCGGTGGTCAGGGTGGTCATCGGGTCCTCCTCGGACGGTGGTGTCGGGAGTAGGACTTGCGCCGAGTGGGAGAATCATCGGTCATGACGGATCTTTCGCAGATGCGTACGCAAGACTTCACCGACCTCGTCGCACCGTTGCGTGGAGAGCTCCACGCGCACTGCTACCGGATGCTCGGCTCGGTGCACGACGCCGACGACGCCCTCCAGGATGCCCTCCTGCGTGCCTGGCGCGCGATCGACGGCTTCGAGGGCCGGAGCGCCCTCCGGTCCTGGCTCTACCGCATCGCCACCAACGCCTGTCTGGACCTCATCGCCCGGCGCGGCCGTCGCGCGATGCCCGTCGACCTCGGACCGTCGAGCGACCACGCCGTCGTCGGGGACCTGCCGCTGACCGACGTCGCCTGGCTCAGCCCGTACCCGGACGCCCGCTACGAGCAGCGCGAAGCCGTCGAGCTCGCGTTCGTCGCGGCTCTGCAGCACCTGCCCGGCAACCAGCGGGCCGCGCTCCTGCTGTTCGAGGTGCTGGGCTTCTCCGCCGCCGAGATCGCGACGTGGATGGACACGACCACCGCCTCGGTGAACAGCGCACTGCAGCGCGCCCGCGCCACGGTCGCCGAGAAGGTGCCGCCGCGCGACGACCAGCCGCCGGCCGACGCGCGCGTGCGGGAGGTCGTCGCCGGGTACTCCTCCGCCCTGGAGCGCGGCGACGTCGACCTGCTGCGCTCGCTGCTGACCGAGGACGTGACCTGGTCGATGCCGCCGCTGCCGCACTGGTACCGCGGGCGCTCGGCGGTGACCGAGTTCGTGACGACGATCGCGTTCACCTGCGGCTCCTGGCAGCACGTCCCGACGAGTGCGAACGGCCAGCCCGCCGTGGCGTCGTACCTGCGTGCGCCGGGCGACGACGTGCACCGTGGGTGGTCGATCGACGTGCTGACGTTCCGCGGCGACCGGGTCGCGGAGCTGACGGCGTTCATCGGCGCCGAGCACTTCGAGGCGTTCGGTCTGCCCGTGGCCCGGCCCTGATCGATCCGCGGATCACGCGGCCCGTCGCGGCCGACGCGGCCGTCCGTCCGCGGGCTTCTCCAGCACCAGCCACACGATGACCGCCACGAGCAGCCACACCAGCAGCCCCACGTGCAGGTCGGGCCACACGAACAACAGGACGACGGGGACGACGACGCCCGGCACCCCGCGGGTCAGGATCCAGCGCCCGCGCGTGCCCACCAGCACGGCGGTCACGACCCCGAGCGCGCAGTAGGCGGCCACCGCTCCGCACAGCAGCGCCCGGTACTGCGTCGGCAGGACCTCGTGGGAGTGCTCGACGGCCACCCCGAGAGCGGCGGCCAGGGCGGCCAGCGAGCCGGTGAGCAGGGCGTGCAGGAGCATGACGATCCGCGGCGCGACGCGGTGCGGCGTCAGCTGGGGGATGCCCGCGGTCCCGTGCAGCAGGCCCGCGGCCCACACCGATGCCAGCAGGGCGAACGCCCCGAGTGCGACGACGACGGTGCTGCGGTCCCACTGCGCGGAGTCGGCCGCGGCGTCGATGACCTGGATGAGCCCCTCGCCCAGCACGATGATGACGAAGAGCCCGAGCCGCTCCGAGAGGTGCTCCTCCTCGGTGTGCGTCCCCTCGATGGTGAACAGCCGGACGGCCGACGACCTGCCGCGGCGCGAGCTCTTCACGCGTTCCAGCCGCTCCTCCGCCTCCTGCAGGGCGCGCTCGCCGGACGTGAGGAGCAGCACGCCGAGGTCGATGACGATGCCGAGGCCCCACAGCCAGTACCTCAGGGGCGCGTCGACCCACAGGGAGACCAGCCACGGGAGCGCCCCCAGGCCGTACTGCGCCAGCGGCCAGTCGAGCAGCACTCTGCCGCGGGAGACGACCGCACCGGCGTACCAGCGCAGCGCGACGTAGGCGATCACGAACGCGGAGGCGCGCGACCCGTGGATCCCCGGCACGGACGCCGCCATCACCGCGAGCCCGAGCATCGCGGCGATCAGGACACCCGTCTTGGCGTCGTCGCCCGCGACATTCCCGTAGACCGCGAAGCCGGCCCACGAGATCCAGAACGCCAGGTACAGGACGGCGTACAGGCCGAGGGTGGTGGGTTCGGTGTCCTCGTGCAGCAGGTGCGCCAGCTGGGCGATGCCGGCGACGACCACGAGGTCGAAGAACAGCTCTTTCCACGTGGCGTGCCGCTCGACCGTCGCGACGGGCTCTGGTGCCATGCCTCACATGATGATGCCCGCCCGCCGTGGGCGGCTGCGGGCTGGGACGTCACGACGGGCGCCGAAGCGTTCCTGGTCGTCGAAGCGCTACGTGCGGAGGAGCCAGTGCAAGGCGTCCTCCGCGGCCTGCAGCACCGAGACGTGACCGTCGCCCGGGCGCAGCCAGAGCTCAGCAGAAGGGATGCGGTCCGCCAGCCAGAGCGCGTGGCTGCGGGGCACCACGCGGTCCGCCTCGCCGTGCAGAAGGAGGACGGGCGCGGTGATGCTCGCGGGGTCGAACCCCCAGGGGGCGACGTAGGCGAGGTCGTCGTCGACCATCCCGCCGATCCCGTCCTCGAGCGCCTCGCCGGCGATCCGGCCGATCCAGCCCCAGTCGCCCTCGAGCGCCGCGTGGTCGGTCGCGGTGAACATCTCCGGGTCGTACTCGCTGGCGGTCAGCACGTGCTCGAGCGCGGCGCGGCCCGCTGCGGCGGCCCGCAGCTCGGCGGTCCCGGCAGGGTTGATGCCCGCGAACCAGTCGAGGCCGTCCGCGGCGTACGGCGCGAGACTCGACCCGCTGACCGCAGCGACCACCCGGTCCCCGAGAAGAGCGGCGCAGGCCAGGGCGTGCGGCCCGCCGCCGGAGTGCCCGAGGACCGCGAACCGGTCCAGGCCGACGGCGTCGGCGATCGCCTGGACGTCGTCGGCCGCGGAGGCGACGTCGCGGCCGGGGTGCGGTGTCGAGCCGCCGTAGCCCGGGCGGTCGTAGGACACCCAGCGGATGCCGCGCTCGGCGCTCGCGGGGAGCAGGGGCTCGGGCGGAGTCCCGACGTTGGGGGTGCCGTGGTGCCACACGACCGCGAGCCGTTCGTCGTCGACGGGGACGTCGTAGGCCCGCAGGACCCGCCCGTCGGGCAGCGAGACCGAGATCGGGGTGGTCATGGAACGAGCCTAGGGCGCGGGTTGTGCCGGGTGCTCGACGCCCGACACGATCGCCGGGTGACCCACCTCGACGACGCCGAACGGCGTGCGCGACTCGCTCGTCGGCACGCTGTGGCCCCGCCGTTCCGCGTCACCGAGGTCGAGGCCGCGGCCGACGCCATGGTCTGCCTGCACGCGACCGACCCGGCGGGGCTGTACCTGTCGGCGTGGGCGCGGGTCGACGGCTTCGAGGTGCCCGACCTGGACCGTGCCTTCTACGACGACCGCACGCTGGTCAAGCACCTGGCCATGCGGCGGACCCTCTTCGCGGTCGGTCGCGATCTGCTGCCCGTCGTGCAGGCTGCGTCGAGCAACCGGGTCGCGGGCGTCGAGCGGCGTCGGCTGGAGAAGGAGGTCCGCGAGGCCGGCCTCGTCGAGGACGCCGAGCGCTGGTTCGACGAGGTCACGGCGGCCGCGGTGGCCGGTCTGGCCGACGGGCCGCGTACCGCCGCGCAGCTCCGGGAGCGCGAGCCGGTGCTGGAGGGGTCGATCGCATACGGCCACGGGAAGCCGTGGGCGGGATCGTTCCCCCTGGTCTCGCGCGTGATGACGTGCCTGCAGGCCACCGGGACCATCGTGCGCGCCGGGAACCTCGGCTCATGGACCTCGTCGCGGCCCACCTGGGCGTTGGCAGCCGACTGGTTGGGGGAGCCGATCCCGCCGCTCCCCGAGGACGTTGCGCGAGCCCAGCTGGTCGAGCGGTGGCTGCGCCGGTTCGGGCCCGGGACGACCCTGGACATCAAGTGGTGGCTCGGCTCGACCCTGACCGCGGTGCGGCAGGCGTTGCGGGACGTCGGCGCGGTCGAGGTGTCGCTGGACGGCGGCGGGTCGGGGTGGGTGCTGCCCGACGACGTCGACCCCTCCGGACCCGTCGAGCCCTGGGTCGCCCTGCTTCCCGCGCTCGACCCGACGACCATGGGCTGGTACGACCGCGACTGGTACGTGGGCCCGCACCGCCCGCAGGTGTTCGACACCGCGGGCAACGGAGGAGCGACGATCTGGGTCGACGGGCGGATCGTCGGCGGCTGGTCGACGAAGGACGGCGCCGTCGACCTGGTCCTCCTCGAGGACGTCGGCGCCGACGCGCAGGCAGCGCTGGACACCGAGGCCGACCGGCTCGCCGCGTGGCTGCACGGCACGCAGGTGATGCCCCGGTTCCCGGCGCCGCTGGTCACCCCACCGCGTCGATCGCCTGCTGGATGAGCGCAGCGACCTCGTCGGGGTGGCTGATCATCGCGACGTGCGAGCTGTCGATCTCGACGGTCGTCGACCCGGCGCGGGCGGCCATCGCGCGCTCGGCCGCGGGCGGGATCACCCGGTCCTGCGACGCGACGAGGTACCAGGACGGGAGCGTCTTCCAGGCCGGCGGCCCGGACGGCTCGCCCAGGGTGGCCAGGGCCGCGGGGCGCTGGGAGACGGCCATGATCGCGGCTTCCTCCGGCGGCAGGTCCTGGCAGAACGCCTGCGGGAAGACCGCCGGGTCAAGGTAGGCGTCGGCGTTCCCCTCACCGGCGTCGGGGAACGGTCGCACGACGATGATCTGCGTGAGGTCGGGGGGCGGGCCTTCGCTGCCGAGGGCGGTGGCCGCACCGACCGCCTCACCCTCCTCGAGCGCAAACGCGGCGATGTAGACGAGGGCCGTGACGTTGTCGGCGCCCACGGCCGCGTTCGAGATGACCGCGCCCCCGTAGGAGTGCCCGACCAGGATCACCGGACCCTCGATCGTCGACACGAAGGACCGGACGTACGCCGCGTCGGCGGACACGCTGCGCAACGGGTTGGCAGGGGCGAGCACGCTGTGCCCGGCGGCGGTCAGGCGGCTGATCACGCCGCCCCAGCCGGACGCGTCGGCAAAGGCTCCGTGGATCAGGACGACGGTGGGGCTCATGGTCGGTTCCCTTTCGAGCGGCGGCAGATGACGCCAGTCTCGGGAGCGCGGGCGACGCGCGGGTGGCCGTGACGTGCACGGTTCTGGCCCGTCCACGCACGATCCGGTCTGTCGGACGGGGGGCCGTCGCCTCTACGGTGGGGACCTCGCGATGCCCGACTTGTGAGGTTTATCCATGAGCCTTGTCCTGCGCTCGGACGACCTGCCGCCCGACGACCGCATCGAGATCATCCGTGACGCCATCTGGACCGGGGTGATGCCGGTCGAGATCGACTACGACCGGCCCGGCCCGCAGATCGAGGTGCTCTGCCGGCTCGCTGACGTGGGGCCGGTGAACTTCTCGTCGGCCCGCTCGACACCGACGATGCTGCGACGCACCCCCGCGCTGGCCCGGCAGGACCACGACCCGAAGGTCTTCCTCGCGGTGCAGGTCTCGGGCACCTCGATGTTCGCCCAGGGGGACAACCAGGCGGTCCTGCGCGCCGGCGACATGGCCGTCTACCAGAGCACCCGCCCGTACACCGTGCTCAACACGAACCGCACGGAGCTGCACTACTTCCAGGTGCCCCGCAGCGCGCTCTCCTTGGCGGACGCGACGATTGACGCCGTCGCCGGGCTCCGCATCGGACCGGACAACAACCCGCTCGCCGCCGTCGTCGCGCACTACTTCGACACGCTGGGCAGCACCGACGTCCTGGACCACCCCAGGGCCGCCGAAGCGATCGCCGGACCGAGCATCGACCTGATCCGGGCGCTCCTCACCACGCACGTCGCGGACGCCCAGCTCGCCGCCGCTCCCATGCAGGGCTCCCTGGCGCTCCGGGTCCAGGAGTACGTCCGGGCGCACCTGGCCGACCGGGACCTCTCCGCGGCGACGATCGCGGCCGCGCACCACGTGTCCGTACGGCACCTGTACGCGGAGCTGGAGCGCGCCGGTGTCGGGCTCCAGGACACCATCCGGTCGCTGCGGCTCCAGGAGTGCCGACGAGCCCTGCGCGATCCCGCGTCCGCGCACCTGACGGTGTCCAGCATCGGAGCCCGCTGGGGATTCGTCGACGCCTCCCACTTCGGACGGGTCTTCCGCGACGCGTACGGCATGACTCCCCGTGAGTGGCGCGCCACCTCGGGCTGAACCGTCGGCTATCTTGCGTGGACCTGCTTGCGGACATCGTCGAAGGAGCACGCGCGTCCCATGGCACCACCCCAGGGCCTCGCGCCCTCCACCAGGACGCTGCTGTTCCTCTCGGCGGCCGTCATCGTCCTGGCCGGCGTCCACGCCACGCGGGAGGTGCTCGCTCCCCTGTTCCTCGCCGCGGTGCTCGTCATCATCGTGCACCCGATCCGCCACCCCCTGGAGCGCCGAGGCTGGCACCGCGCCGCGGCGACGACCGTCGTCATCGCCGTCGTCTACCTGATCCTGCTCGTCCTCGTCGCCATGCTGGTGTTCGCCGGTGTCCAGTTCGCCGGGCTGGTGCAGGAGTACCTGCAGGACCTGCAGGACGCCGTCGGAAGCGCCACGTCGTGGCTCGCGACCCTCGGGCTCGACGAGGAGGCCGTCAGCTCCGCGACGGACGCGCTCCAGCCGTCGCAGCTCCTCGGGGTCGCGACGACCATCAGCGGGGCCGTGGTCGGCGTCGCCAGCACGCTGTTCGTCGTCGTCTCCTACGTCATCTTCATGGCGGTGGACGCGGCCCGCTATGACGGCGCGCACGTGCAGTTCGGTGCGACGCAGGGTGGTGTCCTGCGCCGGGCCACCACGTTCAACATCGGTGTCCGTCGCTACTTCGTGGTCAGCGCGTCGTTCGGTGCGGTGGTCGCCGTCATCGACGGGATCGCGCTCTGGTTGCTCGGCGTCCCCGCCCCCGCGGTCTGGGCGATCCTCGCGTTCGTCACCAACTTCATCCCGAACATCGGGTTCGTCATCGGCGTCATCCCGCCCACGATCATGGCGCTCGTCGTCGGCGGCTGGCCTCTCGCCCTCGCCGTGATCGCCGTCTACAGCGCCGTCAACGTGGTGCTGCAGGTGCTGGTGCAGCCGAAGTTCGTCGCCGACGCGGTGAACATCACGCTCACGCTCAGCTTCGTGTCCGTCATCTTCTGGACCTTCGTCATCGGACCGCTCGGCGCGATCCTCGCCGTGCCGCTCACCCTGCTGATGAGGGCGGTGCTGCTGCAGGGCCCGCCGGAGACCGCCTGGTACTCGTGGCTGTCGGGGGAGGACGTACCCAAGCCGGACCGTTCGCCCGACCCGTCGCCCGACCCCGAACCCGAGCCTGTCGTCGTCGAGAGGCCGGCGGCGGACTGACGGGTCCGGCGTCCGGCACTCAGCGGCTGTCGAGCGCGAGCTTGGCGCCGAAGGCGACCAGGACCGTGCCGGTGATGCGGTCGGTCACCTTGGCGACGGCGTCGCGAGCGAGCCAGAGGGCCGCGAAGCCCGTCGCCAGGATGATCACGGTGAACCACGCCATGCCCATGACGTTGTGGACTGCGGCGAGCAGGACGCCCATGAGCAGCGGGGAGACGCCGTCGGGGACGAACTGGGGGATCGTCGCCAGGTAGAAGATGCCGATCTTCGGGTTGAGCAGGTTGGTCCACAGCCCGGTGGCGAACCCGTGCCAGACAGAGGCGCGCTGCGGGTCGACGGACCTGACCGGTGCTGCGTCGCGGGGTCGCAGGCTGACACGCAGCAGGTGGATGCCGAGCCACACCATGTACGCGGCCCCCGCCAAGGTCAGGATCCGGTACGCCACCTCGGACGCGGCTTGCAGCGCGGAGGCTCCGACCGCGGCGGCGACGCCCCAGACCAGGCAGCCTGTGTTGATGCCGGCCGCGGCGGCGAAGGCGTACCCGCGCCCCCGGCTGATCGCGGACCGCAGCACGAGGGCGGTGTCGATGCCGGGGATGATCGTCAGCAACCCGGCGACCACGGCGAAGCCGAGCACGGCCTGTCCGATGGTCACGCGAGTCTCCGGTTCGGTGCGCACGGGCGCGGGTGGCTGTGGCCTGAGACCGTCGTGCGCCACTCCCGGCCGATCGTGCAGGAACGAGGTCGACGTGACCCTAGCGCGGTGCGAGGCTCGCCCGGGTAGGACGAAGCCCGCCCGGGATCCCGGGCGGGCTTCGTCTACGAGATGGTCAGCCGACCTTCTGGATGTCCTTGACACCCGAGAAGGAGACGACGGAGCCGGGGACGTCCTGGACGGTGAACACGACGTTGCCGGTGTCACCGGTGGTGAGGTCCAGGATGTCGGTGCCGTTCGACTGGGAGACCATCGCCAGCGGAATCAGGGCGTCGGTGTCGACGGCCGCCGAGTACTGGCCGGCGGTCAGCTCGGTGCCGACGAGCCAGTCGCCGTTGCCCAACTGTGCCGGGGCGGTCCCGGGGACCTGGGTGGTCGACACGATGTCCGTGCAGCCGTCGAACGAGGCGACGGAGCCCGGGATGTCCTGGACGGTGAAGATGACCGAGCCTTCGGTCGCCGTGCGGATGTCGAGGATGTCCTCGCCGTTCTTCTGGCTCACTGAGCACAGGTCGAAGAACGAGGCCTCGACGCTCGCGCGGTACTGACCGGGAGCGATGTCGGTGCCGACGATGTAGTCGCCTCCGGTGAGGCCGGCCGGGGCCTCCTCGACGGGGGCCTCCTCGACGGCGGCGGCCGGGGCGTCCTCGACGACGACGGCAGCCGCGGGAGCGTTCGTGGCGTCTGCGGTCTCGTCGTTCGAACCGCCTCCGCCCGCGATGTTCCAGACGACGGCCAGTGCAGCGACCGTGCCGATCCCGGTCAGGACCTTGTGGCGGAGGAACCAGTTGCGGTTCGCCTTGGTGACGGCCTTCGCCTCACGGGCGAGGCGCTTGGCGTCGGCCTTGGTGACGGGGGACTCGTCCGGGACGGGCAGCGTGGTGGTGGGGCTCTCGGGCGTGGTCATGGGGTGCTCCTCGATAGGTGCCGAGCGCTGCGTGCGCGCACGACGGGGGCAGGCGGATGGGCTAGGACAGGGAGTGGTCAGCAGCGTGTCCTTGCTCCGTCACGGGAGTCTGTGCACGCCGGGTGCTGCCCGCCGGATGGCGGGCTGAGTGGTTATGTCAAAAATCTACCGGCCATCGATACGTCCGAAAACGGACCTAGGTCCTACGCCGGCTCGTTGCAGCGCGGGACCGGATCAGACTCCGCGAGGAGGAGCTCGGATCCGCGATCAGTCAGTCGGTCGCGGAGGGGAACGACCGCCGCGCCACGACGATCACGACCAGGCTCAGAGCGAGCAGCCCGGCGCCGACGAACGGCAGTGCGCCGAGCCCGGGGCCGACGAGCACGAGCGCGCCCAGGGCTGCACCGCCGCCGATGCCGATGTTCGCGGTCGAGTTCACCAGGGCGCCGATGACGTCGGGGGACGCGCCGCGGGTGCGGATGGCGGCGGCCTGGAACACGGACGCCATCGCCCCGAACGCACCGGACCACACGGCGGCGGCGACGAGCACGCCGGGTCGTGACGGGAAGGCGAGCCCCAGCGCCAGCAGCCCGAGGGCCATCACGACGTGCACGACGAGGGTGCCGCGGCGGGGGTTGCGGTCGAGCGAGACGGCGGCATACGCGGTGCCGACGAGCCCGACGGCGCCGAGGCCGAGGAGCACGGGACCGACGGCGGTCTCGGTGAGACCGGTCGCGAGCAGGATCACGGACACGTACGTGTAGACGGTGTACTGCGCGAGGTAGGTGAGCGTGTTGGCGCTCGAGACGATGCCGAGCCGCCGGCGACGGTCGGTGCGGGTGTGGTCGGCGTGCGGGGCGTCGTCGCCGGAGACCGCCGGGAGCAGCGTCGCGACGAGCACGGTGGCCAGCGCGCACCCGGCCGCGAGCACCAGGAACCCGTTGCGCCACCCGACGGCGGTGCCGAGCGCGGTGGACAGCGGCACGCCGAGCACGAGCCCCGCCGACGCCCCGGCGGTGACCAGCGCGAGCGCGCGGCCGGTGACCTGCGGGAGCACCAGCCGGGACGCGTACCCGATGCTCAGCGAGAAGAAGAGCGCATGCGCGATGCCGCCGACCGCGCGCCCGGCGGCGACGAGGCCGAACGACGGCGCGATGCCGACGAGCGCGTTGCTGACCGTGTAGGCGGCCAGGGTGACCAGGAGCAGTCCTTTGCGGGGCAGCCGGCGCGTACCGAGGGTGAGCGGGATCGCGAGCGCCGCCACCATGAACGCGTACACGGTGACGAGCAGCCCGGCGACGGACTCGGTGACCTCCAGGTCGGTGCTGATCTGCGGCAGCAGCCCGACCGGGACCAGCTCGGTGGTGATCGCGACGAACGTGGCGAGCGTGAGGGCGACCAGCCCACCGGCGGCCTCGCGGACCGTGCCCGGGCGCCAGGTGATCGGGTCGGTGCGGGTCACCGGGGCATGCTCGCACGAGCCCCGGTCGGGCTCGGCCTCACAGGGCTCGCTGCCACTCGGCGTCCACGCTCGCCTGCCGGAAGCCGATCGCCACGTTGATCGCCAGCATGTGCGTGTTCTCCTGCGCGTTCCACGTGTGGATGCGCTCGGCGTGCGGGCGGACGTCGGCGAGCGCGTCGAGGACGGCGATCTTGGCCAGCATCCCGAGCCCGTGGCCGCGGTGCTCGCGCAGGACCAGGGTGTCGCCCTGGAGCACGACGGCCGGCCTGTCGAGCGGGTACCGCACCTCCGAGAAGCCGGCGAGGGCCCCGGTGGGCACGTGCTCGACGACGGCCACGAGGAAGCCCTGCCCGCGGCGGCGGATGTCGGCGCCGTCGGCGACGACGCGGTCGGCGTCCCACGGGTCCTCGGTGACCTCGAGCCCCGCGGAGGGGGCGTCGGTGCTCATCCGGGTCCTGAGGACGGCCAGGCCGTCGAGCCACCGCGCCGCGAACTCGTCCTGCATCAGGTGGACGCGGTAGTCGTCGCCGGGATCGCGTCGCAGGTGGTCCACGGCGACCGGCAGGTCCAGCACCGAGTGGCGGACCACCTGCTCGAGGGTGAACCCGCGGGCGAGTGCGAACCGGGTGGCGTCGTCATGTGCGGGGATCCGGCCGCTGCCCGTGGGGGACTCGAGGGCGTCCGCACCGGGGGGCGGCTCGGTCCGGTAGGAGGTGTCGGAGATCACGACGCGGCGTCCGGCCGCCCGGGCGAGGTCGAGGCCGGCGTCCCAGAGCGCCGACCCGATGCCGCGTCGCCGCCAGTCCGGGTGCACGCCGACGTAGACGACGGCCAGGTGCGAGTTGCCCACGAGCGGCAGACCGATCATGGCCCGGCCGACGACGGACCCGGGGACGTGCGGCAACCCGGCGGGGACGGCGACGAGCCGATGAACCTTGCGGTGCGGCTCGGTCAGGGTCGCGCGCGTGGTGGGGACGTCGAGGGAGAAGTCCGTCGACCCGTGGATGGCGACGTCGACGGCGTCCCCGACCTGGACCGTCCCCTCCACGGCCCAGGCGTCGGGGTGGTCCGGGTCCGCGGGGACGTGCACGAGGTCGACCATCCGGTCAGCCTCGCGCGCCGTCCCCGCGGCGGGCAACGTCAATGCCCTGTCACGACCGCACCAGGAACGCCTCGATGCGGTCGAACGCCCCGACCCAGGCGTGCTCGGCGAAGAAGTCACGCAGCTCGACCGAGGGGAAGCCGGTCTGCACGACGGACATCAGCGTGCCGTCGCCCTGCGCCTCGAACGTGACCTCGACCTGCGTGGTCATCGTCGTGCCGTCGGGGCTGCTGCCGGAGGACTCCGTGACCAGCCGGTGCGGGCGGTCGATGACGAGGAACGTCTGGGTCTCGCGGAAGAGGTTGTCGCGGTCCGGCCCCCACGCGGCGGTCTGCTGCCCGCCGACGCGCAGGTCGACCTCGATCTCCACGATGCCGGGCTCCTCGTCGAGGATCGAGAACCAGATCTTCTGCTTCTCGGCGTCGGTGTAGGCGTCGAACACCTGCTCCGGGGTGGCGGGCAGGACGCGCGTCGCGCGCAGCTCGAGGGTGGTGTCGGTCGTCATCGGTCCGTACCTCTCTGCAGGGTGAAGTAGGCCTCGAGACCGTCGAGCCGACGCTCCCAGAGCCGCTGGTAGAAGGAGATCCATGCCATGGCGTCGTCCAGTCGTTCTTCGCCGAGGCGGCACTGCCGGGACCGGCCGATCTTCTCGGTGCGGACCAGGCCGGCGTCCTCGAGGACCCGGACGTGCTTGGTCATGCCCGTGAGGGTCATGCCGTGCGGCTCGGCGAGCTCCCCGATGCTGGCGGGGCCCTCTCCGAGCCGGGTGAGGATGTCGCGCCGGGTCGAGTCGGCCAGGGCCGAGTAGATCCGGTCGAGAGTCTCATGCTGAACCATGTGGTTCACCATACGACACTGAACCGATCGGTGCAATGACGGGCCGTAGGATCAGGGTGTGCGAGCGATCAGAGGGAAGGTCGGCGTCGTCGCGGCCCTCGTGCTCGCGGTGGCTCTGGCGTTGTCGGCGCTCGCAGGTCTCGGCACGCGGCCCACCGGGATCCCCGACGACGGACCGTGGGCGGTGCAGCTGTCCGAGCCGGAGGGCAACTTCGACTCCTGTCTCGACGACCCCGCGCTGACCAGCCCGACGACGTGGGGCTCGACCGTGACGGCGGTGTTCGCGACGGGAGCGACAGAGGCGGACGTGCAGCGCGTGCTCGACTGTCTCGACGACGCGATGACCGGCGGGACCGTGCAGGTCGGGACCGTCGAGCCGGTCGACGCGTAGCGAGCCGGCTCAGCCCTGCTCGAGCTCGCGCACCAGCCAGACGATCTCGCCGGCATCATCGACCGTCACGTGGTCGCGCCGGAACCCGAGCTTGTCCAGCACCCGCAACGAGGGGGCGTTCCACGACCGCACGGTCGACCAGATGCGCGTCCGACCGGTGGCGAAGGCGGCATCGACCACCGCCCGGGCGGCCTCGGTGGCGTACCCATGACCGTGCGCGGACGGCAGCAGCTCGTACGCGATCTCGGGCTCGTCGAGCGTGCCGCGGCCGACGATGATCGCGCAGTACCCGAGCGCCTCGTCGTCGTCGCGACGCCGCAGCACCCGGGCGCCGATCCCGTCCGTCTCGACGACGACCGTCATGGCGGCGATCCGTTCACGCGCGTCGTGGACGGTGAAGGTCCCGGTCCCCCGCGTGGTCAGCAGCTCCGCGAGCCACGGGGCGTCGGACTCGACCTCCGGCGTGAGGACCAGCCGCTCGGTCTCCAGACGCAGCGGCATCGGCGCGTAGCCGGTCATCGGTCGGTCATGGCCAGCTTGGCGCCGAGCGCGACGAACGCTCCCGCGAACGTGCGCCGCATCCACAGGACCACTCGCGGCCGGGAGACGACCTGGGACCGGACGGCGGCAGCGAACGCGCCGTAGACGGCGAACACGACGAACGTCATCGCCATGAACACCCCGCTCAGCGCCGCCATGTGCAGGAGCGCGCCGGGCTCGTCTGGGTGCACGAACTGCGGCAGGAACGCGAAGAAGAAGATCGTCAGCTTCGGGTTGAGCACGTTGAGGAGGACCGCGGACCAGATGACGCGCCCCGCGGAGAGCGGCTCGTTCCGCCCGCTCACGACGATCTCCGACCGGTCCCGCCACATGCGCACGGCCATGTACAGCAGGTACGCGACGCCCAGGAGCTTCAGGGTCTGGAACGCGACCGCGCTGGTGTTGAGCACCGCGGCGAGCCCGGTCATCGCGGCAACGACGTGCGGCACGATGCCGAGCGTGCACCCGAAGGCCGCGACCAGGCTGGCGCGCGTGCCGCGCGAGAGGCCGGCGCTGAGCGTGTAGATCACGCCGGTGCCAGGGGTCGCGACGATGACGAGAGTCGTCAGCAAGAAGGCCACGGACATGGCCAGCAGTCTGCCCTCGCGTGCTACCGGGTGGCCAGGACCTCGTCGAGCACGGTCCGCAGCCGCACCGCGACGTCGTCGGGCGTACCCGCGGGCAGGTCGTCGACGTCGAACCACGCGACCTGCTCGCTCTCGTCGCTGACCACCGGGACGGCGTCGGCGGGGGCGTAGGCGACGAACCCGACGTCCCAGTGCGTCCGGCACCGACCGAACGCGGAGGCGAGCTCGTGCCGGTGCACGTCGACCGGGAGCCGTCCTCCCGCACGAAGGTCGGCGATCCCGCCCTCCTCGCGCGCCTCGCGGTACGCGGCGTCGGCCAGCGAGACGTCGTCGGGCTCCAGGTGCCCGCCCAGCTGCACCCAGAACTGGCCCTTGCGGTGGAAGCAGAGCAGCACCCGGGACAGGTCGGCCGTGAGGACGAAGCAGCTGGCCGTCAGGTGCGCGGGGGCCAGCGACCGGTCGACCGCGGCCGCTCCGGAAGCGGCGACGAACGCCCGGTACTCCTCCAGCAGCGCCGCCTGGTCGGGGCTGCGCGGGGTCCACTCGTCGAGCACGTCGGAGATCACCGCGGAAGCGTACGGTGCCGTCATGACGCTCGAGCGGCGGACCGCGCGCCTGCTGATGCGGCAGTGGACAGAGGCGGACCTCGAACCGTTCGCGGAGCTGAACGCCGACCCCGAGGTGATGGAGTACTTCCCCGGCACCCTCACGCGGGAGGCCAGCGACGCGCTCGCTGCCCGTGCATAGGCACGGCTGCGGGAGAACGGCTGGGGACTGTGGGCGCTCGAGGTGGACGGCCGGTTCGCCGGGTTCACCGGGCTGGCGAGGCCGTCGTGGGACCCGTCGATGGTCGAGGTCGGCTGGCGGCTGCCGCGCTGGGCCTGGGGGCACGGGTACGCCACGGAGGCGGCGCGCGAGGCGCTCGCCGTCGGCTTCGACGAGGTGGGCCTGACCGAGATCGTCTCGTTCACCGCGGTGTCCAACGAGCGATCGCAGGCGGTGATGCGTCGGCTGGGCGTGACCCGGGACCCCGCCGACGACTTCGACTACCCGACCATCGCCGAGGGGCACCCGCTGCGGCGCTCGGTCGTGTACCGGATCCGGGCGCCCCTGAGTGGCCGGTCGACACGCCCCGGGACATACTCGCCACCGTGACGACCCCCCAGGATGCGACAACCCAGCCCGCCGCCGAGCAGCGCGACGGCGGCGGTCCCCTGCGCACGGCGGTCATCGTCAACCCGAACCGGGTGGAGGGGCTCGACGACCTGCGCGCCGGCATCACCAAGCAGCTCGCCGAGGCCGGCTGGCCCGAGCCGGAGTGGCTCGAGACGACCGCCGACGACCCGGGTACCGGGCAGGCGAAGCAGGCCGTCGAGGACGGCGCCGCGGTGGTGTTCGTGGCCGGCGGCGACGGCACCGTGCGGGCGTGCATCGACGGGCTGGCGGGCACGCAGACGGCGCTCGCGATCCTGCCGGGCGGCACGGGCAACCTGCTGGCGACCAACCTCGGCGTCCCCACCGACACGATCGAGGGCGTGCAGCTGGCCCTGGACCGCGGCCGCCGCGTGGTAGACCTGGGCGAGGTCGAGGGGAAGACGTTCGCCGTCATGGCGGGCATGGGCCTGGACGCGGCGATGGTCGACGACGCCCCCACCAAGCTCAAGGCCGTGCTCGGTCCGGTCGCGTACGTGTTCTCCGCGCTCAAGCACCTCAATGACGCCGAGATGAAGGTCGAGGTGCAGGTCGACGACTATCCCGTCCTGCGTCGGCGCGCCCGCACCGTCATCGTCGGCAACGTCGGACGCCTGCAGGGCGGGGTCAACCTGCTGCCCGACGCGGAGCCCGACAACGGCCAGATGGACGTCGCGGTGCTCGCCCCGCGCAACCTGGGGCACTGGATCCAGACGGCGTTCGGGGTCCTGCGGCCGGGCCGCCACAAGGTGCCCAACATGGAGGTGCTGCGCGGGTCGCGGATCACCGTGACCAGCGACCGGCCGCAGCCGCGCCAGCTGGACGGTGACGTCATCGACCCCTCCGCGACCCTCGACGTCACGGTCCGCCCCGAGGCCCTGTGGGTGTGCGTCTACCAGCCGGACACCTCGGAGGACCTGACCGAGGGCTCCTGAGCGGTCAGACCGGGAGCCCGGCCACCTGGTCGGCGCTCAGGGAGAGTCCGAGGTCGCCGAGCACGTCGCCCAGCTCGTCGTCGCCGATCGTGCGGTCCTCCACCTGACCGGCGGGGGTGTCGACGGTGTACCGGCGCCCGATCAGGCAGCGGAGGCGTTCGTCGTCCTTGCGCAGCACCACGACCTGCACCACGAACCGGGACGTCGGTCGGTGCGAGGTGGCGAAGTTGGCGACCTCGACGTCGGCCAGGTAGGTGGTCTCCACCGGCATCGTGTAATGCGTCTGCCAGGCACCGTCGCGGTGCTCGTGCAGCTGCCACGCGCCGTCGTCGAGACGGACGGTCCGGAACGTCCAGCCGCCCTGCTGCGAGACGTGCCCGTCCACCAGCGGGACGGGTTCGAGCAACCCGGAGCCGAACCCGGTGTCGGCGAGCCAGTGTCCGTCGACCACCAGGACCAGGTGCGAGCGCGGCCGGGCGAGCACCTCGGGGTCGCCGATCCTCACCAGCCGCCGTTCGACGGAGAAGGCGAGCCGTTCGAGCGCGGCGGCGAGCAGGATCCCGTGCTCGTAGCAGTAGCCGCCGCGGCGGGCCGCGACCAGCTTGGCCTGGACGGCCGGCAGGTCGACGCTGACCCCGACGCCGAGCTGCACGTCGAGGTTCTCGAACGGGATCGCGGCGACGTGCGCGCGGTGGATCGCAGCCAGCGTCGCGTCCGGGGCGACGCCGATCCTGGCCAGGTACGCGTCGAGGTCGAGGCGGTCGACGCCCCAGGGGTCCGTCACAGCTCGTCGCGGGGGACGACGAGGACCGGGACGGGTGAGTGCCGGACGATCTTGGTCGCATGGGTGCCCAGGAACACGCGTCGGAGCGTACCGGCGCTGGAGGACCCGAGGACGAGCAGCTCGTTGGGCGTCCAGTCGACGGAGCTCAGCGTCTCGCTCCAGCTGGATCCGGACGCGACCACGAACGTCGTGTCAGGGTCGAGCTCGTCGGCGAGAGTGAGCGCGAGCGCCGACTGTGCCTGCGCCATCTGCTCGCGCCACTGCGCGGTGACCTCGGACTCGATGTCGGTGCCGATCTCCGGCGGGTACATCGGCGCGGAGCGGACCCCGAACGACGCGATCCGCAGCTGCACGTCGATCTCGCGGGTGAGCCGCGCGGCCCAGCGCACGGCCGACGCGGCGACGTCGGACCCGCTGAACGAGCAGGTCAACCGGTGCGCGGCGACGTCGGTCGTGCTCGGCGCGCACCGGTACGCGCGCGGGGCGATCGCCAGCGGGACCGGGGCGGAGTGCAGCAGGTGGTCGGCCGTCGAGCCGACGACGACGCGGCCCTCAGGGCCGTCGGGCGACGAGCCGAGCACCAGCGCCGTCGCATCCCGTTGCTCCGCGAGGGCGGCGAGCGCGCGGGGCGTCGAGCGGTCCGTCAGCCGGACGAACTCCACGGTCAGGTCGTCGGCGCGGCCTGCGATGACGTCGAGCGCCTCCGCCTCCGCCTCGTCCCCACGCGCCTGGACCCACTCCTGCATCTCGCCGTCGACGCGGGCCATGGAGGGCACGGTCCAGCCGGGCGGGATGACGGTGGCGATGACCAGCACGTAGGCGCCGGTCGCCTCGGGGAGCGTCCGGGCGAGCGTGATGCCGAGGTCGATCGCGCCGCGGATGTCGCCGAACGGGTTGGCGCCGACGACGATCGTCATCGCAGGTCCCCCTCGTGGACCAGGCCGGCATCGACCGCGCGCTGGAGCAGGGAGTGCTTGCGGCCCCACAGGAAGTAGAACGCGAGCACCACGCTGAGCCACAGCGCGAACCACACGTACGTGTACCAGTGCAGGCCGGACAGGATGTAGAGGCAGGCCAGGATCGCGAGCACGGGGGTGACCGGGTAGCCGGGGACCTTGAAGCCGCGCGGCAGGTCGGGGCGGGTGCGGCGCAGGATGATGACGCCCGCTGAGACGACCATGAAGGCGACGAGGGTGCCGATGGACACCAGGTCCCACAGGTAGTCGAGCGGGACGAACGCGGTGAGCAGGCCGACGACGACGGCGACGATGACCGTGTTGTTCACCGGGGTGTGGGTGCGGGGGTTGACCCGCGCGAACGCCCGCGGCAGCAGTCCGTCGCGGCCGATGGCGAACAGGATGCGCGTCTGCCCGTACATGGTCACCAGGGTCACCGAGAAGATCGAGATGACTGCGCCGGCGGACAGGATGGTGCCCGGCCAGGTCGCCCCGACCACTTCCTCGAGGATCTTGGCGAGCCCGGCTTCCGCCTGCTCGGGGTCGCTGAACGCCTGCCACGGTTGGGTGCCCAGTGCGGAGACGGCGACCAGGACGTAGATCGTGGTGACGATCGCCAGGGCGCCGAGGATGGCGCGCGGCATCGTCCTCTGCGGGTCGCGGACCTCGTCGCCGGCCGTCGAGATGGCGTCGAGACCGATGAACGTGAAGAAGATCGTCCCCGCGGCGGCGGTGATGCCGGTGATGCCGTTCGGGGCGAAGTCCGCGAAGTTGTCGGCGCTGAAGCCGGTGAACGCGATCGCGACGAACAACAGCAGGACCGCCAGCTTGATGATGACCATCACGGCGTTGACCGTGGCGGACTCGGACGCGCCCCTGATCAGCAGGACCGCGCACATGGCGACCAGGATCAGGGCCGGCAGGTTGATGATGCCGGGGTCGGCGTCCCAGGGTGCGGCGGACAGCGCGGTCGGGATCTGCCAGCCGAACAGGTTGTGCAGGAGCTGGTTCAGGTAGTCGCTCCACCCGACCGCGACGGCCGCCGTCGAGACGCCGTACTCCAGCAGCAGGCAGGCCGCGACACCCATCGCGACCACCTCGCCGAGCGTCGCGTAGGCGTAGGAGTACGTCGACCCGGAGACCGGTACCGCCGAGGCCATCTCGGCGTACGACAGGGCGGAGAGGCCGGCCGCGAGCCCGGCCAGGAGGAACGAGATGATCACCGCCGGGCCCGCGTCGGGCACCGCCTCGTGCATGACGAAGAAGACACCCGTGCCGACCGTCGCGCCAACGCCGAACATCATCAGGCCGAACGTGCCGATGGACCGCTCGAGCCCCTCGCTCGACCTCACGGACGCGGCGGTGATGGGCTTCCTGCGCCACAGCTGCGCCCTCAAGGTCGACTGCGGAACGGTCATGGACGGGCCTCTCCAAGAGGGCCCACATCCCCCGGGCCGTCGCCGTGTGTGTCAGCCACGGTAGGAGTCGGGTGGAGAAGCGGCAAATCCCTGCCGGTCGTACAGGGGGCTCACAGGAAAGACCCGATGAGACGGTCGCTCAAACCGGTCACGGCCGATGTCATTTGTCGCTACTGTCCGCGCATGATCACAACACTCGCCACCGAGGTGGCCAACACGACTGCCGCCGCCGGCGCCAGCGCAGGTGCGCTCGTCGGCGGCCTCATCGGCTACCTGATCCTCGCGTTCGCCCTCGTCGGCGTCTTCAAGAAGGCCGACGAGCCTGTCTGGCAGGCGTTCGTGCCGATCTGGAACTACATCGTCCTCATCAAGATCTCGGGCAAGCCGATCTGGTGGATCGTCCTGTTCCTGATCCCGATCGTGAACATCGTGATCATGGTCCTCGTCTTCCACGGCCTGTCGACCTCGTTCGGCCACGGCGCCGGCTTCACTGTCGGCCTGGTCTTCCTCAGCATCATCTTCCTGTACATCCTCGGCTACGACTCGAAGCCGTACCAGGGTGCCGCCGCCGGCGACCGCGTCGCCGGCTACGCCATCGCCTGACCGCGCTCTCCACGAGACGGCCGTACCCCCCGGGGTGCGGCCGTCTCGTGCGTGGGTCACCATCGCGGATGACGACTTTCGACGCTCTCGCCGATGAGGGGTTCATCTCCCTGACCACGTTCCGCAGGTCCGGCGTCGGTGTGCCGACGACCGTGTGGGTGGGCCGCGACGGTGACGCCCTGCTGGTGACCACCCCGCGGGGCAGCGGCAAGGTCAAGCGGCTCCGCCGGGACCCGCGCGTCTCGATGTCACCGAGCGGCCGGCTGGGGAAGGTCGAGGACGACGCCCCCACGGTGGCCGGGGTGGGCGAGATCCTCGACGACGACACCGCACGTGAGCGGTGCAACGAGATCCTGCAGGAGAAGTACGGCCTGGAGTACCGGGTGATGATGGGCCTCGAGAAGCTCGGCCGGAAAGGAGACGACAACCGCGTCATCCTGCAGATCACGAGGGCTGACCCGACGGCGTAGCCTGCCGCCGTGCCCCTGACCCACGCGGAGATCACCGCGATGTTGCGCGCCGCCGGCTGCGTGTTCGCCGAGGACGAGGCGGCGTTGCTCCTCGACGCGGCTGCGGGCGACGACCTCGAGCGGATGGTCGAGCGGCGGGTGGCCGGGGAACCGCTCGAGGTGGTCGTCGGATGGGCCGAGTTCTGCGGGCTCCGGATCGAGATCGACCCCGGCGTGTTCGTGCCACGGCGACGGACCGAGCTGCTGGTGCGGGAGGCGGCGCGCCTGGCGCGTCCGTCGGCCGACCCCGCCGTGGTGCTGGACCTGTGCTGCGGGTCCGGGGCCCTCGGCGTCGCGCTGGCGCACCGTCTCGGGTCCGTGTCGCTGTACGCCGCCGACGTCGAACCGGCCGCGGTCCGGTGCGCGCGGCGGAACGTCGGAGCCGTGGGCGGCCAGGTGTTCGAGGGGGATCTCGACGAGCCGCTGCCGGCGTCGTTGCGCGGGCGGGTCGAGCTGCTCGTCGCCAACGTGCCGTACGTGCCGACCGACGACATCGCGCTCATGCCTCCCGAGGCGCGCGTGCACGAGCCGCGGGTCACGCTCGACGGTGGTCCCGACGGGCTCGACGTCCTGCGGCGGGTCGCGTCCGTGGCGCCGCGCTGGCTGGCGCCGGGCGGGCACCTGCTGGCGGAGACCAGCGATGCCCAGGTCGCCGCGGCTCTCGACGTGCTCACCGCGGCCGGGCTGGCGGCACGGACGGTGTGGGACGAGGAGTCGGAGGCCACCGTGGTGGTCGGGACGCTGTCCCATGAGTGAGGTGGTCGGCCAGCTCGTCGCGCTCGCCGACCCGGAGCGGGCCGCGGGGATGGCGCGGTTCTTCCAGACCGGACCAGGGCAGTACGGCGATGGTGACCGGTTCCTCGGGCTGACCGTGCCGCAGGTGACGGCTGTCGCCAAGCAGCACCTCGCGATGCCCGTGGCGGAGCTGGAACGCCTGCTCGAGGACGAGCGGCACGAGGTGCGGCTGCTCGCCCTGAAGATCATGGCGTCGCAGTGCGCCGCGGCGAGGACGTCGTCGGAGCGTCGTCGGGAGCTGCTCGACCTCTACCTGCGGCGGACCGACCGCGTGAACGGCTGGGACCTGGTGGACGCGAGCGCACCGGACGTCCTCGGGCGCGCGGTGCTCGCCGGCCTGCCGACCGAGGTGCTGTACCGCCTGGCGGCGTCGGACGTGCTGTGGGAGCGACGCATCGCGATCGTCGCGACGTTCCGGCTGATCCGTGCCGGGTCCCTGGACCACACGTTCGCCCTGGCCGCGCTGCTGGAGGGCGACTCGCACGACCTCATCCACAAGGCGGTCGGCTGGATGCTGCGGGAGGCCGGCAAGCAGGACGAGCCGCTGCTTCTCGCGTACCTCGACGAGCACGCGGCGACCATGCCGCGGACCGCGCTGCGGTACTCGTTGGAGCGGCTGGAGCCCTCGGTCAGAGCCCACTACATGGGGCTGAGGAAGCGGCCCTAGCCGCCTGCGATCTCCAGCCAGTGCGGGTTGGTCATGATGCCGAGGAGGTTGCCGAACGGGTCGACCACGGACGCGGTGGTGAAGCCCTCTCCGCGCTCGCGGATCCCGTCGTGCTCCGTCGCACCCAGGGCGATCAGGCGCGTGAGGGTGCCCTCGAGGTCGTCGACGTGCCACGACACGACGGCGCCGCTGGGACCGCCGCCGTTCGGGACGTAACGGCGGTCGATGATGCCCAGCTCGTCGAGGTGGTCGCCGATCCGGAACTCGATGTACCCGTCGCGGGCGAAGTACGGCCCGAAGCCGAACAGCTCGGTGTACCAGGTGCGGGCGGCGGCGAGGTCGTCGGCGTAGAACGAGACGTTGGCAAGTCCCCGAAAGGTGTTCTTGGTGGTTGTCATGACTCCATCCTTCGCCGCTAAGTGCTCACCTTCTGAGCACTTTCTCTGCGACGCTTGAGGCATGCGCGCAGACCGGTTGGTGGCCACCCTCCTGCTGATGCAGGCGCGCGGGCGGGTGACCGCCGCCGAGGTGGCCACCGAGCTCGAGGTGTCCGCGGCGACGGCCCGGCGCGACCTCGAGGCGCTGTCCACGGCGGGCATCCCGGTCTACCCGCAGCCGGGGCGCGGTGGCGGGTGGTCACTCGTCGGCGGTGCGCGCACGGACCTCACCGGGCTGACGTCGTCGGAGGCGCAGGCGCTGTTCCTGCTGGTCGGGTCATCGTCCGACCGGTCGGCCGACGCGACGTCCGCCTTGCGCAAGCTGGTCCGCGCGCTGCCCGCGACGTTCCGCGCGGAGGCCGAGGCCGCCGGGCGCGCCGTCCTGGTGGACCCCGTCGGGTGGGGGTCCGCGGCCCGGTCCCGGCAGCCGTGGGTCGAGGAGCTGCAGGGTGCGGTCGTCCGGCGGCGGCAGGTCGCCCTGACGTACGCCGGCCGCTCGGGAGAATCGGTGCGGACCGTCGATCCGTGGGCGCTCGTCGACAAGGGCGAGGTCTGGTACCTCGTCGCCGGCACGCCCGCGGGGCGCCGGACGTTCCGGCTGGACCGGATCGTCGGTCTGTCGGTGCTGGACACCCCGGCGCCCCGGCCCGACGATCTCGACGTCGCGGGGATCTGGGAGTCGGTGGTCGACGAGGTCGAGCAGCGCCGCGGGCGCGTGACGGCGACTGTCCTGACCACGCCGTTCCTCGTGCGGGTGGTTCGGGACCAGTTCGGGCGGCACGCGTCGGTCGTCGGTCGCGGCAGCCTCGAGGGTGATGGTCGCGTGCGGCTGGAGGTGGCGTCGCACACCGCGCGGTCGGTTGCGGAGAAGCTCGCCGGGTTCGGGGCGGCGGTGGAGGTGCTGGAGCCCGAGTCGGTCAGGGACGAGCTCGCCGCGCTGGGTGCCGAGCTGGTGGCGCAGTACGTGACTGTCGGTGGGCGCGGCTAGCGTGCCGCGCATGATCACCGAGGGAACGTTCACCGTCAGCGGGTTCACCGGGGTGCCCATCGCGGAGGAGGGGCCGATCGTGACCGCGCTCGGCGTCGGCATCGCCACGATGGAGAAGCAGTACGCGGGCGGGGTCGAGGGCCGGTCGACCACGCTGTTCACGTTCGCGCACGACCAGGCGCGCGGCGTCGGCACCTATGTGGCCATGGAGTCGTTCGAGGGCAGCCTCGACGGTCGCGCCGGCACCTTCAACTTCGTGCACGCCGCGTCGACGAGCGGCACCGACCGCTACGCCGAGCACTTCCTGATTGCTCCGTCGAGCGGCACCGGCGACCTCGTCGGCATCGCCGGCAGCGGTGCCCTGGTGGTCGACGCGGACGGGACGCACCGGATGCGGTTCGACTACACGCTGGAGTGAGCTTGCGACCGTTCGGCACGCTCCTGCGCAGCGAGGGCCGACAAGGTCAGGAGCTGCTTGCGCATCATCACCAGGTCGCCCCACGCGAGGAGCCGGTTGCGGATCGCCGCCGCGCGGCTGGTCGGTCTCGTGCCACGGATGACCGCCACGAGCCTGCTCTGCTCGGGCCCCACGGGAACCGTCGCATACGTGAGGACGATGTCGCCGTACACCCGGGTGCTGAGCCCCGGCGCCATGCGGAAGGTCAGGTGCTCCCCGACGACGAACGACTCGAGCGTGAAGATCGTCGAGAACGTCTGCCCGACCTCCAGGTCCCACGTCCACGGCAGGGGCCGACGAGGGCTGCGACGGCCGGTGTTGTCGATCCAGTCGTAGCTGTAGGGCGCGACGCGGAACTGGCAGACCCACCTGAAGAGGACGTCCGCGGGGGCGGCGACATCCACGCCTCGCATCCACCGGTCCCCCGGGTCCGGCAGCAGGTGGTCGCACGGGTAGGTCCGCTCCTGCTCGGCACTCGTGACGCCCCAGGTCGTGGCGATGCTCATGGCTCCCCCTGCCGTCGTCGAGGCGACCCACGCTAGGGCGGTCGTGGTGCGTGCGCACTGGTCTCTCAGCGGGCACACAGCCCCGTCCCGACCCCACGCCTCCACAGACCCCGCGGCGGGCTCCTGTTCGTCGGCGGCGCCGCGGGCACTCGCTCGGCCGGTCGATCCCGATACGCTCGCCACCGTCGTCGACGAACCGACGGGAGGAGCCCCATCACCGTGATCGCCACCGTCCTGGACGCAGCCGTGTCCGACGAGCCGTGGCTCGTGATCGTCGCGACGCTCGGCCCGCTGGTGGCGGCGATCGGGGCGATCGGCGCGCTGATCATCGGCATCCAGACCGTGCGCCAGCGCACGGCGGCCGATGCCCAGACGCAGTGGTGGGCCCGGGTGCAGTGGGCGGCCGGCCTGGCGCTCGAGGCCGACGAGAGCAAGCGGTCCGTGGGGTTCGACGCTCTCGCGCTGCTGGCGTCGTCACCGCTGGCCGGGCCGGACGACGCCGCGTTCCTCGCGGGGCTGTCGTTCGACGTCCTGGGGGAGGTCCGGGACCGGGGCGTCGTCGACGACGTGGACTTCGTGCCGGTCGGCGACGAGCCGTTCGTGCGGACGTCCGACGCGCGGCCGGTGGTGGAGGTGACGCGGTCCGAGGTGTCCGCGGCGAAGCTGCGCGTGGTCGCCGACCGTGGCCGGGGGCGCGCGACGCCCCCGTGGATCGCCCGGCTCGCCGCGACCGCGTCAGGTTCCTGACGAGCGCCGAGTCCTGAGGCGCTCGCGCGTGGACGTCGAGCCTCGTCGGAAAGCGCGGTAAACACTTACTGCCCTGTCACCGTTTCTATTGACACGTGACACCAACCCGGTACCTTTTGTCCTGGCCGGCAACAAATGTCGGCTCTCGGCGCCAACGGCGGTGCCCCCTCGTGTGCGGGGACCCGTCGTGCGACGTGCCCTGAACGCAGAGAGGTCGCCCGATGCACCTTGCCAGGCAGAGCCCCGCACGTTCCCGTCGCAGGCGGACGGTGACGGCCCTCGCCGCACTCGCCGTCGCGCTCGTCCCCCTGGTCGCGGCCCCCGCCGCGCAGGCGGCCCCGCCCGTCGACCTCGGCCCGAACACGATCGTGTTCGACCCCAGCCAGCCGATCGAGCAGATCCAGGCCACGGTCGACGCCATCGCGACGCAGCAGGTGCCCGCGCACTTCGGTGAAGGGCGGTACGCGCTGCTGTTCAAGCCCGGCACGTACGGCACGCCCGAGCAGCCGCTGCGGTTCGAGGTCGGCTACTTCACCGAGGTCGCCGGGCTCGGTCAGGACCCGGGCGACGTCGTCATCAACGGCGCCATCGAGGTCTACAACCAGTGCCTGCCGGTGCCCGAGGGTGCCCCCGCGAACTGCCTCGCGCTGGTCAACTTCTGGCGCTCGCTGTCCAACCTGACCATCCAGTACGCGGCCGGCGACGCCGACGGCTGCCGCAGCTCCGCCAACTTCTGGGCCGTCTCGCAGGCCGCCCCCATGCGCCGCGTCAACGTGACGGGCGCCAACGTGAGCCTCATGGACTACTGCACCGCCGGCCCGCAGTACGCGTCCGGTGGCTTCATCGCCGACTCGACGCTGCCCTACGTGGTCAGCGGCAGCCAGCAGCAGTTCCTCGTCCGCAACGGCTCGGTGGCCGGCTGGAGCAACAGCGTCTGGAACCAGGTGTTCGCGGGCGTCCAGGGCGCTCCCGCCACGGACTGGGTGGTGAACAAGTACACGACGCTCGACACCACGCCCGTCTCCAAGGAGAAGCCGTACCTCTACCTCGACGACGCCGGGAAGTACCAGGTCTTCGTCCCGTCGGCGCAGAAGGACTCCGCCGGAGCCACGTGGGCGACGGGCAGCACGCCCGGGACGGCGATCCCGCTCAGCAAGTTCTTCGTCGCCAAGCCCGGTGACAGCGCCGCGAAGATCAACTCCGCGCTGGCGCAGGGCAAGAACGTGCTGCTCACCCCGGGCGTCTACCGCGTGAACAAGACGCTCAACGTGCTCTGGCCGAACCAGGTCGTGCTCGGCCTCGGGCTGGCGACGATCATCCCGGACAACGGTGTCGTGGCCATGCAGACGCTCGACGTCCCCGGCATCGACATCGCCGGGATCATGTTCGACGCCGGCACGGTGAACTCCCCGGCGCTGCTCCGGCTGGGTACCAAGGTGTCGACGCTCGACGGCAAGCTCACGAAGCCGCTCCTGAGCAGCGCGAACAACCCGACCGCCGTGCAGGACGTGTTCTTCCGGATCGGCGGCGAGGACGTCGGCAAGGCCACCCAGAGCCTGGTGGTCAACACGAACCAGACGATCATCGACCACACCTGGGCGTGGCGGGCCGACCACGGCACCGGCGTCGGCTGGGACGTGAACACGGCGGAGACCGGCGTGCTGGTCAACGGCAACGACGTCACCGCGACGGGCCTGTTCTCCGAGCACTACCAGAAGTACAACGTCATCTGGAACGGCGAGCGGGGCCGGACCATCATGTTCCAGAACGAGCTGCCCTACGACGCGCCCGACCAGGCGTCCTGGCAGCACGACGGCGTGAACGGCTGGGCCGCCTACAAGGTGGGCGACAAGGTCAAGGTGCACGAGGCCTGGGGCATGGGCGCGTACATCTACACCAACGTGAACCCGACCCTGCACGCCACCCGGGCGTACGAGGTGCCGGTCACGCCGGGCGTGAAGCTGCACAACGTGCTGACGGTCTCGCTGAACGCGGCGGGCACCATCGACCACGTCGTCAACGACACGGGCGACCCGGTGACGCCGACCTTCGCGGGGCCGAGCACGGTGCTGGAGTGGCCGGTGCCCTGACCTGAGGGCGGCACGGACGGGGGGCCCGACCCGGTGCGGTCGGGCCCTTCGTCGTCTGCTCAGTCGTCCGGCAGCGCGAGGCCGAAGATCCGGCGCTGCGGTGGGGCGAGGGTGTCGGCGCCGGGCTCGGGGGCCGGGAACCCGCCCGCGCGGGGTGGCCCGACCCAGAGCCGCCACCCGGCCCCGTCGCGGTACACCTGGCCCAGCGTCGCGAGGTGCGCGCGGCCCGCGGCGGCAATCTGCGCGCGCACGGACTCCTCGTGCGACGGTGGGACGAAGCCGACGGTGTGGTTGCGGCACACGAGCACGACGTGCTCGCCACCCTCCGTCTCGAACGTGAGGTCGACGCGGACCGGTGCCGACGAGCCGCGCTCAGCACCCGTCAGCGCCGCGGACAGGCCGATCTGCAGCGCGGCCGCCTCGCCGGCGACGAAGCCGTCGCCCACGTCCGCGGTGACCCTGCCCCGACGCGTGAACATCCCCACGGCACCAGGGTCCCACCTGCACCTGGGTCCAGGCGCGTGTGAACCCGACCCTGCCCCCCGCCGCGTCCCAGAACCGCGCGATGGCGGGGAGGTCGGAGGCGGGCATCCGTCCACGCGAGAACTCGTCGGAACATCGTGTCGAAGGACGCCGTCGCCGATCGACGACAGGGTGAAGGACCCCGGACCGGCACTAGCGTCGGACGGGCACCCAGCCGAAGGAGACAACCATGAAGGTCCTGGTCATGATCAAGGGCGAGGGCGTCGACGAGGACAGGGCCGCTCCCACCGACGAGATGTTCGCGGTGATGAACGTCTACAACGAGCAGCTGGTGAACGCCGGGATCATGCTCGGCGGCGGGGGGCTCCAGCCCAGCAGCAAGGGCGCCAAGGTTGTCTGGGACACCCGCGGGGAGGTCTCCGTGGTCGACGGCCCGTTCGCGGAGTCGAAGGAGATCATCGCGGGGTACTGGATCTGGCAGGTGAGCTCGCTGGACGAGGCAGTGGAATGGGCCAGGCGCTGCCCGTCCACCGCGGGGATGCGCTCCGAGCTGGAGATCCGGCCGTTCTACGAGATGGAGGACTTCGCCCAGGTGGTCTCCCCGGGGATCCTCGCGAAGGAGCAGGCCCTGCTGGACCGGGTCCAGGAGCAGCACGGCTGATGACCGACGCGCGGCGGACGGTCGAGGTCATCTGGCGGATCGAGTCGCCGCGCCTCATCGCCGCCCTCACCCGCCTGGTCCGGGACGTCGGCCTGGCCGAGGAGCTGGCGCAGGACGCGTTCGTCACCGCGCTGGAGCAGTGGCCGGTCACGGGCGTCCCGGACGAGCCCGGTGCGTGGCTCATGGTCACGGCACGGCACCGGGCGATCGACCTGATCCGACGGGAGCAGAACCGGGCCGCCAAGTACGCGGTCGTGGCTCACAGCCTGGCCGACGTCGAGGCTGCCGACCGGATCGTCGACGAGCCGATCGGCGACGACCTGCTGGCTCTCGTGTTCCTCACCTGCCACCCGGTGCTGCCACGGGAGTCGCGGATCGCGCTGACGCTCCGCCTGTTCGGTGGCCTCACGACCGACGAGATCGCCCGCGCCTACCTGGTGCCCTCGCCGACCATCGGGCAGCGGATCTCCCGCGCCAAGCGCACGCTCGCGGAGGCTCACGTCCCGTTCGAGGTGCCGCAGGCCGACCAGCTGCCGACGCGGGTGAGGTCGGTTCTCGAGGTTCTGTACGTGATCTTCACCGAGGGTCATTCCGCGACGTCGGGCTCCACGTGGGTCCGTCGGGACCTCGCCGACGAGGCGATGCGGCTCGGTCGGGTCCTCGCCGGCCTCCTGCCGCGCGAGCCGGAGGTCTTCGGGCTCGTGGCCCTGATGGAGCTCCAGGCGTCGCGGTTCGACGCCCGCGGCGACGGCGTGCTGCTCCAGGACCAGGACCGTCGACGCTGGGACCGCACGCTGATCGAGCACGGCATGGCGGCCCTGGACCGGGCGACGACGCTCGGTCGGCCGCTCGGTCCGTACACCGTGCAGGCGGCGATCGCGGCGTGCCACAGCCGCGCGGGCCGGTTCGAGGACACCGACTGGGAGGCGATCGTGGCCCTCTACGACGCGCTCGCGCAGCTGTCCCCGTCCCCGGTGGTCGAGCTCAACCGCGCGGTCGCCGTCCTGCACGCCGACGGACCGGAGGCCGCGCTGGTCGCGCTCGACGCGATCCGGCACGACCCGCGGCTCGCCCGCTACCACCTGCTCGGCGCGGTGCGGGCGGACGTGCTGGCGCGCCTCGGGCGGACCGACGAGGCCGCCGAGGAGCTCGAGCGGGCCGCCGCACTGGCGCCGACGCAGCGGGAGCGGAACCTGCTGATGGCCCGCTCTGCGGCCGTCGCGGAATCTCCCGCGCTCGATGTCGGAGGCGACTGACACGATGACGGACATGACTGAGGAGACGAAGGGAGCTGTCGTCGCCGAGGAGCGGCCCGGCTGGCGTCGCGAGGTCACGCTCTTCCTGTCGGGGCAGACGATCTCGCTGTTCGGCTCGATGCTCGTGCAGTACGCGGTGATGTGGCACCTGACCCTGGAGACCAAGTCCGGCGGGGTCATGGCCCTGTACGCGGTGTTCGGCTTCCTGCCCCAGGCCGTCATCTCGATCTTCGGCGGCGTCTGGGCGGACCGGCTGGACCGCAAGAAGCTGATCATCGGCGCGGACGCCACCATCGCGATCGTCACCCTGGCGCTGGCGATGTTCATGGCGGCGGGTGCGACCGACCTGTGGCTGATCTTCGTCGCCATCGCGATCCGCTCGGCCGGCGCGGGGATCCAGATGCCTGCCGTCGCGGCCCTGCTGCCGCAGATCGTGCCGACGGACAAGCTCATGCGGGTCAACGGCATCAACGGCACCATCCAGTCCGCCATGATGCTCGTCGCGCCCGCCGCGGCTGCCGCTGTCTACGCAAGCATGTCGATCGTGGCGGTGTTCTACATCGACGTCGTGACCGCGGTCATCGGCATCGGCCTGCTGCTGCTCGTCACCGTTCCCCGGCTGGTCCGCTCGGAGGAGACAGCGCACCTCGGCTACTTCGACGACCTGGTCGGGGGCGTGAAGTACGTGGTCACCCACACGTTCGTCCGCTGGATCCTCGTCCTGTACGCGGTCGTGTTCGTGCTCATCGTCGCCCCCTCGTTCCTGACCCCGCTGATGATCGTGCGGACGTTCGGCGAGGAGGTGTGGAAGCTCACCGTCAACGAGCTCGCGTTCAGCATCGGGATGGTGCTCGGTGGCGCGGCCGTCGCGGCGTGGGCCGGAACATGGAACCGCGTGCGGATGATCCTGGTCTCGACCCTGGTGTTCGGCGCCATCTCGATCGGCCTCGGGCTGTCCACGAACCTCTGGGTGTTCTTCGCGTTCATGTTCCTGCTCGGCCTGTCCGTGCCGGCCTTCTCGACGCCGTCGTTCACCGTGCTGCAGGAGACCGTGGAGCCCGAGATGCAGGGGCGGGTGTTCGGGTTCGTCGGGATCGTGATGGCGCTGTCGATGCCGTTCGGCATGGCGGTGTTCGGGCCGCTGGCGGACACGTTCAGCGTCGAGTCGCTGCTGATCTTTGCCGGTGTCGCGCTGCTGCTCGTCGTGGCGCTCGCGCTGGCCGTGCCCGGTGGTCGCCGCGCGGTGCGGGCCGCGAACGAGCACGCGACGGTCTGAGCGCTCGCTCGCGACGGGGTCGACCGGCTGACCGGCGTCGGTCTGCGTCGTCGGGCAGGATGACGCCATGCTCGCGCCGTTCACCCTCACCGGCCGCCACGTCCGGCTGGAACCGCTCGCGCTGACCCATGTGGACGGCCTCGCGGCGGCCGCCGCGGAGGAACGGGGCAGCTACGGGTACACGTGGGTTCCCGACGGGCCCGACGAGACGCGGACCTACGTCGTGGCGGCGCTGGAGCAGGCGGCCGGCGGACGCGCGGTGCCGTTCGCGGTCCGACGCCTCTCCGACGACGCGATCGTCGGCAGCACCCGGTTCCTCGACCTCGAGGTGTTCCCGGACCCGATCTCCTGGCCGCCCGGCATCGGGACCGGCGTGGAGCCGAGCGACCAGAGCCCGCCGTCCGTCGCCGAGATCGGCAGCACCTGGTACGCGGCGTCGGCGCAGCGGACAGCGGTCAACACCGAGGCCAAGCTGCTCCTGCTGACGCACGCGTTCGAGACGTGGCGGTCGCGTCGGGTCACGCTGAAGACCGACGCGCGCAACGCGGCGTCGCGGCGGGCGATCGAGCGGATCGGCGGCCGGTTCGAGGGCGTACGCCGGGTCCACACGGTGGCGACCGACGGGGGTCTGCGGGACACGGCGTACTTCTCGATCGTCGCCGCGGAGTGGTTCGTCGTCCGCGCAGGCCTGGTCAACCGCCTGACCTGACCACCCCGCACAACGTCCGCAGACGAACGCGCCCCAGCGCTCACTTGTGCGGACGTCAGTGGGGCTGCCCTTCGGACGTCCGCACATCAATGCGCCCCAACGCTCTGTCGTGCGGACGTTGCGGCGGGGAGCTTCGGACGTCCGCGCATCGTGTCCCAGCGCTCCTTTGTGCGGACGTTGCCGCCAGGCCTAGGACTCCGCGGTCGCGGTGCGTTGCTGGCGCAGGAAGTCGCGTTCCGGGGCGGTGGTCGTCAGCGCGAGGGCGTCGTCGTAGGCCGCGGCGGCCTCCGCCCGTCGGTCCAGGCGGCGCAGGAGGTCGGCGCGGACGGCGTGGAACAGGTAGAAGCGTTCGAGCGGCAGGTCGTCGACGAGGGCCAGCCCTGCGGCCGGACCGTCCAGCTCCGCCACCGCCACCGCCCGGTTGAGCGCGACGACAGGGCTCGGTGCGATCGACATCAGCTGGTCGTACAGGATCACGATCTGCCGCCAGTCCGTCCCGGCGGGCTCGCTGTGCACCGCCTGCATCGCGGCCTGGAGCTGGTACGGACCGAGGTGGTCGCGGCGCAGGCAGCGGCGGACGAGGGTGCGGCCCTCCTCGACCTCGGCGGCGTCCCAGAGCGACCGGTCCTGGTCGTTCAGGAGCACGAGCGACCCGTCGGCCGACACCCGGGCCCCTCGGCGGGCGTCGGTGAGCAGCATGAGCGCCAGCAGGCCGAGCGCCTCGGGCTCGTCGGGCATGAGCTCGACCAGCACGCGGCCCAGCCGGATCCCCTCGGCGCACAGGTCGTCACGGGTGAGTGCGCCGGAGCCCGTGGTGAACACCAGGTAGACGACGGCGAGCACGGCACGGAGCCGGTCGGGCAGGTCGGCGTCCGACGGGACCCGGTAGGGGATGCGGGCGTCGCGGATCTTGCCCTTCGCGCGGACCAGCCGCTGCGCCATCGTCGGCTCTGGGACCAGGAACGCTCGGGCGATCTCCTCGGTGCTCAGCCCGCCGAGCATCCGGAGCGTGAGCGCCACCTGAGCCTCGACAGACAGCGCCGGGTGGCAGCACGTGAAGACGAGGCGCAGCCGGTCGTCGCGCACGGGCCCCTCCTCCACCGGGTCGTCGCGCTGGTGCAGCAGCGCCGCCTGCGCGTGCCGGTCGTCGCGGGACGCCTCCCGGCGCAGCCTGTCGATCGCCTTGCGCTTCGCGGTCGTGATGATCCAGCCGGCCGGGCTCGGGGGGACCCCCTCGGTCGGCCAGTGCTGGACAGCCGCGACGAACGCGTCCTGGACGGCTTCCTCGGCGACGTCGAGGTCACCGAAGGACCGGGCGAGGACGGCAACCGCGCGACCGTGCGCGGCGCGGAAGACCCGCGCGATCGCATCCTCGTCCGCAGCGGTCACTAGTACCGGAAGGGTCGGACCTCGATGGGGAGCCCGGTGGCGACGGCCAGCTGCCCGCCCCAGTCCATCGCTGCGTCGAGGTCGTCGACGTCGATGATCGTGAAGCCGCCCAGGTGCTCCCTGGCCTCGACGAACGGGCCGTCGGTGGTGACCACCTCGCCGTCCTTCGCGCGCAGGACCGTGGCCGTGCTCGGGTCGTGCAGCCCGCCGGCGTAGACCCAGATACCGGCGTCGCGCATGGCCTCGTCGACCGCTCCGACGGCCTGCATGATCGGTTCGAGGAACTCGGGGGCGGGCGTGGGTCCGTCGGGCTCCAGCACGCTCAGCAGGTAGTGGCTCATCGCGTCCTCCTCGGTGTGCGGCGCCGGTCCTGCGCCGGCCGCTCACCCTCTGTACGAAGGGGGAGCGGCCGGATCGACAGGGTCCGCCGACCAAACTATCGAGGCACGTAGTCGAACGTCTCCGGGTCGGGGCCGGTGCGCTCGTCGCGGTTGAGACCGGAGATGTCCGCGACGTCCATGTCGGACAGCTCGAAGTCGAAGATCGCGAAGTTCTCCTCGATCCGGCTGCGCGTCACCGACTTCGGGAACACGATGTCGCCGCGCTGGATGTGCCAGCGGAGCGTCACCTGCGCCGGCGTGCGGCCCAGCGACTCGGCGATCCGCACGATCGTCGGGTCGTCCAGCACCTTGCCCTGGGCGATGGGGCTCCACGCCTCCGTGGCGATGCCGTGCTCGGCGTCGAACGCGCGCACCTCCGCCTGCGTGAGGTAGGGGTGCACCTCGACCTGGTTCACGGCGGGCGTGATCGTGGTCTCGGCGTGGAGGCGGCGCAGGTGCTGCGGCGTGAAGTTGGAGACGCCGATGGCCTTCGCGCGGCCGGACCGGTAGAAGTCTTCCATCGCCTTCCACGTGTCGACGAAGTTGCTCACCGTCGGCAGCGGCCAGTGGATGAGGAACAGGTCGACGTACTCGAGGCCGAGCGTGTCGAGCGTCAGGTCGAACGCGATCGCTGCGTCCTCCGGGTCGTGCGCGTCGTTGTTGAGCTTGCTGGTGATGAAGACCTCGTCGCGAGCGAGCCCGGAGGCGGCGACGGCCTCCCCGACGCCCTGCTCGTTCTTGTACATCTGCGCGGTGTCGATGTGGCGGTAGCCCACCTCGAACGCCTGCAGGACCGCGTCCTTGGTCTCCGCGGGGTCGATCTGGAAGACGCCGAAGCCCAGCTGGGGGATCTGCACGCCGGTGTTCAGGGTGATGTTCGGGACTGTGCTCATGCCTCCCATTCGAACCCCTCCGGAGCATCGGCGCATGCTACCGTGCCAACTAACCAGTTGGTTGCCCCCCTCCCGAGGAGCCCTCGATGTACGTCGTCCCCGACCAGACCGGACGCACGGTCGTCGTCACCGGAGCCAACAGCGGGACCGGTCGGGAAGCCGCGGAGCGTCTCGCCGCCGCCGGCGCCCACGTCGTCCTTGCGGTCCGTAGCGCGGAGAAGGGCGAGAAGGCGCTCGCGGAGATCCTCGCGGCCCACCCCGACGCCTCCGCCGAGGTGCGGATCATCGATCTTGCAGCGCTCGCGTCCGTCCAAGCCTTCGCCGACGACCTGAGCCGCGACCTGCCGCACCTCGACACCTTGATCAACAACGCCGGCGTGATGACCCCGCCCACCCGGTTCGAGACCGAGGACGGGTTCGAGCTGCAGCTGGGCACCAACTACCTCGGCCCGTTCGCGTTGACCACCCGCCTCCTACCCCTCCTGCTCGCGGCACCCGACGGGCGGGTCACCACGATGAGCAGCGGCATGGCGAACGTGGGCCGCATCCGGTTCGACGACCTGCAGTGGACCCGCCGCCGCTACAGCCCCTCGCGGTCGTACGCGCAGTCCAAGCTGGCCGACCTCCTGCTGGCCCGACACCTCGCCCGGGTCTCGATGCAGCGCGGCTGGGCGCTGCGCAGCAACGCGGCCCACCCGGGGTTCACGCAGACCAACCTCCAGACCGCGGGCGCGTCGCTCGGCAGCGACACCGTCCACCGCGCGTCCATCGGCAAGCTGCCGTTCGTGCCGTCGCAGCTGCCCCCCGAGGGTGCCGAGCCGATGCTGTTCGCGGCCGCCGACCCGCGTGCCGTCGAGGGCGGCTACTACGGCCCGAGCGGTCGGTTCGAGCTCGTCGGCCCCACCGGTCCCGCTCGGCTCAACCGGCGCATGCGCGACGACGACGTCGCGGCCCGCCTGTGGGCGGTCGCCGAGGATCTCACCGGCACGGCCCTGCCCGCCTGATGGCCCCCGACACCCCGCGACGGATCCTCGACGCGGCCGCCGACGAGTTCGCCGAGCGCGGGCTGGCCGGCGCGCGGGTGGACCGGATCGCGGAGCGGGCCGCCGCGAACAAGCAGCGGATCTACGCCTACTTCGGCAGCAAGGACCAGCTGTTCGACCGGGTGGTCGAGGACAGGATCGAACAGCTGCTGGACGCGGTGCCGTTCGACCCGGTCGACCTGCCCGGCTACGCGGTCCGGCTCTGGGAGTTCAACATCGCGCACCCGTCGCTGGTGCGGCTCCTCCTGTGGCACGCGCTGGAGCGGCCCGGTGTGCAGCTGTCGCACTCGGTGTCCTCGCACGCCCGGAAGGTGGCCGCGCTCCGTGCTGTGCGGGCGGACGACGACTGGCCCGCGGACCGGCTGCTCGGTCAGGTGCTCGCGCTGGTGCACGGCGTCACGCTCGCCCCCGCGCCGGACCCGGACCAGGTCCGCGCGGACCTGCACCGCGCCGTCGGCCGGCTGGTGGGCTGACAGGCTCGACCGCCGCTCGGGTCGGCTCGTGGCGGGCGGCGTCGACCGTCGGTGTCGGTGGTCGGTGGAAAGGTCGTGCTCGCGCGCGTGCGCGCGTGGCACCCTGCCTGTGACCGACCTGCAAAGGAGCTCCGGCATGTCGCACCCCCTCGCTTCTCTCATCACCGGACCCGTGCTCACCCCGGACGAGGAGGGGTTCGCCGACGAGGTCGCCCCCCACAACCGCGCTGTCGTGAACAGCCCCGACGTCGTCGTCGGTGCGACGAGCACCGAGGACGTCGTGGCGGCCATGCGCTGGGCCGCCGAGCAGGGCGTGCACCTGACCGTGCTGGCCACGGGGCACGGCGCGACCACCCCCGTGACGTCCGGCGTCCTGCTGACCACCCGCCGCCTCGGCGGCGTCGAGGTGGACCCGGAAGCCAGGGTCGCGACGATCGGCGCCGGCGCCCGGTGGACCGACGTCATCCCCGCCGCCGACGCGCACGGGCTCAACCCGGTCGCCGGCTCGTCCGCCAACGTCGGCGTCGCCGGCTACCTGCTCGGCGGGGGGATCGGGCCGTTCGCCCGGAGCCATGGGTTCAGCTCCGACCGGGTGGAGTCGTTCACCGTCGTGACCGGGACGGGGGAGGTGGTCGAGGCGTCGGCCGACGAGCACCCCGACCTGTTCTGGGGGCTCCGTGGCGGCAAGGTCGGCCTCGGCGTGGTGACGCAGGTGCGGGTGCGGCTCGTCGCGATCCCCGAGCTGTACGCCGGCTCGCTCTTCTTCGACGCCGAGCACATCGAGACGGCCCTGCGCGGCTGGATCGCGTGGACGGCCACCGCGGACGCGCAGACAACCACCAGCGCGGCGATCGTCACGTTCCCCGACCTGGAGGTCGTCCCGCCGCACCTGCGTGGACGGACGGCACTGACCCTGCGGGTCGCGCGGCCCGGCGACGAGGCCGCGGGCGCGGCGGCCACCGCACCCCTGCGGGCGCTCGCGCCGACGTTCCTGGACGCGGTCGGCGTGCTGCCGGTCGCACGCGCGGCGGAGATCCACAACGAGCCCGTCCATCCCGCGCCCAGCTGGACGCGGGGGATCATGCTCAGCCACGCGGACGACGACCTCGCGACCGCCTGGCTCGGCGCGGTCGGGCCGGGGACCGATCAGCCGTTCGTGGCCGCCGAGCTGCGCCACGTCGACGGCGCCACCGGGGTGGACGTGCCCGGCGGGTCAGCCGTCGCGGGACGGACGGCGGCGTTCGTCGCCGGTGTCGTCGGCCTCGACCCGGCGCAGTTCGACACGGTGCTGCCCGCGGCGGCTGCGGCCGTCGCTGATGCGGTGGCTCCCTGGACGGCGGCGGAGCTCAACCCGAACTTCGCCGGGAGAGGGGCCGCGGTGTGGGACCCGGCGACGGCAGACCGTCTGCAGCTGCTGCGCCGGACCTACGACCCGGACGGCGTTCTCGCGTGACCGCTGTCTGGGGAGGAGTGGTGAAGGGTGCTCCGTTTTCACCCGCTCGACCGTCGGGCGGTGACACGCTCTCGGAGCGTCGCCCCCGCACCCGTAGCAGTGTGCCGTGAGCGCGACCGAGCCGTGACGTGACGAGAGGACAGCATGACGTTCGCAGGGGAACGGGCAGCATCCAGACGACGACTCCTCGGTGGTGGGATCGCTCTCGCGACCGTCGCCGCCGGTCTGGCCGCGTGCTCGGCCGAGCCGCCGGGGCCCGACACCGCGACGAAGGCGCTCGCGACAGCGCTCGCCTCCGGCGACTTCGCCAAGGCGCCGTTCGCCGGCGGCACCGGGGACACGTCGGCAGCGACCGCCGCCAGGACCGCGGCGTACGAGGGCCTCGCCCCGTGGCAGCCGGAGGTCGCCGTCGTCTCGACGACCATCGACGAGCAGGACAAGGACCTCGCCACGGTGACCCTCGGGTACACGTGGGACGTCGACGAGAGCGACGCCGACTGGACGTACGAGACGCGCGCGAAGCTCGCCCGGGACGACGAGGACGTCTGGCACGCGACGTGGTCGCCCTCGCTCCTGGCGCCCGACCTCGTCGCGGGCGAGGTCCTCACCGTGGAGCGGGCGCGGGCGGACCGCGCGAACGTGCTCGGTGCGGGCGGTGCCGTGATCGTCGAGCCACGCCTGGTCCACCGCCTCGGCATCGACAAGACGCAGATCGCCGCCCCCGAGCAGGACGCGGCCGCGCGTGAGCTCGCAGGTGCCCTCGAGATCGACCCCGAGGCGTACGCGAGCAAGGTCGCCGCGGCGGGCGAGAAGGCGTTCATCGAGGCGATCACCGTCCGTGACGGCGACCCGAACTACGACGTCGCGGCCCTCGGAGTGCTGCCCGGCGTGAACGACGTCACCGACACGGTGCCGCTCGCTCCCACCCGCCAGTTCGCCCGCCCGATCCTCGGGACGGTCGGGCCGGCCACCGCGGAGATCATCGAGAAGTCGGACGGGGCCGTCTCGGACGGCGACCTCGCGGGCCTGTCCGGGCTCCAGCGCCAGTACGACGCCCAGCTGCGCGGGCTGCCCGGCCTCACGATCACCGCGTCGCAGGCCGACGGCACGGCCCCGCGCCAGCTCTACACGGTCGAGCCCACCCCGGGCACGCCGCTCACGACGACGCTCGACGTCGGGCTGCAGAACGCGGCCGAGTCCGTGGTCGCCTCGGTCACGCCCGCCAGCGCCGTCGTCGCCATCCGGCCGTCCACCGGGGACGTGCTCGCCGCGGCCAGCGGTGCCGGCGGTGAGGGGATGTCGACAGCGACCCTGGGCCAGTTCGCGCCGGGCTCGACGTTCAAGGTCGCGTCCGCGCTGGCGCTCCTGCGGTCCGGGCTGACCGCCGACGGTGACACCACCTGCCCGGCGACGGTCACGGTCGACGGTCGGTCGTTCACCAACTTCCCCGAGTACCCGGCGGACAAGCTGGGCACCATCCCGCTGAGGACGGCCTTCGCCCACTCGTGCAACACCGCCTTCATCTCGGCACGTGACGCGGCGGACCAGGACGCGCTCATCGACGCCGCCGGGTCGCTCGGCCTCGACCCCCATGCCTCGCTCGGGTTCCCCGCGTTCCTCGGGGACGTCCCCGGTGACTCGGACGGCACCGACCATGCCGCGTCGATGATCGGGCAGGGACGCGTCCTGGCGTCACCGCTCGGCATGGCGACCGTGGCCGCGTCGGTGGCCCGCGGCGAGACCGTGGTTCCGCGTCTCGTGGTCACGGCGGACGATGCGGCGACACAGGAGCCGACCGACGACGACACCGCGTCCAGCGGAGAGCCGACCGACGCCCCCCGACCGATCGTCCCGCTGACCGCGGACGAGGCCGCGACGCTGCACCAGCTGATGCGGGGCGTGGTGACGGAGGGTGGCGCGACGTTCCTGCTGGACGTCCCGGGCGACGAGGTGGCTGCCAAGACGGGCACCGCGCAGTTCGGCGAGGCCGACAACCTGCAGAACCACGTGTGGATGATCGCGATCCAGGGTGACCTGGCCGTCGCGGTGTTCGTCGACGTCGGCGAGTACGGGTCGACCACCGCCGGGCCGCTGCTGGAGGAGTTCCTGCTGGCGGCGCAGGGCTGACGCGGTGGTCAGAGGGCCACGGTCCGGGCGTCCTCGTTCGTGAACGTGTCCAGCTCGACCAGCAGGAACGCGCCCACGACGAAGATCACGGCGCCGGTCAGCGCTTGGAGGAGATCCACGAACGGCACGAGCGCGCCCTGCGAGCCGCCGGCTCCAAACCCGCCGGCTCCCGCGACGAGAAGCATCGTCGGGTACAGGCCGTTCCCGAAGACGGCGCCGCCGCCTACCCAGGCAAGGGTGACCGGCACCCAGGTGGCTCGCTGCGGCGGGCGACGGTAGACCAGGGCAAGAAGACCCACGGCAGCGGCGATCGCGAACAGCGCTGTCCCCGCGTCTGCCAACGCCTCGGCGACCCCTCGGGCCCCGATGAGACGCGGCGACAGGCCCGACGTCGAACCCAGCGCCCAGGACGACCGTGCGAGCACCACGACCGCGAGCATTCCGGTGATCAGCCACACGAACAGGATCAGCACCGACTGGTACGGACCCGTCGGGTGATCGGTGATGCGGCTCCTGAACACCCGCGGCCACCGATCGCGGGCTTAGAGGACGAACGACGCGGTGATGCCGATGGCCTGCGCGCCGAAGCTGCCGTAGACCAGGGGGCCGACCCACGGGGCGAGCGACCCGTCGCCCACAGCGGAGGAACCGGTCAGCGCCGCGACCGCCACGACCGACCCGGTGAAGATGAACGGAGCCAGCAGGCCGATCCCCACCCACGTGGGGGCGAGGACCAGCCACGCAGGTGCGCGGAGGCCCCACGAATGAGTGAAGGCCAGGATGATCACGATCGCGACGACCTCCATCGCGGCCGTGACCACGTTCCCGCCCCGGACCACGGCGGCACCCAGCGGTGAGACGGTGCTGATCCCGACGGTCGAGCCCGCGATCCAGAAGAGCTTGAGCGTGAAGTACGGCAGGATCGCGGCGATGGCGAGGTACCCCACGACCAGCCGGGCTCGGCCGGTCCGCCGCGGCGGGGCGGCGGCCGTGACCGCTGCGAGCGCGCCGGTTGCTTCCATCGATCGCACATCCCCCATCGTTGAACCGTATGAGGCGCGTGAAGTCTTTTGTCCAGCGGCGTCGCGGTCCACCGAGGAGCCGCAGGCGAGTCGTGAGGGCGTCGTCGTGAGAGCGTCGGAGTCATGAGTGACGACGACACCCGGACGCAGTACGACCGCATGGTCGCGGGCGACTGGTACGAGGCCGACGCCGAGATCCACGCCTTGACGAGTGCCGCGCAGGCCCGCGCGGAGCGGTTCGCGCAGGCGGTGCGCGACGGCGACGACGACGCCGTCGACCGGCTGCGGGAGCTGCTCGGCTCGCTCGGCGACGGCTCGTGGATCCGCCCGCCGCTCTACGTCGACCTCGGGGTGCACCTGCACGTCGGTGCGCGGTCGTTCGTGAACTTCGGTCTGGTGGCGCTCGACGTCGCGCACATCCGCATCGGTGACGACACGAAGATCGGCCCGAACGTGCAGCTGCTGACGCCGATCCACCCGGTGGACCCGGAGCCGCGCCGCAACAAGCTCGAGGCTGCCAAGCCGATCACCATCGGCGACAACGTCTGGCTCGGTGGCGGTGTGATCGTCTGTCCGGGGGTGACCATCGGGAACAACACGGTGGTCGGCGCCGGGGCGGTCGTCACCAAGGACCTGCCCGCCAACGTGGTCGCGGTCGGCAACCCGGCCCGCGTGATCAAGGAGATCTGATGGCAGAGCTGAGGACGGAGCGCGCCGTCGGCGTCATGCTCCCGCGGGACCTGCCCGCCCACCAGTTCCGGACGTACGCGCAGCGCGCCGAGACGCTCGGGTTCGACGAGCTCTGGGTGGTCGAGGACTGCTTCTTCCGCGGGGGTGTCGCGCAGGCGGCCGCCGCGCTCGCGATGACCGAGCGGATCCGCCTCGGCATCGGCATCCTGCCCGCCGCGGTGCGAAACGCGGCGTTCACGGCGATGGAGGTCGCGACGCTCGCGGAGCTGTTCCCCGGCCGGATCGACGTGGGCATCGGGCACGGGATGCCCGGCTGGATGCGGCAGGTCGACGCGTGGCCGGCCAGCCAGCTGACGATGCTCGGCGAGCACCTCGACGCGGTGCGGGCGATCCTGACTGGGGCGTCCACCAGCGTCGAGGGCCGATACGTGACGCTCGACGGCGTCGAGCTGAACACGCCGCCGAGCAGCGTCCCGCGGATCCTGGCGGGGGTCCGGGGACCGAGGTCGCTCGCGCTCGCGGGCCGGTCCGCCGACGGCACGATCCTCGCCGAGCCGGTCACGCCGGAGTACGTCGCAGAGGCGCTCCGGCACATCGCGCCGACGCGGGAGCACCGGATCGTCGCGTACTGCGTCGCGGTGGTCGACGACGACGCCTCAAGCGCCCGCGACGCTGCCCGGCCCGCGCTGGAGTGGATCGGCGACCCGGACTGGGACGTGCACATCGCGCCGTTGCCGTTCGCCGACGAGTTCCGCGCGCTGCGCGCCGGGGCGGCGAGCCGTGCGGACTTCGCCGCGAGGATGCCCGACGCGTGGGTCGACCAGCTCGCCGTCGTCGGCACCGTCGAGGGCGCTCGCGCGCGCATCGGGCAGCTGCACGACGCGGGCGTCACGACGGCGGTCCTGATGCCGGTCGGCCCGGACCCGCTGGACGCGCTGGAGGACCTGGCGCGGGTGCTCTAGAAAGACACCCGGCCGGACCCGCCTGGCAGGATGCCGCCATGGTCAGCGCAGTCCGACTCATCCGATCGTCCCAGCTCAGCGACGTCGCGCAGTACGCGTACGCGGCCACCGCCGACAAGGATTCCCGGCTCATCTTCCTCGCCGGCGCGTGCCCGCTCGAGGACGACGGGTCCACGGCGGCAGTCGGCGACTATGCCGGTCAAGCCGCCCGGTGCATCGAGACGCTCACCCTGGCGCTCGACGCCGCCGGGGCGACGATCGAGGACGTGATCAGCACACGCGTGCTCGTCGCGTCCTCGCGGCAGCCGGACCTCGTCGCCGCGTGGAACGTCGTCCGGGACGCGTTCGGCGACCACGACGTCCCGAGCACCCTGCTCGGCGTCACCGTGCTCGGCTACGCCGATCAGCTCGTCGAGATCGAGGCTGTGGCCGCCGTCGTCGACTGAGCCTCGGTCACGCGACCGTCGGCTGGAGATCGAGCAGGTCCGCGATCTGCGAGGCCACGGCCGAGGGCGGCCGGTCGTCGTTGCTGACGACGAGGTCCTCCAGGCCGGCGGCGACGAGCAGGACGGCGAGGACGTCGGTCCGGGCCAGGTGCCAGTCCCGCTCCGGGCCCGGCGGGTGCCGGGCGACCAGGCGGGCGTGCCGGGTGGCCGTCGGTGCGTCGATCCGGACCACCCGCATGGGCTCGCCGAGCGCGTCCGCGTAGGCGTCGCGCTGCGCGGCGGTCTCGATGACGCGCGGCAGGATCAGCACCTCGAGCCCGGCATCGCGCCAGTGCTGACGCATCGCACGGAGGTGGGCGACGACCATGCGCTCGTTGAAGGGGTCGTCGGGCGGCGCGGACGTCTCGTTGGCGATGGCGTCCACGTCGAGCTCACCGGCGGCGAGCCCGCGGACGAGCAGTGCGTCGCGCAGGGCGACCGCGAGCGTCGACTTGCCTGCACCGACGGTTCCTGAGAGCGCGATGACCTGCATGCCGCCCATCCTGCCGCCCATCCTGCCGTGTAAAGAACTCTTGACACGATGTCTGGTTCGTCATACCTTCGCCATGTCAATGTTTCTTTACACAGGAGACCTCCGATGGGCGCCCACACCGAGACTCGCACCATGCAGGCGATCGTCCAGCGCGCGTACGGCTCGCCGGAGGTGCTCACCTACGGGACGGTCCCGAGGCCGGCACCGAAGGCCGACGAGGTGCTGATCGCCGTGCGCGCCTCGTCGCTCAACTTCGCCGACGTCGCCATGGTCACCGGCCGGCCGGCCCTGATCCGGGCCGTCTCCGGGCTGCGCAAGCCCAAGCACCCGGTGCCCGGCAAGGACGTCGCCGGTGTCGTCGAGGCGGTCGGCGCGGAGGTGACCGACCTCCGGCCCGGCGACGAGGTGTTCGGGGAGGCCGTGGCGGGCGTGTGGGCGCAGTACGTGTGCGTCCCGGCGACGCTGGTCGCGCCCAAGCCTGCGAACCTGACCTTCGAGCAGGCCGCCACCCTCCCGCTCGCGGCGGGTACGGCGCTCGACTGCGTCGCCGGGGTCCAGCCCGGGCAGAAGGTGCTGGTCAACGGCGCGTCCGGTGGGGTCGGCTCGTTCTCGGTCCAGGTGGCCAAGGCGCTCGGCGCCGAGGTGACCGGGGTGTGCAGCGGGCGAAACGTGGAGCTGGTGCGCGGGGTCGGGGTGGATCACGTCGTCGACTACGAGCGCTCCGACTTCACCAGCGACGGCACCCGGTACGACCTGATCATCGACCTCGTCGGCAACCGGAGCCTCGCGGCCTATCGGCGGGCGCTGGCCCCGCAGGGCACGCTCCACCTGTCCGGTGGCGGCGGAGGTCGGATCATCGGTCCGCTGGCCCGGCTCGCGCAGGCGCTCGTCGTGAACCTGTTCGTCGGGCAGCACCTGCGGCCCGTCCTGGCGACCCCGAGCCGCGGGAAGCTCGACCGGCTGCGCGAGCTCGCCGAGGCCGGTTCGCTCACCCCGGCGATCGAGCGGACCTACCCTCTGAGCGACGCTCCCGAAGCGATGCGTCGCCTTCAGGAAGAGCACGCCCGGGGCAAGACCGTCCTCACCGTCGCGCAGGAGAGCTGATGTCGTACGAAGAGCGGAACATCTGGGTGTTCCTCGTCGTCGCGGTGACCTTCTACACGGCGTACGTCGTGGTGGTGCTGAGCCGGGCGCGGGACGTACCGCTGACCGAGGTGGACTACGCCGCCCCGCTGCTCTGGTCCATCGGCGGCGCGATCGTCGCGGGGATCGTCGGCAGCATCGGTGTCGGGCTGGCCAACCGGCGCGACGGCCACCTGACGGACCAGCGGGACAAGGAGATCAACCGCCTCGGCGAGCGCACAGGCAACTCGTTCGTCGTGATCGGCAGCCTCGCCGCCATGGTCCTCGCCCTGCTGGAGGCGGACTGGTTCTGGATCGCGAACGTCGTGTACCTCTGCTTCGTCCTCTCGGCGATCCTCGGCTCCGTCACCAAGCTCGTCGCCTACCGACGGGACTTCTCCACGTGGTGAAGCCCACGCAGGTCACCAACTCCATCCGCACTCTCCGGTTCACCCACGACGAGATGACGCAGGCCGAGCTCGCGCAGCGCATCGGCGTCACCCGTCAGACGGTCATCGCGATCGAGCAGGGGCGCTACTCCCCGTCGCTCGAGATGGCCTTCCAGATCGCCCGCGTGTTCGACGTCCCGCTCGACGACGTCTTCCAGTACCCGGGCTGATCGCACAGCACGCCGCACGGGGCCGCGAGGTCTCGCGATCCGTCATGCCCTCGAGAGGACTGTCCGATGAACGCACGCCTGGCTGGACTGCTGTACCTCGTCGTCGCCGTCTGCGGTGGCTTCGCCGAGCTGTTCGCACGGTCGACGGTGAAGGCGTCCGACGACGTCGCCGAAGCCCTCCGCGACGGTGCGGAGCTCATGACGGTCGCGTTCGCCGCCGACCTCGTCGCCTACACGTGCTTCCTGCTCGTCGGCATCGCCCTCTACGCGCTGCTCAAGGACGTGCACCGCCCCGCCGCGGTCGCGATGCTCACCATGAACGCGGTCAGCGTGGCGATCCAGAGCCTCAACCTGGTCAACCACGCAGGCGCCGGGCTCGCGGCACAGCGGGGGGCCGACGAGCTCGCCGTGCTGTTCCTCGACCTGCACGGCGTCGGGTACCTGGTCGCGCAGGTCTTCTTCGGCGGGTGGCTGATCCCGCTCGGCTACCTGGTGGTCCGGTCGGGCATGATGCCGCGCGTGCTCGGGTACGCGCTCGTGGTCGGTGGCGTCGGGTACCTGCTCGGCCTCGTCGTCGAGCTCACTGCCTCCTCCGCGGACGCCGCCGCCCTGGTTCTGGGCCTGCTGGGCGGGGTCTCCGAGATCGCGTTACTGCTGTGGCTCCTGGTCAAGGGGGTGCGCGCGCCCGTCCGCGAGGAGGTCGCACCGGCGTTCGCCGTGGCCCGATGACACGGCTCGACCGCCCACGGGCTCGTGGGCGGTCGAGTGGGCTGGCGCTCAGCTGATCTTGCGGCGGTACGTGCGCATCGCGAAGACGTAGGCGACGACGAGGATGCCGACGCACCAGGCCAACGCCACCCAGATGTCGTTGCCCACCGGCTGCCCGGCGAACAGGTCCTGGATCGTGTTGACGATCGAGGTGACCGGCTGGTTCTCCGCGAACCAGCGCACCGGACCCGACATGGTCTCGGTGGGGACGAAGGCCGAGCTGATGAACGGCAGGAAGATCAGCGGGTAGGAGAACCCCGCGGCGCCGTCGACGGACTTCGCCGAGAGGCCGGCGATGACGGCGACCCAGGTGAGGGCCAGGGTGAACAGGGTCAGGATCCCGGCGACGGCGAGCCACGCCCCGATCCCGGCCGAGGTGCGGAACCCCATGAGCAGGCCCACCGCCACGATGATCACGATCGTGATCCCGTTGGACGCCAGCGAGGTGAGCACGTGCGCCCACAGCACGGACGGCCGGGAGATCGGCATCGAGTGGAACCGCTCGAAGATGCCGCTCTGCAGGTCGGTGAACAGCCGGACGGCCGTGTAGGCGATGCCCGACGCGATCGCGATCAGCAGGATGCCCGGCAGCAGGTAGTTGACGTAGTTGTCGGTGCCTGCCTGGATCGCGCCGCCGAACACGTAGACGAACAGCAGCATGAGGGCGATCGGCGTGACCGCGGTCGTGATGATCGTGTCCGCGCTGCGGGTGATGTGACGCAGCGAGCGACCGGTCAGATCGGCGGTGTCGCTGACGAAGTGGGTGGTGGTCATGACAGGTCCTCGCTCAGCTCGTTGGTGCTTCCGGTGCCGACGAGCGCGAGGAAGATCTCCTCCAGCGTCGGCTGCTTCTCGACGTACTCGACGGTCGCCGGGGGGAGCAGCTTCTTGAGCTCCCCGAGGGTGCCGTTGGCGATGATGCGGCCGTGGTGCAGGATCGCGATCCGGTCGGCCAGCTGCTCGGCCTCGTCCAGGTACTGCGTGGTGAGCAGGACGGTCGTCCCCTGTGCAGCCAGCTCCTTGATGACCTGCCACACCTCGAGGCGCGCCTCGGGGTCGAGGCCGGTGGTCGGTTCGTCGAGGAAGAGCACCTTCGGCTGCCCGATGAGGCTCATCGCGATGTCGAGCCGACGACGCATGCCACCGGAGTACGTCGCCACCTTGCGCGAGCCCGCCTCGGTGAGGCTGAAGCGCGCGAGGAGGTCGTCGGCGATCTGGTCGGTGTTCTTCAGGTGCCTCAGCCTGGCCACCAGCACGAGGTTCTCCTTGCCGGAGAGGATCTCGTCGACCGCGGCGAACTGCCCGGTCAGGCTGATGGACTCCCGGACCTGGAACGCGGCGGTCGCGACGTCGGACCCGGCGACGATGGCCGTGCCGGCGTCCTGCTTGAGCAGTGTCGACAGGATCCGGATCATCGTGGTCTTGCCGGCCCCGTTCGAGCCGAGGAGGGCGAAGATGCTGCCCGGTGCGACCTCGAAGTCGACGCCGCGCAGGACGTGCAGCTCCTTGTAGGACTTCTCGATGCCCTGCACGCGGATGGCAGGTGCGGTGATGGTTGACATGGTCGTGCTCCTCTTCTCGGCTCTCACCGAGCGCGCTGGACGGTGATGTTGCCCGACTGGGTGCGGGCGCGGACGGCCACGGACTGCTCGGACTCGTCGGGGGCGCGGTCGCCCTCGAGCTGGTTGCGGACGTGGCCGCTCCTCGAGGACAGGTCGAGCCAGGCGGGAACGCCGTCCCGCACGCCGAGGGTGATCTGGCCGTAGCCGCTCTCGACCTGGATGGAGCCGCTCGAGATCTCGTGCAGCTGGATGCTGCCGTAGGAGGTCTTCGTCGTGACCGAGCCGAGGGCCCTCGTGATCTCCAGGTCGCCGTAGGAGAGCCTGGCGTCGAGGTCGCCGCCGGACTCCCCGACCTGGACGGACCCGTGCGACGCCTTGAGGACCGCGTCGCCGGTGACCGTGCCGACCCGGATCTGCCCGTGGTCGGCGGTGATCTCCAGGGAGCCGTCCACCGTGCCGACGGTCGCGTTGCCGTGTCCGGCGCGCAGCCACAGGTCGCCGGTCGAGTCGACGTCGACGGGGCCCATCGCGCACTTGATGCGGGTGGCGCCGAGCCGTCCGACGGTGTGCACACCGCCGAGCGAGCCGTCGGCGGTGAGCCTCGAGCCGGCCGGCAGCTCGACGCGCACGTCGACGGACTCGGTCGGGCCGATGATGCTGAAGCGGGGCTTCGGGCCCGTGACGGTGAGGCGCTGGCCGTCGAACTCGACCTTCGTCTCCTCCGCGCCCCGGCGGTCGACCGCCTTCGCCGGGTTGGTCGGCGACACGGTCACGACGGTGTCGGTGCGGTCGCCGGCGACGACCTCGATCTCGCCCACCGGCAGGTGGATGGCGAGGTCGATCGGGGTGGGCGTGGGGTACGTGGGCATGCTGACGCCTGCCTTCCTTCTGGGTGTGTTCGTCCGGCCCCGCGGGTCCGCGTGGCTGGTGGGTGTGCTCGGGTGGGCGGGTTAGCGCGCCCAGCCGGCGAAGCTGTCGCCGGTGCGCAGCGTGCGCTGTGCGGATCGTCGTTGCTTGGGCTGGAGTGCGGCGGCGACCGCCCGCACCAGCCACGTGTTGACGGACAGTCCGTCCGCGATGGCGGCCTCGTCGACCTTCGCCTTGAGGGCGTCCGGCAGGCGGAGCGTGGTGCGCGAGGTGCTGACGTCGTCGAAGTCCACCGAGGTGGCGGGCTCGTCGTCGCTGTCGGACTCGGTGCTCGCCTGGGAGACGACGAACTCGATCTCACGGCCGCGCAGTCGCAGGTCGACCGAGCCGGGTGCCAGGTCGCGGGTGATCTCCCCGGCTGCGGCCGAGAGGACGTCGAGCAGCACGAGTCGCGCCGCGGAGTCGAGGCCGGCGACGAGCCGTTCGGCGACGGCGCGGGTGTCGTCGGTGCCGTTCTCCGCGGATTCCAGCAGCTGACGCTGCAGGTCGTTGACGTACTGTCCCAGGTCCATGGCACCAGCATGACACCACTGTGGTGTCAGGTCAAGTAATTGTGGTGTCAGATTCGCGCAAAGTGGTGTCAGGCACCGGAAGCGCAGGTCAGACGGGCGTGGTCGACCACCGGCTGCTCGCCGTCGGCAGCGAGGGCGTGGTCGCGTTCGGGACGGGTCGAGGCTGGGCCACCGCTCAGGACGGCCAGGTCGTCGCGTGCCGCGAGGTTGGTGCAGCGACGGCCCGACATCTCGGACCTGACGTGATGGGATGTGAGGATGAAGCAGCCCGTCTACGCACCGGGTCAGCCCGGATGGATCCGCGATCTCGGTCGCACAGGCCTGCAGGTCTCGGCCGTCTGTCTCGGCGGTGGACCGCTCGGCAGCATGCCCGCGCTCTTCGGTCGCGACGTCTCCGCCGACGAGGGCGTCGCCACGGTCCTTGCCGCACTCGACAGCCCGATCCGGTTCATCGACACGTCCAACGGCTACAGCGACGGTGAGAGCGAGCGTCGCATCGGCGCCGCGCTCGTGGAGGCGGGCGGGGTGCCCGAGGGCGTCGTCATCGCGACGAAGGTCGACCCGGCGGGACGCGACTACTCCGCCGACCGCGTGCGCGCGTCCGTCGCGGAGAGTCGCGAGCGCCTCGGCATGGACCACCTGCCCCTGGTGCACCTGCACGACCCGGAGTCGTTCGACTTCGAGGAGATGTCCGCGCCGGGCGGCCCGGTCGAGGCGCTCGTCCGGTTGAAGGAGGAAGGGCAGGTCGGCGCGATCGGCCTGGCCGGCGGGCGGGTGCAGGAGATCGCGAAGTACCTGGACCTGGGCGTCTTCGACGTCCTGCTCGTGCACAACCGCTGGACGCTCGTGGACCGCACCGCGGGCCCGCTCCTGGAGGAGGCCGTCCGGCAGGACATGGGGATCCTCAACGCCGCGGTCTACGGCGGCGGGATCCTGGCGTTCCAGTCCGGCGGGCCGACGAGCTACGGCTACCGACCGGCACCGCCCGAGACGCTCCAGGCGGTCGAGGCGATGCGTCGGGTGTGCTCCGACTTCCACACCGACCTCGGCTCCGCGGCGCTGCAGTTCTCGCTGCGGGACGAGCGGATCGCATCGACTGTCGTCGGCATGAGCCGCCCAGGCCGCGTCGCCCGCACGCTCGACCTGGCCTCGGAACCGCTGCCGGACGCCCTGTGGCCGGCCCTGGAGGCGCTCGTCCCACCGCCGCACGTCTGGCTCGACGCCGACTGACGTCCCGGGTGTCGCGGCACCCCGACCGCGGAGCCCTCGGTCGGCGCGCTCGGCCGCTGCCGGGATAGCGTCGTGGGATGAGTCGTGTCGTGGTCACGGGTGGGTCGGGCAAGCTCGGGCGGGCGGTCGTGGAGGACCTGGCGACGCACGGGTATGACGTCGTCAACGTCGACACGGCTCTGCCACCGCCCGGTCAGAAGGCGGTGTTCAGCCAAGTCGACCTCACCGATCTGGGCCAGGTCACCGAGGCACTGACCGGGATCGACGACCGGTACGACGGCGTCGACGCGGTGGTCCACCTCGCGGCGATCCCCGCGCCGGGCCTGCGCCCGAGCGGCGCGACGTTCGCCAACAACGTCGTGGCCACCCACCACGTGTTCAGCGCCGCGCGCCGGGCGGGCATCAAGAACGTCGTCTGGGCGTCCAGCGAGACCGTCCTCGGGCTGCCGTTCGAGACACCCCCGCCGTACGTCCCCGTCGACGAGGAGTACGCCGTCCGCCCGGAGAGCACCTACTCGCTGGGCAAGGCGGTCGAGGAGGAGATGGCCAAGCACTTCACACGCTGGGACCCCGAGCTCAAGCTCGTCGGGCTGCGGTTCTCCAACGTCATGGACGTCGCCGACTACGCCGCGTTCCCGTCGTTCGCCGCCGACCCGCGCAGCCGCATCTGGAACCTCTGGGGGTACATCGACGCCCGCGACGGCGCCCTGGCGGTCCGGCTCGCGCTCGAGAGCGACCTGCGCGGGTTCGAGGCGTTCATCGTCGCGTCGCCGGACACCGTGCTGGAGCGACCGTCGGCCGAGCTCGTCGCCGAGTACTTCCCCGACGTCCCGGTCACCCGGCCGATCGAGGGCCGCGAGACGCTGCTGTCCATCGACAAGGCCCGCCGCCTGCTCGGCTACGACCCGCAGCACACCTGGCGCGACGAGGTCTGAGGCGCGCAGCCTTCACCGTTCGAGACCCCAGCGGTCTCCGCGGCCTCGACGCCGCGTTCATAGTGAGCGCAGGAGCGACCGTAGGGTCCCCGAGTGGCGCCATTCAACGGCCATGTCACCCGGTACCGGCGGTATCAGCAAGGGCTCCCGGCGTCCTTCTTGGGCACACCTCGATCCCAGGAGCCCACGATGAGCACCGCCGCCCCGTTCGCCTTTCTGGTCCACCCGCGCGCGCGGATCGGGGAGGACCTGGCCCGCGTCTGGCGTCCGCTCGGTCGGGTGCCGGAGGGCTGGATCGACTCTGCGGTGCGTCGCCTGCCGCTCCCGTCGTACGCGATGGCTCGGGTGCACCTGGACTCGGCGCCCGTCGGGCACGTCGTGCTCGTCCCGTTCGGGGCCAAGCACCTGCTGTCCGAGCCGCACGAGGGCCGGGCGCGCGTCGGTCGGGCGATCGACCACGCGGTCCGGCTCGGCGCGGGCGTCGTCGGGCTCGGGGCGCTCACCGCGACGGTCACGGCCGGCGGCGCGACACTGCGCAAGCGCTCGGACATCGGCGTCACCAACGGCAACGCGTACACGGCGGCCATCGTCGAGGACCAGCTGATGGCCCTGCTCACCGACCTGACGGACCGTCGCGTGGCCGTCGTCGGAGCCACCGGGTCCGTGGGGACCACGCTGGTCCGCCTGCTCGCGCGGTCGGGCGCCGTCGACTCTCTGCTCCTCGTCGCGCGCGGGGTGCCCAAGCTCGCCGCGCTCGCCGCCGAGGTGGGCCGCCGGGTGCCGACGACCACGTCGACGGACATGTACGACGTGCGTGGCTGCGACGCGGTGGTCCTGCTGACGGCGTCGGCCGACGCGCTGCTGGGCGCCGAGCACCTGGCGCCGGGCGCGCGGGTGCTGGACGCGACCCAGCCTCGCAACACGTCACCGGACCTCGCGGCAGCACGCCCCGACGTCACGGTGGTCGACGGTGGCGTGGTCCAGGTCCCCGGCATGCACCTGCGCGGCGGTGACATCGGCCTGCCGCGCGGGCAGGCGTACGCGTGCTTCGCGGAGACGTTCCTGCTCGGGCTGGCCGGGCACGTCGGACACTTCTCGACGGGCGTGCCGACCCTCGACCACGTGTCGCACATCCGGGGCCTGGCCGACCGGTTCGCGCAGCACGGGTTCGCGGCGGCCGCACCGGCGAGCTTCGGCCGGCCGCTCGTGGGTGTGCTGGCGGGTGCCCGGTGAAGCGCGTGGTCCTGCTCGGCGGCGGCTACGTCACTCTGCACGCCTACGGGGCGCTGGTCCGCCGGCTGCGCGGCGAGCTGCGCCGGGGCGAGATCGAGATCGTCGTGATCAGCGCCGACACGGTGCACAACTTCCACGGGTTCACCGGCGAGGTCGTCGCGGGACTGCTCCCGATCGCGCTGACCCAGACGCCGCTGACCGAGGCGATGCCGCGGGCCCGGGTGCTGCACGCGCGGGTCACGCGCGTCGACCTGGTCGCTCGGCGGGTCCACTTCACCGACGACGAGCTCGCCTACGACGCGCTCGTCGTCGGCACCGGAGGGCGCGAACCGCTCGACGCGGTCGACGGGCTCGCGGGGCGCGGGCTCACTCTGCGCGGACCGGGCGACCTGGCCGACCTGCTCCAGCGGGTGCAGGTGCTGGACGGTCCCGTGGTGGTCGTCGGCGGCGGGCTCGCGGGGGTCGAGCTCGCCGCCGCGCTCGCGGCCCGCGCCGCGCCGGTGGTGCTGGTCCAGTCGGCGGACCGGGTGGTGCCCGCGCTGCACACGGAGCAGCCGCGGCTGGCGGCCCGCTGCACCGCCGAGCTCGGACGGCTCGGGGTCGACGTCCGCACCGGGGTGCGGGTGGCCGCGGTCGACGACGGGTCGGTGACCCTCTCCGACGGATCCGTCGTCCGCACGCACGTCGTCCTGGCCACCACCGGTCAGCGCGCCGTCGCTCTGGCCGGCCTGGAGTCCCTCCCGCGCGACGACCGCGGTCGGCTGGTGACCACCCGCGACCTGCTCGTCGCGCCCGACGTCTGGTCCGCGGGCGACGCGGCCTGTGTCGCGCACCCGCGCAGCGGCCTGCCCGTCACGGCCAACGCGCTGTGGGCGATCAAGGCCGGTGACCACGTGGGCCGCAACGTCGCTCGCGCGCTCCGGGGACGGTCGGGCACGCCGTTCCGGTACCTCGGGCTGGGCCAGGCGGCCTCGTTCGGGGTCGGCCGCGGCGTCGCGGACCTGTACGGGTTCCCGCTGACCGGCTGGGTCGCGTGGCTGATGCGGGTCGGGTTCTTCCTGCGGTTCATGCCGTCGCGTTCCCGAGCGTTGCGTGTCCCGGGGGAGCTCGCCCGCCGGTCCCGGGCCGGTGGGCCGCCGACGAGCCTGCAGACCGCCGTGCCTCGGTGAGACGTCAGGTCCACTTCGTCCGTCCGCCGTGACAGGGTGGGGCTGGACAGGGCGGAGGCGGCATGACGGACACGAACGAGACGACGTTCCTCGCGCCCGAGGAGCCCGTCGACCTCGACAACTGCGCACGCGAGCCCATCCACGTGCCGGGGAGCATCCAGCCGCGCGGCGTCCTGCTCGCGGTCACGGAACCGGACCTGGTGGTGGTGCACACCTCGCAGAACGTCTCTCAGATCGTCGGCTTACCCGTGGACGACGTGCTGGGCCACGACCTGCAGCACGCGCTCGGCCCCGACGCGGCGAACGCGATCGAGCACCACGTGCGGACGTGGGGGAACCTGCGCGCCCGCAACCCGCTGCTGGTCGAGGTCGCCGGTGTCGAGCACGACGTCGTCCTGCACCGCGTCCTGCGCGGGGACAGCACGCTGCTGGTCGTCGAGCTGGAGCCGTCGTCGGGACCTCGCCCGTTCTCCTTCCCGAACACCTACCAGGCGGTGCGCGGCGCGGTCGAGCAGCTGAACCACGCGCACGACCTGGCGCAGCTCTACGAGATCACCGCGCGCGAGGTGCGGGCGCTGACCGGCTTCGACCGCGTGATGATCTACCGCTTCGACGACGAGTACAACGGAGAGGTCGTCGCGGAGGCCAAGCGCCCCGACCTGAACCCGTTCCTGGGGCTGCACTACCCGGCGTCCGACATCCCGCCGCAGGCCCGCGCGCTGTACGAGCAGAACTGGGTGCGGCTCATCTCCGACGTCGGCTACACGCCGTCGCGGATCGTGCCGGGTCTCGACGATGACACCGGCGAGCCGCTCGACCTCACGCACTCGATCCTGCGCAGCGTCTCGCCCGTGCACCTGGAGTACCTGGGCAACATGGGCGTCGCCGCGTCGATGTCGATCTCGCTGCTGCGCGACGGTCGGCTCTGGGGCCTGATCGCCTGCCACCACTACTCGGGTCCGCACGATCCGCCGTACGGGGTGCGTGCCGCCGCGGAGTTCCTCGGGTCCAGCCTCTCCCTGCGCCTGGTCGCCCGCGTCGAGGAGGACGAGCTCGAGGCCCGGCTCCGTGCGGCGGGGACCCTGTCGCGACTGCTCACCGCCGGCCGCGACCACGACCGCGCGCTGGCGACCTCGCTGGTCACCGGCACGTCCGTGCTCGACCTGGTCCCGGCGCAGGGCGCGATCGTCTCCGCGGACGGCGTCGTCGACTCCGTCGGCGACGTGCCGGCCGACCCCACCGCGCTGCTCGCGTGGGTGGCGGACCAGGACGCGGACGTGATCGTGCGCGGCGCCCTCGCCCAGGAGGAGCCTGCGCTCGCGGCGGCCGTGCCTGGCGCGGCCGGCCTGCTGGCGCTGCGGTTGCCCGAGGGTCAGGCCGTCGTGTGGCTCCGGCACGAGGCGGTGCAGAACGTCGACTGGGGCGGGGACCCGCACAACAAGGCGATCGCCAAGCGTGAGGGTGACGGCGTCCGGCTCAGTCCCCGCAAGTCGTTCGCGGCGTGGCGGGAGACCGTGCGCGGCCGGTGCGAGCCCTGGTCCGGACGCGAGGTGCGCTCGGCGGAGGAGCTGCGCGCGCGGCTGCTGGAGGCGCTGCTGCAACGGTCGCGGCTCCAGATCCGTACGGCGGAGACCGTGCAGCGCAGCCTGCTGCCCGCGTCCCTGCCGGATCCGGTCGGCTGGGCGGTGCACGCGCGCTACGAGCCCGCCGCGGGCGGTCGGGTGGGCGGCGACTGGTACGACGCGCTCGAGCTTCCCGACGGTCGGTTGGCCGTCGTCGTCGGTGACGTGGCCGGTCACGGGCTGTCCGCCGCGGCGGCGATGGGGCAGATCCGCAACGCCCTGCGTGCCTACCTGCTGCGGGGCGACTCCCCGGCCCAGACCCTGGCCTCGCTCGACCACGCGGTCCGATGGACGATGCCGTTCGAGATGGCGACCGTCGTCGTCGCCCTGGTGGACCTGGCGACGGGCGACGTGACGCTGTCTGCCGCCGGGCACCCGCGCCCGCTCCTGCTCGAAGCCGGCGGAGCGGCGGTTCTTCTCGACGCGCTGGTGGACCGGCCGCTCGGTGCCGGGTCGGGCGAGCCGCCGACGACCACGCTCACGCTCCCCCCGGGCGGCGGGCTCGTGCTCTACAGCGACGGACTGGTCGACTCGCGCCAGACCTCGCTGCGCGACGGGCTGCGGCGGCTGCTCGCGCAGTTCGACCACGACGACGGGCGGGCGGTCGACATCGACGCCGTGCTGCGCGAGTGCCGCGATCCCGCGTCGGTGGACGACGTGACGCTGCTCCTGCTGTGCCGGGACCGCTAGCCGCTCCCGCTCAGGTACCGTCCACCCCGTGACGCTCCGACGGACCCTGGCCCGCGCCTACTGGCGCCTCAGCCGCTGGACCCTGCAGACCGAGCGGGTGCCGGTCGACGGGGCGGGGCTGCTGATCGGGGCGCCCCACACGTCGAACTGGGACTTCATCTTCATGCTGGCCATCTCCGGCGAGGCCGACCTGCCGATCCGCTGGCTCGGCAAGCACCAGCTGTTCAAGGGCCCTGCCGGGCCGATCATGCGAGCCCTGGGCGGCATCCCGGTCGACCGACGCAACCCGGCGGGCCTGGTCGACGAGATCGTGGCGCGCATCCAGGGCGGTGACCGGTTCTACCTCGTCGTCACGCCCGAGGGCAGCCGCAGCGGCTCCGGCTGGAAGTCGGGGTTCTACCGGATCGCCCGCGCGACCGACCTGCCGGTGACCCTCGGCTACGTCGACCGGACGACGATGACCGCCGGTCTCGGTCCCACGCTGACGCTCACCGGCGACGTCGCCGCCGACATGGACGTCGTGCGCGCGTTCTACGCGGACAAGTCCGGGTTCGCGCCCTCCCGCCGGACGGAGCCGCGCCTCCGGGAGGAGCTCCCGGAGGCGGGGCTGCCGACGGCGGACTGAGTCAGACCAGCGAGCGGAAGAACGCGTCCACGTCGCTGACCAGGACGTCGGTCGCCTCGTGCGCGGCGTAGTGGCCGGGGGTGTCGTACACGTTCCAGCGCACGATGTTCGCGTGGTCGCGGCGCGCGAACCGACGGATCCCCGGGAAGTCGTTGCTCGAGCCGGCCAGCGCCGTGGGCGTCGTGGTGGGGCCCGTCGGCCGCTCGGTGGAGCCGGCCATCTCCTTGTAGAAGCGGATCGACGAGCCCGCGGTCTGCGTGAACCAGTAGACCGCCGCGTTCGCGACGACGAACTCGTCGTCCAACCCCACCATCAGCTGACCGTTCCAGCCGAGCAGCCCGGTCGGGGAGTCCGCGAGCGCGTGCGCGAGGGTCTGCGGCTGCTGCGACTGCAGCACGTTGAACGCACCCAGCGACTCCCAGAACCACTGCAGCTTGGCCATCGCCGCCTGCTCCTCCGCGGTGAGGTCGGCCAGCTCCGCGGGGTCGCCCGACGGGAACGAGAACAGCTGCGTGACGTGCACGCCGATCACGTGCGGGTCGATCCGGCCGAGCTCGGGGGAGATCATCGAGCCGGCGTCGTTGCCCACGGCGCCGTACCGCTCGTAGCCGAGGCGGGCCATGAGCTCCTTCCAGGCGCGCGCGGTCCGCGGGATGTCCCACCCGCGGTCCGTCGTCGGCCCGGAGAACCCGTACCCCGGCAGCGACGGGATCACCAGGTCGTAGCCGGCGGCGGCGAGGGGCTCGATGACGTCCAGGTACTCCACGACCGAGCCGGGCCAGCCGTGCGTGAGGATCAGCGCGACGGGCTCGGCCGCGCCGGAGCGGACGTGCAGGAAGTGGATGGTCTGCCCGTCGATCTCGGTGGTGAACTGCGGGTACGCGTTCAGCCGAGCCTCGAGCGCGCGCCAGTCGAACGTCGTGCGCCAGTGCTCGGCCCACGCCTTCACCTGGCTGAGCGCGACGCCGTACTCGCTGCCGGAGCCGGGGATCTCGTCGGTCCAGCGCGTGCGGGCGAGCCGGGCCTGCAGGTCGTCGAGGTCGGCCTGCGGGACGTCGACACGGAAGGGGTGGATCGTGCTCATGGCTGCCTCCTGTGGTGGAACGGAACATATCGTTCCGTCTGCACACCAGACTAGCGGAACGAAACATTCCGTTCAAGTGCTAGCGTCCAGCCATGAGTGCTCCCCTGAGCGGACGGAAGGCGCAGGCCGCCCGCAACGACGAGGTGATCCTTGCCGCGGCGCGCGCCGTCTTCATGCGCACGCCTGACGCCCCGATCGCTGCGGTCGCGCAGGAGGCCGGCGTCGGGGTCAGCGCCCTCTACCGGCGGTACTCCGGCAAGGAGGACCTGCTGATCACCCTCTGCGCCGACGGGTTGCACCGCTTCATCGCCGTCGCCGAGCGTGCCGCGCAGCTGCCCGACCCGTGGGACTCCTTCGCGGCGTTCGTCGGCGGCGTCATCGAGGAGGACACCCACTCGCTGACCGTCCACCTCGCCGGGAGGTTCACGCCGACGCCCGAGCTGGGTGACCTCTCGCAGCACGCGAGCAGCCTCGGGAACGCGATCTTCGACCGGGCGACCGCCGCGGGTGTTCTCCGTGACGACCTCGTGAGAGAGGACGTCGCGATGATCTTCGAGCAGGTCACCGCTGTGCGGGTCGACGACCCCGAGCGCACCCGGGTCCTGCGGGCGCGGTACCTCGCGCTGCTGCTCGACGCCGTCCGCATCGACGCGCGGACCGGCACCCTGCCCGGACCCGGTCCCACCGGTGCCGAGCTCGGTGCGAGGTGGACCCCGCGCTGAGCGGTGGGTGTCGGAGCCTCTCGCTACGGTCGACGTGCCGCACCGTTGCCTCGTGAGGAGTCCCGCATGGACGAGTTCGACTGGTCGATCCTGGGCGTGGCGACGCCCCGCGCGGTCGTCCGCGGACAGCTCGAGTACTCCTGGTGGGAGCTCGGGCAGCGGCTCGAGACCCTCACACAGGACGAGTTCGCGTGGGAGCCCGGGCCCGGAGCCCTCAGCGTCCGCCGCCGGGACGACTCCACCGCGCCGCGGAGGTTCGGCGTCGGCGAGTGGGTGGTCGAGTGGCCCGAGTCGGGGGTGAACCACCCTGGACCCCGGACGGTCGCGTGGCTGGTCGCGCACCTGACCGACGTGCTCACCGAGCGCTACGACTGGACCTTCGGCGACCACGAGGCCCGCCGTCCCACGCTCACCTACTCCGGCGAGGTCGGTCCGGCCGTCGCCGGACTGACACGCGTGGTCGACCTGTGGCGTGCGGGGATCGCGCAGATGTCCGACGATGACATCTTCACGGTCGGGTTCAGCCAGGCCACCGAGATCGACCAGCAGGCGCCGTTCGCGCACCTCGTGGCGCACATCAACCGGGAGATCATCCACCACGGCTCGGAGATCAACACGTTGACGGACCTGCACCGCGCGCGAGGAGGCGCCCATGTCTGAGAATCACGTCGCGCGGGCGACGGTCGAGATCCCCGCTTCTGCCGAGAAGGTCTGGGACACGCTCGTGGACCCGGAGTCCACCTGGATGCTAGGTGCGCGTGTGACCAGCACGTACGTCGTCGGCGTACCCATCACGTTCGAGGGCCAGTGGGACGGCAAGCCGTTTCAGGACCACGGCGAGATCCTCGAGGTCGACCGCCCGCAGCGCCTGCGCTACACCCACTTCTCTCCGCTCAGCGGCCGGCCGGACGTGCCCGAGAACTACCACCTGCTCACGTTCACCTTCGAGGAGCACGACGGGTCGACGGACGTGACCCTGGAGCAGGACGGCAACGGGTCCGCGGAGGAGGCGGCGCACGCGACGGCGAACTGGGAGCAGGTGCTCGGGGCGCTGCGGGATGCGGTCGCTCGGGATGCGAGCACCGGTTCATCGTCGTAGCGTCGAGTTGTTGCCAACCCGAGAGGAGTGATTCTGATGGGTCTCGACGACAAGATCAGCAACGCTGCGGAAGAAGCCAAGGGCAAGGTCAAGGAAACGGCCGGCAAGGCGACTGACGACGAGCGTCTCGAAGCAGAAGGCAAGGCAGATCAGGCCAGCGCGAACGTGAAGCAGGCCGGCGAGAACGTCAAGGACGCGTTCAAGTGATCTGAGTTCGGCACATCATGGCGAGGGCCTCCACCGATGGTGGGGGCCCTCGTCGCGTCCCGGCAGGGCGACGCGCCGACCGAGGGCGCAACATCCAGCAACACTCATTGCGCAATGACTATTGCGCAACGAGTGTTGCGAGTCCTACTCTCGACGCATGAGCACCAGTGAGGTCGGCGACACCCGCCCGAGCCCGAGCGACCCGGAGCGCATGCGAGCGCTCGCGCACCCGCTGCGGCTCGCCCTCCTGGAGTTCCTGGACGACGTCGGCGAGGCGACCGCGACGCAGTGCGCCAAGCACACGGGCGAGTCGGTGGCCAACTGCTCCTTCCACCTGCGCCTCCTCGCCCGCTACGGCTTCATCGAGCCGGCGGAGCAGCGCGGCCGCGAGCGTCCCTGGCGGAGTGCCGAGCGCACGTACTTCGAGCCCGACCCGTCCGTGCCCGGTTCGGTCCGCGCGGTCGTCGAGCTGGCCGAGGTGACGGTGCGCCAGAAGGCCGAGGGGTTCATCGGCTTCCTCCGGCAGCGGGCCGACCGCGCCGAGGAGCTCGCGGGAACCCCGCTGCCGGTCTCGATGACCAAGGACACGTTCTGGGCCACGCCGGCCGAGACCGAGGTGCTGATGCAGTCGGTGAACGCCCTGCTCGCTCCGTACATCCATCGCGTCCGGGACGCGGCTGACCGCCCGGCGGGCGCGCGCCTGATGCGCTGGTTCGCCACCAGTCATCCCGATCTCGCCTTCCCTCCCGCACCAGGTTCGGAGGCGTCCGACGCCCCCGACGCGGCGACCGAGCCGCCCGAGCCGTCCCCGCCCGAGAAGGAGGCGTGACATGGTCGCGCTCACGTACGACGTGCGCACGGTGCGCATCCCCGTCCCCCGGATCGTCTTCCGCATGCGCGCGCCACGTCGCCCTGCTCGACCCGCCAGGCCTGCACTTCGGGCACCCGAGCCGTGGCAGCGCGCCGAGCGCGCAGCCTCCGAGCGGCGCCGCGACGCCCATCGCGACGCGGCGCTCGCTGTCCACCGCTGACCGACCGCGCCCGCTCCGGGCGACCGTCGGCGACGACGGCGGAGTGGTGAACCGCTAGGCGTGGCGGGCGTCGGCACCTCGGCAAACTTCCTGGTCACGGCCGGATCCACCGGCCGAGGATCCCTCGAGCCCGACGGTCGTCACTCACCCGTCCGGGTGAAATGGACGTATGTCCGAATTTGCTCGGTTGACACGCTTCCGCGCTCTCTCATGTTGCTCTAATGTCTGAGTTTGTCAGCGATAACGGCAAACCCTCTGCAAGGAGGGGACGCAAAGCCACGGGACCTACACGGTCAGCCGGGCTACCGAACAGACAGGACATGTCATGGACCAGCGTGGGTACTCAGCAGACCCGTCCGAGACTTCCACCCCGGTTCTCCCGGCTCTCCGCGTCACGGCGTGGGCCGGGCTCGCTGCCCGTCGCAGCGCGATCGAGCTGGTGCCGGCGCAGCGTGAGCACGCGGCGGCCTGAACGACCACCCACCGGGATATCCCTCAGATCTTCTCTCAGAACCCCTCGGACCCGACGGTCCGAGGGGTTTTGTGACGTTGCAGGTCACACCTACCTGGCGCTCGCAATTGTGGCGAACTGTCGGTTAGCCTCGGGCGCAGCAGGCTGGCCAGTAGAGGCCGGCCGCCGTTGAGAGAAGGTCGCATGGACAGCTTTGCACAGTGGTTCTGGCTGCTGATCTGGTGGTTCTTGTTCTTTGCTTACCTCGTCATCCTCTTCCAGATCATCGGGGACCTCTTCCGCGACCGCGACCTCAGCGGTTGGTGGAAGGCGCTGTGGATCATCGGCTTGATCGCCGTGCCGTTCCTCGTCGCCCTGATCTACATCATCGCCCGTGGCAGGGGGATGGCCGAGCGGCAGCTGGAGGCAGTCCAGCAGGCCAAGGCCGACACGGACAGCTACATCCGTGAGGTGGCGGCGGGCAAGTCGCCCGCGGAGCACATCACCGAGGCGAAGGCGCTCCTGGACGCCGGCACGATCGACGCGAACGAGTTCGCCCAGCTGAAGGCCAAGGCGCTCGCCTGACCGAGATCGACCCCGTAGGACCAGCACGACCCTCCGGGCCGGCACCGCACAGGTGCCGGCCCGGAGGTGCGTCTACAGCTCCCCGGTCCTCTGCAGGTACCGCATGGCTGCCCACCCGAGCGGGATGCGCAGCCAGTAGGTGGCCACGCGGAAGAGCACCGCGATCGACGTGGCGATACCGGCGTTGATGCCGGTGGCGGTGGTGAGCGCGGTGGCGAGTGCCAGCTCGATGGTCCCCATCCCGCCGGGGGTCGGGACCAGGGCGCCGGCGGTGTTGCCGGCGAGGTACACGAGCGCCACCTGGATCAGGCTGGCCTCCTGCCCGAATGCGGCCAGGCAGGCGTCGAACGCGAAGATGAAGCCGAGCGTCATCAGCAGGTTCCCGCTGACGGCCAGTGCGAGGCGCCACGGCTGACCGAGCACCTCGATGAGCCGGGGCCAGGTCTGCCGCAGGGTCGGCATGGTCTTGGCGAGCACCCACTGGCGCACCTTGGGTACCAGCAGGCCGGAGGCGACGAGCGCGGCGACGATCCCGATGGCGAACAGCACGCCCGGGGAGATCGGCAGGGGCGACTCGTCGGAGCCGGACGCGATGCTGAGCACCAGGAGCAGCCCGAGGGTCACCACGAACTGGCTGACCTGGACCAGGGCGACGGTCGCTGCGGCGAGGGTCGTCGACACGCCGCGGCGGGTGAGCATCCGCAGGTTCAGCGCGGCGGGGCCGATACCGGCCGGGGCGGCGAGCCCCACGAACGTCGCGGCGGTCTGCACCAGCGTGGCGCGCCAGAAGGGCAGCTTGACCGGGGAGAACGCCACGAACGCCAGGGCGGCACCGAACAGCGTGACGAGGCCGAGCGCGAACGCGACCACCGTCCAGCGCCAGTCGCCCGCGGAGAGTGCGGACGTGATCTCCTCGACGTTGATGCTCGTGATGACGAAGACGATCGCGATGATCGGCACGACGATCGTCAGGACCATGCGGGCGCCGAACCGGACCAGCTGCTGCGGCTCCACGTCGGCCTCGGGCAGGTGGGCGACGAGCGCCGACCGCAGCTCGGTCAGCACCTTCTTGTTGGCGCGGATCTCGTCGCGTGTGAGGCGCGGCAGCGTGATCATCTGCAGCAGCGGCCCGATCGCGGCGATGTGCTCGTCGGGCAGGACGGCGGCCGCCGAGTCGAGGGCGCGCGTGGCGCCGACCCGCAGCGCGAGCACCGCCAGGAGCTGGGTGACGTCGATCCGCCTCGCCAGCTCCGACGACGCGACGTCGCCCTGCTCCCAGCTGGTCAGCCAGACGATCGGGCGACCGACGACCATCTCCACGAGCAGCACGTCGCTGGTCAGGGACCGGTGCGCGATGCCGGCGTCGTGCGCGAGCTGGAGCTGGGCCCAGATCTCCTGGAGCACCTCGTCGGTGAGCAGCTCGGCATCGAGGTCGCTCAGCGGCACCGCGCGGTCGGGCCGTTCCTGCACGAGCAGCATCGAGTCGTCGGCCTCGGCGATGCTCAGGAGCCTGGGCGTGCGGACACCGGCGGCGCGGGCGGCGTAGGCCAGCAGCGCGGCGCGCTCGGCGGCCTGGCGCAGCGACACGACCGACCGACGCTCGATCCCGCGCATCCGCAGGGACCGCCACAGCCGGTTGAGCATGCCGACCACCTGCCGGTCGCCGTCGATGACGACGAGGTCGAGCTCCTCGCGGTCGCGCGTGGTCAGCTCGTAGAGGCGGTGGTGGGTGGACCGGGTCAGCGCCCGCGCGGCCTGGTCGCCGTCCAGCTCGGGCGCTCCCGGCGCCGCGGACGCGGTGGTCTCGTCGGCCACCCGCAGCAGCCGCACGGGTTCGAAGCCGGCACGCCGGACGCCCGCGACGAGGCTGTCCCCGTAGGCCCGTTCGGACAGCACGCCCGACATGTACCGCACCCCGAGCCCGGTGACGCGACCGATCAGGAACGAGACGACGAGCCCGGGCAACGAGACGCCGGCGGTGATGAGCAGCACGCCGATCGCCACCCACAGCAGGTTCCACGACCACTTGACGGTCCGGCGGCGCCCGCGCGGACCCACGACGGTGAGCAGGCCGACCAGCAGCGCGACGTACCCGGGGAGCGTCACCACCCACTCGCCCTGGTCCCGGATGGACATCCCGATGACGAGCTCCTCGGAGCCGAAGCGCTCGATGGCCCCCAGGGCGGCCTCGTTGAGCGCGAACGCCACGAGTGCCGCGAGCAGGCCCTCGACCAGCTGCCGCCCCAGCCGCCGGAACGCGAGCTCGGTGATGACTGCGAGGGGGACGGCGAGGATGACGAACACCTCGAGGCCGCGCCGGGGGACGAAGAGGATGCGGTTGAGCAGGGTGGCGAAGCCCTGCACGTCCTCGGCCACGCCCGACGTCGTGTTGTGCGCGTACGTGGCCAGGACCAGGACCAGCCCGATACCCAGGGCGGACAGCACGGTGCCCAGCAGGTCGCTCGGGTGGCGGACGCGGACGACCGGGACGTCGACGATCTCCACGTCCGCCGGGCGTGCGTCCGCGGCGGGTGCGGCGTCGTCGACGGGCGCGGGGACGTCGGTCGCGGTGCCCGCGCCGACGCCCGCGCGACTGGTGGGCGTCGCGGACATACGGGCGAGTCTAGGCAGCCCTGCCTCCCGCGTCCGTCAGGCCGGGCGTGCGCCGTCGTTCTGCGGTGTGACCTGCCCGGACGCGGTTTCGCGCGAGTCGGGACGCCTCGTCCGTGTCCTCCCACTAGCGTGGCGCCCGACGACTGTCCCGCTCACGTGGAACCGACTCCCTGTGGAGGCCCCGATGTCCGACGACCTGACCACCGCCGACGTCTCGTCCGCGCTGCGTCGCACCTGGTGGCTCCCGGTCCTGCGCGGGGTGGTGCTGCTGGTCCTGGGCCTGCTGATGCTCGTGCAGCCGCTCTGGTCCGTGACGGCCCTCGTCTGGATCTTCGGCATCTTCGCGATCCTGGACGGCATGGTCACCATCTTTCATTGGTTCGCGAACCGCCAGGAGGCCGGCGCGGGGTGGTTCCTGCTGTCCGGGCTCTTCAGCCTCGCGCTCGGCATCGTGGTCGTGGTCTGGACCCCCGAGACGGCCGCGATCCTCTTCTACCTGATCGCCGGGTGGGTGCTCGTCCTCGGGGTGCTCGGGATCATCGCCTCGGTGGTGCTCTACCGGGCACGCGACGCCGGCTGGTACTGGGTGCTGACCTTCGGGCTGGTGAACTTCCTGTTCGGCCTGCTGCTGCTGACTCACCCGCAGGAGTCCGTGACGGTGGTCGTCGTGCTGCTGGGGCTCTTCGCGTTCGTCGGGGGCGTCGTCCTGATCGTCAGTGGGTTCGCGTCGAAGCAGGTGGTCCAGGAGCTGGGCACCGGCTCGGCGACGGTCTGACCTCGGTCAGTTCAGCCCGAGCGCCGCGATCCATGCGGCGGGGATCAGCGCGTAGCCGACGAACACGACCATGTCCATGATCGTGTGCGCCATCACGAGCGGCATCACCCGCCGCTTGCGGCGGTAGTACTCGGCGAACAGCAGGCCCATGATCGCGTTCCCGACGAACGCGCCCCAGCCCTGGTACAGGTGGTAGGAGCCGCGCACGAGCGCGCTGGTGACGACGATCGCGGGTGCGTTCCAGCGCAGCTCGCGCAGCCGCTCCATGAGGTAGCCGACGACGATGACCTCCTCGAGCAGCGCGTTCTGCAGCGCGGCGAGGAGCAGGACGGGGACGGTCCACCAGGCGGCGTTCAGCGCGGAGGCCTGCACCTCGACGGCGAGCCCGAGGGTCCGCGCGACCGCGTAGAGACCGAGCCCGGGGATGCCGATGACCGCGGCCAGGCCGGCGCCGACCGCCAGGTCCCGCCAGGGCCGGGTGAAGTCCAGCCCGATCCGGCGGACGGCCGACTTCCCGTTGGCGGACAGCAGGTAGAGCGCCAGCGCGACGGGCACCAGCGCGAAGCCGACCTGGAGCAGCTGGTACGTCAGGTCGAGCCACGGGCGTGGGGACCGGCTGGGGTTGAGCGTGGTCGTCTGCTCCGCCAGCGGGGGTCCGGCAGTGAGCCGGTCGATGATGTTGACCACCGCGTACAGCCCGGACTTGCCCAGCGACAGGCCGAGGACGATCCAGATCTCGGTGGTGATCCGGCGGCGGTACGCGCGCTGGCTCGGGGGTGGTGCGACGCCGACGGCTGTGTCCACGGCTCGGTCACCGGCTGAGGGACCCTCCGGGCGCGCGTCGGCAGGCGGCGGCGCTGTCATGCCCGAAGCGTAGGCCCGGTCTCTGGGCGCCACCTGGATGCCGCCTGGGCAAGAAAGGGGTTGCCAGTGCGAGTAGCACAAACTAGTTTGTGGTACAAACCTTTGGAGGGACGATGGCGACCGATGAACCGCGCGACGTGACGTCCCGCACCGACGACGCGGCGCCGGACCTGGCCGAGGCGCTCGCGATCATCGCCGCGCAACGCTCCCGCGCCGACGACACCCGTCCGTCGGGCACGCTGCTGTTCGGGATCTGGGGCGTCGCCTGGCTCGTCGGCTACGGCGCGCTGTGGCTGACTGCCCGCGACGGCGGCACGCCGTCGGTGCTCGCCGCCGCGATCGCGATCGGCGGCGGCATCGCCGCGGTCGCCGTCACGATCGTGCACACCACGCACCGCACCCGGGGCATCGCAGGCGCCAGTGCGCGGCAGGGCCTCCTGTACGGCCTGGCGTGGCCGATCGGGTTCGTGGCCCAGAGCATGATCGTCGCGGGCCTCGGGCACGCAGGAGCGTCGAACGAGGTGACTGCTCTGGCGGCCAACGCGATCGCGGCACTCGTGGTCGGACTGCTGTACATCGCCGGCGGGATGATGCTGAACCTGACCTCCATGTACGTGATCGGCGGCTGGATGGCGCTGACCGGCGCTGCGGCGGCCCTCGCGGGGGTGCCCGGCTCCTACCTGGTGATGGCGCTCGCCGGCGGCGGGGGGATGCTCGTGGGGGCTCTGGTCGAGAGCGTCCGGGCTCGTGGCTGACGTCGAGCTGGACCCCGTCATCCACGCGCAGGCGCGGCTGCGCGTCGTCGCCACGCTGGCGTCCCTGGGCGCCCACGACCGCATCGCGTTCCCGCGGCTGCAGAAGCTGCTCGACATGACCGCGGGCAACCTCTCCACCCATCTGCGCCGACTCGAGGAGGCGGACTACGTGCTGATCACGAAGACCCATGAAGGCCGGACCCCGGCCACGTACGTGGAGCTCACGCTGGCCGGACGGCTGGCGTTCCGGACGTATACCCAGTCACTGCGCGCGCTGCTGGGTGACGCGTCATGAACGCGGTCGTGGAGCTCACGGGCGTGACCCGCACGTTCGGGGCGGTCACCGCGCTGGACGACGTCTCGCTGAGCGTCGGCGAGGGCCAGCTGGTCGGGCTGCTGGGCCCCAACGGTGCGGGCAAGACGACTCTGCTCAGCCTGGTCAGTGGGCTGCGCCGCGCCGACTCCGGCACGGTCCGGCTGTTCGGTGGGGACCCGCGCGACGCGTCGTCGCGGATCGCGCTCGGCACCACCCCGCAGGAGACCGGCCTGCCGCCGACGCTGACGGTCGGGGAGGTGGTGGACCTCGTCGCGAAGCACTACCCGGCTCCCATGACCCGGGGGGAGGCGCTGGCGCGCTTCGGGCTCGAGGACCTGGTCGCGCGCCAGACGGGCGGGCTCTCCGGTGGGCAGAAGCGGCGCCTCGCGGTCGCGCTCGCGCTCGTCGGCCGGCCGCGGCTGGTGCTGCTAGACGAGCCGACCACGGGGCTCGACGTCGAGGCGCGGCACATCCTGTGGCAGGCGCTGCGCGACTATCACGACGACGGGGCGACCGTGCTGCTGACCAGCCACTACCTGGAGGAGATCGAGGCGCTGGCCGAGCGGGTGGTGGTCATCGGCGGCGGTCGCGTGCTGGCCGACGACACCCTGGCGTCGGTGCTCGGTCTCGTCGCGCTGCGCCGGGTGGTCCTGTCGCTGCCGCCTGGGCGGACCGTCGACCTCGCGCGGCTGCCGGGTGCCACCAGCGCGCAGCAGGCTCCGGACGGGCGCTGGACGGTCCTCGCCAACGATGCGGACCGGCTGGTGCGCGCGCTCGTCGCGCAGGACGTGCCGTTCCACGACTTGGAGCTGCGCGGGGCCTCTCTGGAAGAGGCGTTCCTGACGCTGACGCAGAACGAGGAGGCCGTCCGATGAGCACCACGACCCTGAGCCCGCGACCGTTCTGGGCACTGGCCGTCGTGCACGCGAAGTTCCAGTTCCTGGAGACCGTGCGCATCCCCATCGCGGTGATCGGCAACCTGTTGTTCCCGTCGCTGGCGCTGCTGTTCTTCGTCATCCCGCAGCGCGCCGTGGCCGACGACCCCCTGATCGCCACCGCGGCGGTCGCACAGCTCGGCGTCTTCGCGGTGATGTCGACGTGCCTGTTCTCGTTCGGCGTGGGCGTCTCCGAGGACCGCGCGATGCCGTTCGACCCCTTCCTGCGCACCCTGCCCGCCGGCGCCGGTCCGCGGCTCATGGGTCGGGTGCTGAACGGGGTGCTCTGGTCGTACCTCGCCCTGGTGCCACTGGTGCTGCTGGGCGCGCTCCTGACGGCGGCGACCGTGACGCCCACCCAGGCGCTGGCTGCGATCGTCATGGTGCCCGCGGTCGCGGTGCCGTTCCTCCTGCTCGGGTTGGCGATCGGGTACCGGCTCAGCTCGAAGGCCGCGATCGCCGTGGTGCAGGCGACCCTGTTCCCGCTCGCGTTCGCCGGCGGGCTGTTCATGCCGCCCGAGGCGTTCCCGGCCTGGCTCGACGCGATCAGCAAGGTGCTGCCGTCGCGCGCGGCCCGCGACCTGGCGGTCCAGGCGGTGACGGGCTACCCCGCGTACAGCTACGCGCTGCTGGTGCTCCTGACTTGGACAGCGGTGTTCGCAGCGATGGCGGTCACGGCCTACCGCCGCGACGAGGGCCGCCGCTTCCACTGACGTCTGGTGGATCGGGCGGGTATGCCGCCCGATCCACCAGGGTCGTCACTCGAACCGGCGCAGGCGCAGCGAGTTGCCGACCACCAGGACCGACGAGAGGGCCATCGCGGCGCCCGCGATCATCGGGTTGAGCAGCCCGAGGGCCGCCAGCGGGATCGCGGCGACGTTGTAGGCGAACGCCCAGAACAGGTTCTGCTTGATCACCCGCAGCGTCCGGCGGGACAGTCGGATCGCGTCGCCGGCGGACCGCAGGTCGCCGCGCACCAGCGTGATGTCCGACGCCTCGATGGCGACGTCCGTGCCGGTGCCCATGGCCAGACCGAGGTCCGCGGTGGCCAGGGCCGCCGCGTCGTTGACCCCGTCGCCGACCATCGCGACGCGTGCACCGTCCGCCTGGAGACGGGCGACGACAGCGACCTTGTCGGCGGGCAGGACGTGGGCGACGACGTCGTCCTCGGAGATACCGACCTCGCGCGCGGCTGCTCGGGCGGCACCGGCGTTGTCCCCGGTCAGCAGGACCGGGCGCAGTCCCAGCGCACGCAGCTCGGCGATCGCCTGCGCGGACGTCGGCTTCACCGGGTCGCGCAGCACCAGCACGCCGCGGGGCGAGCCGTCCCACGCCACCATGACGGCGGTCGCGCCGTCGGCTTCGGCCGCTTCTAGGGCGTCCTGGAACGCCGTGGGGTCGATGCCCTGGTCGCGCAGCCAGGCGGGCTTGCCGACGAGGACGCGGCGACCCAGCCCGACGCCCGAGTGTGCTGTGCGGACGACGCCGGAGACGCCGTGCCCCGCCTCGGCGCGGAAGTCGTGCACCTGGTCGGCGCCGATGACGACTCCGTCGGCGCCGGTCCGACCGACGCTCTCGTGCGGATCGACGACCGCGGCCGCGATGGCCCGGCCGATCGGGTGCTCGGCGAGCTGCTCGACGGCTGCGGCGTACCGGAGCACCTCGGCCTCGCCGACGACCTCGACCAGCGCCATCCGCCCCTCGGTCACCGTGCCGGTCTTGTCCAGCACGACGGTGTCGATGGTGCGGGTCTGCTCGAGGATCTCCGGACCCTTGATGAGGATGCCGCGCTGCGCGCCGCGGCCCGTGCCGACCAGCAGCGCTGTCGGAGTCGCCAGCCCGAGGGCGCACGGGCACGCGATGATCAGCACGGCGACCGCCGCGGTGAACGCCGCCTGCGCGCCGGCGCCGCTGAGCAGCCAGACGGTGAGGGTGCCCAGCGCGAGGACGAGGACGACCGGCACGAAGACCGCGGAGATGCGGTCGGCCAGCCGCTGCACAGGAGCCTTGCCCGTCTGGGCGGTGGCGACGAGCCGGCCGATCTGCGCCAGCCGGGTGTCCGCGCCGACCCGGGTCGCACGCACGACGAGTGCACCGGAGGTGTTGATGGTCGCGCCGGTGACGTCGTCGCCCGGACCCACGTCGACGGGCACGGGCTCGCCCGTGAGCAGCGAGGCATCCAGGGCGGACGTGCCGCTGACCACGACGCCGTCGGTGGCCACCTTCTCGCCGGGCCGGACGACGAACTGGTCACCGACCACCAGGCGGTCGACGGGCACGCGGTGCTCGGTGCCGTCGACCAGCAGCGCCACGTCCTTGGCGCCCAGGTCGAGCAGCGTGCGCAGGGCGTCGCCGGCCCGTCGGCGGGACCGGTGCTCGGCGTACCGGCCGGCCAGCAGGAACGTGGTGACGACGGCGGCGACCTCGAAGTAGAGCTCGGGAATCTCCATCCCCGTCTCTGCACGGGGCCACAAGGACGGCGTCATGTTCAGCCCGAGCTCGCCCGCACCGCCGAAGAGCAGCGCCCACAGCGACCAGCCGGTCGCCGCGATGATGCCGATGGAAACCAGGGTGTCCATGGTCGAGGCGCCGTGCCGGGCGGCCCGGAACGCGGCCCGGTGGAACGGCCAGGCGGCCCAGGTGACCACGGGCAGTGCCAGCGCGGTCACCACCCACTGCCAGCCGGTGAACTGGAGCGCGGGGATCATCGACAGCAGCAGGACGGGGACCGTGAGGACGCTCGCGACCCGCAGGCGGCGGCGCAGCTCGGTGCCGCGCGCGTCGGTCGGGGCGGACGTGTCCTCGTCCGGGTCCATGTCGTGGCCGGGTGCCATGGCGTGACCGGAGAGGGCGTGCTCGAACGGGTCCATGTCCTCGTGGTGCATGAACTCCGCGGACGAGCCGTGGTGCTCGTGCGGTGCCGGTGGTGTCGCCGGGGCGTGCCGCGCGCCGACGACGGTGGCGTCGTAGCCGGCGGACCGGACGGCTGCGACGAGCGCGTCGGTGTCCACCGGTCCGTCCACGGTCACGCGGGCCGACTCCAGCGGGAGGTTCACCGTCGCCTCGACCCCGGGCAGGCGGTTCAGCTTCTTCTCGACGCGCGCGACGCACGAGGCGCACGTCATGCCCTCGATCGCGAGGTCGACGGTCCGGTCGGTCTCTGTCACAGCAAGGACCTCCGCGGGGTGACGGCGTATCCCGCCTCGACGACGGCCTCGGAGACGGCGTTGTCGGGAAGCGGCGCGTCGGAGACGACCGAGACGGACGACGACCCGCCGACGACCAGCTGGATCGCGACGTCCTGGACGCCGGGCAGGGCGGTCAGCTCGGAGGTGACCGCGGAGACGCAGTGGCCGCAGGTCATGCCGTCGACGCCGAACGTGGTGGTGTGGGTCATGGTGTGCTCCTTGGGGTTTCTCAGCTGCGGACGAGGCGGGCGATGGCGTCGGAGGCCTCCTTGACCTTCGCCGCTCCCTCCTCGGGGGACTGGCGGGCGGCGTCGACGACGCAGTGTGCGAGGTGGTCCTCGACCAGGCCGATGCTCACGGCCTGCAGCGCCTTCGTGACGGCGGCGACCTGCGTGAGGATGTCGATGCAGTACACGTCCTCGTCGACCATCCGGGCGATGCCGCGCACCTGGCCCTCGACGCGCCGCAGTCGCTTGAGGTAGTCGTCCTTGGCGTCGTTGTAGCCGTGCATGGGGCCCTCGTTCCGGGTCGGTCGAGTGGGTCTCTATGCACAACATCATACCCCTAGGGGGTATTCCCGGCCGCCGTCGGCGGCGCTACACGGCACAATCGACGGCATGCGGGTCTCGGCGAAGGCGGACTATGCGGTGCGGGCGTGCGCCGAGCTGGCGGCGTCCCCTCACGGGGACCCCGTGCGGGCGGACGACCTGGCGGTAGGGCAGCAGCTCCCCGTCGCGTTCCTGGAGCGGATCCTGGGCGACCTGCGGCGCGGCGGCGTGGTCACCAGCGTCCGTGGCCGGTCCGGCGGCTACCGGCTGGCGCGGCCGGCGGGCGAGATCACGCTGGCGGACGTGATCCGGGCCGTCGACGGGCCGCTGGTGACCGTCCGCGACGAGCGGCCGACCGCGCTGGAGTACGGGGGGTCGGCGCAGGCGCTGCTCGAGGTCTGGGTCGCGCTGCGCGTGAGCGTCCGTGACGTGCTCGACCAGGTGACGCTCGCGAGCCTGGTCTCCGGGGAGCTCCCGCCGCACGTCCACGAGCTCGGCGCTCGCGAGGATGCCTGGCTCAACCCGTAGCTGTCCACCATCCGACTGTCCATCTCACGTGGTGACACGGGACTACCGAGAGACCAAGACGGTCGGGATTATCGGGTGTTCGTTCCCCGTCTCCGAGGTGGTTCCTGTGCCCGCGTTGCTCCTGCTCGCCGTCGTCGGGTTCGCCGCCCAGCTGGTCGACGGCGCCCTCGGCATGGCGTACGGCGTCACGTCGACCACCCTGCTGCTGGCCATCGGAACCAACCCCGCGGCGGCGTCGGCCACGATCCACCTCAGCGAGATCGGCACCACGCTGGTGTCGGGCTTCTCCCACTGGCGGTTCGGGAACGTCGACTGGAAGGTCGTCCTGCGCATCGGCGTCCCCGGCGCGATCGGCGCGTTCGTCGGCGCCACCGTCCTGTCCCACCTCGCCACCGACACGGCCAAGCCCGTGATGTCGACGATCCTGCTCGCGCTCGGCGTCTACATCCTGATCCGGTTCACGCTGTTCGGTCTGCGCAAGGACCGCCTCGGCCTCCCTCTGCGCAAGCGGTTCCTCGCGCCCCTCGGCCTGTTCGCCGGCTTCGTCGACGCGACCGGCGGCGGCGGCTGGGGTCCCGTCGGGACGCCGGCCCTGCTCGCCTCGGGCCGGATCGAGCCCCGCAAGGTCATCGGCTCCATCGACACGTCCGAGTTCCTCGTGGCCCTCGCCGCCAGCCTCGGCTTCCTGTTCGCCCTCGGCTCCCAGGGCGTGAACCCGGTCTGGGTGGCCGCCCTCCTCATCGGCGGCGTGCTTGCGGCGCCCCTCGCCGCGTGGCTCGTCCGCAAGATCCCGGCCCGGATCCTCGGCTCGGCGGTCGGTGGCCTGATCGTCCTCACCAACGTCCGCACCCTCATCCGCGGCGAGTGGGTCGGCCTCGCCGACACCCCGGCCGAAGGCCTCATCCTCGGCGCGATCGCGATCGTCTGGGCCGGGGCCATCGCCTGGTCGGTCAGGGCGTACCGCAACGAGCTGGCCCTGGAGGCCGCGACGGTGACGGCGGACGACGAGGCCCTGCTGGACGTCGAGACGGTCGGCGCCGCCCGACCGGCCAGCTGACCCCCGCTCGACGACGAAGGGACCCGCCGCGGGGCAGGTCCCTTCGTGGTTGTCGGGCGTCAGGCGGTCGGTGCCGTGGCCCGTGCGGCGGCGCGGACGGCGGCCGGGAGGGCGGAGACGATCCGGTCGACCGCCGCGTCGTCGTGCGCAGCAGAGACGAACCAGGCCTCGAACGGCGAGGGCGGTGCGTACACGCCGGACTCGAGCAGCGAGCTGAAGAACGGGGCGTAGCGCCACGACTCGGTGGCGAGGACGGCCGCGTAGTCCCGGGCACCGTGCGCGGCGGCGTCGGCACCGAAGAACGTGCTGAACAGGTTGCCGGCCCACTGGACGGCGTGCGGCTGCCCCTGTGCCGACAGCGCGGCCGTGAGCTCACCGCGCAGCTGGGCGGAGACGGCGTCGACCCGCTCGTAGACCGACGCGTCAGCGAGGCGCAGCGTCGCCAGGCCGGCCGCGGTCGCCACCGGGTTCCCCGACAGGGTGCCCGCCTGGTAGACGGGGCCCGTGGGCGCCAGCAGGTCCATGACGTCCCGGCGCCCGCCGACCGCGGCGACCGGCAGGCCACCGCCGATGACCTTGCCGAACGTGTGCAGATCGGCCGCCCAGCCCTCGCGCAGGCCCTCGAGCCCCCACCAGCCGGAGTACCCGACGCGGAAGCCCGTGAGGACCTCGTCCTGGATGAGGAGCGCACCGTGCGCGAGCGTGAGGCGTCGCAGCGTGGCGTTGAACCCGGGCAGCGGGGGGACGACCCCCATGTTCGCGGGTGCGGCCTCCGTGATGACGGCGGCGATCCGGTCGCCGTGCTCACGGAACACGGTCTCGATCGCCTCGACGTCGTTGTAGGCGACGACGACCGTCTCGCCGGTGACCGCGGCGGAGACGCCGGCCGAGTCGGGCAGACCGAGCGTCGCGACGCCGGACCCGGCCGAGGCCAGCAGGGCGTCGACGTGCCCGTGGTAGCAGCCGGCGAACTTCACGATCAGGTCGCGGCCGGTGAACGCTCGCGCTAGGCGCAGCGCCGTCATCGTCGCCTCGGTGCCCGTGGAGACGAGCCGGACCTTCTCGGCCGGGGGGACCCGCGAACGGATCTCGTCGACGAGCTCGGTCTCGGTGACCGTCGGGGCACCGAAGCTCAGGCCACGACCGGCCGCCTCGCGGACCGCCTCGACGACCTCGGGGTGCGCGTGGCCGAGCAGTGCCGGGCCCCAGGAGCCGACGAGGTCGACGTACTCGTTGCCGTCGACGTCGGTGACGTAGGCACCCTGCGCGCTGGCGAGGAACCGCGGGGTCCCGCCCACGTTGCCGAACGCGCGCACCGGCGAGTTGACGCCGCCGGGGATGACGGCCTGCGCGCGGGCAAAAGCAGCGGCACTTGTCGTCGATGTCGAGGTGGTGACGCTCATCGGATCTCCTCTGCCAGCCAACGGGCCAGCTCTGTCGCAGAGTATGTGAGGACGTGATCGGCACCGGCGCGGCGGATGCTGAGCACGGACTCCAGGATCGCCCGTCTGCGCTCGATCCAGCCTCGTGCAGCGGCGGCCTCGATCATGGCGTACTCACCCGAGACCTGGTACGCGGCGACCGGAACCGTGGACATCGCGGCCACGTCGGCGAGGATGTCCAGGTAGGCGAGGGCCGGCTTGACCATGACGATGTCGGCGCCCTCGGCGAGGTCGATGGCCACCTCACGCACGGCCTCCCGACGGTTCGCGGGGTCCATCTGGTACGTGCGCCGGTCGCCCTCGAGCTGGGACTCGACGGCATCCCGGAAGGGTCCGTAGAACGCGGAGGCGTACTTCGCGGCGTAGGCCAGCACGGCGACGTCGTCGCGACCTGCGGCGTCAAGGGCGTCCCGGACGTACCCGACCTGGCCGTCCATCATCCCGCTGAGCCCCACGACGTGGGCCCCGGCCGACGCCTGTGCCAGGGCCATCTCCGCGTACCGGACCAGGGTCGCGTCGTTGTCGACGGCCCCGCCGGGCGTCAGGACGCCGCAGTGCCCGTGGTCGGTGAACTCGTCGAGGCACAGGTCGGCCTGCACGACGAGCGCGTCACCCACCTCGGCGACCGTGTCCGCGATCGCGAGGTTGAGGATCCCGTCCGGGTCGGTCGCCTGCGAGCCGACGGCGTCCCGCACGGTGGGGATCGCGAAGAGCATGACGCCCCCGAGGCCCGCCCCCGCCGCCTCGGCGACGGCCTTCCGCAGCGAGTCGCGGGTGTGCTGGTGGACGCCGGGCATGGAGCTGATCTCGCGCGGCTCCGTCAGGCCCTCCTTGACGAACACGGGGAGCACCAGCTGCGCGGGGTCGAGCCGCGTCTCGGCGGTCAGCCGGCGCAGCGCCGGGGTGGCGCGCAGCCGGCGCGGGCGGACGCGTCGAGCGTCGGTCATCAGAGCTCCTCGGGGCTGGGGAGGGGGCCGGGCAGGACGGTGGTGACCGCACGCGTGAGGGCGTCGACCATGCCGAGCATCGTCTGCTCGGTGGCGACGCCCGCCAGGGGCAGGCCCAGGCGCGCGGCCTCGGCGGCGGTGGAGGGGCCGATGCCGATCATCAGCGTGGTCGTCGGCGGCGTCCCCAGCCGCGCCGCCAGCTCCCGCACGGTGCTCGCCGACGTGAGCAGGGCCGCGCGGATGGTGCCGTCGGTCCACGCCTCGCGCACCTCGACGGGCGGCGGGGCGGCCGGCACGGTCCGGTACGCGACGACGTCGGTGACGTCCCAGCCGAGGTTCCGCAGGCCGTCGGTGATCGTGGCCGCGGCCAGGTCGCCGCGGGGGAACAGCACCCGGGCCGGTTCGGTGAGCGGGGGCCACGCCTCGACCAGCCCACGCGAGGTCGACCGACCGAGCGGCAGCAGGTCCGGCTCGATGCCGACCTCCCGCAGCGCCCGGGCGGTGCCGGGCCCGACGGCGGCGACGCGCACCTGGCCGTCGGCGAGCAGCTGCGTCAGGCTGCCGGCGCTCTCCTGAGCGCGGTCCACGAGCACCGGGACGGTGGCCGCGCTGGTCACGACGAGCCACCCGAACCAGCCGGACTCGAGGGCGAGCAGCGCGTCGTCCAGCTCGGTGGGGTCCTCGGGCGGCACGGTCTCGATGAGCGGCACGACAACGGCCTCGGCGCCGACCGCCGCGAGGGCGACGACCGCGGGACTGTGGCCGCCCGTCGGTCGGGGCACCAGGACCCTCCACCCGGACAGCGGGAGCACAGGCGTCGCGGTCATCGGGCGGCGCCCAGGGCCGCGAGGTCGGCGGCGCCGGCGTCGAGGAGGATCTCCGCGAGCCGGGTGCCGAGCGCACGTGCGTCGGCGGCGCTGTCGGCGCCCAGCGTCGCCGTCAGGCCGTGGCGCAGCGTCGCGCCGCCGTCCGGGCGGACGATCACGGCGTCGAGGAGCAGGGTCCGACCGTCGTCGGCGAGGCATCCCGTGGCGCCGATCGGGGCCGCGCATCCTGCTTCGAGACGGCTGAGCAGGGCGCGCTCGGCGAGGACCGCGAGGTGCGTGGGGCGGTGGTCGAGCGCGCGCAGGGCCCGCGCGAGCGGCTCGTCGGGGTCGAGCCCGCTCCGGACCTCGACGGCGAGCGCGCCCTGGCCGGGCGCGGGCGACATGACGTCGGGACCGAACGCCTCGGTGACGGCGTCGAGCCGCCCGAGCCTGGCCAGGCCTGCGCGGGCGAGCACGACGCCGTCCAGGTCGCCCGGCCCGGAGGTCGACCCGGCGACGCGGCCGAGCCGGGTGTCGACGTTGCCGCGGATGTCGACCACGACGAGGTCGGGGCGGGTGGCGAGGAGCTGGGCCGCGCGGCGGGGGGAGCCGGTACCGACGCGGGCGCCCGCGGGGAGCATCGCGAGGGTCAGCCCGTCCCGGGCGCACAGGGCGTCGGCGGGGTCCTCGCGCGGGGGGACGGCCCCGAGCACGAGCCCGTCGGGGTCCTGCGTCGGCAGGTCCTTCAGGGAGTGCACCGCGACGTCGCAGCGGCCGTCCAGGAGCGCGTCGCGCAGCGCGGCGACGAAGACCCCGGTGCCACCCAGGCTCTGCAGGGAACCGGTCAGGCGATCGCCCTCCGTGCGGACGTGCACGGTCTCGAGGGTGAGGTCGCCGCGGCCGAGGGCGGCGAGGGCGTCGACCACGTGACCGGTCTGCGTGAGCGCGAGGGCGCTCGCCCGGGTCCCGACGCGCACGTGCTGGAGCATGCGGTCAGTGTCCCTCTCGGCGGCGGGGATGTCGAAGCGCGGGAAATCCCTGAACTCTCGTGACCGGGTCGTGACACGTTGTCAGAAAATGCCTCAGGAAATGTGACCCACGACATTCTTCCGCCGCTTGCCGACGCGTTGTCAGAAAGTGACGAAGGAATTCCGCTCAGATCACTGACCGAGCCGCCGCCCGGGCGTCCGGGACCACCGAGGCCAACCCGTTGCCGGCCACCCACGCGCCGCACACGGCGATCCCCGCCAGCGGCTCGACCGCGGCCCGCACGTCGGCCACCACGCGCGCGTGCGCGGCGCTCGGCCGGGGCAGCGCCTGCGTCCACCGGACGACCGCGTGCCCCTCGAGCTGCCCGCGCGACAGCGGGGTGCCCAGCAGGACCGACGCGTCGCGCAGGGCCACGTCCACGTCGGGCTGCACGTCCTCGCCCGCCCGCCCGTACGACAGCCGCACCACGTGCCGGCCCGGCCCCGCGGCCTGCGCGAGCCACGCCCACTTGGCGGTGGCGTGCGTGAGGGCCTTGGCGGTGACGTCGTCGGCCTCGCGCGCGACGAGCACGCCGGTGCCGCGGGGGGGCGTGTCGAGCGCTGGGGCGTCCAGCACGAGGGTCACCAGCGTGACCTGCGCGCCCGGGTCCGGGCGGCCGACGGTCAGCCCCAGCAGGTCGACGGCCGACGGGGTGGCCAGCACCCACCGGTCGGCGGGCTCGTCGGCCAGGGAGGTCACGGTCACCCCCGTGCGGACGGTCCCGCCGTGCGCCTCGACGTCAGCCACCAGGGCGTCGACGAGCACGTGCATGCCGCCCGCGATCCCCTGCACGGCCGACCCCGCCGGAGCCGCCGCCCGCAGGCTCCGGACCGCCCGTGCCAGCGAGCCCCGCTCCCGGCGGAGCGCGTCGGGCAGGCCCGGCGCGACGGCACCGACCGCGAGGTCGTCGGGATCCGCGGCATGCACCCCACCCACCACCGGCCGCACCAGCCGGTCCAGCACGCGGGAGCCCATGCGGCGGCGGACGAGGTCGCCGAGCGACGTCGCCCCGGTGGCCGGGAGCACCAGGTCCAGGCTCGCGCGCACCGTCCCGACGAACCCGAGCGTCCGGCGCGCGGCCCACGGGTCCACGGGGATGCCCAGCAGGCCCGTGCGCGGCAGGGGGCCGTCGCCGTGCGGCAGGTGCACCCAGGCGCCCAGCGGCTCCGGCGTCCGGATGCGGTCCGCGAGCCCCAGGTCGTCCAGCAGCGCGGCCACCGTGCCGCCGCGCGTGGCGTAGGACTCCGCCCCCGCGTCGAGCCGCAGCCCCGCGACCGTGTGCCCGGCGACCGCCCCGCCGAGGGTGTCGCGCTCCTCCAGCACGAGGGTCCGCAGGCCCTCGTGGGCCAGCTCGCGCGCGGCGACGAGCCCCGCGATCCCGCCGCCGACGACGACCGCGTCCCAGGTCATCGTCAGATCTCGTGGACCAGCTGGGCCACGCGCGTGAGCACGGTCGGGTCGGTCTCCGGGGGGACGCCGTGCCCGAGGTTCACCACGTGCCCGGGGGCGACCGAGCCACGGGCGACGACGTCGCGGACGTGCGCCTCGAGCACCGGCCACGGGGCGGCCAGCAGCGCCGGATCGATGTTGCCCTGCAGCGGGGTGCTGCCGCCCAGCCGACGGTTCGCCTCGTCCAGCGGCAGCCGGTAGTCGACGCCGACGACGTCCGCGCCGACGTCGCGCATGGCGACGAGCAGCTCGCTGGTGCCGGTGCCGAAGTGGACCTTCTTGACGTCCAGGTCGGCGACGTGCGTCAGCGCCCGGGCCGACGCAGGAGCGACGTGCGCGGTGTAGTCGGACAGGCTCAGCGAGCCCGCCCACGAGTCGAAGAGCTGCGTGGCGCTGGCACCGGCCAGGACCTGCGCGCGCAGGAACGCGCCCGTCACGTCCGCCGCCCACTGCGTCAGAGCCGCCCACGTCTCCGGGTCGGCATGCATGAGGGTGCGGGCGGCCAGGTGGTCGCGCGACGGGCCACCCTCCACCAGGTACGCGGCGAGCGTGAAGGGCGCGCCCGCGAAGCCGATCAGGGGCGTCCCGCCGAGAGCGTCGACTGTCAGAGCGACTCCGTCCGAGACCGGCTGCAGCGCATCGGGCGTCAGCGGGCCGAGGTCGCGCAGCCGGGCGACGTCGTCGGCGGTGCGGATCGCGGAGCCCATCACCGGGCCGACGCCGGGCTTGATCTCCACGTCGACGCCCGCGAGCTTGAGCGGCACCACGATGTCGGAGAAGAAGATCGCCGCGTCCACGTCGTGCCGGCGCACCGGCTGCAGGGTGATCTCGCTGGCCAGCGCCGGGTCCAGGCAGGCGTCGAGCATCGCGGTGCCGCCGCGTGCCTCGCGGTACTCGGGCAGCGACCTCCCGGCCTGCCGCATGAACCACACGGGCCGTCGCGACGGGGCCTCGCCGGAATACGCACGGACCAGCGAAGAATTCTTCGTGCGGCCGTCGACGAGGGGGTGCGAGGAAGGAAGGTTCACGTCGCCGATTGTGCCGGACAAATGTCGAGATGATTAACTCAGGCACGTGGTGCTGCTGTCCCTCGCCGCCAGTCACCACGACCTCGACCTCGATGTGCTGGAACGTCTCTCGTCGGACGTCCACGCCGTCGCGTCCGAGCTCGTGGGCTCGACGGCCCACAGGTTCGTGTCCGGTGCCGTCGTCCTCGCGACGTGCAACCGGTTCGAGCTGTACCTGGAGGTCGACGACCCCGAGAACACCCCGTCGGCCCGCGCGGCAGCAGCACAGGCCGTCGCCGGCCGCTCCGGCTACAGCGCCTCGCAGGTCGACTCGCACCTGCGCGTCCGCACCGGCACCGACGCCGCCGCCCACCTGTTCTCCGTCGCCAGCGGGCTCGACTCGATGGTCGTCGGGGAGCGGGAGATCCAGGGGCAGGTCCGGCGCGCACTGACCTCCGCCCGCCGCGACGGCACGACGACCTCCGGCCTCGAGTCCCTGTTCCAGGCCGCCTCCCGCGTCTCGCGGCAGGTGGAGAGCCGTACCGGGCTCGGTGCCACCGGCCGCTCCGTGGTCGGCGTCGCCCTCGACATCGCCGAGCAGCACCTGCCCGACTGGTCCGCAGTCCGCTGCGTGCTCATCGGCACCGGCTCCTACGCGGGCGCGTCGCTGGCCGCGCTCAAGGCCCGCGGCGCCGGTGACATCCGGGTGTTCTCCACGTCCGGCCGCGCCCGCGCGTTCGCTGCCGCCCGCGGCGTCCGGTCGCTGCCCGCGTCCGCCGACCTCGCCGCCGAGGTGTCCGACGTCGACCTCGTGGTCGCCTGCAGCGGTGCGGCGGGCGCGGTCCTGGGGGTCGACGCGCTCGCCGCGGCCCGGCTGGGGACGTCCTCGCCGCTCACCGTCGTCGACCTGGCGCTGCGGCACGATGTCGACCCCGGCGTCCGCTCGCTGCCCGGCGTCCGGCTGGTCAGCCTGCACACGGTGGCCGAGCACGCGCCCGCGGAGCACGCCGCCGTCCGGGCCGCCCACGACGTCGTCGTCGCGGCGGCGGAGGCCTACGAGGCCGACCGCCGGGTCCGGGACTGGAACCCCGCGGTCGTCGCGGAGCGCTCGCGCGTGCTCGGCGGGCTCGAGGCCGGCCTCAGCGAGCTGCCCGACGCGCTGCGCGACGAGCGCGCCGAACGAGCGCTTCGGCGACGCACCCGCGCCGTGCTCCACGCCCCGACGGTCCGCGCCCGCGAGGCGGCACGGGCGGGGGACGCGATGACCTACGCGGCTGCCCTGACGGAGCTCGCGTCGATCCCGGTGCCGACCGTGGTGACCGACGCGCACTGACCGGATCAGTCCGCGACGTCGGCATGACTCGTGCGACGAGCTCGGCGCCGACGTCCGCGACGTCGGTCCGGCTCCCGTCGGCGATCGAGAGCACCAGCGCGGTGTCGGCCTCCGTGTCCACGCGGAGCTCGACCCCGTCGACGAGCGCGTGGTTGCCCCCCAGTGACTGCGAAACGCCCCTTCGGTCACGTGACCGAGGTCGCGTGACCGAAGGGGCGTGTTCGTCAGGGGTCAGCCGCGGATCCACTGCTGGGTCGGCGCCGCTGGGTCGCACGTCGCCAGTGCGAGGCCCCACTCGTTCGCGGGGGTCGCGAGGCACAGCGCGGGGTCGGCGACGCTGCTGATCGTCAGGTCGGCGTTCACCGTCCACTGCTGCTCGACGCCGCCGGAGCAGGCCTCGATCGCGAGCGCGCTGCCCGCGACGGGACCGTCGACGGGTTCGACGCAGAGGCGGCCGTAGACCGACAGCTCTCCGGCATCCGTCCAGTTGAACGACTGGTTGCCGCCGCCGTTGCAGTACCACAGACCCAGTAGCGTGCCCGGTGCGGTCGAGCCGCCCGGTACGTCGATGCACACGTTGTGCGCGACGCTCCTCAGGGGCTCGCCTGGAGGTGCGGGCGGCAGGTCGTTGAGCGGCTCCGTCTTGAGCAGCCCCCAGCCCCACTGGAGCTGTGCGAGTCCGGACTCGTTCGTCACCGTGAGCCCGCCGTCGGCGTTCTGCTCTGTCAGGGTGTACGAGTCGCCGGTGCGAAGCCCCGGCCAGTAGACGACGCCCATGCCCTGGTCGCGCGTCACCTCGGTGAGAGCGCCGAGGTACGAGGTCGACACGTCGCCCTCGTGGTTGCCGTAGTTCAGACCCGTGGTCATCGGCGAACCGGCCTCAGACACCAGGGTGCGCCAGCCGTACTCGCCGATGCGTGGCAGCAGGTTCGCCTTCCACGCGTCTTCGGTGGTGTCGCTCGCCCAGAAGCCGTAGAAGTGCAGGGAGAGCAGCGTGCCATCGAGTTCCTCGGCTGCGCCGACGCCGGTCACGTTGTCGTTGTATCCGGTGCCGGAGATGATCACGCGCGAGCGCGGCACGTCGGCGTGGTCGTCGAGCCACCCGGAGGCCAAGGACACCCATTCGTCGAGCGTGTAGCCGAACGGCTCGTTCATCGGCTCGAAGTACACCTTCGGGTTCTTGCCGTACTCGGCCACCACCGTGTCCCACATCGCGTCGAAGGCGGCGGGGTCGTCGACCCGCCCGTCCTTCGCGTCGTCGCCCTCCCAGTAGCTGAGGATGACCTTGAAGCCGCTGCCGACCGAGGCGTCGATCGCCGCCTGGTACGACTCCCACCAGTCGGTGCCGACGCTCGACGGGTTGATGGGCAACCGGACCGTGTTGGCCCTGACCTCCTGGCGGAATCCGCTGATGATCGCGGCGGACTTGTCGTAGGTGGTGCTGTAGTCGTCGTCGGCGCTGAGGCCCGACGGCACGACCTCGTCGTCGGCGTAGTTGTCTCGGGGGTCGGCCCAGTTCACGCCACGGAACTCGTTGGTGCTGTGCGGGCCTCCCTGACCTGCCATGGCCGGCAGCGGGGCGATGCACATCAGGAGGGCGGCGGCCGCGGCGGCCGCTCCGATCTGTCTCTTCATCGGGGTCCGTTCGGTTCGGGTGCGCGACTCTGCGCGGGCGTCGACGGGGTATCGACACCCCGCCAGCGTTGCACGCACCTGATCAAAACTCACGGGCTAGTACAACGTTGCTCGTCGAGCGTCCTGGCCGAACACCGAGGCTCGCGGACGCGCGAGCGCGGCTTCGAGCAGGCCGTAGTCGCGCACGTCGGGGGCGTGACCGAGGAAGGCCCCACGCAGGAGAAAAGAGCGTGCCGGGCCTGGACGGGGGGGAGGGCCAGGCCCGGCACGCGTCCCGTGAGGGTCACATCACGCTGGCGCGACCCTGGTACGGAACCCTCGGAGAAGTGCGCTCAGGAGCGCACCACCTGCTGTCGGGGGGCAGCAGGCCCGGGGGCCCAGGTGTGGGGGACCACCTGGTTGGTCTGGATGTCGGTGAGCTCGGCGGCGTACACGATGCCCTCGTACACGCCGGCTTCGACACGGGTGAGGTGGAGACGCTCGGCACGCTCGATGTCGTCCCCGAGGTGGGAGATCCGGGCGACGACGTACCTCTGGGCGTCCTGCCACTGGTCGACCACGCGGACGCCGAGGCCGTTCCAGCGGGCCGTGAGGTCCAGCTCGAACAGCTCGGTGACGTCCTGGCGGGCGACGCGGCGGTACCAGCGGCCCGACGGGGACTGGTGGAATCCGGTCTCCGCGAGCGGGGGGTTGGCCAGGGCGAGGACGACCGTGTGGCCACCGTCGACGACGTCAGCCTCGAGGTAGGCGCCGTGCCACTTGGCGACGGGCCCGACACAGCGGGAGAGGGACGCGAGCGACGGGCGGGGGGCGCCCAGCTGCGTGACCGTCCAGCCGGCACCGACGTCGCCGTAGCGCGCCAGCAGCGTGGAGGTCCCGTCGTCGTAGATGCGGATCAGCTCGGCGCCCGGGGGGATGCGCGAGTGGCGCAGCCACCAGAGCGGGAGGATGTATCCGGGCACGTCGCGGTACTGGAGCTGGGGGGATGACTCGAAGCGCAGCACATCGATCGAGCGGTCGTACGGGCTGAAGGGCGAACCCTCGTACCCGAGGCCGTGGACCTCGAACAGCTGCGCCGGGGTCGTCGCGAAGGCGACGTCCTCAGCACGCACCACGTACCCCGCCAGACGGTCGTGGCCCGCGGTGAGGTGCGCGCGGGTCAGCGCTGGCGTGATCGCTTTCTGCATGAGCGTCACGATGGGCATCCTTGCCAAGAAAAGGGTGATCCGGATGTTTCAGACCGGTCGGTGCACGATTGTGCAGGGCAAACCGGTCGCCTGTCCAGAAGCGATCACGGGTTCCCATGAAGTTGCAGGTCAGACCGCGTGAGAGCGATTCCGTCGAAGCGGTTTGTCTTCTGCGTGTGGGTCGGCAGAAGATGGTCGCGCGGCGTCGATCGTTCACCCGTTCGGAGCAGTTGCGGTGGCGGGCTCTGCCCGCAGGGTGTAGCCGGCCCGCTCAGGCGTCGAGGAAGCCGACGAGCGAGTCCGCGAGCCCCGTGTACGACGCGGGGGTGAGGTCGACGAGTCGTGCGGCGACGTCGTCGGGAAGCCCGAGCCCGCCGATGAACTCGCGCATGTCCGCGGCGGTCAGGCGCCGACCGCGGGTCAGCTCCTTGAGCCGCTCGTACGGGTTCTCCATGCCGGTGACACCCGCGACGGAGGCGGCGCGCATGGCCGACTGGACCGGCTCGCCGAGGACCTCCCAGTTCTCGTCGAGCTCGCGCGCCAGCAGCGCCTCGTCGACCGACAGGGCCTGCAGCCCGCGGGCCACGTTGTCGATGGCCAGGAGCGAGTGCCCGAACGCCGGGCCGATGTTGCGCTGCGTCGTGGAGTCGGTCAGGTCCCGCTGCAACCGGCTGGTCACCAGGGTGCTCGCCAGGGTGTCCAGCAGGGCGCTCGACAGCTCGAGGTTGGCCTCGGCGTTCTCGAACCGGATCGGGTTGACCTTGTGCGGCATGGTCGAGCTGCCCGTCGCGCCCGCCACCGGGATCTGGATGAAGACCCCGCGCGAGATGTACGTCCATACGTCGGTGGCCAGGTTGTGCAGCACCCGGTTGAACCGCGCGACGTCCGCGTACAGCTCGGCCTGCCAGTCGTGCGACTCGATCTGGGTGGTCAGCGGGTTCCACGTCAGCCCGAGGTGCTCGACGAACGCCTTGCTGACCGCCGGCCAGTCCGCCCCCGGCACCGCCACGACGTGCGCGCCATAGGTGCCCGTCGCACCGTTGAGCTTGCCCAGGTACTCGTCGGACCCGATGCGCGCGAGCTGGCGCCGCAACCGGTGCGCCAGGACCGCGAGCTCCTTGCCGAGCGTCGTCGGCGTCGCCGGCTGCCCGTGCGTCAGGGCGAGCATCGGCTGGTCCTTCAGCGACCGCGCGAGCTCGGCGACCTGGTCGACGAGGGCGGTCGCGGCCGGAGCCCAGACGTCCCGCACCGCACCGCGGACCATGAGCGCGTACGACAGGTTGTTGATGTCCTCGCTGGTGCACGCGAAGTGCACCAGCTCCCCGACGTCGTGCAGCGCCGACCCCTCCGGCGCGGCCGCCAGCCGGCTCTTGAGGAAGTACTCGACGGCCTTCACGTCGTGCACGGTGATCTTCTCGATCGCCGCCAGCTCTGCGACCTCGTCGGGCCCGAACGTCGCGACCACGTCCCGCAGGTACGCCACGTCCGCGTCCGTCAGCGCCGGGGCCCCAGGCACGACCCCGTTCGAGGTCAGGTGGATCAGCCACTCGACCTCGACGTGCACCCGCTCGCGGTTGAGGGCCGCCTCGCTCAGGTGGTCGACCAGCGGCGCGACAGCCGCGCGGTAGCGGCCGTCGAGCGGGCCGAGGGCGATGTGGGGGGTGACGTCCGCGAGCCGGACACGTGCGGGGGAGGTCATGTAGGCATCATCCCAGAGCGGGCCGGACGGGATCGGCCGTGTCCGAAGGCGTAGCCCTAGGCTGCCCACGACCGCCTCCCCCGTCGTCGGAAGAGCCCATGAACATCGCCCTGTGGATCGCCGCTGCCCTGCTCGCCATCGCGTTCCTGGCGACCGGCCTGCTGAAGATCACGCGGTCGAAAGAGCAGCTCGCTGCGGCGGGGATGGGCTGGACCGAGGGCTTCAGCCCGTCGACCATCACGGCGATCGGCGTCGCCGAGGTGCTGGGCGCGATCGGCCTGATCCTGCCCGCGGTGCTCGACGTCGCGCCGGTGCTCGTGCCCGTCGCCGCCGTCGGTCTGGCCCTCGTCATGGTCGCCGCGGCTACCACCCACCTGCTCCGCAAGGAGACGCGGATGGTCGTGCTCAACGTCGTCCTGCTCGCGCTGGCGCTGTTCGTCGCGTGGGGACGGTTCGGGCCGTACGCCTTCTGACGTCGGGCAGAAGTGGTGCGGCAGTCTGCGGTACGTTTCGCAAATCGCTACATTCCGGACATCGATGCGACGCTGCACCGTCTCGGTCACCACTGTCCCCGTCGCTCCGTTGCCCATCGCCGGCACCCGCGGCACGCCGGGTGGAGCACTGAGCGCGCACGAGGAGGAACGCATGAAGAACGTCCGAACGGGCCGCATCGGCGCCGCCGTGGGGGTGCTCGTCCTCACGCTGGTCGGCGTCGCCGCACCGGCTGGAGCGACCCCCCCGAGCGAGAGCTGGCAGGAGACGTGGGACGACACCGACGTCGTCGTGTGCGACGGGGGAACCGCCGACACGTCGGATGACCTCACGATCGAGGGGCACATCGTCGGCTCCATGGACTTCGTGCTGCGGGAACGAGGCAACACCGGGCTGTACTACATCGCGATCCACGGTCAGGAGAGCGGCACGTACACCAACGTCGACAACGACCTGTACTGGACCTCGACGAACACCTGGCGCGAGAAGGACCTCGACGTCTCCGAGGACGAGGACGGGATCCTCACCATCCGCGTCGGAACCTCGTTCTTGTTCAAGGTGCACAGCGCGGACGGCATCCCCGGCGGCGTCAACGCCGGCCGCTCCGAGTTCACCATCGTCTACGACCCCGCGACCGACACCGAGCTCTCCTTCACGGTGACCAAGGAGGTCGGTGCGCGGACGACCACCGACTTCTGCGACGACGCCTTCCGGTACACCAGCTGATCCGGCGTCGTCCGAAGCCCGATCGATCACGGAGGCGGTGCGTCGCCCCGCCTCCGTGATCGTCGTCGCGCCGCCGGACTCGAGATGGTGATCTGATCCGTCCGAGGCGACACTCCGATCAGTAGCCTGTGCCCACCGGCGCAGGTGGTCGGTCCCCCGACGACGAGGAGCCCCGTGGCGACGCAGGCTCGCAGGCCGAGCGCGGTCCTGCTCGTGGGAGCGTTCGTCGTCGTCGCGGTGCTCGGGTCGGCGCTGGCGGGACCGCTACGGCTGGTGCAGCGGAACGCGGACGGACCGTTCGTCATCCCCACGTTCGCACCACCGACGACCACCAGGACGCCGATCCCGTTCGAGCAGATGCTCGGTGCCGACCAGGTACCCGTGCAGACCCAGCGCTGGATCTACCTCGTGGGCCTCTTCGTCGCGGGCCTCCTGCTGGCCGTCGCGCTCGGTCTGCTGGTCCGGTGGATCCGGCGGCTGCTCGACCAGCGGGCGCCGTACGACGCCGACGCGGCCGACCCCGACGTCGAGCTCGGCGGGGACGTCCAGGACAGCGCGACACCGGCGCTGCGCGAGGGCGTCCGACGGGCCACGCAGGTGCTCGAGGAGGAGGTGCCGCCCGGCGACGCGGTGATCGCGGCGTGGGTGGCGCTCGAGGCGTCAGCCGAGCGCAGCGGGCTGGTGCGGGACCGTGCGCAGACCGCGACGGAGTTCACCGTCGAGGTCCTCGACGCCACCCGGGCGGACCCCGAGGCGACGCGCGTCCTGCTCCAGCTGTACCTGGCGGCGCGGTACTCGGAGCACGTCCTGACATCTCGTGACGTGGACCAGGCCCGGTCGAGCCTGGCGGCGATCGCCGTCGACCTGACCCGGCGGGCGGAGGACGCATGAGGTGGGACTGGCGACCGCCCGCGGGGTTCGTCGCGGCCTTTGTCGCGTGCCTGGCGGGCGGGCTCACCGTGGTGTCGGCGGGGCTCGTGGGACTGCTCGTGGCGGTGGCCGTGCTGCTGCTCACGCGGCTGGACGGAGCGCCCGATCCTGGCTGGGACCGCCGGCACTACGACCACCGGCACGGTGCCCGCGGGGAGGTGCAGGACCTCGCGTGGGGGATGGTCGGCCGGGACGGGCGGATCGGTGAGCGTGTCCTGCGCCAGCTGCGCGACGTGGCGCGGAGCCGGCTCGCGCGGCACGGACGCACGATGGACGACGCCGACATCGAGCAGGTGCTCGGTTCCCGTGCGCTCAGGACGCTGACCCGCACCCGCTCGCCCCTGCCCAGCGTCGCCGACGTGCGGCACACCTTGGACGTGCTCGACCGCCTCGGACCCGAGCGAGAGACCCCGACCCACGACCCCCGGGAGCCCCGGCCATGACTGAGCAGCAGCCCACCACCCTGACCGTCGCGCAGGTCGCGGACCGCGGGAGCGCGGTGCTCGACGAGGTCGCGACGCTCGTCGTCGGCATGCGTGAGCCGCTGAAGGTCGCGCTGGCGGCCGTCCTCGGCGGCGGGCACGTGCTGTTCGAGGACGTGCCCGGACTCGGCAAGACGCTGGCCGCGCGCAGCCTGGCGACCGCCCTGGGGCTCGCGTTCCGTCGGGTGCAGTGCACGCCCGACCTGCTGCCGTCGGACATCACGGGGTCGAGCGTCTTCGACCCGTCGACGGCGTCGTTCGCGTTCCGCCCCGGCCCGGTCTTCGCGGGGCTGCTCCTGGCCGACGAGATCAACCGGACCGCCCCGAAGACCCAGTCCGCGCTGCTGGAGGCGATGGCCGAGCGGCAGGTCACCGTCGACGGGGAGACGTACCGGCTGCCCGACCCGTTCCACGTGGTCGCCACGTCGAACCCCGTCGAGTACGAGGGCACGTACCCGCTGCCCGAGGCACAGCTCGACCGGTTCATGGTCCGCGTCGCAGTCGGCTACCCCGAGCGCGATGCCGAGGTCGACGTGCTGTCCCGGCGGCTCGCACGGCGGCAGGAGATGGGGTCGGTGCGGACCGTCGTCGACGCCGCGACGCTGCGCGCGATGCAGGCGGGCGTCGAGGCCGTCACGGTCGACGTCGACATCCTGCGGTACTGCGTCGACCTCGCGGCGGCCACCCGGGCGCACGACGCCGTCGAGGTCGGCGCCTCGCCGCGCGGGTCGCAGGCGCTGGTGCTCGTCGCGCGGTCGCTCGCCGTGCTGTCCGGGCGGGACTTCGTGACGCCCGAGGACGTCAAGGCCGTGGCCGTGCCCGCCCTGGCGCACCGGCTCTCCCTGACCCCGCAGGCATGGGCGACGGGTACCGCGCCGCAGGGGGTCGTCTCCGACGTCCTGACGCGGGTGGCGGGTCCGACGACGGCGCGACGCCTATGACCTGGGCGCGCTCGCGGGCGAGCGTCACCGGGGTTGCCGCCGGTCTCGTGCTGGTGGCGCTCGGTGCGCTGCTCGGGCGCCCGGACGTCGCGGTGCTCGGTGTGGCGCCCATCATCGCGGGGGTCTGGGACTGGCACCGTCGGCCGTCGGTGGACCCCACCGTGCGGATGGGGCCGTCGGCCGCACCGCCGACCGCGGGGACGCTGCGTGCCGACGCCGTGGTCGTGTCGCCCGGCACGGTGCTCGTCGGAGCCCGCCGCGGTGCCCGCGTGCTGCTCGACGCGTGGGTGCTGGTGGACGGCACCCGGCACCTGTCGCTCGTCGTGCACACCGTCCGGACCGGGCCGCAGGATCTCGCCTTCGTCGACGTGCAGGGCGTCGGCCCCGGCGCGGCGAGCGTCTCGGAGCCCAGCCCGCCCGCGACCCGCTCCGCCCTCGTGCTCCCCGGCGCTCGCCCGCTCGGCGAGCTGCCCCTGCCGCCACGGCTGCGCGGGCTCACCGGCGCGCACGAGTCCCGACGGCCCGGTGAGGGCGGCGGGCTGCGGGACGTGCACCCGTTCGCGCCCGGCGACCGGCTGCGGCGGATCGACTGGCGGGTCACCGCCAGGCGTGCCCCCGACCTGCACGAGCTCTACGTCCGGCGGGAGCACGCGCTCGCGGAGGCAGTCGTCGTCCTGGTCGTGGACTCCCGCGACGACGTCGGCCCCGACCCGATGACTTGGCGCGGCTCGATCCCGCCGAAGGCCCAGGACCCGACCTCGCTGGACCTGGCCCGGCAGGCCGCCTCGTCGGCCGCGCAGGGGTTCCTCGACCTGGGCGACCGGGTGGGTCTCGACGACCTCGGCGCGGTGCGGCGACCGCTCCCGCCGGGTGGGGGCCGACGACAGCTCGACCGCATCCGCCACGCACTGGCCCTGACGCGGCCCGAGGGTGACCCGCTGCGCCGCCTGCGTCCGCCGCGGATCCCGTCGGGCGCCCTCGTGATGCTCTTCTCGACGTTCCTCGACGACGAGGCCGCCCTGGTCGCGTCCGTCTGGCGCCGTGCCGGGCACCGCGTGGTCGCGGTCGACGTGCTGCCGACCCTGCGCGAGCGGCACCTCGGCGACCGGGAGCGGCTCGCGATGCAGATGATCCGGATGGCACGCGAGGACCGGCTGGCCGAGCTGGCCGACCTCGACGTCGAGCTGGTGACCTGGCGGGAGTCGCCGCACGTCGCGCTGGCCTCGCTGGCTCGGCGTGCGCAGCGCAGGGCGGGGGCCGCGCGATGAGCGAGGTGACCGTCGACCTCGTCCGGCCGATGCCGTCCTGGGTCCTGCGCGGGGTGGTGGCGGTGCTCGGTGCGGTGACCCTTCTCGTCGCGTTCGCCGGGTCGCGGCCTCATCAGTTGCTCGTCGCGGGGTTCGTCGCGCTGGTCGTCGCGACGGCGGTGGTCCCGGGTCTCGGCCTGACGGCGCTCGTCGTCCTGGTCGTCGCGATGCGGGTGGTCACCGGGGAGCCGCCGCCGCTCGGCATCGTCATGCTCCTGGTCCTGCTGGTGCACCTGACGCTCTGGGCGGGTGCGCTCGCGGCGCGGACCTCGTGGCGGACGCGGGTCGAGCTCGGCGTCGTGGTGCACGGGCTGCGTGACGTCGCGACGGTGCAGGTCGGGGCCCAGGTGCTGGCCGTGGTGGCGACGGTGCTCGGCGGGGTGTCGCTCGGCGTCGGCGACCTCTGGCGCGCGCTCGCTCTCGTGGCGGCCCTCGGGGCGTCGGCGCTGCTCCTGCCGCGCCGGCCGTAGGTGTCCGCCGCGCGGCGCCGAGTCGGCGTGGCGATCGAGCCGCCCACAGCCCACGGGGTCCACAGGGCTTCCCTGCGAGCACGCGGGGCTTCGTAGCGTCTCGGGCATGCCCTACGACGCACTGCCCCTCGTCCTGCGAGCGCTCGACGACGTCGAGAGCGTGTCTCGGAACCTGCGTGGCGCCGCGCAGACGCGGTGGTCGTCCGACGCCGCCGACCGGTTCCGCGTCGCCCTCGACGAGGCGCACGGCCGCGTGCACGACGTACGGATCGCGGTCGAGCGGACCGTGCAGCCGGTCGCCGCGGCAGGCCTCGGGGTGGGCGGCCGGTGAGCGGCAGCGCCACCGACGTCGCCACCGGGTACCGCGTCGCCGGCGGTCCCGGGCCGACCGTCGCCGACCTGGAGGAGCTGGCGTACGCCTGCCGGCTGCTCGAGGGCGCAGCGGACCGGCTCGACGCCGTGTCCTGGACCTTGGTGCGAGCGTCGCAGGCGTGCGACCCGCTGAGCCCGGCCGGGATCGAGGCTCGACGGGCCCTCGCGGCCGTGTCGGAGGGCCGGAGCTCCCCGTGGCGGGTCGCGGACCACCTGCGGGAGCTCGCGGCGGCGCTGCGCCGGGTGGTCGAGCTGTACACGGAGGCCGAGTCGTTCGCGCACCGGGCCTTCCGGGTCGGCGTCGTCACGGTCGCGGGGGAGCTCGGGGAGCGGCCGATCCTCGCGGCGACGCTCGGCGTGATCGGTGCCGGCATCGCCGCGGCGGCCCTGGGCGGCGTGGTCACCGGCATCGTGGGGCGGTCGGTGCTGTTCCAACGGCCGGATCCTTTCCTCCCCCTGATCGCTCACCACGCCCGCCGCGCGGCAGGGGCACTGCCCGGCGCGCTCACCGCCGACGGTCGCGCGGAGTTGGAGATGCTGGCGCTCGGCGCGTTCGTCCGCGCGTCCGCGCGCGGGCGGCAGGTCCCGACCCTGCGACCGGTCCCCGACGGCGCTCACATGCTCTTCGAGGCGGTGCCGTCGGCCGGGCCGACCGCCCTGCTGCTGCGCGCCGACCCGCCCCAGCTGCCCGCGCCGCGGACCGTGGCGGCCGTCCTCGAGAACGTGGCCCGCAGCTACGACCGCGAGCCCACCCCGTTCCGCCCGGGAACACCCGAGGGCGCGGTCTCCGTCCAGCTGCTCACGCATCCCGACGGCACACGCGCGTGGGTGGTCGAGATCCCCGGCACGGAGGACTGGGGCCTCAATGACGACAACACGATGGACGCGACGACCGGCGGCCGTCTCCTGGCAGGGCTCGCGGACGACATGACCGACGCCGTGCTCGACGCCATGCGGCTGTCGGGGGTCGGGCCCGACGAGCCCGTCATGCTGGCCGGCCACAGCCAGGGCGGGATGGTGGCCATGTCGGTCGCGTCAGCCGTCGGCAGTGCGTACTCGGTGCGCGCCGTGGTGACTGCCGGGGCGCCGGACATCCCGGCGCCGGCACCGTCGGGGGTGCAGGTGCGGCACTACCGGCACGCGGAGGACATCGTCCCGGACCTGGACGGCACTCCGGACCAGCCGGGTGCGGACGTCACGGTCGTCAGCAGGGACCTGGGCGCCACCGGCGGACCGACCAGCGCGTCGATCGAGGAGGCGCACTCGGTGCGCCGCTACGTCCAGACCGCCGCTCGGGCGGACCGGGAGCTCGCGGGGAGCCCCGGCATGCGGGCGTTCGACGCCGCCGCCCAGGAAGTGCTCGGACCGGACGGGACGACCGCCGTCACCCGCCAGTTCCAGGTGACGCGCGACCCGGCGCTGGTCGCCGCGCAGCCACCCCGGATGTCGCCTAGTAGGTGATCTCGGTGGAGGAGGAGGTCACGACCACGCGGTTGCCGGGGATGAGGACCGACAGGACGAGGCTGACGATCGAGATGATGATTGCGGCCCAGCACGCGACGCCGAAGTTGTCGATCCGCAGACCCCAGTCCGTCGCCTCCGTGATCCAGGCGGTCAGCATGAGCATGAGGGCGTTCACGATGATGGTGAACAGGCCGAGGGTGAGGATGTACAGCGGGATCGAGATGAACGCCACGATCGGTTTGACGATGGCGTTGACCAGCCCGAACACCAGCGCGATGAGCAGGATGATCGCGAGCGTCTCCCAGTTGCTGTCACCACCGACGATCGACAGACCCGGCAGGATCAGCGTCGCGAACCAGATGGCGACACCGTTGATGAGCACGCGGACGAAGAAGGCCATGCACCGATCCTGCCACCGGTCGGCGGTGCCCGGTGCGCGCGGTGGCATGCTGAACCCGTGACTCGCGTCCCCTTGCGTCCGGCCCTGGCAGACCTGCCGCCCTACGTCCCGGGGGCTCGTGTCCCGGTCGGCGCCGCGGCGTTCAAGCTGTCGTCCAACGAGAACCCGTACCCGCCCCTGCCGTCCGTCGTGCTGGCCATCTCCGAGGCGGCCGAGGACGTCAACCGGTACCCGGACATGTACGCGACCGAGCTGACGGCGGCGATCGCGTCGTCGCTCGCGGTCCCCGCCGAGAGCGTCGTCACGGGGTGCGGCTCGGTCGCGGTGCTGGGGCACGTGCTCACCGCGGTGTGCCGGCCGGACGACGAGGTCGTGATGCCGTGGCGCTCGTTCGAGGCGTACCCGATCGCGATCACGCTGGCCGGCGCCCAGGGCGTGCCCGTGCCGGTGGGGGACGACGGGCGGCTCGACCTCGAGGCGATGGCCGCCGCGGTCACCGAGCGCACCAGGGTCGTGCTGGTGTGCACCCCCAACAACCCGACCGGCCCCGCGGTGCACGCCGACGAGCTGGCCACCTTTCTGGCGGCGGTCCCCAGGGACGTGCTCGTCGTGCTCGACGAGGCGTACGTCGAGTTCGTCCGCGACTCGGAGGCGCCCGACGGTCTGGCCGTGTTCGCGGACCACCCGAACGTGGTGCTGCTGCGCACGTTCTCGAAGGCGTTCGGCCTGGCCGGTCTCCGGGTCGGCTACGCGGTCGCGCGTCCTCGCCTCGCGGCGGGGATCCGGGCGGCGTCCACCCCCTTCGGCGTCTCCCACGTCGGTCAGCTCGCCGCCCTCGCGTCGCTGCGCGCGACCGCCGAGCTCATGACGAGGGTGGACGCGATCGTCGCCGAGCGTGCACGTCTGCTCGCCTGCCTCCGGACGCAGGGGTGGGCCGTCCCGGACAGCCAGGCGAACTTCGTGTGGCTCGCGCTCGGCGACCACTCGACGGCGTTCGCGGAGCGCTCCGGGCGTGCCGGGGTGCTGGTCCGGCCGTTCGCCGGCGACGGCGTCCGGGTGAGCGTCGGTGAGCCCGAGGCGACCGATCTGCTGCTCGAGGTGACGGCGGACTGGCTGTCGCGCTGACGGTGCGGGAGGAGGTGTGGACGCTCCACAAGGGCGCGCTGAGGCTTGCCGGGGTCCTTTGCGCGTAACCTACGGTGCCGTAGCCTACGCTGTCGTAGGTTACGAGCCTCACCCCGGCGCGGCCCACCCGCCGCTGCACCGCGAAGGAGAACCGCGTGGTCCCGAACGGCCCCCAGACCGACGACGGCCTCGTGCAGCTGCTGACCCCGACCGGGCAGCGCACCGCACACCCCGATTACGACCCGCACGTCGCCCACCTCGACGCCGACCGCCTGCGCGCGCTCTACCGCGACATGGTGCTGGTGCGCCGGTTCGACAACGAGGCGACGTCGCTGCAGCGGCAGGGCGAGCTGGCCCTCTACGCGCAGTGCCTCGGCCAGGAGGCTGCGCAGGTCGGCTCCGGCCGCGCGCTGGCCCCGCAGGACCAGGTGTTCCCCAGCTACCGCGAGCACGGGGTCGCGTACACGCGCGGCGTCGACCTGGCGGACGTGCTGCGGCTGTTCCGTGGCATCGACCACGGTGGCTGGGACCCGACGGCGTTCGGGTTCCACCTGTACACGCTGGTCATCGGCTCGCACACGCTGCACGCCACCGGCTACGCGATGGGGCTGCAGCGCGACGGTGCGGTCGGCACGGGCGACCCGGCACGGGACTCGGCGGTCGTCACGTACTTCGGCGACGGGTCGACCTCGCAGGGCGACGTGAACGAGGCGCTCGTGTTCGCCGCGGTGAACAATGCCCCGGTCGTCTTCTTCTGCCAGAACAACCAGTGGGCCATCTCCGAGCCCACCAGCAAGCAGTCCCGCGTCCCGCTGGCCGACCGCGGTCCCGGCTTCGGCATCCCGAGCGTGCGGGTGGACGGCAACGACGTCCTGGCCACGTACGCGGTGACCGCGGAGGCGCTCGAGCGGGCGCGCTCGGGCGGTGGCCCGACGTTCATCGAGGCGTTCACGTACCGGATGGGCGCGCACACCACGTCCGACGACCCGAGCCGTTACCGCTCGGCCGCCGAGGAGGAGTACTGGCGCCAGCGCGACCCGATCGACCGGCTCCGGATGTACCTGGAGGACCGCGGCGAGCTGCCGCAGGACTACCTCGACTCCCTGGCTGCCGAGGGCGACGCGCTGGGTGAGCGCATCCGGATCGCGGTGCGCGCGATGGGCCGCCCGTCGCCCGCGTCGATGTTCGAGCACGTCTACGCGACGCCGAACTCCGTCGTGGAGTCCGAGCGTCAGTGGTTCGAAGCGTATGAAGCATCCTTCCTGGAAGGTGAGGGGAGTCACCGATGACCACCATCACGTTCGCCAAGGCGATCAACCACGGCCTGCGCAAGGCGCTCGAGCAGAGCCCCAAGGTGCTGCTCATGGGTGAGGACATCGGGGCGCTCGGCGGGGTGTTCCGCGTGACCGACGGGCTGCAGAAGGACTTCGGCCAGGATCGCGTGGTCGACACCCCCCTCGCGGAGTCCGGCATCGTCGGAACCGCGATCGGGCTGGCCATGCGCGGCTACCGGCCGGTGTGCGAGATCCAGTTCGACGGGTTCATCTTCCCGGCGTTCGACCAGATCACGACGCAGCTGGCCAAGATGCACTACCGGTCGAAGGGGCGGCTCACCCTCCCCGTCGTCATCCGGGTGCCGTACGGCGGCGGGATCGGTGCGGTCGAGCACCACAGCGAGTCGCCCGAGGCGCTGTTCGCGCACACGGCAGGCCTGCGGGTCATCAGCCCGTCCAGCCCGGTCGAGGCGTTCACGATGATCCAGCAGGCGATCGCGTCGCCGGACCCGGTGCTCTTCTTCGAGCCGAAGGGCCGCTACTGGGAGAAGGGCGACGTCGACCTGGACGCCGCGGTCGACGCCCCGCACCCCGCGCTCGACACCGCGAAGGTGCTGCGGCCGGGGACGGACCTCACGCTCGTCGCGTACGGCCCCACCGTGCAGACCGCGCTCAAGGCCGCCGAGACGGCCGCGGCAGAGGGCACCAGCATCGAGGTCGTCGACCTGCGGACCCTGTCGCCGCTCGACACCGCGACGGTCGCGTCGTCGGTCCGCAGGACCGGCCGCTGCGTCGTCGTGCACGAGGCCCCCGTCCTCTACGGCACCGGTGCCGAGGTGGCCGCCCGCATCACCGAGGACTGCTTCTTCCACCTCGAGGCACCCGTCCTGCGCGTCGGCGGCTTCCACACCCCGTACCCGGTGGCCAAGATCGAGCACGACTACCTGCCCGGGCTGGACCGCGTCCTCGACGCGGTCGACCGCTCGCTGGCCTTCTGAGGAGACGCTCCGTGCCGACCTTCCAGCAGTTCCCGCTCCCGGACGCGGGCGAGGGCCTGACCGAGGCCGAGATCGTCGCCTGGCACGTCGCCGTCGGGGACACCGTCGAGGTCAACCAGACGATCGTCGAGATCGAGACCGCGAAGTCGCTGGTCGACCTGCCGAGCCCGTGGTCCGGCGTCGTGACGCGCCTCCTGGTGGAGCCCGGCCAGACCGTGGACGTCGGGACGCCGATCATCGAGGTCGACACCGACCCGAACGGTCCGGCCCAGGTTGACGAGGGTCCGCCGGAGGTCACCGCGGCGGGGATCGCGCCGTCCGGCGGGGCGATCGAGCACGGCCACCGCGGCGGCGGAGACCGGCACGCGGGTGTGGAGCCCGGGGGTTCCGACGAGATCGCGGCAGCGCGCGCGGACCGCGCAGCCGACCCGCAGCCGGAACCTGCTGCCCGGGAGGCGGTGCTCGTCGGCTACGGGCTCGCCGAGCCCACCACCGGCCGCCGCGGTCGGACCGCGGATGGCTCACCGGCCGCCACCGCGCCGTTGGCGCCGCCTGCCGCCGCGGCGCCGTCGGCACCCCCGGCCGCCGCCGCGCCGTCGGCACCCGCAGCCGCCACCTCGTCGCAGCGCGAGGCCACCCGGCACGCGCTCGCCAAGCCCCCGGTCCGCAAGCTCGCGCGCGAGCTCGGGGTGGACCTGGACTCCATCTCGCCGACGGGCCCCGGCGGCATCGTCACCCGCGAGGACGTGCTCGGGCGCGCGGCCCAGGCGGAGGCGCGGACCCTGGCCACCTATCCGGGCGACGACGCCCCATGGCTGGCCAGCGGGACGGTCTCCTCCGACGGTCGCCAGACGCGCGTGCCCGTGAAGTCCGTGCGCAAGCGGACCGCGGAGGCGATGGTCACCAGCGCGTTCACGGCCCCGCACGTCACGGTCTTCCACACGGTCGACGTCACCAAGACGATGAAGCTCGTCGAGCGCCTGCGGGCCGACCGCGAGTTCGCCGACGTCCGCGTCACGCCGCTCCTCATCGCCGCCAAGGCGCTCATGCTGGCCGTCCGTCGGCACCCGGAGATCAACGGGAGCTGGGACGAGGCGACGCAGGAGATCGTCTACAAGCACTACATCAACCTCGGGATCGCCGCGGCGACCCCCCGCGGGCTCGTCGTGCCCAACATGAAGGACGCGCACCGCCTGAACCTCAAGGACCTGGCGAGCGCCCTCGCGGACCTCACGTCGACCGCGCGCGCCGGGAAGACGTCGCCCACGGACATGTCCGACGGCACCATCACGATCACCAACGTCGGCGTCTTCGGCATCGACACGGGGACGCCGATCATCAACCCGGGGGAGGCGGCGATCCTCGCGTTCGGCGCCATCCGGGAGCAGCCGTGGGTGCACAAGGGCAAGATCCGGATCCGGCACGTCACGCAGCTGGCGCTGAGCTTCGACCACCGGCTGGTGGACGGCGCGCTGGGCTCGCAGGTGCTCGCGGACGTCGCCCGCGTGCTGCACGACCCGTCGCACGGCCTCGTGTGGGGCTGAGCGGCGTCGCCGTGTGAGACTCGCCGGATGATCAGGACCCTCACCGAGGACGACGACCTCGAGCTCGAACGGGTCGGCTACGAGCGCGGGGACGTGCTGCGGCCGAGCACGGGCAGGCCGGACGCGCACCGGTACCGGGTCGAGGTGGCCAACCCCCTGGTGGTCGACGGGCTGGTGCTGCTGGAGGAGGACGCCGGCGCGTACCGGTTCCTGGACACCAACCGGGTCCCGCTGACCGTGCGCGACCTGCGCCGGTTCCGGGTCCTGGTGAAGGTGGCCGGAGCGCGCCCGACGAGCCACGAGGTGACCGGCGTCGCGTCGCAGCCGGAGTCGCCGGACCTCGCTGACCTGCGCGACGACGCCCTCGACAACGACCTGCTCGACGGGGTCGACTTCGCGATCGGCACGACCGTCGGCACGACGACAGGCACAGAGGCCATCACCTTCGACGACGGCTATGCCGTCGGCTACCGGGACGCCGGCACAAACACCACGCTGTTCGCGTCGCGGTCGTTCGCGCAGGCGCGTGCGGTGTTCCTCGACGAGGCGTGCTGGCTCGGGGCCGAGCGTGGGCGCGGGCCGTACGTCGGCCGCGACCAGGCTGTGGGCACCGAGGGCTGGACGTCCGCGCAGGTCGTCGCGGCCTACGAGCGTCGGCTGCTCGACGGTTCGTGAACGGTCCCGCTGCGGACCGGCGCGCGGCGTTCCACCAGGAGCGCCGCGACCCCCAGCACGATCGCCCCGATCTCCGAGATGGCCGACAGCCACACGGGGATGCCCACCCACTGCTCGTGCACGCCGAAGAACCCGCCGGGCGTGGTCGAGATGAGGAACGCCGTCAGGGTCGCGACGCCGAACCCGATGGCGCCCAGCAACGGCAGCCAGTGCCGCCAGACGAGCACCAGGACGCCGAGGACCAGCCCGCCGATTCCGTTGAGCAGGAACGCGGGGCCGACGACGGCGAGGGTGTTCATGCCGTTGGCCCACAGGTCCAGGTGGACCACCGCGGACAGCATCACGCACGCGGACAGGAGCGCTCGTAGGACGTCGGAGGCGGCCTGGGGGCCCGTGTGCCAGTCGCTGCGCCCACTCATGTCAGGCCTTCCCGGCCAGGACCGCACCGTTGCTGACGTGCACGTCGACCTCGGGGAGCGGTGACGGTGCGGGGCCGGAGACGTTCGCGCCGGTGAGGTCGTAGACGGAGCCGTGGCACGGGCACACCAGCTCGTCCTCGTCGGGCGCGACAGTGCACTGCTGATGGGTGCAGACCGCCGACAGCGCGACGATCGTGCCCTCCTCCGGCTGGACCAGGATGAGCGGGTTGCCGTCGGCGTCCTTCGCGGAGATCGCCCCGCCCACCGGGATGTCGGCCACCTGCGCCAGGGCCCCGCCGCTCGCCGCGGGCGCCACGTCGGACGGGGTGTCCGCGCCGCCGCACGCGGCCAGCACGCCCGCCGCCGCGACGCCCATGGTCACCAGACCGGCCCGGACCAGCACCTCCCGCCGGTCCAGGCAGCCGTCGCAGGAGTGGGGGACGGACGGTGCTGTCACGGACATCGGGACCTCCGGATCGGACCTGGTGGGGCTGACACCTGTGTCACGGTGCCGGGCCCGTCGAGGTTCACCCGGGTGCGGCACCAGTTCCAGGGTGCCCGCTCGGAGCCCGTTCGTCGTGGACGCGAGCCACGGCGGCCTCGTCGGCCACAACTGCCGTGACACCTCCGACGGCTGTTGTGCCTGCGGCAGTCGTGCCCGTCGCGGCCGCGGCGTCGTCGTCGAACCGGCCCTGGATGCCCGACACGTTGCGTAGCGGCAGCTCGGGGAGCATGACCGTGAGGATCACGCCGAACACCATGATGAAGGCGGCGAGCAGCAGCACGGTGTCCACCGACTGCGCGAAACCGTCGAGGAACGGCTGCGCGAGCCGCGGGTCGAGGTTGTTGATGAACGAGGAGTCGTCCAGCGACGGCACCGTGCCGCCGCCGTTCAGCATGCCCAGCACGGGCGCGTTCGCCGGGTCGGCCGCGACCGCCGGGTCCGCGACGGCCGCCTGGAACTCCGGCGTCGTCGAGGCCGTCCGGAACGCGGCCGCGATGTTGGGGCCGACCGTCGAGAACAGCACCGACAGGAACACGGCGGTCCCCAGGGTGCCGCCCATCTGCCGGAAGAACAGCGACGACGACGTCGCGACGCCCATGTCCCGCACATGCACGGCGTTCTGCACGGCCAGCACCAGCGGCTGCATCGTGAAGCCGAGACCGAGCCCGAACAGGATCGACACCGCGAACACGTACGGCATCGAGGTGTCGGCCTGGACCCGGGAGAAGAACAGCGCGCCCAGGCCCATGAGGACGGTGCCGATCACGGGGAACGCCTTGTAGCGGCCGGTGCGCGAGGTCGTCTGACCAGCGACGATGGAGCCCGTCATGATGCCCAGGGTGAACGGGATGAGCGACAGGCCGGCCTCGGTCGGGGACTGGCCCTTCACGATCTGCAGGTACAGCGGGAGCGTCGCCAGGCCACCGAACATGCCCAGGCCGATCACGGTGTTGGCGGCGGCGCCCACGGAGAACGTGCGGTTGCGGAACAGGTACAGCGGCAGGATGGCGTCGGCCTTGGCGTACCGCTCAGCCAGGATGAACGCCGCGACACCGAGCACACCGACGACGTAGCAGCCGATCGACCGCGGGGAGTCCCAGCCCCAGATCCGGCCCTGCTCGGCGACCACCAGCAGCGGGACCAGGGCGACGACGAGCGCCAGCGCGCCCGGGTAGTCGATCTTGTGGTCCACCCGCTTCAGCGGCGGCAGGTGCAGCACGCGCGCGACGACGATGATCGCGAGGATGCCGATGGGCACGTTGATGAGGAAGACCCAGCGCCAGCCCGTGATGCCGAGGATGGTCTCCGCACCCGCGAAGAACCCGCCGACCACGGGACCGAGCACCGACGCGGTGCCGAACACCGCGAGGAAGTAGCCCTGGTAGCGGGCGCGCTCGCGGGGGGCGACGAGGTCGCCGAGGATCGTGATCGCGAGCGCCATCAGGCCACCTGCGCCGAGGCCCTGGACGCCGCGGTAGACCGCCAGCTGGTACATGGAGTCGGCGGTGCCCGCCAGCAGCGAACCCACCACGAAGATCGAGATCGAGATCAGGTACAGCGGCTTGCGGCCGTAGATGTCGGAGAGCTTGCCGTACAGAGGCGTCGAGATCGTCGCTGTCAGCAGGTACGCGGTGGTCACCCACGCCTGCAGGGACAGGCCGTGCAGGTCGTCGCCGATGGTGCGGATAGACGTCGCGACGATCGTCTGGTCGAGCGCGGCGAGGAACATGCCGAGCATCAGACCGCCGAGGATCGTGAGGATCTAGCGGTGCGTCGGGGGCACGAATGTCCGGGGCTCGGTGACGCCGGCGGTGGAGTGCTGTGGGGGCATCAGGCCTTCTCGACCGGGGGGAATGATTGCGCGGGACAACCTATGGGACGCAACAACGGTGCACCCGCGACGTGTTTCCCGCCACAGAGACTCTCGTCCCGTGGCCGGGGGCGGACGATTGCGTCGGCGGGGAGGACGTGCCAGCTACCGTGTCCGGCATGCCCACGCTCGTGACCAGCCCCTGCGCCTCGCGCGCGGAGCGGTTGTGGCCGTCGTGACCGCCGCGCTCGCGGCCCTCGCGCACGCCCTGGCAGGCGGGTCCGCGACCACGCTCCGCGCCGTGCACCGCAGGAGGCGTCCGATCGTCGGGCTCGTCGCATCGGCGCTCGCCCTGGCGGCGGTCGTCCTCGGGGCGCCCGCGGCCCAGGCGCACAACGTCCTGCAGAGCACCGACCCCGCCGCCGGCTCCACCGTCCCGTTCGTGCCGGAGGTCCTCTCCCTGACGTTCAACGAGCCCGTGCTGGCCGTCGGGACGACGATCATCGTCCGCACCTCCGACGAGACCGTGGTGAGCTCCGGACCCCCGGTCCTCGTCGACAACACCGTCTCGCAGGCCGTCACCGGCGAGCTGCCCGCCGGCGAGTACACGGTCCTGTACCGGGTCACGTCGGCCGACGGGCACCCCATCGAGGACCAGTTCCGGTTCACCGCCGCGGAGGCCACGTCCTACGGGGTCGCGACGCCCGAGCCGACGACGAGCCCGTCGCCGACGAGCTCCGCCGAGGTCGTGGCGACCGAGTCGGCCGCGCCCAGCCCCTCGCCCACCCCGACCGAGGCGCCCGCCGCCGAGGGCAGCGTCTCCGGGGCTGTCCTCGTGGGCATCGCTGTCGCGCTCCTGGTGGTCGGCGGGGTCGTCGCGTGGCTGCTTCTGAGGCGTCGCCCGCCCGGGTCGCCGACGGAGCCGCCTGAGGGTTCGCCGCCGGGTTCGTGAGCGGGCCTCCGAGGTCATCCGCGTGACCGACGGCATGTCGGACCGGTCGTCGTGGCGACCTACGCTGGTCTGATGACTGCGCCGGTGACGAGCGCCGGCCGCGCAGGTGCCGGTGGGCCGGGGGTCGACGCGCGTCGACCCCCGAGCCCCTGGCGTGTGCTCGCTCTGGTGCTCGCCGCCGTCGCCGCCGCGTTGCTCGGAATCGCGTTCTCGGGCGCCGCGCTGCCGGCGCTGTTGCGTGACCCCGGCGCAGCCGTGCGCTGGGGCCTGCCCGCGACGGAGGTGCTCACCGAGCTTGCGGGGTCGGTGACGCTCGGCCTGCTCGTCCTGGCCGTGTGTGTGCTGCCCCGCCGAGCCGCCGTCGCGTCGACCCGCACCGCTCGTGCGGGCGTCGGCACGACCGACGGGCGGGCGTACCCGCGCAGCACGCTGCTTGCCGGGTTCGCCGCAGGCGCCTGGACGCTCCTGTCGATCGTGCACCTGGTGCTCACGTACGCGAACGTCGCCGGCCGGCCTCTGGACTCGGCGTCGTTCGGCGCGGAGCTCGGCGCCTTCGTCACGCAGATCGACCTCGGGCGGACGTTGCTGCTGATCACCACGGTCGCGGCGGTCGTCACCGCGCTCGCGCTCGTGGTCACCACGCCGACGGGCGCCGCCTGGACGGCCGCGATCGTGCTCGTGGCGCTCTGGCAGCAGGCGCAGCTCGGGCACGCCGCCGGCGCCTCGGGGCACGACATCGCGACCTCCTCGATGGTGGTCCACCTGGTCGGCGCCGCGATCTGGATCGGCGCGCTCACGGCCCTCGCCCTGCTGGTCCGGCGGGTGGGCACCGACCTGTCCGCGTCCGCCGCGCGGTACTCGGTCATCGCCGGCTGGTGCTTCGTCGCCGTCGCCGCCTCGGGGCTGGTCAACGGTCTGCTGCGCACCACCGGCTGGAGCGACCTGACGACCACCTACGGCCTGCTGCTGCTGGCCAAGGTCGCCCTGTTCGGCGTCCTCGGGCTGCTCGGCCTCGCGCACCGGCGCACGGTCCTGCCGCAGCTGGCGACACGCACCACCGACTGGCTGTTCTGGCGCCTGGTCCTCGTCGAGCTGACCGTCATGGGGGCCGTCTCCGGGGTGGCCGTTGCGCTCGGGGAGACTGCGCCGCCCGTGCCGGAGGAGCCGCCCGTCGACCCGTCCCCGGCCTACCAGCTCACCGGGCACCCCCTTCCGCCCGAACCGAGCGGGCTGCTCTGGGTCACCGAGTGGCGCTGGGACCTGGTGCTCGCGTCCGCGGCCGTCGCCGGGCTCGTCGTGTACTGGCGGTGGGTGCTGCGGCTGCGTCGCCGCGGCGACTCGTGGTCGATGGCGCGCGCGGCGTCGTGGACCGTCGGCATGGTCCTGTTCTTCTGGGCCACCAACGGCGGACCCGCCCTCTACGGGCACGTCCTGTTCAGCGCGCACATGGTCCAGCACATGGTGCTCGCGATGGTCGTCCCGCTGTTCCTCGCGCTCTCGGCGCCGATCACCCTCGCGCTGCGCGCCCTGCCGGTCCGCTCGACCCAGCTGCGCGACGACGACTCCCGCGGCCCCCGCGAGTGGATCCTCACGATCGTCGACAGCCACGTCGGCCACTTCCTCGCGCACCCCGTGGTCGCCGCCGTGAACTTCATCGGCTCGATGCTGCTCTTCTACTACTCGGGTCTGTTCGAGTGGTCGCTGCGCAGCCCCGTCGGGCACCTCGCGATGGTCGTGCACTTCACCGCCGCCGGGTACCTGTTCGTGAACGCTCTCGTCGGCATCGACCCCGGGCCCAAGCGGCTGCCCTACCCGCAGCGTCTGCTGCTCCTGTTCGCGACGATGGTGTTCCACGCGTTCTTCGGCGTGACCCTGGTGTCCGGCGACGTGCTGCTGGTCGCCGACTGGTTCGGCCTCATGGGCCGCCCCTGGGGGCCGTCCGCGATCGCCGACCAGCAGCTCGGCGGCGCGATCACGTGGGGCATCGGCGAGATCCCGACCCTGGCCCTGGCGGTCGGCGTCGCGCTCGCGTGGTCCCGCGATGACGACCGCACCGCCCGCCGCCGCGACCGCCAGGTCGACCGCGACGGCGACGTGGAGCTGGACGAGTACAACGCGATGCTGGCCAACCTGGCCGACCGCGACACCCACCCACCCGCCTGATCGATCGTCCGCGGCCCGCCTCCGCCGCCGAACCCGACATGGGTGCCGTCGTGGCACGCAGAACGGCATCCATGTCGGGTTCGCCACCACCCACGCGCCTGTCGCGTCGGGGGAGGTGTGGTGGGTGGCGCGCCCGCAGCCACGTCGGGTTCGGCGGTGAGTCTGGCCCGGGCAGGCGCAACGTGAGGCGCCCACAGCCCATCGACGCACGCGGTGGTCCACCAGCAACGGCGCGGGGGGCTCGGCGGCGGCGACGGACGCTTGAGATGGAGCTGTGCGTCGCGTGCAGCTTCCGCCCCTGTCCTTGATGACGCTGGCGCGCCGGCAGGAAGGGCTGGTGTCGGCCGGCCAGTGCGACCGTGCCGGGGTGGGTGCCGCGCGGCGCGGTCGGCTCGTCCGGGACGGCGTCCTGGAACATCCCACCAGGGGCGTGCTCGACGTCGAACCTGGTCGCGACCGGCGCTACGACGCCGACCATCGGCGACGCCGGGCGGCATGGCTCGGCATGCTGGCGCTCGGCCCGGGTGCGATCGCCGTCGGGGCGTGCGCGCTGGCGCTGCACGGTGTGGAGGGGCTGCCACTGGACATCCGGCCGGAGATCGCCCTGCCTGGTGGCTCCGCGGGTCGACACCGCGCGGACGTCCGCGTGCGCACCTTCGGGCGGTTCGAGTCGTTCCGGTACGGCGACCGCACGATCGCGGCTCTCGTCCCCGCACTGGTGCAGGCACTCCCGGAGCTCCCTCGCGCGCACGCGGTGGCCGTGCTGGACAGCGTTCTGCAGCGCGGACTGCTGACCGACGCGACCTTCGAGGTCGTCCGTGAGCGCGTGCGCGGTCGGCGCGGAGCGGCGGGGCTGGCCGCCTCGTGGCATCTGGTGGATCGGCGAGCCGAGTCGCCCCTGGAGACTTTCGCGCGGCTCGAGTGCGTCGACGCGGGCGTGCCGCCGGACGACCTGCAGGTGGAGATCCGCTCTTCACGCGGGCACCTGCTCGGGCGCGGAGACCTGGGCTGGCGTCTGCCGCACGGGCGGTGGCTGATCGCGGAGATCGACGGTCGCGAGTTCCACGAACGACCGGACGCACTCCTGCGCGACCGCAGCCGCCAGAACGCCCTGGTGAGCTCGGGCCGCGTCGACATCCTCCGCTTCACAGCGACAGACCTGTCCACGCGCGCGATCGTCCCGTCAACGGTCCGCACAGCCCTCAACCGGTACACCGAGCGGTCGAACCTGACATGAATGCCGTCACGGGCTCCGGAACGGCATCCGTGTCGGGTTCGCCATCGGGACACCGCCCAGCAACGGGTGGTAGGACGGAGCGCATGACTTCTACGCCCTTTCATGAGCTCGATCAGTACATCGCGATTCCTCGGGTGAGCGGGTTGGTGCTGTCGCCGGACGGGACGCGGTTGGTGACGAGCGTGGCGACGCTCGATGCCAAGTCGACCAAGTTCGTGACCGCCCTGTGGGAGGTGGACCCAACCGGGGAGAAGCCCGCCCGGCGGCTGACCCGCAGCGCCAAGGGGGAGGCCAGCGCCGCGTTCACGCAGAACGGGGACCTGCTGTTCACCAGCGCGCGGCCGGACCCGGACGGCAAGGAGGACGACGACGAGCCCGTCCCGGCGCTGTGGCTGATGCCTCGGGACGGTGCGGAGGCGCGCGTTGTCGCGGACCGCGCGGCAGGGCTGGGCGGGGTGCAGGTGGCTCGCGACACCGACGTGCTGCTGATCAGCTCGGACGTCCTGCCGAGTGCGACCGACGCCGAGACGGACGAGAAGCTGCGCAAGGCCCGCAAGGAGAGGAAGGTCCAGGCGATCCTGCACGACGGCTACCCGGTCCGGTACTGGGACCACGACCTGGGGCCGGAGTCGCCGCACCTGTTCGTCGCGGACATCGGCGCCGACGTCGTCGCGCCCCTGGCCGGGGCGAAGGACCCCCGGCTCACGCTCACGGACGTGACGCCGGGTGCACGGTCGGCGCTGGTCGAGCAGGCCGCGGCGATCAGCCCGGACGGGCGCACGGTGGTGACCGGCTGGAACCTGCCGCTCGCGCGCGGGTCGCAGCGGGGCCGGCTGGTCGCGGTCGACGTGGCGTCGGGGGAGCACCGGGTGCTCGTCGACGACCCCGCCGCGGACCTCTGGTCGCCGGCGATCTCACCGGACGGTCAGTGGGTGGCTTACGTGCGCGAGACCGTGTCGACGCCGCACGACGCTCCCCGCGTCACGCTCCAGCTGGTCGCGCTGGGCGGCGGGGAGCCGCGGACGCTCGCCGAGAGCTGGGACCGGTGGCCGCAGCACCCGGTCTGGCTGCCCGACAGCGCGGCCGTGCTCGTGACGGCGGACGACGACGGTCGCGGTCCGGTATTCCGGATCGATCTTGCCTCCGCCGCGGTCACGCGGCTGACCAGCGACGACGCCACGTTCACGGACGTGTCGGTGAGCCCGGACGGCTCGGTCGCGTTCGCGCTGCGGACGTCGTACGAGGCGCCGTCGCACCCGGTCCGGATCGACCTGGAGACGGGCGCGACGACGGCCCTGCGGAGCCCGGCCGCGACGCCCGAGCTTCCGGGCACGCTCACCGAGGTGGAGACGACCGCGGAGGACGGCCGACGGGTTCGCGCGTGGCTGGCGCTGCCGGAGACCGCGACGAACGAGAACGGCAAGGCTCCTTTGCTTCTCTGGATCCACGGCGGTCCGCTCGGCTCCTGGAACGCGTGGTCGTGGCGCTGGAACCCGTGGATCCTCGTCGCGCGCGGTTACGCGGTCCTGCTGCCCGACCCGGCGCTGTCCACCGGCTACGGCCAGGACTTCGTGCAGGCCGGCTGGGGGGCGTGGGGCGCAGCGCCGTACACGGACCTGCTGGCCATCACGGACGCCGCCGAGGCGCGCGACGACATCGACGAGACGCGGACGGCCGCGATGGGCGGCTCGTTCGGCGGCTACATGGCGAACTGGGTGGCGGGGCACACCGACCGGTTCCGGGCGATCGTCACGCACGCCAGCCTGTGGGCGCTGGACCAGTTCGGGCCGACGACGGACGCGGCCTACTACTGGGAACGCGAGATGACCCTGGAGATGGCGCTGACGAACTCGCCGCACCGGTTCGTCGAGAAGATCGTCACGCCGATGCTCGTCGTGCACGGCGACAAGGACTACCGGGTGCCCATCGGTGAGGGGTTGCGCCTCTGGTACGAGCTGCTGGCCAAGAGCGGCCTGCCCGCCGACGAGGACGGCAAGACACCCCACCGGTTCCTGTACTTCCCCGACGAGAACCACTGGGTGCTCAGCCCGCAGCACGCGATCGTCTGGTACCAGGTGGTCGAGGCGTTCCTGGCGGAGCACGTGCTCGCCCGGACGGGTGAGAATGCCCCGGTCTACCCCGAGATCCTGGGGTAAGGAGCGCTCTCGACGTGCGGGGTTGCCCGGTCGGCACCAGACTCACCGGTCGAGGCCGAGCGACCCACGCCCGGCTCGACGGAAGGACCGACAATGGGTATCGGAGGCGGAATCGCCCTCATCGTCATCGGCGCGATCCTCTCGTTCGGCGTCAGCGACGCCATCGACGGGGTCAACCTCACGGTGATCGGGTACATCTGCATGGGTGCGGGTGCCATCGCGTTGATCCTGGCCATCGTGCTCAACAACCAGCGCAGCAACACCTCCCACACGGCGGTCGTCGAGCAGCGCACCACGCCGAACGCGGCGCCGGCCCCGGCCGCCGCCCCGGTGCAGCAGGTCCAGCCGGTGCAGCCGGTGCAGCCCGTCCAGCAGCAGCAGCCGCCGGCAGCGCCCCCGGCCGTCTGACCGAGCACCACGAGACGCCCCCTCCTGCGGGAGGGGGCGTTTCTCATGCCTCCAGCGGGCCGCGCACGATGGAGTCTCCGGAGTGCGCCGGGTCGCCGTCGAACTGCTCCTCGGACACGTCCACCACGGAGAACTGCTCGAGATCGAGCCCGGCCGGCAGGTCGAACCGGCCGGTCGCGCCCTCCAGCGTGCCCACGCTGACCAGACCGCTGACGTCCGGCTTCAGCAGCCAGACCTCGCGGAAGCCGTCGTCGGAGGACTCGCTCTGAGCGAGATCGACCACGAGGACGCGTGACCCGTCGGACAGCGTCTCCACCACCGCGGACCCGGACGCGTCCCACCCGGGCAGCGGTTCGAGCACCGCGGTGGCGATCACGGTGGCCGGGTCCTCCTGCGTCACGACCCACCATGTCCCGGCACCGCCGACCACCAGGCCGACGGCGGCGGCTGCAGCGATCCAGCGCCCCGCGCGGGGGCGCCGGGAGTCGAGCGGGACGACCGGGGCGATCGCGTCGGCGTCCCCGGACGGCGTCGCCGTCGACGAGACGGGTGCGACAGGCGGGTCGGGCGCAGCGGCAGAGGTCGGAGCGGCGCCGGCCAGCCCGAGCTCCGCGGCGACGCGGTCCCAGACGTGCGGAGCAGGCGCGACGAGCGCGGCGTCGGCGCCACCGGAGCGCGCGAGGGCGACGACCTCGGTCAGGGACGCGAGCTCGTCGGTGCACCGCTCGCACTCCTCGATGTGCGCGAGGTCGGCCGTGGTCCCGGCGGGCTCGCCGAGGGCGAGGAGCGAGAGCAGGTCGTCGTCCACGTGAGACTCATCGAACGGCACCGTCCACCTCCCATCGGGTCCGCAGCCGGGCGAGACTACGCCGGACATGGCTCTTGACCGTGCCGAGCGGCAGGTCCAGCCTGTGCGCGATCTGGTCGTGCGTGAGGTCGTCGAAGAACGCGAGCCGCAGGATCGTGCGCTGCGGGTCGCCGAGCCGCTCGAGCTCGTCGGCGACGACGACCTGGTCGACCACCCGGGTGTCGACGGACGGCACGGGCCGTTCGGCCGCGCCGGCGACGGACTTGTCGCGCAGCCGCCGGTCGCGTGACCGCTTCTCGTGGGTGTCCGCGACGACGTGCCGCGTGATGCCCAGCAGCCAGGCGGGGAGCCGCGACTTCGACGGGTCGAACCGCTCCCGGCTGCGCCACGCCTCGACGAACACCAGCTGCGTCACGTCCTCGGCGTCCGTGACGCTGCCGAGCGAGCGGAGCGCGACGGTGTGCACGAGCGCGGACCAGCGTCGGTAGGCCTCGGCGATGGCCGTCTCGTCACCACGCGCGAACGCGGCGCCGAGCTCCTCGACGTTCTCACCGTCCGGGTCGAGCCGGTGCGCCGGGCGCGACGAGTCACCGGACCCGGGCGCTGGTGCGCTCACGGACGGCTCCTCCCTCGTCGGCTCCCCGACGACGGGAGCGATCAGCAGCGTAGTCACAGCTACCCACCGATCGGCTCGGCCGTGACGACGACGTTGTCCGTATAGTGCCCGATGTCGCGGCGGAACGTGCCACCGCAGGTCACGAGGACGAGCCGCGGCGCGCCCGACCGGTCGAACCACTGGTCCACGGGCGCCCCGTCCTTCGGGATCTTCTCGACGCTGACGACGCGATACTGGTGGGGGATCCCGTCGGCGGTCGTCACGGTCACGGCAGCACCGGCACCGACGTCGAGCAGCTTGGCGAACTGGCCGATGCCCGTCTGCACGCTGTCGACGTGCGCCGCGACCACGGTCGCTCCGGCGGGGTCGGCCGGCGCGGGTCCGAACCGGTACCACCCGGCGCGGTCGGCGTCCTCGGGGATCTCCATCTCGCCGTCGTCGCGGACCCCGACCGGGTCGACGGCCATGTCGATCCCGACGTCCGGCACGGCGAGCCGCACGGGCGGCGGCGTCGCGGAGGTCTGCGCGGCGCCGAGCGTCGCGTCCACCACGGGGACCGAGGGGATCGACGAGACCGACGGGACCGACGGCGGTGCGGGGGTCGGCCGCGGCGCCGCCGTGGAGGACGGCGACGCCGCGACCGCCGGCCCGGGGTCGCTGTCACGACCCGGGCCGGTGCACGCGGTCAGCAGACTCATCGCCGTGCCGAGTGCGGCGACGGTCGCGAGCGCGCGTGCCGAGACCCGGGAGCGCGCGGACGCACTCCCGGGTCGCGACGTGGTGATCATGAGGACAGTCAGCTCCGCTGGGTGGCGGCGCGGCGGGCGAACCCGGCACCGATCAGACCGGCGACGGCCAGGCCCACGATCGCGAAGGTCCACGCGGACGTGCCGTCCTCGGACACGAGGCCGAGCTCGCCGGCGCTCACGCCGGACGGGCTGCTGTGCAGGCCGGTGATGGTCTGCGTCGCGAGAGCGAGCGTGGCGGGCGACGCGGTCGCGCTACCCCAGGCGTAGACGATGGTGTTCGTGCCTTCGGCGACCGGCACGTCGGCCGGGCCGAGCAGGGCCGGCGTGGTGGTGCCTGTGGCGGTCACGCTGGCGGGCACCGTGCCGGCGGGGAGGTTCAGGACCTTCTCGTTCGGGTTGGTGAGGTTGGTGATCACGGCCGTGGTGCCCGCGAGGATGTCGACGCCAGGGGCTGCGGCCACGTGCCGGACGGTGAGTCGGCCCTCGCCCGCGGCGGTGGCGGAGATGTCGTTGGTGAACAGCGTGGCCGTCGGGGTGCCTGCGGCGTCCAGGTGGGCGGCTGCCGTGTAGTTCTTGCCGGCCTCGAGCGCCAGGTCGACGGGGCCGATGGCGGGTGCGCTCGCGTCGGCCGCGTCGGAGGCGGTGATCGCGACCGTGTACGTGCCGGCGGGCAGGTCGAGCGGTCCGGCCAGCGAGCCCGGGGTGAAGTCGTCGAGCGTGCGCTCACCGTTGACCCAGACGTCCACGGTGAGATCAGGGACGCCGTGCAGGACGGAGAGCTTTGCGGGGTCGGCTGCCGACGCCGGGACGGCGGCGAGCGTGACGAGGGCGAGGGTGCCGGCGGCGATGCCGGAGAACAGTCGTGCGCGCATGGTGCGTCCTTCGAGGACTGGCCCGGCGGGGGTTCCCCCGGGCGGCCGATGTGGTGACACCCCTTCTTCGTCCGCCGGGCCGTCCTCGGATGCACTACGCGCGTGCGGCCTCCGCGATCACCGCTGCCAGGTCCGCGGGCCGGGAGAACATCGGCCAGTGACCCGTCGGCATGTCGACGTAGGTCAGGTCGGTGATCTCACCCAGCTCGGTGTGGAACGGCGGACCGCCGTGGGCCATCGGCTTGAGCTGCTCGGACGAGAGGCTGGTGCAGATCGCAGTCGCCGGCACGGTGAACCGCCGCGGGTCGGTCACGTGCACCGCGCCTCGCACGACCTGGGCCGGGTGCGGGACGGCGCGACGTCGGAACTCCGCGAGGTGCTCGTCGTCGATGCCCTCGATGCTCGAGCCCTGAGCCGCGAACTCCTCCCACGTGGGCAGCGGGACCTCGGCGTCCTGGGGCGCGGAGGCGTCGATGGCGGCGCCCTCCTCGAGCGGGCCGGAGTCGACGTAGATCGCACGCCGCACACGGTCGGGCCGCCTGTCGACGACCTCACCGACGATCGCACCGCCGCCGCTGTGGCCGACGAGGACGACGTCGCCCTCGAGACCGTCGACGAGGTCGGCGACGGCCTGCACATGGTCGGCGCGCGTGATGTCGCCGCGGGCCGCGCCCGGCTCGAGCCCGGGGAGGTCCGGTGTGTGGACGTCGAACTCGTCGGGCAGCGCGGCGACGACGTCGTCCCACGCCCAGCCGCCGAGCCAGAAACCGGGGATGAGGATCAGTGGAGTAGTTGTCATGGATCCACGGTCCACCCGGTGCGGTGACACCGGCGTGTCACCTTCGTGTCACCATGATGGAGCCATGAACCGCACCGACCGCTTGTACGCGCTCGCGGAGGAGCTTCGCCGCGTCGGCCACGCCGGGACCACGAGCACGCGGCTCGCCCGGTTGTTCGAGGTGTCGCAGCGGACCGTCAAGCGCGACGTCTCCGCGCTGCAGCAGGCCGGGCTGCCGGTGGTCGCGCAGGCAGGGCTGGGCGGCGGTTACGTGCTCGACGCGTCCGTCGGCCTCCCGCCCGTGAACTTCACGCCCGCGCAGGCCGTCGCGCTCGCGCTCGCGGTCCGGGCGCTTCCTGCGGGCAGCCCGTTCGGCACCGACGCCGAGGCAGCACGCGCCAAGGTGCTCGACGCGCTGCCTGCCGCCGACCGCGCCCGAGCCGACGAGCTGTCCGGCCGCGTCTGGTCCCGACCGGACCGGGCCGCCGAGGTGTCGGCGCCGCACGTGCTGCGTGCGGTCGAGGAGTCGCTCGGGCGGCACCGGGTGCTGGCGATCGAGTACCGCCGCTCGGACGGCACCGTCAGCCGGCGTCGCGTCGAGCCTGCCCTGCTCGCCCGCACGGGAGGCCGCTGGTACGTGGTGGCGTGGTGCCAGTCGAGGGAGGACCTGCGCTGGTTCCGTCTGGCGCGGATCCTGCGGGCAGACCTGACACCCGAGCGCTACGACCCCCGGGCGGTGGCTGACGTCGGCGAACCGCCACCCGACGCCCGCCCGGTGTCGTCGCGACCCTCGGACTGACGCTCCGCGCAGAACGGCAGTTCCGGACGAGAGCGGCACCCTGAGCCGCCGCGCGCGTCGCACAGTCATGTTCTCGAGCCCATGTCCGAAAGGGGTGGAGCGTCCTCGCCGGAGCCACTACCTTGAGAGCGCTCTCAGCCGGCCGAAGGAGTCCCGCGTGCGTCCAGCCCTGCCTCCGGCCCTTGTTCCCGTTCGGGCTGTTCCACGAAAGAGGTCGTGATGCTCCGCTCCTGGTACCGCTCGGCGGTGCTCCCGCGACGGGACATCCTCCGGCTGCTGCCCACGGCAGGCGCGGGTCTCGTGGCCGGGCTGCTCCTGCTCGACGTCGTGCTCGGTCTCCTGCCGGTCGCGTTCGTGCTGGCCACGTCCGTCGTGGTCGGGCAGGTGCCTGCGGCGGTCGACGGCGGCACCGGGTCCGCCGCGTGGAGCGACCTGGTGCGCACGTTCGTCCTGGCCGCCGTGCTGTTCCTCGGCCGGCAGGTCCTCGCTCCCGTGCAGACCGCGCTCGGCGTCCGCATGCAGCGCCGCGTCGACGGCGCCCTGCGGGACCGGGCGCTGCGGGTCGCGCTGCACTCGACGAGCATCGCGCCGATGGAGGACCAGGCCACCCTCGAGGCGCTGACGGAGGCGACCCGGGAGTTCGAGGCCGAGTTCCGCAGCCCCGGGTCGGCGGCCGCGGGGCTGCTCGCGCTCGTCGCGCGGTACGTGCAGCTGGTCGGGTTCGCCGCGGTGATCGGCGTCGTCGTGTCGTGGCCGGCCGCGGCGGCGATCCTTCTCGCGACCCTCGTGTTCCGGTACGGGCAGCGCGGCGGGCTCCGTCGGTACTCGCAGGTGTGGTCGCAGGTCATCGGCTTCCGCCGCCGGTCGGTGTACCTCCGCGAGGTCGCGATGGGGCCCGAGGCGGCCAAGGAGATGCGGGTCTTCGGGCTCGCCGACTGGTTCACGGACGAGTACGTCGACGCGACGACGCACATGCTGGACCCGGTCGCCGCCCGTCGCCGACAGCTCTACCTGGTGCCGTACCTCGTCTACACGGCGATCGGGCTGGTGATCAGCGCGGCCGTGCTGGTGTCCATCGCGAGATCCGCATCGGCAGGGGAGATCACGCTCACCGCGCTCGCCCTCGGCATCCAGTCGGTGGTCGCCGCGATCGCGCTCGGGGAGTACTACCCCGAGTCGGACGTGCAGACGCAGTACGGGATGCAGGCCGTCTCGGCGCTCGCCGAGTTCGAGCGACGGATGGCCGACGCCGAGGCGCGGCTCCCCGACGCGGGCACCGGGCTGTCCGTGCCGACCGCGGCGCCGCAGAGGTCGCTGCGGTTCGAGGACGTGCACTTCGCGTACCCGGGCAGCAGCCGACCTGTGCTCGACGGCCTCGACCTGGAGCTGCCCGCGGGACTGTGCACGGCGATCGTCGGCGTGAACGGCGCAGGCAAGACGACGCTCGTCAAGCTCCTCACGCGCCTGCACGAGCCCACCGCGGGCCGGCTCACGGTGGACGGCACCGACCTCGCGAACCTCGACGTCGCCGCGTGGCGCCGCCAGGTCAGCGTGGTGTTCCAGGACTTCGTCCGGTACGAGCTGTCGGCCGCGGACAACATCGCGGTCGGCGCGGTGCACGCTCTGCGGGAGGCTGCGGTGGTGCGCAGCGCCGCCGAGCGCGCGGGGATCGCGGAGGCCGTCGACACGCTGCCCTCCGGCTTCGACACCACCCTGTCCCGCGCGTACGAGGGCGGTGCCGACCTGTCCGGCGGGCAGTGGCAGCGGATCGCCATCGCGCGGTCGCTGTACGCGCTCGAGGCGGGTGCACGCCTGCTGGTGCTGGACGAGCCGACCTCCGCGCTCGACGTCCGGGCGGAGGCCGCGTTCTTCGACCGGTTCGTCGAGCTCACGCGCGGAGTCACGTCGGTGCTCATCTCGCACCGGTTCTCCAGCGTGCGGCGGGCGGACCGGATCGTCGTCATCGACGCGGGCCGCGTGGTCGAGCAGGGCACGCACCACGAGCTCGTCGCCGCCGACGGGCACTACGCACGGCTGTTCCGGCTGCAGGCCGAACGTTTCGCCGCAGGGCTGGACGCCGACGGGAACGAGGTGGAGTCATGAGGCAGACGCTGTCCGGGAGCTGGGCGCTGTTCCGGCTGGCGGGGCGGATCAGCCCCGGCAAGCTCACGTTGTCCTCGATTCTCATGGTGCTGCAGTCGGTGGCGCTGCCGCTGGCCGCGCCCGCGCTCGCCGCCCTGACCGACGCGGCCGTCGCCGGGGACGCCCGGCGGGCGTCGATCGCTGCCGTGCTCGTCGCGGTGCTCGTGGTCGCCGCGCTGACCGCGGGGCACTTCGCGCACATCTTCTACTTCGAGCTGGGTGACGCGGCGGTCATGCGCCTGGAACGCGATCTCATCGCGCTCTCCCACGTCTCGCCGGGCATCGAGCACCACGAGCGGCCCGAGTACGCGGACCGGCTGCAGGTGCTGCGCACGGAGCTGGACCGGTCGGGCTGGGGATCGATGCAGGCGCTGCTGTCCGCCATCGGGCTGGGCGTCGCGCTGCTCATCACGGGTGTCCTGCTCGCACAGCTCAACCCGTGGCTGCTGCTGCTGCCGCTCGCTGCGCTCCCGCCGCTGATCCTCGGGCGGCGGGGTGAGAACGTCCTGGGTGGGGCGCGCGCCGCCGCCGCCGCCGACAATCGGCGCGCGCGGCACCTGTTCGTCCTGGCGCTCGACGCCGCGGCGGCCAAGGAGCTGCGCACGTGCGGGCTCGGCGAGGAGGTCCGGACGCGCCTGCGGACGTCCTGGGACGCGGCCACCGCGATCCTGTGGGCGGGCGAGGTGCGCGCGGACGCCCTGCGGGCGGCCGGGCAGCTGGTGTTCGCGGTCGCGTACGTGGCGGCAACCCTCCTGGTGCTCCGGGACGCCGTCGCCGGGCAACGCACTGTCGGCGCCGTGGTGCTCGTCATCACGCTCGCCTCGCAGGTGAACCAGCAGGTCACCGCCGCCGTCACCATCCTCCAGCAGCTCCAACGGGCGGCCCGGAGCATGACCGACCTGGCGTGGATGCGGTCGTTGGTGCAGGCGCAGACTGTGCACGGAGCGCAGGTGGCGGCACCCGACTCGCTGCGCGACGGCATCCGGTTCGACGGCGTCTCGTTCACGTACCCCGGCACGGACGCGCCCGTGCTGGAGGCGGTCGACCTGTTGGTGCCCGCGGGCACCAGCGTCGCGATCGTCGGTGAGAACGGCGCCGGCAAGTCGACGCTGGTCAAGCTCCTGTGCCGGTTCTACGCCCCCACCAAGGGCACCATCACCGTGGACGGCGTCGACCTGCACGACCTCGACCCCGTCGACTGGCGCGACCGCACCGCGGCGGGCTTCCAGGACTTCTGCCGGTTCGAGCTGCTGGCGCGCCAGAACGTCGGCGTCGGGGACCTGCCCCGGATCGACTCCGACGAGGCCGTGCTCGGCGCCCTGGACCGCGCGCACTCCTCCGACGTCCTGGCCCGCCTCGAGGACGGGCTGGACACGCAGCTGGGCACCAGCCACGCCGACGGCGCCCAGCTGTCCGGCGGCCAGTGGCAGAAGCTCGCGCTCGGCCGGGCGATGATGCGCGAGCAGCCGCTGCTCGTCGTGCTCGACGAGCCGACGTCGGCCCTCGACGCCCAGGCCGAGCACGACCTGTACGAGCGGTACGCCGCCCACGCGAAGGCCGTCGGCGCGACGACCGGTGCCGTGACCGTGCTGGTCTCGCACCGGTTCTCGACCGTCCGCATGGCTGACCTCATCGTGGTCGTCGCAGACCACCGGATCGTCGAGTCCGGATCCCACGAGGACCTGGTCGCGCGGGACGGTCTGTACGCCGAGCTGTTCGGGATCCAGGCGGCCGCCTACCTCTGAGCTCCGCTGGACGGACCTGCGCTTGTGGGTGCCGACGGGCAGACTGGCACCGCTCCGGGAGGTACCGGGCGGAACGAGCAGGGGGAGCTTCATGGACCACGGCGAGGCACGCAAGACCAAGGCGCAGGCGGTCGACCACGCACGGGAGCTGTCCGAGCGGGTCGTGCGACCGTCCGACATCGCGCACGGCGGTCCGGCGCTGGCCATCGGTCTCGCACCCCAGCCGGACGGGTCGTACGCGCTGGCGGTCCGCTACCGCCTGGGTCTTCCGTCGGTCCGCCGCATCGCGCGCGAGGTCGTCGCCGAGGTGGGGCCTGAGGTGGACGTCCGCCGCACGGGTCGGATCAGCACGCTCGCGGTCGGCGACGACCCGACGAAGGTGCGCCCGCGCCCGCCGGTGATCACCTCCCGCTCGCTGGGGGAGACCGGTCGCACGCGCCCTCTGCGGCCGGGCGTCTCCATCGCCCACGTGGACGTCACGGCCGGGACGCTCGGTGCGTTCGTCCACAAGGACGGGGTCGTGCACGCGCTGTCGAACTACCACGTGCTCTCGGGGTCGCCCCAGGCGAAGGTGGGCGACGTGATCCTGCAGCCCGGTCCCGCCGACGGGGGGCGGGCACCGCAGGATCGCGTCGGCACGTTGGCCGGCCGCGTGGACCTGGACCCTCGTCGCGACGCCACCGTCGACTGCGCCATCGCGCTCCTGGACGACCAGGAGGTGGACCCGGCGTACCCGGTCGGCCTCATCTCCACCACGGCCGTCGCGCTCGGCGGCGAGAACGTGGCGAAGATCGGCCGCACGACGTCGATCACCCGAGGGCGCGTGACCGCGATCGAGCTGGACAACGTGGTCGTCGGCTACGGCGAGGAGCTCGGGGAGATCAGCTTCGACGACCAGATCGAGGTGGAGTCCACGGGAAGCGGGCCGTTCTCCCGCGGTGGTGACTCGGGGTCGCTCGTGTACCGGGAGGACGGCGTCGCCCTCGGCCTGCTCTTTGCAGGCTCGGAGTCGGGGGGAGACAATGGCACCGGGTTGACGTACATCAACCCGATCGATGCCGTTCTGGACGCCCTTGGGGTCACACTGGTCTGACGACCGTCGGACCTGCCGCCCCTGCGGCCGCGTCGCGGTCGGCGGGAGGCGGGACACATGGCGGACCTCGAGCAGGCCCGGGCAGCGAAAGAGCGCCTCCGGATGACCTTGAAGGGGCGCTCCGACGTGCGCGGGATCGGGATCGCCCGTGCCGCCGACGGGTACCAGCTCCAGGTGAACATGTCACGGGACCCCGGCTCGGACCTGCCGGGGGCGGTCGACGGTGTCGACGTCCGGGTCCGGGTGGTCGGCGCCATCCGCGCCAGCGCCTGAGCGACTGATCTCGACCAGCCGGGCAGGGCGGAAGGCTACTGTTTCCTGACACAGCGTCAGTACCCGAGGAGCCCCGTGACCGCCAGCACCGTCATGTCCCCGCTGTCCGTCGCGCTCCGCGAGGGGACCCGGGACGAGCACGAGACGGCTGAACGCTCGGGATTCGTGGAGCAGCTGCTCGCCGGCCGGCTGGACCGCGCCGCGTACGCCGACCTCGCCGCCCAGCAGCTGGTCGTCTACACCGCGCTGGAGGCGGCCGGGGCCCGGCTCAAGAACGACGGTGACCTGGTGTTCGCCGAGCTCACCCGCGTGCCCGCGATCGAGCAGGACCTCGGCCACCTGTACGGCGCCGACTGGCGGACGCAGGTGCGCGTCCTGCCCGCCACCCGGGTCTACGCCGACCGGCTCGCGCAGACCGCGGACTCGCTGCCCCAGTACGCCGCGCACGCGTACACGCGCTACCTCGGCGACCTGTCCGGCGGGCAGATCATCAAGCGGATGCTCCAGCGCCACTACGGCTTCACATCCGAGGGCATCGCGTTCTACGACTTCCCCCAGATCCACAAGCTCAAGCCGTTCAAGGACGTGTTCCGGGAGCGGCTGGACGCCCTCCCGCTCGACGACGAGGCCCGCGCGGCCGTCGTCGAGGAGGCGCGTCTCGCGTTCCGGCTCAATGCTGACGTGTTCGGCGAGCTCGGGGCTGCCCACGTCCGGTGACCGCCGCGGTGCCGACCGGGCTCGCACGGGCTTCTGCTTGGGCAGGACGGGTGATCTCATGCACCTCTCATGCCTCCGCGTCGCCCCATCCGGTATGGAGGGTCGATGATGGGCGACGTGATGCGTCGCAGCTCGGCTGCTCCGGGTGCGCGCGCGGACAACAGGTCCGCCGCGGACCTCGTCGGCGTGCGCGCGCTCGCCGTGGCTGCGCACCGCCTCGACCGCTGCCGCTCGATCGACGAGGTCGCGCGCGTGGCGACGACCACCGGCCTCGAGGTGCTCGACGCGCGGCACGTCGCGTTCTGCCGCATCGACCAGGACACGTGCCGGATCGTCGTGGTCGAGCCGCCCCCTGCTGATCCACGCGCGGTCTGGATGGTGCGTGCCTCGTACCGCGCCGACGACCGCCCGGCGCTGCGCGCCCTCATCCGCGACCGTGCCAGCTGGGCCGCGCACGCGCGCACCGTGCACGACGAGCCGACCGTCCCGGACGACCCCGACGCCGGCGACCCGGTGGAGGTCGACACCCTGCGTGAGCTCGACGCCGCGTCAGCGCTGTCCGCGCCTCTGGTGGTCAACGGCAGCGTGTGGGGGCAGCTGTACGCCGTCCGCGGCCGACCGGGCCCGCCGTTCAGGGTCGACGACATCGCCCGCGCCGAGGTGCTCGCCGCGCTCGTCGCCGGCGCCGTCGCCCGCGTCGACCTCGAGGCGCAGGTGCGGCACCTCGTCGCCGACGACCCGCTGACGGGCCTGGCCAACCGCCGCATCGCGGACGCGGAGGCGGAGGCGGCGCTGGAGTCGGGCCACGAGACCTGCATCGTCATGTGCGACGTCGACGGGCTCAAGCGGGTCAACGACGAGCTGGGCCACGACACGGGCGACGACCTGCTGCGCTCCGTCGCCGACGTCCTCAGCCGGGCTGCCGCGGCGCTGCCGGGATCGACCGCCGCGCGGATCGGGGGCGACGAGTTCTGCCTGGTGACCGTCGGCCGGCGGCGCGCCGAGGTCGCGGACGTCATGGCGGAGACCATCGCGGCGTTCCCCCTCCCGCACGGTGCGGCGATCTCCTACGGCATCGCCTCCACGGCGGTCACCGGGTCCGTGTCCGCGCGGCACCTGTTCCGGCAGGCCGACACCGCGCAGTACAAGGCCAAGCGCGCCCGGGCACGGGCGCTGCGCTCGCTGGTGCCCGCCACGGCGGACGCCGCCGTCACGGCCGAGCGGGTGCTGGTGGCGGGGACGGCCGCGATCGTCGCCGCGCAGTCCGGCGTCGTCCCGCGGCTCTGCGCCTTCGCCGCGGCCGCCACCGAGACCCTCGGCGGGTCCGCCTGGGCCGTCCTCACCCGGCGCAGCGCCGCCGAGCCGCCGTCCGCGGTGGCCCGTGGCGGGAGCCCGGCGGAGCTCGGGGTCGAGTCGTCCACCGCCGTCGTCATCCACGACCTGTGGCAGGTCGAGATCGGCATGTCCGCGACGGCGGCCACGGGAGAGGTCGTCGCGACCTCCCTCGACGCGCTCGCGGCGGTCGCGATCCTCGGAGCTCGCTAGCCCCCTCAGCCGTGCAGCGGCAGCGTGAGGGTCGCAGGCGCACCCTCGACGAGCCGCACGGGCACACCCCAGTCCTGCGCGTTCAGGTGGCACGCCGGGTACTCGATCGCGGGGTCGGCGTCGCAGCTGGCCGCGTGTGCGGTGACGTGCAGGACGCCTTCCGGCACGGCCGGGTCGAGGCGGAGCACCCGGTCGAGGGGGACGTCGTCGCCGGCGCCCTCCAGGAGCAGCCCGGGCGGGGTCGACGAGACCTGCAGCCGGGTGGACGGGCCGTAGCGGTCGTCGTACTTCTGGCCGGCCGCCGGGGTGAACACGACGTCGAGCCGCACCTCGCCGGGTGACAGCTCCGTCACGGGCCGCCGCGTGCGGTGGGAGCCGGAGTCCAGGATCTGGCCGACGAGCGTCGCGGGCAGCGCGATCCGCGTGAGGCGGTGGGCCGCGGACTCGACGACGAGCAGGGTCGACCCGCCGTCCAGCACGACGATCCCGCTGGGCTCAGCCAGGCCGGTGGCCAGGGTGGTGACCTCCCCGGCCCCGCCGGCCCCGCCGTCGCCGTACCGTCGGACGGCACCGTTGTACGTGTCCGCGACGACCACCGAGCCGTCGGGCAGCGCCGCGACGCCGAGCGGGTGCTGGAGGCGCGCCTCGTCGGCGGGACCGTCACGGTGGCCGAAGTCGAACAGCCCCTCGCCGACGAGGGTGTGCACGGTCCGCTCCACCGGGTCCACCCGGCGCAGCGCGGAGGTCTCGGAGTCGGCCAGCCAGATCCGGTCGTCGGCCGCGATCGCGAGCCCGGACGGCTGCGCGAACCACGCCTCGTGCAGCGGGCCGTCGAGCAGCCCTTCGTTCATGGTGCCGCCGAGCAGCTCGATCGAGCCGTGCGAGTCGTCGAACGACCAGAGCGTGTGGTTGCCGGCCATCGCGACGACGAACGCCCCGAGCGGCTCCGACCACGCGACGTCCCAGGGGGAGGAGAGCTTGTGCCGACGAGGACCGGGGACGAACGTGCCGCTGCCCGCCGTCAGGCCCGCGACCGCGTCGCCCGGTTCCCCGACGACTGGGATCGACGCGAGCTCCTCGTCGGCCTCGTCCTCGTCCGACGGCACGAAGTTGTCCGCCGCGCCCACCATGTACTGCGCGCCGGTCCCCGCCACGGTGGTCACCGCGCCGTCCGCCAGCCGCACCCCGCGCAGCGCGTGGTTCACCGTGTCCGCGACGAGCACGTCGTACCCGAGCGAGTGCCGCAGATCCTCCGGGACCAGGCACAGGCCGTTCGGCTCACTGAACCGCGCCTCGTCGGGGCCGCCGTCCGCGAGCCCGCGTTCGCCGGACCCGATGCGCCGGACCAGCGTCTCGCCGTCGGGCTCGAGCTCGGCCAGGCTGTGGTGCCCGGCGTCCGCTACCAGCAGGTGCCCGTCCGGCAGCACGATCGCCTTGGCGGGGAACCGGAGCGTGCCCTCGCTGGGCGCCGGCGGGACGTACGGTCCGTCGCCGCGGTGCAGGGTGCCCTTGGCCTCATGCTCGGCGACCAGCTCCCCCACCAGGATCTCGACGTTGCGCTTGTGCCCCTCACCGGCCATCTGCGCGACGACGTAGCCCTCGGGGTCGATGACCACGAGCGTCGGCCACGCTCGCGCCGTGTAGGCCGACCACGTGACCAGCTCCGGGTCGTCCAGCACCGGGTGGTGGACCTCGTAGCGCTCGACCGCCGCGGCCAGCGCCACCGGATCGGCCTCGTGCGCGAACTTCGGGGAGTGCACGCCGACGATCACCAGCACGTCGCGGTGCTGCTCCTCGAGCTCACGCAGCTCGTCCAGGACGTGCAGGCAGTTGATGCAGCAGAACGTCCAGAAGTCGAGGATGACGATCTTCCCGCGCAGGTCCGCCAGGGTCACCGACCGCCCACCGGTGTTCAGCCACCCCCGCCCGACGAGCTCGGACGCACGGACCCGGGGCAGTCGACTCTCACGCACGGCTCCATTCTGCGCGACCGCGCCGCTCCCCCGCGCACGGGTAGCCCGCGACGGAGGCTCAGGTGCGGTCGAGGACGTAGATGCGCGGGTGGTGGCCCTTGGCGAACACCTTCGTGGTGGAGCGGACCCGCCAGAGGGCGTCCGCGTCGCGCAGGCAGCGCTCCATGACCTTGACCTCGTGCGTCAGCACGACGAACCGGGCGCCGGGCGCTGCCGTGTCGTAGGCCGCCTGGAGCATGCCGGCATGGACCTCGGCGTTGGTGGCGTGCGAGCCGTGCAGGGTGCCCCACGGCGGGTCGGCCAGGAGCAGGGCCCAGCCGGTGCCGACGGCCTCGACGAGCGCGGGGCCGGTGCAGTCCGCGCGCAGGAGTCGCGCGTCGACCGCGGCGGCGCCGAGGTTCTCCGACGAGGCGGTGAGGGCGTCGGCGGACAGGTCCACCCCGACCGCCTCGGCCGCGGGACCGGCGTCCAGGCGCTCGACCAGGAGCGTCCCGGAGCCGCACATGAGGTTGAGCACCCGGTCCTGCGCACCGACCCCGCCGAGGCGCACCATCGCCGCGGCGATCGTCGCGTTCGCGGCGCCGGGGAAGTCGGTGACGCGCCACCGCCGTGCGGACAGCGGCCGCGCGCCGACGCGGACCAGGACGTCCCACCCGGGGTCGCCGGACGCTCCCGGGCGCACCCCGCGACGCACGCGCAGGACCAGCTCACCCTGCGACTCGTCGTACCGCAGGCCGGTGGCCTCGGCGAGCAGCTCCGCCAGCCGTGCGAACACCGCCGAGTCGCTGCCCGCGGCCTCGAACCGGAACGTCGAGGAGCTGCCGACCTTCAGCGAGGCGTACATCGCGTCGACGATGCGCTGGAGGTGGTCGCCGCTGGTCAGCGACTTGGGGCGCGGGACGTCGAACCGCAGGACGACGAAGGCGGCGACGGCGGTCCTCAGGTCGAGGACGGCGGCCAACGGACCCCAGTGGGACACGTCGAGCGCATCCTCGCGGCCGGGTACCGGGGTCGGTGCGCCGTCGAGCATCAGCACCTCGGCGGCCTCGTCGGCGAGCACGTCGCCGAGGCCGGGCAGGAAGGTCAGCTCGAGACTCGTCGACCGCCGGACGGGGGGACGCGTCCGGGGTCGCCGCCCGACGGGGTGGCTGCCGTGATGAGCGGGAGGTGTACCGCCGCGTGCGCGCTTCGCCACCGGGTCAGGCCGGCACGGGAGCGGGCACCGGCGCGGCGCCGACGGCGCGGAGCACGAACGCCTCGGTCTGCTCGATCGCGCGCTCGCGCTCGGGCCCCTCCGCGGGGACGCCACGACCGGACAGGCACGCGTTGACGAGCGGGACGGTGACGTCCAGGTCCTGCGGGGGGAACGCGCCGGACTCGATGCCCGCGGCGAGGATCCGGCGCAGGATCTGCTCGACCACCATGACGTGCTCGCGGACGCGCTGCTGGGTCCCGCGCGAGAGGACCGACCGCAGCTCCGGCCCGGGGGCCAGGTGGTACACCCTCGTCAGCGCGGCCTGCTGGCGGACGTACGTCTGGAGCTGCTCGGTCGGGTCCTCGATGTCGTCCAGCGCACGCTGCAAGGTGGCCGCGTACTGCTCGGTCTCGTGCGTGATGAACCCGAGCAGGAGGGACTCCTTGTCGGGGAAGTGGTTGTAGACGGCCGTGCGTCCGACGCCGGCGGCGGACGCGATCTCGGCGAGCGTGATGGCGTCGAACCCCTGGTCGGCCATGAGCGCCGAGAGCGCCGCGAAGAGCTTCTGGCGCGTCTGCTCGCGGTGCTCGTGCAGGGACCCGCCGATGATCTTGGGCATCGTGACATGATCGCACGTTCTGTCACCAAATGGGTACGGGGCCTCGGCCGACGGGCGATGAACCGATCAAGACGCCCGTTCCGCGGGATCACCCGGCAGAATGCCCGTATTGTGCTCGACTCCGCGGTCCGGGTTCGTACACTCGGAACCGCGCGGGGGCCGGGCGGTCTTCGCGCGAGCGTGTGCGTTCTCGACGAGAGGTCGGGAGGAGTCGAGATGCCGGAGACGGTGGACACCGCCCGTGTGCGCGCTGCCCACGAGCGCTTCGTCGCCACGGGCCAGGTCTCCAGCCGCACGGTCCGCACGGTCGTCGCCGACTCGTGGCGGCGCAGCAAGCGCAGCGGCGTCGACCCCGAGGTCCAGAACGCGCCCGTTGACATGGGCGGCAACGACCTCACCGGCTACCGCAGCTCGCTCGCGCTCGCGGCCGCCATGCCGGTGGTCCGGGACCTGCTCGTCGCCCCCGGCTCGGACGCCGGCTGGGTCACCGCGCTGACCGACGACGTCGGCCGGATGCTGTGGGTCGAGGGGGACCAGGCGCTCCGTCGCCAGGTCGAGGGCGTCGGCTTCGTGGAGGGCGGGGTGTGGCGCGAGGACTCCGCCGGCACCAACGCGCTGGGCACCGCACTGGCCACCGACCAGCCGGTCCAGGTGGTGGAGTCCGAGCACTACGCGCGCAAGGTCCATCCGTGGAACTGCGCGGCCGTCCCCATCCATGCCGCGAGCGGGCAGGTCCTCGGCGTCCTCGATGTCACCGGCGGCCGGATGGTGGCGTCCGCTCTCGTCATGGCCCTGATCCGCGCCACCGTCGCGGCCGTCGAGGCGGAGCTCGCCCGCGCCGCTCCGCCCCCTCGCACCGAGAAGCACCCGGTCATCGTGCTCAGCGGCACGTCGACCGCGCGGCTGCGGGTGCTCGGCACGCCGACGGTGCACATCAACGGGATCGACGTCCGGCTGAGCCTGCGGCACGCCGAGCTCCTCCTGCTCCTCGCACGCCATCCCGCCGGGCTGAGTGCCGACGAGCTCGCCGTGCTGCTCAGCGAGCAGGAGCTCTCGGACGTCACCGTGCGTGCCGAGGTCTCGCGCCTGCGCCGGCTCGTCGGACCCCTTCTCAGCGAGTCCCGCCCGTATCGGTTGACGGCGCCGCTGCGCATCGACGTCGACATGGTGCACGCGCTGCTCGACACCGGAGACGTCGACGCCGCCCTCACCGCCTACCCCGGACCCGTCCTCGCCCGGTCCGTGGCGCCGGGGGTCGAGCGCATCCGCGACGACCTCGCCGCGGACGTGCGCGCGGCCGTGCTCGCCAGTCCGCTGCCCGGTGTGGTGAGCCGCTGGCTCGCCTCGGACGCGGGCGCGGACGACTGGCAGGCCTGGGAGCGGCTGGTCTGGCTGGCGCCCAAGGGGTCCCCGGTCCACGTGCGTGCCGTGAGCCGCCTGGACCTGCTGGGACAGCGCCTCGGCGCGCCCCGGCACGCCTGAGGACCCCGTCCCGATCCGACGCTCGCCTGCAACGTTCCTGCAACGTGCTGCGCCCTAGGTTCCTCGCGTAGCGAGGCGACCCGTGCTGGTCGACGGGCAGACGAGCGGCGGCTGGGCGAGGATCGGAGGGGAACTTCGCCCGGCCGCGGCGCTCAGTGCAGGGAAAGACCAGGGGGGCACGATGATCATCGACGCGGGAGAGCCCGGACGGGACGCCCGTTCCGGTGCGCGCGACGACGGGTGGATCGCCGGGGAGTTCGTCGCACCCGCCGCAGGCTGGATCGACGAGTCCCTCTACCGGCAGGCTGACGCTCCGGGCGCGACGTGGCTCATGACCTACTCGGGGTCCGAGGCGGACCACTAACCTGCGGTCCATGACGAACGACGAGATCCAGCCCGACACCAAGGACTGGACGTGGGTCCTTCATCAGCGCTGCCCCGAGTGCGCCTTCACGGCCACCGACGTCGACGGCCCCGCCATCGCCGGTACGGTGCGGGACCTGACCCCGCGGTGGGTGTCCGCGCTGCACCGCGTCGACGCCCGCGACCGTCCGGACCCGACCACGTGGTCGACGCTCGAGTACGGGGCCCACGTGCGCGACGTGATGCGGATCTTCGGTGCCCGTCTCGAGCTGCTGCTGACGCAGGACGACCCGCAGTTCGAGAACTGGGACCAGGACGCGACGGCGCTCGCGGACCGGTACGACCTGCAGGACCCGCAGGTGGTGGCGGTCGAGCTCGCGGAGGCGGCGGACAGCACCGCCGCCCTGTTCGACTCGGTGGGCGACGACCAGTGGAACCGGTCGGGCCGGCGGTCGAACGGGTCGGAGTTCACGGTGCTGACGCTGGGGCAGTACTTCCTGCACGACGTGGTCCACCACTTGCACGACGTGCGCGCCTGAGTGCGGGCATGAGTCTCCCGGGCACTGTCCACAGGCTGTGTCCACAGCCGTGTGCAACACCGTCGAACCTGTGGACAAGTCGCTGACCACTGCGGACCTCCCGTGAGCGCCACGGAACTTCACCTGCTCGAATCACAACCTGTGTACGGTCCTCCGGCATGAGCCTGCCGCTGGTCGACCTCCCCGGGGAGCTGGACGGTCGGAACGTCCTCGTGGTCCCCCACGGCACCGACGTCGTCGCCCTGGCCACCGCGTGGTTCCCTGACGCCGCCTGGACGCGCGAGCCGGTGAGCGCCGCCGAGGCGGCGAAGGTCCGCCCGATGACCGGCGCGCGCTTCCGGGGCATCTCCTCGGTCGCCGCGGAGCCCTCGCCTGGCCTCCTGCGGCTCGACGGTGCCGCCTCGCTCGACGGTCCGACTCGGGCGGGCCGGTCCGTAGCCCAGTCCGCGGGTCTCGTCGTGCCGGAGGTCGACCTGTACGCGGTGGTTCCCGCCGACCCGCGTGCGTCCCTCGACCTTGTGCACGGCTGGATGACCGCGGCCGCGCGCCGGGCCGCCGGCAGCATCGTCCCCGCCGACCGGGCGAACGCCGTGGTGCCCGACCCGGGTGCCGCGGTGGACCTGACCCTCTGGTCGCCCACGCCGCTGTCCGCCCAGGACGCGCTGCCGCTGGTGCGGCCGGCGATGACCGGGGCGCGCGTCGGGCCGACCGACGTCCCGCAGCCGCAGCAGTCCGACGGGACCCCCGGTCCGCCGACGTTCTCCGTGACGGCGACGTTCGAGTACGACGGGTCGATCTCCGTGCGGACCGGCCGCTCGACCGAGGTGCCGGTCGCGCTGTCACGGCTGGACGCGCGGGAGTTCGGCCCCTGGTCGTACCACGTGAGCTGGCACCCGCCGGAGCCCGAGGAGCTGCGGGTCGAGCGCCCCTCGCAGCTGCACCTCATCGCGCGCTCGCGGGTGGAGCCGTCGGTCGCGCGCGTCGCCGCCGCCCTGTGGCGGGCGGTCGGCGGGACCGTCGTGGACAGCGGCGGGTTCATCGTCCCGCCCGGCGAGCTCCAGGACCGGGCGACGGCTGGGCGTTAGCCGCCCGGCCCGGACGGCTACGCGAACGGCTCGCTGCCGCTGGGCACCAGGTCCACCGACACCGTGAGCCGCGAGCCGGAGCCCTCCGTGAAGATGACCCCGCGCAGCGGTGGGACGTCGTCGTAGTCACGGCCCCAGCCGAGCAGCACGTACCGGTCGTCGACCAGCTGGTCGTTGGTCGGGTCGACCTCCACCCAGCCGGCGCCGGGCACCCACGCGGACACCCACGCGTGCGAGGCGTCGGCTCCCCGGAGCTTCTCGCGGCCGGCGGGGGGACGGGTCTCGATGTAGCCGCTGGAGTACCGCGCGGGCAGCCCGTGCAGGCGCAGCGCCGCGATCATCAGGTGCGCGAAGTCCTGGCAGACGCCCGCCTTCTGCGCGAGCAGCTGGGCCTGCGTGGTGTGCACCGTGGTGGAGCCCGACCGGTAGGCCAGCTCGGTGCGGATCCGGTGCGCCAGCTCGACGAGCACCTCGACGAGGGGCCGGTCGTCCTCGAACGTCGGGGCGGCCCACTCGCGGACCTCGTCGGCGAACGTCACGTGCGGCGAGGGCAGCAGCGCCTCGCGCAGGTCCACGATGCTCGGGTCCAGCCGGCCGATCTCCCCGGCGGCGACGCGGCGCTCGACCTCGTGCCACCCGATGGTGGGCAGTGCGGCCGGGTCGGGGGCGTGCCGGGTGACCTCGATGGTGGACCGCGAGGTGACCACGAGCCTCGTGTGGGGAGTCGTGACCCCGAAGTACGTGGTGCGGTTGCCGAAGTAGTCGACCCACTGGTTGGTGTCCGCAGGTGGGGGCTCGATCTCCACCGACGTCGACAGGCACGTCTGCCCGGGCACGTCGCGCGGGGTCATCGTCGTGCGGCCGTACGAGTCCGTCACGGTGTGGGCGTACGTGTAGGTGGTGCGGTGGACCAGGTCGTAGGTGCGGCTCACTCGCCACCACCGTCCCGGGCGTCCCAGGGGTCCTCGAGCGGACGGCTCGGGGCGAGCCGGACGAAGTGCACGCGCTCGATCTCGTCGGCCGCTGAGTGCAGGCGCCAGAGCATCGACTCGAGCGTCTCGGCGAGCCGCGCGCGTCGGCCGTCGTCGGTGACAGCAGCGGCGGCCGCGACGGGGTCCACCTCGGCCAGCAGGTCGACGACGTCGGACAGCAGGTGGTCGCGTTGGTCGGGGGCCCGGCCGGCCAGGGGGACGAGGGCGAGCGACTCCTGGAGCCGGTCCAGCTGGTAGGCCAGCGAGCGGGGGTTGGTGCCGTCGAGCAGCAGGAGCTCCAGCACCTCGGCGAGACCCGCACCCGTCTGGTGACGACGCCGGTACGTGATCGCCGACTCGTGCGTGAGCAGCACCGACTCGAGCACGACGGCGTCGACGTCGGCGGGCCGCTGCTGCACGACGGTGGCCAGGAGGCGCTCGACCAGGTGCTGCGCCCGCTCGATTCGCCGGCCCGCGTCGAGGAACTGCCAGCCGACGTCACGCACCAGGCCCTCCGCGGTGATCCCGGCGACGGCCAGCAGCCCTTCGAGCACCTTGTCGAGCGCGGGCCGCAGGCCGGCCGTCACGGTGTTGCCCGCGTCGACCCCCAGATCGAGCGCGTCCCGGCCGTGCGTCCGTCCGCGCGTCTTGCCGCGCTCGTCGCGCAGCGCCCGCTCGATGCGCGCCAGCGGGCCGAACGTGTCCGTGGAGAGCTGGTCACGTACCGCGGCCGCGGAGGCGGCAAGCCGGCGGACGGACCGTGCCACGGTCCCCGTGGTGCGGGGGTCCAGCACGAGGTCGCGGAATGCCGGGGCCGACTGCTCGGTCGGCGTGAGCGAGGAGATGAGCACCTCGAGCGCGCGCCCCCCGGCGGAGGCCGGATGCTGGTGGAAGTCGTCCCAGCGGTCGACGACGACGCGCAGCACCCGGCTGGCGTCCTCCGCCCGCTCGGCGTACCGGCCCATCCAGTACAGGTTCTCGGCGGTGCGCGGTGAGATGCCGGTCGCCGGGCGGCGTAGCGACGGGGTCTCGCCCGCGGCCGACTCGTCGGACGGCACCCACGGCTCGACCGGCGCGTCCGGCTGCGTGGAGAGCACCCACACGTCCTTCGCGGCGGCGCCCAGGGCCGACGAGACGACGTGTCCCGGCGCGACGCGCGCGAGCCCGCCGGCCAGGACCGTGTACGACCCGCGGTGCGCGACGGCGTACGTCCGCAGCACCGCGGCACGCGGACCGAGGTCGGCGGGACCGATGCCCGCCGCCGACGGCAGGTCGCTGCCGACCCCGACGGGCGTCCCGTCGACCGTCGGGCCGGCCGGGCCGACCGGCTCCTGGCCCACCCAGTGCCACGGCTCCGCGCTGATCCGGGCGGCCAGCAGCTCGCGCTCCCGGTGGCTCAGGGTCCAGCCGAGGATCGTGCCGACGTCCGTGCCGCGCACGGTCGGCAGCAGGACGAGCCGCTCGAGGTGGGTGACGACGTGCTGCAGCGACCTCGGCTCGCCGCACCACCAGGTGGGGGCCGACGCCAGCGCGAGGTCCTGGTCGAGCACCGCGTTCGCCAGCCGCGGCAGGTACGTGAGCAGGGCAGGGTTCTCGAGCACCGAGCTGCCCAGGGGGTTGACCACGCTCACCGTCCCGGCACGCACCGCCCGGACCAGCCCGGGCACGCCCAGGCGCGAGCCCTGCCGCAGGTCCAGCGGGTCGCACCACTCGGCGTCGACGCGGCGCAGCACCACGTCGACCGGTTCGAGGCCCTCGACGCCGCGCATCCAGACCCGGCCGTCGCGGACCAGCAGGTCGGAGCCCTCGACGAGCGGGAGGCCGAGCATCGACGCCAGGTACGCCTGGTCGAACGCGGTCTCGCTCGACGGCCCCGACGTGAGCAGGACGACCCGCGGCTGCTCGGTGCTGCCCGGGGCGACGTCCCGCAGCGCGAGGCGCAGAGCGCGGAAGAACGGGCCGAGGCGCTGGATGGACGCCTGCCGGTACACCCCCGAGAGGACCTGGGAGACGACGCGACGGTCCTCCATCGCGTAGCCGACGCCCGACGGGGCCTGCGTCCGGTCCGCGACCGCGCACCACCCGCCCGCGCCGTCGCGCACCAGGTCGGTCGCGGTGAGCACCAGCTCGCGCCCGCCGGGCAGCCGCAGGCCGTCGACCGCCCGGACGAACCCGGGGTGACCGAGCACGACCGTGGGCGGCAGGAGCTTGTCGGTGAGCAGGAGCCGGTGGCCGTAGGCGTCCTGCAGGATCGCGTCCAGCAGCTCGGCTCGCTGCACCAGCGCCGCGTCGAGGCGGGCCCACTCCGGCTCGTCGACGATGACCGGCAGCGGGTCCAGGTGCCAGGGGTGCTCGCCGTCCTCCTGGTCCGCGCCGTACGTGACGCCGTGGTCGGCGAGCAGCCGCTCCGCCGCGTCGCGCGCCCGCGCCAGGCCGTGGTCGGTGGGCGCGTCCGCGGGGTCGGGGAGCCACGACCAGTCCGGGCGATGCTCGACCGGTCCCTGCTCACCCAGCGGGCGCGGAGAGGAGAGCAGGTCGGTCACACACAGGAGTGTGACCTACGCGGGCGCCCGCCGCGGAGGTCGGCACGCTGGTCGGTGGCTACAGCAGGCGCGGGTCCGGCGTCACGTCCCGGACCGAGACGTCGACCCGGACCCGGTCGAGGGGTGGCCGGGCGAGGCCGAGCGTCTCGGCGACGGCGGTCGCCGCGAGCTGGCGGACCTCGACGGCCAGGGGGACGAGCCGGGTGCCGTAGAGCGCGACCAGCTCGACGGTCAGGCGGTCCAGGTCGTCGTCGGGGGTGGTGGTGCACGTGATCCGCAGGACGCCGGCCCCGGGGATGCCGGCGAGGGCGGTGCGCACACGCGACACGACCACCGTGGACGCCACGAGCAGGGGGCCGTCGGGGAGCGTCCCCCGCACGGGGGCGGACGGTCGGAACGCGCGGACGGCGAGTGCCACGACGTCGTCGCGCAGGGCGACCCAGCCGCTGTCGGTGTGCTCGCGCAGAGTCCGGGCGGCCTGCGCAAGCAGCTGCTCGCCGTTCATCGCCACGCCTCCATCCGCTGGACCAGGTGAGCCCGTGCCCGGTGGAGCTGGCCACGGACCGTGCTCGTCGTCGTCCCCGACACCTCGGCGATCTGCTCGTACGACAGTCCCTCGATCTCCCGCAGCAGCCACGTCGAGCGTGGGCCCGGTGGGAGCTCACGCAGCGCGGCGTGCAGCGCCCCGAGGAGGTCCGTGCCTTCGGCCCAGCGTTCCGGGTCGACCGCGTGGCTGTCCACCTCCTCGTCCGGGACGAACGGCAGGGGCAGGGCGGTGCGAGCCCGTCGACGCTGCAGGGACCGCACCTTGTGCGCCGTGATGGCGAACAGCCAGGTCCGCAGCGACGACCGGCCGGCGAACTGCGGCAACGAGGTCCACGCGGCGGCGAACGCCTCCTGCACGCAGTCCTCGGTGTCGTGAGGGTCATCGACCATCCGACGGGCGTAGCGATAGAGCGCAGGACCGTGACGGTCGACGATGACCCGGAACGCGGCGCGGTCGAGCAGCGCCGCCCGCCGGGCGAGCACCTCGTCGGGGACCTCGTCGTCATCCATCCCGTGCAGCGTGCGTCCGCGCGCACCTTGCTGCATCCTGGCGAGTGTGACCCATGTCACACATCTGCCGCATGACGAACTGGGAGGAACGGCGACCAACCGTACGTACAGGTTCTTGCACGTCACCCGTCGAGAGAGGTCACCATGAGCGAGTCCGCCACAAAAGCCACCATCGTCGCCGCCCAGACCCGGCAGAGCGCGCTGGTCACCCCCGAGGGCAGCACCACGATCGCCGACACGGTGGTCAGCAAGATCGCCGGCATCGCGGCCCGCGAGGTCAGCGGCGTGCACTCGCTCGGCGGCGGGACCGCCCGGGCGATCGGGAACCTGCGCGAGCGGATCCCGGGCGCCCGCACCAACCACTCGCAGGGCGTCTCCGTCGAGGTGGGCGAGACCGAGGCCGCTGTCGACCTCGACCTCGTCGCCGAGTACGGGGTCTCGATCGCCGACCTGGCCGACGGCATCCGTCGCAACGTCATCAGCGCCGTCGAGCGGATGACCGGCCTGCACGTGGTCGAGGTCAACGTGACCGTCAACGACGTCCACCTGCCGCAGGACGACGCGCAGCCGCCCGCCCCCCAGGAGCAGCGGGTCCAGTGACGGACGTCCCCGAGCACGTGCCCACCCCCCTGGAGGTGGCGCGGGAGCTGGAGCAGGAGGTGGCGCAGGAGGAGGCGCCCCTCGGTCGCGTCGAGCCCGCAGCCTCGCGGGTCGTTGCTCCGGCCGAGGTCGTCGTGCTCGACGACGTCGTGCCCGAGGCGCTCGAGCCGCCCGAGCCGCTGACTCCCGCCGAGATCGTCGCCGCCGCGGTGCTGGACGTGCCCGGCGTCGTCCGGCTGCACGGCGGGCGCTTCGGCGGGCTGGGAACCTACCTGCCCGGCCGTCGGGTCACGGGCGTCCGGATCGACGACGAGGGCACCGAGGTGCACGTCGTCGTCTCCGACCGCGTCCCCGTGCCCCAGACCGCGGCGCGGGTCCAGCGCGCCGTCTCCGCGATCGCCCCCATGCCCGTCCGGGTCCACGTCGAGGACATCGACACCATCGTCTGAGGAGTCACCGTGTCATCTGTCGCCATCGGGCTGTTCGCCGGCCTGCTGCTCGCCCTCGTCACCGCCATCGGTGGGTTCGACATGTTCCTGCTCGCCCTGGTCCTCGCGGCCGTCGGCGCGCTGGTCGGCCTGGTCGTCGACGGTCGGATCGACGTCTCCGGCCTGGTCTCCGGCCGCGGCCGTGGCTGACGCCCGCGGCACGCTCACGATCGCCGACCGTGCCCTGACCAGGATCGCGCGGCAGGTGACCCTCGAGGTCCCGGGAGTCGCGCCGGAGGAGGAGTCCGTCGGGAGCGTCGAGCGCACCCTCGGGCGCGGGTACCCGCGCGTGCGCTGGCAGCGGGCCGGCACCAAGGCGCACGTCGAGGTGGAGGTGGCGATCACGTGGCCGGCCTCGGCCGCGCAGGTCACCACGCGCGTGCAGGACGCGCTGCACCGAGAGCTCGGACGCCAGGCCGGCCAGGAGCTCGACCACGTCAGCGTCGCGGTGCGTGAGGTCGTCCGGCCGGCCGCGTCCGCCCGACCGGTCGCGAGGGTGCGATGACGGCCGTCGAGACCCGACCCGGCTTCGCCCCCGCAGCCCCGGCCACCCGGGCAGGCCGGGTCGCCTGGTGGAGCATCGCGCTCGCGATCCTGCTGGTGGCGCTCGGCGTGATCCTCGTCCGCGAGGCGCTCGTCGTCGCCGGACGCGTGGACGGCGAGCCGTGGATCGCGCCCGTCGTCGACAGCATCGACGGGCTGGTGCCCTCGCCGCTGGTCGCCGCCGTCGGGGTCGTCGTCGCCCTGCTGGGACTGTGGCTGGTGGTCATCGCGCTGGGTCGCCGGGTCCGCACACGGCTGGACGTCACGTCCTCGACCGGGACGACCATCGGTCTGAACGACGCCGCACGGCTCGCCGCCTCCGCCGCGGACGAGGTCGACCGCGTGCTGTCCGCTCGTGCGTCAGCGACCCGTCGTGCCGTGACCGTCACGGTCACCACGCTGGAGGGCGACGACGTGACGGACGCCGTCCGCGCGGCCGTGACCGAGCGCCTGGCGCCGCTGGCGCAGCCGCTGACCGTGAAGGTCGCCCGTCGGGAGACGGCCGGCCTGCACTCGGGCGGTGACCGACGATGAGGCGGTCCGTCCTGGCGTTCGACCGGGTGCTCGTCCTGCTCCTCGGCCTCCTGCTGATCGCGGTCGGGGTGGCCGCCGTGGGGTGGCAGACGGGATTCCTGGAGTCCGCGTGGCCCGACGTCCCCGACGAGGTCGCCGTCGACCCCGAGCAGGTGACCGGGGCGTCGAGCTTCCCGGCGCTGGCCGGGCTCGTCGGCGCTGCGCTGGTCGTCCTCGGGCTCTGGTGGCTCCTGGCGCACCTGCCCCGGCGGTCCGTCGGGTCGCTTCGCCTGCCGTCGGGTATACAGCCCGGCAGGCTCATCGTCGAGCCCGTCCCCGCGGTGGCGACCGCCGCGGAGGTGCTGGCCGACGACCCGCTGATCCGGTCAGCCCGGGGAGCCGTGCTCGCCGACCGCGGGGAGCGCGTCGTGCGGCTGCGGGTCACCGTCGATCCCGATGCGGACCTCGGTACCGTCGTCGCCGCGTGCGACGGGGTGCTCGCCGACCTGGCGCACGTCCTGCCGGCCGACCAGCTGCGCTCCCGCGTCGAGCTGTCCGTGCTGCGGCGCGGGGAGGTCGGACCGCGGGTGCAGTGACCCGCGTCGGTGGTCGGGTGGAGACTCGGAGCAACACGCGCGCGAGGGGGTCTCCGATGGGCAGGGACGCAGTCACGGGATGGGTCGAGCGGTACGAGCAGGCGTGGCGGGCGCAGGACGTGGACGGCCTGGACCGGTTGTTCGCGGAGGATGCGCGCTACCTGCGCTCGCCCTACGACCCGGAGCCGCTGGAGGGGCTCGACGCGATCAGGGGGTTCTGGGCGGACCCGACGCCGTTCACCATGACCGCGGCGGTGATAGCGGCGGACGGTCCCGACGCGGTGGTCAGGGTCGAGGTCCGGTACGGCGGCGACAAGCCGCAGGAGTACCGGGACCTGTGGGTGCTGCGGTTCGGACCGGACGGGCGGGCAGAGCTGTTCGAGGAGTGGGCCTACTGGCCCGAGAAGACGTACACGGTCGCGGAGTGACAGCGGCAGGCTGACTCCTGGGACTCAGGGCAGCAGCGAGATGATCTGCCAGCCGTGCGGGTCGGGCTGGGCGGCGATCCGGTCGCGGGCGAGCGCGAACGCCTCCTCGGGTGTCGAGACGACGACGCTCGCGTGGAACGTCGCCGCGGTGGTCAGCACGCTGTAGAGGGGGCCCAGCGGATTGCCGTCGTCGTCGCACTTGCCGACGGCGACGACGTACGCCTGGTGCAGCAGGTCGGGAGCGGAATCCGTGCGCAACGTCACCCCGTGGTCATCGGCACGTCCGACCGGATCCTGGATCGAAACATTGCTGTGAACGCATGAGAAGGTCGTGCTCATGTCGGCCGCACTCCCGGTGATCCGCCCCTTCCACCTCTCCGACCTGCCTGCGCTCTACCGCATCTGCCTGCTCACCGGGGAGGTCGGTGGCGACGCGACGGCCCTGTACCGGGACCCCGACCTGCTCGGACACGTGTACGCCGGTCCGTACCCGGTGGCGGACCCGGGGCTGACGTTCGTTGTGGTCGACGAGCTCGGCCCGGTCGGCTACATCGTGGCGACGGCCGACACCGCCCGGTTCGACCAGTGGCTCGAGAGCCACTGGTGGCCGACCCTGCGCAGCAGGTACCCGCTGCGGGAGGACCCGCGAGACGGCACCGAGGACCACGTGCTCGTCGCCCGCATCCACGAGGGGTCCGCGGCCGACGAGTCCCTGCTCGACCGGTTCCCCGCGCACATGCACATCGACCTGCTCCCGCGCGCCCAGGGCCGTGGGTTCGGGCGTCGGCTCGTGGAGACGCTCGCCGCGGAGCTGCGCGGACGTGGCGTGCCGGGGCTGCACCTCGGCGTCGACAGCCGCAACGCGGGCGCCATCGCCTTCTACACGCGTGTCGGGTTCACCGAGGCTGCGCGCCACGACTGGGGCAGGACGCTCGCGCTCGACCTGACCTGACGGCTCAGCCGGTCTTCTCGCCGCGGTGCAGGGCGAGCACTTTGTCGACGTCATCGACCGTCACGCCGGGGACGTCGAGGACGCGCCGCAGCTGCTGGAGCGAGTCGACGGGCTCAGCGGACTTCCTAGGTGTCAGGAAGAAGTTGGCCAGGTACCCGGTGAAGGTCCCGAAGATGGCGACGCCGACGACGATGATCATCGCGCCGACGATCCGGCCGGCGTCGGTGACCGGGTACTGGTCGCCATAGCCGACCGTGGAGATGGTCACGATCGTGTACCAGAGGGCGTCGGACGCGGTCGTGATGTTCGCACCCGGGGCGTCACCCTCGATGCGCAGGATCGTGAGGCTGCCGAACTGCAGCACGAGGATGCCGGTGAGCAGCAGGGTGAACAGCGCGCTGCCGGCCCGGTCCCGGATGACCCTGCGGAGTACGGAGCGTCCGCCGACCGCTCTCAGCCCCCGGACCACGCAGACGAGGCCGAAGATGCGCAGGAACTTGAGCTCGGCGACCGGCAGGCTGGCGAGCAGGTCTGCCCAGCCGAAGTGGCGGAAGAAGTAATCCCTGCGAGACGGCGCGGTCGCCAGCCGGTAGCTGAAGTCGATGAGGAAGACGACGCTGAAGATGCCGTTCATCGTCAGCAGGACGTCCTGCAGGTCGTCGTCCTGACGGGCGAGGGCGACCAGGACGAGGTTGAAGATCGACAGCAGCGAGAGCGCGCCGATGAAGATCTCGTACCCGATGCTCTTCAGCTCACTGCGCGCCGCGCTCACGGCAGGAGTCTGGCACGCAGTCGCGCGTCGGCCGGTCGTCCCCCGACGTGTCGTCGGCACGCTCCGGCCGTGGTCAAGGCGCGGTTATGACGACGGTCAAACACTGCTTGACTCGTGGTCCCGCGCGGGGCACGCTGTGTCCTGACGTCGCAGGGCCGGGTCCCCAGGAGGGTGGGGACCCGGCCCTGCGCGCATGTCGGCCCACCTGCACGCCGGGCGCGCACCGTCGCGGCCGGCACCGGGCGGCGCGCAGTCCGGAGAGACGAAGCGTGAGCGGCTCGAGCACGTCGTTGGCCCCCGCGGTCGAGCGGCAGTGGCGGCACCTGAGACCCGACACGTGTCAACGACAGAAGGCAGGATGACGACACGTGTCACCCGTCCGTGCGCTTGTCTGATACGTCCAGATCTTCCCCTAGGCCCGATGGGTCCCTACCGTGGTCAGCGGGCCGCAACGCCGCGGCCCGCTCGCCTGCCCCGGAAGGCCCCCGCGAATGCCGGACATCTCGATCGACCCCGTCACGACAGACCAGTCGCCCCGCACCCACCGCTCCGTCCTTCCGCCGCTCAGCAGGCGGTCGTTCCTCGTCCTGACCGGAACGGCGGCGGCCGTCGCCGCGAGCGCGACGAGCGCCACCGCCCGCGGCCTGCCCGCCGGCGGGCCGATCGCGCACGGAAACCCGCACGGCAGCGCCGCCGCTGCTGGCCGGGCCGCCGTGGCGTTCCTGCAGTCCGCCACCGACGCCTACCCGACGCTCAACACCGGACCCCGTCTCCCGCAGAGCTACGCCGACGAGCTCGGCCTGTTCAGCACGGCGTTCGTGTACGACAGCGCGCTCGCCGTCATCGCGCTCCTCGCCGACGGGCGCCGCAGCGCGGAGGAGACGGCACGGGTCATCGGCGACGGGCTCGTCTACGCCCAGGAGCACGACCCGGTCTACTCCGACGGTCGGCTGAGGCAGGGCTACAACGTCGGCCCGTACACGTTCTACGACGGCAACCCGCAGCCGTACGGGTTCGTCCTGCCGGACGGCTCGGCCAACATCGGCTGGCAGTTCGGGTTCCTCGGCACCGCCGTCGGCGACATGGCGTGGCCCGGCATCGCGCTCGCCCAGCTCTTCGCCCGCACCCACGACCGTCGCTACCTCGACGCCGCGGTCCGCATCGGCACCTGGATCACCACCAACACGTGGTCCACCCAGCCGCTCGGCGGCTTCTCGTTCGGCGTCAACGGTGCGAACGTGCCGGTGCCGAACGGCTCGACGGAGCACAACATCGACTGCGTCGCGTTCTTCTCGATGCTCCGCAAGCTCACGCACGACAAGGCGTGGTCCGAGGCCGCCGACCACGCCCGGGCGTTCGTCGACCTCATGTGGGACCCCGCCACGGGGGCGTTCTGGACGGGCACCAACGACGGCGTCGAGATCAACAGGTTCCCGGTGCCGCTCGACACCGCCACCTGGAGCTGGCTGGCCCTGCGCGAGAAGCAGTACGCCAGTGCACTCGACTGGGCCGGGTCCGCGCTCGCCGTCACCGACGACGCGAGCGCACCGACGTCCCAGCTTCCCGACGGCGAACGGCTCTCCGGCGTCACGTTCAGCACCGCGAGCCTCACGTCGACCGCGCAGTACAACGGGATCACCGTGCACCAGCAGGGCGTCTGGCTCGAGGGCACCAACCAGCTGGCGACCGCACTGCTCGACCGGAGCCGCGGTGGCGGCGACAAGGACGCCGCCGAGGCGCTGCTCGTACAGACCCGGCACGCGCAGGACGTGCTCGGCGTCGGTCAGCACCTGGGTGGCGTGGAGGTCGACGGCGGCATCGTCGCGGCGTCCAGCCTGCTGGACACCGGGTTCGGGTTCGGCTACTTCCAGGTCCAGCACGTCGGCGCGACGTCCTGGTTCGTGTTCGCGGACACGCGCACCAACCCGCTGCGCCTGCGCGGGAGCAGCTGACCCGACGCTCGACGCTGCGCCCGGCGGGAGCCCTCCCGCCGGGCGCACTGCGCGCAGACGCGCTCGAGCAGCTCCCCGTGGATCGCGACCTGACGACCTCGATGCGGTCGCGGACATTGCCCTTCGCGCCTGGCGGTCGGACACTGACGGGATCACCGGTCGGAGGTCACCATGCGTACCCGTCCCGCACCACGGATTCCTGACGCGCTACCCGAGCTGCGGCCCGGCAGGCATCGCCATCCCGAACAGGGCGGCTGCCTCATGGAGTGGACGAGCGTGCTGGCGGGGGAGCGCTGGAGCGATCGTCCTTCCTGCACCCACCCCCTCCTGGCACATCTCGCGCGGGTGGTGAACGACGTCGTGGACGACGGCAACCGCGCGGGCCTCACCCGCCTGGTCCCGGACCTCGTCGGCACGACGAGTGACGACCCGGCGTGGCCGCTCGAGATCGCCGACGTTGCCACCAGGCACGCCTTGCCTGTCGCGCGTGCGGACGACGTCCGATTTCTTGCGGTCGCGCTCATCACCGTCGATCGGCTCCTGGAGCCGTCAGACGGTCGCCCGGCGGACATGCGGCGACGTACGACGGTCGACGCGCTCGCGACCGTGCCGTCGTCCGCCGAGTGGGCCGAGCAGTTCACGACGCACATGGGCCGCCCGCACCGGACCCGCGACCTGCCACGCAGCGTCGTCGACCTGGCGATCGCCGCGACGGCCGTCGGGCCGCACAGCGACCACGAGCTCGTCGCGATGCTCGTCGACGCGGTGGACACCTGCCGCGCGATGATGCCGCCGCGGCGCGACGAGATCGCCGTACCGTCCGGGTGGCGGGTGCTCGCCGACGCGTAGCCGGCCGCCCGCACGGGCTACACATGCTGCGGCTCGGGGGGACCGGCCTGCCGAGAGGGAGCGGGTGACGAGAATCGAACTCGCGCTATCAGCTTGGGAAGCTGAAGTTCTGCCACTGAACTACACCCGCGTGGAACGACCATCGGTCGGTCCGGAAAGAGAGCATACCCGGCTCGGTGCGCCCCGCGAACTCAGTTCCGCAGGGTCATCGTGAACGCCCCGGAGCGCTCCTCGCCGGGGTCCAGGACGAAGACGCCCGTGCCGGGGATCCCGGCGGCGTGCAGCGAGAAGCCGTTGTTCACGTTGGTCACCGGCTCGACCGCGAAGTACGACCGGCGCCGCGGCGCGTACACGACGAGGTGCGCGAAGACGGGGTCGGCGTGCAGGTCGATGTTGACGCCGAGCTCGTCATAGCTGATCCGCACGGGGGCTCCGGGCTCCCAGGCGGTGAGCACGTCGTCGACGAACGCGGAGCCGAGGGGACGCGCGACGCGGAAGTCGGCGCGGCTGGGCAGCTGTCCGGCGGGGCCGGACGGGATCGCGTTGACCAGCGAGTAGCCCTGGTGCGCCGGCACCTGGAGCACGGGCTGACCCGGCGTGAGGGGCGAGGTGCCGCCGACGGGCGTGAGCGTCCGCTGCAGGTACGGGTGGTGCCCGAAGCCGGCGGGGAACGGCTCGACGTCGATGTTGCGCAGCGACGTGCCGACCGTGAGCCGGTCCCCGGTCAGGGCGTACGTGATCTGCGCGCGGAACTTCCACGGGAAGTTGACGCCGATGAGCTCGGTGGTGTCGAGCTCGAGCACCACGCGGGCGTCGGTGCGCTCGACGACCGACCAGGCGGCGTGCCGGGCGGCGCCGTGGATCGCGGTCCCGTCGGCGCCGTTGCGCTGCAGCTGGAACGTCCGGCCGCCGAACGGCAGGACGCCGTCGCTGATCCGGTTGGACCACGGGACCATCGGGAAGCTCGAGCACTTCTCCGGCTCGCCCAGCACCGTCCGCCGTGTCGGGCGCAGCAGGTCACGCCAGACGTGGTCGGCCGTGCGGATGCGGCCGCCCGCGATGGACGCGCCCGTCGCTGGCAGGACGTCGAGCTCCCACGAGTCGTTCCGGATGGTCACGACGCGGTCGCCCGCGTCGTACCCCTCCGACGGCGCGAGCGCCTCGATCTCCTGGACAGCGGTCATCGCGACACCCCTGCGGCCCCCGCGGGGGTCAGAGGGTGACCTCGACGTGCACGACCGAGCCCTCGGCGGCGTACGGGACGAGGTTGCCCTCGACGGGCGTGCCGTCGACCGTGAGGCGCCCGCGGGCGCCCTCGGTACCGGAGTTGGTCACGTGGATCTCGTACGTGGCGCCGCGAGCGACGCGGGTCACGGTGAACGAGGGGACGTCCGGGCCGATCTGCGGGTCGACGACGAGGCCGTCGTAGTCGGGACGCACGCCGAGCAGGTACTGCGACACGGCGACGAAGTTCCAGGCGGCCGTGCCGGTGAGCCACGAGTTCTTGGCCTCGCCGGCGCGCGACGCCTCCTTGCCCGCGATCATCTGCGCGTACACGTACGGCTCGAGCTTGTGCGTGTCCGAGATCTCCTCCCGGTACGCCGGCGTGATCCGCTTGTAGTAGTCGAACGCCTTGGCGCCGCGGCCGACGACGGTCTCGCCGATGATCACCCAGGGGTTGTTGTGGCAGAAGATGCCGCCGTTCTCCTTGTACCCGGGCGGGTACGTGGAGACCTCGCCGAGCTCGATCTGGTACGTCGTGTACGCGGGGTACTGGATCACCAGGCCGTGCGGGGTGCCCAGCATCTCGCCGACGGAGTCCAGCGCCTTGATGGCCGGCGAATCGGCTGACGTGCCGTCGACCCCGATGCCCGCCATGACGGCGAAGCCCTGCGGCTCGATCCAGATCTTGCCCTCGGGCTTGGCGTCCGTGCCGATCGGGTTGCCGTAGTAGTCGTACGCGCGCAGGAACCACTCGCCGTCCCAGCCGTGCTCGAGGACGGCCTCGCGGACCTCGTCGACCACCTTGCGGGCCTGCGACGCGACCTCGCCCAGTCCGCGACGCTCCGCCAGCTCCGCGAACTCCGCGCCGTAGAGCACGAACTGCGCCGCGATGAACACCGACTCGGCGTGCCCGCCGGCCTGGTTCTCCGTGGTCTGGAACGACTCGCCGGGGGTGGTGGAGAAGCAGTTGAGGTTCAGGCAGTCGTTCCAGTCGGCGCGGCCGATGAGCGGCAGGCCGTGCGGGCCGCGGTTGTCGACCGTGAACTGGAACGAGCGGACCAGGTGCTCGAACAGCGGGACCTCGGAGCCGGGCTCGTTGTCGAACGGCACCGGCTCGTCGAGGATCGCGACGTCGCCGGTCTCCTTGATGTACGCCGCCACGCCGGCGATGAGCCACAGCGGGTCGTCGTTGAAGCCGGAGCCGATGTCGTTGTTCCCGCGCTTCGTCAGCGGCTGGTACTGGTGGTACGCCGACCCGTCCTCGAACTGCGTGGACGCGATGTCGATGATGCGCTCGCGGGCGCGCTCGGGGATGAGGTGCACGAAGCCCAGCAGGTCCTGGTTGGAGTCGCGGAAGCCCATCCCGCGGCCGATGCCGGTCTCGAAGAACGACGCCGAGCGCGACATGTTGAACGTGACCATGCACTGGTACTGGTTCCAGATGTTGACCATCCGGTCCAGCTTCTCGTCGTCGCTCTTCACCGAGTAGGTGGACAGCAGGCCCGTCCAGTGCGCGCGGAGCTGCTCGAACGCGGCGTCCGTCTGCTCCGTCGTCGCGAAGCGGCCCAGCAGCGCGTGCGCGCGCTCCTTGTTGATGACCTGGTGGGCGTCGTCGGCCCACTTCTCCTCGTCCGGGTTCTCGATGTAGCCGAGCACGTAGGTCAGCGCTCGGGACTCGCCCGGCGCCAGCGTGAGCTCGACCGAGTGCGAGCCGATCGGGTACCAGCCGGACGCCACCGACCCGGAGGACTTGCCGCTGCGCGGGACCGTCGCCTCGCCCAGACCGTTGTAGGCGCCGACGAAGGTGTCGCGATCGGTGTCGAAGCCGTCCGCCCGCGTGTTCACGCCGTAGACGGCGTAGTGGTCGCGTCGCTCGCGGTACTCGGTCTTGTGGAACACGGCCGACCCGTACGGGCCGTCCTGCTCGACCTCGACCTCGCCGATCGACAGGTTGCGCTGGTAGTTGGTCTGGTCGTCCTGCGCGTTCCAGAGGCAGAACTCGACGAACGAGAAGAGCGCGATCGTCTTCGACTCGTCGGAGGTGTTGGTGACCGTGACCTTCTGGATCTCGGCCGTCTCGCCGATGGGCACGAAGAACAGCGTCTCGACGGAGATCCCGCGGCGCTCACCCGTGATGCGCGTGTAGCCGAGGCCGTGCCGCGTCTCGAAGTGGTCCAGGTCCGCCTTGACCGGCAGCCACGACGGGGTCCACACGTCGCCGCCGTCGTTGACGTAGAAGTACCGGCCGCCGGCGTCCGCGGGGATGTTGTTGTACCGGTAACGCGTGAGCCGTCGCATCTTCGCGTCGCGGTAGAACGAGTACCCACCGGACTGGTGCGAGATGAGCGAGAAGAACTGCTCGGAGCCCAGGTAGTTGATCCACGGATAGGGCGTGTGAGGCGTCTCGATGACGTACTCGCGTGCCTCGTCGTCAAACTGGCCGTACCGCATGGACTTGCCCCTCGAGTGCTCGGCAGTGGCGCCTGCGGCTCGTCGACACCCGCTGCAGTGCGGGACGCGCGTCGTCGCCGGCGCTGTTCGGTGTGCGAGAGCGCTCCCACGCAACTCCCGGACGAGAGCATAGCCGTCCGAGTCCGATGGCGGAACGGTGATTTCGAATCGCTTCGTCGGCGGCGGCCGGCGACGCCCCTCTCGCGAGGGGTCGCCGGGCGCGCCTTCACGGACCGCGGCGGTCACTTCTCGGGGACGTCGAGCGCACGGCGAGGGTGCAGGCCCACCGCCACCGTCGTGCCGACGACGAGGTGCAGGGCGACCAGGGTGCCGACCGCGGCGGGGGACGTCCCGCCGAGCGGGCCGAGCAAGGAGACCGCCAGCACGGTCCCGCAGGTGAGCCACCAGGCCGCCGCGGTGCGTCGGCGGAGCAGGGTGCGGACACCCCACGCGCCCAGGGTCGCGACGAGGGTCACCAGCACCACGGACGCGGCTCCGACGGTCTGCGCAGGCGCGCCGGCGGCCAGGTCGACTCCCGCGACCGGGACGGCGAGCACCCAGACAGCGAGGGCGAGGGCCGTCGCGACGACGGCGACGAGCCAGACGGGGACGGGACGGGACATGAGCTTCTCCTGACGTCGAGGTGGACGTCGTCGACGGTGGTCCCGATCGGCAGCCGCGTCCTCGGCCGGAAGGTCACGGTGCCCCCTCCTTTGGTCGGTGGTCCGTCCGGGACCGCGTTCCTACGCTCGACCGCATGACCCGGTCCTGTGACGTCCGCTCCCAGCCCGTCCTGCTCGGGCTGCTGACCGGGATGGTCGTGCTCACCTCGCTCGCCGCCTGGGCAGCCCGTGTGGACGGCGTCCCGCTGGTGGTCGACCTGGCGCTCGGAGCCGTGGCCGTCTCGGTCCTTCCGCTCCTGCGCAGCCGACCCCTGCTCGGTGGCCTGCTGCTCGGCGTGCTCGTCGCGCTCAGCCCCGCGGCGACGCCCGCCGCGACCGCCGGGACGTACGTCGTCGCGCGTCGGGAGCGGCTGGGCGTCGCGATCCCCGTGGCGCTGGCGAGCATCGTCGGGCACGCGCTGCAGGCGCTGTGGCGGTCCGTCGGGCTGCCGCTCGGCTGGTGGCTGCTGTGCGATGTCGCGGTGCACGCGGCGCTGCTCGGCTGGGGCGCGTACGGCCGGACCCGGGACGCCCTCGTCGACGAGTGGCGGGCGCGCGCGCGGACCGCCGAGCGGGACCAGGCACGCAAGGTCGAGGAGGCGCGGTCGGCGGAGCGCACCCGGATCGCGCGAGAGATGCACGACACGCTCGCGCACCGACTGACCCTGCTGGCGACCACCGCGGGCGCGCTGGAGTACCGGACGGACCTGTCACCGGAGCAGGTGTCGGCGGCGGCCGGCGTGGTGCGAGCCAGCGCGGGCGAGGCGCTGGAGGAGCTGCGGACGGTGATCGGGGTGCTGCGCGACGGGCCCGACGAGCTGCGCCCGACGCCCGGTCTGGCGGACCTGCGGGCGCTGGTCGAGCAGGAGCGGTCCGCCGGCGCGACGGTCCGGCTCGACGCGGCCGAGCTGGACCTGCCGACCCCCCTCGGGCTGGCGGTCTACCGGATCTGCCAGGAGGGGCTCACCAACGCGCGCCGGCACGCGCCCGGAGCAGCGGTCGGCGTGCGGGTGAGCATCGACGACGGGCTGCGGGTACGGGTGGTGAACGGGGCCGGCGGGCGCGGGCTCGGGCCGGGGACGGGGACCGGGCTGATCGGGTTGGCGGAACGGATCGAGCTGCTCGGCGGGGCGTTGCGGACGGATGCCGGTCCGGACGGCTTCGTGCTCGACGCGTGGCTACCGTGGACACCGTGAGCGTCCGCGTGATCGTCGTCGACGACGACGCCCTGGTGCGGTCGGGGCTGTCGCTCCTCCTCGACGGCGCGCACGGGATCAGCGTCGTCGCGCAGGTGTCCGACGGTTCCGGCGTGCCCGCCGCCCTCGACGCGCACCCCGTCGACGTCGTGCTCATGGACCTGCGGATGCCCGGTGTCGACGGGATCGCGGCGACGCGGGCGGTCCGTCGTCGCCACGACCCACCGGCCGTGGTCGTGCTCACCACGTTCGACACCGCCGCCGAGGTCGAGGCCGCGCTGCACGCCGGCGCGAGCGGCTACCTGCTCAAGGACACCGAGCCGCAGCGGATCGTCGAGGCGGTGCTGGCGGCGGCGGCCGGAGAGCCGGTGCTGTCGCCGCGGGTGGCACGTCGTCTCATGGACTCCACCGCACGCACGAGCGGGTCCCGGGCCGCCGCACGTTCGACGCTCGACGGGCTGACCGACCGGGAGCGGGACGTTGTCGCTGCGATCGGGCGGGGAGCGAGCAATGCCGAGATCGGCCAGGAGCTGTACCTGTCGGTGGCGACCGTCAAGGCGCACGTGTCGAGCATCCTGCTCAAGCTCGGCCTGGAGAACAGGACGCAGGTGGCGTTGCTGGTCCACGAGGCGGACCTGCCCTGAGGGTGCGGCCAACCGGACTACCGTGGCCCCGTGCTGCTCTCCGACCGTGACATCAGGGCCGAGCTCGAGTCGGGCCGCGTGGCCCTCGACCCCTACGAGCCCGCCATGCTCCAGCCCTCGAGCATCGACGTGCGGCTCGACCGGTACTTCCGGCTGTTCGACAACCACAAGTACCCGTTCATCGACCCCGCCGCGGACCAGCCGGACCTGACGCGGCTGGTCGAGGTCTCCCCGGGGGAGTCCTTCGTCCTGCACCCCGGAGAGTTCGTCCTCGGCTCCACGTACGAGGCCGTGACCCTGCCCGACGACATCGCCGCCCGGCTGGAGGGCAAGTCGTCGCTGGGCCGTCTCGGGCTGCTCACGCACTCGACGGCCGGGTTCATCGACCCGGGGTTCTCCGGGCACGTGACTCTCGAGCTGTCCAACGTCGCGACCCTGCCGATCCTGCTGTGGCCCGGCATGAAGATCGGCCAGATGTGCTTCTTCCGGCTGTCGTCCGCCTCCGAGCACCCCTACGGGTCCTCGCAGTACGGCTCGCGGTACCAGGGGCAGCGTGGCCCGACCGCGTCGCGGTCCTTCCAGAACTTCCACCGGACGGACGTCTGAGCGTGGCTCGGCTGACCCGGCTCCCGGTCGACGACCCCGGTCTCCGTGACCGCCACATCCTCGCGCTGCCGCCGGACGTCGAGGCCGACGAGGTCGAGGTGCTGGCCATCAGCCGGTTCTCCAGCGCGCGCTGGGAGGAGCGGCCGCAGGACTCCCTGCAGCCCCGCGGGATCATCGGCCCGATGACGGCCGCGCTCGGCATCCGTGCCGTCGGCTCCGCGACCATCCCCACGCGCACGCTCCGGCTGGCGCGGCTCTCGACGCTGAACGGCCCGTACCGCATGGAGACGGAGGACGCCGTCAGCCTCGGCCTGCCGGCGACGGCCACCCTCGCGTACGTGCTGGTCTGCCCGCGCGAACGGGGCGAGAAGCCGTACCCCGGAGGTGACCGCGACGGCCTGAAGCGCGCGTTCCCCGACGGCATGCCGATCCGCGAGGAGGAGCGCGTCCTGCAGTGGCTGGTCGCGGCCGCCCGCCGCCTCGGCGGCTCCGTGCGCACCGGCGAGAACGGCGTCGTGCTCACGCCCGACGTCGACAGCGCCATCGACCTCACCGTGCTCTCCGACTCCTGGCTCGAACCGGCAGAGGCGCTCGCCGCCGTCCAGTCGGTGCAGCCCCGCGCGCGGCTCAGCGAGCCCACGAGCACGTGGACCGGACCCGCGCCCGGCGTCGGCCGTGACGCCGGCGGCCGCCCCGGCTGGGTGGTCGAGGCCGGCGGACGCGGACTGTCCGCCGCGCTGGAGCGCTACGGCGTCGACGACGAGGCCGAGCGCCAGCGGCTCATGGACGAGGCGTCGGCGTACGACGAGCTGATGCTCGCGGTCCCGCCCCTGCCTGAGGCGTACGGGGTGCTAGTCGACCTCGGGCACGACGGGATGCTGTCCGTCGAGGCCGGCGTCGAGACCTCCCTGCCGCCCCTGATGCGTGACCTGCCGTGGACCCGGGACGGTGTCGTCGCCTACCGCGTGCACTGGGAGCCACCGTTCATCGAGGAGCTCGAGTCCGAGCGCCCGTCGTTCGAGCACCGCGTCGCCCGGTCCCGCGCCGCCCCTCTGGTGCAGGCCGTCGCGCGCGTCGTGCACGCCGCCATCGGCGGTGAGATCGCCGACGAGGCCGACTTCCTGGTCGACCCCGAGGACATCTGACGTGACCGGCGCGGTGGTCCTGATCACCGGGGTCATGGCCGCCGGGAAGTCGACCGTGGCGCAGCTGCTGGCCGAGCGGCTTCCACGGGCCGTGCACGTGCGCGGGGACGTGTTCCGGCGGATGGTCGTGTCGGGCCGTGTCGAGATGGAGCCCTCGGGTCCCGACGAGGCCCTGGTGCAGCTCCACCTGCGGTACCGGCTGGCCGCGCTCGTGGCCGACGAGTACGCCGACGCCGGGTTCACGGCCGTCGTCCAGGACATCGCGCTCGGCGACGACCTCCCCGCGTGGGTGGCGATGTTCCGGAACGCCCCGCAGGTGGTGGTTCTGGCGCCGTCGGCGGAAGCCGTGTCGGCACGGGAGGCCGGGCGGGTCAAGACCGGGTACGGCACCTGGACCGTGGACGACCTCGACGCCGCCCTCCGCGACGGGACGCCTCGGATCGGGCTCTGGCTCGACACCACGGCACAGACGCCGGACCAGACGGTCGACGCGATCGTCTCGGCGATGGCGAGGGCGTGACCGTGGCGGCCCGCACGAGTGCCGGGCTCCTGGTCTTCCGTCGGACCGCCGGGATCGAGGTGCTGCTCGGGCACATGGGTGGGCCGTTCTGGGCGCGCAAGGACGCGGGCGCGTGGACGATCCCGAAGGGGGAGCCGGCACCCGGCGAGGACCCCTACGCGACCGCGCTGCGGGAGTTCGCCGAGGAGATCGGGGTGCCGGCGCCGTCGTCGGAACCCGTCCCGCTCGGGGACGTGAAGCAGAGCGGCGGCAAGGTCGTCACCGCGTGGGCGCTGGAGGGCGACCTCGACGTGTCCGCCATCGCCAGCAACCTCGTCGAGATCGCCTGGCCGCCGCGGTCCGGGCGAACCCTGCTCGTGCCCGAGCTGGACCGGGCCGGGTGGTTCGCGCCCGACGAGGCCCGCAGGCTCGTGATCAGCGCGCAGGCGGCGTTCGTGGACCGGCTGGAGGAGCTGCTCAGGTGAGGTGGTCGAAGTCGCCGTTGGTCCAGCCGATGTGGCGTTCCGCGGAGCGGCGGACGACCTCCTTCGCGTCGGTCGGGATGACGTTGGCGAAGTTGCCGTAGAGGCGGTCGAACTCCAGGCGGTCGACGTGGTCCGCGACGCGGCGGGCGACGGCCCCGGACAGCGGCAGGTGGTTCGGGTAGCTGCGCATGAACGCGACCGACGTCCGGTCGGGGTTGGCGAAGAGCGTGTCCCCGCTGAGCAGCACGCCCTTGCCGCCGGCCCCGGCCGCCCAGTGCGCGACCGCGCTGCCGGGGAAGTGGCCGCCCGGCTGCGACAGCGTCACGCCCGGCAGGATCTCCCGCTCGCCGGACCACGTCTCGATCACCGGGTCGGGGCGGTTGATCCAGTGCGCGTCGGCCTCCGCGACGAGGACCGGTGCGTTGCCCAGGTCGCGGCTCCACTCCACCTGGATGCCGTACATGTGCGGGTGGCTGGCGGTGATCGCCCGGACCGGACCCAGCGCGAGGATCCGCTCGACCACCTCGTCGTCGAGGAAGCCGATCGGGTCCCACAGGAGGCTGCCCTCGGGGCTGACCAGCAGCTTCGACTGCTGGCCGATGCCGGCGGTCGGGGAGCTGGTGATCGCGTACAGGTCCGGCTCGAGCTCCTGCAGCAGTGCGCGGTAGCCCTGCTCGCGGAGCTCGTCCAGGGTGGTCCAGCGCTGGCCCGACGCGGGCACCCACTGGCGTTCGTCGGCGCAGATGGGGCAGACGTCGAGCTGCTCGGCACTCTCCACGGCGCACGTGGCGCAGATCCAGAAGGCCATGCCCGTCACGCTAGCCGCAGGTACAGGTCGCGCAGAAGGGCGATCTCGGCGCCGTGGTGGATGACCTCCTGGTTGACCCACCAGACCACGTCGAGGAACACGTCCTCCGCGTCGGAGCCGTACGGGTACGTGCTGTAGCCGACCGTGTCGAGGGCGGCATCGTCGGCACGCAGGAGTGTCGCGCGCCAGGCGTCCGACGCCGACGTGAGCCCGGCGATCGCCCCCGCCGCGGTGCCCTGCGGCTCGTCGGACTCCTCCGTCAGAGAGTGGGTGCCGTCGGTGTGGTCCGCGCGACCGGCGAGCATCTCCGCCAGGTGGTTGATCCGCCACGCGATCGTCGTGACCGGCGGCGGCCACGGGTGCGGTCGGCCGCCGTCGCGACCCCACTCGCCCGCGCCGACGAGGACTGTCGCACCGACTCCCGGTCCGTCCGAGTGGCGACGCACCGACCAGCTGCCCGGCACCGGCTCCCACAGCAGCTCCGCGTCGGTCAGCGGGGGGACCTCGACCTGCTCGCCGTCGCCGCTGTCCATCGTCGGACCGGTGAGGCGGTGCAGGAGGCGCTCGCGGGCGAAGTCGTACTCGGCGAGGAGGGGCGCCAGGCGGGCGGGGACGGTCATCGTTCGACCGTTCTCCTCGCCGGGGTCGGCCGCAAGGGGTTTCTACGCGGGCTTCACCACGCACCACTCGTTGCCCTCGGGGTCGAGCAGCACCTGGAACGAGCCCTCGTTGTCGACGTGGATCTCGCCGAACCTCGTCGCGCCCAGCGCCTCCGCCTGGGCGGTCGCCTCCGGGATGTCGTCGACCTCGACGTCGAGGTGCACGCGGTTCTTCACCGCCTTGCCCTCGGGCACCCGCTGGAACGCGACCCGGGTCCAGCCCGGCGGGTCCACGTAGTGCCACCCGTCGTTGCGGCCCACCGGGGTGCCGCCGAGCACGCCGGCCCAGAATCGTGCGAGGACCGCAGGGTCCGCGCAGTCGAAGACGACCTCGTCGATGCGTCCGATCATGCGGCGACGGTAGCGCTGCCTTCGAACTGCGTGCGGTACAGCTCCGCGTACACGCCGCCGCGGGCGAGGAGCTCGGTGTGGGTGCCCTGGTCGACGACCCGGCCGTGGTCCAGGACGACGATCGAGTCGGCCTGCCGCACGGTCGAGAGGCGGTGGGCGATGACGATGCTCGTGCGACCGGTCAGGGCCTCGTCGAGCGCCGCCTGGACCGCGGCCTCGGACCCGGAGTCGAGGTGCGCGGTGGCCTCGTCGAGGATGACGACGTCGGGAGCCTTGAGCAGCATCCGGGCGATGGCCAGTCGCTGCCGCTCACCGCCGGACAGCCGGTAGCCGCGGTCGCCGACGACGGTGTGGATGCCGTCGGGCAGGGTCGCGACGAGGTCCGCGATGTGCGCCTGCTGCAGCGCGCGCTCGATCTCGGCGTCGGTGGCCTCCGGGCGGGCATAGCGCAGGTTCTCCGCGATCGTGTCGTGGAAGAGGTGGGCCTCCTGGCTGACGACGCCGACCGTCGCGCGCAGCGAGGCGGTCGTGACGTCCCGCAGGTCGGCGCCGGCGATGCGCACGGAGCCAGCCGTCGGGTCGTACATGCGCGTGACCAGCTGCGAGATGGTCGTCTTGCCGGCGCCCGAGTGACCGACGAGCGCGACCATGTGGCCGGCGGGGACGGTGAAGCTCACGTCGTCCAGGGTGTTCTGGTTGACCTCGTTCCGGAGGGTCGCGACCGACTCCAGGGAGGCCAGCGAGACCTCGTCGGCGCCCGGGTAGCGGAAGCTGACGCCGTCGAGCCGGACGGTCGCGCCGTGCTGGGCCTTCTCGGCGGCGAGGTCGATCGCGTCCGGCTTCTCGGCGACCGTCGGCTCCAGGTCGAGCACCTCGAGCACCCGCTCGAAGCTCACCAGCGCGGTCATCACGTCGACCTGGACGTTCGACATCGCCGTGAGCGGTCCGTACAAGCGGCCGAGGTAGGCAGTGAGGGCGACGACGACGCCGACGGTCAGCTGGCCGCGGATCGCCATGACGCCCCCGAGGCCGTAGACGATGGCGATGGCGACGCTGGCCAGGGTGGTCAGCCCGACGCGGAACCAGGTGGAGTACAGGGCGCGGGTGACGCCGATGTCGCGGACGCGGCCGACCTGGTCCGAGTAGTTCTGGGACTCGCGCTGCGGGTCGCCGAAGATCTTCACCAGGTGCGCGCCGGCGACGTTGAACCGCTCGTTCATGATCTGCGCGGCGTCGGCGTTGAGCGCGTAGCTCTCGCGGGTGATCGCGGCGATCTTCTTGCCGAACCAGCGGGCCGGGAAGATGAACGCCGGCAGCAGGACCAAGCTGAGCAGGGTCAGCTGCCAGGACATGCTGAGCATGGCCGCGAGGACGAAAACGATGGTCAGCGAGTTGCTCACCACGTTCTGCAGGGTCGAGGTGAACGCCTGCTGCGCGCCGAGCACGTCGCCGTTGAGCCGCTGCACCAGGGCGCCGGTCTTGGCCCGGCTGAAGAACGCGAGCGGCATGCGCTGCACGTGGTCGAAGACCGCGGTGCGCAGGTCGCGGATCAGGCCTTCGCCCACCTGCGACGACACCCAGCGGTCGGCGACGGCCAGGCCTGCGGTGACGATCGCGAGCACGGCGACGACGGCGGCGACGGTGAGGACGACCTCGGTGTTGCCGGCCGTGATGCCGTCGTCGATGAGGGTCTTGAACAGCAGGGGGGTTACTGCGCCCGCCGCGGCCTCGACGGCGATGAGCGCGACGAAGACCGCGAGCTTGCCCTTGTACGGGCGCGCGAACTGCAGGATCCGCTTCAGGGTGTCGCGCGTCAGCTTGTGGTCCGCGACCGTGCGGTCCTTGGCGAAGCTGCGCATGTTGGGGCTGCCGGGAGTCATCGACACGGGCCCACCTCTCTCTCGCACTGTGGTGCGATGCTGAGGTTAACTCACTATGTGTCTGCATCACAAGTTGCGATAGTCTCGCCGCCGTGACCTCCGACGACTCCGGAGAGCTCCTCGAGCTCCTCTACGGCGTGCTCCGTGGCGTCCGCCGCGACGCCGCCGCCCGGCTCGAGCTGCAGGGCACCACGCCCGGGCAGCTGCGGCTGCTGCGCACGCTCGAGCGGTGCGACGGGCCACGCCGGCTCGGTGAGCTCGCCGCTGCGCTCGACGTCGCACCCCGGTCGGTGACGTCGAAGGTGGATGCCGCGGAGGAGGACGGACTGGTCCGACGACTGCCCGACCCGACGGACCGGCGCGCGACCCTGCTGGAGCTCACGCCGGCTGGGCGGGGGCTGTTGGCCGCGATCTCGGCGCAGCGGCACGAGGGGGCCGCGGAGCGGTTGGGCCGGCTGTCGGCGGACGAGCAGGCCGAGCTGTTGCGGTTGCTGCGGATCGTGGGTGACGGGGCGCCGGCGGAGGGCTGACGGCGACAGGTGTCGACTGTCGAGCCACCCCCGCGGTGCGAGCGGGCCATCATGGGTCCGTGCCCACCGTTCCGGATGACGACGAGCTCGAGCTGATCCGTCGGTCCGGTGTCGTGCTGCGGGTCGGGAGGCTGAGCCTGTCGGCCGGCACCGGCTCGTACCGGGTGAAGGCCTCCATGGCGCGGATCGCCACGGCGTTGGGCATCGACCGGCATGAGGCGCACGTGACGCTCACGGAGATCACGACGACGTCCCACCGCGGGCCCAGCTTCCGCACCGAGGTGACCGAGGTGCGCACCATCGGCGTGAACGTCGACCGGCTCACCGAGCTGGAGCACCTGGCAGGTCGTGTGGACGCAGCGGGCCGCGTGTCGCCCGACGAGGTCACCACCGCGCTGGACCGCATCGCCGAGAAGCCACCGCTCTACCCTGTGCTGCTCAACGCGCTCTGGGCCGCCGTCGCGTGTGCCGCGTTCTCCTTCCTGAACAGCGGTGGTCTCGTCGAGATGGTCGCGGTGTTCGTCGGGGCGTTCTTGGGCCAGGCGCTGCGGCGCACGATGCTCCACCGCGGGTTCAACCAGTTCGGCGTCACCATGCTCAGCGCCACGGTGGCGTGCCTGGGCTATCTCGGGTTCGTGTGGCTGCTCGAGGCCGCAGGCGTGGTGGGCGTCGGTCACGAGGCGGGCTACGTCTCGGCCGTGCTGTTCCTGGTCCCGGGGTTCCCGCTGGTCACCGGGTTCCTCGACCTGGCGAAGCTGGACTTCTCCGCGGGGATCGCCCGCCTGGTGCATGCGCTGATGATCCTGACGTCCGCCGCGCTCGCGCTGTGGGCGGTGTCGCTGGTCATCGGGCTCAGCCCCGACCCGCCTGCCGCTGTCGACCTCGAACCGGGGCCCCTGCTAGCGCTGCGCTTCGTCGCCAGCTTCCTCGGCGTGCTCGGTTTCGCGCTCATGTTCAACAGCCCCTGGCGCATCGCGCTCGCGGCGGCCGGCGTCGGCATGGTGGCGAACGTGCTGCGCATCGAGATGGTCGAAGCACCGGTGCCCCCGCAGGCGGCCGCGGCCGTCGCGGCGCTGGCCGTCGGGCTGCTCACCGCCGTCATCGCGCCGCGGCTCGACGTCCCGAGGATCACCGTCTACGTCCCGGCCGTGACGATCATGGTGCCGGGCGTCCTCGCCTACCGGGCCGTGTTCCACATCTCCAACGGCAACACGGTCGACGCCCTTGCGTTCGGGGTCGAGGCAGCGCTCATCGTCGCCGCTCTCGCCATCGGCCTGGCCATCGCCCGCATGCTCACCGACCCCACCTGGGCGTACGAACGCTGAGCGTCACACCTGCTGGGCGCGCTGGAGCCGGGCGTAGCGGCCGTCGGCCCTGAGCAGGTCGTCGTGGGTGCCGACCTCGACCACGCGGGCGTCGTCGAGGACGACGATCCGGTCGGCGGAGCGGATCGTCGACAGCCGGTGCGCGACGACGAGAGTGGTGCGGCCCTCCATGAGCCGGGCCAGCGCCTCCTTGACCGCGACCTCGGACTCGGGGTCGAGCGCGGAGGTCGCCTCGTCGAGGAGGAGGATGCGCGGGTCCCGGACGAGCGCGCGGGCGATGGCGATGCGTTGGCGCTGACCGCCGGACAGGCGTGCGCCGCGCTCGCCGACGACGGTGTCCCAGCCGTCGGGGAGGGCGTCGACGATCTCGGCGGCGTTCGCGTCGACGAGGGCCTGGCGGACCCGGGCGTCGGTGGCCCGGGGCATGCCGTAGGCGACGTTGTCGCGGATGGACCCCTCGAACAGCACGGACTCCTGCGGGACGACGGACACGTGCGTGCGGACGGAGCGCAGGTCGAGGTGCGCGGTGTCGACGCCGTCGAGCAGGAGCCGGCCGCCGGTCGGCCGCAGGAAGCCGAGCGCCAGGTTGAGCACGGTCGACTTGCCGGAGCCGGAGGGGCCGACGAACGCGACGGTCTGGCCGGCCTCGATGGTCAGGTCGATGCCGTCCAGGGCGTCGCTGTCAGCATCGGGGTACCGGAAGTGCACGTTCTCGAGGGTGAGCCGACCCTCGACGTGCTCGACGCGGTGCTTGCCGGCGTTCTCCTCGAGGTCCGGCTCCTGCATGACCTCGGCGATGGACCGGATGGACTCCAGCCCCTTGGCGCCGATGGGCAGGAGCATCAGCAGGCCGGTGACGGAGCCGGTGATGAGCGCGAAGTAGGAGCTGAGCAGCACGACCTGGCCGGCGGTGATGGTGAGGATCCCGGTGATCGACACCCAGGCGGCGAGCACCAGGCACAGGACTCCGAGCAGCTGCAGGCTCACCCAGCTGAGGGACGCGAACCGGCCGTTGAGCACGTCGAGCCGGTAGCCGGCGGACCGGACGCCCTCGGCGCCGACGGCGACCCGCTCCTCCGCGGTGGCCTCCAGGCCGTGCGCGCGGGTGATCGGCATGAGCGTGGCCATCTCGCCGACGCGGGCCGAGAAGTGCTCGACCTCCTTGCGGAACGACTCGTTGCGCTCTCGCGAACGGCGGGCCAGCACGAAGCGCAGCAGCACGGCGAGCGGGATGGTCAGCGCGTAGACGGGAAGGAACTCGGGGACTGCCAGGGCGGTCATGACGATCGCGCCGAGCATCACCATCGTCGCGGACAGCAGCGGGTGGGCGATCTGCTGGAGCATCACCTCGACGTTCTCGACGTCGCGGACGACCTTGGTCTGCACGATGGAGGCGCTGACGCGGGAGTGGAAGCCGATCGACAGGCTCTGCAGGCGCGACGTGAGGCCGTTGCGCAGGTCGGCGCCGATCTCCCGGACCGCGCCCATGAACAGCTTGGTCCACTGCACGTGGTTCGGGTAGTTCTGCACGAGCGCGGCGACGGCGATCGCGGCCCACAGCCAGAGCTCGCTGGTCGGGCCGCCGGCGACGACGACGTCGATGACCTTGCCCGTGATCACGGGCATGAGCCAGAGCGGGATGTCCTTCAACGTGAAGAACGCGGCGGCGGCGAGCACCCGGCGCCGGTGCGTCCCCAGGAGGTGGACCACCGAGCGGACGGGGTGCGCTCCGTCGATGTCGATCACAGCGAGGCGGGGGTGGGAACCATCGGTCACGGGTTCCATCGTGACACCGCTGGACGCGGACGGACAGCGCATTCCGGGATGAGATCGCATCGATTCGATCTCGGCCCGCGACGCACACGCCGCCGAGCACGGCGCGCGCGTGGATCGTGGGTTGACGGATGTCCGAGGTCCGTTGCCTTGTGTGGCTTACCGAGGAGGATCTAGGAACGAGCAGACCAGGCCGAGAGGGGCTCTCCGCATGCATGAGGTGTTGTCGCCCACGTCCGCCGAGCGCGACGTCGACCAGGTGCGAGCCACCATCGACCGAATCGCCGTCCGGTTGCGCACCACGCAACCCACGGTCGCAGCGACCGACCAGCCGTCGTCGCTCGTCGACGCGGGGACGCTCGCGAGCCCGATCGCATGACGGTCTTCCGCGATGCCCAAGGCGTGCCGCACGTTCGCGCGACGGACCACCTGGCGCTGGCGCGCGAGCAGGGGCGCGTCACCGCGCGCGACCGCGGCTGGCAGATCGAGGTGGCCCGGTGGCGGGCCGAGGGACGACTGGCCGAGAAGGTCGGGGCGGACGGCGTCGAGTGGGACCGGTTCGTGCGTCGAGCACGCCTGGCGGACACCGCGCAGAAGGCGTGTGCCGCGCTCGGCGACGAGGACCGGGCGTTCGTCGACGCCTACGTCGACGGCGTGAACGAGGCCGCCGCGGGGCATGGACCCCTGCCGGCGGAGCGTGCTGCCCTCGACGCGCGGTTCGGGTCCGTCACGCCCCACGAGCCGTGGCCCGCCTGGATCCCGCTGGGGATCATGCTCGCCAACCACGCGCTGTTCTCGATGTTCCCCCGGCTGCTGTGGAACGAGCACGTCCGGCTGACGCTCGGCGAGGATGCGATCGACCTGTTCAGCTCGGCGGAGACCGCCTCGTCGGGCTCGAACGGGTGGGCGCTGCACGGGTCGAGGACCGCGTCCGGCAGGCCGCTCCTGGCGGGCGACCCGCACCGCATGATCGAGCTGCCCGGGGTGTACCAGCAGGTCAGGCTCGCGTGCGACGAGTTCGACGTGCTCGGCTTCGCGTTCCCCGGGGTGCCGGGCGTGCAGCACTTCGGGCACACCGGGACGGCGGCGTGGGGGATCACCAACGCGATCGCGCACCACGTCGAGGTGTTCCGTGAGCGGCTCGCCGACGACGGGCGCTCGGCGCTCGGCCCGGACGGGTGGGCGCCCGTGTCCCGGCACACGGAGACGATCCGGGTGCGCGGCGGCGCGGACGTCGACGTCGACGTGGTCGAAACCGAGCGCGGTCCGCTGGTCCTCGACGGGATCAGCGTCCGGTTCCCCGCCCGCGTCGCGTCCGACGTCGGGTTCTCGTGCCTGCTCGCCCTGCTCAGGGCCCGCACGGCCGCCGACGTGGTCGACGCCCTGCGGGGGTGGGCGGACCCGGTCAACCGGGTGCTCACGGCCGACGCCGACGGGACGGTGCTCAGCCTCGACGCCGGGCTCGTGGTGACCAGGTCGTCGGCGGACCGCCGCCTGCCGCACGACGGGTGGTCGCCGGCCGCCCGCCCGGCGCCGTGGAACCGGCTGGCGGATCCCACGCACGTCACCGACGTGGCGGTCGACGCCAACGAGCGGCCCACGGACCCCGAGCGGGACCTCGGCCGTGCCTACGTGGCGCCGTACCGGGCCCGACGGATCCGGGAGCTGCTCGACGCGGGCGGCGCGTTCGGGCCCGCGGACATGGCAGCGATCCACGGCGACACCCTGGTGGGCAGCGCCGACGAGCTGCTCGGCTGGGCGCGCCGCGCCGACGCGCTGTCGCCGCCGGCCGCGGCGCTGCGGGACCGGCTGCTCGCCTGGGACCGGCACATGGACGCCGGCAGCGCCGACGCAGGCGTGTTTGCCGCTTGGCGGACCGAGGTCGCGGTGCTGCTCTCCGCGCACCCGGCGCTCGCGCCCCTGCACGCCCCGCACGGGCGCGGTGTCCTGCTCGACCCCTGGCTGGGCGTCGGGCCGCGGGTGGCCGACGGGCTGCCGCGGCTCCTGGGCGCCGCAGCGATCGGGATCGACGGCGTGGCCGTGGCGAGCGAGGCGCTGGAGCGGGTCGCGTCGGCCGGTGACGCATCCGGACTGGCTTCCCCCGTGGACCAGACCTGGGGCGACCGCCATCGCCTGCAGCCCGTCCCGACGTTGCTCGGCTTCCCCGGTCCGGTCGTCGACCCGGTCCCGCTGTCCGGCGACACCGACTGCGTCCGCTGCACCGCGAGCGTCCCCGGCGTGAGCGACGTGTCGTGGCGCGGCTCCGTGGCGCGGTGGGTGTGGGACCTCGACGACCGCCGCCGCAGCCGGTGGGGCGTGCCGTTCGGAGCGTCCGGGGACTCGACGAGCCCGCACGCGACCGACCAGCTGGGGACGTGGTTGGCGGCGGAGACCGTCGAGATCGTCACCGACTGGGACCTGCTCGAGGAGGAGTCCCCGCGAGAGTGACGCCGGCCGCCGACGAGCGGTTCGTCGACGGGCTCGGCGTGATCAGGATCTCCGACCTCGACCCCCGGGGACCGCGAACGCGTCGCCCAGCGGCCCGGGGACGGTCGGCTGCACGTCGACGGTCCCCTGCAGCAGCGCGACGTCCTGCTCGGTGCTGCGCGGGCCGATCACTCGCGCACCCGGTCGAGCAGCAGCAGGGCGATGTCGGTCACTTCGGGCACCCCTACGGTCTGGGACGCGGCGACCCCGTCGCTGAGCATCACCGTGCAGAACGGGCAGGCGGTCGCAACGACGTCGGCCCCCGTGGCGATGGCCTCCTCCGCGCGGGCGGTGCCGATGCGAGTGCCGATCGACTCCTCCATCCACACGCGCGCGCCGCCACCGCCGCAGCAGAACGACTGTTCGCGGTTGCGGGGCATCTCCGCCACCTGGACGCCGGGGAGGGCACCGAGCAGGTCGCGCGGCGGGGAGTAGATCTGGTTGTGCCGGCCCAAGTAGCAGGGGTCGTGGTAGGTCACGGTGCGCTCGTCGGTCGAGGGCAGCAGGGTGAGCCGACCGTCCGCGACCAGGGTGTTGAGCAGCTCGGTGTGGTGCACCACCTCGTACCGGCCGCCCAGCTGCGGGTACTCGCGGGAGATGGTGTTGAAGCAGTGCGCGCAGGTGACGACGATGCGCTGCGCGCCGACCTCGTTGAGCATCTCGACGTTGCCGCCGGCGAGCATCTGGAACAGCAGCTCGTTGCCGGCCCGCCGCGCGGGATCACCGGTGCAGGACTCGCCGTCGCCCAGCACCGCAAAGCTGACGCCGGCCGTGTGCAGCAGCTCCGCGACGGCCTTCGTCGTGCGGATCGCGCGGTCCTCGTAGGCGCCCGCGCAGCCGACCCAGAACAGGTACTCGACCTCGGCGGCCGACTCCACGTCGACCCCGACCACCGGCACGTCGAAGTCCAGCCCCTTCGCCCACGCGAGCCGGTTGCGCGCCGGCAGCCCCCACGGGTTGCCCTGGCGCTCCAGCTTGGTGAACGTGCCGCCCAGCTCCTTGGGGAACGCCGACTCCATGAGCACCTGGTAGCGACGCATGTCGACGATCGCGTCCACGTGCTCGATGTCCACGGGGCACTGCTGCACGCACGCGCCGCACATGGTGCAGGCCCAGAGGGCGTCGGGGTCGATGACGCCGGACCCGAGCAGGTCGATGCCCGAGTGGTCGACGGCGGCCGACAGGACGTCGGCCGGTGCGTCGGACACGGCTCCGGCCCGCAGGTACGGGGCCGTCGCGGCGGCGTGGTCCCGCAGCGCCAGCGTGACGAGCTTGGGGCTCAGCGGCTTGCCCGTCGCCCAGGCCGGGCACTGGTCCTGGCAGCGGCCGCACTCGGTGCACGTGGAGAAGTCGAGCAGGCCCTTCCACGTGAAGTCCTCGATGGCGCCGACCCCGAGGCGGGCGTCGTCGGGAAGGTCCTCGAGCGCCGCGAGGTCGACCGCCGCACCGTTGAGGGTCATCGGCTGGAGGGGCCCGAGAGCAACCCCGCCGCGCGGGTCGCGGCGCGCGTACACGTTGACCACGGCGAGGAACCGGTGCCATGCGACGCCCATGGTGGGCTGCAGGCCGATGACCACGAACCACGACATCGACACGACGATCTTCACGGTCGCGACGACGACGATCGCGTTCCCCAGCGTCGCCGGCGCCACCTGCGCCCACGACGCCCCGAACCAGGCGGTCAGCGGGAAGTGCCACACGTCCCCGGAGGTCAGCGCGTACTCCAGGCCGCGCAGCACGAGCGCGCACAGCACGACCGCCAGGATGGTCGCCTCGACGAAGAACGCCTGTCCCTGGTTCGACCCGAAGAACCGGGAGCCCCGCTCGCGGGAGCCCAGACGGATCCGCAGCGTGATCAGCACCAGGATGCCGATCAGCGACAGCCACGCGATCGCCTCGATCGCCCACTCCAGCGGCGCGAAGTGCCCGATCAGCGGCAGCACGAACGTCGGGTCGACCACCTGCCCGTACCCGGTGACCAGCGTGAGGAACAGCAACGCGAACGACACCATGACGACCCAGTGCGCCACCTTGACCACCGGCCGGTGCTGGAACCGCCCGTGCCCGAGCACCTCGCGGGTCAGCGTCGCCAACCGCGGCCCCACGGGCGTCCACCGCCCACCGACGGATCGCCCGACCCGCACGGTCCGCACGATCTCGCGCGCGCCGCGCGCAAACACCGCGACCCCGACGACGGTCGCGACGACAACGATCACCAGGCACACGACCTGCAGCGCATCCACGGGCGCCACGCTAGCCGCGCCGAGCGCCCCATCCCTCCGAACTCGTCACCCGCAGCCGAACTCGTCTGCTGCAGCAGACGAGCTGGGCCGGGAGGGACGAGTTCGGCTAGGCGTGGCGGGCCCAGGTCGGCGGACCGGTGTGGGAAGAGGTGTGGGAATTCGGTTGGTAGAGTCTTGACCAAATCTTCAGTGCATCGCGGGGGCGCATCTCTCGACCCCTGACGCGTGCCCGCACCTGTGCCTCACACCGAGAACTGACGACCCCCGACCGACCGACCACCCGCCCTACAGGACGGAGCCGGACGTGCTGCTGCTGCTCGCCGTTCACCTGGCCGCAGCCGTCGTCGCGCCCGTTCTGCTCCGATGGATGGGCCGCAAGGCGTTCTGGGTCCTGGCGCTCGCACCCGCCGCTGCCGCCGCGTGGGCACTGAGCTGGACGTCGCGGGTGCAGGCCGGTGACGGGCCGGTCGAGCAGGTCGAGTGGATCCCGGTGCTGGGGCTCGACCTTACGTTCCGCCTGGACACGCTGTCGTGGCTGATGACGCTGATCGTCGGCGGTGTCGGTGCCCTGGTCCTTGTCTACTGCGCGGCGTACTTCAAGTCGAGCGCGGCCGGGCTGGGCCGGTTCGGCGGCGTGTTCGTCGCGTTCTCCGGCGCGATGCTCGGCCTGGTCACCGCCGACGACCTGCTCCTGCTGTTCACGTTCTGGGAGCTGACGACGGTCACGTCGTACGTGCTCATCGGCCACTACGCCGAGCGCAAGGCGAGCCGTCGGGCTGCCATGCAGGCCATCGTCATCACGACCGCGGGCGGGCTGGCGATGCTCGTCGGGCTGGTCCTGCTGGGCGAGGCGGCCGGCACGTACCTGCTGTCCGAGGTCATCGCCGACCCCCCGCAGGGCACCGCCGCCGTCACGGTCGCGATCGTCTGCCTGCTGGCCGGCGCGGTGACGAAGTCCGCCCTCATCCCGTTCCACTTCTGGCTGCCCGCCGCGATGGCGGCACCGACGCCCGTGAGCGCCTACCTGCACGCCGCGGCGATGGTGAAGGCCGGTGTCTACCTGGTCGCCCGGTTCGCTCCGGCGTACTCGACGGACCCCACGTGGGTGTGGATCGTCGCCGTGCTCGGCTGCGGGACCATGCTGCTCGGCGGCTACCGGGCGCTGCGGCAGCACGACCTCAAGCTCATCCTCGCGTTCGGCACCGTCAGTCAGCTGGGCCTGATCGTCCTGCTGGTGGGGCTGGGCACGAAGGCGACCGCGCTCGCGGGCCTGGCGATGCTGGGCGCGCACGCGATGTTCAAGGCGGCGCTGTTCCTCGTCGTCGGCGTCGTGGATGCCGCCACCGGGACCCGTGACCTGCGGCGGCTGTCGGGGGTGGGCCGCGAGCTCAAGCTGACGGCGCTCGCGGGCGCCCTGGCGACGGCGTCGATGATCGGGCTGCCGCCGTTCGCGGGCTACGTGGCCAAGGAGGCGGGCCTCGAGGCGCTCGGGCACCTGGACGACACGACGGCCGGGATGCTCCTGCTGGTCGCGGTCTCCGTCGGCTCGGTGCTCACCGTCGCCTACGGGCTGCGTCTGTGGTGGGGCGCGTTCTCGACCAAGCCGGCCGTGGTCCCCGAAGCGGTGGTCGAGTCCGCGGAGTCGACGGCACCGGGCACCTCGATCCACGAGGCCGCGCACCACGAGGCGGAGCCCGCCGCCATCACGCGCCCGTCGCTGCTGCTGGTGTGGCCGGCGATGATCCTCGCGGTCCTCGGGCTGGCCGTCGCGCTCCTGCCGCAGCTGGGCGAGCACCTGCTGGCGCCGTACGCCGACACCTACCCCGAGGGCGAGCCCGGACACCTGGTCCTGTGGGCCGGGTTCACGCCGACGTTCGTCCTGACGCTCGCCATCCTGCTGACCGGTGCGCTGCTGTTCGTGGTCCGCGACCGCGTCGAGCGCTGGCAGACGGCGGCGTACCACGGGCCGGAGGCGGACCGGGTGTATCGGCGGTTCATGCGGCGGCTCGACGACGTCGCGGCCGACGTCACCGCGGTCACCCAGCGCGGTTCGCTGCCCCTGTACCTCGGCCTGATCCTCGTGGTGTTCGTCGTGGCCGTCGGCGGGACCGCGCTGGCCAGCACGGTCTTCCCGTCGCAGGTCAGGTGGTGGGACACCCCCGCGCAGGTGGTGTTCGCGGCCGGCACGATCGCGTCCGCGCTGCTGGTCACCCGGGCTCGGCGCCGGCTCAAGGCCGTCATCCTGCTGGGCATCGGCGGCTACTCCGTGGCGGGTCTGTACCTGCTGCACGGCGCCCCGGACCTGGCCCTCACCCAGGTGCTGGTGGAGACGGTGACGCTGGTCGTCTTCGTGCTGGTCCTGCGTCGGCTGCCCCCGTACTTCTCCGACCGACCGCTCGCGGCCAGCCGGTGGGTGCGCCTCGCGCTCGGCCTGGCGGTGGGCCTCACCGTCGCCGGCATCGCGCTGGTCGCACCCGGGGCGCGCATGCACCTGCCGGTCTCCAAGGACTTCGCGGAGGAGGCGTACAGCTTCGGGGGCGGCAAGAACATCGTCAACGTGACCTTGGTCGACATCCGCGCGTGGGACACCATGGGCGAGATCTCCGTGCTGCTCGTGGCGGCGACGGGTGTCGCGTCGCTGGTCTTCCTCTCGCGCCGTGCGGGGGCCATCTACCGGGCCGACGAAGCCCGCACCGACCGGGCCGTGTGGGGCGGGGTGGCGGACCCGATGGCCGCGCTCCGGCGCCCGGGCGGCGACCGTGCACAGGTCGACGCCGGGGGGATCGTGGCCGGTCGCGACGAGTCCGCGGTGCCGTCGAGCGCCTCGCGCGGCCGCGAGTGGTTGCAGGCCGGCCGGACGCTCGCGCCGCAGCGGCGGTCGGTGATCTTCGAGGTCGTCGTCCGGCTGCTGTTTCACACGATGATCGTCTACTCGGTCTACCTGCTGTTCAGCGGCCACAACGCACCCGGCGGCGGGTTCGCGGCCGGCCTTGTGACGGGCATCGCGCTCATCGTCCGGTACCTGGCGGGTGGTCGGTACGAGCTGGGCGAGGCGGCCCCCGTGCAGCCGGGTCTTCTGCTCGGGCTCGGGCTGTTCCTGTCGGCCGGCGTCGGGCTGCTCGCGCTGCTGGCGGGTGGCGAGGTCCTGCAGTCCTGGATCATCGACATCCACCTGCCGGTCATCGGGGACATCCACCTGGTGACGTCGCTCTTCTTCGACCTCGGGGTCTACCTGGTGGTCATCGGTCTGGTGCTCGACATCCTGCGCAGCCTCGGGGCGGAGATCGACCGTCGCGCCGAGACGGGCGAGGACCCGGTCGCGGGGGACGCGGTCGGCGGCGACGCCGAGGGTGAGCTGCCCGCCCAGGTGAGCGCGCACGCGGAGCCGGCCGGCTGGGACCGGAGCGCGCCGTGATCGACATGAGCCCGAACATCGTCCTCGTCGTCACCATCGGCGTGCTCTTCGCCACGGGCGTCTACCTGCTGCTGGAGCGCAGCCTGTCGCGGGTGCTCATCGGCGTCATCCTCATCGGCAACGGCGCGAACCTGCTGTTCCTCGTGGCGGGCGGCGCGGCGGGCCGGCCGCCGATCGTCGGCGACGAGCCCGAGGGGCAGATGAGCGACCCGCTGCCGCAGGCCATGGTGCTGACGGCCATCGTCATCACGCTCGGCATGACCGCGTTCCTGCTGGCTCTCGCGTACCGCTCGTGGCAGCTGCACCGGCACGACGAGGTGCAGGACGACGTCGAGGACCGCCGCATCGCGCAGCTCGCCGCCGTCGACGAGCGGGCGGTCACCGACCTGGACACGGAGGTCGCCGCGGGGTCGCTGGACGAGGAAGCGGCGGAAGCGCGCGACGAGACCGATCAGGGTGCACCGAGGCGGGTGGTGCGCCCGTGACCGACTACACCTGGATCGTCCCCCTGCCGGTCGTCATCCCGCTGTCCGCCGCGGGGCTCGCGCTCGCGCTCTACCGCCGGCCGAACGTGCAGCGCCTGGTCACGGTGGTCGCGCTGGCGCTCGTGCTCGTCGCCAGCGTCGCCCTGCTCGTGCTCGCCGATGACGGACCCCTCGTGGTGGACGTCGGTGGCTGGGCGGCGCCGGTCGGCATCGACCTGGTGGCGGACCGGCTCTCGGCGCTCATGCTCACGATCTCCAGCGCGGTCACTCTCTGCGTCCTGCTGTACTCGCTGGCGCAGGGCAACGAGGACGACGAGGAGTCCGCGCCGGTCTCGATCTACCACCCGACGTACCTGGTGCTGACGGCGGGCGTCGCCAATGCGTTCCTGTCGGGCGACCTATTCAACCTCTACGTCGGCTTCGAGATCCTGCTGGCCGCCAGCTACGTGCTCATCACGCTCGGCGGCACGGGCGAGCGGATCCGCGCGGGGACCATCTACATCGTCGTCGCGCTGCTGTCCTCGGTGCTGTTCCTCGTCGCGATCGCGATGATCTACGCGGCCACCGGCACCGTGAACCTGGCGCAGCTGGCCATCCGCCTGCCCGAGATCGACCCGGGTGTCAGCCTCGTCCTGCAGGTGCTGCTCCTGCTCGCGTTCGCCATCAAGGCGGCCGTCTTCCCGCTGTCCGCGTGGCTCCCGGACTCCTACCCGACCGCGCCCGCGCCGGTGACCGCGGTGTTCGCCGGCTTGCTGACCAAGGTCGGCGTGTACGCGATCATCCGCACGCAGACGCTGCTGTTCCCGGACGGGAGGCTGGACGACGCCCTGATGTGGGCGGCGCTGGCGACGATGGTCATCGGGATCCTCGGCGCGGTCGCGCAGGACGACATCAAGCGACTGCTCTCGTTCACGCTGGTCAGCCACATCGGGTTCATGGTGTTCGGCATCGCGCTGGCCACCGACCTCGGGTACACGGCCGCCATCTACTACGTCGCGCACCACATCACCGTGCAGACCGCGCTGTTCCTGGTGGTGGGCCTGGTCGAGCGTGCCGGCGGGTCGACGTCCCTGACCAAGCTGGGCGGCCTCGCCAAGCTGACCCCGGTGCTCGCGATCCTCTTCTTCGTGCCCGCGATGAACCTGGGGGGCATCCCGCCCCTGTCCGGGTTCCTCGGCAAGATCGGGCTGATCGAGGCCGGTGTACAGATGGGCACCCCCCTGGCGTACGTGCTGGTCGTGGGTTCCGTGCTCACCTCGCTCCTCACGCTCTACGCGCTGGTGAAGGCGTGGAACAAGGCGTTCTGGCAGACGCCCGAGGAGCCCCGACCGCCGGTGCGCCTGCCCTTCGGCATGGTCGCCCCGACCGCGGCACTCGTCGCCGTCGGCCTGCTGCTCACCGTCGCGGCCGGCCCGCTGTACGCCTACACCGAGCGCGCGGCCGTCTCCCTGACCGAGCGCACCCCCTACGTGGACGCGGTCCTGCCCGATGGCGAGCGCGGCCAGGGCGTGTCCGACGACGTGGCGGAGGACGAGCAGTGAGCCTGCACCCGCGCCGGCACCGGTGGCGCACCCAGTGGGCGACGGTCGTCTGGCTGACCGTCGTGTGGGTCTTCCTGTGGGGCGACCTGTCCGTCGGGAACGTGCTGGCGGGCCTGCTGATCGCGCTCGCCGTGACCACCGGGCTGCGGATGGCGCCCATCGACTTCCACGGACGGTTCCGGCCGCTGGGCTTCCTGCACCTGCTCGGCCGGTTCGCGGTCGACCTGGTGAAGGCGTCGTTCGAGGTCAGCATCATCGCGATCCGGCCCCGGTACGTGCCGCACGGCGCGGTGATCGGCGTCCAGCTGCGCAGCCACTCGGACCTGTACCTGACCATGACCGCGGAGCTGTCGTCGCTGGTCCCGGGCTCGCTCGTCGTCGAGGCGCACCGGCTCACCGGGATGCTGTACCTGCACGTCCTCGACGTGCGGCAGAGCGGTGGGATCGAGGCGGCGCGGCAGGCGGTGCTGGACCAGGAGGAGCGGGTGCTGCGGGCGTTCGCGTCGGACGAGGAGCTGGCCGCGGCCGGGTTGGGGGTGCGCGCATGACCGCCGTCGTGGTGGTCTGCGGGGTGCTGCTCACGGTCGGCGCGGTGCTGGCCGTCATCCGGGCGGAGAAGGGTCCGTCGATGCTCGACCGGACCATCGCGCTCGACATCGTGGTCACGACGATGATTGCGGCAGTCGCGCTGTACGCCGCGATCGAGCGCCGCACCGACGTCGTCCCGGTCCTCGTGGTGCTGTCGCTGGTCGGGTTCGTCGGGTCGGTGACCATCGCGCGGTTCGCGGCGGTGGAGCCGGAGGGCGAAGGTCGTGTGCGCACCCGGGAGGAGATCGCCGCGGAGGCCGAGCGGATGCGCGCCGAGGACGAGGCCGAGGGCTCGCGCAGGACCGGTCGACGCGAGGGGTACGACGAGCACCACGGCGGCGGCGCGGAGGGGGAGGTCCGGTCATGACCCAGGACCAGTGGACGACCGTCGCCGACGTCGCCTCGGCGGTGTGCCTGCTCGGTGGCGCGTTCCTCGCGTTCGCGGCCGGGGTGGGGGTGCTGCGCTTCCCCGACCTGCTGGCGCGCATGCACGCCGGCACCAAGCCGCAGGTGCTCGGCCTCGCGCTCGTGCTCATCGGTCTGGCGCTGCGGCTGCGGTCCGGCGGTGCGGTGTGGGCGCTGGTGCTCGTGGCGGTGTTCCAGATGCTCACCGCACCCGTGGCGGCGCACATGGTCGGCCGCGCCGGCTACCGGACGGGCAAGGTGCGCAGCGACCTGCTCGTGGTCGACGAGCTCACCCAGGACCAGGAGCGCGCGCAGGTGCGGGACCATGGACGTCCCGACGACGACGGCCCCCGAGACTGAGGGTCGGGAGGAGGACGCGATGACGCGACCGGACGTGGTGGTCGTCGGCTCCGGCCCCAACGGGCTCGCCGCCGCCGTCACCCTCGCGCGCGCGGGCCTCGGCGTGGTGGTCCTGGAGTCGCAGCCGACCGTCGGCGGCGGCGCCCGCACCCTCGACCTCGGCCTGGCCGACGGGATCACGCACGACATCTGCTCCGCGGTGCACCCGATGGCGTGGGCGTCCCCGTTCTTCCGGCAGTTCGACCTGCCGAGCCGCGGGGTCGAGCTCCTGGTGCCCGAGGTCTCCTATGCGCACCCCCTCCCCGGCGGGCGCGCGGGGGTGGCCTACCGGGACCTGGAGCGCACGGTCGAGGCGCTCGGCGTGGACGGTGCGGTGTGGCGGTCGCTGGTCGGCGGCGACCCCCGGGCCGCCGTGCAGGTGGCGCTCGGCGACAAGCGGTCGGTGCCGCTGGTCGACCCGCGGGCCGCACTGCGGTTCGGGCTGGGCATCCTCGAGCAGGGCACCCGCGCGTGGGACCGCCGGTTCGTCGACGTCGTCGCTCCCGCGCTGCTCACCGGCGTCGCCGCGCACGCGATCTCGACGCTCCCGTCGGTGGCCGCCGCGGGCACCTCGCTCCTGCTGGGCACCCTCGCGCACGCCGCCGGGGGCTGGCCGATCCCGCGGGGAGGGTCGGGTGCCATCACCGCCGCCCTGGTCGGGGACCTCGAGGCGCACGGTGGGACGATCCGGACGGACCACCGGGTGCGCAGGCAGGCAGACCTGCCGATCGCGCACTGCTACGTGTTCGACACTACCCCGCGGACGCTCGTCGACGTGCTCGGCCACCGCCTGCCCCCGCGTGCCCGGGCCGCGCTCGACGCCTTCGAGTACGGCGACGCGGCGGCCAAGGTGGACTTCGTGCTCGACGGACCCGTGCCGTGGACGGTGCCTGAGGTGGGACGGGCCGGCACCGTCCACGTGGGTGGCACGCGGGCCGAGATGGCGCGGGCGGAGAACGGCGTCGCCCGCGGCGAGCACGCGGACCTGCCGATGACGCTGGTCAGCGACCCGACCGTGGTGGACGACACCCGCCTGGTGCACGGCCGGCGACCCCTGTGGACCTACGCGCACGTGCCGGCCGGGTCGGACGTGGACGTGACCGAGGCGGTCACCCGGCACATCGAGCGCTACGCCCCGGGCTTCCGGGACGTCGTCGTCACGTCCCGGTGCGTCCCGGCGGCCCGCCTGAGCGACCACAACGAGAACTACGTCGACGGCGACATCTCCGCGGGCCGCGCCAGCATCGGCCAGCTGTTCGCGCGGCCGACCCGACGCCTGGACCCCTACTTCTCGGGTCGCGCCGGGATCTACCTGTGCTCGGCGTCGACGCCGCCCGGACCCGGCGTGCACGGCCTCGGCGGCTGGTACGCGGCGAAGCGGGTGCTGCGCGAGTTCGGGATCATGTCGCCGCCGAGCCTGGCGCCGTAGGACGGCGGGCGGCGCCGCACACCTCGCGCACGCCGCCGCTGCTCCGGGCGGCCGACGTCAGCTCAGCGGGTTCAGGTCCGACCCGTCGTCGACCCGCTTGGTGAACCGCGCGGTGCCACGGGTGGCCAGCACCCGGGACATCGCGACGAGCGCCCCGGTGATCGCCGCGGCGGCGACGACCTCCGCCAGGCCGGCGTTGCCCTGGTCGTCGGCGAGCGGGGGCTTGTGCCCGGTCTTCGCCTTCCACGCCTGCGCGAGCAGCTTCTGGACGACCAGAGCGGCGAGGAAGGCGACGCCCGCGCCGACGATCTTCGCGATGATGGACTGCTTGTGCTTGTCGGTCACGAGGCCCTCCGGGGTGTGATGACGGTCTGCGACGACCGTAGCCCGGCTCGCGGCCCCGCGCTGCACAGTCGCGGCGTAGGATCTGCGGCGAACGACAGGGGAGCGTCGGACCCGCACGGGTCTGGACGCTGAGAGTGCGGACCACCGCAGACCCTCGAACCTGATCCGGTTGGTACCGGCGTAGGGAGTCGGGCTTCTCAGTCCTCACAGACGTGCTCGGGTGACAGCCCGCGCGGTCCGTGTGGACCCCCCTCCTTTCGACCAAGGAGGAGCATCACCCATGGCGAGGATCCACTCGCTCATCACCGTCGCAGCCGTCGTCGCTCTGGCAGGCTGCTCGGCGATCGGGACCGACGACCCGGACCCCAGCGCGTCCGGGGGCACCGTCACGCTGGTCACGCACGACTCGTTCGGGTTGTCCGACGGCCTCCTCGACGCGTTCGAGGAGCGGTCCGGCCTCACGGTCGAGGTCGTCCAGCAGGGCGACGCCGGAACCCTGGTCAACCAGCTCGTGCTCACCAAGGACGCCCCGCTGGGTGACGTGGTGTTCGGCATCGACAACTCGTTCGCCTCGCGCGCGGTCGACGAGGGCGTCGTCGCGCCGACCACGCAGCCGGGTGCGTTCGAGGACGCGCTGGTCCCGATCGACTTCGGCGACGTCTGCATCAACGTCGACCACACGTGGTTCGCGGAGCAGGGCCTGGCCGAGCCGGTCACGCTCGAGGACCTGACGGAGCCGGAGTACAAGGACCTGTTGGTGGTCCCCAACGCGGTGACGTCGTCGCCTGGCCTGTCGTTCCTGCTGGCAACCATCGGTGCGTTCGGCGAGGACGGCTGGCAGGACTACTGGGCTGCGCTGAAGGCGAACGGCCTGAAGGTGGCCGACGGCTGGACCGACGCCTACTATACCGACTTCTCCGGCGGCGGCGCCGACGGTCCGCGGCCGATCGTCCTGTCGTACGCGTCGTCGCCCCCGTACACCGTGCCCGAGGGCGGCACCGAGCCGACGACCGGCGCACTGCTCGACACCTGCTTCCGGCAGACGGAGTACGCGGGCGTGCTCGAGGGCGCGGCCAACCCGACCGGCGCGCAGGAGGTGCTCGAGTTCCTGCTGTCCGACGAGGTCCAGGACGACATCCCGGTGTCGATGTACATGTACCCCGTGAGCCCCTCGGCCACGCTCCCCGAGGAGTGGACCGAGTTCGCACCCCTGGCGACCGACCCGTTCGAGATCTCCCCCGAGGACATCAGCGCGAACCGTGAGGCCTGGCTGGCCGCCTGGTCGGAGACGGTGATCGGCTGACCATGTCCGTCCTGACGCCGACCCGGTCCGACGCACCCACTGCGGTGGGTGCGTCGGGCCGGGCGCGCGTGGCGGTGTTCTGGTCGCTGGCCGTCGCGGTCCCGCTGGTGTTCCTCGGGGTCTTCTTCGTCTGGCCGGTGGCGGTGATGATCGCGAAGGGGTTCGTCGTCGACGGGCACCTGGACCTCGGCGGGTTCGCGGACGTGTTCTCGCGGCCGCGCACCTGGCGGATCGTCGGGCTGACGCTCGCGCAGGCGACGTTGGGGACCGTCCTGAGCGTGCTGCTCGGGGTGCCCGGCGCGTACGTGCTCTACCGGCACTCCTTCCGCGGACGGTCGTTCCTCCGGGCCTTCGTCACCGTGCCATTCGTCCTGCCGACCGTCGTCGTCGGCGTCGCGTTCCGCTCGTTGCTCGTCAGCGGTGGGCCGCTCGGGTTCCTGCACCTGGACGGCACGTTCGCGGCCATCGTCGCGGCGCTCGTGTTCTTCAACTATGCGGTCGTCGTGCGGGCCGTCGGAGGGCTGTGGGAGCGGCTCGACCCGCGGGCGGAGCAGGCGGCGCGGGCGCTCGGCGCGTCGCCGTGGAAGGCGTTCCGGACCGTGACGCTGCCCGCGCTGACCCCCGCGATCGCCTCCGCCGCGTCGCTCGCGTTCCTGTTCTGCGCGACCGCGTTCGGGACCGTCCTGGTGCTCGGCGGCCTGCAGTTCGGCACCATCGAGACCGAGATCTGGGTGCAGACGACGCAGTTCCTCGACCTGCGGGCCGCGGCCGTGCTGTCGGTCGTGCAGCTGGTCGTCGTCGCGGGGACGCTGGTCGTCGCCGGCCGTTCGCGGTCGCGGCGCGAGCAGGCGCTCGGGCTCACCCTCCCGTCCGCCTCCGTCCGTCCGCTGCGGCTGCGCCGGCCCGCCGGCATGCCGCCCGGCGACGGCCACGCCCTCACGCTCGTCGCCACCTCCGTGACCGCGCTCGTCGTCCTCCTGCTCGCGCTGCCCCTGGTCAACCTGGTGGTCCGGTCGCTGCGGACCGGCGACGGCTGGGGACTCGACCACTACACCGCCCTCGGCACCACCGGCGGCGCGCTCACCGTCACCGTCTGGCAGGCCACCCTGAACTCCCTGCGGATCGCGCTCGACGCCACGCTGCTCGCGCTGGTGGTCGGCGGGCTCGTCGCGCTCGTGGTGTCCCGACGACCGCGCCGGGCGGTCGGTCGGCGGGCAGTCGCCGGGCTCGACGCACTGTTCATGCTCCCGCTCGGGGTGTCCGCCGTGACCGTCGGGTTCGGCTTCCTTCTGTCGATGCACCACCCGTTCGGGCTGCCCGTCGACCTGCGGACCAGCCCGCTGCTGGTGCCGATCGCGCAGGCGGTGGTCGCCGTGCCGCTCGTCGTGCGGGTGGTGCTGCCGGTGCTGCGCGCGATCGACCCGCGCCTGCGCGAGGCTGCCGCGACGCTCGGGGCGAGGCCCGGTCGCGTGCTGCGCACCGTGGACCTGTCCATCGCCGCCCGGTCCCTGGGCCTGGCCGTCGGGTTCGCGTTCGCCGCGTCGCTGGGCGAGTTCGGCGCGACGTCGTTCCTCGCCCGCCCCGACCGGCCGACCCTGCCCGTGGTGATCTTCCGGCTCATCGGCCGGCCCGGTCCCGACTCCTACGGCATGGCGCTCGCCGCGTCCGTCGTCCTCGCGGTGCTCACCGCGGGGATCGTCGCGGCCTGCGAACGACTGCGCGCCCCCGGTGCGGGAGGTGAGTGGTGAGCGGTCTGTCCGTCCGTGACGTGGTGGTGAGGTACGGCCTCGCGACCGCCGTCGACGGCGTCTCCCTGGACGTGGCTCCTGGGTCGGTCGTCGCGCTCCTCGGAGCGTCCGGCTGCGGCAAGTCGTCGCTGCTGCGCGCGGTCGCGGGCCTCGAACCCCTGGCCGCGGGCTCGGTATCGTGGGACGGCGTCTCCCTGGCCGGGGTGCCCGTGCACCGGCGCGGGTTCGGGCTGATGTTCCAGGACGGCCAGCTCTTCGCGCACCGCACCGTCGGGCGCAACGTCGCCTACGGCCTGCCGGGACGCTCCGGCGCGCGCGTCGCGGAGCTGCTCGAGCTCGTCGGGCTGTCCGGCTACGAGGACCGTGGCATCGCGACGCTGTCCGGTGGCGAGCGGCAGCGCGTCGCCCTGGCCCGCGCGCTCGCCCCGGGACCCCGGCTCCTGCTGCTCGACGAGCCGTTGTCCGCCCTCGACCGGGCCCTGCGCGAACGCCTCGCCGTCGACCTGCGCGCCGCGCTCGTCGCCACTGGCACCACGGCCGTGTTCGTCACCCACGACCAGGACGAGGCCTTCGCCGTCGCCGACCGCGTCGCCGTCATGGCCGCCGGGCGGCTCCTGCAGGTCGACGCACCGGCCGACCTCTGGGTCCGGCCTGCCTCGCGTGAGGTCGCGTCGTTCCTCGGCTACGAGGCCTTCGTGCCGCTGGACAGCCCCGCCGCGGCGCCCCTGCGCGACGCCCTGCACGTGCCACCGTCCGCGGCGACGCTCGCGCTCGCGGAAGGGGCGTTCGTCGTCGGGCACACCGGGGTCGTCAAGGGCACCGTGCGCGGGGTGTCGTCGCGACGTGGACGGTCCGAGGTCCGTGTCGACGTCGACGGGATCGGCGTGGTCACCGCGCTCGGACCTGTCGGCGGCCGGTGGTCCCTCGGGGACGTCGTCGAGCTCGGTGTGGAGCCGGACGCGCTCGCGGTCCTCGACGCCTGATCGCGGTCTGATCGCGGTCAGAGCCCGGTCGGGCTACGGTCGGAAGCATCCGGTCGGGCAGGTGTGAGCACCGAGGTGATGGCGATGACGCTGGAGCTCCGTGAGGTCGTGTCGGTCGATGTCCCGGCGCCGCTGTCGAAGGTCTGGGCATTCCTGCGAGATCCCGCGCTCGTGCGCCGCTGGTACGGCTGGGACCACGACGGTCTGGACGCCGAATGCCGCAGGTTCGTCGACACGGCGGTCGAGACCCAGGACGTCGTCGGCGACGCGACCATCCACACCCTGAGCTGGCCGCACCACGACAAGCTCACCCTGCGGTCCGCCGCGCACGAGCCGCACCGCACCCACCTGACCGTCACGCGCCGCAGCCACGAGGGCATGGCCACGTTCGACGGGGTGCGCGACGAGGTCGACGAGCACTGGATCGCGTCCGTCCACCAGCTGCAGTTCGCGGTGTCGGTCCACCCGGAGCAGGACCGGCGGACCCTGACGATGTTCGGGCTGCCGTCCGGGGACAGGCACGACCGGCTGCTCGACCGCGCGGGACTCGTCGGCATCCGCGGGGTACCGATCGGGGGGCACGTCCAGGCGCGTCGGCCCGACGGGACCCTGCTCGGCGGGACGCTCGTCTACGAGACGCCGCTGCAGCTCGGGCTGCGGCTGCACGGGATCTCCGAGATGTTCCTCGTCCTGCAGGAGACCCCCGCGGCGCACACGCCCCCGCACGGCACGGTCGACGCGATCCTGTCCACGTACGGGCTCGACGACAAGACGTTCGGGGAGGTCCACGAGCGCTGGTCGCGCTGGTGGCAGATGGCGATCCCGCGGGGGTCGTCGCGCGTCAGCTCAGCTTGAGCTGCCACTCCCCGGAGCCGCCGGCCGGCCGGAACCCCAGCGCCACGTTGATGGCGAGCATGTAGGAGTTCTCCTCGGCGTTCCACGTGCCCACGCGCCGGACCGTCGGTCGCTCCGCGGCGAGCCGCTGCAGGTTCGCCGTCTTGACCAGCATGCCGAGGCGCCTGCCGCGGTGCTCCTTGATCACGAGCGTGTCGTCCTGGTGCACGAACTCGTCCGAGTTGGGGACCGCCATAAAGCAGGTGAACGCGGCGAGCGTGTGCGTCGGGACGTGCTCGGCGGCCAGCACCAACAGCTCGAGCTCCCGCTCCTGGTACTGCCGCTCCGTGACCCGGATCCGCTCCGCGTCCCAGACGTCCTCCTCGAGGTCGAGGCCACCGAGGGGCGCGTCGGTGCTCATCCGGGTGTTCAGCAGCGCGTACTCGTCGACCCATTCCTCTGGCGCGTGGCTGAGCCAGGAGACCAGGCGGTAGTCGGGCCCAGCGTGGGCCTCCGCCTCCGCACGGTGCTTCGCCATGAGGTCCGCGTCGAAGGGCAGGTCGAACACGGAGTAGCGCTCCACCTGCTCGAGCGCGAAGCCGCGCTTCAGCAGGAACCGCGGACCGTCGTCGTCGGCCAGCACGCGGCCGACGCCGGTCGTCGCCGCGAGGGTTCCGGGACCTGCGGGTGGCTCGACCCGCTGGTCGCTGGACGCCAGGACGTGCGTCCGGCCGGTGTCGCGGACCAGGGTGAGGACGGCGTCGTAGAGCGCCGCCCCGACTCCCTGCCGGCGGTGCGCCGGCCGGACGCCGATCTCCGCGCCGGCCGTGTGCGTGTTGTCCTGCAGCGGGAGGTTCACCATCGCGTAGCCGAGGACGCGGTCCGGGTCCGGGGTGTCGCGCTCGTCGTCGGCCACGGCGACCAGGCGCGGCTTGCGGATGTACCGCTGGTCGCGCATCGCGCCCAGGATCTCCGTGGCCGTGCGCTCGAAGTCGCGGTTTCCCCACGTGTCGAGCAGCACGTCGTTCATCGCGTCGGCGTAGCCGTGCAGGAGCCACGCTCCCTCGGGCGTCTCGGAGACCGGCACCTCACGGATCGACCACGTCGTCATGACGTCCACGATCCGCCCGTCGACCTTCTGTGGCGAGATCTTTTCGGGGCCGTCGATAGTCTCGCCGGATGGTGTGGTTGGAGATCGTCGGCTGGGTCGGTTCGCTTCTGGTCATCGTCTCGCTCACGCAGGCGCGGGTGCTGCGCTTCCGGGTGCTGAACCTCGCCGGAGCGGTGTTCGCGACGGCGTACAACGCGATCGTCGGCATCTGGCCGTTCGCGGTCATGAACGGGGTCATCGCGATCATCGACGTGTACTGGTTGTTCCGGCTGCATCGCGAGCGGCACGACGAGCAGGTCTACGGCGTCCTCGAAGTCCGGGCCGACGACGCCGTCCTGCGCCACCTGCTCGACGCGCACGCCCGCGACATCGCCCGGTTCCACCCCGCGTTCGCCGCGACCGACCGCACTGACCCCGTCGCGTCTGCCGCGTTCGTCGTCGTGCGCGGCGACGAGCTGGTCGGCGCGGTCGTCGTCCGGTCCGCCGGTGACGGGGTCGGTCGGGTGGACCTCGACTACGTGACACCGCGGTACCGGGACTTCACGCCCGGCGAGTTCGTGTACCGGGACAGCGGGGTGTTCGCCGCGCACGGGTTCCGTCGGCTGGTGGTCGGCGGGTCGCCCGCCCCCGAGGCACGCGCTTACCTCGAGCGGGTGGGGTTCCGGTCGACTGCCGACGGCTGGGAGCGCGAGGTGGCTGCGGTGGCCTGACGGCACCTGCCCCTGCCGCGGCGTGCCCGGCGTTCACTCAGCGCGCGCAGTGGTTAGAGTGAGTTCGGACGACCGAACTTTGGGACGAGGTGACCCATGACCAGCAGCGCGACGGACGACGCCGTCCAGGTCGCCACCCCGCGGCGTCGTCGTGCCCCCCTGCTGCTCGGCCCTGCGTTCGTCGCGGCCATCGCCTACGTCGACCCGGGGAACGTCGCCGCCAACCTCACGGCCGGCGCGCGGTACGGCTACCTGCTGCTGTGGGTGCTGGTCGTGGCGAACGCGATGGCCGTGCTCGTCCAGTACCAGTCCGCGAAGCTCGGCCTGGTCACGGGCGACTCGCTGCCCGGGGTGCTCGGGCAGCGGATGCGTCGCACCCCGCGGCTGGCGTTCTGGGTGCAGGCCGAGGTGGTCGCGGCGGCCACCGACATCGCCGAGGTCGTCGGCGGCGCCATCGCCCTCCAGCTGCTCTTCGGCGTCCCGCTGCCGCTCGGTGGGCTGATCGTCGGCGTCGTGTCCCTGCTCCTGCTGGCCACGCAGAACCGGTACGGGCAGCGGCGGTTCGAGCACGTCATCATCGCCCTGCTCGCCGTCATCACCGTCGGGTTCCTGGCCGGCCTGTTCGTCGCGCCGCCCGACGCCCGCGGGGTCCTGTCCGGTCTGGTCCCGCGGTTCGACGGCACCGACTCGGTCCTGCTCGCGGCGTCGATGCTGGGCGCCACCGTGATGCCCCACGCCATCTACGTGCACTCGGCCCTGGCCCGCGACCGGCACGGACTGACCACCGGCGCGACGCTCACGGGGATGCTGCGGTCGACCCGCTGGGACGTCGGCATCGCGCTGGCTGTCGCCGGCGCCGTCAACATCGGCCTCCTCCTGCTCGCCGCCTCGGGCCTGCGCGGCGTCCCCGGCACCGACTCGATCCCCGGCGCCTACGACGCCATCGCCGCCGCGCTGGGCGTCGGAATCGCGATCGCGTTCGCCATCGGCCTGCTCGCGTCGGGTCTGGCGTCCACCTCCGTCGGCGCCTACGCCGGCGCGACGATCATGGAAGGGCTGATCCACAAGCGCATCCCCCTGCTGGTCCGCCGCGTCGTCACCCTGATCCCGGCGATCGTCCTCCTGGCCGTCGGTGCCGACGCCACCTGGACCCTGGTCCTCTCGCAGGTGGTCCTCAGCTTCGGCATCCCGTTCGCGGTCATCCCCCTGGTCGCCCTGACGCGCAGCCGCACGGTCATGGGCTCCCACCGCAACGGCCCCTGGCTCCACGCCACCCTGCTCCTGGTGGTGACGCTGGTGGTCGCGCTGAACGTCACCCTCCTGATCCTGCTGCTCCTGAGCTGACGCCACCGCCCGCCCACCGCCCGCCCAGCCCGCCCACGCGCGCGGCGACGACATCGTGAGTTTCCGACGACATCGTCAACTGCAACTCACGACCTGGTCGGAAACTCACGACCTCGTCTCATGGGCGGTTCGTAGCTCGCGACGTGGTCGGAGTCGGGTCGTCGGTGGTGCGTACTGCAGGAGGCGGCGTGTCAGGGCGTCGGTGGTCAGATCCTCCTTCGTAACGCGCAGGATGCGATGACCCGTCTCCAGCACGGCGTCGTGCCGGCGCTTCTCCTGCATGAACCGCTCGGCCTCACTGCCCGCGTACTTGGCACGCCCGTCGTACTCCAGCAGCAGTCGCCACTCCGGCCAGCCCAGATCCGCCCAGAACGTGCCGATCCTCGTCTCGACCGCGACCTGCGTGCTCGGGATCGGCAGGCCGTCCCTCAGGACGATGAAGCGCGCGGCGGACTCGCCCGGGGACTCGGCGCCATCGTCGGCGAGCGACAGGATCGCGCGAGCCCGGGCGGATCCGGGGCGACCAGCGCGTCCTGCGAGCAGGTCCTCCAACGCACCTCGGTCAGCGCCGATGCGCAGGGCAGCGTCGGCGATCACGAGCCCTCGCATGGGCGGGACGGTTGCGACGCAGTCGAGGACCGTCCGTTCGAGCGACGTGACTGGCAGGCCGAGGACGACCCTCCGCTGATCCGGGTCCGGGATGCCGACGTGCCGGGTGATCAGCGGGTCCGCACCCGAACCTGGGCGGTGGACTTGCCGGAGGTGAGTCGTATCCGGTGTTCGCCACAGCGGCAGCCCCCAGATCAGCGCAGCGGACTCATGGCTGAACCAGTGCTCGGCCTGCACGCGCTGATGGATGCCGACGATGCGCGCGAGCGCCACTCTCCGACGACGATCGATGCCCGCTGTCGGTGAGTCGGGGAGGTAGACACCACGACCCACCCGCTCCCACCGGCCAGACTTGTGCAGTCCGCGGACGACCTCGTCCGGGTGGTCACGAGCGAGTCGCACCGCCGGAAGCGACGGACGCGACGGAGCGGTGCGGTCACTGGGTCGCCTCGACATGAGACGACGGTGCCGCCAGATGGCCGCCACCCACAGCCCGCCCGGTTGTCTGTGCACGACTGCTCATCCGCCGAGCCTGTGGACGGGTCGAGCGGCAGGCCGCGAGATCGTCAGTCTCCGACGGCATCGTCAGTCGCAACTCACGAGGTCGTCGGAAACTGACGAACACGTGGCTGCCGGGGGTAGGGGTCGGTGAGGGCGGCCAGGCGGGTTTCCAGATGGGTGCGTTCGGTCGGGTTCGTGACCAGGGACAGGGCTGCGCGATACGCCGCCGCGGCGGCGGTCGGGTGGCCGGCGCGGCGGAGGAGCTCGGCGCGGACGGCGGGGACCCGGTGGTGGCGCGGGAGGGCGTCGTCGAGGCCGTCGAGCAGCTGCAGGCCCGCCTCCGGGCCCGATGCCTCGGCCACGGCCACCGCCCGGGCCAGCCGCACGACCGGTGAGCCGGTGAGGGTCTCGAGCTGGGCGTACAGGTCGGCGATGGTCGACCAGCGGGTGTCCGCGGCGGTCGGCGCGGTCGCGTGCTCGGCCGCGATCAGTGCCTGCAGCCGGTACTCGGTCGCGAGCCGACCCTGGTGGCCCGACGGACCCGGCGTAGCCAGAGGTGGTCTCGTCGGGTCGGTTCCCGACGGACCTGGCGGGGTGGCCAGACGTGGTCCGGTCGGGCCGGTTGTCGACGGACTCGGCGGGGCGGCCCGGGGTGATCTGGTCGGGCCGGTTGTCGGCGGACCCGGCGGGGTAGCCAGAGGTGGTCGCGTCGGGCCGGTCGACGTGGGATCGGTGGGCGTCGTGGAGCCGGGCGACGTCGTCGAACGCGCGCCGTCGGGCGGTGTGGGGGTGCCTGGCGCGAGCGACTCCAGCAGGGCCACGCCCTCCGCGATCTCGTCGTGGTGCCAGCGGGAGCGGTCCTGGTCCGGGAGGAGGATCAGCGCGCCGGAGGGGTCCAGCCGGGTGTCGCGGCGGGAGTGCTGCAGGAGCAGCAGGGCAAGCAGGGAGCGGACGACGGCGCGGCCGGGCAGCAACGCGTCGAGGACGCGCAGGAGCCGGATGGCCTCGTCGCCGAGGTCGACACGCAGGGCGACGTCCCCGACGCCGGGGTGGTAGCCGGAGGTGAAGGCGAGGTAGACGACCGTCGCGACGACGTCCAGGCGTTCGTCCAGCCGCTCCGCAGCGGGGGTCGCGAAGGGGATGCCGGACGATGCGAGCCGTTTCTTGGCGCGGGTCAGCCGGGCGGCCATGGTCGACTCCTGGACGAGCAGGAGCCGGCCGATCTCGGTGGTGGTGAGGCCGACGACGAACCGCAGGGTCAGGGCGACACGGTCGTCGGGCGCGATCGCGGGGTGGCAGCAGGCGAAGATCAGTCGGAGCTGCTCGTCGGCCACGTGGGCGCCGGGGTCGACGACGGCCGCGGCGGCGGCACGCATCTCGTCGTCGACGACCATCAGGGGTTCCTTCTTCCGTTGGACCGCTTCCGAGCGGAGGCGGTCGAGCACGCGCCGGCGCGCGGCTGTGAGCAGCCACGCGCCGGTGTTCGTCGGGACGCCGTCGACGGGCCAGTGGCGCGCGGCGGACTCGAAGGCGTCGGAGACGGCGTCCTCGGCCAGGTCGGGGCGCGCGAACTGGCCGATGAGCAAGCCGATCAGGCGGGACCAGTGGGCCTGCCAGGCGTCGGCGAGGGCGTCGTCGGATGGGGTCACGCGACGGGCCGCACCTCGAACGTGCCCGACGCGGGCAGCTGGTCGAGGACCACGTCGAGGTCCGTCGCGTCGAGCACCTGGATGCCGGTCAGCTCCGACGCGGGCCCGTCGAACGTCCCGTCCCGCAGGGCGCGGTCCTGCACCGACGTCGCCGTGTCCACGGAACCCAGTGTGATGCCGGCGGGCAGCACGGCCGGCCCGAACGCGAGGACGACGAACCTCACGGCGCCGTCAGCGCGTGGTCGCCGTCGACGGGGACTCCGTCGACGAACCGCACGGTGGGTCGGATCTCGACGGACTCGCCGTTGAGCGCGAGCGCGGACACCGCCTCGGTCAGCGCGTCCAGCGACGTGCGGGCGACCAGGTAGAACCCGCCCACCTGCTCGGCGGTCTCGGCGTAGGGGCCGTCGGTGACGACCACCCCGGCGCGCCCGTCGGACCGCAGCGACCGCGCCCGGGCGGCTGCTCCGAGGGCCCGGGTGGCGACGATCTCCCACCCCTGGTCGGCGCAGTACTGCTGGAACGCGCTGTGGGCGGCCCAGGCGCGATCGCGCTCCTCGGTGGTGAGTGCTTCGTCGCGGGCGTCGTCGCGGTAGAGCACCACGGTGAACTCGGCCATGTCAGCTCCTGCTGGTCGGAGGACGCCTGGTGCGTCCCGCTGCCCCGATGACGGGTGGGCCGCACCAGGATCGACACCTCACATCTGGGCGATCTCGCGGACCTCGATCGTGTACTCCGGAAGCAGCATCGCGTGCTTCAGCACGGCCTCCCGGTTCGGCGCGGTGACCAGGTAGAAGCCGCCGAGCTGCTCGGCGGTCTCGGCGAAGGGGCCCTCGGTGACCTCCGCGTCGTCGCCGGACCGCCGCAGGGTGACGGCGGTGGTCACCGACTGGAGCGCCTCGCTGGCCAGGAACGTCACGCCGAAGTCGGCGGCCTGGTCGTCGTAGTCGCCGTGCTGCCGGTAGTACTCGGCCTTCGTCGCCTCGTCGGCACCGTCCCAGTCGCCCTCGGTGGCGTAGAGGAGGACGACGAACGTCTGCGTGCTCATGCGTCGTGCACCACGACCGGGCGCAGCTCGATGCCGCCGCCGTCGGTCAGCAGGTGCTCGCCGGCGAGCCGCGCCAGCCCCTGGGCGTCGTCGGTCTCGATGACGTAGTAGCCGCCGAGGTGCTCGGCCAGCTCGACGTACGGACCCTCGGTGATGGTCAGGTCGCCACCCTCGGGGCGCTGGACCGTGACGGCCTTCTTCGAGAGTCCCAGCTCGTCGCCGCCGAGGATGCGGTAGCCGCGCTCCTCGCACGCCGTGGAGAACGCGTCGTGCTCGCCCATCACGCGTTCCTGGACCTCCGGCGACGCGTTCTCCCAGAAGTCCTCGTCGCCCCAGAGCAGGAGTGTCCACCGGTCGGTCATGTCGTCATCTCCCTCATGCGTCCACTGTGCCTGTCGGGGTGATGACGCGCGAGGGTCTGGTGAATCGACAGCCCTTGACGGGCAAGTGGCTACTTGCCTATACAGGACGTATGGCAGCCGACGTCTTCAAGGCGATCGCCGACGCCACGCGCCGCGCGATCCTCGACGAGCTCCAGGAGCGCGACGGGCAGTCGCTGTTCGAGCTGTGCACGCGGCTGACCATGCGACACGGCCTGGGATCGACCCGGCAGGCCGTCTCGCAGCACCTGGAGGTGCTCGAGGAGGCCGGCCTGGTCACCGTCCGACGCGAGGGCCGCTACAAGTTCCACCACCTCGACACCGGCCCGCTGCGGCAGATCGCCACGCGGTGGCCGGTTCCCGACGAAGGAGAGTCCCCATGATCCGCATCACCGTGACCAGCGTGTTCGTCGACGACCAGCGCAAGGCCCTCGACTTCTACACCGACGTCCTCGGGTTCGTCGTGAAGAACGACATCCCCCTCGGCGGCGACGACCGGTGGCTCACGGTCGTCTCGCCGGCCGCCCCGGACGGCGTCGAGCTCCTCCTCGAGCCCAGCGGGCATCCCGCGGTCGGCCCCTACAAGGCGGCGCTGGTCGAGGACGGCATCCCCGCCACCTCGTTCGGGGTCGACGACGTGCAGGCGGAGTTCGAGCGGCTGACCGCGCTGGGCGTGCGGTTCGTGCAGCCGCCGACGGACATGGGCCCCGTCATCGTCGCGGTGCTCGACGACACCTGCGGCAACCTCATCCAGCTCGCCCAGATGACGGCTTAGAGACCGTCCGGGGGAGCGATCGACTCGCGGATCTCGGCGACCTCGCCCGTCCCGCGGATGAGCTCGCCGACGAGCAGGGCCAGCCCGTCGACGTCGTCGGTCGCAATCCGGTAAAAGCCCGCGAGGACCTCGGTCGGCTCCGCGAAGGGGCCGTCCGTCACGGACGTCCGGCCGTCCCGCAGGCGCACCACCCGGGAGACCGAGTGATGGAGCTCGGCGCTGTCGTGGATGACGTGCCCGCCGTCGGCGCAGGCGCGTCCGAACGCCTCGTGCACCTGGTGCCCGGGGACGCGGTCGGGGGCGTCGTCGCCGTGCCAGACCGTCTGGTCGCCGTACAGGGCCACGATGTACTCGGTGGTCATGGTCGTCCTCTCGTGCTCGTCGTCGGTCGGTCGTGGCCATGACGCACGCCGTCCCCACCGATCGACAGAGTCGCACGTCGATGCTTCGGTGGACCGATGCGAACAGCGGTGGTGACAGGCGGCGGGACAGGCATCGGACGCGCGGTGGCGCGCAGGCTGGTGGCCGACGGGGATGACGTGGTGATCGTCGGGCGGCGCCGGGAGGTCCTCGAGGAGACCGCCGCGGGGGTGATGCGGGTCGAGGTCGCAGACCTCCGGGACCCGGGCGAGGTGGCCGCGCTCGCGGAGCGGCTGGGTGCGGTCGACGTGCTGGTGCTCAACGCGGGCGGGTCGCTGGAGCCTCGGGACGGCAGCCTGGAGGCGAAGGCCGACCTGTGGGTCGACGAGTTCCGGCTGAACGTCCTCACCACGGTCCTGCTGGGTGAGGCGCTGCTGCCCGCCATGCCGCGGCCGGGTGGGCGGATCATCGCGATGAGCTCGGTGGCCGCCTTGCGCGGCGCCGGGTCGTACGGCGCAGCCAAGGCCGCAATCAACTCGTGGGTCACCGGGATCGCGGCCCGGGTGGCCTCCGACGGGATCGCCGTCAATGCCGTCGCGCCCGGGTTCGTGCCCGATACGGAGTTCTGGGCGGGCCGGCTCGACGACGCCGAGTACGCGCGTCGGCTGGCGCGCGTGCCGATGGGGCGGCCGGGGACCGTCGAGGAGGTCGCCGCAGCGGTCGCCTACCTGGCGTCGCCGGACGGCGGGTGGACGACGGGGCAGGTGCTCGGCGTGCACGGCGGCGCGGTGCTCGCGCGGCTCTGAGTATCGCTAGGGGTTGTCAAAGATAGATCGACGATATATCTTTAGGTCGTCCGGTCGAGATCGCACGACCTCCCGGATCCGCGGAGCTCCGCGGCCCCATCGTCAAGGAGACATCCCATGCGACACCCACACCACCCCTTCGTCAGCACCCCCTCCGACCCGACCGCCGAGCGCGGCCGCACCCGCCGCCGTCGCGGCGACTTCCCCGACGCCCCCTACGAGGAGGGCTTCGACCCGCGCCGCGGCGGCCCTCGCGGAGCGTTCCCACACGAGCACCACGAGCACGAGGGGCACCGCGGCCCGCGGGGCTTCGGCGGTCCGGGCTTCGGCGGTCCCGGTTTCGGCCCTGGCGGCCGTGGCCGCGGTCCGGGGCGCCGCGCCGGACGGGGTGACATCCGCGCCGCGATCCTGCTGCTTCTCGCCGAGGAGCCGATGCACGGCTACCAGCTGATCCAGCAGATCGGCGAGCGGTCGGGCGGCACCTGGCGGCCGAGCCCCGGCGCCATCTACCCGGCGCTCAACCTGCTGGAGGACGAGGGCCTTATCGCCATCACCTCCGAGTCGGGCCGCAAGATGGCCACGCTCACCGAGGCGGGCGGCACCTACGTCACCCAGAACGCCGACCAGCTGGGCAGCCCGTGGGAGGACGCCGCGAGCCGGCCGACCTCGCCGGGTCGCGCGCTGCGCGGAGCGCTCGAGGCGCTCGGGGCGGCGGCCCACCAGGTCGCCCGTACCGGCACCGACCAGCAGGCGACGAAGGCCCTCGAGGTCCTCGACCGCGCCCGACGTGACCTGTACCTGATCCTGGCGGGCGACCCGACGCCGGAGCCCTGACGCACGTGACGCACCACTGACGAGGCACCCCGCGGCACGCGCTGCGGGGTGCCTCGCTGCGTCCACACATGTGAGAATCTCCAGCCATGATCGAGGTCGACCACGTCCGCCGGTGGGCGCTCGCGCTGCCTGAGACCGCCGAGAAGCCGCACGTCCACCTGGTCGGGTTCCGCGTCGCGGACGTGGGCTTCGCGGCCGTCGACGAGCGTCGCGGGGTCACGCTGCTGAACGTCGACCCCTCGCTCGAACGGTCCGAGGCGGGCATCGGACCGCTGACCAGGGGATCCACCCCCATCGGTGTCGAGGTCGATTGCGCTGTGGCCGACCCTGCCCTGGTGGAGCGGCTGGTCGCCGAGGCGTGGAGGTTCCGGGCTCCGGCGGTCGTCGCCGACGCGCACCCGTACGTCGGCGCCCCGTCCGGGGGTGCGCTGCCGAAGGCGATCGGGATCGCCGCGACCCGAGCACTCCGCCATGCCGGGTTCGCCACGTGGGATGCCGTGCGGGCCGCCGACCTCGACGCCCTGCTCGACCTGCACGGCGTCGGCCCGAGGGCCGTCCGGATCCTGCGGGAGCGGCTGGGCGAGACGGACTGACGCGGGCTACAGCGGCATCGCGAACCGGGCATGCACGCCCGGCGAGTACAGCACCGAGTCCGGCGGCCGTGACGCCACGCCAGGCAGCCCGCCGGCCGCGACGAGCTCGTCGTCCAGCGACACCAGACTCGCCCGCCGCAGCGGCCAGGGCTCGTGCTCGTTGGGCACGAACCGCGTCCGCCCCCGCAGCACCGTGTGCATGCCCCAGCGCGCGGTGAGGAAGTCGGCCAGCGGGTCGCCGACGACGGTCTCCGACGTCGGCCGGACCACCGTGTGCGTCGACGGACGCGACCCCGTGAGCCGGGTCGACCGGTAGTCGATGGCGGCTCCGGACCGTCGGATCGACATCCGCGCCCACTGGTACGGCACGTTCATGACGGTCCGCGCGCCTAGCACGGTCACCACGCGCGACGCCTCCAGCGACCGGAACAGCACCCCGCGCCTGCCCTCGTCGTCGACCGTGTAGAGCCGGACGTTGATCTCGGGGAAGTCGCCGATGTACGGCAGGGCCGGTCCGGGGACGATCGTGAAACGCGCCATCTGGAACGCGATGAGCCCCACCCAGGAGGAGCCGTCGTGCTCGTCGGGACGCGTACCCGCAGGCAGGAGCGGCGCGACGCGGTCGGACGGCACCCGCCAGTGCAGAAAGCTGACCCGCAACCAGTCCTGCGACAGGATCGCGCGCCCACGCAGCGGAGGCGCGACGCTCTGGATGGGATCCACCCGGCCACCGTAGGCGGGACCCGAACTCGTCGCCTGCGGCCGAGCTCGTGTGTGGCAACACGCGAGTTCGGCGCCGACCGACGCGTTCGGCGACGGCCGTCCGGTCAGCGTGCGACGAGGTGTGCGTCGGGTTCGGCGGGGGTCGGCTCGCCTGACCGCGAGCGCAGCAGCGTCACGCCGAGGACCAGGAGTGCCAGGTACCAGACCGAGTAGGTCGTCGTGCCGATCGTCGTCAGGGTGTCGTCGGCGAGCCAGCCGGCCGGGATCAGCGTCACCGTCCACGCGACGGCGAGGACGGCCAGCGTGCGGCGCAGCCAGGCGGGGGCGACGTCGGCGGCGCGCCACGCGAGGAGCGCGAGGCCGACTGCCCACACGCCCTGGAGCAGCCAGCCGAGGTGCTCGCCGAGCGCCCCGCCCGCGTAGGCGTTGATCAGCTCATAGGTCGCGGCGGTGGCCTCCGTGCTCGCGGGGGACGCGGACGGGTCGAGGTAGCGGTCGGCCAGGCCGGGTACGACGAGCGGCCAGCGGATCCAGCCGAGGGTCTGGATGACCGGGGCCAGCACGCCGAACGCGGTGACGGTGAGAAGTGCCGCGTCGGTGCCCCGGCTGCGGGCGAGCAGCAGGTGGAGCGCGATGACGCCGGGGACGAGGACGAGGCTGCTGGCCATCTGCATGAGGAAGAGCGTCTGGACGGTCCCGGCGATCTCGGCGAACGCGGGCAGCACCTCGGCGGCGGGGGCGTCGAGGATCTCGGGCCACCCGAACCGCGCGGCCAGGCCGATGCTGGCGACGGCGGCGAGCGTGCCGGAGGCGATGAGGGAGTAGGCGGCGGTGCGGCGGTCGCTGACCATGAGGGCTCCAGACGAGAAACAAGAACACTGTTCTCTGTTGTGTGAACAGTGTTCTCGTGCCCGCGTCCTAAAGTCAAGAACAGTGTTCTCGTTTAGGCTGCGCGGATGGTTGCCACCCGCGAGCGACGTCGTCAGGAGACCACCGACGCGATCCTGCGCTCCGCCCGCACGCACCTCGAGCGCGCCGGCGTCGAGGGGGTCACGCTGCGCGCGGTGGCCCGCGACCTCGACATCGCCGTGTCCGCGCTCTACCGGTACGTCGACGGTCGCGACGACCTGCTCACCGAGCTGCTGGTCGAGGCGTTCACCGAGCACGCCGACGCGGTCGACGCCGCCGTCGACGCGTCGCTCGCGACGGATCCCGACGACCTCGCCGCGGCCGTCACTGCGGGGCTGCGCGCCTACCGGGGGTGGTCGGTGGCGCACCCGGCGCAGTTCGGCCTCGCGTTCGGCGCACCGGTGCCCGGCTACCACGCACCTGCCGACCGCACCGTCGCGGTCGCCGTCCGGCCGGGGAGCCGGATCATGGGACTCTTCGCGACGGCGTACGAGCGCGGTCTGGTCGACGAGGACGTCGTGACCGCGCGGGCGTCGACGCTCGACGACGGCACCGCCGCGGGCTTCGACGCGCTGGCCGCCCGGCAGTCCTACCCGCTGCCCGCCCCCGCGATCGCGCTCGCCGTCGACGCGTTCGTCCGCGTGCACGGGTTCACGGTCATGGAGGTCTTCGGTCAGCTCCGACCGCTGGTGATGCCGGCGGACGCGTACTACGAGGCGCTGCTGCGCGAGATCGTCGCGACGCTCGGCCTGCGCGCCTGACCGTTCAGCCGCGCGAGCTGGGCAGTTTCCGACGAGATCGTGAGCTTCAACTGACGACCTCGTCGGAAACCGCCGAACTCGTCACCTTCGGAGCGCGTCGGTGGTGACGGACGGGCCCGGCCGGAAGGAGGTCAGGTCGCCGGGATCGTGGCCGTGTCGATGACGAAGCGGTAGCGGACGTCGCTGTTGACCACGCGGTCGTAGGCCTTGTCGACGTCGTCGGCCGTGATGGTCTCGATGACCGAGCCGATCCCGTGCTCCGCGCAGAAGTCGAGCATCTCCTGGGTCTCGCGGATGCCGCCGATGTTGGACCCGGACAGGTTCCGACGAGCCGCGGTGAGCGAGAACACGCGGAACGACTGCTTGTTCTCGGGCAGCCCGACGAACACCAGCGACCCCTCGAACCGCAGCAGCGACAGGTACGCGTCCACGTCGATGTCGGCGCCGACGGTGCTGATGATCAGGTCGAACGACCGGCGCAGGTCCCGGAAGGTCTGCCGGTCGCTCGTCGCGTAGTAGTGGTCGGCGCCCAGCGAGAGCCCGTCGGCCTGCTTGGAGAGCGACTGGCTGAGCACGGTGACCTCGGCGCCGAGCGCGTGCGCCAGCTGCACGCCCATGTGCCCGAGCCCGCCCATCCCGACGATCGCGACCTTCGTGCCCGGACCGGCACCCCAGTGCTTCAGGGGCGAGTAGAGGGTGATCCCGGCGCACAGCAGCGGTGCGGCGACGTCGAGCGAGATCCCCTCGGGGATGCGCAGCGCGTAGCTCTCGTCGACCACGATCTGCGTCGAGTACCCGCCGTACGTCGGGGATCCGTCGTAGGCCTTGCTGTTGTAGGTGCCGACGTTCCCGCGGAGGCAGAACTGCTCCTCGCCGGCCAGGCACATCTCGCACTCGCGGCAGGAGTCGACGAAGCACCCGACGCCGGCGCGGTCGCCGACGGCGTGCTTGGTGACGGCCGAACCGACGGCGGAGATGACGCCGGCGATCTCGTGGCCGGGGACCATCGGGAAGATCGCCTTGCCCCACTCCTCGCGTGCCTGGTGGATGTCGGAGTGGCAGATGCCGGCGTAGGCGATGTCGATCAGGACGTCGTGCTCGCCGAGCTCGCGGCGCTCGACGGTGCCGCGCTCGAACGGGGCGCCCGCGGAGGGGGTGAGCAGGGCGGGGACGGTCAGGGACACGGGTGACTCCTCGAGGACGTGCGGGTGGCTGGTCCCATCATGCGCCAGGGCCGATCGAACGTGCCTGTCGTGCTCACGCGTCCTGCGCGAGCCCGACCGTGTGGCCGTCGACGTCGGTCAGGGTGGCGATGATCCGGCCGCCGCCCACGGCGGTCGAGTCCTGGACGACCGTGGCGCCGGCCGCGACCAGCGCGTCCCGCGTGGCCGCGAGGTCCTCGACGTGCCAGTAGTAGACCAGTCCCGCGCTCACGTCACCGTTCGGGTTGAGCCCGAAGTGCTGGCCGGCGACCTCGAAGCCGACGTAGTACGGCGCGTCGTGCGCCGGCTCGACGCCGAGCAGCCGCGTGTAGAACGCCTTCGACGCGGCGAGGTCGCTCACCGGGACCACTACGGTCTTGATGCCGTCGGTCATCGCGTGCTCCTCATCTCGTGGGCTTCCCACGCTACTCACCGGGACCTGGGGAGGACCGGGACGTCAGCCGCGCGGCTGAGGCGGTGGGGACCTGGGAGAGGCGACGATGACGCCATGACGACGACCGCGCTCCCGACGGGGCAGTCCACCCGCCCGGTCGCGACCGTCCCGGACTGGCGCCCGTGGGTCACTCCTGCCGTCTTCGCGCTGATCGTCGGGGCCTTCCTCGTGATCACGCCCGCGTTCAGCAGCGACTGGCCGGGGGCCCAGACCTGGATGGTCGCGGCTCCGAGGATCGTCACGGTCGCCGCCGGGGTGAGCGTCGCAACCGGGGTGCTCCTCGCGCGGTGGTCGCCGGTCTGGGCGACGGTGCTGACGGTGGCTCCGTGGGTGATGGTGCCGTTCACCGGGTGGTTCGTGTGGGGCTGGTGGCTGGGGACCATCGCGGTGACCGTCGTCGCAGCGCTCGACGGGCTGCGGCGGGCGGTCGTGCCGTACGTCGCAGCCGTGACGATCGCCGTCTGGTACTGCGGTTCCGGAATGGAGGCGATGCTCCCGATCGGGCTGGTGAACGCGGGGACTGGCGGTGGCGAACATTTCCTGTGGCCCGTCTTCATCGTGTACGTCGTCATGATCAGCGCGGCGGTCGGCATCTCGGCCGCCATCGGCGCCGGGCGACGGGCGAGCGCCCGGCACATCGCGGCCCAGGTGACGGAGCAGCACGCCCTCGAGGTCGAGTCGCTGGCCGGGGAGCGGGCCCGGCTCGCACGGGACCTGCACGACGTCGTCGCCCATCACGTGTCGCTGGTCGCGGTCCGCGCGGAGTCGGCGCCCTTCCTGCACCCGGACCTGAACGAGAACGCCCGGGCGGTGCTGGCGGACATCGCTGCGGACGCCCGCGAGGCGCTGACCGAGCTGCGGCAGGTGCTCGTCGTGCTGCAGCGCACGTCCGACGAGAGCGAGCGCGCGCCGCAGCCGACGGCGTGCGACGTCGACGACCTGGTGGCGGGCGCAGTCGCGGCGGGTCAGCCGATCGAGGTCGAGGGCGCGTGGCGCGACGTCTCGCCCGCCACCGGGTACGTCCTGTACCGGGCGGTCCAGGAAGGGCTGACCAATGCGCGCCGGCACGCGGCGGCGAGCCTGACCACCGTCAGCCGGTCGCAGTCCGACACGACGGTCGGCTTCCGGATGGCCAACGCGGCCCAAGGAGCGGCCGAGCCGGGGCGCGGCCTGATCGGCATGCGCGAACGCGTCGAGGCGCTGGGTGGCACCATGACGGCCGTGGTCGTCGACGGAGAGTTCGTGCTGGACGTCGTGGTGCCCGCATGACCCGCGTCGTGGTCGCCGACGACCAGCCTGTCGTCCTGCAGGGGTTCGCCGCGATCATCGGCGCGGCGCCGGACCTCGAGGTGGTCGGTGCGGCCGCCGACGGGCGCGCCCTCCTCGGTCTCGTGGCGCAGCACCAGCCGGACGTCGCGGTGGTCGACGTGCGGATGCCGGTGCTCGACGGCATCGCGGCGACAGCCCGGATCAGCGCGGAGCACCCGTCGACCCGCGTCCTGATCCTCACCACGTTCGACCTGGACGAGTACGTGTACGACGCCCTGCGTGCCGGGGCCAGCGGGTTCCTGCTCAAGGACGTCACGGCGGACCGGCTGGTCGAGGCGGTGCGGATGGTCGCGGAGGGCTCGATGCTGCTGGGCCCGACGGTCACCCGGCGGCTGGTCGAGGACTTCACGACGCGTGCGCCGGCGCCCGTGCCCGCCAAGGGCGTCGCGGACCTGACGCCCCGCGAGCTCGAGATCCTGCGGGCGGTGGCGCGAGGCCTGTCGAACGCGGAGATCGGTGCCGAGCTCTGGATCGCCGAGCCGACCGTGAAGTCCCACGTCTCGGAGGCGCTGCGCAAGACGGGCTGCCGCGACCGGGTGCAGCTGGTGATCGCGGCCTACGAGTCGGGGCTCGTCGGCTCCTGACGGCGCCGGCCGACGTACAGCAGGTGCCCGGCGGTGGAGAGCACGCCCCGGTCCGTCGCCGTCGCGACGAGCCGGTCGAGCAGGCGGGTGTACGCCGCCGGGTACTCGACCCGCAACGCCTCGAACCCGTCCTCGACGCCCGTGAGGAACCCGTGCGTGGACGCGAGCGACACGGTCGAGAACCCGTGCGACTCGAAGAACGGTGCGACGGCGGCCGGCTCGACGCCGTACACGTGCGTGAACCGGTCGGGGACGGCGTTCTCGAGCACGCCGTCGTCGAGCAGGCGGTCCACGAAGGTGGGGTCGGCCAGCTGCCAGCGCTCGTCGGCGAGGGAGAGGACCCGGCGCAGGGACACGTACCGCGGCATGAGGGCCACGGCGACCAGACCTCCGGGTCGGGTGACACGCGCGAGCTCCTGGGCGGCGAGAGCGCGGTCGGTCGCGGTCGTCAGGTGGTACATGGGGCCGAGGCTGAGGACCGCGTCGAACGTGTCGTCGCCCCAGCGGGACAGGTCCCGGGCGTCGATCTCGACGACCTCACGGACGGTGCCGGCGGGCAGCGAGGACTCGGCGATGGCCAGCAGCTCGGGGGAGAGGTCCGCCAGGGTCACGTCCCAGCCGAGCTCGGCCAACCACACCGAGTAGGGCCCGGTGCCACCGCCCAGGTCGAGCGCGCGACCAGGAGCGCCCAGGTGGGGTTCCAGGAGCCGGGTGGTCAGCACGCGCTCGAGGAGCCCTTCCGCGGAGAGCAGCCGGTCGCGCTCGTGCTGGCTCTTCGCGGCGTAGTAGGCCCGGACGGCCGAGGGGTCCATCAGGACCGTCGCACCAGCGCGAGGACGCCCCAGCCGAGGTACGGGCGCTGGTTCGTGACGTACTCCAGGGGCGCGGTCGACAGCTCGTGCCGCAGGGACGGTGCCAGCTCGTCGTCGGGGTGCTCGTCCAGGAACCGGCGCAGGTTCAGCCACTGCGCGGCCACGTACCGGTCCCAGCTGTGCTCGTCGGCCAGCACCATCTCGACCAGGTCCCACCCGGCGTCCCGCGTCTGCCCCACCAGGCCGGGCAGCGTCAGGAAGTCACCGATCGCCCGAGCCGCCTCGGGTGGGTCCGCCCGCCAGAACGGCTCACCGACGAGCGCGATCCCGCCCGGCTTCAGCGACCGGCCCAGCAGGTCGAGCGTGCCGACGACCCCGTCGCCGATCCACGTCGCGCCGACGCAGGAGGCCACGTCGACAGGCCCGTCCGCGACGTAACCGGAGGCGTCACCCTGCACGAAGGTCACGTCGACGCCGAGCTCCGCCGCGCGCTCGCGGGCCGCCGCGACGAACACCGTGCTGAGGTCGACGCCGGTGCCGACGGTGCCGTGGTCCCGCGCCCACGTGCACAGCAGCTCGCCCTTGCCGCACGCCAGGTCGAGCAGGGTGGTGCCGGGCGTCAGGTGCAGCGCTTGGCCCAGGGTGGCCAGCTGGTCGTCCGTGAACGGGTCGAGGATCCTATGGCTGGTCTCGCGGATCGTGTGGTGGCGGGGGAGGTCCATGAGCCGGACGTTACGACCGGCTCCTTCGCCGGGCGAGCGGATATGACCCGCGCCCGCCGTATCACCGCCCCGAGCGAGTCCCTCGTTCTCGGTGACAGGACCGACGACGAAGGGGGACGACGATGTCGTACGGCATCGGCACCGAGTGGATCAACGCGTACAACAACCTCAACGTGCTGACCCACGAGCACGAGGACGCAGGCGGGTTCTACGACGAGCTCCGCGTGCACGACGGCGCGACCGGCAAGTTCAACTGGGGCGACGGCAACGCGTTCGAGGACGACTTCAAGGCGAACGCCCGCGGCGGGCACGCGGACCAGTGGGTGGAGCAGGCCGACATCGTCTACTTCACCGGCCACGGGAGCCCGAGCGGCTTCTACTTCCGCAGCGACGTGCCGGACGACTCCCAGGTGCGGGGCGACTTCACCTCGACGTCGGCCGGCAACGACGGCGACCTGCGTCTGGGCCACGGTGACCTGGAGTGGCTGGGCCTGGAGGTCTGCAACACCCTGCAGATGGACGCGTTCCAGCAGGGCGCCAACCGCGACGTCTTCGACCGGTGGGCCGACGCGTTCGAAGGTCTGCACGCGCTGCTGAGCTTCACGACGACCAGCCTCGACCTGGCCAACCCCGGGCGGGCGTTCGCGTCCGCGCTGGACGGCCGCTGGCTGACGGCCATGTACGGCATCCCCGAGTTCCTGGTCGGCCGCCGCCCGATGCGCGTGGTCGACGCGTGGTTCTGGATGGCTCAGTTCACGCAGCCCGACTGGGTGGAGTCGGCGGTGCTCTACGCCAACAGCTCCGGCACCAACACCGGTGCGGACTTCCTGCACGGCCACGGCTTCGTCAGCTCCGACCCGCAGCGCGGCGGCTCCTGGTTCTCCTGGACCTGGATCCCGCACGCCTGCTGAGCGCCCGCACACTCCCGGAAGGAACAGTCATGACCACGATCTCGGTCGCCCGCGTGCGACCCGCTGCCCTGGACGACGACCGCCTCCGTGCGCTCGCCGAGACGTACCGCATCGACGGCGACGTCGTGCGCACCGAGGAGGCGTTCGCCCTCGTCGGCACAGAGGCCACCCTCGTGCACGGCGGACCGGGCAACCGGCTCGCCGGCGTCACCACCCTGGTGGACACGGTCCGCGGCATCGCCGCCGCCGACCCCGAGAAGGACCATCCCGAGCCGCTCCCCGCGGAGAAGGCGCTCGGGATGACCGCCGAGCTCACCGAACGGTTCGGGCTGGGCCCGGCGGTCGCGCGGTTCGACGGCGTGCGGCTCGAGTCGAGCATCGACGCGACCGTCGTCCACGCCGTGCGGTTCGACGGCAAGGAACGGACGCGGTTCGCGGCGAAGACCGATGTGCGCGGCCGCGTGACGCTCGACGGCATCCCGGTGACGGGTCCGCGGGCGGGCGTGAGCGCGACGTTCCTCGACGACGACCGGCCGCTGCGTCTGATGGCGACGACGTGGGACGCGGTCGAGCTGGACCACGAGGCGGAGCTCGTCGAGGAGGGCGAGGTGATCGAGCGGGTGCTCGAGGCCGCGCGTCACCGCAAGGAGCGTCGGGGTACCCACCTCGAGGTCGCCTCGTCGGTGCTGGCCTACTGGGCCGCTCCGTACGGGGGCGGCGCCGACCTCCTGGAGCCCAGCTGGTTCATCGAGCTGGCGCACCCGGCCGACGAGTACGGGAACGACGGCCCGAAGCAGATGGTCCGGGTCAGCGCCACCCGCTGAGGGACCGGACGGCCTGCGCCCGGGGGGGAGCGCAGGCCGTCCGGCCGTCGGTCACATGTCGCGGTAGCGCACGGCCTTCGCCAGCGCGGCGCGCAGCCCGTCGGCGTCGAACCGCTGCACGTAGGCCGCGGTGTCGCGCTGGTAGCGCCAGCCCTCCGCCAGCGGGCCGACGTCGACCGTGTCGAAGCCCAGCTCGTCGATGAGCTCGGCCACCGCGGCGCGAGCCTCGTCGGAGTCGCCGGCGACGGCGAGCGCGCGACGGTCCGGGGTTCCGGCCGGTACGCCCTGCGTGGCGAGGTCGCCGGACGCGATGTGGTTGAACGCCTTGACCACGTGCGACTCGGGCAGGTGGGTCTGCAGGAGCTCCGAGACGGTGGTCGACTCGTCGTCCAGGGCGGGGATCTGGCCGTCGCGCTGGGGGTAGTAGTTGTTCGTGTCGATGACGACCTTGCCGGCCAGGGGCTCGACGGGGACGTCCTTGACGTTCTTGGTGGGGATGGTCACGACGACCACGTCACCCGCCGCGGCGGCCTCCGCGGAGGTCCCGGCCCGTGCGCTGTCACCCAGCTGCTGCACCAGGTCGACCAGGGTCTCCGGGCCGCGGGAGTTGCTGACGACGACGTCGTAGCCCTGCGCGATGGCGAGCTGGGCGAGGGCGCCGCCGATGTGGCCGGCTCCGATGAATCCGATGGTGGTCATGGGTCACGCAACCTCCGCGGCCCGACGGGTGTTCCCCGGTAGCCTCGGCAGGTGACCCGGTCCGCCCCGCACGCGTGGCACGGCTCGCCGACGCCGGGTGCGCCGACGGTCGTGGTCGGTGTGGTCCCGCGGCAGTCACCCGTGGTCGTGCGCGCTGCGGCCGACCTCGCCCGCGCCCTCGGGGCCGCGCTGGTCTGCGTGTGGTCCGACCCCGCCCGCACGTTCGTCGCCCGGGAGCCGGACGGGACGCTCGTGACCACCCCGCTCGACCCGGACCACGTCGACAGCCGCGAGGGCGACGGCGTCGCCGAGACCGCGATGGCGGAGGAGCTCGGCAGGAACCTCGAAGGGTTCGACGTCGCCTGGCGGTTCGTCTACGCGGTCGGGGAGGCGTCGCGCGCCCTGGCCCGCGTGGGACGCGAGGAGGGTGCGGCGATGATCGTCATCGGCAGCCGCCGACCCGGGCTGGGCGGGTGGATGAACCACCTGATCGGCGGCTCGACCGCCGGACACCTCGCGCACACCCAGCCGCTGCCGGTCACGATCGTGCCCCAGGCCCCCGAAGAGGTCGCGTGACCCGTCCGCCGCACCTCGACCTGCGCCTCGTCGCGGTCGTCGCGGTCGGGGGAGCGGTCGGGACCGCGGCGCGCTGGGCGGTGGCTGAGACCGTGGGGGCGTCGCCGTCGGGGTGGCCGACCGCGACCTTCGTCGTCAACCTGCTCGGGTCGTTCCTGCTCGGTGCCCTGCTGGAGGCGCTCCTGCGATCGGGCTCGGAGTCGCGACGAGGGCGTCTCGTCCGGCTCGGCGCGGGCACCGGTGTGCTGGGCGGGTTCACCACGTTCAGCAGCCTGGCCCTCGAGATGGAGCGGCTGATCGCGGCCGGCCAGGTGACGATGAGCCTGCTGTACGGGGTGCTCAGCGTGGTACTCGGACTGCTGGCGTGCATCGCCGGCGTCGTGCTCGCGTCGCGGCGCCACAGCTGGCGGCACGACCGATGACGATCCTGCTCATCGCCGTCCTCGGCGGGGTCGGCGCTGCCGCGCGGTTCGTCGTCGACGGCTCCGTGCGCGCACGGTGGACCCGTGTGTTCCCGCTGGCCACCCTCGTGGTGAACGTGACGGGCTCGTTCCTCATCGGGCTGCTCGACGGCGCCCACCTCTACCACGGCCTCGGCCCGACGTGGCTGGCGGTCGCCGCGACCGGGTTCTGCGGCGGGTACACGACGTTCTCGACCGCGATGGTGGAGACGGTCCGCCTGGTCCAGGCCGGGGAGGTCCGCCGCGCGACCGTGAACGCCGTCGGCTCCGTCGTCCTCTGTCTCGGCGCTGCAGCGCTGGGCGTCGCGGTGATGGCGCTCTAGCGCACGATCGTGCTATTAGTTGGGTATGAGCAAGGGTGATGCCACGCGGCAGGCGGTGATCGGCCAGGCGGTCGAGATCGCCGGGCGCCTCGGCGTCGCCGGTCTGACCATCGGCACGCTCGCCACCGCGACGGGCATGTCCAAGAGCGGTCTCTATGCGCACTTCCGCTCCAAAGAGGCGCTCCAGCTCGCGGTCCTGGGCAGCGCGCGCGAGAGCTTCGTCGCCCAGGTGATCCGGCCAGCACTGGCCGCTCCCCGCGGTGAGCAGCGGGTCCGCACCCTGTTCGAGGCGTGGCTCGCCACCTCGTCCTCCGGTGCTGCGGGCTGCTTGTTCGTGTCCGCGGCCACCGAGTTCGACGACCAGCCGGGCCCGGTCCGCGACCAGCTGGTCCGCGACCACTGGGACCTGGCCGACTCCCTCGCGCAGATGTACCGCTCCGGCGCCAAGGACGGGGCGTTCCGCGACGACCTGTCGCCCGAGCAGTTCGCGCACGACCTGCACGGCCTGATGCTGGCCCACTTCCACGCGTTCCGGCTGCTGCACGACCCGGCCGCCGAGGCCCACACCCGGTACACCTTCGAGCGGCTCCTGCAGTCGCTCCTGCGCTGATCCCTCTGGAGGAACCTGCCGTGACCGCTCCATCGACCGAAAAAAGCACGACCGTTCGTACGCAGCTCCCGCCGATCCCGCCACTCGTCCGGTCCGCCGTCGGGGCTGCGGACCGCATCGCCCCGGAGCTGGTGGCCCGCGGGGCGCTGCGCCTGTGGTGCACGCCCGCCCGGGCGAAGGACCGGCAGGGCATCCCCGGGGGCACCGCCTTCCGCACCGGGCCGATCGTCGGCCAGATCTGGGGCGACGGCCCGACCGTCTACCTGGTGCACGGCTGGGGCGGCCACCGCGGGCAGCTGCGGTCGCTCGTCGAGCCCCTCGTCGACGCCGGCCTGAGGGTCGTCGCGTACGACGCGCCGGCGCACGGCGACTCAGGCCCGGGCGCTCTCGGGGGCCGACGGACGACCCTCGTGGAGATGATGTCCGCGCTCGACACCGTCATCGACGCGCACGGGCCTGCCCGCGCCGTCGTCGGTCACTCGATGGGCGCCGCTGCGAGCGCGCTGGCTGTCCTGGACGGCACCCCCACGGAGCGCCTGGTGCTGGTCACCCCGCTGGCGGACCCGACCACCTACATCGAGGGCTTCGCGCACGCCCTCGGCTTCAGCGAGCGGACCCGGCACCGGTTCGAGGTCCGCATGCAGGTGCTCGCGGAGCGGCGCCTGGCTGATCTCGACGTCCCGCTGCGGGTGGCCAACACGCGACTGACGCTGCCGGCCACGCTGGTGCTGAGCGACCGGGACGACAAGGAGGCCGACCACGCCGACGGTGCCCGCATCGCACGCGCCTGGCCGGGGGCGGAGCTGGTGGTCAGCGAAGGGCTCGGGCACCGGCGGATCCTGCGCGACGAGGAGACGATCAAGCGGATCGTCGCGCACGCCGCCAGTTAGCTGTCACAGCCGCAGACGAGGTTGCGCTCGAGCACCTGGTCGCCGAGCTCCGGCTGCGCCCAGGCCTCGGCCTCGGCGCGGTCGGCGAACGACCGCGGCGCCAGGCGACCGTTGCTCATCATCACGACGGCTTCGGTCTGCTCGCGCGGGTCGGTCCAGGTGGTCTCGCTGCTCACTCTGGGATCAACCACCGCCGGGTGCCGGTTTACTCCCGTCGTCACATCGACGCGCCCGCACTCACTCGCCGTGGGTGCGGGCGCGCGTCCGTCGTGCAGCCCAGACGCCCGCGCCGACGAGAGCGACGGCGGCGCCGCCGAGCACCGACGCGGCCGGGAGCGTGAGCGCGAGGACCACGCAACCCACCAGCCCGAGCACCGCCACCCACCGCGGTGGGCGGCCTTCGTCGGCCCGCAGGCGTAGCGCGCTGGCGTTGGTGAGCGCGTAGTAGGTGAGGACGCCGAACGACGAGAACCCGATCGCGCCGCGCACGTCCAGGGTGGCGACGAGCACGATCACGACGGCCGCGACCGCCAGCTCTGCGCGGTACGGCACCGCGTGCCGAGGGTGGACGGCCGCGAGGAACGGCGGCAATTCCCGCTCGCGCGCCATCGCCAACGTGGTGCGCGATACCCCGAGCAGCAGCGCCAGCAGGGCACCGAGCGACGCGACGGCCGCCCCGACCTGCACCACCGGGCTCAGCCCCGCCAGGGACCCTGCCTCGACCACGGCGCGCAGCGGGGCCGTGGTCGCGGCGAGCCCGTCGGCGCCCACTGCGAGCAGCGCGCTGAGGCCCACGACGAGGTAGACGACCAGCACGATGCCGAGCGCGATCGGGATCGCCCGCGGGATCGTGCGACGCGGATCGACCACCTCCTCGCCCAGCGTCGCGATCCGCGCATAGCCGGCGAACGCGAAGAACAGCAGCCCGGCGGACTGGAGCACGCCGCCGAGGTCCATGCCCGAGAGGTTCTCCGCCGACGCGGTGCCGCCCGCCAGCGCCGCGACGACGACCACGGCGAGGGTCGCCAGCGTGAGGACGACGATCACCCGGCTCACCCGCGTCGACCGCTGGACGCCGCGGTAGCTCAGCGCGGAGATCGCCACCACCGCGAGGACCCCCACCAGCCGGGCGTGCCCGGGCGCGGCGTAGCTGGCGAACGTGAGCGCCATCGCCGCGCAGCTTGCCGTCTTGCCGACGACGAACGACCAGCCCGCCTGGAACCCCCAGAACGGTCCGAGCCGCCGCCGCGCGTACACGTAGGTCCCCCCGGACTCCGGGTACAGCGCCGCCAACCGAGCCGACGACGTCGCGTTGCAGAACGCGACGACTGCGGCGATCCCGAGCCCGATCAGCAGACCCGACCCGGCGGCCTGCGCCGCGGGCGAGAACACCGCGAACACTCCGGCGCCGAGCATCGCGCCGAGCCCGACGACCACCGCATCGGTGACGCCGAGCCGTCGGACGAGGGTGGTCACACGCTGACGGGCGCCACGCCCAGCTCGTCGAGCAGCGCGAGGACCCGGCCGCGGATCTCGTCGCGGATCGGGCGCACCGACTCGATGCCCTGACCCGCGGGGTCCTCGAGCACCCAGTCCTCGTACCGCTTGCCGGGGAAGTACGGGCACGCGTCGCCGCAGCCCATGGTCACGACGACGTCGGACGCCTGCACGGCCTCGGTGGTGAGGACCTTCGGCTGCTCCGCGCGGATGTCGATTCCCACCTCCGCCATGGCATCGACGGCGACCGCGTTGACCTTGTCCGCCGGCATCGAGCCGGCCGAGCGGACCTCGACCGCCCCGCCGGACAGTGCGGCGAGGAACCCGGCCGCCATCTGGGACCTCCCCGCGTTGTGGACGCAGACGAACAGGACGCTGGGCGTGGTCATGACACTCCTGGGTTGTCGGACGAGAGAGGGACATCGAGAGAGACGAGCAGATCGCGGACGCGGGCGTCGATGTCGGTGCGGATCGCCGCGACGCCCTCCGGCGAGGCGAGCGCCGGGTTGCCGACCGCCCAGTCCTCGTAGCGGATGCCGGGGTAGACCGGGCAGACATCGCCGCAGCCCATGGTCACCACGACGTCGGCGGCGCGGACGGCGTCGTCGGTGAGCGGCTTGGGGAAGCCGTCGGCGCCCAGGGCGTCGAGCTCTGGCTGGACGTGAGCGTGGACGGCGGCGGCGGGCGCTGAGCCCGCCGACCGGGCCAGGACCGCGTCGCCCGCGTACCGCTGGAGCAGGGCGGCCGCCAGCTGCGAGCGGCCGGCGTTGGCGACGCAGACGAACAGCACGCGAGGGACCGCGGCACCACCCTCGATGCGGACCAGGTCGTCGAGGCGCTGCCGGGCGAACCGTTCCGTGAGGGCGGTCGACCGGGAACCCGCGGTCCGGGCGAGGGCGGTCGAGGAGTCGCGGACCACGTCCCGCACCCGGGCGGCGTCGATCGTCGGGAAGCGCGGGGCGAGCGCGCGGGCGACGCGGTCGAGGGCGTCGTCGAGGTCCTCCGGGACCGGAGCTCGCGGTGCGTCCGCGTCTACGGTCGAGGGTGCGAACGACTCGAGGAGCGCACGGACCGCTCCGCGGTGCTCGTCGGCCAGGCGGTACCAGACCCAGGTGCCGCGGCGCTCGGCCGTGACCAGGCCCGCGTCCCGGAGCACCTTGAGGTGGTGGGAGACGGTCGGCTGCGACGCCGCCGTGAGCTCGCTGACGTCCTCCACGCACGCCTCGCCTGCGGGGCTGGCCGCGATGAGCGACAGCGCGCGCAACCGCAGAGGGTCGGCGAGGGCCTTGAGTGCTCGGGACACCTGCTCCGCGGCGGGGGCGCTCATGGCGTTCGCCGCAGTGGTCATCTGGCTATATTGATTGATTTCGATGCAGCGGTCAATCGGCAGTCAGCGCGGCGTCCTGCTCGTCGGCGTGCGCCACGTGCCGCAGCTGGTGCCAGATGAGCACGACGAAGATCGCCGACCCGACGAACGCGAACCAGAACGGCGCCGTCACGCCGTACCGCTGCGCGAGCAGGCCGCCGATCGCGGCGCCGACCACCAGCCCGCCGTACACCCCCACCAGGTTCACGCTCCCGACCCGCCCCTGCAGCTGCGTCGGCACCGCCCGCTGCCGGATGGTCACCGACGTCGTCCCCCACACGAACGCGTGGGCGCCGAACACGAAGAACACGAGCAGCGCGAACCACGCGGTCGTCGTCAGCGCGAGCGCCAGGTGGGTGAGGGTCTCGATGATCAACCCGATCCGCATGAGGTTCGCCAGGCTGACCCGGCGGGTGATCCAGCCGTAGGACAGGGTGCCGACGAGTCCACCGAGGGCGGAGACGGTCGTGATGATCCCGAACCCGATCGCCCCCAGCCCCAGCTGGTCCCGCGCGTAGAGCACCAGCACGGACCAGGCGGCTCCGAACGTCACGTTGAAGATGAGGATCGTCAGCACGAGCGTGCGCACCGCAGCGTGGTGGCGCACCCAGCGGACGCCTTCGGCGATGTCGTGGCGGATGTGCGTCGTGTGCTTCTCGGCCCGGTCGGCAGGAAGCACCACGCGGGAGATCAGCACGGCCCCCGCGGCGACCAGAACCGCCTCCGCTGCGAACGGCCACGCCTGCCCGACGGCGAACAGGAACGCCCCCAACGGCGGGCCGACGAGCTGGTTGACCGTGACGAACCCGGCCATGATCCGGCTGTTCGCCAGCGCCAGGTCGTCACGCTGCACCAGCATCGGCACCAGCGTGCTCGACGCGTTGTCGGCGAACGTCTCGGCGGTGCCCAGCAGGAACATGGCGACGAGGACGAGCCAGATGGTCGCGACGTCGACCGCGACCGCGGTCGCGAGCAGCAGCAGCACGAGGGTCCGCAACGAGTCGACGACGATGACGAGCCGTCGGCGGTCCAGCCGGTCCGTCACCGCCCCGGCCCACAGTCCGAACAGCAGCGGGGGCAGCCACTGGAGCAGCGCCGCCAGAGCGACCAGGAACGCGTCGTCCGTCCGCGACGCCACCAGCAGCGGGCCGGCCGCGAGCACGATCCCGTCGCCGAGGTTCGAGCTCCACGACGAGGCCAGCAGCCACCGGAACGAGGTGCCCAGCCTGCGCGGGACGACGGTGTCGACGATCCGGCTCACGAGGGCTAGACGCTAGTCCGTCGGGCGGGACGGGTCATACCCGATTGTCTGCCGCGTCGCGGTACCAGACGACGAACGCCTCGCCCGGTTCCCCGGTGCGACGACGGAACGCCGACCGCGGCAGGCGCGCGCGATCAGAGCGAGGAGAAGCCCCCGTCCGACGCGATCGTCTGGCCGGTCACCCAGTCGGCCTCGTCGCTGAGGAGCCAGGCGATCAGCTTGGCCGTGTCGGCCGGGGCGCTCCACCGGCCGCCGGGGCTGTGCGCGCTGAGGGCAGCACGCGCTGCCTCGTCGGCGTAGCCGGTGTCGTTCGGGCCGGGGTTCACGCAGTTGACCGTGATGCCGCGGGGCATCAGGTGCACCGCGAGGCTCGCCGTGAGCTCGTGCAGGGCCGCCTTCGACGCGATGTACGGCAGCTCGCCTGGCATCGCCCCCCGGTACTGGCCGGACGTGAAGACGACGACGCGCCCGCCAGGTCCGTCGACATGGCGCGCGGCGAACGCCTGCACGAGCAGCAGCGTGGCGCGGGTGTTCACCGCGTAGGACAGGTCGATCTCGGTGGCGGTGAGCTGCTCCAGGTTCTGCCCGGAGCTGCGCGCGTGGTTGGCGACCACGGCGTCCAGCCGGCCGAACGCGGCGTGCGCGGCGTCGACGAGCGCGTGCGGCGCTGCCGGGTCGGCGAGGTCCATCGACACGTGCTCGACGGTTCCGCCCGCCGCGCGCAGCTCGCCGACGAGGGCGTCGACTCCTCCCTCGTCGGCACCCCACGGCTGCTCGGCGTCGTGCGGGGACCAGGAGTGCAGGAGCACCGTGGCGCCGTCCGCGACCAGGCGGCGGGCGACCCCGGCGCCGATCGCGATCCGTCGGCTGGCGCCGGTGACGAGGACGACGCGTCCATCAAGTGCGGGCAAGGCGGACCTCCGGGGCTTGGGGGGCGTCACTCTGCCAGCGACGGGCGGCCTGGTCATCGGTTTTCGTTCGGTACTGGTCGGACCCGTGAGCGCTCGGTCGGAAGGGCCCTCCTCGGCATCGGACGCGGACCACGGGGTGAGGGAGACGTTCACGGAGGGACGGTGGCACGGCCAGGTCGACCGGGCGCTCGCACGGGTCAGGCCGACGGGTCGAGGAGAGCGTCGAACGGGGCCGTCGCGACCACACCCTCGACAGCGCGGGCGAGCTCGTCGTCGAGCGTCACCAGGAAGTCGCCCTGCAGCCGCGTGAGGGCGACGTACTCGGCGGCGAAGGTGGACTCCCAGCCGAGCTCGTCGGCGATCTTCCACGCCACCTGGCGCAGCACGGCGTCGCCCAGCAGCCGGATCTTCAAGCGGTTCAGCCGCACCAGGCGCTCGCGGGCGACGTCGGCCGAGAGCTCTGCGCGGTGCACGGCCTCGTGCATCGCGGAGAGCGCCTGCGAGCGCAGGAGGGTCGGCGCGAGGAGCTCGTGGGTGTCGGGCAGCCGGGTGTCGGTCGCGGCGAGCCGCAGGGCAGCGCCCGCGTCGACGACGAACTTGGTCATCCCGGCATCGTCGCACCGCGGTACGACACCCCGCTCGGCATGGGATGGCGGCGCGCCCCGGGAGGTGGTCGGGCGTGGTGCGTGCTCTCATCGACGCATGGCCCACCTCCCGGGATGCACTCCGTGACCAGCACCGTCGTCATGCGGACGCTCAGCTGGCTCCACCGTGCGGGTGTGAAGGTGAGCGGTGGCCGCGTCGGCGGGACGCTGGTGGGGCTGCCGTCGCTGGAGCTGGTGACCGTCGGGCGGCGGTCCGGAAAGCCGCGCTCGTCGATGCTCACGGCCCCGCTCACGCTCGGGGAGACGCTGGTCGTCGTCGCATCGGCCGGGGGCAACGACGAGCACCCGTCCTGGTTCCTCAACCTGCGCGACCACCCGCAGGTGACGGTGGCCGTCGGCGGGGGTAGGCCCGTGCCGATGGTTGCGCGCGTCGCGACGACCGACGAGCGCGAGCGGCTGTGGCCGCGCATCGTCGAGGCGCTGCCGAACTACGCGCGTTACCAGGAGCGGACGTCGCGGGTCATCCCCGTGGTGCTGCTGGAGCCGGTCTGAGCCGTCCCAGTAGGGTCGCTCGACGGCTCCAGGCGGCGCCGCGGACGGAGGCGTCAGATGGACGGCCAGGAACCACCCGTGGACGACGCCGCAGCGCGCGCGAAGCAGGAGAAGCAGGAGTCGGAGAACCGTGCGCTGCTGTCACTCGGCATCGTCTTCACCTGCGTCGGCATCGGCCTGTTCGCCGGGCCCCGGACCGTCGGCGTGCCGTTCCTCGTGATCGGTCTCGTGTTCCTGGCCACTGTCCTGACCCGGCGTCGCCGCCGCTGACCGGAGGACCGTCGGCGCCCGCCGCTAGGGTCGCGCCATGATCAGGACGCTCGCCGTCGAGGGGTATCGCAGCCTGCGCTCGCTGACCCTCGGCCTCGGCAACCTGACAGTCGTCACCGGCGCCAACGGGAGCGGGAAGACGAGCGTCTACCGCGCGCTGCGCCTGCTCGCCGAGGTCGCCCGCGACGGTGCCGTGTCGTCGCTCGCGCGCGAGGGCGGCATGCGCTCCGCCGTGCACGCGGGTCGCCGGCCGGACGGCCCGGTCGCGGTCCGGCTGGGAATCGCGACGGAGGACCTCTCCTACGCGATCGACCTGGGACTCCCGCAGCTGGGTCCGTTCAAGCTCGACCCGGAGATCAAGTCCGAGGTCGTGTGGGCCGGCCCGGTGCTGCGCCCGTCCACGGTGCTGACGGAGCGCACGGGATCACGCGTCCGCACCCGCGACGACGACGGCGCCTGGACGACCGTGCCGCTCACGGTGAACGCGCACGAGTCGGTGATGGCGCTCCTCGCCGACCCGGCTGCCACCCCCGACCTGTTCGCGCTGCGGGAGCAGGCCCGCCGCTGGCGGTTCTACGACCACCTGCGCACCGACGCCGACAGCCCGGTCCGGCGCCCCGGCGTCGCGACGTACACCCCGGTGCTGGCGTCGTCGGGCGACGACCTCGCGGCGGCGCTCATGACGATCGAGCTGGCGGGCGACGCCGACGCGCTCCAGGCATCCGTCGACGTCGCGTTCCCCGGCTCACGCGTGGTGATCACGGCCGACGACGACGGCGTCTGCCGAGTCGCGATGACGCAGCCGGGTCTGCGGCGACCGCTCTCGGCGGCCGAGCTGTCCGACGGCACCCTGACGTTCCTGCTGCTGGTCGCCGCCGCCCTCGCGACCCGACCGCCGCACCTGCTGGTGCTCAACGAGCCGGAGTCGAGCCTGCACTCGAGCCTGATGCCGGCTGTCGCCGCGCTGATCGCGTCGGCCGCCGAGCGGTCGCAGGTGCTCGTCGTCACCCACGCCGGCGACCTCGTCCGCGCACTGCGCTCCGCCGACGCCACGACGATCGAGCTCACCAAGGGAGGTGGCGGGGCGACGTCCGTGGAGGGCGCCGGGCTGCTCGACGGCCCGGCGTGGACGTGGCCGAAGCGCTGAGGCGCGGGGGTGTGCCGGAGGTGGGAGCGGTGGCAGCCTGGAGCACCATGAGCGTGACGCGGGCGCAGTACTGGGACGGGCAGGCGGAGAACTACGACCGGACCACCGCGTTCCTCGAGCCCCGACTCTTCGCCCCGGCACGGCGCTGGATCGCCGAGCGGGTGTCCGGCCGCACTCTGGAGGTCGGCGTCGGCACGGGCGCGAACCTGCCGTACTACGCCGACCGGGTCGCGGACCTGACGATCACCGATGTGAGCCCGGCGATGCTGCGTGCCGCGTCGGCGCGAGCGAAAGCCCTCGGCGTGCCGGTCCGGCTCGTGGAGGCTGACACCGCCCACCTGGACCTGCCGGGCGGGTCCTTCGACACCGTCGTCTCGACGTTCGCGATGTGCTGCGTGGCCGACGAGCTTGCGGTGCTGCGCGAACTGGCGCGGGTGCTGCGACCGGGCGGGCGGCTGCTGATGGCGGACCACGTGGAGTCGTCGGCACGGCTCGGCCGCGGGGTGCAGCGAGTGCTGGACGGAGTCACGCCCGCTCGCGCGGGGGAGCACCACCGCCGACGGCCTCTGCTGCTGCTGGAGCGGGCCGGGCTCACGCTCACCGAGAGCGGCGCGTCGCGGTGGCGTCTGGTCGAGCGGCTGGCCGCCACCCGGTCGCCGTCGCCCGCGCTCGCGGAGACCCCGTGACATCCAGGTGACACGGGCGGAACGGACCCGCGACCGGCAGGCGAGCGGGTACCGTGCACGCGATCGGGCGTGCGGCTCGTTCCTCGCCCTGGATCGTCAAGGAGCACACCGACGTGTCGACGGAGCTCGCCATCTCCACCCGCGGCCTGCGCAAGACGTACCGCAACCGCCGCGGTCAGCGGGCCGTCGCCGTCGGCGGGCTCGACCTCGACGTCCCCGTCGGTGGCGTGCACGGGTTCCTCGGCCCCAACGGGGCGGGCAAGACGACGACGATCCGGATGCTGCTGGGCCTGATCCGCGCGGACTCCGGGACCATGTCGCTCTTCGGGCAGACGGTGCCCGAGCGGCTGCCGGACGTCATCGGCCGCGTCGGGGCGATCGTCGAGCAGCCGAAGTTCTTCCCCAGCTTCTCCGGCCGCAAGAACCTCACGATGCTCGCGCGGGCGATCGACGCCCCGACGACGCTGGTGGACGTGGTGCTCTCGGATGTCGGGCTGCTGGACCGGGCCGGTGACCGGTACAAGGGCTACTCGCTGGGCATGAAGCAGCGGCTCGCCATCGCCGCCACGCTGCTGAAGGACCCGGACCTGCTCATCTTCGACGAGCCGACGAACGGGCTGGACCCGGCGGGCATCCGCGAGATCCGCGGCACCATGCGCGGGCTCGCCGACCGCGGCAAGACCGTCCTGGTGTCCAGCCACATCCTGGCGGAGGTCGAGCAGGTGGCGGACACGGTCTCGATCATCGCGCGGGGCGAGCTCATCGCCAGCGGCCGCGTGGCCGACCTCATCGGGGCGGGCGCGGCCGGCACCGTGCGGGTGGGCATCGCCGACGTGCCGCGCGCGCAGCAGGTGCTCGGCGCGCAGGGCTGGACGGTCCGGAGCGAGGGGCGGTACCTCCTGGTCGACGGCGGGGTGGCCCCGGCGACCATCACCGAGGCGCTCGCGGCGCAGCGGCTGTTCGTCGACGAGCTGGTCCCGGTGCGCGTCGACCTCGAGTCCGTCTTCCTCGACCTGACCGCCGGTCGCGGACCGGGCACGCACGCCCCGCCTCCCGCCGGCCAGAGCAGACCCGCCCGCCACGCCGAGGAGGCCTCATGAGCCGGCTGCTGCGGGTCGAGCTCGACCGGTTCGCGTCGCGCACGCTGATCCGGCTCGGGGTCGTGGCGGTCCTGGTCATCTGCTGCCTGGGTCTGGTCAACGCCTGGCAGTCGGCCTCCCCTCCGTCGCAGGCAGAGCTGGCTCAGGCCCAGGCGTACTACGAGCAGGCGCTCGCCGACTGGGAGGTCAACGGCGAGCAGTGGGTCGCCGACTGCGAGGCCGGTGAGGCAGCGGAGAAGGAGGCGTCCGACACCCCGGATGCGGTCGACTACGGCTGCGACTCGATGGAGCCGAGGCTCGAGAACTGGACGGGATCCGAGCCGTCGTTCGAGCGCGACACCGCCGGGCTCCTCACGTCCCTCGCGGTGCTCTTCGTGATGGCACCGCTCCTCCTGGCGGGGAGCTTCGTCTCGGCCGAGTTCTCCACCGGTGCGATCGGCAACTGGCTGACGTTCGCCCCGCAACGCGTTCGCGTGTACCTGAGCAAGGTGCTCGCCGCGGGGATCGCGATCGTGCCCGTCGCCGTGGTGGGTGTGGGTGTCGTGCTCGGCGGGTCGTGGGCCGCGTACCGGTACTTCGACGTGGTCGACTCGGGGGCCGTGGCGGGTGTGAGCCCTCCGGTCGACGTCGCAGTGCGGCTCGTGGCCCTGGCGCCGGTGGTGGCGATGGTCGGCGCCGCCGTGGGCTTCCTCGTCCGGCACACCGCGGCCGTGCTCGGCGTCGTCCTGGGCTGGCTGATCCTCGTCGAGGTCATGCTGACCAACCGCATCCAGGGGCTGCAGCCCTGGACGATGCTGCTCAACATCACGGCCTGGGTCGAGGGCGGCACCTCGTACTCGTCGCAGACCTGCACCACGACCGCGTCCGGCCAGTCCTGCGAGGTGGTCACGCACGTGGTGTCCCAGACCCAGGGCGCGATCTACCTGGGTGTCGTGACGGTGATCGTCGCCGGGGTCGCCCTGCTCGTGTTCAGGCGCCGAGACGTGGCCTGACCGGCGGACCTACCGGGCGATCCGGTGCCGGCGGGCCAGGTGCTCGCCCGTGAGGGAGTCGGCCACGTGCACCAGCTCGGCGGGCGGTCCGGCGAACACGACCCGCCCGCCGTCGGCACCCGCGCCCGGTCCCAGGTCGAGCACGTGGTCGGCGCGGGAGATCACGTCGAGGTTGTGCTCGATGACGATGACGGTGGAGCCCGCGTCGACGAACCGGTCGATGAGCCCGATCAGCCGGTCGACGTCGGACATGTGCAGGCCCGTGGTCGGCTCGTCGAGGACGTAGACGTCGGCCGGGGAGGCCAGCTCGATGGCCAGCTTGAGCCGCTGGCGCTCGCCCCCGGACAGGGTGGACAGCGGCTGACCGAGCGTCAGGTAGCCGATGCCGACGTCGTCCATCGCGGTCAGGGTCGAGGCGAGGGCCTTCTCCGAGCGCTCGGTGAAGAACTCCCGAGCCTCCACGACCGACATCTCGAGGACGTCCGCGATGGACCTGTCCCGCAGCGTGTAGCCGAGCACCTCCTCGGTGTACCGGCGCCCGCCGCACACCTCGCACGTCGACCTCATCGGCTCGAAGTTGCCCAGGTCGGTGTAGATGATGCCGAGCCCGCCACACTCCGGGCAGGCGCCCTCGGAGTTGGCGCTGAACAGGGCGGGCTTGACCCCGTTGGCCTTGGCGAACAGCTTGCGGATGATGTCGAGCATCCCCGTGTAGGTCGCGGAGTTGGACCGGCGCGAGCCGCGCGTGGTGGCCTGGTCGACCACGACGACCTCCGGGAACCGCTTGGGCAGGACGCCGCGGATCAGCGAGCTCTTGCCGGAGCCGGCGACGCCGGTGACGACGGTGAGGACGCCTCGGGGGATGTCGACGGACACGTCCTGGAGGTTGTGCAGCGTCGCCTTCTGCACGGACAGGGCGCCGGTCGCCGACCGCACGTCTGTCTTGAGCGGCTGATGGCTGGTCAGGTGGTTCCCGGTCAGGGTGCCCGAGGTCCGCAGCCCGCCGAGGTCGCCCGCGTACACGACCTCACCGCCCGCACCACCGGCGCCGGGACCCATGTCGATGATGTGGTCCGCGATCTCGATGACCTCGGGCTTGTGCTCGACCACCAGGACCGTGTTGCCCTTGGCCCGGAGCGCGACCAGGAGCTCGTTCATCCGGTGCACGTCGTGCGGGTGCAACCCGACGGAGGGCTCGTCGAACACGTAGGTGACATCGGTCAGCGCCGAGCCCAGGTGCCGGACCATCTTGACCCGCTGCGACTCCCCACCGGACAGGCTGGTGCTCTCCCGGCTCAGCGAGAGGTAGCCGAGCCCGATGCGGACCAGCGCGTCGAGCCGGTCCGCCAGGTCGTCGAGCATCGGCCGGTGCTCGGGGGAGTCGATGCCGCGGATGAAGGGCGCCAGGTCGCTCACCTGCAGGTCCGCACACTCCGCGATGGACCGACCGGCCACGAGCGAGCCGCGGGCCGCCTCGTTCAGGCGGGATCCCCCGCACGCCGGGCACGCGCCGCGGGTCGAGATGCGCTCGACCGCGGCCCGCATGTGCGGCTGGAGCTGTTCCGGGTTCTTGGTCAGGTAGAGCCGCTTCAGCTTGGGGACCAGGGCCTCGTACGTGAGCGACATCCCGGAGACCGCGACCTTGGCGCCCTTCCTCGGCGCCTCGTCTGGCCCGTAGAGGAGCAGCTGGCGCTGCTCGGGCGTGAACGACCCCACCGGCTGGTCGACCGGGTAGAACCCGCACTCGGCGTAGACCTTCCAGTACCAGGAGTCGACCTGGAAGTTCGGGAACTCGATCGCACCCTCCAGCAGCGACTTCCCCGGGTCGACGAGGGCGTCCTCGTCGATGGCCGCCACGTTGCCGATGCCCTCGCACTCGGGGCACATGCCGCGGGGGTCGTTGAACGAGAACGCGATGGGGGTCCCCAGGTTCGGCTGTCCCATGCGGGACCACACCCGGCGCATCCCGGCGTAGGTGTCGGTCGCGGTGCCCACGGTCGAGCGCGACGACCCGCCCATCGGCTGCTGGTCCACGACGATCGACGCGGTCAGCCCGGTGAGCTCGTCGGCCTCCGGCTGCGGCGACTGCGGCAGGAAGTTCTGGATGAACGCCGAGTGCGTCTCGTTCAGCAGGCGCTGGCTCTCGGCCGCGATCGTGTCGAACGCCAACGACGACTTGCCCGAGCCGGACACCCCCGTGAAGACGGTGATCTGGCGCTTGGGCACGTCGACGTCGACGCCCTTGAGGTTGTTCTCCCGACCACCGCGGATCCGGATCGCGTCGTGCACAGAGGGTCCCTTCGTCATCGGCCCAGGTGCGCCCAGCGCCGCACGGCCAGTGTCGCAAAGACCGCCGACAGGACGACCGGCCAGACGACGGCCAGCAGCACCACGTTCTCCGACGCCCACCCGCTCGCGGCCACGGTCGGGTTGCCGAACAGCTCGCGCGTCGCCGCGACGGTCGCGGTGACCGGGTTCCACGCGGACAGCGTCTCCAACCAGCCGGGCATCGTCGAGATCGGCACGAACGCGTTCGACAGGAAGACGAAAGGCCACACCAGGATCTGGACCGCCATCACGCCGCCCTGTCCCCGGAATACCAGCCCGAGGTAGATGCCGACCCAGAGGAACGCGAACCGCAGGAGCAGGAGCAGCGCCACGGCGGCCAGAGCGTTGCCGATCCCCTCGTGGATGCGCCACCCGATCACGAGCCCGGCGACGAGCAGCACGGCCAGGCCGACGACGCTCGCGAGCATGTCCGCGGTCGACCGGCCGAGGAGCACTGCGCCGCGGGACATCGGCAGTGACCGGAACCGGTCGGTCACGCCCCGCTGCACGTCCTGCGACACGGCCGTCATGGTGCTCTCGAGCCCGAACGCCATAGTCACGGCGAGCATGCCGGGGAAGAGGAACTCGATGTAGCCGCCGGGCACGTCGATCGCGCCGCCGAGCAGGAAGCCGAACATCAGCAGCAGCAGGATCGGGAACGCGAGCCCGATGAGCACGTCCCACGGCTGGCGCCGCCAGTGCCCGAGGTCGCGCAGGGTCACAGTCCACGAGTCACGCAGGGCCCAGGTCATGAGGCCTCCTTCGTCGAGCCGGTCAGGTGCAGGAACACTTCGTCGAGTGTGGGTCGGCGCAGGATCACGTCGTCGACGACGATCCCGGCGTCGTCGAGGGTGCGGACCACGTGCGTGAGCGCGGCCACGCGGTCGGTGACCGTCGCGGTGACCCGGCGGCCGTCGAGGTCGACCTCCGTGTCCCCCGCGACCGCCCGCAGCGCGGTCTGCGCAGCCGGCAGGTCGGCCTCGTCGCGCACGACGACGTCGAGCCGGTCCTGCCCGATCGACGCCTTGAGCGCGTCCGGCGTCCCCTCGGCTGCGACCCGGCCGTGGTTGAGCACCGTGACTTGCGACGCCAGCTGGTCCACCTCCTCGAGGTACTGCGTGGTGAGCAGGACCGCGGTGCCACCCGCCACGAGCGCGCGCACCGCCTGCCAGACCTCACGTCGACCGCCCGGGTCGAGGCCCGTGGTCGGCTCGTCGAGCAGCAGCACCGTCGGATCGAGCACCAGCCCGGCGGCGAGGTCGAGCCGTCGTCGCATGCCGCCGGAGTAGGTGGACACGGAGCGGTCGGCCGCGTCGAGCAGGTCGAACTGCTCGAGCAGCTCGTCGGCTCGGTGTCGCGCCTGCCGCGTGCCCAGGTGGGAGAGCCGGCCGAACATCACGAGGTTGTCCCGGCCGCCGAGGATCTCGTCGACGGCCGCGTGCTGCCCGACGAGCCCGAGGTGCCGACGCACCTGCGCGGACTGCGTGACCACGTCGTAGCCGGCGACGCTCGCCGTGCCACCGTGCGGGTCGAGCAGCGTGGAGAGGATCCGCACGGCGGTCGTCTTGCCGGCGCCGTTCGGGCCGAGCAGCCCGTGCACCGTGCCCGGCTCCACCGAGAGGTCGAGGCCGTCGAGGACCGTCGTCTCGCCGTACCTGCGGGTGAGTCCTGTCGCGCGGATGGCCATGCGTCCTCCCGAGGGCTAGTCGTACAGTGTACGACAAGAACGATGCGAGCCGCCAGGTTGTTCCCGACGGGAGAGGATGAGCGTCATGACGGAGATCACGGGCACCGGCGACCCGGCCCGCAGCCTGTCCTTGCTGTGGCGGCTGGTGGAGCCGTCGCCGCGTGGCCGGGGCGCCGAGGCGGGCCTGTCCGTCGACCGCGTGGTGGACGCCGCGATCGCGCTCGCGGATGCCGAGGGCCTCGGCGCGCTCTCGATGCGACGCCTGGCCACCGACCTCGGCGTCGGCGCGATGACCCTCTACACCTACGTCCCCGCCAAGGCCGAGCTGCTCGACCTCATGGTCGACAGCGCGCTCGGGGAGTTCCCTTCGCTCTACGCCCCGGCCGCCGATGACTGGCGCGCCCGGCTCGAGGCCGTCGCGCGCGCCAGCTGGTCCACGTACGAGCGGCACCCCTGGCTCCTGAACGTCGCCGCCTCCGGTCGCCCGCCGCTGGGACCCGGCGTGCTCACCAAGTACGAGCTGGGACTGCAGGCGGTGGACGGCACGGGCCTCGACGAGGTCGCGATGGACGCCGTGTTCACCCTGATCGAGGGCTTCGTCGCCGGGACCGCGCGCGGCGTGGTCGAGCAGGTCGCCGCCCAGCAGGCCACCGGGATCACCGAGGCCGAGTGGTGGGAGGCGACGGCCCCCGTGCTCGACCGCGTCTACGACCCTGAGCGGTTCCCCACGGTGACGCGCGTCGGACCTGTCGCCGGCGAGGCGCAGCAGGCGGCCTACGACCCCCGCCGCGCGTTCGAGTTCGGGCTCGCCCGGCTGCTCGACGGGGTGGCGGTCCTGGTCGACGGCGCAGCGTGAGCGTCGGCTCGCCGATCCGGAGCGGAACCGCCCGACAAGTCCCCGTGCCCTAGTCTCTGCGCATGCTCATCCTCGGACTGATCCTGTTCGGCATGCTCATCGGTGCGCTCGCCCAGCTGATCCTCGGCCGGAATCGCGGCCGGATCGACTGGACGATGGCGATCATCGCCGGGCTCGTCGGTTCCTTCGTCGGCGGTCTGCTGGCCAGCCTCCTGACCGGTCACGGGCTCGAGCTGCACGCCAGCGGCATCATCGGCTCCATCGTCGGCGCGATCATCGTGACCGCGATCTGGCGCTACGCCAGCGGCCGCACCAAGGCCTGACGCGCCCGGACGCCGAGAACGGCAGCTCCCCACGAGCGAGGCAGTTCCGACCGCCGCTCTCGCGTGAAGCTGCTGCTCTCGCACGGCGGATGAGGACGTTAGGCCCGCGACTGCGCAGGTTTCTTGCGCGACCGTGGATCCATGACTGCACTCCTCGTCTTCGAGTCGATGTACGGAAGCACTGCGGCGGTCGCCGCGGCCGTCGCGGCGGGGCTTGCCGAGCTGCGGATCCCGGTCACCGTCTGCGAGGTGGGTGTGGCAGGGGTCCCGACGCTCGACACCAGACCCAGCCTGCTCGTGGTGGGCGCACCGACCCACCAGCGCGGCCTGCCCACCTCTCGCACTCGGGAGGCGGCGCGCGCAGACGTCGCCGTGACGGTGTCCCGCGGTGACGGGGTGCGCGAGTGGTTGGACCAGGTGGTCGGGCAGGCGTCGGGGCAGGCTGTCGCCGTCTTCGACACCGCGCTCCCGGGCCGGCTCGCGGGGTCGGCCGCGCACGCCATCGGCAAGCGGCTCACCCGGGCGGGGGCGGAGCTCGTCATGCCGCCCGAGTCGTTCACCGTCACCGGTCGCACCAGCGGTCTGCTGCCCGACGAGCTCGAGGAGGCGCGATCGTGGGGCCGAAGCCTTGCGCTGTTCGCCGCCGCGGTCGGCGCCCGATGACCCCTGGGCCCGGTCGATAGTCCCGTCCACGGGGGGGCAGTCAGGCCTCTCGGCGCAGCAGGTCGCCCGGCTGGCACTCCAGCACCTCGCACAGGGCCTCGAGCGTGGTGAACCGGACCGCCTTGGCGCGCCCGTTCTTCAGCACCGCGAGGTTGGCGGGCGTGATCCCGACCCGGTCGGCCAGCTCTCCGACGGACATCTTGCGGCGAGCGAGCATGACGTCGACGTCCACGACGATCGGCATCAGATCACCTCGTCGAGCTCGGCGCGCAGGGTGGTCGCCGTGGTGTCGAGCGCCACGGCCTTGGCCAGCAGCACGCGCAGCACGAGCACCAGCAGGGCGATGCCGGCCGTGCCCATGCCGCCGATCACGATGAGCAGGACGATCCCGGGTGCGACCGCCTCGCCGGGCGCCAGGAGGAACGACAGGACCATCGCGAGCAGGGTCATCGCCACGGCCGAGCCGATGATGACGTCGACGTACCGGAACGCGGCGGCGCTGAACACGGTGTCTCGTCGCACCATCGTGAGCAGCTGCCAGATGCAGACCAGGGCGACCTGCACGGCCAGCACGCCGAGGAACAGGACGATCACGATGGGCCACCGCAGGTGGGCGAACTCGGCGCCGCCGTCGTCGATGTCGCGGCCGATGGCGGGGATGATCATGCCCTGCACCACCAGCAGGCCGGCGAACATCAGCGCGATCACCGCCCGGAGGGCGAGGATGGCCAGTCGGCCCATGGTGGAGCTCCTTCGAAGCGACCTATTGATTAACGATAGAAAACTATCGTTATACGACCCAGGTGGCAAGCCTGTGACGCGATCGCAGCGTTCGGCCGGTCAGGCGTCCCGTCGGCGCAGGACCACGACGGCGGCGACGAGCAGGGCGACGGCAAAGCCGCCGAACACGGCGGCATGCTCGAAGGCCTCGACGGCGGGGGTGCCCACGGACGTCGCCTCGGACGCGTTGATGAACGGCAGCAGCGAGGCGAGCGTGTTCGACGGGAAGACCGACAGGAGCCCGATCTCGACGATGTAGGCCACAGCGACCGGCACCAGGAACCCGGCGACCTGGCTGCGGGTGAGTGCGGCGACCGAGAAGCCGATCACGCCCCAGGACACGAGCACGAGAGCAGAGCGCGTGCCGAGCCCGAGCCACTCACCGCCGAAGCCGGTGCCCCCGGCAGCCACGCTGATCACGGCGGTGTCCACGCCGGTGCACACGATGCTCAGGGCGACGAGCAGCGCGACGACGACCCCGACCTTCGCCAGGACGATGTCCGTGCGTCGGGGGAAGGCTGTGTAGAGCGCGCGCAGGGTGTTCCAGCGGAGCTCGGCCCCGATCGCGGACGCCCCGATGGCAGCCGCGAGCACGCCTCCGGCGGTGAGGTGGTTCACGGCGCCGAGCGGGAAGTCGTCGGCAGTGACCTCGCCCCTCAGGAGGTTCAGGGTCGTCGCGAGCCCGACCAGGAAGATCAGACCCAGCAGGATCCAGGTGGACCACACCGACGTCACCCGTCGGACCTCGAAGAGGAGTGCTCGGCGCATGCCCGCCATCACGCGACCTCCCCACCGGTGTACTCCTGCGCGTCACGGGTCAGGTCGATGAACGCCTGCTCGAGGGAGGCGTTCCGGGCGACCAGCTCGCGGACCGGCTGCCCGGTCTCGTGCACCAGCAGCCCCACCTGCTCGGTCGACGCCCCCGTCACCACCACGCCGTCAGGCCCCTCGGACACCGCGGCGAGGCCGGCGCGTGTGGCGGCGCTCAGCACCGCTGCGGTGTCCGCCACCCGCACGAGGACCTGGCTGGACGCGCTGCGGTCGACGAAGTCGGCCACCGACTGGTCGGCCAGGACCGTGCCCCGCCCGATGACCACCACGTGGTCGGCCATGAGCTGCATCTCCGGGAGCAGGTGGCTGGACACGAAGACGGTGTGCCCGGCGTGGGCGTACGCGCGCAGGAACTCCCGCAGCCACTGGATCGACTGCGGGTCCAGCCCGTTCGAGGGCTCGTCGAGCATCAGGACGTCCGGCTCGGCGAGGATCGCCGTCGCCAGACCGACCCGCTGGGCCATCCCGAGCGAGAACCCGCCCGGAGAGTCGTCGGCCACGGAGCCGAGGCCGACGAGGTCGAGGACCTCGGCGACGCGTCGGGCGCCGACCCCGCTGGCCGCCGCGTGCATCATCAGGTGCCGACGGACGGTCCGCTTCGGGTGGAAGGCCTTGGCGTCGAGGTGCGCCCCGACCGCGCGGGCGGGGATCGGCAGGTCGCGCAGCTGTTGCCCGTCCCACTCGGTGCGGCCGTCGCCGCGGTCGAGGCCCAGCATCAGGCGCATCGTCGTGGACTTGCCGGACCCGTTCGGACCCAGGAAGCCGGTCAGGCGACCGGGCCGCAGGGTGAAGCTCACGTCGTCGACGGCCCTCTTGCGCCCGTACGTCCGACCTAGACCTGCCGTGGTGACGATCATGCGACGGCGGCCTCTCCGCTGCGCTGGACACGGCCGCGGACGAAGATCAGCCCGACGATCGCGATCAGGATGAAGATCATGTTGGACGGCCCGGCGAGCGTGAGGAGCTCGCTCTGCGGGCCCGAGTGCGCCTCGTCGATGCCGCCGGTCGCCAGGAACAGCGTCGGGTCGTAGAGGCCGTGGATGAGCATCGGCCAGATCAGGTTCCCGGTCACCCGGAGCGTCAGGTACATGCAGATGCCGAACCCGAAGGCGAAGACCACGGTCAGCGCGACGGTGAGGATCTCCTGGCCGCCCAGGATGTTCGAGGCGTGCAGCAGGCCGAAGATCAGCGACGAGACCACCATCACCACCCACTCGGACTTCCCCGCGTCACGCAGCATCTTCACCGCGATGCCGCGCGTGAGGATCTCCTCGACGAACCCGACGAGCAGGCCGGACACGAAGGTGATCGCGACGACCCCGGCCGCGTACGAGGCGTAGTCGATGCCGAGCAGCCGCAGCACGATGGAGGCGACGACGGCGACCGGTGCGAGCCACATCCACCACCGGCCGCCGATCGGCTGGCGCGCGAACAGGGCCGGGAACCAGTGCAGGGACGCGACGAACGCGATCAGCACGACAGCGCCGATGGCGAGCGGGAGGAACAGACCGAAGAACACGCTCTGGGGGGTCGCGAACAGGTCCTCGGCGTCGACCTGGTCACCGAACAGGGCGCCGACGAGCCGGCCACCGAGCAGGTAGAGGACCAGGTACACGACGGCGACGAGCACCGCCCGCCACCACCCGCCACGGTTCCAGAAGGAGCTCCAGCCGGACGTGGAGGCGGTCTCTGTCACTGATGGCTCCTGTCGCGAGGACTCGACGTGGCGGAGCGCCACTGGAAGCCACGATGACCGAAGCCGGGCGGGGTCGCACCCGGGGGGCGCAGGACCCGGCGAAGGTCACACCGCCCAGGTCAGGCGGACCCACCGGCGAGCCGGGCCACTTGGGCGTCGAGGTACCGGCGCTCCGCGACGTTCGTCGCCCGGCCGGCTGCCCGCCGGTAGTGGGTGAGGGCCAGGTCGTGGGCGCCCGCCAGCTCGTGGAGGTGCGCCTTGAGCTGGTCGACGCGAGGGAGCGTGCCGTCGACGCCGTCCAGGACCGCCAGGCCCGCCGCAGGGCCGTGCACCATCGCCGCCGCGACCGCCCGGTTGAGCGCCACCACGGGGCTGGCCGTCATCCGCTCCAGCAGCTCGTACAGAGCGAGGATCTGCGGCCAGTCCGTCGCGTCGGCGGTCGTCGCACTGTCGTGGATCGCCGCGATCGCCGCCTGCAGCTGGTACTCGCCGACCGCTCCCCGACCGATCGCGCCGTCGAGCAGCGCGGTCCCCTCGGCGATCCGGGCGTGGTCCCACAAGCTCCGGTCCTGGTCGGCCAGCGTCACCGGGGTACCGGACTCGTCGGTGCGGGCGGGACGACGGGCGTCCGTCAGGAGCATCAGAGCGAGCAGACCGACGACCTCGGGGTCGTCGTCGGCCGCGTGCACGTGCCGGGCGAGGCGGATCGCCTCGTCGGACAGGTCGACGCGCGTGAGGTCGTCGCCGGTGCTCCCGACGTAGCCCTCGTTGAACATGAGGTACAGGACACGCAGGACGCTGCGGCGCCGGTCGGGGCGCTCCTCGGGCGACGGCATCGAGAAACGTTCGCCGGCGACGCGTTGCTTGGCGCGGCTGATGCGCTGCGCCATCGTCGACTCGGGAACGAGGAACGCACGGGCGATCTCCGCGGTGGTCAGCCCACCGACCGCGCGCAGGGTCAGCGCGATGGCGGACGTCGGCGACAGCACCGGGTGGCAGCACAAGAACAGGACGGTCAGGGTGTCGTCGACCTCGGCGGCCGTGCCGGTCTCCGGTTCCGAGGCGACCCGGATCTCGCGCTCGCGACGGGCGGTGTCGCTGCGCCACTGGTCGACCATCCGCCGCGTCGCTGTCTGCAGCAGCCAGCCGCGAGGCTGCGCCGGTGCGCCGTCCGCCGACCAGTGCCGGGCGGCGGCGATCAGCGCCTCCTGCACCGCGTCCTCGGCCGCGTCGAAGTCGCCCCAGCGGCGGGCGAGCGTGCCGAGGACCTGCGGTGCGAGCTCGCGCAGCAGGTCCTCGACGTCGCGGGAGACGTTCAGCGCGGGTTGCTCGCCGTCTCGAGGTACGCGTTCATCTCCTCGACGCCCGACGGGCCGTCGTCCATGATCCGACGCACCTGGATGGGCTGCTGCGTCGGGACGCCACCGCGCCCCGGCACCGCGGAGACGAGCCCGGCGATCTCCAGCGCGCGCTCCTCGGACTCCACGTCCACGATCTGGTAGCCCGCGATCCACTCCTTGAACTCCTGGAACGGACCGTCCGTGATCACGGGCGTGACACCGTCCGACCGCACGACCTTGGCCAGGTCGGGGCCGGTGAGCACCTCGCCGCCGACGAGCTCGCCGTTGGCGATCAGCTCGGCGTTCAGCCGCCCGTAGTAGTTCAGGTGCGCGGCGACCTCGTCGTCGGTCCACTCGGACATGGGGGACTCGTCGGGACCGCTCTGGAAGTCCACGATCAGCAGGTACCTGGCCATGACTGCTCCTTCGTCGTCGTGCCCAGACTGGCACTGTCACTCGAAGAACGGAGCCCGCCCGCCGTTCTCGACGTGCGCGGTAGGAGTAGTTTCGCGCGCATGGACCCGTCGTCCTCGACCAGGATGCCCGGCCGGCTGGTACCCGCCGGCGGCGGGCACGTGCCTGTGCGGGTGCGGGGGTTCATCGAGGACGCCGCGCCGGCCCGAGCCCAGCGGTCCGAGCGGGGGTTCGCCGTCGTGCTGGCGCGCACCGAGCACGACGTGGTCAAGGTCGTCGACGGCGCCACCGTCCTCGGCTACCTGCCGGAGGCGTGGTCGCGGGTGATCGACTTCGAGCTGTGGTCGGCGGAGCAGGCCGGGGAGCCTGCTCTGGCCCGGGCGGTGCTGGAGGGTGCCCGAGGCGACCGGGACCTGTTCGTCATGCTGAGCTGGGGGCGGCGCCGGGCGTGAGCCCGGCCTACACCTCGACGACCAGCGGCCGGCCCGGCTCGGCCCAGACCGTGCGGCCGCCGTCCGGTGCGAGCTCCGGTCGCTCGAGCGCCGCGGCGCTGTCCCGGAAGTGCGACCACCCCTCGTGGTGCACGGGCAGCACCGTGCGCGGTCGCAGCTCCCGGCACAGCTCGCGCCCGTCGTTGACCGTCATCGTGAAGCGCACCGGTCCGGTGGTGGGAAACCGGACGCCGCCGAGGTGCAGGACCACGGTGCCCACCTGCACCCGCTCCGCGACCCGACGCACCGCGGAGGTCAGCACCGTGTCCCCGGTCACCCACACCGCGCCGTGCTCCTGGCCCTCCCACGTGAGGCTGAAGCCGGTGACGGCCCCCACGAGTGCCTGGGCGCCGACGGGCCCGTGCCGGCCGGGGGTCGCCGTGACCGTCAGCGCGGGTCGGTCGGGGTGGGTCAGCGTCGTCACCTCCCACGGGCTCAGGCCCTGGGCAGGAGCGCCGAGCCGACGCGCGCCGGGGACGGTGGTCAGCACCGCGGGGACACCGGCGAGCATCGCGCGGCCCGAGTCGTCGAGGTTGTCCGCGTGGTGGTCGTGGCTGAGCAGGACGGCGTCGACCTCGCCGACCTCCTCCACCGACAGCGCGGGACCGGCCGTCTTGCGCGACGACGTCCCCCAGCCGAACGCGTAGGTCCGGCCGGGGGCGTCGAACGTCGGGTCGGTCAGGATGCGCCACCCGTCGACCTCCAGCAGCGCCGTCGGGCCTCCGACGTGCGTGAACGTGAAGGACGACACCGTCAGGCGTTGACGCTGGGGGCGGGCGACCACGCGGCGTGCGCGAGCGCCCACTCCAGGGCTCGGTCGGCGATCTCCTCCCAGCCGGGCCCGGCGACCATCAGGTGCGGACGGCCCTCGTAGGTCTCGTGCTCGGTGACCGTGCCCGCGCCCTTGTAGTGCTTGGCGTTCGACGCCTGCACCGACGGCGGCATGATGTGGTCCTCCGAGCCCGACAGGAACAGCAGCGGCACCCGGTTCGGGTTTTTGAAGTCGACCCAGGCGTCCTGGTGCCCCGGCTGCACGTTCGCCAGCACGGAGTCGATGAGCACGCGGCCCGACGCCGGGATGTGGTACCGGTCGTAGAACGTCTGCGACTCCTCCTGCGTGTACGTGTTGGTGAACGCGTACGTCCACTCCTCGAACGACAGGCCGACCGCGCGGTGGTGGTTCGCCGGGTTCTTCACCACGGGGAACACCGACTTCAGCTGCGACCACGGCGTGGTCAGCACCCCCTCGGTCGGCGCCGAGTTCAGGGCGACCCCGGCGCTGCCGTGCCCCCGGTCGAGCATCAGCTGCAGGAACGTCCCGCCCGCGGAGTGGCCCATCAGGATCGGCTTGGTGGGGGTGTCCAGCGAGCTCAGGAAGTCGTCGAGGTGAGACGCGATGGCGTCCACCGTGAGGTCGGCGATCGGCGTCGGGTCCGCCCGCAGCGCCTCGACCTCCACCTCGAAGCCGGGGTACCCCGGCGTGTGGACCGTGTAGCCCTGGGCCTCGTAGTGCGCCTTCCAGCCCTCCCAGGAGCGGGGCGTGACCCAGAAGCCGTGGATGAGCACGATCGTGTCCGGAACCGTCATGACGCCACCTCGTCTCTCGTCGCCTGTCCGGTTCGTCCGACCGGTTGCGGAGCACTGTGGCACTCGCGTGTGACGCGCGGTGGTCTGTGGGTGCACAGATCTGGAACTGGTGTGCAGGTCAGCCGGCCGCCGCCGGAGCTCGCCGCACTGGCCCGGGAGCGGGGTGCGCTTCGGGCGGGCTGTGGGGGAGTGATAGGAACGGGTGTGCCGATCCTCCCGACCGAGCGTGACCCTCGACTGATCACGATCCGGCGAGGCGGCACGTTGACGGACGAGCACCACCAGCTCCTGGCCGATTGGGCCCTCCGGTGCGCCGAGCACGTGCTGCCCCTGTTCGAGGACCACCACCCCGACGACAGCCGGCCGCGCGACGCGCTCGAGGTCGGTCGGGCATGGATCCGCGGCGAGGTGCCCATGAAGGTCGCGCACGCCGCGGCCTTCCAGGCGAACGCCGCGGCGCGTGGGCTGCCCGATCCGGCGAAGTTCGCCGCGCTCTCGGCCGGCCAGGCGGTCGCGGTGGCGCACGTCGCCGCGCACGACCTCGGCGCTGCGGCCTACGCCATCAGAGCAGCGGGTGCCACGGCGCGGCTCGCGGAACGGGACTGGCAACGAGAGCAGCTGCCCGCCGCGGTGCGTGAGCTCGTCCTGGACGACCAGCGGCGCCGGAGCGCCATCTGCTGGCACGCGTTCGACGACTGACGTCAGCTCCGGTCGCCGAGTGCGTCCGTAATCATCCGGTGCCCCTGCCGCTCGAACTCCTCGTCGCCCACCACGTGCGCCCAGACCGCCGTCCCGATGGCTTCCCGCAGAAGGTCCCGTCGCCACGACGACGGGTCGCGCGGGTCAAGGCCGTAGCCGTCCAGGAACGCTTGCTCGAGGTGGGGTCGACCACGGAACTGCTGGGTGTGGAGCCGCGACTCTAGCGAGACCCGTCATACCAACCGCAGGAGTCCGGCCTCGCTGTGCTTCAAGCCGCACGCACCCTCGTAGAAGTCGACCAGGTGGGGCTCGTAGTCGGCGTGCAGCCAGTGGCAGCCTGACCGCCGCGCCTCGTCGGCTGCGGCCCTGACGAGCGCCCGCCCGACGCCACGTCCGTGCAGGTCGGGTGCGACGCAGGTGTCCAGGGGGATCGCGTGGACTCCGCCGTCGCTGATCACGTTGACGAAGCCCACGAGCCGGTCGTCGAGGCGGGCGGTGACCCACGTGAGGCTGTGGTCGGCCAGGCGCTGTCGCCAGGGGGTCTCCGTGGCCTGATGGCCGAACGCGGCGGCGTGCAGCGCGTCGAGCTCGGGGTCGGTGAGCTCGCCTCCGGTGAGCAGCTCGATGTCCGCGGAGGTGCTCACGGCTGTGCTCCGGGGCTCTGCGGGTCGAGCAGGTTCTGCTCGAGCCGGCGCAGGTTCTGCAGGGACGCTGCCTGCTCGTCGCGGTCCAGGTCGCCGACTGTCGCCTGCTCGAGGCTCGCCCACAGGGCCTCGATGCGGGGACGCAGGGCGAGGCTCGCCGCTGTGGGCTCGACGAGCGTCACTCGGCCGTCGACCGGGCTCGGTCTCCGGCGGACGAACCCGGCCCGCTCCAGGCGCTGGACGGTGCGGGTCATCGAAGCAGAGTCGGTGTCGACCAGCGCGGCGAGGTCTGCCTGACGCTGCGGACCGTGCTCCCACAGGTGCATGAGCAGGAGCTCCTGGCCGGGCCGGAGCCCGAGCTCGCGGAACAGCCGACCGGCGAGGGCGCGGTGCGTGCGGGCGAGTCGGAAGATGGCGTGGCTGATCGGCCCGCTCGCTGCTGCGCCCGGTTCACTGTCCATGGCAGGGATATCGGTGGTAGGTGCCACGGGCTGATCATATCCATCGTGAGTGCCGGGAATGTCTGAACACTGCGGCAAGTTACCTGTCTCGAACAGCAAATGCTGCTCGCGACGAGAGGGCGATACATCGTGACCACGGCATTCGACCCGGCCCGCATCGGCCGCTACACCACCCGCAACCGCATCGTGATGGCGCCCATGACCCGCTCCCGCGCCTACGGCCAGGGAGCGAGCGCGACCCCGCTCATGGCGCAGTACTACGCGCAGCGAGCCGGCGCGGGGCTCATCATCACCGAGGGCACCCAGCCGTCCGCTCATGGCCAGGGGTACCCGGACACCCCCGGTCTGCACACGACCGCGCAGGTCGAGGCCTGGCGGGAGGTCACGTCCGCGGTGCACGCCCGCAGCGGCCTGATCTTCGCCCAGCTCATGCACACGGGACGGGTCGGCCACCCGAGCATCACGGGCCTGACCCCCGTCGGCGCGTCCGCCGTCCCGGCCGCTGGCACGGTGTTCACCGCGGCCGGCCCCCAGGAGTTCGTCACGCCGCTCGCGCTCGACGAGGTCGGCATCGCCCGGACGATCGCCGACTTCGCCCAGGCGGCCCGCAACGCCGTCGACGCCGGCTTCGACGGGGTCGAGCTGCACGGTGCCAACGGTTACCTGCTGCACCAGTTCCTGGCCACCAACGCGAACACCCGCACCGACGGGTGGGGCGGAGACGTCGCCGGGCGCACCCGACTGACGGTCGAGGTGACGCGGGCGGTCGTGGACGCGATCGGCGCGGACCGCACCGCCCTGCGGATCTCACCGGGGAACCCCTACAACGACATCACCGAGGACGACGTCGAGGCCACCTACACCGCGCTCGTCGACGCGCTCGACCCGCTGGGGCTGGCCTACCTGCACCTGGCCGAGGGCCCCGATGCAGAGCTCACCCAGACGCTGCGCGCGCGCTGGGCCGGTCCGCTGATCCTCAACCCGTTCACTCCGGGGAGCTGGACTGGGCCGGACGCGCTCGACCGCATCGAGGACGGCTCGGCCGACCTCGTCTCGTACGCGGCGCTGTACCTGGCCAACCCGGACCTCCCGGCACGGCTCGCCGCCGGTGGGCCCTTCACGGCACCCGACTACGCCACCGCGTACGGCGGCCACGAGCAGGGCTACACGGACTACCCGACGCTCGACGACGCCACCGTCGTCGGCTGATCACGAGAGGCACACGATGAAGGCGATCATCATCGACACGTTCGGCGGACCGGAGGTCCTGCGCTCCGCCGAGGTTCCCGTCCCCGAGCCCGGACCCGGTCAGGTACGCGTCCGCGTCGTGGCCGCCGGCGTGAACGGCATCGACGGCAAGCTCCGCGCGGGCGTCGTCCCGGGCGCCGACCTCCCGGCCGTCCTCGGCATCGAGGTCGCCGGCGTGGTCGACGCGCTCGGCACCGGCATCGACGACGTGCGCGTCGGCGACACCGTCGTGGGCTGGGCCGACCCACCGGCGGGTGGGTATGCCGAGCTGGCGCTCGCGAGCACCTACGCGCCGGTGCCCCCAGGGCTCGAGCCGGTGGACGCGGTGACCGTCCCCGTGGCGGGCGAGACCGCCCTGCGCGTGCTGCGTGAGCTGGCCGTGCAGCCCGGCGAGACGCTCCTGGTGCACGGCGCGAGCGGCTCGGTCGGCGAGCTGGCGACCCAGCTGGCTCTCGCCCGCGGCGTGCACGTCGTCGGAACCGCCTCCCCGGACCACCAGGCCCGGGTCGCGGCACTCGGTGCGACCCCCACCACCTACGGCCCGGGGCTCGTCGACCGGGTCCGAGCCGCCGCACCTCAGGGGGTCGACGCGGTGCTCGACACCACCGGCCGCGGGGTGCTGCCCGACTCGGTCGAGCTGCGCGGTGGCACGGAACGGATCATCACGATCGCGGACCCGGCCGCGTTCGCACTGGGCATCGCCTTCAGCTCGGCCGCGCAGCGATCCGTCCCCGAGCTGGCGGACCTGCTCGCGCAGCGGGCACGCGGAGAGCTGACGACGACGATGGGCGGAGTGTTCCCCCTCGCCGACGTGCGGAGTGCGGCCGAGCTCAACGACGCCGGGCGCGGGGGCGGCAAGCTCGTCCTCATCCCCTGAGCGACGGCCTCGGCGGGCCAGGTGCCCGCCGAGGCCACGGTCGGCCGCGACTACGCCGACCGAAGGTTCGTGCGGCGAGGTGCTTGCGGTGGACCGTCCCGAACCACCACCATCATGGCCGCGGCTGGCACGATGCCGGCAGCTCGACCTCCGGAGCATCCATGTCGCAGAACCCTGTCCCCGCCCGACCGACCGCCGCCTTCGTCGGCGCGTCCTGGGTGGCCCTCGCCATCGCCCTCCTCGCGTACGGCGTCGGGCTGTGGAACGCGGAGCTGGTCCCGTCGGAGAAGGGGTTCCTCGGCACGCTGCTCCTGCTGGGTCTGTTCTCCGCGATCGCCGTGCAGAAGTCGGTGCGGGACCGCGCCGAGGGTGTCCCGGTGACCGGGATCTTCCTGGGCCTGGCGTGGGGCATGGTCCTGACCTCGCTGGTGCTCGTGTCGGTCGCGCTGGTCAACGCGCCGCTGGAGCTGTCGGAGAAGGGCTTCTTCGGGCTGAGCTTCACGATGGCGCTCTTCTCGGTGGTCGCCGTCCAGAAGAACGTCCGCGACCTGGCTGCGGCCGGCCCCGCGCCGGTCGCGCCGACGCTGCCCGCCGAACAAGACGTCAAGGCGACCGTCTGGCAGTGAGCGACGAGCGGCCCACCGCACCCCCGCGGAGGGGGTGCGGTGGGCCGAGTCGTCACTTGTAGGTGATGGACGAGCTGGAGTATCCGCACGCGGCGGACGGTCCGGAGCCGATCTTGGTCGGTTCGCCGGAGGTGACGCCCTTGTACTCGTCGCAGATCAAGATGTTCCTCGACGAGTCGCCGTAGATCTGGACGTTCGTGAGCGTGGCCTTGTCACCGAGGTTGGAGTTGATCCCGACCAGGGACTTGCCCGGGGCGGTGACCTTGATGTTGTCGATGACGACGGTGCGGGCGTACTGCGTGGAGCAGTTGCCGCACGAGCGGTAGAGCTTGCCGAAGTTGGTCACCTGGAAGTTCTTGATGACGAACTTGCCGGGGCCGTTGTGCTGGAAGACCTTGTCGGAGGCGCCCTTGGCCCCGCCGCCGTTGATCGTCATGACCTGCGAGGTCGACGAGCCCTTCAGCGTGGCGGCGTCCTCGCCCACGTCCTCCCACCAGACGTTCTCCAGCGTGCAGGTGCCGGTGCAGTGCACGCCGTCGCCGGCACCGGTGCCGATGATGACGTTCTTCAGGACGGCGCCGTTGGACAGCTGGAAGATCGGCGGCTGGGACTCGTCCTGGTCACCGGAGGAGATGCCGTAGTACCGCACGTTGCCGCCGTCGAACGTGCCCGAGACGGCGATCGTGGAGGAGACCTGCTTCTGGCTCGTGGCCGACGGCCACGACGGGAACGAACCGGTCGGCGGCGTCGTGGTGCCACCGCCGGAGCCGACCTTGATCAGCTCCCACTGCTGGTTGTACGCGTTGGAGTCGGTGGACTGCACCGCCCAGGCGCCGTCGGCCGTCGACCGGTCCTTGATCCCGAGGACCTTGCCGCTGTGCCGGTTGTAGAGGCGGATGCGTCCACCCTCGGAGTCGCCGAGCTTGAAGTGCTGGTTCCAGCCGTTGAGGTCCTGGTACTGGCGGAACTCGCCGCCGTCGGCGGTGCTCCACCCCCACAGGTCGACGACCTTGCCGGAGTTCTTCGACTTGAGCTTGTAGTAGCCGTCGCCGACGCTGACGAACTGCCACTGCTGCCAGGGTCCGTCGTTGCGGGACCACTGCTGGATGTTGGTGCCGTCGGCGGTCGACGTGCCCGCCACGTCGAGGACCTTCCCGGACTGGCGGTTGACGAGGATGTACCAGGCGCTCGTGTCGACGCTGGCCGCGGTGGCGGTCACGGCGGTGGAGACGCCGAGCAGACCGGCGAGGACGAGTGCGAGCGCACCGGCGATCATGACGCGCAACGAGCGACGTCGTTGTCTCTCGGGTGACAGGGTGGACATGGGCTTCCTTCCGGGTTGTTAAGCGCTTTCCCGGCGAAGCAACCACGCGCGACCGTTCCACGACAGGGTGTGAATCGTTCAAGGCCGTGTTTCAGAGCCCTGTTTCAGAACGGCAGCCCTCACGGCCTCACAGTGGCGGGGAACCCTGTCCAGCGCAGGTCGGGCGGCAGGTGGCCCAGGTCGTTGAAGATCACGAGCGCGGGCGGCATCGCGGGGCGGTACTCGATGACGGTCAGCGCCGCATTCCCACTCTCCAGGCCGAGCCACCGGGACGGCGGTGCGTCCAGTGCGTGCCGCACGAGCCAGGCGATCGGGTACGCGTGCGTGACGAGGACCTCGTGCGTGTCGGCATCGACCTCGGTCGTGAACCGGGCGACCAGGGCGTCGGCGACGGTACGCCCGGCGGCCGCCTCGGTGTCGTCGTAGCCGTCGAAGAAGCCGAGCCAGGACCGCGGTGTCTCGCTCGGGGCGGGGACGTGCGGCACGTGGTCGACCAGCTCCGGCGCCTCGGCGACGGGGACGCCTGGCAGGTGACGGGCGAGCTCGTGGGCGCTGGCGGCGGCGCGGGCGAGCGGCGAGTGCCACACGGCGTCGACCGGGAGGTGGGCGAGGCGAGCACCCAGCAGGCTCGCCTGCCGGCGACCTGTGTCGGTGAGCTCCCCGAAGGCGTCGGCGGCGCCGTGGCGGGCGAGGTAGAGGTGTCGAGCTCCCATGACCGGTCCTCACTCGTCGATCATCGTGACCGTGCCGGCCGCGCCGTCGATCGCGAGGGTGGTGGCATCACGCAGGGTCGTCGTCGCGTCCGGGATGCCGAGGACGGCGGGGATGCGCTGTTCGCGAGCGACGATCGCGGCGTGCGACAGCACGCCGCCGGTCTCGGTGACGACGCCGGCCGCGATGCGCAGCAGGGGCGTCCAGCTCGGGTCGGTCCAGGGGCAGACGAGGATGTCGCCCGGACGCACGCGGGCGAAGTCGGCGGGGCCGCGGACGACCCGCGCCGGTCCGGTCGCGGTGCCGCTGCTGCACGGTGTGCCGACGAGCGTCGCGGGCGAACCGCTGTGGGCGGGTGACCGTCGCGCTGGCAGGTCCGCGGTGACCGGCCGGGCCTGCAGGATCCAGGCGTCGCCGTCGACGATCGCCCACTCGATGTCCTGCGCTCCGCCGAGCACGTCGGCGACGCGTCGCCCGAGCCTCGCGAGCCGGCCGGCGGCGGCGTCGTCGAGCGTCGGACGGCCGCGGTCGGGCCCGGGGACGTCGTTCGTCACCAGCCGCGCGCCGCGCCGGTCCAGACGGGTCCGCTTGTCGGCGACTGCGCGGGTGATCGTCCCGTCGGCGGCGACGTGGAACGCGTCCGGGGTGACCGTGCCCCCGACGACGCTCGGCCCGAGACCCCAGGACGCCTCGATCTCGGTCCCGTCGGCGGGACCGCCGGGGGTGAACATCACCCCGGACACCTCGGCGTCCAGCTGACGCTGCACGAGGACGGCCATCATCGGCTCGGCGGCGGACGCGTCCCGGTAGGCGACGGCGCGCGGCGAGGACGTCGAGGCCCAGCTGCGTCGGACCGCGTCGGCCACCTGGTCGATGCCCTGCACCGCGAGGACGCTGTCGTACTGGCCCGCCGCCGACGTGCTGTCGGTGTCCTCGTCGTCGGCCGACGACCGCACGGCGACCGGCCCGTCGCCGAGCAGGTCGAGCCCGCGCGCGATCGCCTCGCGCAGGGTGGCGTCGACTATCCGGTCGTCGATCACGGCTCGGTAGACGGCGAACGGGATGACGAACCCGTCGGGCACCGGAAGCCCTGCCCGCAGCAGTGCGCCGAGCGTTCCCGCCTTGCCGCCGCAGGTCGGGCTCACGGCGTCGCCGAGGCGCACGAGCATCAGGGGTGACCTCTCGACGCGTTGACAACGTATTGTTGACTATGCACGATGTGCCGCATGGAGAGCAAGGACGACGCCGGCCGCACGGCGCGAGCGGACCAGGCGTCGGCCCGGCGTGAGGAGGAAGCCCGCGAGCGTCTGCTCCGCCTGGGAGCCGACGGGCTCGAGGATCGTCCGTGGCGTCCCGCGCCCGTGCCGGCGTCGGCGGTGGACCTGGTCCAGTTCGCCCTGTGGCGCTCCGCGGAGCTGGGCCCCGACGACATCCTGAGCGCACTGGCGCTGCTGCCCGCCGCACGCGCCGAGGTCGACGGACTCGAGGACGGCCTGCTGTTCGTCGCCCGCAGCGCAGGTCTGACATGGGCCGAGATGGCGGACGCCATGGGGTTCAACTCCCGCCAGGCGTGTCAGCAGCACTACACCAGGCTGACGGCCCGACGGGGGATGGCCTCGTGACCCAGGAGTCCGCCCCCGAGCTGCTGGTGCTGCACGCGGTGCGCATCGTCGGCTTCGCCGAGGCCCCGGTCATCGCCCGTCGCTTCGGTCTCGACCCGGCCGGCACCGAGGAGCTGCTCCTCGACGCGGAGGCGCGCGGCTGGGTCACGCACGCATCCTTCGCGGGCCTCGGCGGCTGGTCCGTGACCGAGCGAGGTCGGGCGCAGGACGAGCGCCTGCTGGCGGCCGAGCTCGCCGGCGTGCACGGGCAGGACGAGGTCCGCGAGGCCTACCGCGCCTTCCTCCCGCTCAACGCTCGCCTGCAGCAGGCCTGCACCGACTGGCAGCTCCGGCCCACCTCCGACGACCGGCTGGCCACCAACGACCACTCCGACGTCGAGTGGGATCGCCGCATCCTGGACGAGCTCGCGGCGATCGAGCGCGGCCTGACCCCGCTCGCCGAGCGGCTCGGAGCACTCCTGGCACGGTTCCAGGGCTACGACACGCGGTTCTCCGCGGCGCGACGACGCGCCCACGCGGGAGAGCACGGCTGGGTCGACCGCACCGACGTCGACTCGTGCCATCGCGTCTGGTTCGAGCTCCACGAGGACCTCCTGGCCACGCTCGGGATCGATCGTCACGCGCACCCCTGACCCGGGATCCGACGGGATGGGCCCGGCTCGGACGGTGGCCTGATCGCAACGGGCAGCGATGATCGGGTCCGTGTGCGCACCGGGACGCCAGAGTGGACGACGAAAGGGGGCACCGTGATCGCCTGGCTCAACCGGCTGGTGGACCTCGTCGAGGAGAGTCTCACCGAGGAGCTCGACGTCGTCCGTCTCGCCGCATCGCTCGGAACCACCGAGTACCACCTGCGTCGCATGTTCTCCTCGCTCGCCGGGATGCCGCTGTCCGAGTACGTGCGTCGACGCCGCATGACAGTCGCGGCGGCGGAGGTCGTCTCTGGTTCGAGGGACCTGCTGGGCATCGCCGTGCGCTACGGCTACGGCTCGGCGGAGGCGTTCGGCCGGGCGTTCCAGTCCGTGCACGGCGTCAGCCCGGGCCAGGCCCGTCGTGACGGTGGCCCCTTCCGCACCCAACCCCGTCTCAGGTTCCGCCTGACCGTCGAAGGAGCAGCCCCCATGGACGTCCGACTCGTCACCCGACCCGCGTTCCGCCTCGCGGGGCACGCCACCCGCGTCCCGCTCGTGCACCACGGGGCCAACACCGCCATCCAGCAGCACGTCACCTCTCTGGCCCCGCAGGAGCACCAGCGGCTCAAGGCGCTGGGCGACGCGGAGCCGCAGGGCTTGCTCGCCGTCAGCACCGACCTCGACCCGGACCGCCGGGAAGGCACCGAGCTGACGTACCTGCACGGCGTGGCTGTCACGGACGCTGTGCAGGTCCCCGACGATCTCGACGTGATCCCGGTCGCGGCCGGCTCCTGGGCCGTCTTCCGCGCGGCCGGTCCGTACCCGGACACCCTGCAGGCGGTGTGGGCCGCGACGGCGACCGAGTGGTTCCCGTCGAACCCGTGGCGCCTGCGACCCGGCCCCGAGGTGGTCGCCGTGATCGACCGTGCCGACGACTTCAGCACCGCCACGGTCGAGCTCTGGCTGCCGGTCGAGGAAGGCTGAGGCCTGGCCCGACCCGGCCGGGGCCTCGACCACGTGCGGTCAGAGGGAGGCGGCCTGCTGTAGCGCGGCCCGCAGCTCCCGCAAGATGTGCGCCAGCCGGTCCAGGTCCGGCCCGGACAGCAGGGCGCCGAGGGTCTCTCGGGCGGCGGCCTCGAATGCCGGTTCGGCGCGGTCGACGGCGGTCGAGCCGTCGGCAGTCAGTGACAGCACGGACGAGCGACGGTCCGCCGGGTCCACGGAACGCCTGCACCAGCCGTGGTCCTCCAGGCGGTCGACAGCCTTGCTGGCCGCGCCGACCGTGATGGAGATCGTCCGCGACACGTCCAGCACACGGCAGCCAGGCACGTCGCGGATCACGCTGAGCAGCTCGAGCTGGGGCAGCGTGAGTCCGCCGGCTTCCTTGAGGCGAGCATCCACCGCGTTGTACAGCCGCGTCTCCACCCGGACGAGGTCGATGAGCATCGACCCTGGATCGACCGCCATGTCTGACCTCCGGCCTGAAACTAGATTCCTGGGAATGCATCCCGCGACGAGATGGTTGTTCAGGAATCTATCTCGCCGCTACCAGGAGGTCAGGATGTCGCAGGACCAGCTCACCGCCATCGACGTCGCCCTGCGCAGCGGGTTCGCCGAGAACCCGTCCCTCGCCGAGCAACGCGCCGGCTACGAGCAGTTCGCTGCCCGGCCCGTCGAGCGCGACGTGGCGGTCGCCGAGGCCATGCTCGGCGGCGTCCCAGCGCTGCGGCTCGAGCCGCCGGACGCCACCGGTGCAGCGCTGCTCTACCTGCACGGCGGTGGGTACGTCATCGGTTCCGCCCGCTCGGGCGCCGGGCTCGCGACCGCTCTGGCCCGCCGCACGGGCGCGGTTGCCTACTCGCTGGACTACCGGTTGGCTCCCGAGCACCCGTTCCCGGCCGCGCTCGAGGACGGGATCGCCGCGTACCGGGCGCTGCTCGCCGGGCACGAGGCGGAGCAGGTGGTGGTCGCGGGGGACTCGGCCGGCGCCGGCCTCGCGCTCGCGCTGCTCGTCTCCGCGAGAGACGAAGGCCTGCCGCAGCCGGCGGCCGTCGCCGCCATGTCACCGTGGGTCGACCTGACGCTCACGGGGGAGAGCCTGCACGCCAAGGAGGCGGAGGACGCGATCTTCGACGCGGCGGACGTCGCCTCGTCCGCGTCCCGCTACCTCGGCGGGCACGACGCCGCCGACCCCCGCGTCAGCCCGCTGCTCGCCGACCTGAGCGGGCTGCCCCCGCTGCTCGTCCAGGTGGGGACGAACGAGGTCCTGCTCGATGACGCCACCCGGCTCGCGGCTCGCGCGGCCGCTGCGCACCTCGACGTGACGCTCGAGGTCGTCGCCCGGGCGCCCCACGTGTTCCAGCACTTCGCCGGTCGGCTGGACGAGGCGGACCGTGCGCTCGACCGCGCAGGCCGCTTTCTCGCGAGCCACCTGCACGCGCCTCTCCCCACCCGTTCCTGAGGAGGCGGTGGGCGCCAACCGCTCCTCCCGTGCACCGCGGTCGCCGCTGATGACGCGCCCCGACGTCGCGTGACGGTCTCCGGCCGCCGATGGTCGCCAGCGCCGTCGGCGGACCGGTCCAGACCCTCGACGCCCACGCCAGCCCACCGCGACGAGGAGCGGGGGACCCTGGACATGCATTCCCCTCGACGCGCGGGCGGTGCGCCTCTAGCGTCCTGAGGCGTGCCGACGCAGGTTCCGTCCAGTCCGCTCCCGCTCGACGACGTTGCCGTCACCTACGTGCACGGCCCTGACTCCCGGCGACACCCCGACGTACCGGCCGGCGAGACCGTCGAGCTGCGGTGGACCACCAGCGCGGTCTATCCCGGGACGTCGCGTCGATTCTGGATCCACGTGCCCGCAGGGTACGACCCAGCGCGGCCGGCAGCGCTGATGGTCTTCAACGACGGCTGGTGGTACCTCGACCCGGCGGGGGAGGTCCGCGGCGGGATCGTCCTCGACAACCTGGTCCGCCGCGGCGACATCCCCTGCACGATCGGCGTCTTCGTCGACCCCGGGGTCGTCGTCGGGGGCGAGCAGCCGAAGAACCGCAACGTCGAGTACGACGCCTTCGACGACCGCTACGCCACCTTCCTCCTCGACGAGATCGTCCCGATGGTCACCGCGCTGTACTCCGTCACGGACGATCCTGAGCTCTGGGGCATCTGCGGTGGCAGCAGCGGAGGGAACGCCGCCTTCACGGCCGCATGGATGCGTCCCGACCGCTTGCGTCGTGTCGTGTGCTCCCTGTCCAGCTTTGCCCAGATGCCTGACGGCAACCCGTACCCGGACCTCGTTGCACGCACGCCTCGCAAGCCGCTGCGGATCTTCATGCAGGCCGGCCACCGGGACCTGAACTGGAGTGCGCCGACGATGAACTGGCTCGCCGAGAACCTGCGCGTCGCCGCCGCCCTGGCCGAGGCCGGCTACGACTTCCGGCTCGTCCTCGGCGACGGCGGTCACAGCCCCAACCACGGCGGTGTCCTGCTGCCCGACGCTCTCCGGTGGTCCCTGGGCTCGGCACCGGGACGGTAGCCCTGGATGTCAGGCCAGCAGGCCCAGGTCGTGGAAGTAGTCGGGGTAGGTCTTGGCCACGCAGGCGGGGTCCCGGACCTGGATGCCGGGGCGGCGCAGCCCGAGCAGCGCCAGGCTCATCGCCATGCGGTGGTCGTCGTAGGTCTCGAACGTGGTCGGCTCCGGGGTGCCGGGGTGGATGGTGAAGCCGTCGTCGTCCTCGACTGCCGGTCGGCATCCGCGTCGCCCTCGACGCGCAAGAGCGGACACTGTCGCTCCTCGAACCGGCGGTACGCCCGCACGCGACACCGCCACCGGCCGGCTGACCCGCGGCGGCATCCCGGTCCCTGCGACGGGACCGGGATGCCGTGGTCCGCGCTACGCGGTGGTGAGGTGATCGATCGCCGCGAGGATCACCGCGACGACGGCGTCGGGCTGCGACACCATGACCGAGTGGGACGCGCCGGGAACTTCCTGGATGGCGACCGCTCCGGCGCGCTCTGCCATGAACCGCAGGCCTTCGACGGGGATGTTCTTGTCGGCGTCGCCGAAGACGAACCACGACGGCAGCGACTTCCAGGCCGGGGTGGCCGCAGGCTGCGCCTCGCCCAGCGCGAAGTCCCTGATGGGCCGCTGGGTCCGCGCCTGGATCGCGGCCTCGGCGGGTGCGACGTCGGCGGCGAACTGGTTCGGGAACAGGTCCCGGTCGACGAAGAGATCGTGGGTGCCGTCCCCGAGTGGGTAGGGCCGCACGGTCTCGCCGAGGGTGCTCCCGGGGAACTGTCCGGTCAGCTGGAGGGCGTTCTCCCCGTGGTCGGGTGCGAAGGCGGCGACGTAGACCAGACCGACGACCGCGGGATTGTCGACTGCTGCTTCGGTGATGACGGCGCCACCGTAGGAGTGCCCGACGAGCAGGACCGGTCCGCCGATCCCCTCGACGGCGCTCCGGACGTTCGCGGCGTCGGTGGTGACGCTGCGCAGCGGGTTGGGCGTCGCGACGACGGCGACTCCTCGCTCGGCGAGCCGGGAGATGACGCCGGACCAGCTGGCGGACTCGGCGAAGGCGCCGTGGACGAGGACGACTGTGGGTGCGGCGGACATCAGTTCTCCAGTGAGGTGAGGGGTGACGAAACTTCGACGATGAGCTCGATCTCGACGGGCGAGTCGAGCGGCAGGGTGGCGACGCCGACCGCGCTGCGGGCGTGCACGCCCGCGTCCCCGAAGATGGCGGCGAGGACGGTCGACGCTCCGTCGACGACGCCCGGCTGCGAGGTGAATCCGGGGTCGGACGCGACGAAGCCGACGACCTTGACGATGCGTACGACCCGGTCGAGGGAGCCCACCACCTCGGCCACGGCCGACAGGGCGTTGAGGGCGGCCGTGCGGGCGCACTCCTTCGCGTCCTCGGCGCTCACGTCCGCCCCGACCTTGCCGACGACGGGGAGCGCCCCGTCGACGAACGGGAGCTGCCCCGCGGTGAACACGAGGTTGCCGCTGGCCACGGCCGGTACGTAGGCGCCGGCAGGGGACGGCGAGCGGTGGGGGATCGCGATGCCCAGCTCCGTCAGGCGCGCCTCGATGTCGGCCATCAGTCGGCGATGAACGCGAGGATGTCGGCGTCCAGCTGCTTCTGGAAGTCGCCGTAGATGCCGTGCGGCGCCCCCGGGTAGACCTTCAGGGTGCCGTGCTTCACCAGCTCGGCGGACAGCAGAGCGGCACCGCCGATCGGCACGATCTGGTCGTCGTCGCCGTGCGCGATCAGGATCGGCACGTCGAGCGCCTTGAGGTCCTCCGTGAAGTCCGTCTCGGAGAACGCCTTGACGCAGTCGTAGGCGGCCGCCAGGTTGACCAGCATCCCCTGGCGCCAGAAGTCGTCCCTCGCGCCCTGGGACACGGTCGCCCCGTCGCGGTCCGCACCGAAGAACGGGGTCGTCAGGTCCTGGTAGAACTGCGAGGCGTCGTTCAGCACCCCGGCACGGATGTCGTCGAACGCGCTGATCGGCAGGCCGTCGGGGTTGGCGTCGGACTTCACCATGATCGGCGGCACGGCGCCGACGGTGACGACCTTCGAGACGCGCCCGACACCGTGCTGCGCGGCGTACCGGACCACCTCGCCGCCGCCGGTGGAGTGACCGACGACGACCAGGTCGCGAAGGTCGAGCGCCTCGACCAGCTCGGCGAGGTCGCGGGCGTACGTGTCCATGTCGTTGCCCGTGTAGGTCTTCGACGACCGGCCGTGGCCGCGGCGGTCGTGCGCGATGGCCTGGTAGCCGGCGTCGGCGAACACCTTGAGCTCCACCTGCCAGGCATCGGAGCTCAACGGCCAGCCGTGGCTGAAGAGCACCGGCTGACCGCTACCCTGCGCCGTGTAGTAGATCTCGGACCCGTCGGAAGTGGTGATGTACGGCATGTCGGTCTTCCCTCGTCTCGTGGTGGACGCATGTCTCGGGATGCCGTCCGGGCTGTCGCGAACCCATGGCAGCGCTCCCATCCTGGCGTCGGGACCCACTCCACAGCCCCGAGGTCGCCTCCGACCAGGCAGGACGCAGGCAGAAGTGCGGATCTGCGTGTGGTGAACGCGACACGCACGCTCGCCGAGCAGCTCAGAGAGCTCCGGCTCGCCGCCGACCTCACCCTGGAAGGCCTCGCGGAATGCTCCGGCGTCAGTGTCCGCACGCTCAGCGACATCGAGCGGGGCGTCAGCGCCGCGCCGCAGCGGCGGACCGTCGAGGCGATCATCGACGGGCTCGGCCTGGAGCCGCACGAGCGTGACGCCTTCCTGCGAGAGGCGCGCGCCCGGCGTGCCGTCCCGGTGCCGGGCCAGGAGTCGGCTGTCGCCCCCCGCCGGGTCCCGGACTTCACCGGCCGCGACCGGGAGGTGGCGGAGATCGTCTCGCTCCTCGGTCGGAGCCCGGCGGGGACCTCGTCGCCGGTCGTCATCGCCGGGCCCCCCGGTGTCGGCAAGACCAGCAGCGCGCTCGAGGCGCTGTCTCGCGTCGCGGAGGGCAGGCCCGTGCTCGTCGTCGATCTCGCCGGACTCAGCCCGAGCCCGCTCTCACCGCTCCAGGTGATCCGCGCGCTCTTGCGCCAGCAGCCCGCGCCGGCACGGAAGATGCCCGCCGACCTCGAGGCGGCGACAGCGCTGTGGCGCTCGGCCGTGGCGGAGCGGCCCGCGACCGTCCTGCTGGACAACGCGGCGCACGAGAGCCAGGTCCGCCCGGTCCTCACGGCCGACGGTCGCAGCAGGGTGGTCGTGACGTCGCGGCGCACCCTTGCCGGACTCGAGGGCGTGCGCCGGATGACGCTCGGGCCCCTGAGCCCGGAGGAGAGCGTGGCGTTCCTGGCGAAGCTGATCCCGTCGGCCCAGCGAGCGGCGGGGGACCTGCGGGAGCTGGCTGCTCTCTGCGACCACATCCCCCTGGCCATGCGGATCGCCGGGAACCGCATCGCGAGCCGTCCGGCGCTCCAGGCGGCGGACTTCATCGCCCGTCTTCGCGAGAGTGAGAACCGCCTGCGGCTGCTGGTCGCGGGCGACCTCGCGGTCGAGGCGGCGTTCGCCCTGTCGTACGACGACCTGGAACCGCAGACCGCGGCCCTGTTCCGGTCGATCTCGGTGATCGACGTCGGGTCGTTCGACGCCCAGGCCGCCGCCGTCACCCTGGACTCCGACGACCGCGACGTCGACCTCCGGCTGGACGACCTCGTCGACCTCGGTCTCGTGGAAGCCCGCGACGGCAACCGCTACCAGATGCACGACCTCCTGCGGCTGTTCGCCGCCGAACGCCTCCGCTCGGTGGAGGGAGAGCACGACGCGCAGCAGCGCCGTGCTCGCCTGCGCGCCTGGCTGCTGAGCACCCTCGAGCGCGCGGGCGCCTGGTTCGAACCAGGACGCACGCCCGGGGGCCCCGGCGCGATCGGGGTCGCGTTCTTAGACGCCGCGGCCGCGGAGGCATGGATCCGTCGGGAGGACCACCAGTGGTTGCCGGCGATGCATGCCGCCGCGCGCGCCGGCGACAACACCGTCGTCGTCGACGTCGCCGACGCCTTGCACTGGTTCTCCGAGAAGTGGGTGGAGTGGGGCAGCTGGCTCGAGCTGTTCAGCCTGGCTGCCGACTCGGCGCGAGCGCTCTCGGACAAGCGGCTGGAAGCCATGCACCTCGGGTACATGGTGTGGGCGACGTTCCTGGAGACCGAGGACCGTGTCGAGGCGCTGCGGATCGCCCGCCTCGCCGTGGCAGCGGCCGAGGCCTCGTCGGACCACCAGCAACGCGGGTGGGCGCACTTCTACCTGGGGTGGACGTTGCGGAGGACGCACCTGGACGAGAGCCTCGCCGCGTGCCGCGAGTCCCTGGTCCAGTTCGAGCTGGCCGGCGACAACGACGGGGCAGCGCAGGCAATGATTCTGCTGAGCCAGACGCTCCACCAGTCCGGCGACTATGCACGCGCCATCGACGAGTACCAGCGGGTGCTCGAGCATCTCGAGGAGAACCGGTCGACGATGCACGACCTGGTGCAGACGATCACGACGCTGAGCCTGCACCAGCGGATGTCCGAGATGTTCTTGGCGGTCGGCAGACCGACGGACGCCGTTCGGTCTGCCACCACCGCGGTCACCGCCGCCGTGGCTCTCGGATCAGCCACGAGAGTCGCCGAGGGGCTGCGCCTCCGGGCGACCGCGCACCTCGCGGCGGGTGACACCGACGAGGCCGAGGCGGACATCTGCCGGGCTCTCGGCGAGCTCGACGCCGGCTCGACGAGCCCCTATCTCGTGGCCGAGCGAGAGAAGCTGGAGGTGCTTCGTCTCGGAACGCGCGACGCCGCGTCCCTGGCCGACGCCTAGCACGGAGCGCCCGTCGGGCTGCCGTCAGCGGACGTTCGTCCGGCTGTCGTGCTGCCCGGGTGAGGTGCAGGATGCGCAGCGTGGACGACACCGAGCTGGTCATGCGCAGCGAGCGGGCGCTGCTCTCGTCGGTGACCCGACGCGACGCACGTGAGGTCGATCGCCTCATCGACGAGGACTTCGAGGAGATCGGCGCATCTGGTCGGCTCTGGTCGCGCAGCGAGATGATCCACGCCCTCGCGGCAGAGCGACCCGGCGACGACGACATGATCCGTGACACCGAGATGCGCGCCTGCGTCCTGGGCCCCGATCTCATCCTGCTGACGTACGTGTCCGACCGTGACGGTCGCCGGGCGCGCCGGTCCTCGCTGTGGCGCCGCACCGCGACAGGGTGGCGGCTGCGGCACCACCAAGGCACTGTGCTGGACGGCGACGGTGGCGCGTCCGGCGCAGCGATCAGGCCGTGACGGCGAGCCCCTGCAACCACTCCTGCCAGGCCGGCTCCTCGCGCCGCACGTAGTCCGCCGCGTCGGCGGAGAACAGGAACGCCCGGACACTCGCCATCACCTTGCCGTCGCCGAGGTCCCAGGCGATGACGTTGAGGATGCCGGGCACCGGCGCGGTGAGCCGGACGAGCGCCCGCCGCTCCCCGACACGCTCGACCGTGCCGGCGGCACCGCGCACGTCGACCGTCGCGCCCTCGTCGCCCAGCCCCAGCGCCGTGCGCATGGTCGACCAGAGCGCATCGGGATCGCCGGGGTGGATGGCGGAGGCCTCCAGGTGCGTGGCCTCCTGGCCGGGGAAGCGCGCCAGGTAGAGGCGCAGGTTGTCGAAGGACGGCATCCAGCCGGGGGCGAGGGTGTCCCACCACTGCGACTCCCAGTCGGCGCCGGTCCCGAAGCCGCTGCTGGTGACCCGCACGACGCAGGTGCCGCCGGACTGAGCCTCGACCAGGAACTCGGACGTCAGCGGGCTGAGCGCATCCGGGTCCTTGCCCATGAGGGCGGCCCAGTCCTCCTCGTAGACGATGCGCCGCGGCGGGTCCCAGCCGGTGACCTGACCGTCCGAGCCCATCTCGGGGCCCATCGTGAAGTGCAGGGAGCCGCCTTCGCGCTCCTCCATCTCGGTCGGCGTGAACCACGCGCTCATGCCCTTGGCGGTGGCGATGGCCTCCCAGACCTGCTCGGGGGTGCCCGGGACCTCGACGCTGAACTCCAGGCGGTACGGGACGTTCGTGATCGTGCTCATGTCTCCTCCTCAGGAACGGGGTGGGCGGCGACGACGAGCCGGTGCGGGCGCCCGTCGTCGTGGTGGTAGCGCGCGGCCAGGTCGAGCACCGCGGCGGTCAGGTCGTCCGCGAAGGCCGCCCGGTCGGCGGCCGACCGGAAGCCGATCTGCGTGTCGATGGTCAGCGTCGGCAGGCGCGTGCCCGACGCGCCGGCCCGGCGCGCCAGGGCGCCGACCTCGCGCACCAGCCGGCCGGCCAGCGCGACGAGGTAGCCCGCCGACAGGTGGTCGGCGTTGGCGTCGGGATCCGCCGCGGACGCGCTGACGGCCGCCGGCGAGACGACGTAGGACGCCGCCGACGCCTGCAGCACGCGCTCGGTGATGCCCCCGTGCCGGCGCTCCTCGGACAGCTCCACCAGACCGTGCGCCTCGAGCGCCTTGAGGTGGTAGTTGATCTTCTGGCGCGCGATGCCGACCCGGGCGGCGAGCCCGGCGGCCGAGGCCGGGACGGCCAGCTCGCCGAGCAGCCGGGCCCGGACCGGATCCAGCGCGGAGGCGGCGGCCTCGGCGCTCTCGATGACTTCGATGTCCTGCATGACGCCACCGTGGCATTGACAACAATACTTGTCAAGGGGTCGGAGTCTGATCTTGACCCCACGACCCTCTGCCGTGACGACGTGGCGCCCGCGGCTCTCGGGGGCCGCCTCGTCGTGGGTGTGGGCGAAGGTGGTTCGGCTCCGTCAGAGCTCACGCAGCATGGTGTCGGAGCCCCCGTTCCTGCCGACGGTGACGAAGCCGTGCCGCTCGTAGAGCGCGCGGGCGCCCGTGTTGCCGTCTTCGACGCTGAGGCTCAGGGCCCGCCATCCCAGTCCGCGGGCCTGCTCGATGCAACCGGCCAACAAGGCCGAACCGACACCACGCCCGCGGTGGCCGCGCGCGACCGCCATGCTGATCTCCGGGACATCGTCCGCGACGTACCCATATCCGGGTGAGGATGCCGGAAGCGCTCGGGCACAGATCGCGCCGGCGGGACTCCCGCTGTCGAGCGCCACCAACCCGAAGTCATCGACGCGCCGCCATCCGCCGAGGTAGACGGCGGTGTGCGCGTCCGCGATCACCTCGTCGCGGGTGAAGCGGGCTGTGCCATCCCAGTTGAAGGCCTCGAGGAGCATGTCGTAGAGCAGCTCGAGGTCTGCGCTGGTCGCGGCCCTGAGGTCCACACTGCGATCGCGGCTCACCCTTCCACCACGACGGCGGTCAGGTCGGTGGTCGCCCAGGTCTGGTGGACCTCGCCCGGCTCCCACACAACGACCACTCCGGGGCCGACCGGCCGACGAAGCTCCTGACCGGCCTGCACCTCGCCGCGCCCGGAGACGACCGCGAACAGCTGACGCCGCACGGCGGGGTGCCGACCTAGCGTTCCGCCCGCCGCCATCGTCGCCAGGTGCACAGACGTACCGCCTGTCGTCGGCAGGAACCGCATGGCGACGCCCTTGCTGTCGAACGAGTCAATCTCGTGCTCGGGGAGATCGAAGAGCTGCATGTGCTCATCCTGGCTGAACGTGCAGGCGCGAGGCGGGACCCGCAGCCTGCCTAGCCCGGCCACCGTATGAGAAACACCGTGCCGAAACGTTTCGCCACTCGGCCAGCGGAAAGCGGTCTCCTACAGTCGGGAAACCGGTTACTCGCTCCCGGCACGAGATCGGGATCCCCTGTCCCAGAGCGGGACGGCGCCCTGCATTCAATGACGAAGATGAGGCAACGATGAGACGAGCATTAGCACGACGGCCCCTTGCGGCGGTGGCCACGTTGGCCATGGCCGCCACGATCGGCGTGACCGCCATCTCGATGTCCGCCGCGCAAGCCGCGACCGGTGGAGTGACCGGTTTCGCGACCCAGAACGGCGGCACCACCGGTGGCGCCGGCGGTGCGACCGTGACCGCGTCCACCGGAACCGCGATCCACCAGGCGCTGTGCAACCGCGCCAGCAACAGCACCCCCATCACGATCCAGGTCTCGGGGACGATCACGGTCGGGAACACCTCGCAGGTGTCGGGCAGCTGCTCCACCGCGTCCGGCGTGATCGAGCTCAAGAACATCAGCAACGTCACCATCGTCGGCGTCGGCAGCGGTGCAACGTTCGACCAGATCGGGATCCACATCCGGGACTCGAAGAACATCATCATCCAGAACGTCACCGTCAAGAACGTCAAGAAGTCGGGCTCGCCCACGTCCAACGGCGGCGACGCGATCGGCATGGAGTCCACCGTCCGCAACGTGTGGGTCGACCACGTGTCGCTCGAGGCGTCGGGTGGGGAGTCGGAGGGCTACGACGGCCTCTTCGACCTGAAGAACGACGTGCAGTACGTGACGCTGTCCTACAGCACCCTGAAGAACTCAGGCCGCGGTGGGCTCATCGGCTCCAGCGAGGACGACCGGGGGAACTCGTTCATCACGTTCCACCACAACCTCTACTCGAACCTCGACTCGCGCACCCCGCTGCTGCGTGGCGGCATCGCGCACATCTACAACAACTCCTACGTCAACCTGAACGAGTCGGGGATCAACTCCCGGGCGGGCGCCAAGGCGAAGGTCGAGAACAGCTACTTCAAGGACTCGAAGGACGTCCTCGGCACGTTCTACACCGACCAGGCGGGCACCTGGCAGGTCGCGGGGAACATCTTCGACAACGTCACGTGGTCGCCCAAGGGCACGGACTACAACCCGGCCGGACCGAACGTGACGTCGACGACCTCCGTCAGCATCCCGTACTCCTACACGCTGGACGGGGCGAGCTGCGTGCCCGCGATCGTCAGCCAGACGGCCGGCGCCAACACGGGCCTGAAGGTCTCCGACGGGTCGTGCACGCCGACGACGCCCACCGCCAACCCGACCACACCGGCACCCACCACGCCGGCGCCCACCGCCACGACGCCGAACCCGACGCCCACGTCCAGCCCGAGCGGGACCAACCTCAGCATCGGCGCCGGCGCGGACGGCAGCAGCAAGGCTGACGGGACCTCCTACGGGAGCGTGATCGACGGCAACAAGAGCACCTACTGGTCGCCGATCGGCAGCACCGGCACGATCTCGGTCAAGTGGGCGTCCGCGAAGACGGTCTCGTCGGCCGTCATCGTCGAGGCGTCCGGCGCCACCGGTCGGCTCGGCTCCTGGAGCCTGGTCAACGCGAGCACCGGCAGCGTCCTGAAGACCGGCAGCGGTGCGGGCACGGTCACCTTCTCCCCGACGAGCCTGACCAAGCTCAGCCTCGTCATCACGAGCGCGTCCGGCACACCGCAGATCGCCGAGATCGAGACCTACGCGGGCTCCGTCTCCACGCCGAATCCCACCCAGTCGCCCAGCCCGACCTCGTCGCCCAGCCCGACGGGCGAGCCGCAGCCGAGCGCCGGCACGCTGTACGTCTCGCCCAACGGGAGCGCGAGCGCTGCGGGCACCATCTCGAACCCGACGTCCCTCGTCTCGGCCATCAGCAGGGTCACCTCGGGTGGTGAGATCTTCCTGCGGGGCGGCACCTACAACCTCTCGCAGACGGTCGTCATCGCCCCGGGCAACGACGGCACCTCGAGCGACCGCACGCGGCTGTCCGCCTACCCGGGGGAGACGCCCGTGCTGGACTTCTCCGCTCAGAGCGAGCTCACCACCGCCCGCGGCCTGTCCCTCAACGCCGACTACTGGCACGTGTACGGCATCGTCGTGCAGAAGGCCGGCGACAACGGGATCTCGCTCGGTGGCAGCAACAACATCATCGAGCGGGTCGTGACGCGGAACAACCGCGACACCGGCCTGCAGATCTCGCGCATGGCATCCGACACGCCCAAGTCCGACTGGCCGTCGAACAACCTCGTCGTGAGCAGCGAGTCGCACGACAACGTCGACTCGGACGGTGAGGACGCGGACGGCTTCGCCGCCAAGCTCACGGTCGGCACGGGCAACGTGTTCCGGGACACCGTCTCGCACAACAACATCGACGACGGCTGGGACCTGTACACCAAGCCCGACACCGGGGCGATCGGGCCGGTCACCATCGAGCACTCGCTCGCGTACGAGAACGGCACGCTCAGCAACGGAGGCCAGGCCGGTGCCGGTGACCGCAACGGGTTCAAGCTCGGTGGCGAGGACATCGCGGTCAACCACGTCGTGAAGAACAGCTACGCGGTCGACAACGGCAAGCACGGGTTCACGTTCAACAGCAACCCGGGCTCGATGACCATCTCGAACAACGTCAGCGTCGGCAACGCGCAGCGGAACTTCAACTTCGACGCCGGCACGTCGGTGTTCAGCGGGAACGTCTCCTGCTCCAGCGGGTCCACCGACCGGATCGTCGGCACCGACAAGGGCGACAACCTGTTCTGGTCCGGCTCGAACAGCTCGGCGTGCAGCAAGTACGCCGGGGCGCTCGGGTGGTCCTTCAACTCCGACGGCACGCTGAAGATCACCTTCGGCGGCACCACCACGGACCCGACGCCCACCCCGACGCCGACGGCCACGTCGACACCGACGCCGACGTCGACCAGCACGCCGACGCCCACGGCCACGACCACGCCGCCGGCGCCGACCGGCGCGTGCACGGCCAAGATCACCTCGGTCAGCACGTGGGTCGGCGGCTACTCGGCCTCGGTGACGGTCACGGCCGGATCCAACGCCATCACCTCGTGGAAGACCTCGGCGACCCTGCCCAGCAGCGGGTCGGTGGAGGGCTGGTCCGGCACGTTCGCGCTGTCTGGTAGCGCACTGACCGTCTCGAACGGGGCCTGGAACGGCGCGCTCGGATCGGGTGGGAGCACCGCGTACGGCTGGAACGGCACGGGTACCGCGCCGACCACGTCGACGCCGGTGAGCTGCTCGACCAGCTGATCTGACAGCACTGACGAGGCCCGGGGTGAACGTGACCCCGGGCCTCGTCCTGTCGTCGGAATCTCGTCGCTGGGGACTATGGCCTTGGGCTTCTCTGGTCCGCGAACGTGAGGCGCATGACCGGCCGGCTCGCGTAGGTGCGGCCGATCTCGTGGAAGCCGGCCGCCTCGAACATGGCGAGTGTGCCCGTGAACACGGCCGATCCGGAGACCTTGGCGGCACGGAGCCTGCGGACGTCGACCGGGTGGCCCTCCACTGCCGATGCCCCGTGTCGACGGGCGTGCTCGACGGCGGCCACCAGCAGCGCCGTCCCGACGCCCGCGCCGCGGTGCTCGCTGCGAACCGCGAAGCAGGTCACCCACCACGCGGCCGGATCATCGTCGAGCAGGCGTTGAAGCGCGCGGTTCGTCGTGACCCCCGGCAGGGTTGCGCGCGGAACGACCCGGGACCACCCCGCGGGATCGCCGTCGACGTAGGCGACGAGGCCGACAGGGACGTCGGCCGCCTCGATCTCTCGATGCAGCTCGTCCCGATTGCTCGGCTGGTCGTGCGTACGAAGTCGCTGGCACCAGCAGGAGTCGGGGTTGGACGCGCGAGCGCCGAACGCCGCGACGACGTCGGACCAGCGATCCGGCGCGGCCGTCTCGACGCGAATCCGCGCGCGGGCGCCGGTCATGGTTGACGGACCCGCTCCGAGGACTCCATGGCCCAACTCAACCCGACCCGCAATACTGGCACCACCGCCGCGATGGACTCACCACCCACCACGCCGCTCAGGGCACTGCCCGCGGCGCCGTCCATCGATACCCCGGCCGGGACGTGATCGGTGTCCGCGAGCAGGTCTCCTGGAATGGACGCGACAATGCCGGACGTGACAGAGGTCGGAACCGAGTGGCGCGTGCTCGATGGCGTGGCGACGGCATGGTTCGACGCGCCGTCGCTGATCGAGGGGGCCGCGCTGGCCGGGCGCATCGTGAAGCTGTCGGCCCAGATCGCGGTCGACGTGCGCGTGACAGGCATCCGGGTGCGCCTCGACTCGGACGAGCACGCCGAGGCGGTGTCGGCGGCTGCGCGGGACCTCGACCTGGCCGCGAACCCGGCCGCGCTGCAGCACCTGAGCGTCGTGCTCGAGTCCGCGAATCCGTCTGCGGTGAGGCCGTTCTGGCAGCGCGCGCTCGACTACGCGCCCGGGGAGGACGGCGGTCTGGTGGATCCGTTGCGACGCGACCCCGCGATACGGCTCCGGCGGTCGACCGAGCCACGGCCGTTGCGGAACCGCATCCACCTCGACGTCGTGCGGCCGGCCGTCGCGGTCGAGCAGGCGGGTCTGGGTGAGGCATACGGAGCGTACGGGGTCTGTCACGCCGATCCCGACGGCAACGAGGTCGACCTGGTGCCGGGCGATCCGCTCGGCGAGAAGTCCGGGACATCCGACTGGCAGGCGGTGTTCAGCGCGATGGCCTGTTACCGCACCACCTCGCCGACGCAGCAGAGCGACCTGGCCGCCGCGGCAGCGGCGCTGGCCGACGACACCGGCTTCCCGCTGCTGGTCGACCTGCGCCCCGGGCTCGTGATCCTCGACAGCGGCAAGGACCAGTGGGTGGACGACGCCCACGGCCTCGAGCTCGACTTCACCGACCTCGCCGCACACCTCCAGAGCGCTGCCCGCGATCTCGGGGCCACTGCCGATCCGACGCTGCCGCGCTTCGCCCAGCTCTTCCTGGACGCCGCCGATGTCGCTGCGGTCCGCACGTTCTGGGTCGCCGCGCTCGGATACACCCCCGACCGGCGAGACTGGAACACCGACATCGTCGATCCGCGGCGGCTGAACCCGGTGCTGGTGTTCCAAGAGATCGACACATCGGAGACGGAGCGTCGTCGGCAGCGCAACCGCATCCACGTCGAGCTCGCTGTGCCGTCGGACCTCGCGCAGACGCGCCTCGCGGCGACCCTCGCGGCCGGCGGCCGGCTCCTTGACGAGTCGGAGGGGCGCTGGCGGGTCGCCGACCCCGAAGGCAACGAGCTGGTGATCGTCGGGGGTTGAGGTCGCGGCCGGCTGAGTTCCTTCGTCACGCCCGGTCCGCCAGCAGCACGCCGTGCAGGCGGTCGGGTCGAGCGGGGTTGGGGCGGGTCTGAGCGTCTCGGACCACGAACCCAGCATCCTCGACGTGTCGGGTCAGCTCGTCGACCGGCCACGACCAGGCCGTCGTCACCGTGTGCGGGAACGGCTCGAGCCGAACGCTGGCGAAGAACCCGACGACGAGGCTGCCGTCGTCCCGGAGGCAGCGTCGGAACTCCCGCAGGACGGTAGGCACCCTGGCGGGCCCGAGGTGGATCATCGAGTACCAGGCCAGGATGCCGGCGGCCGCCTGGTCAGGCAGGCCGAGGTCGTCGAGCTGGGCCACCCGGTAGGAGGCCGTCGGGAACCGCGTCCTGGCCAGCTCGACGAACGCCGGGACGAGATCGACACCCTCGACGTCGGCCCCGAGCTCACTGAGCCAGTGGGTCCAGTGCCCGGGTCCGCAGCCGGCGTCGACGATCGGGCCACGGCAGCGCGCGGCCCAGTCGGAGATGAGCTGGATGTCGAGGGGATCCATCGCCGAGATGGAGCCGAGCGCCGCCGCATACTCGTCTGCTCGGTCCGAGTAGGCCGCCCTCACGACGTCGTCCGTCGACGCCGGCTGCGCGGCAGCGCGCTCGCCCACCTCGCCTCGTCCTGGGTCACGGGGCGCGAGAGGCACGAGACAGCATGGCACCTGCGAGCGCGCCCGCTGCGAGCCGCACTGGGACTATTGCGCGCATGACACAGAACGCGACGTCGGCGGCGCAGGGGTGCATCTTCTGCGCCATCGTGGCCCGAGAGTCCGAGGCCAGCGTGGTGTACGAGGACGAGACCGTCGTGGTGTTCATGGACCTGAACCCCGTCACACCCGGCCACCTTCTCGTCGTCCCACGCGAGCACGCGGTGGGCCTCGACGACCTCGATCAGGCCACAAGCGCTCGCGTGTGGGAGGTCGGTCGTGACATGGCACGAGCCTTGCGACGCTCACGCATGCGCTGCGAGGGGATCAACGTCCTGGTCTGTGACGGCGAGGCCGCCTTTCAGACGGTCTTCCACTTCCACCTCCACATTGTTCCTCGCTACGTCGGAGACGGCTGGATCCTCATGTCCGAGCCGCCGGAACGGGAGAGGTCGCTCCTCGACAGCGACGCGCACGCGATCAAGGAGGCCATCGCGTCGACGGACTGACTGGTGACGTCCGCTCACGCCGCGGTCGGGAGGGACGCCCGACGACCAGCACTCAGCTCAGCGGCTCCTGGTAGAGGCCCACGATGTTGCCGCCAGGGTCTCGAAATCGAGCGGTCAGCTCACCCGGGTCCCCGCCGACCGGCTGAACGAGCTCGCACCCCTCGGCGATCACGCGCTCGACGGCCGCGGCGATGTCATCGACCCAGACGTAGACGAGCACCCCGAGCGGGGTCGACTCGCGGTGGGGGACCCAGTGGCCACTGACCTCGTCGGTCGAGTCCTCGAAGAAGTAGGTGCCGTGCTCGGAGCGCACCTTCCAGTCGAAGACGCGGGCGTAGAACTCCGCCGCCTTCTCCGGATCGTCCGCCGGCAGCTCGACGTGGCAGATCTTGCCGTGGCGCAGGGTCGTCATGTCGATCGCCTCCGGTCCATGGTCGCCCCCGCCTGGGTACGCGGTCCAGTGCTACGTGTCCCGTGCCGGACGCCCGCCGGCCGAGCGCGTCGACATGATCGCCGTCGCAGCGGAACTCCTGTCGGGGGAGACTGGGCACAGCAACCTTTTGCTTCGACGAGGAGTCCACCGTGCCCCAGGGAACTGTCCGCTGGTTCGACGCCGAGCGGGGGTTCGGCTTCCTCGCCCTCGGGGACGACGCCGAGGACCTGTTCGTGCATGCGTCCGAGATCGTCAGCGACGACGGGGTCAGACAGCTCCGCGAGGGGCAGGAGGTCGAGTTCGAGGTGGGCGAGGGGGACCGCGGCCCGCAGGCGCGTCGCGTCCGAGTCACGGGCGACCACGCCGCCGACGCACCCCTGGGCGTGCTCGGCACCGTGGCCTGGTACGAGCCGGGCAAGGGGTACGGCTTCATCGCGCCCGACGGCGGTCGACCCCAGATCTTCGTGCACAGCTCGGCCATCGTCGGGGGCGGAGTGATCTCGGACGGTCAGCGGGTCGCGTTCCTGGTGGTCGACGGGGAGAAGGGGCCGCAGGCAGACCACCTGCTGCCGCTGGGGCCGGAGGCCGCGCAGCGGGCGTCCGACGGAGCCGACGGCACGGTGTCCTGGTACGACGGGGGCAAGGGCTTCGGGTTCGTCGCTCCCGACTCCGGCGGCGAGGACGTCTTCGTGCACGTCCGCGACCTGGCCCGGGGGCTGACCGAGCTGTCGGAGGGCGATCGCGTGAGCTACAGGGTCTCCGCCGGCGAGAAGGGCCCGCAGGGCAGCGACGTGCGGCTCGTGGGCGGCGCGGCGCAGGGCGTGACGCCGGCTCGCGGTCGTTCCGGCCGCCCGACCGCATCCGAGGCACCTGTGAGCGGCGGGGAGGGCGAGGTCGCCCGCTACGACGCGGAGCGCGGGTTCGGCTTCATCACCCCGGATGCGGGGGGCGCGGACCTGTTCGTGCACGTGTCGGTCGTGCGGGGCGCCGAGGCGCTGCACGAGGGCGACCGGGTCCGCTTCAAGGTGCGGCAGAGCGATCGGGGACCGCAGGCCGACAGCGTCGAACGGGTCTGAGAGCGGCCCTACGTCAGGTGAACCGCGCGCCGTACCGACTCAGCGGTGGCTGTCGGCTCGCCTCTGCGGCGAGCTCCGTGGGCGACCGAACCGCCGCCACCGCGGCGATGTCCCCGGTCCCGCGGTCCTTCGTGTGAGTCGCGCTGGTCGGCTCGAGGCGACACGTGGCGCGGGCGTCGCGATCACCAGCGGGACCAGTCGGGTTGGGCACGGGCACCTTCGCCGGCTGCCAGCGCCCGGTCGGCGGCGCGGGCGGTGGCGCGCAGCAGCGGCTCGATGCGACTGACGGGAAGACCGTCGGCGGGCACGATCATCCCGATCGCCGCGACCACCCGGCCGTGCCGGTCGCGCACGGGGACGCCCACGGACACGACGGGCGACGTCGGCCTGCGCAGCACGGCGATGTCGGCGCGGCGCACCTGCGCGACCTGTTCGCGGAGCTCGGCGCCCGACGGTCGAGGGGACTCGAACGTCGGCCAGCGGTAGTCCCCCTGCTCGATCAGCGTCTCGAGCAGCGTGCTGCCGCCGGCCGCGAGGAGCACCAGTCCGGCGGCCGTCGGGACGAGCGGCACGTGTCCTCCCACGTGGTAGTGCACGGGCAGCGCCTCCTGGCCGTCCCGGCGGTCCAGCACCACGGCCTCGTCGCCGTCCCGGACGACGAGCTGGACGTGCTGGCGGGTGACGGCGACCAGGTCGTCGAGGAGCGGGGCGACGGCGCCGCGGAGCGAGACGGTGGGTTCCGCGAGCGAGGCGAGCTCCCACAGCCGCAGCCCGACGCCGAACGTGCCCGAGGGGTCCCGGTCGAGCATGCCGAGGGCGACCAGCTGGGAGGCCAGCCTGCTCGCGGTGCTCATCGGCAGCCCGGCGCGCGCCGAGATCTGCCCGAGCGAGAGATGGCGGTCGTCGTCGTCGAACGCCTCGAGGATGCGCGCTGCCCGGCGTAGGACGGCCTCGCCCTGGGGTGGCCGACGCCCACGCGCGCGGGGCGGTGTGGTGTCCGCGCTCTCGTCCACCCGCCTCCTCCGTCCGTCGCGCTCGACTCCGGGTTTTCCATTCAATGGAATCGAGTATGCGGCGCCGACGGTCCCCGCCGCACCCTCGTCACCACGGAGCACCGCCTCCGCGCAGGTCGCCACCACCCCGCATCGACGAAGGAGTCGCCATGCACGACCTCGACCGCCACCCCGTGACCGTGGACCCACCGCCCGGCGTGCCGACAGCCGGCCGACGCCCCGGTGCGCGGTTCCACCTGCTGCTCGCTGCCGGCGTGTTCACGGTGAACGCCGCGCTGCTGACGGCGTCGATCCTCACGCTGTCGCTCAAGGCCACGCAGATCGACCCCGAGCACGCCACCTCGATCCTGTCGGTCGCGGCGAGCGTCGGTGCGGTGTTCACCATCATCGGCTACCCCCTGATGGGGCGGCTCAGCGACCGGACGCTCGGCAGGTTCGGAAGGCGGCGCCCCTACCTCGTGCTGGGCGCGGCCCTGATCGGCGCCGGCGCCGTGCTGATGGTCTCGGCGGCCACCACCCCCGTCCTTGTCGCCGCGCACGTCCTGCTCAGCGTCGGCTACGTGACCTCCCTGGTCGCCGCCTCCGCCCTGGTGCCGGACCAGGTCGTCGCCGAGCACCGCGGTCTGTCTTCGACGATCGTCGGGCTCGGAACTCCCGTGGGGGCGCTGCTCGGACTGTTCGTCGCGCAGCTGGTGCAGCCCAACCTCACCGCGATGATCGTGCTGCCCGCCGGGCTCGGCGTGATCGGCAGCCTCGCACTCGCCCTCGGGGTGAAGGACGCACCACTGCCGCGTGAGCTGCGCCCGCCGCTCGCGCTCCGCGACCTCGCCGGCACCTTCTGGGTCAACCCGCTGCGGGCACCGGCCTTCGCGTGGGCGTGGGTCAGCCGGATCCTCATCTTCTTCGGCGTCGCCGCGGTCAACGCGTACCAGGCGTTCTACCTGATCATGGTCCAGCACGTGGACCCCTCCGAGGTCGCCGGCAAGATCTTCCTCGCGACCCTGCTGCTCACCGGCGCCTCGCTCCTGCTCGCGCCGATCGCCGCACGGATCTCGGACCGGATCGGTCGTCGCAAGCCGTTCGTCCTCGTCGCGGCGGTGGTGTTCGCGGTGGGCCTGGGCCTCGTCACCACGGCGTCCTCGTTCGAGCAGTTCCTCGTCGCGATCACCATCATGGGCGCCGGTCAGGGTGTCTACCTCGCGGTCGACTTCGCGCTCGTCACCCAGGTGCTGCCGGACCCCGACAACCCCGCCAAGGACCTCGGGATCATGAACCTCGCCAACACGCTGCCGTCGTCCCTCGTCCCCGCGATCGCCCCCGCGCTGCTCGCGATCGGCGCTGCCGAAGGCCAGCAGAACTTCACGGCGTTGTTCGGCTTCGGCGCTATCGCGGCCGTGCTCGGCGCGCTCGCGGTCCTGCCCATCCGCGGCGCCCGCTGACCTCGCACGCCTTCCCCACACCCGCCATCACGCAAGGAGCAGCCATGCCCCGGACCTACCCCGAGTCGTTCCTGTGGGGCGTCGCGAGCGCCGGCCACCAGATCGACGGCAACGACGTCATGAGCGACACCTCGTTCCTCGAGCAGGTCGAGCCCACGGTGTTCGTCGAGCCCAGCGGGGACGCGTGCCGCAGCTGGGAGCTGTGGCCGCAGGACCTCGACCTCGTCGCGGCGGCAGGGCTGACGTCGTACCGCTTCTCCGTGGAGTGGGCGCGCACCGAGCCGGAGGACGGGTGTCCCGACACGGCCGGGCTCGACCACTACGACGCGATGGTCGACGGCTGCCTCGCGCGAGGGCTCGCTCCCGCGATCACGCTCAACCACTTCACGTCGCCGCAGTGGTTCGCGCGAGCGGGCGGCTGGCTCTCACCCGATGCGCCGAGCCGGTTCGCCGACCACTGCACCAGGGTCATGGAGCGGCTGGGGGACCGCGTCGCGCTCGTCGTCACGCTCAACGAGCCGAACCTGCCGGCGACGCTGCTGTGGGGTGGGCTGCCCGACAGTGTCGTCGAGCTGCAACGCAGGACGCTCGAGGCTGCGTCCCGCGCCGCCGGGGTGCCGCGGTTCCGGGCCGCCAACGTCGTCGTGCCCGAGGAGCGGCTCGCGATCGAGGACGGCCTGGCGCTCGGGCACGTAGCAGCGCGGGCCGCGGTTCGGGCCGCGGCACCCGGTGTGCCGGTTGGCCTGTCCATCGCCGTCGTCGACGACGTGGCGCTCGACGACGAGGGCGCGACCCTCGTGTCCCGCAAGCGGGCCGACTGCTACGAGCGGTGGCTGGAGCTGGCCGCCGGCGACGACTTCGTCGGCGTGCAGAACTATGAGCAGGTCGCCCACGACCGCACCGGCCCGGTGCACCCGGTCGGGGCAGCCGCGGTGAACCAGATGGGGACACCCGTCGTGCCCGGATCGCTGGGGGGCGCGGTCCGCTACGTCCACAGTGCGAGTGGTCTGCCCGTCGTCGTCACGGAGCACGGCATCGCGACCGCGGACGACACGGTGCGATCCCGGTTTCTGCCGTCGGCGCTCGCGAGCCTCGACGCTGCGACGGCCGACGGCGTCCCGGTGCTCGGGTACTACCACTGGACGCTGCTGGACAACTTCGAGTGGATCTTCGGGTACCGCTTCCAGCTGGGTCTGCACACGGTGGACCGGGTGACGGGTCGCCGGACGCCCAAGCCGAGCGCCGCCGTGCTCGCGGACGCCGTTGCCCGACGACGGTCCGAGGTGCGCGTGGCCTGACCGGCGTCGGCGTGCGGATCGACGACGTCTTCCTCGGCGGCGCGGGTCACCTCCCCATGATGGCGTCGATGATGCCCTGCTGGGTCACCGTCGCGGAGCTCCGGTCGAACAGCGCGAACCCGTACTGGCCGTTGTGGCCGTTGTCCCAGTAGGCGGTGGCCACACCGTACTTCGCCGCCGTGGCGACGAGGGTCCGGGCGTAGTCGGCGCGGTACCTGGTGTTCGACGGGTCGAACGCCGTCTTGTCGATGGAGCCGTACTCGCCGATGAGCACCGGGTACCCGTTCACGGTGAACTTGTCGTGCATCTTCTTCAGCTGCGCGTCCATGAAGTCCTGCTGGCCCCACGTCGACTTCCTCGCCGGGTCGGTCGCGGCGGGACCCCACTGGGTGATGGCGCCGTTCTCCGTACCGGTGAAGTCCCACGGGTCGTAGAAGTGCGCGGAGATCATGATGCGCCGCTCGGCGCTGGGGACGGCGGTCGACCTGTACTGGTCGGTGGGCACGACGAAGCCGTAGCTGCCGGCGGTGTAGTCGATGTTGGTGTTCCAGCCCGGCACCAGCAGCCACCGGGAGGTGTTGTTGCCGCCGGTCCGGCGCACCGTGTCCACGAAGATCTGGTTGTACGCGTTGATGTTGGAGTAGCACGGCTGCGTGGGGGCGCCGTACTGCCCGTCGAAGTTCTCGTTCATGGACTCGAGGATCAGGCGCCCGCCGTAGCCCTTGAACGTCGACGCGACCTGCTGCCAGACCTTCTGGTACTTGTCCTTGATCGTGTCCTGCGCGGACGCGTCGCAGATGAGCCAGGAGCCGCCGACGCTCTTGTAGCCGTCGCCGTGCATGTTGATGATCACGTGCAGCCCGCGGTCGTAGGCCAGGTCCACGACCTGCTGGACCCGGCCGAGCCAGGCGGGGTCGACGGTGTAGCCCGGGGCGGAGCCGATCTTGCCGAGGTAGGAGACCGGGATCCGGATCGTCGTGAAGCCGGAGGCCTTGACCCGGTCGATGAGGGCCGATGTCACGACGGGGTTGCCCCATGCCGTCTCGCTGGGCGTCCCGTTGATGTTGGCTTCCAGCTGGTTGCCCAGGTTCCAGCCCTTGCCCATGCCGGCGATGAGCTGTGCGGCGTTGCCCGTGACCGGGCCGGTGGTCGGTGAGGGGGTCGGGGTCGGCGTGGTCGTCGGCCGCGGTGTCTGAGACGGAGTGGCTGACGGCGACGTCGTCGGCGAGCTGGACGGGGTGACCGGGCTCCCGGTGCACGCGACACCGTTGAGCGTGAACGCGCTCGGCGAGGGGTTGGTCCCGGCGTACGCACCGTTGAAGCCGACCGACGCGGTGCCGTTGGTGGCGATGGACCCGTTCCACGCGGCGTTGCGCACCGACACCGCCGCTCCGGACTGGGTGACCGTGCCGTTCCACAGCTGGGAGACGGTCTGGCCGGTGTCGAAGGAGAAGCGGAGGTCCCATGCGGTGACCGGATCGCCCAGGTTGGTCACCTGCACGCCGGCGCTGAAGCCGCCCTGCCACTGGTTGGGCACCGTGTAGTCGACACGGCAGCCGGCAGCGGCGCTCGCCTGGCCGGTGACCGCGACCGAACCGGTGAGGGCGACCAAGGCGACAGCGGCCGCGGTCAGCAGCTTGCGTAGTGAGAGCACGGGATGGGTCCCTCTCAAGAACGGGAGCGCCCAAAGGCCGTGGGCGGCCCTGGCGACGGACTGGCAAGCCCACCAGACGGACGCCGCCCGCGCAGCCGTGCGAATCGATTCACGCCGGCGGTCACGCCGAAGGGCGGACGAGGTGTCGCGCACGGACGAGCGCGACAGCCGCCAGTGGTGTGTCAGGTAGCGCTTCGAACGGCGTGGCGCACGTAGATCACGCCGTTGCCGAACCGTCGGTGATCGAGCAGCTCCAGGTCGAGTCGTACGCCCCGCGGCAGCGCCGGCTTACCGCCGCCCACGATCACCGGGCACAGGAGCAGCACGCACTCGTCGACGAGCCCGTGCCGGAACGCCTCAGCCCCGAGGGTCGCGCCGCCGATGCTCAGGTCCGAGCTGGACGCCTCCTTGAGCCGTCGTACCGCGTCTGGTTCGAACCGCCGCTCGAGCCTCGTCCGCGCTGTCGACACCTCGTCGAGCGTCGTGGAGTAGACGACCTTGTCGGCGTCGCGCCAGATCCCTGCGTACTCGCGGACGACGGCTGGTTCGGTCGTCAACCAGTCGTCGCTCTCCCAGACGCGCATCGTCTCGTACATGCGGCGGCCGTAGAGCGACGTGCCGATGTGCCGCTCGTGCTCGTTCCAGAACGCGTGCACCTCGTCGTCGGGTACCGACCAGTCGAAGGCGCCGTTCTCGTCTTCCAGGTAGCCGTCGAGCGAGGTGTTGGCTGCGTAGATCAGCTTGCCCATGAGTGCCTCCGGCCGGACGAGGACTCCAGGTTTGCAGCGACACGGAGGCGCCGGCAAGCGACAGGACGCAGGAGCGCCCACTGACGGCCCGGGCCCACGACGTAGCCGTCGAGCCGGTCAGCGCCCGAGTCCTGCGCACGAGCCGGATCGCGCTGTCGTCGTCCTGCACGCGCCCGTGTCCGCGGCGGCCGCGGCGCCATACCGGATGGTACGGTCCGGCCATGAGCGAGGCGCGGGACCGCTGGTTGGACGAGGGCATCCGGGTGCTGGCGGAGGAGGGTGCGACCGGCGTCCGCATCGACCGGATCGCTGCCCGGCTGGGACTGTCCAAGGGGTCGTTCCACCACCACTTCGACGGCGCCGAGGGGTTCAAGCGCGACCTGCTCGCCTACGTCGAGCGCCTGTCGACACAAGCCCTGGACACGGCGATCGCCGAGGTCGCGCCCGACGCCGACGCCCGGACGGTCCTCGGGCACCTGACCGCGCTCATCGAGCCGAGGGACGCCGGCCTCTACCGGCCGGAGCTCGACGTCGCGGTGCGGGCCTGGGCGACGTCCGATGCGGAGGTCCGCGACGTCCAAGCGCGGATCGACGAGGCGCGGATCGCCGCCCTGCAGCGGGTGTGGCGGCCCTACGTGACGACGGAGGCCGAGGCGCGGACCGCCGCGCTGCTGCCGTACCTGCTCTCGGTGGGAGCGAGCGTGGTGACCCCGCCGGTCGGGACAAGGGAGCTACGGGAGCTGTTCGAGCTGCTGCTGCCGCTCGTGCCGGACGAGCCGGCGGCGACCAGGGGGTAGGCGCCGGACGATCCTTGCTCCGTTCCATACCATGCCGTATGGTACGGAGCATGTCGTCGTTGCCCGAGCCGATCTGGCCCGTCGTGCTCCTCGCCTTCATCCAGGTGGTCGACGGGGTGCTCTGCATCGGGCCGGTGCGGTTCATCGCGCAGTGCTTCGAGGACGTGCACTTCCCCCGCACGTACTGGTGGGTGACTCCTCCGCTCAAGTTCGCGGCGGCGGCCGGCCTGCTCGCCGGCATCTGGATCCCGTACCTCGGCGCGGTCACGTGCGGTGCGCTGGTCCTGTACTTCGTCGTCGCCATCTCGATGCACGTGCGGGCTCGGGACTTCGGCCGCAACCTTCTGGTCAACGCGACCGGGATGCTCGTGCTCTGCGTCGCCACCCTCGTCTTCGCGTTCCTCCGATGACCGCCACAGTCCGTCACCGGCACCTGGACGACGTCGACGACTTCTACGGCGCGTCGGTCCCCGACCGCCCGGATCCAGAACGGCACGCGTGCATCGAGGGATCTCCGGCGACGCTCGCGTGTGCACCGCCCTGCGCCCGGAGACGCCCGGATCCGAACAGACGATCCGCGACCTGATCGCGGATCCTGACGGCAGCATGGAGAGGGAAGGAGTCGACCATGGTCGAGTACACAGCGAGCACGCGGATCGACGCGTCGCCTGAGGTGGTGTGGAGCGTCCTGTCGGAGGTCGAGGCGATGCCCACCTGGACCCCGACCATGAGCAAGGTGGCGGTGCTGTCGCCGGAGGCACTCGGCGTCGGCAGCCGGGTCCAGATCGACCAGCCGAAGATGCGCCGCGCGGTGTGGGAGATCGAACGGTGGCAGCCCGGGACCGGGTTCAGCTGGGTGACGCGCAGCCCGGGAGTGCGTACGCGCGGCGACCACGTCCTGGCGCCCACCACCGACGGCGCCAGCGAGATCACCCTCACGGTCACGCACGACGGCCCGCTGGCGGGAGTCGTGTGGGCCCTGACCGGCAAGCGCACCCGCGCGTACGTCGACCGCGAGCTCGCCGGTCTGGCGGCGCGGTGCGCCGAGCGGATCGGGCGCCCCTGACGGCAGCGCCCTGCCGTCTTTCAACCCAAGCGCCTGCTGCCGTCTCAGCGTCTTGTCCGAATCCTCAGGCCGTCGTCATAGCGGTAGGAGTACCCTCGGGCAGGAGGCACAGCCCTGCGGCGGCGCCGACCTCCAGCAGGGCGAGCGGTTGGGGCAGCTCCGCGAGGAACGGCAGGAGGACCGCGCAGCGGTTGGCCTCGTTGGTCTGGGTGGCGCGGGCGAGGATCGTCGCACGGACCTGCGGCCACTGCTCGAGCAGCGTTGTACGGAAGTCGTCGTAGGCACCCCTCGCGCCGTGCCATCGAGCGGCCGCGAACACGAGGTTCGGCTGACGCTTGGCACGCGGGAGCGACGTCAGCAGGTCAGCAACAACGGGATCCTCGCTGACCCCGATCGCCCAGGACTCGTAGGTTCGCGAGACGCCCCGAGCCTCTCGCACGCCGAACGCGCGATAAGCCTCGGCGACGGGGGTGCCGCCACGGTGGGTCGCCGGGTCCATCGGCCCAGGATGCCTGACGTGACGCGCACAGACTTGCCGAGGTCGATGCCTCGGGCCGCTGTGACCTGCGTGGGAGCTCGCGCAGGTGGCTGTCTCACGCTCGTGACCGAATCGGTCGGTACTGGAGTTCTGCGGGGTCAGCCGATGGTCGTGATTGGGGAGCCCGCGTGGGAAGGGGCCCCTCAGGTGGCAAGGAGCTCGGGCGTCGGTGTCACGGTGGTGATGCAGAACGGGTGGCCTGCGGGGTCCAGGAGCACCCTCCACCGCGAGTCCGGCTGCGGATCAGCCAGCCTGGCTCCCAGAGCCACCGCGCGCTTCACCGGCTCGTCCAGGTCGTCGCCGGCCGTCAGGTCGAGGTGAACGATCGAAGCGCGGCTCGGGGCGCGAGACCATGGCCTCCGACCGTTCCTCGGCCAGGTCTCTCGATCGGAGGCGTCGCAGGGAGTGCGAGCGTCGGATCAGCTCGGTCGTCGCCTCCTGGGCGAACTCGGTCAGGTGCCAGTTGAGCTTCTCGATCTCCGACCAGACCGCAGGCTCCGTCCGAGGGTCGGCCTTCAGGCGGTGCACCAGGCTTGTGCACAGGACGAAGCGGTAGTGCAGGCTGCTCGGGTGCTGCGGGTCGAGGTCGTCGCGGTAGTTCAAGAAGCTCAGTGCGTGTGACGCTCCGAGGTGCCGGCGGATTCCCTGGTGGTGGGTCCTGAGCTTCTCGTTCCACTCGTGAACCGTCGCGAAGTAGACCGCCTCGCGCTCGGCGAGCTTCTGCTCCGGCTCGTCGTCGCGCACGGACGAGTACCACCGGTAGAGGCCGTAGTACCGCCGGTCGATCGACGTGAGCACCTGCTCAAGCATGGTGGTGGCGTCGACGTACCCCTGCTTGGCGATGTCGAGCCGCGCCTGCCGGTTCCACTGGGTCCGCTGGAGGCCCGCGCCGAGCAGGCCGCCGAGGACGGTCGTGAGGACGAAGCCGATGACCAGGGACTGCATGTCGGCATCCATCGGAACTCCGTTCGCTGGTGCGTGACCCGGCACGAGGTGTGCGCGCGAGCGATGTAGGAACTCGACAGGGATGTCGACGCGATCCGCCCAGGACGACGCCCCTGCGTCATGGCGGAGGGGCGTCGTCGTGGCGGCAGACCTACAGCTTGAGTGAGATGAGCGACCCGTTGCCGAAGGCGTCGATGGTGGCGTAGAGCGTCGATCCGCTCACCTCGACGTCCGCAGCATTGGTCGCCGCGAGGAACAGGCTCGCGTCGTCGGACCCGGCAGGGATCTTGTAGATGCCCTCGCCGAAGAGCGACGCGACGTACACGTTGCCCGCTCCGTCGAGCGCCAGCCCCGTCGGCGACAGGATCCCTTCGGAATACACCTCGGTGGCTCCGCTCGCCGGCGCGATCCGGAACACGGCACCGCGGGCGCCGAGAGTGGCGTCCTCCGGTCCGCCCGGCAGCGACGACACGTACAGCCACCCGTCCGGGCCCATCTCGACGTCGGTCGGCACGGGCTCGAAGGCGTACGTCAGGCCGACGCAGTCAGTGAGCCCGAAGGCGGCAGCGAACTCCGCTGTGATCGTGGCGGGTCGCGGCGGGAGGACTGCCAGGGTCCGGATCGCGCCGGTCCCGAGGTCCACGGCGAGCACGGCGTTGATCCCGGCATCGGCGACGTAGGCGGTGTTGCCGACGACGGTGAGCGCGTACGGGTGGGAGTCGACCTCTCCCGTGTAGCTGACCGGGAACCCGATGGCCGTGACCTGCGCGACGCAGCCGGGGTTGGCCGCAGCGTCGGCCGCGGACAGCCCGAAGGTGGTACCGCCGTCGGGGTTGACTGACGTCTCGTAGGCACCGATCTGGTCCGTGATGGTGCTGACGTTCCCGCGCGCGTCGATCGCTTTGAGCGACCCTGCGAGCGGGCGGGGGTCCTCGGGCCCCGCACCCTGGCTCTCCAGGAAGTAGGCCGTGCTCCCCCGGTAGTCGACGCCGGCGACGTCCCACTCCGGACCTCCGTCGTACAGGGTCGACGTCGACCCCTTGTTGACAGTCGTGAGCAGGGAGGCGAACTCCTGGGAGACCGTGACCGACTTCCCGGGCCCGACAGCCAGGTGTAGCGGGCCGATCAGACCCTGCGCCAGCGTCTCAGGCCCGGTCGGCGGCGGTGCTGCGGTAGCGGCTCCGACCGGTCCGAGGACCATGATCGCGGCGGCGGTGACGGCAAGAGCAGGAATCCTCATGACTCTCTCCTTCGAGCGACATTCGAGGTATTCAGGACATTTCGCCCCGGCCTGACGGTACGCGCAGTCCCCAAAGCCCCACAACCGCCGACCTGCCCACAGACGGACCGAGCTGTAGGAACCCACCGGACTTGTCCGCCACGCGGCGCTCTGACCTGCGCCCTGGCAGGAGCGTCTGCGAGCCTCTGTCTCCCGCTCGTGTCCGGGTCCTCAGCTGGGGCGCGCGGGCACGTTCTACCGGCCATCGCCGATGTCCGGATGCGGACGCCGAGGCGCTGCGGGCATCTCAGCCTGCCTGTGGCGGACGCGGGTCGCTCATCGCCCACCGGCACGGGGCCCAAGCGATCCGTAGGCTGGTCGAGATGTCGAATCCCCTCTTGGTGGTGCTTTCTGGCCGGCCTGGTACCGGCAAGACGACGCTGGCGCGTGCGCTCTGCCGCGAGCTGCACGCGGTCCACCTGCGCGTGGACGCCATCGAGACATCCGCGGCGCCCTTCATGAACGGCCCGGTGGGAGCGCTGGGCTATGCCGTTGCCCATGAGATCGCGGTCGGCAACCTCGCACTGGGCCTCACCGTTGTCATCGACGCGGTCAATCCTGTACCTGAGGCGCGGGCAGGTTGGCCGGTCGCGGCCCGGCGCGCCGAGGCGGCGATGGTCGTGCTTGAGACGTACGTGAGCGACGCGGACGAGCACAGGCGTCGCGTTGAGGCGCGCCTGCCCGACATGCCGGGCCAGACGGTGCCGACATGGCGGGACGTCGAGCGGTCCGAATGGGCGAACTGGGACCAGGAGCGCGACGGCCGACGAGTCCGCATCGACATGAGGGACCCCCGAGCAGGGCTCACCAACGCCATCCGGGAGTGTCGCGCTCTTCGGCGGCTGTGACTCCCGATCAACAGGGGTCGGGGCTGAATGCCGCACTGAGTATCTGACCCGTGGGCCCCGACCCCATGGACGAGCGGTCCCCGGCGGAGCGGTCAGCCCGTCGATCCCTCGACGCTCCGGAGCAGCGTCGCCGCGTCGTCGTTCTCGGGATCGAGGTCGAGGGCCCGCCGCAGGAGCTCGGCTGCCTGACCGGCGTCGCCGTCCACAAGGTGCGCCCACCCGGTCATCGCCCACGCCTGCGACGAGTCCGGCCGGATCGTCGTCCAGACGTCCAGGAGCGGTCGGACCAGCTCGGGCCGGTGCAGCTCGATGGCGCCCCAGACGGCATCCTCGAAGCGCCCGTCGTCGACGTCGACCTCGGCGGGGGCAGCCAGTTCCAGCCGGTGGAACGTCTCGACCGCAGCCGCCTTGCCCCCGGCCTCGAGGGCAGCTGCCACCGGCAGCGTGATCGGCTGGAGATGCGCGTCGATCTCGGTCGCCTCCGCCGGGAGGTCAAGGGCGAGGTCGAGCGCGGCGCTCACGACGGTGCGCATGGGGGCGGCGTTGGAGTTCGACAGCACCACGACCCCGATCCCGCGGTCGGGGAGCAGCGCGATCCGCGACTCGAAGCCGGGATCACCACCGCTGTGGCCCACCATCCGGTGTCCGCGGTAGGTGCCGAGGAACCATCCCAGAGCCATCGCCTCGCTCCACGGCGGGTCCCCGACCTCCGCCTGCCGCTGCCACATCCGCTCGGGCACGCTGGTGTCGGCGAGGGTTCCCAGCATCCACCGGGACAGCTCGGCCACGCTGGAGTGCAGCGTCGAGCTCGGTGCGTGCCGTCGGGTGTAGGGGTAGGCGCCGGTCGGAACGACCAGTGGTGCTCCGACATGTGGGGAGGAGGCGAGCTCCGACGGGACGTCCGCGCGCAGGAACGTGCTGTGCACCATGCCGGCCGGGTCGAGGACGAGGTCCTTCATCGCAGTCTCGAACGTCCGCCCGGTCACGGTGGCGACGACGTGCCCGAGCACCTCGTACCCGGCGTTGCAGTAGGCGAACTGGGCGCCGGGTGTCGTGGTCAGGCTCGCGCCGGACAGGCCGCGGACGAACTCGGCCAGGGCGTCGTCGCCCAGCTGCGGGTCGTGCCAGCCGTAGTCCACGACGTCGGGCAAACCGCTCGTGTGCGTGAGCAGGTGACGCAGGGTGACCTCGGACTGCCGCCCGTCGGCCAGGCGCAGCTCAGGTATCCACCGGACGACAGGGGAATCGAGGTCGAGCGCGGGCTCGCTCTGCTCTGGTCCGGCGGTCGCCAGCCCGACCACGGCCGCCGCGACGAACGGCTTCGACACCGACGCCAGGTGGAACAGCGTGTCGGTTGTCACCGGGCTGCCAGTGCGGACGTCGCGCGTCCCGAACCCGCGGGCCAGGACGACCTCGCCGTCTTGCACCACCGCGACCGCAAGACCCGCGAGACCGTGCGCCTGCACCAGCCGCTCGATCAGCGGCCACAGCGACGCCTCCGCCCGACGCTCCGCAGAAGTCACTCGCCCACTCTCTCGCACACACGCCGCTGGCCCTTCCAAGGGTGTAGGAACTCAGCCGAGTTGTCAGAGAGGCATCGGTCTGACCTGCGGTTGGACAAGTAGGTGAGACGCGCTTCGTCTCACCTACTTGTCCACATCCTCCGGTGCCGCTGGGGCGGTCCCAGGGACGCCCGCCCGGCGGTGGGTTCGTGCGTCAGGTGGTGCACGCCCCGTGCGCCGAGCCGGTGTCCCGCTCTGACCGGAGACGACAGCGACAAAGTCGTCGACGATCGCCGCGACCTTGTCGACGGGGGCGAAGCCGGTTCTGTGTTGGTCGGGCCGGATGTCGGTCCCCGCGATGCCCGCCGTGGCAACCGCCAGGAGTGCAGCGATCGCGAGGGCACCCACCCACGCCCTGCGCCGCTCGCTTGCCACGAGGCGTCGGAGCGGGCCGACGAGGATCAGGGCCATGCCGACGAACGCGACGCCGGCGGTGGTCTTCCCGGCGACGAGCAGGACCACGCTGCACGCACACAGCGACGAGGCCCAGATCGCTCGCGCGAGCCCGTGGCCGGTCGTCGACCCCTCTGCCATGGTGTGTCTCCCGATAGTGAGTGACGTGGCGGACCGAGGCGAGCCGCGCGGCGGATGATCAGGTGAGGTTGCGGCGGACGCGCCAGAGGCACAGTCCGGCGAGCGCGAGGCTGAGCCCCACGTAGACGGCCGACTCTCGCGCCTGCATCGGCCAGAAGTGGCTCAGCGGCTGGTAGCGAACCTGGAACTGGTATCCGAGCTCGCCCATCTCGGCGAAGCATGCGGCACGGTCCTGGTTCACCGGCGACACGCACGGGCCTGAGGCGGACACCGGGATCGAGTCGACGACGGTGCCTGAGGGATCGACGATGGTGCTGGACAGGAACCACGCACCACTGCTGCCGGGAAGCAGGGCGGCGCTGTCCGGGCCGACCCGTTCGACCGTGAAGCCGTCGCTCCTGTGGTCGCTGATCTCGGTCGTCGTCTCCACGGGCGCCGCCAGGTGAGGGCGGACGAGCACCGGGAACAGGACCTGCGCGGTGATCAGGAGCGCGACCGTGGCCGCCATGGCAGCGGTCGTGCGTCGCACCAGCATGCCCACCGTCACGCCGAGCACGAAGGCGAACAAGGCGTAGGCCACGGGTGCGACGCCCCTGGCGGCGAACATCAGGGGATCCATGAGCGGGAAGTCCCCGATTGCCACCTCGTCGAGCGGGGACGACCACCAGGACACGGCCGCTGTGCAGAGAGCCGCGGTCAGCATGGCGGCAAGCGACAGCACGCGCAGCTTGACCAGCAGCCAGTGGCGTCGCGTCGTGCTCTGGTTCCAGGCGACGAAGTGCGTGCCCGTCTCCACCTCGCGCGCCACCAGCGGGGCGCCCCAGAAGGTGCCGACGAGAGCGGGCACGACGAGCACGAGGGCGATGGCTGCCAGCCACGCGGACCTGTTCTCCCGGAAGAACGCCTGGGCGACCACCGAGCACTCCGGCCCGCCGCTGCCGCACGCGGGCCGCAGGGCGGAGTAGCGATCGCGCAGGCCCACGCCCGTGGCCGCCAGCAGCGCGAGGATCACCGCGAGTGCGGCCGTCGTGGCGTAGGCCGCGGTGCGGAACTGCCGCAGAGCGAGCCAGGTCACTGCGCCACCCCCAGGAGCGTCCGGTCCGGCGGGGCCGCGACCATGTACGCGATGACCAGGTCCTCCAGCGTGAGCCGGCTGACCGTCCACGTCGGGTCGAGGAGCGGCTCCCTCGCGCGCACGATCAGGGTGCTGTGGCGCTCGGTGTGGCTCGCGCAGATCACCTTGTGACTCCGAGGGATTCGACTGCCCTCGCGCCGGGCACCGGTGAGGCGATGATGGGTCGCGAGCAGCTCGTCGACGCTTCCGGCCAGGACCACCCGGGACTCGGCCAGCACCACCAGGTAGTCGCAGAGGCGCTCAAGGTCCGCGACGAGATGCGACGAGAGCATCACGGTCAGGTCGTTCTCCGCCATGGCCTCCATCAGGGACCCGAAGAACTCGCGACGAGCGACCGGATCGAGTGCTGCAACCGGTTCGTCGAGGAGCAGGAGCTCAGGTCGCTTGGCGAGGCCGAGGGTGAGTGCCAGCTGGGCGCGCTGGCCGCCGGAGAGCTGCCTTGCGCGACGACGCGGGTCGAGGCCCAGCCGTCGTATGCGAGCCTGTGCGAGGGCGTCGTCCCAGGCCGGGTTGAGCTTCGCCCCTAACCGCAGGTGGTCTCGCACCGACAGCCCCGCGTAGGTGGGCGTGCCCTGTGCGACGAACCCGACCTTCGCCAGCTGGACGCGACCCGAGCCCGGTCGTCCGCCGAGGACGGAGATGCTGCCGGCCGACGGGGTGAGCTGACCGCTCGCCAGACTCAGGAGGGTGGTCTTGCCGGCGCCGTTCGCGCCGACGAGCCCGACGACGCGGCCCGCCGGGATCTCGAGCGTGCAGTCGGCCAGCGCCCACGATCGCCCGTACCGCAGGCCGAGCCCGTCCGCCTCCAGCGCGGCGGTCACGCGACGTCGCCTCGGGCCTGCGCCCGGACCGCCGCGACGAACAGCGCCTCGATGCTCTCGTCGTCGAGCCCGGCCTGTCGGCTCCGTGCCAGCCAGTCGTGGAGCTCGCTGCGCAGGGCGCTGTGAGCCGCCAGTGAGGTCGAGCCCAAGGATCGGGTCACGAAGGTGCCGACGCCCGGACGGGCAGCGACGAGATCCTGGTGCTCCAGCTCCCGGTACGCCTTCTGGACGGTGTTGGGATTGATCGCCAGGCCGGCGACGACCTCCTTGACCGTCGGCAGCTGATCACCCTTCCGCAGCACCCCGAGCTGCAGAGCCTGGCGGACCTGCCGGACGAGTTGCAGGTAGGGCGGCAGTCCCGAGGCGGGTTCGAGGTAGAACTCGAGCATGGCGGACCATTTCACTAGGAAACTAGTGCGATCGTCAAACGTAGACCCCCGATCCGACGCCGGGCAAGTCTCCGCTCAGGGGTGCCCCGGAGTGTAGGAACCCATCGAAACTTTCCGGAGCCCGACGCTCTGACCTGCGGCAGGACAATTAGCTAGTACGGACGTTGTCTCACCTAGTTGTCCGAATCCTCCGCGGTCCCAGTTGAGGCCGCTTGAGTCCGGACCGACCGACGTGGGGAACCCGAAGTCTGCGTACCACGACCCGCGCCTGTGAAGCGAGGCACGATGGACGCCGTGACGAACGATGTGCGGGAGTACTGGGACAACGCGGCGGCGACCTTCGACGAGGCGGCCGACCACGGCCTGCTCGACCCGTCCGTGCGCGCCGCGTGGTCGCGAATGCTGATGCCCTTGCTCCCCGTGCACCGAGCGACCGTCGCCGATCTCGGGTGCGGAACGGGAAGTCTCTCGGTCCTGCTCGGCGAGGCCGGCTATGAGGTCACAGGACTGGATGTGGCACCCCTGATGATCGCGGCCGCCCGGCAGAAGGCACTCGCCGCCGGGCTGACGTCGACCTTCGTGGTCGGCGACGCGTCTGCTCCCGACCTGCCACCGAGCTCGTTCGACGTCGTCCTCGGCCGGCACGTCCTGTGGGCCCTCCCGGATCCGGCCGCGGCACTGGGCAGATGGATCGCGCTCCTGCGACCCGAGGGCCTCCTCCTGCTGATCGAAGGGCACTGGGACACCGGTGCCGGGCTCGCGGCGCAAGAGACGCTTGCGCTCGTCCGTCGGCACGGGCGGGACGCCACCGTCGTCCGTCTCGTCGAACCCGAGTTCTGGGGTCGAGAAATCACCGACGAGCGCTACCTGGTATCGAGTCGAGGCAGCGTGGACCGCGGACACGCAAACGCGACGACGGACACGCAGCGGACACGCTGACGCGAATCGGACGAGCTCAACGCGAACCCACATGTAGGAACTCAGCGGATCTGTCCGGGGCGCACCGCTCTGACCAGGCATCGGACAAGACGGTGAGACGGCCCGCGTCTCACGAACTTGTCCGAATCCTCAGGGCCAGCAAGACGGGGCGACCTTGCGCATCCGCGAGCGTCACCGATGCCGATGCCGGTGCCGGCATCGACGACGACGACGGGGGCCAGGCGTGCGGGCGCGGCCCCGGCTGCCACCCGTGCCGGGCGACGCGTTGCCCGGGGCTCCGGTGAAGTGCTCACGCGGCGCCGACGTACTCCAGGTGCCGGCGCCGGCGCAGCCGCACCGCGGTGATCGCGAGCGCGACGACGGCCATGCCGACGCCGTACGCGACCCAGTGCACGATCGCGGCGTCGACGTCCCCGACACCGTCGACGGCGTGCGCGACCAGCTCGCGAGTGGACCACAGCGGGAGCGCCTCGGCGACGGCTTTGGTGGGGTCGATGATCATCTGCAGGCCCACGATCGTGATGAGGACGAGCATGCCCTCGAGTTCGCGGGGGATGACCGTGCCGACGAGCAGGCCCAGGACCGCGGCGATCGTCCCGGACGCGACCAGCGCGAGCACGGCGGACCAGGGGTTCACGGTCTCCTGGTCGAGCGTGACGAGTACGGCATACAGGGCGGCGACAGACGCGCCCAGCCCCACGGTGGAGGTCAGTCTGCCCAGGTAGAGCCCGACGCTGCCGTGCCCGGCGAGACGGAGCCGCGGCTCGAGCGCGCGGACGCTGTTCGTGGCGAACAGCGCCACGGTGCTGACTGCCCACGCGAGGCCGAGGCTCGCGAACCGGATGGCCTGCCCCTGGAAGTCGTCGTGGCGGGCGGCGTAGAAGACGAGCGGGACGAGGACGAGCAGCAGGACGACGGTGCGACGGCCGAGCAGGTCACGGATGGTCATCTGGGCGGTCACGGCGAGGCCACGCATCAGTCGACCTCCGTCCCGGACAGGTCGAGCACGTCGTGGACGCGGTTCAGCTCGTGCAGCATGTGCGTGACGATGACGACCGCGCGGCCCTCGTCGCACCACTGGTCGACGAGGCCCCAGAAGTCCAGGTAGCTGCCGTGGTCGAAGCCCTGGTAGGGCTCGTCGAGCAGCACGACGCCCGGGTCGGAGAGCATCGTCGTCGTGACGTTGAGCTTCTGCCGGGTGCCGCCCGACAGGTGCCGGACCTGCTGCCGGCGGGGGACAGACCAGTCGAGCGCCGCCGCGACCCGGCTGCCCTCGGCGACCGCGGCCCGGCGGGACAGCCCTCGTCCGCGGCCGAACCAGGCGAGGTGGTCCTCGGAGGTGAGGAACCCGTCGAGCCCCATCTCCTGCGGGCAGTACCCGAGGCGGCCGTGCACGCGGACCGTGCCGCGGTCGGGCGAGACGAGGCCGGCGCAGACCTTCAAGAGGGTCGACTTGCCGCAGCCGTTCGCTCCCACGACGGCCAGCGACCGTCCTGCGGGGACGTGGAACGAGATGTCCGTCAGGACGCGGCGCCGCCCGTATGACTTAGTCACGGAGCGGACCTCGAGGCCACCGACCTTGGGCGATGGGACGGTCGGCGATGATGCCGGTGCGGGAGCGGAGCGGGAAACGGCGTCGTCGGAAGCCATGTGGCGACTCTAGCTAGGCGCCGTCCGGGAACAGTTGCTGCTCTCGGTCGGAGCAGCGGCTGTAGCAACTCATCAGAGTTGTCCGGTGCCCAGCGCTCGGACCTGCGGCGGGACACGTTCGTGAGACGAGCGGCGTCTCACCTACCTGTCCGAATCCTCATGCAGGCCCGAGGAGGTCGCGCCACGGTAGTGAAGCGCTGAAGGCATGTCGACTCAGCTTGCCGTGCTGATGACCAGGCCCTCGACAGTCACCTCGACGATGCAGGCCGCGAGGTCGGGCACGACCACGTGCGCTGCGCTCAGGTCGTGGGCCGGGTGGGAGGTGGCCACCCCGAGCACGTGCGCTCCCGCTGCACGTCCCGCCTCCAGGCCAGCTGGTGCGTCTTCCACGACGAGGCACCGGCGAGGGTTGAAGCCGAGCTGGCGGGCCGCGTTCAGATATCCCTGCGGGTCAGGCTTGCCCAGCCGGACATCCTCTGCCGCTACCAACACGTCGGGCACCGGCAGCCCGGCGGCGGCCAGCCGCGCACGCATCAGCAACTGCGACCCCGACGTCACTGCGGCCCATCGATCGGATGGGAGGCGCGACAAGAGGTCTCGCGTGGCGGGGAGCGCGATCACGTCATCGAGGTCTGCCATCTCCAGCCGCTCGAGCTCAGCGACCGCCGCGGCGCGTTGGTCGCTGGGCAGAAACTCGGCCACCGTGTCCTCCGAGCGGCGCCCGTGACAGACCCGGAGGACCTCCAAGGCGTCGATCCCGCGGACAGCGGACCATGCCCGCCACGTGCGCCCGACCGCAGCGGTCGAGTCCACCAATGTCCCGTCGATGTCGAATAGGATCGCGTCCACCTCAAAGCGCATACGTAGCAACCTACGGGCGTTGCCCGGGAACATCGCGAGGCCTCACGTTCCCCTGGGCGGTAGTGACGCCTCCGAGAGCAACTTGGTCTCGTGTACCGCCAGCCCCCGAACGGAAGGTCAGGCGGACGTGGGTGCACCCACCCGGTAGTGCAGGTGCGTGACGCCGGGCGCAGCGAGGACGCGCGTCAGCTCGAGCTCTGCGGGGTCCGTGCCGAACAGGCGACGGCCGCTCCCGAGGACCACGGGGATCAGATGGATCTCCACCTCGTCGAGCAGCGCTTCGCGCAGCAGGGTCTGCGCGAGGCGGGCGCCGTGCACCATCACGTTCTTCTCGCCCGCGGCGGCCTTGGCCGCGCGCATGGCGGTCTCGGCGTCGGGCACGAAATGCACCCAGCCGCTCTGAGGTGGCAACGGGGTGGCACGGGTCGGGACGAAGATCGGCACGCCGTGGTGGTCGCCGTCCCACTGCCCGTACTCGAACGTCTTGCGGCCGACGACGACGGCACCCGTCGCCATCAGCTCGGCGAACACCTGCCCGCTCAGCCCGGGAGGGTCGAAGTGGGGCAACGCCGCGGTGGGCTTGCCGAGCCACTCGTGCAGGCGCTCACCGCCGGTCCCGAGCCCGTTCTCCGGGCCGTCGTCTGGGCCGGTGATGAACCCGTCGAGGGACATCGACATGTAGAGCACCGACTTTCCCATCAGGACCCTCCTCGTTCCCCCGGTCGAGCGCGACCGGAATGCTCAACCCAGCCGGACGCCTCGAACGGCGCTCGTAGCGCACACCGTCTCGGCGTGGAGCAGTCATCCGGCCGGCTCCACCGCGGCGATCGATCCGGAGCGTCGGTGATCGATCCGGAGCGTCTCGAGCGCGCCCCTTCCAGCATGCCCCTGCCCGGGTCTTGACTCCACTGCACTGTGCCTTCCAAGCGAGAATGTAGGAACTCAGCAGACTTGTCCCGATCCCATCCTTCTGACCTGTGACGGGACAACTCCTGAGCCGCTGTCCGTCTCACAGAGTTGTCCAAGTCCTCAGATGTCGGCCTGCGCAGATCGATGGCCTGCGTAGAACCAACGCACTTCGTCGAGAGGCGAGCGAGGGCAGGCGCAGCCTCTGATTAGGCTGAGATTTGTGGCGACCCGGATTGAGGAGTACCTGACGCGTCTGGATCGCTTTAGCGGTGGGGCAGAGCCTCGCTTCTTCCCGGTGGATCCACCGCCGGAAGGCGCGCACAAGATCACGACGATCATCTACCAGGATCTGCCTGACCACGGTTTCCTCACCGCGCTGACCTACGGACTGTCCCTCGCCGACCACCCAGAGTGGACGCTGGGCCGCCCTGAGCTCTGCATCAGCGTCAGGTCGAGCGACGAGCGTTGGGGTCACGCGATCGGGTACCTAGCGAGCACGCTGATCCATGCGTGCCCCTTCGGATACGGCGACACCATCAACTTCGGCGAGCCCATCGCGACCGACACGACCATGACGGCGTTCGTCGTGTTCGCCCCCGCAGTCCTGGACCGGGCCGACTACATGAGGGTTCTGGACGCCCCACCCGGCGCCGACCCCGCCGACGTCGTCAACATCGCGGGCATGTACCCGATCTACGACAGCGAGCGGCACTTCATCCACGCCGAGGGCCTGGAGCGGTTCTGGCAGCTCGGCTGGGACCCGTACGACCCCTCCCGCCCAGCCGTCGTCTAAGTCCTCAGGGCCGATCAGCCGTCGCCGCAAGTCGCATGCTCGGTCCGGTCATACGGCGATCCGTGGGCTCCCCTCCGCAAGCCGGGCGCGCCCGCGCTCTCACGAGTTCAAGCGTGGGGCGAGAGGGCGGCCTCGAGCTCGTGCCCCTCGGCAGTCGCGTACGTGGCCCGAGCCACGCTCATCTCCACGCATCGAGCGCCCTCCGGGGACAACTCGGTGAGAGCGGGGCACGCCGTGGGCAACTTCGTGTGATTGGGACAACTCAGATGAGATCCCACAGAGAACAACGCCGACCACGCCTCGGCGTCCAGCTGGGAATGCATCGGGTCGTATCAAAGTTGAGCGGAACAGACTCAAGTCCGACCGTCCCGAGTTTGCGCGCAGTCCGATCCCGTCGCAGACTTGAGCCAGCCGGACTCAAGAGCGGTCCGTACGGACCACCTGAACCCAGTACGACACGAAAGAAGGCACGCACATGGCACGAGCAGTCGGCATCGACCTCGGTACCACGAACTCGGTTGTCTCGGTCCTCGAGGGCGGCGAGCCCACGGTCATCGCCAACGCCGAGGGGTCCCGCACGACGCCGTCGGTCGTGGCGTTCTCCAAGACGGGTGAGGTGCTGGTCGGCGAGATCGCCAAGCGCCAGGCCGTCACCAACGTCGACCGCACCATCACGTCGGTCAAGCGACACATGGGCACGGACTGGTCGCAGGCGATCGACGACAAGAAGTACACCGCGCAGGAGATCAGCGCGCGGGTGCTCTCCAAGCTCAAGCGCGACGCGGAGGCCTACCTGGGCGAGCCCGTCACCGAGGCTGTCATCACGGTCCCGGCGTACTTCAACGACGCCGAGCGCCAGGCCACCAAGGACGCGGGCGCGATCGCCGGCCTCAACGTCCTGCGCATCATCAACGAGCCCACCGCCGCCGCCCTCGCCTACGGCCTGGAGCGCGGCAAGGAGGACGAGCTCATCCTCGTCTTCGACCTCGGTGGCGGCACGTTCGACGTGTCCCTCCTCGAGGTGGGCAAGGACGACGACGGCTTCTCGACGATCGAGGTCCGGGCGACGTCCGGTGACAACCGGCTCGGCGGCGACGACTGGGACAACAGGATCGTCGACTTCCTGGTCTCCGAGGTGAAGAACTCCACGGGCGTCGACCTGGCCAAGGACAAGATCGCCGTGCAGCGCCTGCGCGAGGCCGCGGAGCAGGCCAAGAAGGAGCTCTCGTCCGCGACGAGCACCAACATCTCGCTCCAGTACCTGTCGATGAGCGAGAACGGCCCGGTCCACCTGGACACCAAGCTGACGCGCGCGCAGTTCCAGCAGATGACGCAGGACCTGCTCGACCGCACCAAGGCGCCGTTCCAGTCGGTCATCCGCGACGCGGGCATCAAGCTCTCGGAGATCGACCACGTCGTGCTCGTCGGCGGCTCGACCCGTATGCCCGCGGTCACCGAGGTCGTCAAGGAGCTCACGGGCGGCAAGGAGCCCAACAAGGGCGTCAACCCCGACGAGGTCGTCGCCGTCGGTGCCGCGCTCCAGGCCGGCGTCATGAAGGGCGACCGCAAGGACGTCCTGCTCATCGACGTCACCCCGCTGAGCCTCGGCATCGAGACCAAGGGTGGCGTGATGACCAAGCTCATCGAGCGCAACACGGCCATCCCCACCAAGCGGTCGGAGATCTTCTCCACGGCCGAGGACAACCAACCGTCCGTGCTGATCCAGGTGTTCCAGGGCGAGCGTGAGTTCGCGCGGGACAACAAGCCGCTCGGCACGTTCGAGCTCACCGGCATCGCGCCGGCGCCGCGTGGTGTGCCGCAGATCGAGGTCACGTTCGACATCGACGCCAACGGCATCGTGCACGTGTCCGCGAAGGACCGCGGCACCAACAAGGAGCAGTCGATGACGATCACCGGCGGCTCGGCCCTCCCCAAGGAGGACATCGAGCGCATGGTGCGCGAGGCCGAGGAGCACGCCGCCGAGGACAAGGCGCGTCGCGAGGAGGCCGAGACCCGCAACACGGCCGAGCAGCTGGCCTACTCGACCGACAAGCTGCTGGTCGACAACGCGGACAAGCTCCCCGAGGACGTCAAGACCGAGGTCCAGACGGCCGTCACCGAGCTGAAGACAGCGCTCGCGGGCACCGACCTCGACGAGGTCAAGGCCAAGCACTCGGCCCTGCTCGCGGTCAGCCAGAAGATCGGCGAGGCGATCTACTCGGCGGACAACATGGCGCAGAACGCGCCGGCCGACGAGCAGCCCGCGGCGGACACCACGTCCGACGAGGACGTCGTGGACGCCGAGATCGTCGACGACGAGGAGGAGGCGGCCAAGTGACCACCGAGCCCGGCGACCAGGACCTCCCGGACCGACAGGAGGACGAGCTGACCCCCGAGGAGCAGATCCTTGCCGACGCGGAGTCGATCGCGGCGTCCGCCGAGGAGGAGGTCGTGCTCGAGGGTCTCGTCGCGGTCGAGAAGCTGGCGGCCGAGCGGCTCGAGGAGCTGCAGCGGTCGCAGGCGGCCTACTACAACCTGGAGCAGCAGTACTCGGGGTTCGTGAAGCGGTCGAAGGCTGACGCCCTCGCCGCCCACGAGCGCGGTGTGCACACCATCGTCGAGGCGCTCATCCCGGTGCTGGACGACATCGAGCTGGCCCGCCAGCACGGTGACCTCACCGGGCCGTTCGTCTCGATCGCGGAGAAGCTCGAGGGCACCCTCGGCCGGTTCGGCGTGGTGCGCTACGGCGAGGTCGGGGAGACGTTCGACCCCGCGGTGCACGAGGCGCTCATGCACTCGCACTCCGCGGACGTCACCGAGTCGACCGTGCAGATGGTGCTCCAGCCGGGGTACCGCACGCCCGACCGGGTCATCCGGGCGGCGCGCGTCGCCGTGGTCGACCCCGAGGCGTAGAAACCGCAGTAGCGTCCGAGGCCCCACGGGTCACCGTGGGACCTCGGACGCACTCGACGATGAAGGAAGGAGCGGCGTGACCGGTCAGGACTGGCTCGAGAAGGACTTCTACTCGGTCCTCGGCGTCCCCAAGGATGCCGACGCCGCCACCATCAAGAAGGCGTACCGCAAGCTCGCGCGCCAGGAGCACCCGGACCACAACCCGGGGGACGCCAAGGCGGAGGCGCGGTTCAAGGACGTCGGCGAGGCCTACGCAGTCCTGTCCGACCCCGAGCAGCGCGGCCAGTACGACCAGCTGCGCGCGATGGCGGGCGGCCCGCGCTTCACGTCGGGCGGTCGCGGTGGCGCCGGGTTCGAGGACGTCTTCGGCGGCATGTTCGGCGGGCAGCAGGGCGGTCGCGTCCGGTACACCAATGCCCCCGGCGGCGCGGCCGGCTTCGAGGACCTGCTCGGCGGGCTGTTCGGCAACGCCGGAGCCGGTGGGTTCGGCCCGCAGCAGGGCGCCGACCTGGCCACCAGCGCGACGCTGCCCTTCCGGCAGGCCGTCGAGGGGTCGACGGTCTCGCTCAACGTCGAGGGCCGCACGGTCAACGCACGCATCCCCGCGGGGGTCCGCGACGGTCAGAAGATCCGCCTGCGCGGCAAGGGCCGCCCGGGTGCCGGCGGCGGACCTGCGGGCGACCTCGTCATCACCGTCCGTGTCACCCCGCACCCCGTCTTCTCGCTCGACGGTGACAACCTGCGGATCACCGTCCCGGTCGCCTTCGACGAGGCGGCGCTGGGCGCCACGATCGAGGTGCCGACGCTCGACGGTTCGACCGTCCGCGTCCGCGTGCCCGAGGGCACCCCGTCCGGTCGGGCGCTGCGGGTCAAGGGCAAGGGTGTCCCCGGCAGCAAGGGTGACCTGCTGATCACCGTGCAGGTCGTCGTCCCGCAGCGGCTCAGCGCCGCCGCGCGGGAGGCCGTCCAGGCGTTCGGCATCGCGACGTCCGGTGAGGACGTGCGCGCAGACCTGCTCGACGCGGCGAAGAAGTAGTCATGCCCGCCGAGGACGCCAAGGTCTACGTCATCTCGGTCGCCGCCGAGCTGGCCGGCATGCACCCGCAGACCCTGCGCCAGTACGACCGGCTCGGCCTCGTCACCCCCAGTCGCGCGAGCGGCCGGGGCCGGCGCTACTCGTTGCGGGACATCGCGACCCTGCGCGAGGTGCAGCGGCTGTCCCAGGACGAGGGCGTCAACCTGGCCGGCATCAAGCGGATCCTCGAGCTCGAGGCGGAGCTCGAGCAGCTGAAGCGGCAGGTCGAGTACCTGCGCGCGTTCGTCGACCCCGGCCGCCGCGTGTTCACGGCCGACCCCCGCGGCGACGTCGTCGCGGTCAACCGCACGGCAGGCCGCAGCCGCCGCCCGACGACGAGCACGGAACGTGCCGCAGTCGTCCTCTGGCGCCCGAGCAACCGCTGACCCCTTCCGAGGGAGTGCTGCCTAGACTCCGTGACCGTGACGATCGATCTCGACCGCGCCCGCCGTGACACGCCCGGCATCGACCATGTCGCTCACCTCAACAACGCCGGCGGCGCCCTGCGCCCTAGCGTCGTGACGGACACCGTCGTGGCGCACCTGCGCCGCGAGGCCGAGATCGGCCCGTACGAGGCGGAGGCCGAGTCGGAAGCTCGGGTCGCCGGCGTGTACGACTCGGTCGCACGGCTGATCGGCGCGCAGCCGGACGAGATCGCGCTGGTGCAGAGCGCCACCGCCGCCTGGAACGTGGCGTTCTCGTCGATCCCCCTGAAGGCCGGCCAGCGCATCCTCACCGCGCGCACCGAGTACATCAGCAACGCGATCGCCCTCCTCCAGGCGTGCGAGCGCTCGGGCGCGACCCTCGAGATCATCGAGGACGACGAGCACGGCCAGGTCGACCTCGACCATCTGGAGCGTCGGCTCGACACCGACGTCGCCCTCGTCGCGCTGACGCACGTCCCGACCGGCGGGGGGGTGGTCAACCCCGCGGCGGAGGTCGGTGCGCTCACTCGAGCGGCGGGCGTACCGTTCCTTCTCGACGCGTGCCAGTCGGTCGGCCAGCTCGACGTCGATGTCGACACGCTCGGCTGCGACCTCCTGGCCGCCACGGGCCGCAAGTTCCTGCGCGGCCCCCGCGGCACCGGGTTCCTCTACGCGTCCCGCGGGATCACGGACAGCCTGGTCCCACCCGTCCTCGGTCTTGGCGCCGCCACCTGGACCTCGCCGACCACCTACGAGGTGGTCCCCGGCGCGTTGCGGTTCGAGACGTGGGAGCGGTCGATCGCGGACAACCTCGGGCTCGGCGTGGCCGTCGACTACGCGCTCTCCTACGGTCTGGCACAGATCGAGGAGCGCGTCACCGGTCTCGCGGCCCGGCTGCGCGAGGACCTGTCGCAGACCCTCGGCGTCACGTTGCGGGACAAGGGCGTCCGCAGGGCGGGCATCGTCACGTTCACGGTCGACGGTCTGCGCGCCGACGAGGTCCGCGCCCGGGTCGCCGCGGCGGGCGTCAACGTCAGCGTCACGCGCGTGTCGTCGGCCCAGCTGGACTTCGGTGCCCGGGGACTGACGGAGGTTGTCCGGGCGTCCCCGCACTACTACACGTCCGACGAGGAGCTGGACCGCCTGCTGGCCGCGCTGCGCTAGCCGAACGTCCGCCGGTAGTCCGACGGGCTGACCCCGACGATCCGGCGGAAGTGCACCCGGAGGTTGCGGTCCCGTCTCCCGACGACGTCCGCACGATCGGTCGTCCTGACGCTCGAACCTGCGGACCTCCGGCCACCGACACGGTCGTGTCGGCGCCGTGTCGGTGGGCTGTCAGCGGAGCCCTCCACGATCGAGCCATGACACAAGACCTGGTGATCGAGGCCGAGGGCCTCGTCAAGCACTTCGGCGAGACGAAGGCCCTCCAGGGCGTCGACCTCGCCGTCGCCCGCGGCACGGTCCTCGGCGTGCTCGGCCCCAACGGGGCCGGCAAGACGACGGCGGTCCGCATCCTGTCCACCCTGCTCGTCCCCGACGCGGGCCACGCCCGGATCGGCGGCTGCGACGTGGTCAAGGACGCCGAGCGCGTCCGCCAGTCGATCGGCCTCACGGGGCAGTACGCATCCGTCGACGAGGACCTCTCCGGCCGGCAGAACCTCGTGCTGTTCGGCACGCTGCTGGACCTCGGCCGCGCGGGCGCCCGGACCAGGGCCGCTGAGCTGCTGGAGTGGTTCGACCTGACTGCCGCCGCCGACCGCCCCGCCAAGACGTACTCGGGTGGCATGCGCCGCCGGCTCGACCTCGCGGCCAGCCTCGTCGGCCGCCCCGATGTCATCTTCCTCGACGAGCCCACGACGGGCCTGGACCCCGCCAAGCGTGAGGACATGTGGGACGTCGTCCGCTCGCTGGTCACCGACGGCTCGACCGTGCTGCTCACCACGCAGTACCTGGAGGAGGCGGACGCGCTGGCCGACGAGATCACGGTCATCGACCACGGCCGCGTCATCGCGCACGACACCCCAGAGGGCCTCAAGCGCGTGGTCGGTGGCCAGACTCTCGAGGTCCGCCCGTCCGACCTGGCCCGCATGCACGACACGGCGACCATCCTCGGCCAGGTGACGTCGGGTGCGGCCGCCGAGGAGATCCGCAAGGGCGTCCTGGCGGTCCCCGTGCGCGACGACTCGGCGCTCACCGCCACGGTGTCCCGCCTGGCGAGTGCCGGCATCGGCGTCACCGAGCTGTCCCTGCACCTGCCCAGCCTGGACGAGGTGTTCTTCTCCCTCACGGGCCGCACGGCCTCCGAGGACGACAGGGCAGACACAACACAGAAGGAGGTGGCCTGATGACCACGCTCACGCAGCCCAGGTCTCCGCGCCTGACCCCTACACCGGCCGCCGCGGTGAATCGCCGGCCCTTCCCGCTCGTCCGGCACTCGCTGTCGCTGGCCAAGCGCAGCCTGATCAAGACGTGGCGGACGCCCGAGGCGCTCATCGACGTGACGCTGCAGCCGGCGATCTTCCTCGTGATCTTCGTCTACATCTTCGGCGGCGCGGTGGCGGGTGACACCCACACCTACCTGCAGTTCCTTCTGCCGGGCATCCTCGCGCAGACCATCGCGACGGGCGCCATCGCGATCGGCGTCAACCTCAACACCGACCTGGAGAAGGGCATCTTCGACCGCTTCAAGTCCCTGCCCATCCCGCGGTCGTCGCCACTGATCGGCGCCGTGCTCGGCGACGTGGTCCGCTACGTCATCGTGACGGTCATGACGCTCGGCATCGGCTACCTGATGGGCTTCCGGATCCTCACGGACCCGGTCAGTGCGCTCGCGGGCTGCCTGCTCGCCGTCGTGTTCGCCCTGTCGCTCTCCTGGGTCTCGGTGTTCGTCGGGATGAAGGTCCGGACGTCCGGTGCGGTGCAGGGGATCATGTTCCTGATCATCATGCCGCTGAGCTTCGCGTCCAACGTGTTCGTGCCGGCGGCCTCGCTGCCCAGCTGGATGCAGACGTTCGTGGCGTGGAACCCGCTGACCCACCTGGTCCAGGCGATGCGCGGGCTGTTCCTGGGCACGCCGATGGGCGAGAGCGTGTACTGGACGCTGGCCTGGTGCGTCGGGCTGGTCGCGGTGTTCCTGCCGCTGGCCATGCGGGCGTACCGCCGCAAGGTCTGAGCGTTCGACGGCATCCCGACGCCGGCTGGGATTCTCAGCCGGCGTCGGCCGTCAGCTCCCGCACCCGTGCGGCAGCCTGCGCGGGTGGCAGCGCCCGCCATCGGTCGAGCAGCTCCTGGCGGGTGGCCTCGTCTCCGAGGGCCTCGGCGGCCAGGCTGCCCAGGTCCAGCTGGAAGAACATGACGAGATTGGCGCCGAGCCGAGTCCCCAGCGCCCAGAGCTCCCGCGCGCGGTCCGCCTGGCCCCGGGAGGCCGCGAGCTCGGCGCACCCGAGCGCATACGTCCCCAGCACCGGGATGTCCGTGGACCCGACGGCGTCGGCTCCGGCGACGGAGAGGAGCTCGACCGCGCGAGCCTCGGAGGCGGCCGAGTGCGTGCCGGGCAGCGCGGCGACCCGGAGGTGGACCACCGCGATCGCGACGAGCAGCACCACGCGGGGCTGCGGCATGGGGATCCGCGCGGGGGTGATCAGCGAGGCCGCCGACTCGGCGTGGTCGATCGCGTCCTGCCGGCGCCCGTCCTTCGACGCCACCTGGGCCAGGCCGAGGTGGGCCTGCGCTGCATCGACGTCGTCCACCTGCGTCGACGCCGTGACCTCGTGCAGCTGGTCCAGGGCGGCGGTGTCGCCCGCCAGCGCCCGCTGCAGGTCGAGCTGGACCCGCAGGCTGCGCACGTCCTGCATCGCACCGACCAGCTCGAGCTGGTCCAGGCTCTCCACGAGCCACCTCTCGGCGTCGCTGCCGCCGCGCGCGACCTCCCACTGGCCGATGCCCTGCGCCGCCACCCCCATGCCCCAGTGGTCGCCGATGGCCTGGAACCGGCGGTAGGCCTCGCGCGCGTCGTCCCCGGAGATGGACGCGTCGCCGGAGTTCTCGCGGACCGCCGCCCGCATGAAGAGGCCGAGCCCCTGCAGGAAGTCGTCATCGGTCGCGATCATCCGCTCGGCCGCTCCCAGGCTGACCGTGAGGTCGGGCGAGCCGAGGGCGGGCAGGGCCTCGGCGAGCGCGCTGACCCGCGGGGACACCTCGTGCGGGCGGTCGGCCCGCACGCGCCGGACCGCGCGCAGGGCGAGCGCCACGGGTCGCTGCGAGGTGGCGACGCCGGCGTTGACGGCGGTGAAGACGCAGGCGGTGGTCGCCCGGCCGGCGTCGGGGAGCGCCCGCCCGGTCGCGGAGCCCTGGAACAGGGTCGACGCCCGCCGAGCGGCCGGGTCATCGGCGTGGAGGAGCCGCATACCCCACTGGACGCACTCGACGTGCAGCCCGCGGATGCTCCAGAGGTGGAACAGGGCGCTCGCGATGTCCACCGCGCCCACCTCGTCGCCGTGGTCGACGGCCCACCGCAGCGCCGCCAGGAACGTCTCCTGCTCCGCCGCGCAGCGGTCGAACGCGGCGAGCTGGCCCGCTCCGACGAAGTCCGCACCGACGCGCGCGGCGGTCGTCGCAGCCCAGCGGACCAGCCCGCCCATGGCGCCCGCCCGCTCGCCTGCGCCGTCGAGCCGCACGTCGCCATACTCGCGCACCGTCTCGAGCATCCGGTAGCGCGCGAGGCCGGCATCGTCCTCGTCGAAGGTGAGCAGCGACTGCTCGACCAGGGTGGACAGCCCTCGCCGCACGCTCGCGGGGTCCGCGCCGGAGACCGCGACCGCGGTCTCGGCGGTGAACGGGGCCGGCACGACCGCCAGCCGCTGGAGCAGGTCGCGGTCCTCCGGATGCAGCAGCTCGCGGCTCCAGTCGACCATCGCCCACAGGCTCGCGTGCCGGTCCGGGAGCCCGCGCAGGGCGTCGTCGAGCAGGCCGAAGCGGTCGCCCAGACCGTCCAGCACGTCCTGCACGGTCATCGCCCGCAGCCGGGCGGCCGCGAGCTCCAGCGCGAGCGGCAGGTTGTCCAGGTGGTGGCAGAGCTCGAGCGCGCGCGCGGGATTCCAGGCGAGGCCCGCACGTCCGGCGCGGGCGCGTGCCTCCAGCAGGGCGAGCGCGTCGCTGTCGGGCAGCGCGCGCAGCCGGTGCACGAGCTCGCCGACGAGGCCGAGGGGAGCCCGGCTCGTCGCCAGCACGACCACGTCCGGGGAGGCGACGGCGAGCAGGTCACCGACGACCACCGCCGCGGCTGCCAGCACGTGCTCGCAGTTGTCCAGCACCAGCAGGCCGTCGAGGTCCTGGGCGGCCAGCCGCAGGCGGTCCTGGGGTGTGAGCAGCCGGCGGTCGGTCGAGATGTCCGCGCGGGCGGCCGTCGCGTCGGACCCGCCGATCGCAGCGAGGACCGTCGGCAGCACCTCGTCTGGCGACCGCAGACCCGCGAGCTCGACCACGCGGACCGAGCCGCCCGCGGCCGCAGCACGGCGGGCCACCTCGCCGGCCAGCCGGGTCTTGCCTGCGCCGCCCGTCGCGACGACGGTGACCAGCGCCGACGTGCTGAGGCCGGCCTCCACCTGGGCGACGGCGTCGTCCCGGCCGACCAGCGCGGTGGCCGGCCGACGCCAGGCCGCGGGCATGGTGACGACGGAGCGGACCGTCGCGACGTGCGGCGCGGGGGCGGCCGCCGCCAGCTCCCCGCGCAGCAGCGCCAGGTGGGCGTCGGCGACGACCGGCGACGGGTCGGTGCCGTAGCGGTCGGCCAGCTCGGCGCGCACCTGCTCGACGACCTCGAGAGCCTCGGCGTCCCGGCCCTGCGCGGCGAGCACGCGGACCAGGAGGGCGACCAGAGGCTCGTCGGGCGGGGTCCGCAGCGCGCAGCGGCGCAGGTCCTCGACCATGTCCTCGACGTGGCCGAGCGTGAGCCCGGCCTCCGCCTGGAGTGTCACGACGTCGGCGAGGAGGCGCGCGGTCGCGGGGTCGCCGAGGTCGGGGACGGCCGGGAGCAGTCCGCGGGCGTCCCGGCCGAGGTCGCGCGCCCGTGCGGCGTCCCCGGACCGCAGAGCGTCGCGACCGCCCGCGAGCAGCGCCTCGGCCTCGACGACGTCGATCCGCAGCCCGTCGGTGGGCAGCCGGTAGCCGCCCGGCGCGGCCTCGATGGCGAACCCCAGCCGCCGCGCGCGCGAGACGAGCGCCTGCACCGCGCCCGCTGCGTCGTCGGGCGGGATGCCCTCCCACACGTCCTCGACGAGCGCTGCCGACGACACCGCGCGCCCGCGCGCGCCGAGGAGCCCAGCGATCAGGGCCACCAGGCGGTCGCCACGGACGGGCCGACCGTCGACGGCGAGCGCCCCGAGCGTCGTGATCTGCACGGGAACAGCATCCCGCACGGGCGGGTGGCACCCGTTCGGGTACATGTCGGGCGCGTCTCGCACGAGTGGTTCTGGCGTGTCGCGCACGGCATTCCCGACGTACCGGGCGAGGCGGGTGTGGACTGCCTGTGGAGCACGTTGTGGGCGCCGGACGGCCCTCTGTGGATGCCTGTGCACGGCAGTGCATCTGCGCTGGTCGGGGGCCGTGTCAGTGGTCGGCGGTAGCCTGGAACTTCTCCACAGGGTGAAGAACGACACGGTTGTCACTACAACCCCTAGTGGTCCGTTGCGTGTGGGACCCCTAGGTGTAGTGTCTAGTCACGACGCAGTGCAGAGAGTTCGGGATCAGGTCGCGGTCAGGTCATGGTCAGTCTCGGCACCACGCCAGGCCCGGAAGACGGGCCCTTCAGCTTCAGAGAAACAGCTTCGCGATCGCTCCGGGGGGAGCGTGCCGCACAGGACATGGGGAGCCCACGATGACGATCACCGTCTACAGCAAGCCGGCGTGCGTGCAGTGCAACGCGACGTACCGCGCGCTCGACAAGCTCGACGCGGACTACACGGTGGTGGACATCAGCGAGGACGCCGACGCGCGTGACTACGTGATGTCGCTCGGCCACCTCCAGGCTCCCGTCGTGATGGTCGACGGGGAGCACTGGTCGGGCTACCGGCCCGACCGCATCAAGGCGCTGGCCGACCGCCTGGCCGCTGCAGTCGCCTGACGGACTCCCCGGATCGGCGCCGGTCTCGACACCGCGCCGATCCGGCGGGCACTCCTGTGCGCCTTGAGCGTCACGCACCACCGCACGACCCGAGGTGAGGGGATCCGGCCGATGAGCTCCGTGGTCTACTTCTCCTCCGCCTCGGACAACACCCACCGTTTCGTCCAGAAGCTCGGTCTGGCTGCGCAGGGTATGTCGATACATCGCATCCCCCTGTACTCGACTGACCCGTTCCTGCACGCCTCCGAGCCGTACGTGCTGATCCTGCCGACGTACGGCGGGGGCAACGAGGGTGGCGCAGTACCGAAGCAGGTCATCAAGTTCCTCAACGACGAGGACAACCGTGCGCTGATCCGCGGCGTGATCGCGGCAGGCAACACGAACTTCGGCGAGGCCTACTGCATCGCAGGGGACATCATCGCGACCAAGTGCCGCGTCCCCTACCTGTACGGGTTCGAGCTCATGGGTACCACAGAGGACGTGCACAACGTCCGTGAGGGATTGGGAAGATTTTGGCAACGACAGTCGCAGATACCCGCGTAGAGACGTCTGGCCTGGATTACCACGCCCTCAACGCCATGCTGAACCTGTATGGCGCGAACGGCGAGATCCAGTTCGACAAGGACCGTGAGGCGGCGCGCGCGTACTTCCTGCAGCACGTCAACCAGAACACGGTCTTCTTCCACGACCTCAACGAGAAGCTCGACTACCTGGTCGAGAACAAGTACTACGACCCCGAGATCCTCGGGCAGTACGACCGCGCGTTCATCAAGACGCTCTTCGAGTACGCGTACTCCAAGAAGTTCCGCTTCCAGACGTTCCTCGGCGCGTTCAAGTACTACACGTCGTACACGCTGAAGACGTTCGACGGGAAGCGGTACCTCGAGCGCTTCGAGGACCGCGTCTGCATGGTCGCCCTCGCGCTCGCGGAGGGGAACCAGGACTTCGCGATCTCCCTCGTCGACGAGATCGTGTCCGGCCGCTTCCAGCCCGCCACCCCCACGTTCCTCAACCTCGGCAAGGCGCAGCGCGGTGAGCCCGTCTCCTGCTTCCTGCTGCGCATCGAGGACAACATGGAGTCGATCGCCCGCGGCATCAACTCCGCCCTGCAGCTGTCCAAGCGCGGCGGCGGCGTGGCGCTCCTGCTCAGCAACATCCGCGAGCACGGCGCGCCCATCAAGCACATCGAGAACCAGAGCTCCGGCGTCATCCCCGTGATGAAGCTCCTCGAAGACTCCTTCTCCTACGCCAACCAGCTGGGTGCCCGCCAGGGTGCCGGGGCCGTGTACCTGCACGCGCACCACCCGGACATCTACCGGTTCCTCGACACCAAGCGCGAGAACGCCGACGAGAAGATCCGCATCAAGACCCTCTCGCTGGGCGTCGTCATCCCGGACATCACGTTCGAGCTGGCCAAGAAGAACGAGCCCATGTACCTGTTCTCGCCGTACGACGTCGAGCGCGTGTACGGGGTGCCGTTCGCGGATATCAACGTCACCGAGAAGTACTACGAGATGGTCGACGACGCGCGGATCAAGAAGACCAAGATCAGCGCCCGCGAGTTCTTCCAGACGCTCGCCGAGCTGCAGTTCGAGTCCGGCTACCCGTACGTCATGTTCGAGGACACGGTGAACCGGGCCAACCCGATCGCCGGCAAGATCACGCACTCGAACCTGTGCTCGGAGATCCTGCAGGTCTCGACGCCGTCGACGTACAACGAGGACCTCTCGTACAAGCACGTCGGCCGCGACATCTCCTGCAACCTCGGTTCGATGAACATCGCGCTGTCCATGGACTCGCCGGACTTCGGCAAGTCGGTCGAGGTAGCCATCCGGGCACTGACGGGCGTCTCCGACCAGACCGACATCGAGTCGGTCCCGTCCATCAAGCGCGCGAACGCCGGCGGGCACGCGATCGGCCTCGGCCAGATGAACCTGCACGGCTACCTGGCCCGCGAGCGCATCTTCTACGGGTCCGACGAGGGCCTCGACTTCACCAACATCTACTTCTACACGGTGGCGTACCACGCGATCCGCGCCTCGAACCTGCTGGCCCAGGAGCGCGGTCGCGCGTTCGACGGCTTCGCGGAGTCGAAGTACGCGACCGGCGAGTACTTCGAGAAGTACATCGAGAAGGAGTGGAAGCCGAGGACGGCCCGCATCGAGGCGCTGTTCGCCGAGGCCGGGGTGCACGTCCCGACGCAGGACGACTGGCGGTCGCTCGCTGCTCTGGTCAAGGAGCACGGCATCTACAACCAGAACCTCCAGGCCGTGCCGCCGACGGGCTCGATCTCGTACATCAACCACTCGACGAGCTCGATCCACCCGATCGCGTCGAAGATCGAGATCCGCAAGGAGGGCAAGATCGGGCGCGTCTACTACCCGGCGCCCTTCATGACCAACGACAACCTGGAGTACTACCAGGACGCGTACGAGATCGGCTACGAGAAGGTCATCGACACCTACGCCGAGGCCACGCAGCACGTCGACCAGGGCCTGTCGCTGACCCTGTTCTTCAAGGACACGGCCACCACCCGTGACCTGAACAAGGCGCAGATCTACGCCTGGCGCAAGGGCATCAAGACGATCTACTACATCCGCCTGCGCCAGCTCGCGCTGGAGGGGACGGAGGTGGAGGGTTGCGTCAGTTGCATGTTGTAGCGCCTCTGACCTGCGGTTTTATCCGAATCTTGACGAGATGTGAGTGTTGACATGACCCCCACCGGCAAGCTCAAGCTGGTCAGCCGTGTGTCGGCTATCAACTGGAACCGGCTCGACGACGACAAGGACGCCGACGTCTGGGACCGCCTCGTCGGTAACTTCTGGCTGCCCGAGAAGGTGCCGGTATCCAACGACGTGCAGTCGTGGGCCACGCTGACGGAGCAGGAGAAGACGCTCACGATGCGCGTCTTCACCGGCCTGACGCTGCTGGACACCATCCAGGGCACGGTCGGGGCCGTCTCGCTGATCCCGGACGCGATCACGCCGCACGAGGAGGCCGTCTACACGAACATCGCGTTCATGGAGTCGGTGCACGCCAAGTCGTACAGCTCGATCTTCTCGACGCTGTGCTCCACCAAGGAGATCGACGAGGCGTTCCGCTGGTCGGAGGAGAACCCGAACCTGCAGCGCAAGGCCGAGATCGTCATGGACTACTACCGCGGTGACTCGCCCTTGAAGCGGAAGGTCGCCAGCACCCTGCTGGAGTCGTTCCTCTTCTACTCGGGCTTCTACCTGCCCATGTACTGGTCCAGCCGCGCCAAGCTCACCAACACGGCCGACCTGATCCGCCTGATCATCCGCGACGAGGCCGTGCACGGGTACTACATCGGCTACAAGTACCAGAAGGGCCTCGAGAAGCTGTCGGCCGCCGAGAAGGCGGAGATGAAGGACTACACCTTCGAGCTTCTCTTCGAGCTGTACGACAACGAGGTCGAGTACACGCAGGACCTCTACGACGGCGTCGGCCTGACCGAGGACGTCAAGAAGTTCCTGCGCTACAACGCCAACAAGGCGCTCATGAACCTCGGCTACGAGTCGCTGTTCCCGCGCGACGAGACCGACGTCAACCCGGCGATCCTGTCCGCCCTGTCCCCGAACGCCGACGAGAACCACGACTTCTTCTCCGGGTCGGGCTCGTCGTACGTGATCGGCAAGGCAGTGAACACCGAGGACGACGACTGGGACTTCTAGGTTCGGGGTCGGTGGGGGTCTCGGGGACACCGGGACCCCCACCGATTGGCGCGCGCGTTTCCGCATCGAGGACGACGACTGGGACTTCCGACCCGACGCTCGACCTTGTCCGACGCACGGCTCGCATGTCACGGCGCTCGGGGTGCGGTGGCGTCACAGGTCGGGCAGCGCCCCTCGGCTGAGGTTCGTCACGGTCGCTGTCATCGCGCGGGCGCGATCGGACGCGAGGAACGCGACCACGTCTCCGAGCGCGCCGAGCGAGAGCTCCTCGGCGAGCAGCGCCCCCGGCACGCCCAGGCCACCGGCCATCGCTTCTTCCAGCGTCGAGCCCCGTGCCTGCGCGGCGCGTGACCACATCGCCGCCGCGTGCGACCCGTGGGCGACCGACCCGGGGATGGCGTCGGGCCGGACGCACACCACGCGGACGCCGCTCGGACCGACCTCGGAGGCGAGCTGACGCGCGAACGCCTCGACCGCAGCGCAGGCGGGACCGAAGCCGTCGGACGGCAGCCCGACCCGCGCAGCGGTCGTCGACAGGACGACGATGACGCCACCGCCGGCCGCGGCCATGTGCCGTGCCGCAGTGGTCGCCGTGACGAACTGCGTGGTGGCGACGGCCACGATGGGTCGGAGGTAGTCGTCGACCGCGAGGTCGCGCAGCGGAACTCCCTGGACGTGGTCGGCGCCGACGGCGTTCACGGCGATGTCGACCCGGCCGACGTCGGCCAGGTGTGCATCGACAGCTCCCGGGTCTGTGGCGTCGACCTGCGCCGCGGTCCCGCCGACCTCGGCGGCGAGCACCTCCAGCGGTGCGAGCGTCCGGCCCGTGACGTGCACGGTGGCGCCGTCGCGTGCCAGTGCCCGGACGATCGCGCTGCCGAGGGCACCCGCTGCGCCGTGCACGACCGCGACCGACCCGTTCAGCTCCATGGCGAACCCCGTCCTCACCCCGCACGGGGTGCTCAGCACGATGACGCGCGAGAAGACCGCACATCGACAACGCGACGACCACGCTGCTGGGACGGGTCTGAGCTGCGGGTAAGCCAGGCCTTCCTTTCTAGGCAGGGTCCGGGGACGGGTCTACCGTCGACTGGAACAGGCCACACCCCGCCCCCACGGAGGTCGACATGAGCACCCTGATGGACATGCCCGCAGTCGCCGAGTGTTCGGTCGCCGGCTGCTCGTACAACGACCACTCGCACTGCCACGCCGCCGCCGTGAACATCGGTGGCGCCACGGGCGACGCGCAGTGCACCACGTTCTTCCCGCTCGGCACCAAGGGCGGGCTCGACAAGGTGATCACGCACGTCGGTGCCTGCCAGCGCGCCGAGTGCGTGCACAACACGTCGCTCGAGTGCACCGCGGAGTCCATCCGCGTCGGTGCCGGCCACGAAGAGGCCGACTGCCTCACGTTCAGCCCGCGCTGACCCTCCCGGAACGACGACGGCCGCCCGGCTGACCGGGGCGGCCGTCGTCGTGCGTGGGACTCAGGGGTGCGCGGTGACGTCGACGAGGTCCCCCACGAGGACCGCGGCCGCGGGGACGAGCTCCCGCTCGCCGGGCACCAGTGACGGGTCGAGAGCGCGCAGCTCAGCAGCCTCGGCCAGTGCGACGAGCGGGTCGATGTCGGTCGCCACCAGGAACGCGGCGAGCAGAGCCCGGGCCGCCTGCGAGTAGACGCCACCGGCGTCGACCGCGACCTCCGCGATGATCAGGGCGGTCAGCGACACGTCGAGCTCCGCGGTGCCGGCGCGGGCGTTGGCCCAGTCGACCAGCGCAGGTCCGTGGCTCTCGGTGAGGAACACGTTGCCGGGGTGCAGGTCGAGGTGGACGACGACGGGTCCGGACGAGACCTGTGGCCACGCCTCGCGCTCGTTCGGTCCCCACCCGTCGGGCGCCGGGATCGCGTGCAGGCGGGTGTGCAGGTCGTGCATGATGCCGGCCGCGTCGGACAGCGAGACCTCGCCGGCCCCGAGCGCCTGCAGGAGGGTCGGGCCATGCAGACGCTCCATGACCAGGTCGGGTCCGCTCGCCTGGAGCACGGCCGGCGCTGGGAAGCCGTGCGCGACGACATGCCGCAGCAGGTGGACCTCGGAGGAGGCGTCGCCGCCGGAGCGGTAGCGGCGCAGGACGTGCAGGTCGTCGAGGGCGAACACGTCGGCGGTCGCGCCGGAGGCGAGGATGGGGCCCGGTTCGGTCGAGGCGGCCAGCGCCGCGTCGACAGGCGGGAGCGGGTGGTCGATCGAGGCGGCCGCACGGCGGTCGGGCTGCGTCGGGAGACCTGGTGCGGGTTCGTGCGAGTACGACTCAGCGATCTCAGCCGCCCTTCGTTCAGAAGGCGTCGTGGGGTCGCTCGGAGCAAGTCCAGCGGAGTTCATGGATCGACGGTAGACGCATTCGCCCGAGATGTCCCCTGACTGCTACCAGGAAGTCCCTGACCTGCGCTTTACCCGCCGGACACCTGTTGCCGATCGCCGATCAGGGTCGGGCGACCCGGTCCAGCATCCGCAGCGCCTGCTCGTGGGTGGTCGGGAGCGGCTCGACCCAGACGCGGACCGGCTGACGCACCGACGAGCGGACCTTCAGGAGCTCGCACCGGCGGGCGATCTCCCGGTGGAGGGCCTCGAGCGGCGGGTGCGGGTCCTCGTTCGCGCGGGCGAGGACGGCGAAGACGCCACCGCCCAGTGTCGCCATGGGGTGCCCGTCGCCGTAGGTGTCGGTCATGGCGGCTCCGACCGCTGCGGACCGGGCGGCCCGGGTGAACGGGTCGACGTCCCCGGTGGCCACGTCGATGATCACCAGGTGGTGCCCGACCTCGGCGACGCTCCGTGCGCGCTGGGTGGGCAGCGCCGCGTCGCGGTAGGTCTCCGCGAGTCGGAGCGCCAGGTACTGCCGGCTGGGCAGTCCTGACTCGGGGTCCAGCGCGGCGCCGGTGACGACGGCGCCGGCCTGGGCATCGGCCCAGCCCTCGCACAGCGCCCTCGTGACCGCCATCGGCGGCTCGGCGGCGCCGAGGGTGCGGTACAGGCAGGCCAGGTCGTCGAGGGTCTCGCCGATCCCGACGCCGTCGTAGCCCCGGGCGGCGCCCAGCTCGGTGGCGGCGCCCACGGCGTCCCCTGAGGAGAGCAGCGCGAGCGCCAGTGCGTCGACGGCCGGGTGGTACCAGTCCGAGGGCCGCCGCCACACCGAACCGACGCTCTCGTCGCGCCAGCGTTCCCGGAGCGTCGCGGGCATCGCGTCCATCGGAACAGGGCCCGAGACGGCCGGCTGCGCGGCGGTGTGGGACCCGTGGTTCATCGTCACGCCGGATGAGAGGCCAACACCTGTCGGGTGTGACGCCACTCGGGTGACTTTTCACCCGACGAGTTTTCGCACCGCTTATGCGGAAACGCCGGATATGGCAGGCTGTGCCCCCGGACGAGTATTGCCGACGGGAGCCGTTCGTGTCAGCGAGCACGCAGCTGGACAGCGGTGTCACGGGCGACGCGGAGCTGATCGCTACCGCGCGCTCCGGAGACGCGGCTGCCATCGGCGCGCTCTACGAGCGGCACGCGGGCGCCGCCTGGGTCGTCGCACGGCAGTACTCGGACTCCCCGACGGACGCGGACGACGTCGTCGCGGACTCGTTCGCGGCCGTCTTCGGTGCGATCGAGCGGGGCAAGGGACCCGAGTCGGCGTTCCGTGCGTACCTCTTCACTGTGGTGCGACGCGTGGCGGGGCTGCGCCGTGAGAAGAACCGCCGCGTCCGGCCGACGGACGACATCGCTGTGCTCGAGGCGGGCACCGCTCTGGCGGGCACCGCGGAGGAGCCCGCGCTGGCCGGCTTCGAGCGCGGGGTCGTCGCGCGAGCGTTCCACTCGCTGCCCGAACGGTGGCAGGCGGTCCTCTGGCACACCGAGGTCGAGGGCCTGACGCCGGCGGAGATCGCGCCCATCCTCGGGCTGACCGCCAACGGCGTTGCCGCCCTGGCGTACCGGGCGCGGGAGGGCTTGCGGCAGGCCTACCTCCAGCAGCACCTTCAGGATCCCCTCGACGAGGGTTGCCGGACCGTCGCCGGCAAGCTCGGCGCCTACGTCCGCGGCGGACTGGGCACGCGGGAGACCGGGCAGGTCGAGGCGCACCTCGAGGACTGCGGCACGTGCCGCGGCCTGCTGCTCGAGCTGGGTGACGTCAACCACGGCATGCGCGCCGTCATCGCGCCCCTCGTGCTCGGCGTGCTCGGGCTGGGCGCACTCGGTGTCGCCCTGCCTGTGGGCGGCGGTCTGGCGGCCGGTGCCGCAGCGGCGTCTGCGGCGGGTGTCGCCGGAGCCGGCGCCGGCGGCGTCGCTGTTGGCGGCACGACCGCGGCGGGTGCTGCGGCGACGACCGGAACCGTCACTGCGGCGACGACCGGAACGGTCACTGCGGCGACGACCGGAACGGTCACTGCGGCGACGACCGGAACCGTCGCTGCGGCGACGACCGGAACCGCCGCTGCGACGACCGTCGCCGCGGTCGGTGCCGGAGCGGCGGGTGCTGCGGCTGCGGTCGGTGCCGGAGCGGCCGGTGGTGCGGCCGCAGCCGGCGGGGTGGCGGCGGTCCTGGCAGCGATCCCGATGGGTGTTGCCGCGGCGGTGGCGGGCGGCGTGACACTCGCTGCGGTGGCCACGGTCGGCATCACCACTCTGCTGGGCCCCCCGGACGAGGCGACGGCCGCCGCGCCGGAGCCGACCTCCAGCGAGTCCCCCAGCAGCACCGCCGAGCCGTCGACCAGCGCCGGCGCGGTCGCGACACCGCAGCCGACCGACATCCCGACGGCCGAGCCCAGCGACCTGCTTGCGGACGACCTCGTCGTCCTGGACGAGGAGGACGCCGCCACCAGTGCGGACGGGGTCGACGACGTCACGGCCGACAGCCCCGAGGGCACCGGCACCACCCTGGCCGACCCCGACGTCTTGACTGACCCCGTCGTTCCGGCGGCTCCCGAGGTCCCGGTGGACCCGCCGGCGCCTGCGCCGGTCGACGCTGTGGCACCGGTGCTCAGCCTGGACGAGGGCGATCCCCATGTCTGGCTGGGCGGCGGTACGGGGACCGTGTCGTTCACGGTGCGCGCGAGCGGCGCCGACGCGGTGGGTACGCGGGCGACGCTGACACTGCCGGTCAACCTGCGGGCGAACCTCGCCGCCGGGGCGTCGCCGGCGAACGCGTGCACCGAGTCGGCGAACCGGCGGACCGTGGTCTGCGACCTGACGACGGTGACGGCCGGTTCGACGGTGCTGGTCTCCGTCAGCGTCGTGTCGGTGGGCAATGCGCGGGGCACTGTGTCGGTCGCCGTGGAGGCTGTGGGCGCATCGGCGCAGGGGGCGAGCGAGGTCCCGACGTCGTCGGCCGGGCTGGACGTACCCGACAGTGCCACCCACGCGACCGAGAGCCGCGCTGCCGATCGCGTTCCAGTTCGCGGCCGACGCGACTGATCAACCGGCACGCGAAGCCGTGCTCGGGCACCCTCGGCCGGATCGGCGTGGTGGGCCTGTGAGGGCGACCTCGGCGGCACCGGTGACAGCCTCCTGCTGGGAGGCGCGTACCTGGGAACTCGGTCGCCTCGGGTCAGTCCGCTACTTCTGTGACGGCGGCGACCGCCGCATCGGTGGGCACGATCCCGTCGGTCACCTCGAGCACCAGCCCCGCCGTCCGCGGCTCGTGCAGCAGGGCGACGAGGACCGCGGCGACGTCGGCCCGGGGGACCGAACCGCGCGGCACGGACCCGTCGAGCTGGACCGATCCGGTGGCCGCGTCGTTGGTGAGGCCACCGGGGCGCAGGATCGTCCAGTCGAGGTCGCGGGTCCGCAGGTCGAGCTCGGCGGCACGCTTGGCGACGAGGTAGGCGGCGAACACCTCGTCGGTCCCGGGGGGTGGGGGAGCGTCCGCGCCCATCGACGAGACGAGCACGTACCGCCGGACCCCGGCCTGCTCGGCTCCGTCGGCCAGCAGCGCGGCAGCGGCCCGGTCCACGGTGTCCTTGCGGGCGATGCCGCTGCCCGGTCCGGCGCCTGCGGCGAACACGACCGCGTCAGCACCGGCGATCGCCTCGGCCACGTCCCGCGCGTTCGCACGCTCGAGGTCGAGGACCACCGCCTCGGCGCCGTCGGAGACGACGTCGTCGACGTGCGCGAGCTGGCGCACCAGGGCGACGGGCACGTCACCCCGCGCGGACAGGTCTCGGGACAGGTGTCGTGCGATCTGACCGTGCCCCCCAGCGATCGCGATGCGCATGACACCCACGGTAGGCACGACGACGAGGACCGGCGAGCGGAGGCCGGCCTGCCGGGCCCGGGCAGGTCCTCAGCCGGCGTCTCCCGGGTCGGCGAGGACGTCGAGGAGTCGCAGGTGGCTCATGCGGTCGCCGAGTCGGTGCACGTCGTCGGAGCCCGCCGGGGCGAGGGACAGCGCCGCGTACGTCTCGGCCCCGGGCAGCATCTCGGTGGCGAACTCACGCAGGACCTCGGCGACCTCGGCCAGGTCGCCGGGTGCGCGTCGGGTCCCCTCGGGCAGGCTCACGTACAGGAGCAGCCCGGGCTGCGGGGTGGGGAGCTGAGCGGGAACTGCCATGACGTCTCCGGTGTGCGCGTCCGCAGCACCCGGTGACGGGCGGCGGACAGGGTCGAGGGTCTGGTGGATCAGGACCGATGACACGCGCACGGATACGCGGCGGCGAGGCGCAGCGCAGACGTGGACATAGGGCGACTGTCGCACGCCGGTGCGCCGTCACCAAGGGAGATTGGCGGACGTCCCAGGGGATGGGACGGGTCAGACGACCCCGTACAGCCGGTCGCCCGCGTCGCCGAGCCCCGGCACGATGTACGCCTTGTCGTTGAGGCGCTCGTCCACGGCCGCGACGACGACGGACACGTCGGCCCGGTCCCCGACGGCCCGCTCGACGACCGCGAGGCCCTCGGGGGCGGCCAGCAGGCAGACCGCGGTGACGTCGCGGGCGCCGCGGGCCAGCAGGAAGTCGATGGCGGCGACCAGCGTGCCGCCGGTCGCCAGCATGGGATCGAGCAGGAAGCACTGGCGGCCGGACAGGTCGTCGGGGAGCCGGTTCGCGTACGTCACGGCCTCGAGGGTCTCCTCGTCGCGCTGCATGCCCAGGAAGCCGACCTCCGCCGTGGGCAGCAGGCGCGTCATCCCGTCGAGCATGCCCAGGCCGGCGCGCAGGATGGGCACGACGAGCGGGCGCGGGTCGGCCAGCTTGACGCCCGTCGTCGCGGTGACCGGGGTGACGATGTCGACGGACTCGACGTGGACGTGCCGGGTCGCCTCGTAGGCGAGCAGGGTGACCAGCTCGTCGACCAGGAGGCGGAACGTGGGCGACGCGGTCTTCTCGTCACGCAGGACAGTGAGCTTGTGGGCGACCAGGGGGTGGTCCGCGACGTGCAGGCGCATGGCCTCAACCTACCGGGCGCCGTACGCGATGATGCCTCCATGACCGACCTCCTCCGCCCGTGGCAGGTGGCCGACGCCTGGGCGATGGGGCTCGCGCTCGACGAGGCCCGCCGCGCCGTGCTGACCGCCGACGTGCCGGTGGGCGCCGTGGTCATCGGCCCGGGTGGTGAGGTCGTCGGCCGGGGGCGCAACGTGCGCGAGGCGCGTGCGGACCCGACCGGTCACGCGGAGATCCTCGCGCTGCGATCGGCGTCAGAGAACCTGGGCCGGTGGCGGCTCGACGACTGCACGCTCGTCGTGACCCTGGAGCCGTGCCTCATGTGCGCCGGCGCCACCGTGCTCGCGCGCATCCCGCGCCTGGTGCTCGGCGCCTGGGACCCGAAGGCAGGGGCGTGCGGGTCACAGTGGGACGTCGTGCGGGACCGGCGGCTGAACCACCGGGTCGAGGTCGTGGGCGGGGTGCGCGCGGAGGAGTGCGGGTTGCTGCTGCAGCGGTTCTTCGAGGCTCAGCGCGACTGACGAGCGGCCGGCAGCGTCTCGGCCAGGTCGGTCAACGTCTCCGACGTCCCCGCGTCCAGCGTCATGGCCGCGTACTTGTCGCCGCGGGTGGCCCCCCGGTTCACGACGACCACCGGCTTGCCCGTCTGGGCGGCGTGCCGCACGAACCGTAGCCCCGACTGGACGGTCAAGGACGACCCGGCGACCAGCAGCGCGTCGGCGGCGTCGACCATCGCGTACGCCCGCTCCACACGCTCACGCGGCACGTTCTCACCGAAGTAGACGATGTCCGGCTTGAGCATCCCGCCGCAGGCGCTGCACCCGGCGACGACGAAGTGGCTGGTCTGCTCGATGACGGCGTCGGCGTCAGGGGCGATCTCGATGTCCGCGACCGCCGCGGTGAACCCGGGGTTGAGCGTGTCGAGGCGGTCGGCCAGCTCCGCGCGGGAGATCACGATGCCGCAGGACAGGCACCGCACCCGGTCGTAGCGGCCGTGCAGGTCGATGACGTGCCGGGAGCCTGCGGCCTCGTGCAGCAGGTCGACGTTCTGGGTGATCACGCCGGTGACCACGCCGCGGCGCTCCAGGGCGGCCAGCGCACGGTGGCCCGCATTCGGCATCGTGCGGTGCACGTGCCGCCAGCCGACGTGGTTGCGCGCCCAGTAGTGGCGGCGGAAGCCCTCGTCGGACGTGAACTGCTGGAACGTCATCGGCGTGCGCGGCGGTGAGTCGGGGCCGCGGTAGTCGGGGATGCCGGAGTCCGTCGATACCCCCGCGCCCGTGAGCGCCGCGAGGCGGTGGCCGGCGAGGACCTCGACGACGTCCGCCAGCGAGCCTGCGGTCATCGGGCGTGCCTCCATCGCTCCACCGTACGACGGTCCGGCAGCGGATTCGTGGGACGGGCTCTCGACCAGGTACCCTTCTCGCCGAGGTAGCGTGTCCGAGCGGCCTAAGGAGCACGCCTCGAAAGCGTGTGTGGGTGAAAGTCCACCGTGGGTTCAAATCCCACCGCTACCGCCAGTGTGGAGGTTACGAAACTGGAGCCTCCCAGGTTACGAAACCCCCGCCGGGTCATCCCGGCGGGGGTTTCGTCTTGCTTGGGCTAAGCGGTGGGGTCGGGGTCGGGGTTGACCAACTTGTTGTAGAGCGCGATCGCGCCGGCCTTGTCGTAGAGCTCCATCTCGCCGGCCTCGTTGAGCTCCTCGTGGCCGAAGAATGCGGCTGGGCCGCGCAGGATGACGCACGGGTCGGCGATGTCGGGGTGGTCCGCGATGTACTTGATCGCGAGGCGGAGGTTCTGCGACATCGCGCTCACCGCGAACATGAAGGTCACGTTGACGAGGCCGTGCAGTTGGATCCAGCCTCGGCTGACCCGTTCGTTCGCGCTGCTCTTCACCGATGCGTAGCTACGCTCGACGGTGGTGCGGTTGCGGTAGTCCTTGAGCCAAGGGGCCGACAACCACGGGTGCCGTTGACGTGTCTTCGGGGACACGTCGTCGTACACGGTAATCGACTTCCGGAAGCAGATTCCTTCCTCGACGCGCAAGTGCGCGGGGGGCGGTTCGACGATCGTGAGCTTGTCCACGTCTGGGTACTGCATCGTGAACGCGCGCAGGGGGCACGCCGCGTGGTGTTTCAACGCCTGGCACATGAACCGCTCCTTGCCGGCGCCGTTCCCGCTGAGCCGGACGAGCTCGTAGGGGCGCCGGGCCTCCGTGAGGCTGCGGAGCTCCTCGTGCTGCTTGCGCACGTTGTCCCACATCGCTTGAGCATCTGGATCGTCGTCGCCGGGCCGCTCGCCCTGAGTGAGCCGGTCTGGGCGGTTGACCACCTGGAGGTGCACGGGAAGGCCCGGGCAGAACGGGTAGCCGTTGATGAACATCATCCCGCGGTAGTGCTCGATGCCCATGTCGAGCTCGTTGATGTCGAACACCAGCTCGGCGCCCAGCGCGCGCAGCGGGTGGTGCCAGTTCTCGGGCAGGGAGTGGGGGTACTCACGGTCGGCGTAGATCTTCGTGAACGTGTTCTCGACGTTCGTAGGGTGGTTGGCGAGCCACTGTCCGAGGCGTACCGAGGGTTCGGCACCACCGACGTTCGCCGGGCGGACCTCGACGGCCTCGATGAACGCGGGAACGTCATCGCCCACGATCGTGTACGTGTTGGCGCGATACCCGAACACCCATTGGTTGTTCCCCGTCTGGAACGTCGGTGTGGCGTGACCCCACCTTGCTTCCTGGTCGGCGGAGACGATCCGGTCGTTGCCGTCGTTGTCCTTGTACTTCGCCCAAGGCCGTGCCCACGCAGGGAGCGGTGTGTGGTCGAGCGCCCAGACACCCAGGAAGCCAAACAGCTCGGGTACCGTCCCCGATGCCATCGTGGACGCGAGCTTCTGCAGGGTGCGGCGGCGGTGTTCACGGACGGCCGCGGGCAATGCAGGGTCACTCTGATTGAGATTCTTCGCGAGACGCGCCAGTGGTTCGCGGATCTGTCGAATCGTGATGATGTCGGCGTCCTCGTCACTGCCTGCCCGCTCACGTCGCACCCCCAGCGCTACCTGCAGGGACCGCGGTAGATCCTCGGTGAGAACCTGAAGGGCGCGAGTCTCGTAGGCGCCCATGCCTGACATGACGGCGACGACGAAAGCTGCCAGCCACACATCCAGCCCGAACCGACGCGGAGCGCCTCCAAGTCGCGGGTCGGGCTTGAGGACCGCCTCCAGGAGCGGGATGACCCCGCTGGCCCGCACGACCGCGAGCACCCACATGAACAACTTGCCGTTGATACTCATCACGGGAATCGCCTCCACTTGAGGTCCATGCTGGCGAACAGCTCGTTCACGTAGTCCTTGTCCAGCGGCGTGCTGTACGGCATCAAGCGAAGAAGCGTGGTGGCGTACTTGAGGCCGGCTGCGGCGAGCAGCTCGGGCACCGGGATCCGGGCGTCCAGGGCCGCGAGCAGCCACGTGTTGCGCATCCGACGGCAGCTGACCGGCGGCCTGATGCGCGGGTCGGCTGTCCGGGCCTTCTCGATGTAGTTCTGGACGACCCCGTCACGGCCGGTCGGGGTGCCGAGGATGAACGCGTCCTCGCCCCTGCCGGCCTGGTCGTGCATCTCCATCGCGAGCTCGACCGTCGACCGCATGACGTCCGCGACGACAACGAGACGTTCGCCGTCGGTGTCGACGACCAGGACTGTGAGGACGTCTCCACCGTTGGGCGTCGGCCGTGTGCGCAGGTGTCGGCGGCGGACCAGCGACAGATCGTGAGCGTCGAGTCCAGATCCGGCGCTGAGGCCCACGATGAAGCACATCGATCGGCGGCCCGTGGGGGTCGACTGCTGGTGGGCGTACTTCACCAGCAGGCCGATCTCGAGGCCGGTGTGCGGGACGGCCGTGGTGCGCTCGTACGTGGTGGCGGGGCGTCGTCCACCCTTCGCGTGCAGCAGCGCCCGGGTGACGATGGACCGTCGCGAATCCATCGTCGCGCCCGGTTCATCGGCGGTCTCTCGGTGGCGCTCCTGGAGGCCAGGCGTGTCGAGCTCATCAAGACGAAGCGGTGCCGTCAGGTCCGTGCGGTGCGGTTGGCGTGCGACCCACCGCAAGTACCGCGACAGGTGCCACATCACGTTGACCCGTGCGGCGTCGCTGTCGGGTGCGTAGTACCTCGTCAAGAGCCGGCACAGCGGACCGATCTGCGCCCAGACGCCCGCTCCGAAGCCCGAGCCTTGGGGCTTGTACCGGTCGATCCGGTCGATCATCTCCAACGGAAGGAGCGGCAGCGGCGCCGGGCCAGCGCCCCGCAGCGCAGACACGGCCGCCTCGTGGCGCCGCTTCGCCTCCTTGACCGCGTCCTTCCCCGAGAGCGGCCTCGCCGCGCGAGGAGCGGCAGCCGATTCGCGATCGGAAGGATTGTTGGGCATTGGCGCGCCAACCTCAGGTGCAGCGGGTACCAGGCGCCGCCAGAGAACGGCGGAGCAGGGCAGTTCGGGTCCGCTGGACGAGGGTGCGGCACCGGACTGCGGTCTCCCACGTGGTGGGGTCCCCGAGTCTGGCACCGGTTCAGAAAGCGAGTCAATCGTCTGACCTGCACGATGCGCGATCTGTGACGTGGTTGGCGCTCGGGTGGCCGAAGGCCGCGGCGGTTGACGGCGCATCAGCCGAAGCAGAGCGTTCTGTGCGTCAGCCGGCCGCGTCGGCGCCTTGGGACGCAGTTCGAAGTACAGGCCGATCGCCGCGGGGGTGAGGACGGCGTCCAAGTCGAGCGGCGAACGTCGGTCCCACGTCGGTGTCACCGCGAGGAAGTTGACCAAGTCAGTCACCATGCTCTTCGCGGTGTTCCACAGTCGCGGTTCGCACTCGCGCACTCGGCATAAGACCGGGTTGCGCGCGAGCCGCCAGGCAAGGTCGTCCAGGTTGTGCGGGACGTAATCGACGAGCCTGCGCTCGAGCTCGGGGGAGACTTGTGCGGTGTGAACTCGCGCGCGGCGTGAACGCCGGCGTGTGCGGGTAGGCATGCGGGAACCTCCGTTGTTGCGACACGCGGGGACGAACCTGCGCGCGCGCGGCAACACGGAGTACCGTCAGCAGCGCACAGGTTTAGCGGCCAGTGCTTTGCCGCCGGCGCGAGTAGGGCTCGCGTCGGCGGCCTTGTGTGCGGGACCGGTAGGGCCAGCTCCTCACACGACGGTCGGCTAGGTGCTCGTCACCTCCACCTTCGAGAACGAACCGTTGCTGTTCTTCACGAGCGCGCCCCGGTCGACGAGGCGACGCGCGTAGGTCCGGATGCCTTCGACCTGACCAGGGGTTGGATCCGTGTCGTACACCGCGGTCGCGAGTTCGCGAGCCTTCCAGGTCATCCCGGTCTCGCTGTCGGCGATGAACTGCGTCAGGCGGTTCACCATCGAGGGGCGCGTCGTCTCGTCGGCGTCGTCGCTCGCGGTCCGCGTCTGCGACGCGAGCGTCTCCGTCGCTGGCAACCCGGAGACGGGCGGCGATGTGCTTGTCGGGATGGCGGCGAGCAGGTCGCGCAAGGCGTTGCGCGCGGTGAGCGTGAGCCGAACCTGGCGCTCGAGATCAGCGAGACGTGCGTCCAACGTGGCTAGCGTCGCAGCGAGCTCGTGCGTTGAGCCATCTGTCATGGGTGCGACTGTAGCGCGCGTGACTGGATTCGCTCACGGTTGTCTGGGGCGTGTCGCGCCGATGACTGGTTCAGATAGGTAGAGGTGATCAGGTAGAGCCAGTTAACCGCGGCGCCAGTGTCCGGAGGAGACGCTCGAAGCCACCAAGCACGCGTCCGTGCTAACTGGATTCCGCGCAGTGCCCCCGCAACTCCGAACGTCGCAAGGCCGCCCCACATCCGCCACGACTGTGGCGAAGTTCCGGTCAGTCCCGCTGCGAGGGCTCCCCCTTCGTAGCGCGGCGGCGACGCTCTGCGGCTCCCGTCGGCGTGTTGAGGCTCGCGAGGAAGAACTGGTCGGGCGTCACATGGAGGGCGTCGGCGAGCTGCCACATGGTGCGCAGCGAGAGGTTGCGGCGCCCGTTCTCGAGATGGCCGACGTAGGCGCGCTCCAGGCCGGCCGCACGTCCCAGGTTCTCCTGGGAAAGACCCGCCTCCGTGCGCAGATGGCGGAGCGTTGCCCCGAATGCGAGGCGCCGCTTCAACTCCAACGATCGGGATCGCGCACGCGGGGGAGCGGTGGCCCCTCCGTCAGTCCCGTGGACGCGGTCATCGGCCACCGCGCCAGAGCACCACAGCACGGTGCCCGAGCACCACGGCAGATAGTCCACACGACGTGAGCTTCGATGCATCGACGCGCACCGGGGTCGGCGCATGGACGGTGGCCCTGCCCTGCGTCGACTGGCTAATCCACGTCGTTGCTGACCGGCTGGTCGTGCGTAGGTCACCGCGGGCATGGCATCGACGTGTCCTGGCTTTGTGCGTACTATTAGTCCCCGGACTATCAGTCACGTTCGTGTCGCTCTGGCGAGGTGGTGCCCGATGAGTACGCCCGAGGCTCACGTGGATGTGCCGACGTCGGTCGAACTGCCTCCCGGGTCGAAGGTGCAACTGTTCATGCCGGGTGAGCCGGCCGAGGACCTCGACCCGGCGACGGTGGCGAGACTGTTCATGCTCGGCCTGCGGTTTGGGCGTGGCGATCGTCCGAGCCCAGCAACAGCAGCACCACTGCTTCTCCACGGACCTGTCCGTTTCATGGTCGGCTCGATGGACGTCGGTCCCAAGAGAGGGTTGCGTGCCGTCAGGGACGGGCTCGAACGGTCACTTCGCGTCATCGCCGAGATCGACGGCGCAGCGACCACGCACGCCCCCGAAGAGTCAGCCGAGCCCGCTGACCACGACGCACCGAGGACGGCGCCGACGGAGATGTTCGTGGATGTCGACCGTGCCAGCGCGGACTTCACCGACCTCGTGGACGCGGTTCGCTCCGGAACCCGGGTCGTGCTCACCGAACGCGGTGAAGCCCGTGCAGTGATGATCGACTGGGGTGCGTACTGCGAGCTGAACTATCGGTTGGCGCACGTGCAGGCTGGGTATTGGTCGGCATGGCGGCGTGGCCGGTTCGATGCCAACGCGTTCTCCGCCGTCGTCGACAACCTGCTCCGCCCGCCGACGGAGCCTCGGCCGCCGACGGCAGGCAGCGACCCCGAGTCGTCGGTGGACCAATGATGAGCGTCGATCCCTTCACCAGCCCGGGCCGGTGGCTCGTCGTGACTGGGTCCGGTGCCCAGCACCTGCTGGACTCGCGCGACCTGGACGGTCCCGTGACCGTCACTCGGGTCAGCGGCGGCGGGCAGCCAGGACCGGATCTGCGCTTTGCTGATCTGCGTCGCGATGGCGCCGCCCTGCGGGTGCTGGCCGTCGAGCACCGCGATCCCGAGTGGGGCCTGGTCGCGGGCATCGCGGTCGGGGCCGACATGTACCTGACCCTGGAGCCGCTCGCGGTGGACGCAACCGTGACGGTCCGCCGAACAACCCCGGTGCGCACCATCACTGCGTGCCCTGATGCAGTACGCCTCACTGGGGAACAGGTCCACCATGACTGACGACGACGCCCAACAGCCCCCCGTCTCTGAACCCGAGGACGCAGCGACGGTCCACGGTGATCAGGGTCGCGCCGCGCGCGTCGCCGAGCGCCGAGCGTTGCTCGAGATGATGCCAGGGGACGCACACGACCTGGACGCAGCAGCCGAGTGTGAGTGCGGATGCCACCCCCGCCCAGGCTCCGACGTGCACGACGGGCAGCGGTGCGTGTGCCAGCTCACCAAGGATGAGCGGGCACAACGGTGGGCGAACGCGAGAGCATCGTTGGCCGACGTGCGTGAGAGCCTCGCCCCGGTCGTGGCGCAGCACCGCGCAGCATTGGCCGCAGCCGCCGAACGCCTCGGCGTCGAAGCCACGGAAGTCGGGTTGTTCGCCCCGTGGGTGATCGTCGGCACGGTGGATGGGCGGGCGTTCTCGATGAGGGAGCGCTGGGAGGCCTACGAGATCCTGCTCGCTCCGGACGACGACCCGTTGCTGACCCCGTGGGGTGCACCGCAGGGCACCAAGGTCATCCTGGTGGCGTCCGGAACGATCGACGACCTCTACATCGGCGCCCCGGACTACGACCGTGCCCTGACCTCCATCGTGGCCGCGATCCGCTCCTTCCTGCGCCGTCGGACATGCACCCATGACCTCGGCGGCCGCTACTGCCCCCGGTGCGGCACCGCCCTGATCGACCCGGCCCTGCGATGACGCACGCAAGCCGCTACCCGGTGGCATCGGTAGCACTGCGACGGCGAGTTCTCGATGGATGACGACACGACCGTCAGCCGCGGCGAACACTCCCTGAACGGCGACTGGTCGGCGCAGCTCGACCAACTGCAGGCGCGGCTGCTCGCTGCCGGCGAGGGCTGGCTGGTCTGGTGCGCCGCCCACGGGGTCGACCCGTTGGGATCTGACGTCGACGAGCTCGAGCGCGCCGCACTCGCGTTGCGCGATCGTGGTGGGAGCGCGCAGGAGGTGCTGGACCTGCTCGACCAGGTTGGTTCCACGACCGGGATGTGGCGTACGTCCGAGTGGCTACACCTGCGTCGAACGATCCTGACCCGAGCCGGTGCGCCACCGATGACCGTCCAGGAGTTCATCAAGGTGCCCGGCGGTGTGCTGCGGACCCACGGGCGCGCCTCGTGCGCCGGCCCCGAACCGTGCCCAATCCACCGACCCTCCGGCCATCCCCTGCGCATGGCGCCGATGGCGTGGCGCGCGGATGTCGGATTGCTCGAGCGGATCTGCCAGCACGGGGTGCACCACCCCGACACGGATGCCCTGGCCCACCTGCGTCGCAACGACGCCGACCTCGACGTCGCGGAGCTAGCACGGCACCACTGCGACGGATGCTGCCGGGAGGCGAAGTAGATGGCAAAGACACGCTCCGAGCCGGACACGATGGCAACCGACGGGGGCTCGCGCGCGCGCGACGGCTCCTGGGCTATCCGGCGCAGGTTCCTGGTCTGGTGGGCAGACGTCGGCATCGTCGCTGCCGTGTGCCTCGCCCAGCTCGCACGACTGTGGCAGACCGGTTCCGACTTCTTGACGGTCATCGCGCCCGGGCTGTGGCTAGCAGCGTTCGTCGTCCTCAAGGTCATGGGCCTCCTCGAGTTCCGCCGAGGGTGGTTCCGCGGGATCGCCGACGCGCGACGGATGAGTCCAGGAACCCAGGGAGGGGCATCGGGGATCGATCCTCGTGCGGCGGTGGCCGATGAAGCCTGCCCTCCCTGGCCGTGGGATGAATCCGTCAACCTTCACGACCACGGCATCCGGACGGGCGGTGCTGCCTCGTGACTGGCGAGGTACGGGCCGACGTCCGGTGGGCAGCGGCTCTCGGGCGATGGGAGATCACGGCCCGACCGCTGCCCGCTCCGGTGGGCGCGGAACGTTTCGGTGAGTGCCTTCCTGCGGTGTCCGAGGCACTCGCGATGGACGGCGGGGAGGTCGTCCTCCATGTCGATGGCGTCGCCGTTCGCGGTGAACCACCCGAGCATGACCGGCACGGTTACATGCAGCGTCCTGACAACGCCGCGGTGACCTCGGACCTGACGGACGGGCGTGTCCTGGATCAGGACGAGTTCTGGGTCGACGTCGCGGGGCTGGTTCACCCGATTGGAACGATGACCACGCCGCACCTGGCGAACGTGCTCCTCTTCCTCGAGCGCACAGCCCAGCAGTGGCTGATCGAGTGGTACGTGGACCACGAGATCGCAGACGATCCCCTGCCGACCTCGCTGCTCGTCATCGCCCGTGCGCCCCGCGCCGAGGCCACCGCACTTGTGCGATCCCTGCCCGTCGTCCTCGCGATCGAGAACGAGCTCGCGCATCGACTGGGAGCCCCCACAACGGCTCCGGCGCCCATCGTGTGGTTCGGCGCACGCTTCACGTCCAAGTCGGCGTCCGAACATGCATGGTCGGCTCACCACGACGTCTCACCCGGTCCGAACCCCTCGCTGTTCAACCTTGCGTGGCACGTGAACAGCCGACCGGCGCCAGAGAGGGGCGTGCGTGACCGTCGAAGCGACCCCTAAGCGCAGAGCAGCGGCATCCCCGGACGCGGGGGTGAGGCGCATCGACGACGCCGAAAGAGTGCGGGCGAGCCGGACCTTAAGCCTCGTCGACGAGGGCATCCCGTGACTTGTCGCTACCGGCGTTCGCCCGCCGTGCCTCCCGCGGGCGCGGCCGGTCTCGTTCGGGGTCGGAAGCTTGTGATCTACCCCGCGCTCTTCATGATCCCGGGGGGAACCAAGCGTGACGTCCGCCGACTCCAGCAGCGGATCGCTCGCGCGGAGCGCGAGGGCTGGATCACGATCGCCAGCTTCGCAGCAAGCACGACCGAACCTGGCCCGCCGCCGTGCGGTGGTAGTCACAACCCCCGCTGCTGTGCGACCACAGACGGCTCGGATAGGGCGACAGGTGCACGTGCTCCATCGTCGCGGTTCTCCGCTGCAGCGAACTCCCCAGTGCACTTTGGCGCGGCGGGGGCCTTCTTTGCCGCCATCATCCGTCGCTCATGCGGCGACCGAGGCTCGAGCACGCGCCATCGGGACTGACCCGCTAGCTGGGTGGCCGGCAGATCAATCGCGAGGGCTTGGATGAACAAGTGGGCGCGGCTGAACAAGCCAGCTGACGGATCGGGCGACGTCGCCTGCACGCAGCCATTCGTGGCGTTCCGAGTAGGGATCAGTCGGTGAATCGCGCCACGCCACCATGACGTGTGTGGATGTCCATCTCACGGCCCGAGCCGGCCGCCACTCGTCAGAACCGTCCGACCACACCACCCGCACGATCACGGGCACGTCGCCCTGAGGGCGCAGCGGCGGATCCGCTGGAACCTCCCGGTTCGCCACGAAACGCGGATCCCGACCACCACTCATGGGAAGAGTATCGAACAAACTTTCGAAGACGTGGAGCCGCTAAGCCTTGGATCCCTACCAATGCGGGTGAGACACTGGCGTCCCCGATGATGGCCCGCGCGCGCCGCCAAGCGCGCTCAACATGAATGCTGAGTTTGGAGCGCACGCCCTCATTGCGCCGTGAGCGGCCCCCAGGTGCGCGTCCGCACCGCGAAGGATCTCCGCCGCGAACGCCGCCGGCGCCCGCACTCCTGCTGGGATCACCTGATCGCCGCGCCGCTGTGGCCACTGCACGGCGTCAACCTTGGCACCCTGCTGCGGACCTGCGATGCCGTCGGCGCGTGCCTCGCCGTTCCCCGGCTGCCCTGGGTGCCCGAAGCGCTCGGACGCGGCAACACCTTGCGCCATCCGGCCTGTGTGCACTGGACCGGCAACCCGACTCGCTGGCTCGAGCAGCAACGTGCGCGGAACTCAACCATCCTCGGCGTCGAACTCGCCGAGGAGTCGATCCGACTCGGCGACCTCCCAGCTGCACGTCAGCGCACCGTCATGGTCCTTGGGCACGAGCAGACCGGCATCCCACCCGAAGCACTCGACCTGCTCGACCTGGCGGTCGAGATCCCCATGATCGGGACCGGCGCAAGCTTGAACGTCGCGGTCGCGGGTTCGCTGGTGTTGTACCGCTTGGCCGGGTTGCTCTAGGCGTGAGCAGGTTGCACCGACGTGCGCCTCGCTTCGCCAACGCGCAGCAGCACGGCGGTAGATCGCCTGCGGAGACCAGGCGTCCACGTCCGTCGACGCTGAGCGCCGGGCCGTAGTGGGCAGCGTCCCCGTCACGGTTCTCCAGGACTGCGGCGTGCGTGTGCCTCCACGCGCCGTGTCAGGCACAGCCTCCGAGGCTCGGTCAAAGGTCGCTGCGCAGGTTAGTCATCTCGGTGATCTCGGCGTTCTGCGCGTCGATGATCGTGCGGGCCAAGGCCCGCGCCTCCGCGTTCTCGCCGTCCGCGAGCTCCTGTTCGGACATCTCGATCGCGCCCTTGTGGTGGGCGATCATGAGCTCCAGGAAACGCTGGTCAAACTCCGTGCCCGACAGCGACTCGAGCTCAGCCATCGCGCCCTCTTGGTCCATTCCGTCCATCTCCATGCCACCGTGGTCCATGCCGCCCATCGCACCCTGCGCCGACTCGCCCCAGGTCTGAAGCCACTCCGTCATCTGGTCGATCTCAGGCTGCTGGGCGGCGGAGATCTGTTCGCCGAATGCCTTGACCTCGGGGTGGGTGCCCTGGCTGACGGCGAGGTCGGCCATCTCGATTGCCCCCTGGTGGTGGACGATCATCATCTGCGCGAACTCGGTGTCGGCCGCGTTGTGCGTTGCCACCTCTGCGTCGGCAGACGCGGTCGAGTCACCGGCGGCTGCCGAGGCGTCGTCGGTCGACGGGTCGCCCGAGCAGGCCGCCAGTGCCAGAGCGAGCGTTGTGGCGGCTGCTGCGGCGGCCAGACGTCGGCGAAGCGTGGTCATGGTTCAACTCCTGTAGATGTCGGTGATCGGACGGGGCGATTCCCACGGGTGCGCAGATGGTGACGCGCGTGAGGTTCCGGGACGGCGTCGTACAGCGGTAGCAGGACATGCCGTCAACTTGGCGGACTGGCGGGGTGGGTGGTGGCTGTGGCTGCTCACACAGGGGGCCGATCAACCTGCGGTCTGCACGGTGGAGTGCCGCGCGGTGAGGGTGCGTTCGAGCTTGCGTCGGGGCAGCCGTCCGGCGGAGAAATACTCACCGTCGACCAGGACGAGAGGCGCCTGAGGTGGGCGGTGCCGTGCGACAAGATCCCGCCCGACCTCGGACTGCGCGTCCACCACCTCGACGCTGATCGGATGGTCCTTGGCGAGCTCGGCGAGGACGGCGTCGGCGTCCTCACACAGGTCACACGGCGACGTCTCGACGACTGTGATCCGCACGTGCGGCCGTGCCGACCCCGACACCGGAAAGCGTTGGCCTTGACTCACCCCGTCAGCCTCAACCCTCGGCCTCGCATGACCGCTCGCGGTTCGATCAAGGTTTGATGAAGGCGTCCTGCCGACCCACCGACGTCACGGAGGATGGAGGCTATGACACCCACGGCACCGCAGGTCGAGGCACTCCGGGCCGTCGTGGTGGACGACGAGGTCGCCCTGGCGCGGCTGGTTGCCGGCTACCTGGAGCGCGACGGTTTCGCGGTCTCGTTGTGCCATGACGGTTCGAGCGCTGTCGAGCTGCTCCGGGAGGTCGATCCCGACGTCGTGATCCTCGATCTCGGCCTCCCGGGCATCGACGGCGTCGAGGTGTGCCGTCAGCTGCGCACCTTCTCCGACTGCTACGTCGTGATGCTGACCGCGCGTGCGGAGGAGGTCGACACGCTGATCGGTCTCTCGGTCGGCGCCGACGACTACATCACCAAGCCGTTCAGTCCGCGAGAGCTCATGGCGCGGGTCGGCGTTCTGATGCGGCGTCCCCGGCGAGCACCGTCACACGCATCGCCGCCGGCCTCGCCCGCCCTGGAGGTTGGCGCGCTCACGGTCGACGTCGAGGCCCGAGAGACGCACGTCGGCGGACGCCGAATCGACCTGACGCGCACCGAGTTCGACATCCTCGCTGCCCTAGCCTCCCGTCCCGGCTCGGTGCTGTCTCGGCGCGCACTCATCGACGCCGTGTGGGGACCTGGGTGGGTCGGCGATGACCACCTGGTCGACGTGCATGTCCTGCACGTGCGGCAGAAGCTCGGTGACACCGCCCGCGAGCAGAGATATGTCCGGACGGTCCGCGGCATCGGCTACCGGATCGGCACGGGCACGTGACGAGACCGAGGCGGCAGCTCGGTCTGGCGTCGCGGCTGCTCGTCGCCATCGGCATCGTGCTGGCCACGGCCGCTGCGACTGCGGGGGCGGTGGTTGCCGTCGTTGGCCCGGCCGTCTTCCACGATCATCTTCATCGAGCCGGCGTGGCCGACCACGAGCTGGCCGACCTGCATGTGGAGGAGGCCTTCCGGTCGTCGTCCGCCGTGGCGTTCGCACTGGCCCTCGTTGCAGCGGCCATCGCGTCCGCCGTCGTGAGCATCGTGCTGACGCGGCGAATCGGCGGATCGTTGTCCGCGGTCTCCACTGCCGCGACGTCGCTCGGTGACGGCCACTACGACGTCCGAGTCCCCGCTCCTGGCCTCGGAGCGGAGTTCGACCAGCTGGCCGAGTCGTTCAACCGGCTCGCTGACCGCCTCGAGGACGCGCAACGCCTGCGGGGAAGGCTGCTCGCGGATCTGGCCCATGAGGTCCGAACGCCCGTCGCGACGATCACCGGTTACCTCGAGGCCATCGAGGATGGGGTTCAGCCCCTCGACGCGACGACCACCGCAGTCCTGCGCGAACAGGGTGACCGGCTCACACGGCTGGCGCACGACTTAGCGGCCTTGACCCACGCCGAGGCGGGCGATGTCGTGCTCGACACCGCACCCGTGCCCCCTGGTGAGATCGTCGAGGCCGCGCTGCACGCCGCGCGCGAACGCGCCGCAGCCAGGGGCGTAGATCTCACCGGCTCGGCGGCGCCAGGGCTTCCCGAGGTGCTTGCCGACCGTCATCGCATCGCGCAGGTGCTGGACAACCTGTTGACCAACGCCCTGCGGCACACCCCAACCGGTGGTGCGGTCCTCGTCCGTGCAACGCGAGCCGACCGGCAGCAGGTCAGCCTCGTCGTCTCGGACACAGGCGAGGGCATCGGTGCAGAGGACCTCGCCCACGTCTTCGACCGGTTCTACCGTGCGGGAACGGCCCGCGACCGAGCGAGCGGAGGCTCCGGGATCGGGCTCGCCATCAGCAAGGCGCTCGTCGAAGCGCACGGAGGAACCATCTCAGCATCCAGCGCCGGACCGGGCCAAGGCGCCACGTTCACCGTGACCCTGCCGACCGCGTGACACTCGCATCTGTGGCGGCTAGGAGACGACGAGTGCCGGGGGCCAGCGCCGAGCGGGCATCGCGAGCAGACGCGAGATCGACGTAGAACAGGGCTGGGGTGCGACCCCTTCATCGAATCTTCATCGTCCGAGGGACTACACGACGACTCACCGGCGTTAGCGTGGATATACCCCCTAGGGGTATCCCGCCGTAGAGTTGCACCAGGGTCCGATGGACGGCTCCGACGGGTAACCGAACCGGGTGACCGAAGGGATCTGGCCATGTCCAATCAGACGACAGTCCTCGAGGTGGGTGGACTTCACTGGGCGACGTCCGCGCCAGTGGTCGAGCGGGCGCTGGAGCGGCGACCCGGAGTGCTGGCGGTCGACGCGAACGCCGCCGCCCAAACCGCCACGGTGACGTTCGACGACGACCTGACATCTGTCGCGCAGCTCGCTGGCTGGGTCCGCGACTGCGGGTACCACTGCAACGGAGAGTCCGTCCCTGATCACATCTGCGAGCCGATGGGCCAAGCGTCCGACCTCGATGCGCCGCATGCGCACGCCGGACACGGCGGGACGGCAGTGGCACACGATCAGCACGCCGAACACGTCACCGCCCCGGCCGCTGCTCCGTCACCTCACGATGCGATGGGACACGGCGGCCACCACGGCGACGGTTCCATCGCTGCGATGGCCAAAGACATGCGTAACAGGTTCCTCGTGGCCCTCGTGCTCTCGGTGCCGATCACCCTGTGGTCGCCGATCGGTCGCGAGATCATCGGCTTCACGGCACCCGCACCGTTCGGCCTGCGCGACGACGTCTTCGCCTTGATCCTCTCGCTGCCCGTCATTTTCTACTCGGCCTGGATCTTCTTCGATGGCGCCTACCGTGCCCTGCGCGCCAGGACCCTCGACATGATGGTCCTGGTCGCCGTCGGGGTCGGAACCGGATGGCTCTACAGCCTGGCCGTGACGCTCTCCGGCGGCGGTGAGGTCTTCTACGAAGCAGCGAGCGTCCTGGCGACCTTCGTCTTGCTCGGCCACTGGGTCGAGATGCGCGCACGTGGTGGAGCAAACGACGCGGTCCGCACGCTGCTCGAGCTCGCGCCGGCGACCGCCGTGGTGCTGCGCGACGGAGTCGAGGTCGAGTTGCCGACCTCGGACGTGCACGTCGGGGACCTGGTCCTCGTGCGCCCCGGCGCCAAGATCCCTGTCGACGCGGTGGTGGAGTCCGGCGAGTCCGAGGTGGACGAGTCGATGGTGACCGGTGAGAGCCTGCCGGTGGCCAAGGCCGCCGGTGACGAGCTCATCGGCGCCTCGATCAATACCACCGGGACCTTGCGGGCCCGCGCGACCAAGGTTGGCGCCGACACGGCGTTGGCCCAGGTCGTGGCCCTAGTCCAGCAGGCGCAGAACTCCAAGGCTCCGGGCCAGCGCCTCGCGGACCGAGCCGCGTCGTGGCTCGTCCTCGTCGCACTCGCCGGCGGCGCCCTGACGTTCACGGTTTGGATCCTTGCGGGTGCCAGCGTGCCCACGGCGATGCTCTTCGCGATCACCGTTGTCGTGATCACCTGCCCGGACGCGTTGGGGCTTGCCACGCCGACGGCGATCATGGTGGGCACTGGGCTTGGCGCGAAGCGGGGCATCTTGTTCAAGAGCGCCTCCGCGCTCGAGAGCGCGGCGAGCATCGACACGGTGGTACTCGACAAGACCGGCACGCTCACCGCCGGCCAGCCACAGGTGACTGACGTTGTGGTCGGCGGCATCGACCGCACGGACCTGATGACCGCCGTGCGAGCGATCGAACGCGAGTCCGAGCACCCCCTGGCGAAGGCCATCTCGGCGTACGCGGCCGCGCAGGGCGCCGTTGAGGCATCGGCGTCCGACTTCCGCAACGTGCCCGGTCATGGCGCCACCGCCCTGGTCGGCGGGAAGCGGATCCTGGTGGGCAACCGCCGGCTCATGACCTCCGAAGACGTCTCGCTCGGGACACTGGACGCCGCGCGTGCCCGGCTGGCCGCCGGTGGGCGCACAGCCGTGCTGGTCGCGGTGGACGGTCGAGCCGTCGCGGTCTTCGCCCTCGCCGACGAGCCGCGCCCGACGGCGGCCGCCGCCGTCGCAGCGCTGCACGACTCCGGGGCGCAGGTGGTCATGCTCACGGGCGACAACGAAGACACAGCACGCCGCATCGCGGACCAGCTCGGCATCGACACCGTGATCGCGGAGGTGCTGCCCGGCGACAAGGCAGCGAAGATCTCCGAGCTGCAGAGTGCGGGTCGACGCGTGGCCATGGTCGGTGACGGCGTCAACGATGCTCCCGCACTCGCGACCGCCGACCTCGGCATCGCGATCGGTGCAGGTACGGACGTCGCCATCGAGACGGCCGACGTCGTCCTGATGCGTTCCGACCCGCTCGACGTTCCCATCGCCCTGCGTGTTGGCCGGGGGACAGTACGCAAGATGCGCCAGAACCTCGGGTGGGCGATCGGCTACAACGCCATCGCACTGCCGATCGCCGCCGGCGTGTTCTACCCCTCGCTCGGCCTGTCCCTGAGCCCGGAGATCGCCGCACTGGCCATGTCCGGCTCCTCGGTGATCGTCGCCGTCAACGCCCTGCTCCTGAAGCGCCTGCACCTACCGACACCGGTCGAGGCCACCACGTCTGTGCTGCCTGCATCACCGAGTGTCGAACCAACGGCCGCAACTCCGGCAGCACACAGCGACCGATGACTGTTCGCTTCCTCAAAAGTTGTCCAACCGTGCGGCGACCCGCCGCTACCCGGCGTCGACCAACCGGTCGGCGCCCCGAGCAAGAGAAGGAGTCGAGATGAGCACCACGACCTACGGCGTCACCGGAATGACCTGCGGACACTGCGTCGCGGCGGTCACCGAGGAAGTGGGCAAGGTCGCCGGCGTGAAGGACGTAACTGTCGAACTCGTCAACGGGGGCGAATCGAAGGTCACCGTGGCCAGCGACGGTGAGATCGATGTCGACGACGTCCGCGCCGCGGTCGACGAGGCCGGGTACGTCCTCACCGGCCCTTCCGCCTGATCGCTCGCCGGTCGGCTCGCCGGGTCAGCGGCGCGGTGCCCTCGCAGGCGCGACTGCGGCGCCCCTTCGAGACCATTCACGGCTCTCGCGCGGGCCACGTCCGGCGAGCCGACCGGCGGTGTGCCCCACGGGCACGGCCGACCCACAACGTCAGCGCCATCAGGTACCGCCAGGTCGAGATGGGCGCGACCACATGGCCGCCGCACGGCATTCATATGGGGACACACTCGCCCGCGCGCGGCGTGGACGTCTTGCTCGACCGTTCCAGCCATTCAGTGGTGCTCGTGCAGGTGCCCAGCCTTGTTCGGCGGCATCGCTGTCGAACTGCCCGGCCGCAAGGCGTCCAGAACGAGAGCGGTCACCGTCCGGGGCGCGTCGGGTGACGTCATGTGGGATGCCGCGCCCAGGGCGTGCGCACAGTAGGTGGCGAGGTCGTCGACGTTGATGTCACCGCGCACCTGGCCATGACGAACCCCGTCGGCGAGAAGGTCCCGCAGGAGCAAATGGAGCTCGCGCTGGGCGCCCTCCATATGCTCGCCCGTGTGCAGCGTGGCCGCTGACTCCCCGATGTCATGCGCTGACGACAGGCCGGCGTACGCCTCCAGCACGTCTCGCACCGCGCGGTCTGTGCCCCCAGCACCTGCACGCACCTCGAGCAGCTGGTCGAGGTGCGTTCGAACCTGGCGCTCATGCCAGGCGAGCACGATCTGGCGACTGTCCGAGAAGTACCGGTAGAGCGCGGCCCGCCCAATCCCAGCGCGCTCTGCTACCGCGGACATCGTCAAGCCGGTCATGCCCGTCTCTTCAAGAATCGCACCGGAGGCGTCGAGCACGGAGTCGCGCACCGCTTGGCGGTGGGCGTCGATGGAGTCTCGCCAGAGCGCAGGCATTGCTGCACAGTACCAACAACGTGACACTGCGTCGCCTCTGTGACACTGTGTATCGCAAACAGCGATCGAGGAGACACACCATGGACGTCACGCCCGACCCGGCAACCCCCACCGACTCTGCTGGTGTGCGCCAGCGTCCCCCGACGCCCACGTGGGTCAAGATCCTCGCCGTGGTCGGCGTAGTTGCACTCGTGCTTGTCATCGCCGCCTTGTTGTCCGGCGGCGAGCACGGACCGCAGCGCCATAGCTCGCAAGGTGTGCAGCCCGCGCCGGCGGTGGCGGTTGGTGCATGGCGGTGACCATGTCGCCGGGCGTGCGCAAGGCAGCGCTATGCCTGCACATCAGCTGCTCGGTCGGCTGGACCGGCGCAGTGCTGACGTTTCTGGGCCTGTCTCTGGTAGCCCTCACCACACCGGACGAGACGACGGCGCGTGCGATGTACGTGGCGATGGACGCTTTGGCGTGGACGGTGCTGGTGCCGCTGGCCGTGGCCTCCCTGGTCACCGGCGTCGTGCAGTCCTTGGGGACGGTGTGGGGACTGACCCGCCACTACTGGGTGGTCACCAAGCTCGCGATCACGGTGGCCGCCACCGTCGTACTGGTCCTGTACACGCAGACGCTTGCCGGGCTGGCCGACGTCGCGGCGGCCGCCTCCGGCCAGGACGCAGACCTGCTGCGCTCGCCGTCTCCGCTGTTGCACGTCGTCCTCGCCCTGCTCATGCTGCTGGGCGCCACGGTGCTGTCCGTGTTCAAACCCAGGGGCCTGACCGCGCGGGGATGGCGGCTGCAGCAGCGCGCGCGCTCCGCCTGAGCTCCTCCGGTCGAGCTCCTAGGCGGGGCCGGCTACCTCGGGCGCCGCGCGCACAGGGTCCCGTCGACTGCCAAGAGGGAAGGCAAGTTCATCACGCGACCGTGGTTCTGGATGGGATGGTGACCGTCTGGGTGAGGCGTCACTCGGTGAACGTGATGCCACTGTCCGTGGATCGCAGGATGGCCGACTCGATGACGACGAGGATCTCGAGCTCACCGTTCGGCTGTGCGCGCGCGGTGACAGCCTGGGGCGCGTGGCCGACGGTTCCCCGTTGATCCCAGGTCGCGCCGCCGTCGGTACTGAGAAAGACACTCCCGTCGGGTGCGACTCCGACCACCGACCGGTCGTCGGAGAAGAACGCGAGCTGCAGCAGCGGCGCTTGCGGGTCAACGCTCCACGTGGCGCCGCCGTCAGGGGAGAGTGCAGGCCCGGCCTGGCTCGTGGCGAGCAGTGTCGACCCGTCAGGTGAAACAGCCAGGGCGAACGTGTCGACCGGTGGTTCCAGAGTGGTCCAGCTCTGCCCGTCGGCGGTGCTCAGAACCGCCGTTCCGTCGTAGCCGACCACTCCCGCTTGGGATGCGGTCAGCGTGTGGAAGTCGCTCTGCCCTTCGCGCGAGAGGGTCGACCATGTCTGGCCGGCGTCGGTGGACTCAATCAGTCCGACAGGGTTCGCCATCTTCACCCCAGGCCCGGGGTGGCCCGAGGAGTAGAAGTGGTTTGGTCCCGCTGCGGTGAAGCCCATCAAATCGATCACCGGGCCGACGCGCACGGGTCCGCTTTGGTCGTAGCGGAACAGGCCGTCGTGGGTAGCGAGGTACACCTTGTCGTCGGCGGCGTTGAAGGCGACGCCGTGCACATGCTCGCTGGGAAGCCCCTGCCCGGGCGCAGCCCCCGCGGTGCCGTGGTCCCGGGAGCTGTCGGTGTTTGCGGGCGCCGAGCAGCCGGCCAGAACCAGCGCCAGCAGCGCGACGCATGAAGCGGCGCGGCGTGCGCGGTGAGGTGCAAGGGTGAGGGGCATCGCAGTTGTCCGAACGGGGGCTAGGACGGGGTCCGGTTGGACCTGTCGATGATGTGCGGATCGAACGACTCGGGAGTCGGCGCACGCCCCGGCCCGCCGTCGGTGAGCCAGTTCTCCAGTTCCTGCGTCAGCTCGTCGCCGGCGATCCTCTCGAGCCAGACCGGCCGTGCATCTCGCCTGCGACCTGATGCAGGTCGAACGACGAGGACGTCGCCGCGGTTGCACTCGTCAAGACACTCCGACAGCGTCAAGCGGGTCACCCCGCGTGCTTCGAGTCGTCGCAGGCGCCCGAGCTGGCCACCGCTGGCGGGATCGGTGTCACCGAGTGTCTCGCCCACACAGAGGGAGCACGCGGTCAAGCCCGGCTTCATGCCCAACCGGTTTCTCTAGTGTGCTGACGAGTCAACCGGCGTCAGCCGACCCGGATGAAGGTCGGGCTCGACTGCCAGATCTCTCGCACCTGGATCGTCTTGCCCGGACGCGGCGAGTCGATCTGAAGGTTGTCTCCGATGTAGATCGAGATGTGGCCCGGCGACCAGATCAGGTCCCCCGGCTGAGCGTCCGCCCGGGATACGACCGTGCCGGCGTTGCGCTGTGCCGAGGAGGTGCGCGGCAGGGAGATGCCTACCTGAGCAAAGACGTAGGACGTGAAGCCGGAGCAGTCGAAGCCGTCCGGCGTCGTGCCGCCTGCCACATAGGGAACTCCGACGTACCGCATACCGATCTCGACGATCGCATTGCCGTTTGCGCTTGCCGGGACCGCGATGGCGGGCGCGGGTGCCTCGGCCGGCGTTGCGACCGTCGAGTCAGCGGGCGCCGCGGTGGCCGCCCGTTCGCGCGACCGCGAAGCAGGGGCGGGAGCCGCCGGCGCGGGTGGCGGTGGGGGCGCGACCGCGGTGACGGCCGGCGCTTCGAAGGTCCAAGCCACGTCCGTAGGGACGACCACCTGGGACGCGAGTGCGGCACGTGCAGGCTCGGTCAGCGCAGCGGTGTCCACCGACCCGAAGGCCCATGCTGATTCGGTGCTCTGGGCCGCATGGCTTGGGGTCCCAGCCATGGAGACCACGAGTCCGGACGTGAGCACGGCCGCCGCCGAGCGACGACCGGCCGTCGCCATCCCTTCGGCCGACGCTGCGGCGATGTCATCAAGTGCGGTCAACGAGCGGCCGGTGGCGCGGTGGCGCGCGGCGGAGCGAGCGAGCATGAAGCCTCCCTGACGCCTTCGAGGTGAGCTGTCGGGTTCGGGAGAGAGTCGCCCGGCCAGACGTGCTGGCTTCACCCCAAGGACGCCGATTCGGCGTCCACGTTCTTGGTTCCCCCGTCCCTGCCATTTCTGTTGCGGGCCTGCAGTGGTGGCAGGGCTCGGCGCCCAGCTGCAGGTGTGTCGGCGGTCGCCGACCGCCTGATCCTAGGCAGCGCTCTGCTCGCACTGGGCCGTCGGCCGCAAGACTTCATCGAACCTTCATGGCTTTCAGCGATACGCATGCGGAGTGCTGACTGGTGCGCGCGAGACGTAACCTCGCCGGGTGGACCGGCACCAGATGCACCGCATCAACCTGTCTGGCGCTGACTTGATGCTGCTGCGCGCTGGACTCCGCGCGTACCTGCGGACGTTCGAAGCGCACGCAGCCGAGGACGACTACGACAGCCACAATCATGAGCAGGTGGCGGCCCTGCGAAAGACCGTAGGCGAGTTGATCTGGCGTCTCGAGGAAGCTGACGCGCCACCGGGAGCACGCATCGAGCACAGCGACGAAGCGATTGCACCGTCCAACGAGGACTGACCCGACGTCTCGCCATGCCGAAGCGATGGGTGGCCGTACCCAAGTGGCGCGCTGACCCTTCTTGAGACCGCGATCGTTTCCGGACGGTCGCCGTGATGTGCCACTCACGATCCGGCAGGCGATCGGCGGATACCCCCGGGGCGTATCGCCCTGACCCGTGCCACATGCCGGCATTCCCGCCGTGACGCAGGCCGCACGGCGTCGCCGCGCTGCGCTGCCGACGATGATCCGCCGACCGCTCCTGTGCGTCGGGAATACCCAGGGGGGGTATAGCCTTGGAGCAGGCAGATACCCACCGGGGGTATCCCAAGCATAGGAGCGACATGACGACGACCGAGTTCCAGGTGACCGGGATGACGTGCGCGCACTGCGAGATGTCGATCCGCGAGGAGGTCGGCCAGGTGCCGAACGTCACCGGCATCGAGGTCAGCGCGCACACCGGCAAGCTGGTCGTGACCAGTTCTGGCCAGGTCGTCGACGCGGCAGTTCTCGCAGCGGTCGACGAGGCCGGGTACTCGGCGGTGCGAGCCTGATGAACGCAGCTGGACGACTCTCCGCCTACGGGGCAGGGCTCGTGCTGGCCTTCGGCGGCGCGTTCGCGATCGCGACGGCAGTCGCGCCTGACGACGCGGCAGCAGACTGGCAGGCGTCGACCGCGCAGGAGCATGGTGAGGCGCCCGCGCGGGAGCACGGTGAGGTATCGACGTCCGCCGAGGGGCTTCGCGGACTGGGTCTGGCCCAGGACGGGTTCATGCTCTCGCCGGTGGAGGTGCCGGCGAGCGTGGAGGAGCAGGGCGAGCTGTCGTTCCGGGTCCTCGACGACGACGGCGACCCGGTGAGCACGTTCACCACCTCGCACGACAAGGAACTGCACCTGATCGTGGTCCGCTCGGACGGTACGCGGTACAAGCACGTGCACCCTGAGCTGGACCGCTCGAGCGGGACCTGGTCGTTGCCGTGGAGCTGGGATGCGGCCGGTGCCTACCGAGTGTTCGCCGACTTCGTGCCTGCCGACGAGGAGGACACCAACGTCACGCTGACCCGCACGGTCGAGGTCAGCGGACCGTTCACCGCGGCGACGTCGCACGAGGTCATGACCACCCACAGCGTGGACGGCTTCGATGCGACGATCACCGGTGACCTGGTCGCGGGATCGACGACCGAGCTGACGGTCTCCCTCGCTCGCGACGGCAAGCCCGTGACGACCCTGCAGCCCTACCTGGGGGCATTCGGCCACCTGGTCGCCCTGCGGGAGGGGGACCTGGGGTACCTGCACGTGCACGCCGAGGGCGACGAGCCGCAGCCCGGCGAGACAGCGGGCCCCTCGATCACCTTCGCGACCCAGGCGCCCACACCGGGCCGCTACCTGCTCTACCTGGACTTCCAGGTCGACGGGCAGGTCCACACCGCCCGGTTCGTCCTGGACGCGGCCGTCGGCGACGGCACGAGCGGCCAGATGACCGACATGGACTCCAGCGGGCACTGACCCACGGGTCGGCTCGCACGAGCTGGAAGGAACGTGCTGATGAGCACCACAGCGCCCCCGTCGACGGGGACGAGCGTCGAGCTGGAGATCGGCGGGATGACCTGCGCCTCCTGCGCGATGCGGATCGAGAAGAAGCTAAACAAGCTCGACGGGGTCGCGGCGACGGTCAACTACGCCACCGAGAAGGCCAAGGTCACCGTCCCCGAGGGGTACGACCCCGCGCAGCTGATCGCCGAGGTGGAGAAGACCGGGTACACGGCGGCGCTGCCCGCGCCGAAGAAGCCCGACACTGGCGCCGGCGTGGCCTCGGGTGAGGGCTCCGCCGAGGACCGCGAGCTCACGTCGCTGCGTCACCGCCTGGTTGGCGCCGTGACGCTTTCCGTGCCGGTCATCGCGATGGCGATGATCCCGGCGCTGCAGTTCACGTACTGGCAGTGGGCCTCGCTCGCGCTGGCCGCGCCGGTGATCGTGTGGGCGGCCTGGCCGTTCCACAAGGCGGCGTGGACCAACCTCAAGCACGGCACTGCCACGATGGACACGCTCATCTCGCTGGGCACTGGCGCGGCGTTCCTCTGGTCGCTGTACGCGCTGTTCCTCGGCACTGCCGGCACCCCGGGGATGAGGCACCCGTTCGAGTTCACCCTCGCCCCGTCCGACGGTGCCTCGAACATCTACCTCGAGGTCGCAGCCGGCGTCACGATGTTCATCCTCGCCGGCCGCTACTTCGAGAAGCGCTCCAAGCGTCAGGCCGGGGCGGCGCTCCGTGCGCTGCTCGAGCTGGGCGCCAAGGAGGTCTCGGTGCTGCGCGGCGGCATCGAGACGAAGATCCCGATCGAGGACCTGGCACCCGGCGACGAGTTCGTCGTGCGGCCGGGGCAGAAGATCGCGACCGACGGCGTCGTGGTCTCGGGCACCTCCGCAGTGGACGCGTCGATGCTGACCGGTGAGTCCGTGCCGGTCGAGGTCGCCGAGGGCGACACCGTCACCGGCGCGACGGTTAACGCCGGCGGCCGGCTGGTCGTGCGGGCCACCCGTGTCGGGTCGGACACCCAGCTGGCGCAGATGGCCAAGCTCGTCGAGGACGCCCAGACCGGCAAGGCTGAGGTCCAGCGCCTGGCCGACCGCATCTCCGGGGTGTTCGTGCCGATCGTCATCGCCATCTCCGTCGTCGCGCTCGGCGCCTGGCTGGGGGCCGGCTTCCCGGTCACCGCGGCCTTCACCGCAGCCGTCGCCGTGCTGGTGATCGCCTGCCCCTGCGCCCTGGGCCTGGCCACCCCGACCGCGCTGCTGGTCGGCACCGGCCGCGGGGCCCAGATGGGCATCCTCATCAAGGGCCCCGAGGTGCTGGAGTCGACGCGCAAGGTCGACACGATCGTGCTGGACAAGACCGGCACCGTCACCACCGGGAAGATGACCCTCGTCGATGTCGTCGTCGAGCCCGGCACCGACCGCGGCGAGCTGCTGCGTCTGGCCGGGGCCCTCGAGGACGCCTCCGAGCACCCGATCGCCCAGGCGATCGCCAAGGGCGCCACCCAGGAGATCGGCGCCCTGCCGACGCTCGAGGACTTCGCCAACGTCGAAGGCATGGGCGTGCAGGGCATCGTCGACGGGCACGCGGTCCTCGTGGGTCGCACCTCGCTGCTTGCCGAGTGGTCGCAGTACCTCAGCGACGACCTCGCGCAGGCCAAGACCCGCGCCGAGCACCAGGGCAAGACTGTCGTCGCGGTCGGCTGGGACGGCCGGGCCCGTGGCCTGCTCATGGTGGCCGACACCGTCAGGGCGACGAGCGCCGAGGCGATCGCCCAGCTCAAGGAGCTCGGCCTGACCCCCGTGCTGCTCACCGGTGACAACGAGGCGGTCGCCCGACAGATCGCCGCCGAGGTCGGCATCGAGCAGGTCATCGCCGAGGTCCTGCCCCAGGGCAAGGTCGACGTCGTAACCCGCCTGCAGTCGCAGGGCAAGGTCGTGGCGATGGTCGGCGACGGCGTCAACGACGCACCCGCCCTCGCCCAGGCCGACCTCGGCCTGGCCATGGGCACCGGCACCGACGTGGCAATCGAGGCCTCCGACATCACGCTCGTGCGCGGCGACCTGCGCAGCGCACCCGATGCGATCCGGCTCTCGCGCAGCACGCTCGGAACCATCAAGACGAACCTGTTCTGGGCGTTCGCCTACAACGTCGCGGCCATCCCCGTCGCGGCCCTGGGGATGCTCAACCCGATGCTTGCCGGCGCGGCAATGGCGTTCTCCAGCGTCTTCGTCGTCGGCAACAGCCTGCGCCTGCGCGGCTTTCGCAGCACCGCGAACTGAGCCACCCACCGACCGCAGTACCCACCCAGAAGGAGAAGTAACACCATGACGCACCAGATTGAGAACGCGACCGCCGACGCCAGCTGCTGCGGCCACTCCGCGTCCACGACGCCCGCCCCGGCGCAGGCGAGTAGCTGCCACAGCGGCACCTCGCAGCCCAACCTGCTCGCGCCCACTGGTGACGACGTCACGACTTGCCCGGTGATGGCGGGGAGCACCGTCGTCAAGGCCGTCGCCGAGGCCGCCGGCCTGTTCCGCGACTACCAGGGCGAGCGGTACTGGTTCTGCTGTGCTGGGTGCGGGCCGATGTTCGACGCCGACCCCGACAAGTACGTCACCGCGGCCTGAACGCCGCTGCGGGGCACGCGGGCGTGCGAGCACGCGCGCAGGGCCCCGCACCCAACAAGGGAGATGCCACCATGGCGATCATGAGCACTGAGCCGGGGCAGCACGAGCAGTCGGACCACAGCACCACCACTGACGCGCACGACGTGCACAGCCACCACGGCTACATCAGCGACAAGGCCAAGTATCTTGCCCGGCTGAAGCGCATCGAGGGTCAGGCCCGCGGCATCAGCCGCATGGTCGACGAAGAGCAGTACTGCATCGACATCCTCACCCAGGTCTCCGCCGTCACCAAGGCGCTGGAGGGCGTCGCCCTGGCGCTCCTGGACGACCACCTGCGCCACTGCGTCGTCGATGCCGCCCGCACCGGCGGCGAGGTCGCCGAGGACAAGCTCACCGAGGCTTCCGCGGCGATCGCCCGCCTCGTTCGCTCCTGAGCGCAGGACACGCCACCCACTACCCTGCTGCTGCTGACTGACGTGGAGTGTTCGACGGCGACGTCGAAATGGGTCGCGGCGCACTCCTGCGGCTGGTCGAGGATCCGCCCGGCGAGGCCGTCGTTGAAGGAGCCCTCGTCGACGACGACATGCGCGCTCAGCACGGGTAGACCGGCGGCGCCGAGCCATCGAACCCGAGTGGTCCCGCCGATTCGCACGCGTGTCGGACCGGCCACGTTGCTACCCGCGCGTAACCTGCCCACGGCCGCACCACACCGACCTGTCCCCGAATCGGCCGTCACGCACATGGCGATGTTCTCTCGCGGTACGCCGGCCCCGTTCAGGCCGACGCCCAGATCGGTGGCGCGGACCACTCTTCTGCGGCGCCGGGCGGGCGCCATCTGCCTCGCCGCCGTGATCACGGTGACGAGTACGGGAGGGGCCAGCTACGCAGACGGCATCGACGACCGCCGCGCCGAGGCTGAACGGCGCAGCAGCGCGGCCGACAGACGGGCGGAGGAGCTGGAAGCGTCCATCGAGGGCCTCAGCAGCGACCTCGGCCAAGCCGCGCTCGAGCTTGAGGCGACGCAGGCGCGTCTGCCCGCGGCGCAGGCGGAGCTCGACGAGGCTCGCGTGGCGCTGGAGGCCACCCAGCGTGAGGCAGTCGCGGTCGCCAGTCGGCTCCAGGATGCGACGGATCTGCGAGGGAGCCTGATCGCCACCATCGCCGCGGATCGTGCCGACGAGGAGGAGCTTCGCGCGGCCGTGGGGGCGATGGCTCGGGAGGCCTACCGCGGTGCACCGGGGGTCTCGCCCTTGGACGTGATGCTCGACGCCGAGGACGCCACCGACTTCCTCGACAACGCCCGCCTCGTTGACTCGGCCCTGCGCACTCAGGCGCGAGTCCTGGACGAGCTGCGCCAGGTCGACGCGAACAATCGCAACAGCGAGACCCGTCTGGGCGCGGTCGCCGACCGGGTCAGTGAGCTGAAGGAGCAGGCGGAGGCCAACGTCGTTGCTGCCGACGAGGCCCGGCGAGTGGCCCAGGCCCGCGAGGACGAGATCAACCAGCTCATCGCCGACCAGAGCGCCAAGCAGGACGCGATCGCGTCGCTCAAGGCACAGGCGGAGGCCGAGCAGGCCGAGGTCGACGCCCAGCGCGCCGCTATCGAGCGCGAGCTCGTCGCGATCATCGCCGAGCAACGAGCCGCCCGCGAAGCCGCCGAGGCGGCGGCACGGGCCGCCGAGGCTGCCGCGCGTGCCGCCGCCGACGCCGCAGCGCGTGCCGCGGCCGAAGCAGCGGGCCGGGAACCGCCACCACCAGCACCTGCTCCGGCTCCGGCGCCGCCATCGTCCGGCTCCGTATCCGGAGCGATGTTCACCAACCCGACGTCGATCAACCCGATGTACGTGACCTCCGAGTACGGGATGCGACTGCACCCGATCCTGGGCTATGTGCGCCTGCACGCTGGTATCGACCTCCGCACCGGGTGCAACACGCCGCTGTACGCCCCGCGCGACGCAACCGTGCTGTGGTCGCAGTGGCGCAACGGCTTCGGCAACCAGGTCATGCTCGACTACGGCACCGTTCAGGGAAATGCCGTCATGAGCAGTTCCAACCACCTGACCCGCTCGGTCGTTCGAGCCGGACAGGACGTCTCACGCGGGCAGCTCATCGGCTACTCCGGCAACACCGGGCTGTCTGGCGCATGCCATTTGCACTTCGAGGTCTACGTGAACGGTGCGACCGTGAATCCACGACCACTCCTTGGCCGCTGAGCGGCAGCCCGACGGCTCGTCTTCAGAAGCACCACCTCGCGCGGGCTAGCAGGCAACTGCTCCGTCGCGGAGGTGACTGACGTTCGGGCCTTTGGCGTTGCTCTGGACATCTCGTCGGGTCGAGTCCGGGCGCCGAGACCGGCCGAAAGTCGCAGCGAAGAACAAGTCCGGAGCCATTGAGCCATCGGATCTTGCCTCGCCACCGTTTGCGTAGTGCAGAACAGCACGGGCACGGCCGAGGAAGCGAGGGTGCGGCAGTCGACCGGCGCCGATCCGCGGAGCTTGGCAAGTCAGCCCCGATCGGTCGTCGCTCTGCGATCCTCGAGCCATGACCCGAGGATCTCGACGCGGACGAGGCGAACACCTGCTTCGGCCAGGGAGCTACAGGCCCGAGCGAGGCGCGAGCGGAGTGTCGAGCTGTGACCATTGACGTCCTCTTGGACGGCACCGCCGTCCCGATCGACGCCGCTGTGTTCTCGACGTTGCTCGGCAACTCCGTCGCAGGCACGTACGTCAACTACGAGCGCGCCCTCGAATCGGGATCGATCAAGTTCCCGACCCTCAAGTACCTCGCTCGAAAAGGCGACATCCCCTACTCCCTTTTCTTCGCGCCGCTCTCCCTCGTCGAGGCGCAAGTGCTGACGAAGACGGAAAAGCTGCTTGCCGGGGTGAGCAAGGAGACGTTCCAGATCGGGTCCCGCGAGAAAGTGGAGCTCCGGGACGTCGAGCTGATCGTCAAGGACCTGATCCGCAAGCAGGAACTGCTCAAGCGGCACGATGGCTCACTCGCGCGAAACAAGATCGTCGGGATGCTGCGCAAGCCCGGCGAATCGGCCGACGCGGACGCCGTCAGGCTCATGGGTGCCCTCGGGCTGCCCCACGCCGAGGTATGGGAGTGCCGGACGAAGGAGAAGGCGCTGGAGCTAATGATCAAGCGACTGGAGGCCAACCAGGTGCTGGTCTCCCGCAGCGTCCAGCACTACATGCCGCAGCGCCTCACGCACGTGAACTTCAGCGGCATAACGATCAGGGACAGCAAGGTCCCGTTCATCTTCCTCGCCGGCGGGGACCACGGCGACCACCAGGAGCCCGTGGGCCGCACTCTCTTCACCCTCGCCCTCATGGCCGTCCTCGTCGCCCGTAGGGTGTTCGCCCCCGTGACGTGGGACGCGGAGAGCACGCGGACCGGGCTCGGGCGCGAGTACGACACCGCAGGTGCGATGCTCATGCCTTCAGGTCGGTTCCGGGAGATCGCGCCGACGTCGCTAGACGACATGAAGGCGGCAGCCGAGCAGTTCAAGGTCACGCCGAGCGCGGTGGCTGTCCGCGCGATGCGCCTGGGGCTCATCGGTGGGGAAACCGCCCGGTCCCACCTCGACGAACTCCGCGCCGAGTTCGCCAGGCGGCCGGACAAGGGCGGGATGAGCCCGATCAGGCCCGAGAACGCCGTCCGCAAGTACGCCGGCGGCGAGTTATCGAGGCGGATGCTGCACGCCTTGGATGCGAGAAGCATCACCCCACGCGAGTTCTGCCGCGCGGTCTGTCTGAACTACCTCAAGCCCCACCAGATCGACGACCTGAGGAGGGCAGTGCGATGAACGACTTCGGAGCGAGGTACGTAGTCGACACCAACTCGCTCAGCCAACTCGGGCGGCCCCGGCGATCCAGTTCGTTCTTCCGGGAGAGCGCACGCATTCCGAGCGAGGTCCTGCACGAGGCTCAGGGTTTCCCCGATATCACCACGCTTCGAGAGAACGCCTACCCGACGACCGCTGCGGTCCTCCGATGGCTTGTCAAGGTCATGGCGACAGTCCCCGCGGATGACACGGCGCTGGTCGACCTGTACGCGAACCGCGGCAACGCCGACCCCCTCGTCGTGGCGTGCGCGCTGAACGGTCAGGACGAGGACAGCCAGTATCTGGACGCGCCGGAGTGGACCGTCGTCACGGCAGACAACGCGGTGCGGGCCAAGGCGGAGGAGTTCGGGCTGAGAGCCCTCAGCAACGCAGAGTTCGCCGCACTCATCGACGCAGCGGAGAGCAACAGTCCGGATGCTCCACCGTGAGAGGACCGGCCGGAGGTCCCGCGTACATCAGCGAGTGCGCCTGAACCCCCGCCAGCAAAACGTCCTCGGGCCGACGAGGACGCCGTTTGAACCGGCGGTACTTCAGATCAGCCCCGGCGGTCGCGGGCGTACTCGTGCCCGTACAGATTCAGCATCCACATGCAGCGCTCGGGGTCCGCGACGAGGGCTGCAAGGGCGATCCGGGTGTAGCGGGAGACGTTGAGTTTGCTCGATGGGTCCGCCGGGTCCGGAGTCTGGGCAAGAGCATCTTGGGCTGCCTGCCAGAGTTCGTCGTCGACCCGAATCGCGCGCATGCGCTTGGTGTCACGCGGTGCGCTGATGATCTCGGACTCGAACTGGTCGACATTGGTAGTCATGGTTCTCCTGGGCGTTCACGGGGCGTGCTCTACGGCTCTTGGGTAAGCCCGGCAGACGATGCCACGGCTTATTGGACAACCGTCCATGTGACACGCGCGCGTTCTCCGACGATCGAACTCGATCGCGTGTCATGGAACAGCGATATGGCGCTCGCGCCGGGGCATGGCCGGCAGGTTCGAGCGGAGCCGACCGAGCCACAGCGACTGAGCAGCTCGGCGGTGACATTCCTTGCTCTGCCCCTTCAGCGAGATGAGCAAAGCGTCTTCCTCCGGGACAGGGTGGCATTCGAGGCCCGTGATCTTCACCCGTGAGCAGCAGCCGGCGTGCCTAGGGTTTGTCGCTCATCCGTGTGACGCTGCGGGTCGAGGCGCTTCGCAGTCCAGTAGTCACGCCGTTCTGCCGATACATCTGGGTCGCCGTCTGGCGGCCCATCGCGGAAGGCATGACCACATGGGGATCTTCTCGAGGCTCTTCGGCTCGAAGGACGCGAGCATCAGCACGGACAACTCCCACCGTCGCGCTGTGTACTCGGTTCTCGACGTCGAGACCACGGGGCTCTCTCCACGAGCGGACCGCATCGTCGAGCTCGCCATAGTCCGCCTAGATGCCAACGGTGCGGTCGTCGACGACTGGGTCACTCGGTTCAATCCACAGGGACCGGTTGGTGCGACGCACATCCACGGCATCACCAGCGACGACGTCAAAGACGCGCCCCTCTTCGCGAGCCTCGTCACGGAGGTCAATCAGCGACTTGCAGGCACCGTGGTCGTGGCACACAACGCGTCGTTCGACATCGCGTTCGTGCGCGCCGAGTACCAGCGGGCGGGCTGGGAGATGCCCTTCGTTCCCACCTTGTGCACCCTCAAGGCGAGCTGGCACTACCTGCCGAGCCTCGACCGACGACGCCTAGCAGACTGCTGTGCAGCGTCCGGCATTCGACTGACGGCCGCTCACTCAGCGCTCGGAGACGCCCGCGCGACCGCATCGATGTTCGCGGACTGGTTGCGACGCAGCCCTGCCCACCCCGACCTGGCCGAAGCGCCTGTCCAGGCCGCAGCCCTCGTCTGGCCGACCGGAGCCACTCGTGCACCCCGGGCGGCCGAGCAAGTACGCCCCCCAACTACCCGTCGCGACCGCATGATCGCGCGCCCGCCGGCGCCCGCACTGGTTTCGTTGCTCGGCAACCTCGACCTGTCGAAGGTCAAGTACAGCAACGCCCCAGAGAACTTCGAGGTCTACGTCGAGAAGCTGGTCGAGGTGCTCGAGGACGGCGTCCTGGACGCCGACGAAGCAGCCGCACTGGCCGACATCGCCGCGGTGTACGAGCTCGACGAAGACACGGTGACCTCAGCGCACGCCATCGTCGTGAACCTCATGGCTCACCTCGCCCTCGCCGACTCCAAGATCACCACCGCCGAGCGCGACGAGATCCGACGCATCGCGCTCGAGCTCAACGTCGACCCCGACACGATCCCCGACCTCATCGACGCGGCCAGCGCGCAGCGCCTTGCTGCCCTGTCGGCGAGCCTCGAGCCTCTGCCCGACGGGTGGGCATTCGGCGAACCTCTACGCGTCGGAGACAAGGTCGCACTCACCGGAGGCGACCCCGACACCCGCGACAAGCTTGAATCGATCGCCGGCGAGCGCGGGGTCATCGTCATGAGCAATGTCTCGCGCTTCACCGCCCTCCTTGTCTCGGACGGCCAGCCCAGCGGCAAGGCGACCAAGGCTGCCGAGATCGGAACGCGGGTCGTAACCCACCGCGACTTTGTCGAGCTGTTGCGCCATGTTCAGCCGCGACACTGAATCGTCGTATGTCGCTAGTGCGCCCCGCCTGAGGAACTTGCAGACCCCGAGGTGACGGGGCACAGCGCAAGCCTGATCGCCGCGTTTACCAACGGGGAGACCCGCCTCGTGTACGCGGCCCGCAAGGACAACCTCGGCGGGCCGTTGGTGTACCTCGAGGACAACACCGCTAAGGCGATGAAGCAATACACCGTCGCCCACCTTCGCTGCTTCCTGCCGGACTGCACCAGCCCTGAGTTCACGACGGTCGCGCGCCGGACCCGTCGTGACGGGTTCAAGCACAAGACAGGCGGGAACCACAGCGACGAGTCGCTGTTCCACCGGCAGGGCAAGCAAGCCCTGATCGACTGGCTCGCCCGAGTGCACCCCGAGTTCGTCACCGTCGCTGAGGCCGCCCTGGACGTCGCCCGCTCACGTGTCGCGGACGTCATGGTGACGCTCCCCGACCAGCACCGCGTCGCCCTCGAAGTGCAGTACGCGGCGCTGGACGCCATCGACACCCACCACTCGTGGCAGACCCGCACCACCGACTACGGCACCGCCGGCGTCGTGGCTGTGTGGTTCTTCGGGCACACCGGGGTGCACATGAACGTGACCGGAGAGGTGGTCACCCTCAACGCGGTGCAGCGGACCGTGCTCGACACCGGTGCCAACGTGCTGTGGCTCAACCCGACCACCCGTCAGGTCGCCATCCCGTACACCGTCAAAACCGCGAACGGGGCAGCGTTCGTCGTGCCGCCCACCAGCGATACACCAGCGGTGCGATTGTGGATCGAACCGCTCGACAGCGTCACGCTGACATCGAACGGTGTACGCAGCCCACGCCTGGACACCCTGGCGGTGCAGCAGCGCAAGTACGAGGTGGCTCTGCTGGTCGAACGAGAGCGCTTCGAAGCGGACCGTGCTGCCGCTGCCGTGAAAGCCGCCGAGGACGAACGACGACGAATCGAGCTCGCCACCCAGGAGAACCAGCGACGCGTCGCGGCAGCCGCGACAGCCGAGCAGGAACGGCAACGGCGAGACCGGCAGCAGGCCGAACGTCGCCGCCGGCTGGACGCCGCCGCCCAGGCGACCCAGGAGCGCCAGACGCGGGACTGGGAGCGCTCAGGCATGCGTGCAAACGTGCTCGCCGCGCACGGAGGGATGATCCCGGACCACCTGGACCTGCCCACAAAGACGGGTGCGGGCATTCGTGCGCACCGTCAGCACTGGCAATCGGCCATCTACGGGACTGTGATGCTTCGTCACGTCGGGGAGTGCGCCTCGGTCGAGGACTGCGTAAGGGCGCTCTCGACGTGCGACATCAAGCACGACAGCACCGCGACGACCCTCGTGCATTCTTGGATCGTTCGGCTGCACGAGCTCGGGCATGTGCGCCTTGACCCCCAGCTCGCCGGGGCGTTCACCGTGACTACGCCAGACGTCGAGCTGGCAAGGCGTGCCGGTGTGGCGCAGCGGGCTGCCGTCGCGCAGCAGGAAGCCGCTCTGCGCCGCGCACAGACTTTAGATGCGGCCTGGCGACGTTCCCCGCACAAAGCAGTGCTGATCGAACGGTGCGGGGGCATCCCGAAGATCGTGCGCACCACCGGGACCATGACCGCGAGCGGGATCGAGGCCAGCGATGAGAACTGGCGCGCGATCGTGGTGCTGACGTTGCTGGACCGGGGTGCGATCACGCGGGCCGTTCCCGTCGCCGCGCTCGAGCGTGCCGTCAGCGACCAGTTGACCATCACCCACAAGGATCTGTTCCACGGCACGCTCGCCAGCTGGCTGCAGGTGCTGATGCGGCAGGGGTACCTCGGTGCGCTTCCGCTGCGGCTCGTGGCCGTTCAAGACTCGCTCCTCGCACTCGACAAGCAGCCACCACCACCAGCCGCTGTGATCGCACCTACGCGGCCGACTGGTCGACCCAGCCCTGCGCCCGTGGCGCGATGTCGCACCTGCGGGCACCCGTTGGCGGCCGAGCTCGCTGTCAGCAGTGACACCCACATCGGGTGCGGATCAGCCGCACCAACCACGCGCAGCAGCCGGACGCGAACTCGGACATGCAAAGGGTGTGCGTACCCGCTCGACGGTGACGGGCCCTACCACGCAGGCTGCGAGCCGTGGGCGCGAGCCGCCAGAGCCGGCATGTAGGGAGCGCCAACCCAATCCGCGAACGAGGCGTTTCAGCAGGACGGGCCGCGGACGGTCCAAGTCAAGCGAGCGATCATGCCGACTGCTGTCTCCACGCCCAATGCACGAGCGCCCGGATCCATGGATCTGTCACGGATCGCCCGGTGAGCACGGCGTGGGCGACTTCTTGGATCGGTCCCCCGAACGACGTCGAGTTCGTCATCCCAGATCTCATCTTCAGCGGCGTGCGGAACGACGAGCGGTCCGAACCTCGACGAAGCCCTTGACTCACGAAGCCAAGTCCTCAGCGTCATGCGGTGGGCGAGCAGCGCACCCGAGATGTAGTCCTTCAGGTGCAGCCGAGCTCGTCCTCCGCTTCCTCGTCCGTCGGGGGCTACGCCAGAGGTGACGGCTCTGCGGCCAGGGTCCCGCGTAGTGGATGAACGCGTTGTCCCAGGGTTCGCACTCCCACACAGACCTGCCAGTGCCCAGTCCAAGGTCGACCTCGGCCGAGATGAATGACGATCCGCCGCGCATCACACTTGCTACCGGGTGCCCCGCTTCATGGTGGGCGGCCAATGTGTCGAGTGCCGAGGCGCGTTCCAGAGCCTCCGGAGGCGCGACAGGCGTCGGGCCTAACGATCGAACAGCTCGGCGGGCGTGAGCACCGCCAGCGGCACCGGCGTCAGGATCCACGTCCAACACAGTGCACGTCGCAACACCCCTCCGGTAGATCAATGTCTATGCCATCACGGCCGTGGACGCACGTCGCGAGGGCCGACTTGACGACGTCGTCCGTCTGTTGGATCGGCTCGAGGTGGAAGGCGGGCACGCTCCTGCCCCCGTTTCGGAGTCCGTCTGCTCGCTTGTTTGGATTGAGGAGAGCCGCTCGTGACGGGTTCGAGGCGTGATTGGGGGCCTGAGTCGCTAGGTACGGCCGCCGCGGCTCGTCTTCACGTGGATGTTCCGCCGTTGGCTAGCTCGGTCGATGCGAACGAGTCGCGTCAAACGAGTGGACGCATGGGGCGGCGGTGGTTGCTGAGCTCCTCGCTGGCCCCGATGACCGCGCCCCTGCAAGATCGGGGGCCATCGTATTAGCGGAGCGGGACGTCTGACGGCTCGACCGCAGCATTCTTATGGCCGTGCCGTGCCAGCAATACCTCGATTGCCTCCCGGTTGTTCTCTGGGTGCAAAAGCGGGCCCATTCGGACCGACGTGATCGGCAGCGACGGCTTAATACGCCAGTCGGGGGCGACGGCAAGCTCGGAGGCTTTGTGGGCCCACATCACTTTGCCCTGAGCATGTTTCCCGCCGGTAACCGGTACGTAGCGCACCACCCCGTATCGGCCGCCCCGGAACCGCTGATGGTGGTTGCTGAGGAAAGTTGCGATCACGCGGACCTCGTTCTCACCGGAGAATCCAGGCGCCTTGATAAGCTGCGCGATCACCGAAAGGCGCTCGTACATTGCGCTCTGAAGCATCTGCCAGGACTCAGATGATTCCTCCTCGTCCATCGGCTCGCTGCGGCGCTGAGTTTCCTCGTCTGTGAAGTCCGACACGAGTTCGGCAAGAGCACGGTCGATCTCGTCCGGGTCGTAGAGCACGTGCAGCCACGGCGTCACGGTGCAGGAGTCCCTCAGCATCCGACCGAGATGGATCGTTCCGGACTTGCTGACACGCGGAACTGCGCGCTCTACCTCTGGATCTGGTTCCGAGATGTCCTTACGGGAGAGCGCGACGAGCGGCACTCGGCTGTCGAGTCCGACGGCGTACCCGCGCCCACCGTCGCCGTAGAGACGCCACTGGTTGGCATCGTCACCGCGCGTCGACCCACACAGCACAAACGTGTCAGGAGCCCGCCAGATCGGCCGCTCCGCGAGATTCATCAGATCGACGGCAGCTTCGACTTCCGCCCGCTTCGCGAGCCATCGCCGGACGTGGTCCCAGCCCTGGCGGATCTCGGCTGTGTCGTTCAGCCCAGTCGCTTCGCCGACCCAGAGCTCCTCGTTTTGCACGATCCCGACGAGGCCGTCGGCTGAGGTGTAGTGGAACACCGTTCCTTCGGCCGGGCGAACGACCGATGGGACCCGAACGCTGGGCTCCTTGACGCTCATGGCGTGAGCGTATGCGTGCGGTCAGCGAAGCGAGGTAGAAGCGGGCCGGACATGTTGTGGCGGCAGGCTCGGGAACTTCTACGTGTCCACGTCGCCGTGCCGACTATCGCTTCGCTATTGATCGACAGTGTGACGTGTCGAACCCAAGGCTTGTCGCCGGCGACCGCAGTCGCGCCGGTGAGCACGTCACCGACGGCGGACTCCGGCCCGACCCATCAGAGCGGCGGGCTCACGCTCATCCGCGCAGGCCTCGAACCAACTCAATGGGAATGTGATCGGATCGTCCGCGATTTCAGCCGGGGACGATGCAGGCCCGGCGCTAGTCTGATCAGGAACCAGCCGCGGTCCCTCATGGACGCGCCGACCGTAGGAAGGGTGATCCTCATGCGTGCGCTGCGGCGATCCAAGCCGAACGATCGGGCCGGACGCGGCGACGACGGCCTGACCGTTGGCGAGCGGTCGATACGCGCAAAGAGGTACATGCGCGCCGTGGCCGGCCCCGTGTCTGAGCAGGAGCGGCGAGTTCTGGCGGAGCGGCTCGCTGCGCGTCACATCAGTGGAGCGGACGCACGTGGCCGAAGCGGCGGAGAGTTCAACCCTCACATGGCGTGACGCTCGACGCGACGACCGCGGAGCCCTGAAGGCATTTGTCTGCACTTCGCCCGACCGGGCCACGTGGATTCCGATCCGGCGACGGCGGTACCACCCGCGGCAGTGGGAACTGGACGCGCAGGCAACCGTGCGGAGTATGAAGCCGCCTGCGCAGAACGGGGAACGCATCCGCCTCGCCTTTGATGGCGACGGCCTCGCAGCGGTAGTCCATGTCACGTCGGCGAGCCATGGTGACTTTGGCCTAACGATCCCGATCGCGGCACTCGCGCAGCGATTGCGGCATGGCAAGTCGCGCTACGGGGATGAGTTGATGGATGAGGCTCTGCGCGTCGCCGCCGAGATGCGATCTCGATTAAATGAGAGCGTGGGCGTGTTCGCTCGAGTTCACCCAAAGAACCTCGCGAGCAAGCGCATGCTTGAGCGCGCTGGTTTCAGCCCCGCCGGTCTGATCCACCAAGACCCCCCGACAACAGGACCTGACCCTCACCACCGATGCGTTGAGTGCGTCGAATCGTGGGTCGCTGACGTTTGACACTCAAGCGGGCAAGTCTCCGCCGTCGCGCCCGGAGTGGGCCGGCGATGAGTGTTGAACGGACCTGGAATCTGGCCCGGCCAGCCGCTTGCCATGTCGACGACCGGATGATCGCGTGATGCCCTCCATCTGGTTGGCGTGCTGGGGAGTCCCCGCGCTCTTGGCAGCCCCGTTCGCGCTCACTGGTCGACTGAGCGGTACTGCGCGACCACGAACCGTGGCGCTCGCCCCTGCCGTGCGAGGGGGTGGGGGAGCTGGTTCGACGGGTGGAGCTCGTCTCCGCTGACCAGGGGCACGTACGGTGGCGGCTCGCGTCGGAAGCCGTCGCTCACTAGCGATATGTCGTCCAACGAATCGGCCCGGAAGTCCGCGCGGGGTTCCGTTCGCAGCGACAGGCTTGCGACGAATGACGCAGCAGCGGCGGCGGCGTCGCCGTCCGGGCCGCCGGGCTCAGCCGGGCCATCATTCCAGGGCGCGTGCGGCCACCATCCGATGCCCATGCCGCCTCCACGTCCGAAGCATGTCGCAAGGCACGACCAAGGGGCAGCGTAGGGCCGCACTGCCTGGAGATTTATAGGAGCGTTCGACACCCCGGGAGCGTCGAGCAACCGTCGGGCGGTCGACGCGGCGATCGCGGTCACCCCGTCGATTCCAGCCGGAAGCGCGGGGGCGCAGAAGCACGAAGTCTGGGAGTAAGGGCCCGCGGAGTCCGCCTGGTTATAGAGCGCGTAGATCGCAGGAGTTCCCGTTGTCCTGGCGGTATCTAGGAGCGTGTCGATCTGGCGTAAACGCGGCGGATCGCCGCGCCTGGCCCGCGGGCGGTAGCCAAGGTCGTACGTTCCTGTCCCGTCGGACTTCCAGTGGATCCGCTTCGCCTGAACGAGAAAGTGGAACCACCCGCCGGTCCCTTCGATCCACCACTCCCAGTCCGCGCCTTCCGCTGTCTCCTCAGAGTGCTTGAGGGTTCGGATGCGGAGGCCGGGCACGGTCTGGGCCAGTTCGAGCAACACGAGCTCGGTGATCGTCTCTTCCGATTGCCGTACACCGACGCTCTCGCCGGCCGAGATCCGGTCGCCAGTCCCGATCGCGCTCATGGCCAGCGCTCGCGCAAGGGGCGCTAGTTCGCGAGGAGCGTGCGCTTGAATGATCCGCAACCAGAGCAGGGTTGAGGAGTCCACGTTTGTGATCCTCTCTTTCCTCAACGGTGTTGGACAGACCTGAAGATGAATCCAGCCGCCGAGGCGCCCGGACGGCACGCGTGCGTGCTAGGTAAGGGTCGCGACGTCTGATGGTGCGCATGCCCGGGGCCCACGGCCATGGGATGCGGGCTTCGCCTCTCGACATCGAGGTTTCAGTCGCGCACCCTGCTGGCGCCCTGGCCGAGCCAAGCCTTTGAGAGAACGCGCTCGACGAGCCACAAGACACCGTCTCCGTCGATGGCGACCTGAACGCCGCGGGCAGCGTCTGCCGGCGACTCCGGTTCCGGCGTATCCCTCTGGAGGTGGGACAGGTCGAGTCGATCGTCGGGGACGATCCGTGTTACCCCGGACAGGTACTGACCAGCGGTGTTCACGACCGGTCCATGGAGCGCGTGGAGTTGATCGAGCTGCTGATGGTTGGGGAACTCGGGAGGCCCTGGGCTGACGTACAAGTCGAGCATTGCGCTCGAGCCTGCGGGTGGTGCTTCAAGCAGTCCTGCGAACATCCGGCTGCGAACAGTGCCGGGCTCACCACCGTTCGGTGTTCCTCCCACAAGGGTGTCAGCTGGGACGCAGATACGGATCGCGTGGGTGAGGTTGTTGGCGTCGTCCTTCCCCGGGAACCACCAGGGCAGCGGATCGCCGGTGTTGACAGCGGCGGCCGGCCGGCCGACAACCGACGTATCACGGCCGAACTTGAAGCCGGGTCGCGCGTGCCGCGGATCGGGGCCGTGGAGGGAGACCTTCGACTCGGCCAGACCAGGCTCACGGGTCTTGATGTAGAACGACGTACCCGCCGACCAGACCCGCCAAGTGAGGCCGTACCGCAATGGCTCGCGGCTCCCGACGAGGAACAGGATGGCGTTGAGGGGCGCCGCGGCGGTGTCCGTCATGCTCGGACGGTACTCGCGGCACTGGTCGCCCGACGTTGCGCACCGCTCGACCGCAAGCGTGCGGTCGACCGTGACGGGCGATGCTGCAGCAGTTGCGCGAGGCGCTAGTGCCCTGGATGCGATGCTCCTGCGTCGGGGGACGATGAACATCGACGCCTACGGCGCCGCCCTCGAAGTCGGCCCGATCGCGCTCCACACTCAGAGCGTCACGATCGAGAACAGTGCGGACCCTCGCCGACGACTGGACCACGGTCACCTGGCCGGTGAGCGACTCACCTACATCGCCGACGCGACACCTGTTGGCGTGCGGTGCCCATCGTTGCGCACCAACTCGCACCAACTCGCACCGAAGCGTGGCAAGCCGTCCGCGTGGGGGCTCCTCGAGATCGACGGGCACTTGGCACTGACTGGCGAGCGCCGTGAAGGGCTCGTGATTGGGATTCAGGCTCGTCATCAAGCTCGATGTCGACACGTGTCCCATCAGATGGAGGAGCGTGACGCCCTCTTCCCGCGCTTGCGCACTCTCGTGCGCTCAGCAACGGCCGACAGTGCCGCATAGTTTTCCGTGATCGCGGCTGCGATCGTCCAATGGTGGACACGCCCGACAGCGAGCTCCTTCGCTTGAGTAGCCGCAAGTCCAACGGCGACGAGGAACCTGACCTCGAAGAGCAGCAGCAAGGCCTCGCTGGCCGCGACGAGTGGTCGTTGGTCTCGTAGGACCTCGATGGCGTGCACGTCGCCGTGGAGGGCGAAGTTGCGCAGCGCTGCGATCTCCGTTCGCCATTTGCGGTTACCGATGATCTCGTCGACGAGGTTCCCTGACTCGTCCTCGAGCCGCTTCAAGCGCTTCTCCAGCGCCATGTCGCCGACGTCGTGCGGATGCAGTGTTCGATCGAATGCCTCGATGAGCTGCGTCGCGACGCCGAATCGTGCGAGGTTTCCTCCCGCGGCCCGCTCGGCGTGAAGCAAGCTGTAGTGGCTCAGCGCAAACCGGTGGACATCCACAGCACGGAGCAGTTTCGGCATGTGCACGTCGAACTGAAGATCGGACAGCCGGTGGAGGTACTTCAGGTCAGTGCTGGCCGGTGTCTTGAGCGGCCCGTGGAAGCGTCGGACCTGGAACCACTTGGTCGGCATCTGCTCAGCTCCTGGACCGAACTCCCACGCGTTGCTTGTGCCGGCCATTGATGCGACGCCCGGCATCCTGCCGGATGCACTGAGTAGCGCCACCTGAAGTGGGTACACGTACCGGTCGAACACGTCGTTGATCGCGACGGGCCGCGCGAACGCGAACTCGAACATCGACCGGACCTGGAACGCCCACCGCCGCTCGTGCGGGTCGTACGTCACGTAGGACGCGTCAACGAGGCGCAGAACGCCTTGGTCAACATCCGCTTCGATCCTCGGCACGAAACGCAGCTCGACACCAATGTCGGTGAGCGCCCCATGCTGATACTTCACGGCGAAACGGTTCCAGCCGGTCCACACATCCTGATCGGTGAATCGGACGCGCACTTCGGTGAAGGCAAGTTCGTCCTGATCGAGGAACGCAAACCCCTCAAGTGCATAGTCCGGCCTTATCGTGACGTCGCACATGTCACTGGTGCCGCCGCGGCTCGCGACGACCCGGGCGCCGACGAGGGTGAGATGCTCGCGAAAGGACTCGCCGTGGAGCACCGGTGGCAGCTCGCGCGGTGGCCCGAAGCCAACCGGTCCGTATCCGTTCCGGGTGGCGTGAAGGTGCGCCTCGACACGTCCTTCGTCATCTACCAAATAGGTGCCAGGGACGGCCGTCTCGTCGTGGGCCTCGTCGGGCCGCGACCATCGGGCTGGATGAAGATCGCCAGTGTCCATGAGCGCCATCGTGCTCCGTCGGTGGGATTCGGGTTGGCAGTTCTGCCAAGAATCCGCCCGGCGCGTGAACCCACGTGCGTAGCCGTCGCGGTCAGGGCGGCGCGCGACTGGACTATTGCCTGTGCACAGGTCAGGTGACGTGGTCCACCAGTCGTGATGAAGTGAGCGCCGGAGTGCTTGCGTACCGAGCCACCTGTCATCCCGCCCCAGTGCGTCCCGGCGCGGGCACCGCAGGGATGTTTTGGTCGTGCGACGCCCTCCGGCAGGACAAGATGTCTTGACGCGACAGGAAACCTTGTCGATACTGGACGACATGGACCTCCAGGACGAATGTCTCGCCACAGTTCGGCTCGCCGTAGCGCGCGAGTCAGAGGCCTCGCGTGCGACGCGTCTGGCAATCGGGCAGGCGCGAATCGCAGGATGCTCGTGGGACGCGATCGGCCGGGAGCTCGGTGTGACCAAGCAGGCAGCACGCGAGCGTTACCTCGTTCTCGAGCACCTCGCGAAGGCATGGGACGCGATCGCGTTGCAGTTGGCCCAGGTCGCGCGTGCCCGACAGTGGGACAAGTCGGATGCAGAGGCCGTCGAGGCGTTGATCGCTGACGGTGTCTTGACCCGTGACGACGGCGCTCAGATCGCACGAGTGCTGGCGGCCCTCGGTGCGGCGCTCGCAGGTCGGCGAGTCACCGACGGCGAAGGCGATCGCGTCACGGATGGCGTCGAGGGGATCACGGCCCGCATCTTTGTCGCCAGCCAACCGCCGGTGCGTACGTGACCGGGCCGTTCTTGCGGCGATAGCGCAGTCGCAGGCGCGGCGGCATCAGCGGGAAGCCGGTGGAGTGGAGGGTTCGCCCAGCTGGATGACGGGGCCACGACGTCGCAGGTTTTCATTGAGCCACTCCCGGACGTGCTCGACGTCGACACGCGCGGTGCGCTGCCCCCCAATGTCTAGACATCAAGGTATCGATAGATGTGACTTATAGTCCGGTGACCTATCGTCCGTCGACGGATAAGCCGCTCGTTCCTACTGTCCGCTGGGTGCGCGACCGAGAACGACAATCAGAGCAACGCCTCGCGTTCGGCCTGCGGATGCGTCGACTGCGCACCGCGCGAGGGTTGACGCAGGAGCACCTCGCTCACGTCGCGGCGCTTGACCGGACCTACGTCGGTGCCGTGGAGAACGGGCGACGAAATCTTTCGCTCCATGCCATGTGGCAGCTCGCCGAGGCACTTCGAGTTAGCCCGGAGGCCTTCTTCTGCGACGAGGCGGCCGTCGACGATTACCTCGCGACCGCCGAGCCCGGTGACGAAGAGACAACTGGCTACGGGGGGACTGGTGACCGAGCGGACGGCGACTCGCCAACGCGACAGCCTTCCTAAGCGGCCCTACCTCTGATCGGTGGCGCCGGACGGGGGGCACTTCGGACGCGTCCGCGAGGTGCGGTCCCTTGGGACGACCCGCGCGGGCCGCGTTGCCACCTGCCGTACTGGAGAAGGTTCGGCTGCCACCGAAATGGACCTGAACCTGGCCTGCAGCCGGATCCGTTCGAATCCATCACGCGTCAGAAGCGCCGAGGGCGGCTCGCGTCACCGTCTGGCGCCACCGCTCGTACCCCGGGCGGTACCCAGGCAGTGTGAACTACAACGATGTCACTCGGATTCTGCGACGTTTCATCACGTCACAGACTCGCGTGATCAATCACGCCGAAACGTGTGATGGCAGGTCAGCGAGCCAAGCGAACCTGCAGCGCTACGTAGGTTTCGTAACCCCTCCGCCAGTCGAAGGGCCCCACCCGCGTGATCATGCGGATGTGGGGTCCTTCGTCGTTTCGGCTGCTCCGCTTTGGCTCCACATTGCCTCAAATCGAGGCCTCATCCGACGCCTGAGCGACAAGCTGGTCGATCACCACGCGCAGGTCCGGAGCGACGTGGATTCGCTGCACGACCGCTTGACCGTTGTCCCGCTTCGGTGGACGGTGGTGTGAGACACCTCGCCGCGCGGAGCACCCGTCCCGAGTCTGGGCCACCTGGCTGACGCGACCCGAACAAGCGCTCACGGAGCCGCCCGCTCGACCGTGACGCACACGGAGTACTGAGTGAGGTACGGCGGCGGGGGAAGTCCGATGGCGTCGAAGCGACCCGCAAGGCGGAACCGGGCGGTCAGGATGGTCGACGTCGAGTTCGTCGAACCCGCCGACCCGTCGGCCGCGCCTCTCGAACAGCGTCGCCGGCGTCGCGGGACGGCGTGGCTCTGGTCGGTAGCACTCGTCGGTGCTGCGGCCGTCGTGATCGTCACCTCGGGCCGGCTGGGCCTCACCACGCCGCCAGACGTGCCCGACGGCGCGACCGACACGGCGAGCATGCTGCCGGCTCCCGAAGGAGAGGGAAGTAGTTTCAACGTCCCTCCGACAATCCCGCCCAGCACGCTCGCCCCGGACTACGTGCTCGCACAGGACTACGTGCTAGCGCTGGAGTCGGTCGATGCGGACGCCGACGAGCCGAAGGACAACCACGGCACTCTCAACGCGCTGGGTCTCAGTGCCGATGAGATGCGGCGCTACGAGGACGTGGGGGGCCTCAGTGTGTGGAGCGGAGAGTCTCGTGACGGCACGACGTGCCTGCTCGTGGCCCACCCCGGCCAGGGGCTCAGGGAGGGGATTGGTGCCGAAGCGTGTTCGCCCAAAGGCATCGACCCCATCGCTGAACTGGGGCCGTTGGGCTCCTGCTGCGCCCCGCCGGGAGTCTTCGCCGCCCTGCCGGCAAGCAGTGTCATCCGGTTCGCACTCGAGGGCGACCACGTCGACGTCTCCGTGTTCGTGAGGGCCGCCGACCCGGCCGCGTCGCACGACTAGCAAGGCGTCGCGCCACTGATCCGGTCCACGGCGTCCGCTACCGGTTCGGCGCATCGAAGTGTCCCCACCTCCAGCAAGGCCCAGGAAGTCGCCTTCTAGCCTCCACTTTAGGGACCAAACGATCGCCGAGACCTGCAACCCGATGCAGACCGCTACGAAGAGTCCGACGAGGTCAGAGGGAAGATCGCCCAACGAAACCAACCCCCTCAAAGTCCCGCGTCCCAAGCCCACCGCTACCGCCGATCGACAGCCCGGACCCCTGTGGGTCCGGGCTGTCGCTGTTCGTGGCGCAGACGCACGGCGAGCCCGCGCACGCCAAGATGTCCGCGTGATCCTCTACGCACAGACCCCGTGGCGCCGTACCTTCCAGATCGCGGGCGACCTGCTCGTCGCCGCCTGGATCGTCCTGTGGGTCCGTGCTGGCCTGTGGGTGCACGAGGTAGTGGGACGGCTCGCCGCTCCGGGACGGACGCTCGAGGACGCCGGGACCTCCCTCTCGGAGAGCCTGACCTCCGCCGGGGACACCGTCGCGCGCGTCCCGCTCGTCGGCGACGACGCGCGTGCCCCGTTTACCGCCGCCGGTGGCGCCGCGGACTCGATCGCCCGCGCAGGCGTCGAGGTGCAGCAGGGGGCTACCCAGCTCGCGCTGCTGCTCGGGCTCACCATCGCCGCCGTCCCGATCCTGCTCGTCGCCGCGGTCTGGCTGCTCGCCCGCGCCCGCTTCGTCAGCCGCGCTCGTGCTGCCACGCGCATCCTCGACTCTGCCGGCGACCTAGACCTGTTCGCCCTCCGCGCGCTCGCCACACAGCCGGTCCGCGCGCTCGCCCGCGTGAGCAGCGACCCGGTGAACGACTGGCGCGACGGTGACCCTGAGGTCGTCCGCGCACTGGCGTCGCTCGAGCTCAGCGCGCTCGGCCTTCGGGTACCCGCCTGGTCGACGTCGGCGTGAGCCCCGCCGATCAGGTGTGGGTCAGGCTGCGACCCTCCGAGGTGGCCCCGGACGCGGCCGACGAGGTGTCCCGGCGCAGGTAGTTCCACGCCAGGAACGCGCAGACCAGGCCGTTGAGCGCGCCCATGAGCACGTCGGAGAGGCTGTGCATGCCCCGGTACAGCCGGGCGGTGCCGACGGCGATCGGCACCAGCAGGCAGACGACGGTGACGACGATCCGCAGAGCTCGGTGCTGGATGCGCTGGGCGAGCATCGCCAGAACGACGTAGAACGCGGTCGACGCGCCCGTGTGGCCGCTCGGGTAGCTGGACGTCGGGGGCGAGTCGTCGAGCTTCTCGACCTCGGGGCGCTCGCGGCCGACCACCAGCGCGGACGTCATGAACACGATGGCCTGGACGGCGATGGCCTGCGGCGGTACCAGCGCGAGCCACCACTGCTTCGTCCGCCACCAGAACAGAGCGACGAAGAGCACGCAGGCGCCGATGATGAACTCGGTGGTGCCGATCGCGGACATGACCGCGGTGACCGAGTCGAGCGTGGCGGTGCGCTGCTCGACGAACCACTCGTTGACCGCGGCCTCGCCCGGCAGGTTGTCCAGCGGCCCTGTGATGAGGAGCCCGACGCCGACGATGACCGCCCAGAGGGCGACCGCAGGCAGCAGGACGCGGACGGCGAAGTCGCGCCACGCCTCCTTGCGGGTGGGGGCGGACGTGTCCAGGTCGTAGCGGTGCAGGAAGGTGTTCATCACGTCTCCTGGTCGGGGGGTGTCGCGGACCAGCCGCTGTAGCCGAGATAGGACGCACCCGCGAGGGCCGTCCCGAGCGCCATCCCTGCGACGACGTCGGAGGGGTAGTGCACGCCGAGCATCACGCGGTCGACGGCGGTGAGGATCGTGCAGGTGGCGGCGACGAGCGGGACGACCACCCGGCCGCGTCGCCCGAGCAGGGGCCAGACCAGCAGCGTCAGGGTGAGCGCGACGGCCGCGGTGTTCGTCGCGTGGCCCGACGGGAAGCTGGAGCCGGGTGCGTGCGCGACGGCGTCCTCGACCACCGGCCGGGCCCGCTGGACCAGTCCCTTGGCAGCCAGCTGGAGGATCCACGCGGCCATGATCGTGAGGAACGCCCACAGCGCCCGGGTGGTCAGCCCGTGCCGGCGCCAGACCCACACGCACACGAGAGTCGCCGCGAGGTTGACCCACTTCGCCTGGAACAGCTCCTGCCAGACGAGCAGCGCCTGGTGGAGCGCGGGGTGGTCGCGGGTGTACTCCGTCGCGGCCTGGATCGTCTGCTGGTCGAACTCGACGACGGCGTGCACCTGGGCGCGCACGAGGTAGGCGAGCACGGCGACGGGGACGGTGAACGCGATCCCGAACGCAGCGGCGCGCAGGAGCGCACGGCGGCGGAGCGGAAGCGGACGCATCCCCGGAGATTATGGGCGAGGCAGGCACAGCGCGCGCTGAACGGATGGCAGGCGGGTCAGCCGACCGTCGTCACGACCGTTCCCGCAGGTGCCTGCCACACCAGGTCCAGCACGTCGTCGCCCACCCGGACGCAGCCGTTCGACACCGCGCCCGCGCCTCGCAGGGTCGTCGTGTGGATCGCTGTCACCGCGGTGCCCGTCGGCTTGTCGTAGTGGTCGATCGACTCGCTCTGCGTCGACAGCAGGAGGACCCGCGGGGTGGTGGAGCCGGGCTGCAGCCAGCGGGTACCCACCAGGAACGCCGGGACGTGCGGGGTCGGCGTGCCCGGTGCGCCGGTGGCCTTCACGGGCAGGACGTGCGTCGTGGTGCCGTCGTCGACCGTGATGGTCTGCGCGGCGGTGTCCACCTGGATCGACCAGTCGGTGCCGGCGGGCTCGGTGTCCGCGGAGTCGATCCAGACGCTGCGGCCGTTGGTCTGCGCGACGTCCTGGCTGGGCAGGGCTCCGCGGGTCGCCACCATCACGCGCAGCCACCGACCGCGCTGGTCGATGACGGGGAGCGTCGTGCGCACCTCGAGCGTCAGCGGGGGGACCACGCCGACGGCCGCACCGGCCGGTGCGACGCGTCCCGCCGTGTCGCGGACCACGACGACGGTCTGCCAGCGGCCGAGCGACGGGTCGGCGTTCTCCCGCTGCGTGAGTCCGTCGATGCCCGGTAGGCCGGGGACGACGTGCAGGAGGTCGATGACCGGCAGGGTGCTCAGGTCCGCGGCGGGCGGCGCGGGGACGGTGGGTGCGGCGGCCTTCTCGACGGCGACCGGCGCGGTCACGACCACCGGCGCCGGTGCGGCGGCCGGGGTGGCCGCGGGCGCGTCGGCGCACGCCCCGGCCAGCGCCAGGACCGCCAGTGCGGCCAGTGCGGACCGTGCCGTGAGCCTCGTGCGAGCCAATCTGCGTCCCCTCGTCGTGGCCATGGTGCGCCCGCGCCGCACGATCGGCCAAGTCGACCTGTCGCGCAGAGCTGATCAACGACAGGATGCATGTCGAGAACCTGCGCCCGGCGCCGACCACCCGGTGAGCGGACCCGCCGGGGGGCCGCATGGGCAACAGTGGACACCGGGAGTGCACCGTGAAGTACATGCTGCTGATGAACTACTACATCGAGGGCGTCCCGCCGATCGACCAGTGGGCGCCTGAGGACGTGCGGCGCCACATCCAGTTCCAGCATGACCTCGGGGCGGAGCTCGTGGCCAGCGGTGAGTTCGTCGACGGGCAGGGGCTTGCCTGGCCGGACGCCGCCAAGCTGGTCAGGAGCGACGGGCTGTCCGCCCCGGTCGTCACCGACGGACCGTTCGCGGAGTCGAAGGAGTTCCTGGCCGGCTACTGGACGGTCGACGTCGAGGACGAGGCGCGGGCGATCGAGATCGCCGCCAAGGCGTCCTCCGCACCGGGCCCCGACGGCGTCCCGATCCAGCAGGTGATGCAGGTCCGCGCCGTGATGGAGGCACCCGCTCCTGCCGAGTGACGGAGGCGTCGAGGACCTGCTGCGCGAGCTGGCGCCGCAGGTCCTCGGCGTCCTCGTCCGCCGGTCCGGGGACCTCGCCGACGCGGAGGACGCCCTGCAGGACGCGCTGCTCGCGGCCACCACCCAGTGGCCGACCGACGGGCTGCCGGACAACCCGCGCGGCTGGCTGATCGTGGTCGGCCAGAACAAGCTGGTGGATCGGTACCGCAGCGAGGACGCGCGACGACGCCGCGAGGAGCTCGTCACCGCGATGGAGGCGGTCGAGCAGGCGGAGGCGCCGCAGGCCGACGACTCGCTGCTCCTGCTGTTCGGCTGCTGTCACCCGGCGCTCAGCCCGGCGTCCGCGATCGCGCTCACGCTCCGGTCCGTCGGCGGCCTGACCACGGCGGAGATCGCGCGGGCGTTCCTGGTCCCGGAGCCGACGATGGCGCAGCGGCTCAGCCGGGCGCGCCGCACGCTGCGAGAGCTGGACGGGCCGTTCCGGATGCCGTCGGCGGACGAGTACGGCGAGCGGCTCCGCGCCGTCCTGCGCGTGCTGTACCTGATGTTCAACGAGGGGTACGCCAGCACCACGGGCGCGACCGTGGCCCGCGCCGACCTGGCCGTCGAGGCGCTGCGCCTGACCCGGACCCTGCACGCGAGCCTCCCCGACGACCCCGAGGTCACCGGACTGCTCGCCCTGGTGCTGCTCACCGACGCCCGCCGACCCGCCCGCACCGGGCCGCACGGCGAGCTGGTCTCGCTGGCCGACCAGGACCGCGCGGTCTGGGACCGCGCCATGGTCGACGAAGGCATCGCGCTGGTCGAGGACGCGCTCGTGCGCGGCGCCGTGGGGGAGTACCAGCTCCAGGCCGCGATCGCCGCCGTGCACGACGAGGCGCCGAGCACCGACGCGACGGACTGGCCCCAGCTGCTCGCGCTCTACGCGCTGCTCGAGCGGATGACCGGCAACCCGATGGTGACGCTCAACCGCGCGGTGGCGCTCGCGATGGTCGACGGACCCGACGCCGGCCTGGCCCTGCTGACGACGCTCGACGACCGGCTGCCCGGTCACCACCGCCTCGCCGCCGTGCGCGGACACCTGCTCGAACGTGCCGGCCGCCCGCAGGAGGCCGCCGACCAGCTGCTCCTGGCATCGCACGGGACCACCAGCCTCGCGGAGCGCGACTACCTCCGGGTGCAGGTGGCGCGGCTGCGGCGAGGGCTGACACCCTGAACCGCGTGACCGTCGACGCGCACGTCCTCCTGTCTCCCGCCGTCACCAACCTTCGGGACGTGGGGGGCCGGGCCACGGCCGACGGCGGCACCGTCGCGACCGGCATCGCCTACCGGTCGGCCGAGCTGACGGACGAGTCGGTCGTCACGGATGCCACGCTCGCGGACCTCGGCATCCGGACGGTCGTCGACCTGCGCACCGATGCCGAGCGCGACCCGCGCCCCGACCGGCTGCCCGCCGGCGCGCAGCACCTCGTGCTCGACGTGCTAGCGGACCTGCCCGTCAGCGCGGCGGCGCAGCTGCCGGCGCTGTTCGCCGCGGGCCGGGTCGACGAGTTCGCGCGCCTCGACCTGATGGGGGAGATGCTCGCGGTCTACCGGCACCTGGTCCTCGACCGCTCCGCGCAGGCGGCGTACGCGGCGTTCGTCCGCACGGTGCTCGACCCCGAGCGGACGCCCGTGCTGTTCCACTGCACGGCCGGCAAGGACCGCACCGGGTGGGCGGCGACCATCCTGCTGCTCGCGGCGGGCGTCGACGAGGCCGGGGCGTCCGAGGAGTTCCTCGCCGTGAACCCCGCGGTCCGCGCGACGTTCGCGCCGCTCCTCGACCGGTTCACCGACGCCGGGGGCGACCCCGACGTGCTGCGTCCGATGCTCGAGGTCCGGGTCGAGTTCTTCGAGGCCGCCCTGGCCGCCGTCCGGGAGCAGTTCGGTACGTTCGAGGGCTACCTGACGGACGGTCTCGGGCTGAGCCTGATCGAGGTCGAGGCCCTCCGCAGGACGCTTCGCACGAACGGGTGACGCGTTGGACCGTTCGGGTGGTCCGGTATGTCCGATATTGCTGACTCACCCGGTCGCGCCCACGATGGGCAGATCGCATCTCCCGCGACGCAGCGTCGTCTGAAACCAGGCGCCGAGGGAAAGGCATGCCTGTGGCCGACGAGATCACGTCCCCCATCCGACGGGGCGCGCACGACATCGCGGTCGAGCGCGACAGGGTCCGCCGCAGACGGGTGTACCGCGCCTCCGCCGTCGTGATCGCGATCGAGACGTGGGTCATCGTCAACGCGCTGCTGGACCGCCCGATCCTGCCGGCGATGCCCACGGTCGACCCGCTGGTCCTCGTGCCGGTGCTGTTCTTCGCGGCGCTGCTGCTCCTGCTGGTCGGCACGCAGATGGGTTCCGCGCGGTCCCCGCACGTGGTCTACCGGCCGGAGCAGGTGGACGTGCGGCTCGACGACGTCATCGGGATCGACCCCGTCAAGGAGGACGTGCGGCGCTCCATCGACCTGTTCCAGACGCACAAGCAGTTCGCCGAGCAGATGGGCGGGACGCCCCGTCGCGGCCTGCTGTTCGAGGGCCTGCCCGGCACCGGCAAGACGATGACCGCCAAGGCGATGGCCGCGGAGGCGGGGGTGCCGTTCCTGTTTGTCTCCGCGACGTCGTTCCAGTCGATGTACTACGGCGCCACCGCCAAGAAGATCCGCGCGTACTTCAAGGCGCTGCGCAAGGCTGCCCGGACCGAGGGCGGTGCGATCGGCTTCATCGAGGAGATCGACGCCATCGCCATGCGCCGCGGCGGCATGTCGTCCGCCGCGGTGGCGTCCAGCCCGTTCGACGCGTTCCGGGTTCCGCACATGGTCACCAACGCGGTGGTCAGCGAGGGCACCGGGGGAGTCGTGAACGAGCTGCTGGTGCAGATGCAGTCGTTCGACCAGCCCACGGGGTCCGACAAGTTCGTCAACTGGTTCATCGCGCGCATCAACCTGCTGCTGCCGGCGTCCCGCCAGCTCCAGCAGCGCAAGCCGGTCAAGGCGCCGATCCTGCTGATCGCCGCCACCAACCGCGCCGACCACCTCGACCCGGCCCTGCTGCGCCCCGGCCGCTTCGACCGTCGGCTGACGTTCGCCACCCCGGACGCGGTGGGCCGACGCGCACTCGTCGACCACTTCCTGGCCCGGCGCTCCACCGACTCCGAGCTGAACGACCCGGCCCTGCGGGACCGCCTCGCCGCGGCGACCAACGGATGGACGCCGGTCATGATCGAGCACCTGCTGGACGAGGCGCTGGTCAACGCGCTGCGCCGCGGCTCGATGGCGATGACGTACGCGGACGTCGAGCACGCGCGGATCACCGAGATGGTCGGCATCGGCCACCCGGTCCGCTACACCGAGGGCGAGCAGCGGCTCATCGCCACCCACGAGGCCGGCCACGCCGTCACCGCATGGCTCGCGGCGCCGAACCGGACCCTCGAGGTGCTGACGATCATCCGCCGCGGCGACGCTCTCGGACTGCTCGCGCACGGCGACTGCGAGGAGGTCTGGACCCACTCGCACTACGACCTGCGCGCGCTCGTGCAGATCGCGATGGGCGGCTGGGTGGCCGAGGAGCTGTTCTTCGGGCAGACCAGCACCGGCCCCGCCGGCGACCTCGCATCGGCCACGCGGACCGCTGCGCAGATGGTCGGCGCGGCCGGGATGACCGGCTCGCTCATCTCGTTCGCCGCCACGCCCCACGACCTGGTCTCCGCGGTGCTCAGCGACGCGCAGGCCCGCGCCCAGCTCGAGGCCGTCCTCGACGACGCCCGGACCACCGTGCGCCGGATGCTGTCCCGGCACCGCCACCTGGTCGAGGCGCTGCGGGACGCGCTGCTGGAGCGGCACGAGCTCATCGGCGAGGAGATCACCGACGTGCTCGAGGCGGCGACCGTGGCCCAGGAACAGCTGCTGGCGCGCGAGGAGAGCGACAAGCTGGCAGCCGGTGCGGCGGCGGTTGCCGCAGGCATCGCGGCTGCCGCCGGTGCGGCGGCGGAGCGGCTGCGGGTGGCTTAGCCTTCGGGACGTGCCCGAGGGTCATACCGTCCACCGCATCGCCCGCCAGCTCACCCAGGACCTCGTCGGTCGGCGTCTGGCTGTGAGCTCCCCGCAGGGCCGGTTCGCGGCGGGTGCGGCGCGGATCGACGGCCAGGTCCTGGTGGCCGCGGACGCCGTCGGCAAGCAGCTGTTCTGCACGTTCGAGTCGGGTGACGTCCTGCGCGTGCACCTGGGCCTGTACGGCGCGTGGGACTTCTACGGGTCGCTCACGCCGCTGGTCCCCGGAGGGTTCGCCGCCGGCAGCATGGGCGCTCCCCGGCTGCGCAGGATCGTGCGGATGGGTGAGGACGAGCGGGAGAGCCCTGCGGAGGAAGGCGGGCTCGTCGCCACGTTCCCACCCGAGCCCGTCGGCCAGGTGCGGGTGCGGCTCGCCTCCGACTCGACCGTCGCCGACCTGCGGGGGCCGTCGGCGTGCGAGGTGCTCGACCCCGCCGGTACGGCAGCGGCGATCGAGCGGCTCGGACCCGACCCGGCGTCGACCGACGACCTCGCCGCGGCCGGCGACGTGATGGTGGACCGGCTGACCTCCCGGAACGTGGCCGTCGGGCAGCTGCTCATGGACCAGTCGGTGGTCGCGGGCATCGGCAACATCTACCGCGCCGAGCTGCTGTTCCGTGCCCGCCTGGACCCGCACACCCCCGGGCGTCGGGTGCCCACCGACGTCGCCCGGGCGCTGTGGGACGACTGGACCGTCCAGCTGGCCGACGGCATCGAGCGGGGCTTCATCCTCACGCGCGACGACCTGTCGGACGCGCAGCGCGACGACGCGGTCACCGACTCGTCGCTGCGCCACTGGGTGTACCACCGCACCGGCTTCCCGTGCCTGGTCAGCGGCACTCCGGTGGTCGTGGAGGAGATGGCCGGGCGCAAGCTCTACTGGTGCCCCGCCTGCCAGGTCTGACCACGAACCGGGCTCACGACCTCATCCGTTCGCCCACCGGGACGTCCGCGGCGAGCGTGTTGGCGCGGGTGGCCAACGGGCAGGTCCACGCCGGGTCGTAGGCGCACGACGGGTTGTACGCGAAGTTCAGGTCGATGACGAGCCTGTCCCGGGCCATGCCGAGATCCGCGCCCTTGACGGTGTCCAGCAGGTAGCGCCCACCGCCGTACGTGCCGCCCGGCGCGCCGGCCAGCGCGTCCTTCACCGGCACGAACAGGCCACCTCCGTAGCCGCGGAGCACCCACACGGCGAGCCTGCCCAGGTCGCCCAGCTCGACGGTCCCGATGCGCTCGAAGGGCACGAGCCCGTCGGTGCCTGTGCTGACGTCGAGCCGCTGCGCCGTGGCGGGGCGGACCTCGCACTCGAACCGGTAGGCCGGGTCGTAGTGCGGGATGTCGAGGCCCTCGAACGCCGCCTTGGTCGCCGCGTCGAGCGGCGACGCGGGGTGCTCGGCGAGCAGCTCGTCGCGTCGCTGGACCCAGACCGCGTGCGCGGACGCCGGGTCGTCGGCGGCGATCCGGCGCACGTCGGCGTAGATCCCGGCGACGCGACGACGCCAGTCGGCGACCGCGAACGGCTCGTCGGCGGGATGGCGGCCAGGGGTCAGCACGGGGAAGCCAGGGATCACCCGCCCACCGTCGCACGGCGCGCTGTCCGGGGTCGACCTGTGTGAGGGTGGTCCGCATGGATCTGCGCATCTTCACCGAGCCCCAGCAGGGGGCCACGTACGACGACCTGCTCGCCGTCGCCAGGGCCACGGAGGACCTCGGCTTCGACGCCTTCTTCCGCTCCGACCACTACCTCAGCATGGGCGACGGCGACGGTCTGCCGGGACCCACCGACGCGTGGACGACGCTGGCGGGCCTGGCGCGGGAGACCAGCCGGATCCGGCTGGGCACACTGGTCTCGTCGGCCACGTTCCGGCACCCGGGCGTCCTGGCGATCCAGGTGGCGCAGGTGGACCAGATGTCGGGCGGCCGCGTCGAGCTGGGCCTCGGTGCCGGGTGGTTCGCGCAGGAGCACGCGGCGTACGGGATCCCGTTCCCCGAGAAGCGGTTCGGTCTGCTCACCGAGCAGCTCGAGCTGATCACCGGGATGTGGGGGACGCCGGTGGGTGAGCACTACGACTTCGCGGGCGAGCACTACCAGCTGAAGCGCTCACCCGCGCTGCCCAAGCCGGTGCAGGCGCAGGTGCCGATCATCGTCGGCGGCAGCGGTCCCAAGCGCACGCCTGCGCTGGCTGCGAGGTTCGCCGCCGAGTTCAACCAGTCGTTCCCCGCGCCGGCCGACGTCGCGGAGCGCGTGGCCACCGTCCGGGCGGCGTGCGAGGAGGTCGGCCGAGACCCGTCGACCCTCACGTTCTCCGTGGCGCAGGTGCTGTGCGCGGGTCGCGACGACGCCGAGGTGGCCCGTCGGGCGGCCGCCATCGGGCGTGACGCGGTCGAGGTGCGTGCCGTCGGGTTCGCCGGGACGCCGACCGCCGTGGTCGACCGGATCGGCTCCTACCGGGAGCTCGGCATCACGCGGGTGTACCTGCAGGTGCTGGACCTGCACGACCTGGACCACCTGGAACTCGTGGCGTCGGAGGTGGCGTCACAGCTGGGGTGACCTGTGGCTGACGTGCACGGGAGCCCCGCGACCTCGCTAGGGTCCCGGCATGCGCGGCCTGTACGCACTCAAACCCTGGTACACCCGGCAGCTCGACGGCATCGTCCGCTGGGCGGTCCGCGGGGGCGTGTCCCCTGACGTCTTCACGTGGCTGGGCGTGGTCAGCGCGGCTACCGCGGGCGTGGCGGTCGCCGTCGGCTGGTGGTTCCTCGTGCTCGTCCTGCTGGCGGGGCGGCTCGCGGGCGCCAACCTCGACGGCGCGGTCGCCCGTGCGCGGGGGGTGTCGCGCCCCTGGGGGTTCGTGCTCAACGAGATCGGGGACCGGCTCAGCGACCTGCTCATGTTCGCCGGCCTGGCCGTGCTGCTGGGGCGCGAGCAGGGCACGTCGGGGCTCGTGCTCGTGATGGTCGCCGCGGTCGTCGCGACGCTGCCGACGGTCGCGTCGCTGGCCGGCGCAGGGGCGGGTGCGCCGCGGCTGAACGGGGGACCGTTCGGCAAGACGGAACGCTGCCTCGCCGTGGTCCTCCTGGTGGCTGCGCCCGCGCTGTCGCCCCTCGTGCTGCCCGTGATGATCGGGATGTCGCTGGTGACGGCCGTTACACGACTGCGCGAGCTGCGCCGGTTGCTCGCGTGAAGCGCGCGTGAACCTCGTGCCGGACCTCGACATCCACCTCGTGCTGGCCGGGTGGCACCTCGACCTCGAGGGTCGGGCCGTCTGGCTGCTGGCGGTCAGCGTCACGATCCTGGCGCTCGCGGCCGTCCCGGTGTTCCTGTCGGGCAAGCCCGAGCTCCGCCGCCGCTGGACCACGTGGGCGCTGATCCTGCCCGTCATCGGGATCCCCATGTGGCTCGGTCCCGGGCCGACGGCGGCGCTCGCGGCGCTGCTCGCGCTCCAGGCGGTGCGCGAGTTCGCCGCGATGATGCGGCTGCCTCGCGCCGAGACGACGCTCCTGCTGGTGCTCGCGGTCGTCTACCCGGTGGCCGCCTGGCTCGCGCCGGACCTGCTCGGCCTGGTGCCGCTCGTGGCACTGCTCTGCGCGGTCCCCGCCCTGCTCTCAGGTGACTCGGAGCGGGGCCTGGAGCGCGCGACCCTGACGGCCTTCGGGTCGATCTGGCTGTGCTGGTCGCTGGCCAACCTCGTCCTGGTCGGCAGCGACGCGTACCTGCTGTGCTTCGCGGCCGCCGCCACCGACATCGCGGCCTGGTGCGGCGGGACAGGGCTGCGCCGGTTCACGTGGGCGCGACGACCACTCTCCCGGCTCAGTCCGAACAAGACCGTCGGCGGTATGGTCGGAGCCGCCGTCGGGGCTGCGATCGTGCTGGTCGTGCTGGACTCCGCCTCGCCGGGGCTGTATGTCGCCCTGCTGCTCGGAAGCGTCGGAGGAGACCTCTTGGAGTCGATGGTGAAGCGCCGCGCCGGGGTCAAGGATGCCGGGTCGTGGCTGCCCGGCTTCGGTGGCCTGCTCGACCGCGTGGACTCCCTGCTGCTGGTGCTCCCGCTCGCCGCGGTGCTCGCATGACGTCGCGCCGCCGGGTGGGCCTCCCGCCCGGGTTCAACCTGGCCGGCGCGGCGCGGCACACGTTCTGGCGCAACGTCTTCCACCTGGTCGGCGGGTACAAGGTGCGCGGCTCGGCGCCGTACGAGGCGATGGTCATCGTCGCCAACCACAGCTCGCACGCCGACACCCCGGCGCTGATCGCCGCCTTCCCCGCGCCGTACAAACCCGTGGTCGTGGCGGCGGAGGACTACTGGTTCGAGAAGGCGTGGATGCGGCTGGGCCTCAAGCTGGCGATCGGCGCGGTCCCGGTGCACCGCAACGGCGGCGGCTACGGCGGCCTGGTGGACGGCGCCCAGACGGTGCTGGGCGCCGGGTCAAGCCTGCTCGTGTTCCCCGAGGGCACCCGCAGCACCGACGGCCGGCTCGGGGAGCTGCGCAGCGGTGCCGTCCGGATCGCCCGCGAGTTCGACGTCCCGCTGCTGCCTGTCGCCATCGTCGGCACCCACGACCTGCTGCCCAAGGGCGGCGGGCTGCGCCCCGGCCCGGTCGAGGTCCGCCTCGGCCACCCCATCCAGCCGGAGGACCTCGTCGACGACGACATGTCTCCGGTCACCCACCAGCTCGAGGCGCTGCTCGCCGAGGGGCCCGCGACCGCGTCGCAGTCCCGCACGTGGAGCACCCTGCACCGGGCGATGGACGGCAACGCCGGGATGGCGGGCGCCGCCGTGTGGGGGTTCGCCGAGGCCGTGAGCTGGCCGGTGACCATGGAGATGTACCTGGCGGTCGTGGGCGTCGCCAACCCGCGCCGGATCCTGCCCGCGGCCGCGTGGCTCACCGCCGGGTCGGTCGCGGGCGTCCTGGTCACCTCCGAGCTGACCCGGCGCGGTCTGCGACCGCCCGCTCCGTTGACCACGGCCTCGATGCGCGACGAGGCCGCGCGGCACATGGCGGCCGGTGCGCGGGGCGTCTGGAAGCAGGCGGCCAACGGGGTCCCGGTCAAGCTCTACGCCGCCGCGGCAGGGGAGGCGGGCACCCCGCGGATCCCGCTCGCGTTCCATACGGCGGGTGCGCGCGGTGCGCGTGCGGCGGCGATGGGTGCGGCGATCGGTGGCGCGGCCGTGGTCGCGCACCCCGTGCTGAGGCGCTTCTACGTGCCGTACCTGGGCGTGCTCGGGGTGACCTACGCGGCTGGGCTCGCGCTCGTGATCCGCTCCTGGCGGCGCAGGGCGTCCGGCTGATCGTCCTCCCACGGTCTGACCAGCGCGACCACGGTGTGCACGAGCAGCACCACAAGGGCCACGTTCCGCGCGGCGAGCGTCAGCGTGACCGCGGGCTGGCCCGCGGTCACCTCGCTGTAGAACCAGGGGAACACCACCTGCGTCGCCGCCGCGGTGCCCAGCACGAGCCAGGCGGTCGTCCGCCAGCCGGGCAGCTGCAGCGCCAGGGCGACAGCCACGGGCGCCGCCAGCCAGCCGATGTACTGCGGCGATCCCACCTTGTTGAACACCAGCATCGCCAGCGTCAGGAGCATCGCGCCACGGACCAGGAGCTCCGTGCGCGCGATCCCGCCGGACCACATCCGGGCACCCAGCTGCTCGCGTCGCCACCACAGCAGCAACGCCGACGCGCCGAGCGCGAGGAAGAAGAGCGCCCCCAGCACGTCCGCGGCGCCCTGCGTGCCCGGTCCCGTGATCTCCCAGGTGACGAGCGGCTCGTTCAGGTAGCGCGTGATGGACGTGGAGAACAGCCCGGCGACCAGCCACGGCGTGGCCCCCGGCGCCTCGATCTGCAGCCCACGGTCCTCCTGCTCGGTGAGGAACGACGACACGTGGGGCAGGCCGCCGAGCGCCGCGACGGTGCCGACGACGACAGCGCAGACGATCGCGGCCGGCACGACCACGCTGCGCCACGGCCGGCGGACGGCCACGAACAACGCGATCAGCAACGCACCGGGCGCGACCTTGACCCACGCGGCGGTCGTCAGGAGCGCGGACGTGATGCGCGGGTGGTTCAGCGCGATGGACAGCGCCACGACGACAACGGGAGCGATGACGGCGTCGAGGCGGCCCATGGCGACCGGTCCGAGGAGCACGAGGAACGCGAGCCACCACCAGGCGCCCGCGGCGGTCGGGGGCTCGTGCGGGCGGTCGGGCCGACGCGTGTGCAGCAGGAACGCGAGCGCGACCGCGTCGAGCACGGTGACCATCAGCGCCCAGACCGCCGGATACGCGGAACCGCCGCCCGTCCCACCGATCGCGGCCGTGAGCATCGGGACGATAGCGCCCGCCGGGTACACCCACGAGCCGGAGAGCACGGGCCACTCGCCGCGGTTGATCCCGAGCCACATCCAGTAGCGGTAGAGGTCGAGGTCCCAGAACGCCTCCTGGGGGATCAGCACCAGGCCGACGAACGCGAGCCAGCCGTGCACCAGGACGAACGCGACCCACACGGCCGTGGTGGAGTGCAGCAGGCGGCGGAGCAGGACGACCTCCGAGGTTGGGCCGGACGTGGCCGACGGGCGGGCAGGGGTTCAGGCTAGCCCGCGCGCCGGGCCCGTCGCGGTCCCTCTCGCTGTGAGTGTCAGCCGGTGCGGGGCGGGGCCACCGGCGGAAGCACGCGCTCGCCGTCGACGTACTCGTCGTCACGCGGCGGGTCGTCGGGTGCGGGCGGTGCGTCCGGAGCCGTGGCCCGCACAGGGTCGGGTGTGACGTCTGGCTCGGTCATCGTCGACCTCCCTCGTCGTCCGTGGTCGGTGACCACGGCAGACACCCACGGTCGCACGGTCCTCACGGCCGCGCACGACGGGCGTCAGCCGGCGGCGGGGGTCTCCGTCGCGGCGGGGACGGCCGGTGCGACCACCTCGTCGAACGGGGTGCAGCCGGGCGGAGCCACGAGCGGGACTGCGGGGTCGAGGCCGACCGTGTCGATGGGCTTGAGCTCGGCGAACTCCGCGCCCAGCGCCAGGTCCAGGCTGGCGTCCGGTCGGGGGTCGAGCACGAGGACCGCGCCGTCGATGTGCGCGGCGAGGGTGTACGCCTGGGCCACGCCGCCGACCCCGAAGATGATGCGAGCTGTGCCGTCGTAGGAAGCGGCCGCGTTCTCCGTGGCCGCGACGACGAAGCGGCGCTCCGACAGGGCAGCCCCCGTCGCACCGGCCAGGCCGACCCGGTTGGTCGCGTTGAAGACCTTCACCGTGATCTGGTCGTAGGCCACCGGCAGCGCCCCGGCCGGGGGGCACGGGTACGGGTCCTGCGCAGCCGTGGGTGTGGCCACGGCTTGGAAGTCGCGGGCGAACACGGGCAGGTTCAGGCTTCCGGTGAACATCGCCGCGGCGCCGAGCCCGGCGAGCGCGAGGGCAGCGAGCAGCACGCCGAAGATGACGGCCTGCCGCTCGTGCATGTGCCGTCGACGCAGCTGCCGGGCCCGGTCCTGCTCGCTCACGTGATCACCAGCACCCGTGCGTGCAGCAGCGCGCGCTGGTGCAGCGCGGCCCGGACGGCCCTGTGCAGACCGTCCTCCAGGTACATCACGCCGCGGTACTGGACCACGTGCGCGAACAGGTCGCCGTAGAACGTCGAGTCCTCCGCGAGCAGCGCATCGAGGTCGAGGGTGCGCTTCGTGGTGACCAGCTCGTCGAGGCGCACCTGGCGCGGCGGGACCTCGGCCCACTGCTTGGCCGTCTCGAGCCCATGCTCGGGGTAGGGCCTGCCCTCGCCCACCGCCTTGAAGATCACGGAGGGAGTCTAGGTGACGCGCTCGTCGCCCGTACCTTCTCCGCGGGTGACGTCATCACGAGCCTCACGGGGCGGTGCGCACGGCGGCTTGGATAGCGATTTCCGTTGACGGGAGCGCTCTCGTCAACGGTATCCGGCGAATGTCGTAGCAGGGGTTGACTCGGGTGAATCAGGCGATACGGTCGTGGGCGGTCGGGGTCAACGGCGCCCCCGGCTTTCCTCGTCGGGAGCCAGCCCTCCACCCGTCGGGGGACGCCTAGCCGATTGAAAGGATTCAACGATGAGTCTGACGCAACGACGAGGTTCTACGCCGCCACGAGGCCGCACGTCGGCACAGCGCGCCCGCACGATCACTGCCATCGCCGGCTCCGTCGTGCTCGTCGGCACGCTGGCGGCCGTGCCCGCGACGGCCGCCCCCGCGACGAGCCAGGTCGCCACGACCGGTGGCCACGGACCCACCCGCGGTCCCGACGGTCTGACTCTGGAGCACCTCGACCGCGGACTCGTCGCGGCCAGCACCCCCGAAGGGGTCTTCCTCTCGTGGCGGCTGCTCGCCAGCGAGGTCACCGGCACCACCGCGACCGGCCTGACCGGACCGGACTTCGCCGTCTACCGAGACGGCGCGCTGCTCGGCACGGTCACCGACTCCACCAACTTCGTCGACCCCGCCGGTACTGCGACGTCCCGCTACCGGGTCGCCGCGGTCGTTGACGGTGCCGAGGTCGACGGGGCCGAGGCGACCCCGTGGGCTCAGCCCAGCCTCGACATCCCCCTGCACAAGCCGGCCGACGGCGTCACCCCGGTGGGCGAGGCGTACACGTACTCGGCCAACGACATGTCGGTCGGCGACGTCGACGGCGACGGCCAGTACGAGTACATCGTCAAGTGGGACCCGTCGAACTCCAAGGACGTGAGCCAGGTCGGCTACACGGGCAACGTCTTCGTGGACGCCTATGAGCAGGACGGCACGCAGCTGTGGCGCATCGACCTCGGCGTGAACATCCGCGCCGGCGCGCACTACACGCAGTTCCCCGTCTACGACTACGACGGTGACGGCAAGGCCGAGCTGATGATGAAGACGGCCCCCGGCAGCAAGATCACGACGTACGGGGCCGACGGGTCGGTGCTCAGCGAGGAGTTCGTGACGCTGCCCGGGCGCGACCGCGCCGCGGGAGTCACCGACACCGTCGACTACCGACTGAGCAAGCAGGGGTACTTCGACCACCTGGTGACCATGCTCGAGGGCTGGAGCAGCCACCCCGAGGTCGTCGCGGGCCACTGGCCCTCGACGGTCGAGGCGGCGCTCGGCATCGCGCCGCAGTACGCGTACCCGCTGTCGCACGAGGACGCGACGGCGCTCGCCAACTACTTCATCGACGTCTACGCGCCCAGCCGCAGCGCCCGCAACGTGCTGCGCAACTTCGAGGGCTTCATCGTCGACGGTCCCGAGTACCTCACGGTGTTCGAGGGGGCGACCGGCAAGGAGCTCCAGACCATCGACTACAAGCCGGGTCGTGACGACGACGGTCTGCTGTGGGGCGACTACGCGATGGCCCGCATCGAGCCCGGCAACCGCGTCGACCGCTTCCTGGCCGGCGTCGCATACCTCGACGGGCAGACGCCGTCGGCGGTCTTCGCCCGTGGCTACTACACGCGCACGACGCTCGTCGCGTACGACTGGGACGGCAAGAACCTCGAGGAGCGCTGGTACGTCGACTCGGGTCATGTCCCGATGACCAACCCGTTCAACGACGGCCCGCACGGCCGCGACGGCACCGACCCGGTGTACGGGAAGATCACCACGCAGGGCTTCCACTCGCTGTCCGCGTCCGACGTGGACGGCGACGGCAAGCAGGAGATCGTCTACGGCGCCGCGACGATCGACGACGACGGCTCTGTCCTGTACTCCTCGTTCGACACCCTGCCCGCCGGCAGCGCTGCGCCCGGTGAGGTGGTTCGTCTCGGTCACGGCGACGCCATGCACGTGACCGACATCGACCCGGACCGTCCGGGCCTGGAGATCTTCACGGCCCACGAGGGCGCCACGTACGCGCCCTACGGCATGGCGATGCGCGACGCCAAGACCGGCGAGGTCCTGTTCGGCGTGTACTCCGGGCGGGACACCGGCCGCGCGATGATCGGCGACGTGCTCCCGTCGGTGCGCGGCAGCGAGGTGTGGGCCAGCCTGCCCGGGGGCTCCGACGCGCTGGGGCTGTACTCGGCGGCCGGCGCCGTCACCCCGGGCCCCATCCCCGGCACCAACATGAGCATCAAGTGGCTGCCGGACGGGACCACGCAGATCGTCAACGGCTCCGCGGCGCAGGACGTCACGATCGACGACTGGACCCGGGGTCGTCAGCTGACCGCCACGGGCACGCGGTCGAACAACGGCACCAAGGGCAACCCGTCGCTGGTGGCGGACGTCCTGGGTGACTCCCGCGAGGAGCTGCTGGTCCGCACCGCGGACTCGTCGGCGATCCGCCTGTTCATCAACACCGGGCTGAGCCACACGAAGATGTACACGCTCATGCACGACCCGCAGTACCGGGTCGAGGTGGCCCGTCAGCAGACTACCTACAACCAGCCGTCCTACGTGGGCTTCTACCTGGCCTCCGACACCGACTACACGCAGGTGCCGGTGCCGTCGTACTTCGCGCCGGGCAGCATCGACGCCCTGCGCGACGCGACCGAGGCGCAGATCGCGGCCGGTGCGATCACGGGCCCCGTGGTCGGGCCGCTGCTCGCCGCGATCCAGGTGGCCGACAAGACCGCCGACGCGGGCAACGAGGAGGCCGCTGTGAAGTCGCTGACGGCGTACGTAGAGCTCCTCACACCGCGGACGGGGCCGTCGACGGTGACACCTGGCGCCCGGGCGCTCCTCGGGTACCAGGCTCAGCAGGTGATCTCGATGCTCGACTGACGGTCGAGGATCGAGGGGTCGCGAGGGCAAGCGCGACCCACGGGCGCCGGTCGGGATCACTCCCGACCGGCGCCCTTCTGCGTGTCGCCGGTCTGTGCGTTCCTGCCGCGAACAAGCAATGGCTGACGCGACAGCGCGCCGTGGCGGCACTCATGGCTCATGCGTCGGCTGAGGGTGGGGAACGGGGATCCGGCTCCACCCGGTGGGGCGGCCGCTCACGACGAAGCCCCCGCCGCCTCACAGGGCGACGGGGGCTTCATCGAGCCGAGCGTCAGACGCGGTAGAGCGCCGTCATCGGGCAGTTGAACGGGTCGCGGTCGGGCTTCCCGACGGTGTTCAGGTACTTCACGATGATCGCGTACGACCGCGGCAGCGAGACCTGCACGTACGGGATGTTGTGCTCCCGGCAGTACGCCTCGACGATCGGCTTCGCGCGGCGCAGGGACGGGCGGGGCATCGACGGGAACAGGTGGTGCTCGACCTGGTGGTTGAGCCCGCCCATGAGCACGTCGACCCACTTGCCGCCGCCGATGTTCCGGCTGGTCAGCACCTGGCGGCGCAGGAAGTCGAGGCGCGAGTCCTTGGGGATCAGCGGCATGCCCTTGTGGTTCGGGGCGAACGAGGCGCCCATGTAGAACCCGAAGACACCCATCTGCACGGCCAGGAAGACCAGCGCGATCGGCCAGGACATGGCCAGGAAGACGAGGGCGGTGCCGCCGACGAGCCGGATGCTCATCATCACGATCTCAGCGGCACGGTGCTCGAGCTTCTCCCGCGACGAGAGCCGCTTGATCGCGGCGATGTGCAGCGCGAGGCCTTCGAGCAGCAGGAGCGGGAAGAAGAACCAGCCCTGGTGGTTGATGAACCAGACCGACAGCGGCTTGGTGCGCTTCGCGGCCTGCTCGGGCGTGAAGGCGAGGACCTCGAGGTCGATGTCGGGGTCGGTGTCGATCTTGTTCGGGTTGGCGTGGTGGCGCGTGTGCTTGCGCTGCCACCAGCCGTGGCTCAGGCCGACGAACAGGTCGGCCAGCACGAGGGACGTCCAGTTGTTGGCGCGTCCGTCGGCGAAGATCTGGCGGTGCGCGGCGTCGTGGCCGAGGAACGCGACCTGCGTGAGGATCACGGCGGCGGCGAAGGCGACGGCTATCTGCCACCAGGAGTCACCCACCAGGATGATCGTGGCGATCAGGCCGAAGACGGCGACGACGGCGGCGGAGAGCCGCACGGCGTAGTGCGCGGGGCGACGCTTCATCAGGCCGGCGGCCTGGATGGTGCGCGTCAGCTCGGTGAAGTCGCTGACGGCGCGGTCGCGCGGGCGTTGGGGTGTGTCGGTAAGCGTCTGGGAGCTCACGGGGGTCCGTCCTGTCGGTCGTGCAGAGCGCGGCGCGAGTTCGGTCGGGGGATGAGCTGGATCGGAGGCGCCTCGGTGATGATGCGACGGGACCCCGGCCACAAGGCCGGGGTCCCGTGCGATGGAGCTATGAGCTCAGATCAGCTCAGAGAGGCGTGATGTTCGACGCCTGCGGGCCCTTCGGGCCCTGCGTGACCTCGAACTGAACCTTCTGGTTCTCCTCGAGCGTGCGGTAGCCGCTCGTGGTGATGGCGGAGTAGTGCGCGAAGACGTCGGGTCCGCCGTCCTCGGGGGCGATGAAGCCGAAGCCCTTCTCGGCGTTGAACCACTTCACGGTGCCAACAGGCATGATGCTCTCTTCTCTCACGTGCGGTATGGACAACTCCCGGGTGACCGGGACCGGTATTCACGGTGTTCGTCGTCCGTCTCCGAGGTGGTCCTCGAGAACGTCCTGCCGGGTTTCCCCTGGCCGTCATGACAAGCGATTCACTGCGACTACAGGTCTAACCGTACGGCACTATGGCTCTGACCGGAACGTAGGACGTGAAACGGTCTGCTCACACTCCCCGGCGCGGAGGGGTTGGGTCCCCTCTGCGAGCCCCACGGACTGTTGCTAGGTTCGCCGGGACGACGCGCCGGGAGGATCGATGAGCGAGCACGACGACCGCTGTCCGTGCGGCTCGGGGGAGACGTACGGCGAGTGCTGCGGCCGCTACCTGGCCGCCGGCCGCCGGGCACCGACCGCCGAGGCGCTGATGCGCTCGCGCTACACGGGCTTCGCGACGCGGGCCACCCACTACCTGCTCGCCACCTGGCACCCGAGCACGCGGCCCGAGGTCCTCGAGCTGGACGACGCCATGGTCTGGCACCGGCTGGACGTGGTCCGCACGGACGCCGGCGGCCCGTGGGACGACGCCGGCACCGTCGAGTTCGTCGCCCACTACCGGCTCGACGACGGGACCGTGATCGGTCAGCGCGGCCGGCTGCACGAGACCAGCCGCTTCGTGCGCGAGGACGGTCGCTGGCTCTACGTGGACGGCGGCATCGGCCTGTAGTCCCGACGCGCGGGATGTCGGCGCCGCGCGGCAGGATGCAGGGATGCTGCTGGTCGACCTGGCGACGACGTCGTCCGCCCTCGCGACGACGCGGTCGCGGCTGGCCAAGCGTGCGCTCCTGGTCGACCTGCTCCGTCGGACACCGCCCGAGGACGTCGGGATCGTCTCGCGGTACCTCGGGGGTCAGCTTCGCCAGCGGCGGACCGGGCTGGGCTGGCGCTCGCTGACGTCCCTGCCGTCGCCGGCAGCCGACCCCTCGCTGACCGTGGCGGGGGTCGACGCCGTGTTCGAGCAGATGTCGCGGCTGGAGGGCCCCGGCTCCGTGATCAGCAGGAACGCGCTTGCGGCCGAGCTGTTCGGAGCAGCCACCGCGGACGAGCAGCGGCTCCTGGGCGGTCTGGTGACCGGTGAGCTGCGGCAGGGGTCGCTCGACGCACTGCTCCTGGACGCCGTCGCGGAGGCCGCGGGGGTCCCGCCGGAGGTCGTGCGCAGAGCCGCGATGCTCGCGGGCGACACCGAGCCGGTCGCGGTCGCCGCCCTGACGTCCCCCGATCCGGTCGCGGCGCTCGCGGGCTTCACGCTCACGGCCGGCCGGCCGGTCCGGCCCATGCTGGCGCAGTCGGCGCCCGACGTGGACGGAGCCTGGGCGAGCCTCGGTCCCGGTCCGGTGGTCGTCGACTCCAAGCTCGACGGCATCCGCATCCAGGTCCATCGCCAGGGTCCCGACGTGAGCGTGTTCACGCGCAGCCTCGACGACATCACCAGTCGGGTTCCGGAGATCGTGGCGGTCGTCCAGGCGATGCCGGCGTCGACCCTCGTGCTCGACGGCGAGGCGCTGGCCGTCGGCCCGGACGGTCGCCCGCGACCGTTCCAGGAGACGGCGGCGCGCTCGGCCACCAAGGACGCCGAGGTCGCCGCCGTGACCACGTTGACGCCGTTCTTCTTCGACGCGCTGCACGTCGACGGCGTCGACCTGCTCGACGCACCGCTGCTGCGGCGCCTCGACGCGCTCGACACGGTGGCCGGTGCGTCGGTGGTGCACCGGCTCGTCACGTCCGACGTCACGGAGGCCCGCGACTACTTCGCCGCCGTGGTGGCCGCCGGGCAGGAAGGCGTCGTCATCAAGGCGGCCGACGCTCCGTACGAGGCCGGGCGGCGTGGCGCCGCGTGGATCAAGGTCAAGCCGAGGCACACCCTCGACCTCGTGGTGCTGGCCGTCGAGCGGGGGTCCGGGCGGCGGCAGGGGCTGCTGTCGAACATCCACCTCGGCGCCCGCGACGGGGACGGGTTCGTGATGCTCGGCAAGACGTTCAAGGGCATGACCGACGAGATGCTGGCGTGGCAGACGGAGCGGTTCCGGGAGCTGCAGGTCTCCGACGACGACTGGGTGGTGACCGTGCGGCCGGAGCAGGTGGTCGAGATCGCGTTCGACGGGTTGCAGACCTCGACGCGGTACCCCGGCGGGCTCGCGCTGCGGTTCGCGCGTGTGGTCCGCTACCGCGACGACAAGACGGCGGCGGAGGCGGACACGATCGTCACGGTGCGCGCGCTGGCGGGTCTGCGGTGAGCCTGTTCCGTCGGCGGACCGGGTGGACGCTTGCCGACGCCGTCGAGAAGCACGCGGCCGCGCCGAACTCGTTCCGCATCCCCAGCGACGACGCGAAGGCCTCCGCGCAGGTGGGGGACCGCGTCAAGCTCGTCGTCGAGCCGGACTCGGGCCTGGTCGAGCGCGTGTGGGTCCGGGTGACTGCGGTCGGTGAGGTCGAGCTCGAGGGGAGCCTGAACAGCGACCCCGCGGAGCTGCGCGGTCTGCACGCCGGTGACACGGTGCAGTTCGAGCGACGGCACATCGTCGCGATCACCCCGCATCGGTCCGACCCCGGACCGACCTGATCTGTCGGACTCTGGACCGTGCCCGCAAGGTCGACTTCCGCGCGACCGGCCACAGTCGGTTACGTTCGGCCGGTGCCGACTCCCATCCCCGAGCTCGTCCGATGAGCACGGCGAGCGTCGTCGGTGGCGGACCGGCTGGGCTGATCGCCGCCGAGGTGCTGGCCCGGGCTGGTGTCGCGGTCACGGTGTACGACCGCATGCCGTCGCCGGCCCGTAAGTTCCTCCTGGCCGGTCACGGCGGGCTGAACCTCACGCACAGCGAGGATCGCGACCCCTTCCTGGCCCGGTACGGCAGCTCCGCCGACCGGCTCGCGCCGATGCTCGAGGTGTTCGGCCCGGAGGACCTGCGCGACTGGTGCGCGGGGCTGGGGGAGCCGACGTTCGTCGGGTCGAGCGGGCGGGTGTTCCCACGGTCGTTCCGCGCGACACCGCTGGTCCGTGCGTGGTTGTCGCGGCTGGCCGACCTCGGGGTGCGGATCGAGCGACGGAGCCTCTGGATGGGCTGGGCCGACGAGGGCCTGCGCCTGACGGCCGTCGACGGACAGGAGACCTCGGTGGCGGCCGATGTCACGGTGTTCGCGCTCGGTGGTGCGTCGTGGCCGAGGCTCGGTTCCGACGGCGGATGGGTCGGCCCGTTCTCCGATCGGGGCGTGGCGGTGGCACCCCTGCGACCGGCGAACGTCGGGATGCGTGTCGGCTGGACCGACGTGTTCGCCGACCGGTTCGAGGGCACGCCGCTCAAGCACGTCTCGCTGACGGTCCAGGGTCGGCCGGGTCCCGCGGTGCAGGGCGACGCGATGGTTACCCGGGCAGGGATCGAGGGTGGACCGGTCTATGCGATCGGCGCCGCGGTCCGCGACGCCCTCGACGCCGACGGTCGGTGCATCGTCGATGTCGACCTGCGTCCCGCGCTGACGGTCGACCAGGTCGCTGACCGGTTGGCGCGCCGTCGACCCAAGGACTCCGCCTCGAACTGGCTGCGTCGGACCCTCGGCCTGGACCCGGTCGCCATCGCGCTGCTCCGGGAGGCGGGCGCCGCCCTGCCGACCGACCCGGGGGCGATGACTGCTCGGGTGAAGTCGGTGCCGGTGCTGGTGGCCGCGACGATGCCGATCGAGAAGGCGATCTCCACCGCCGGCGGCATCGCGTGGTCCGAGGTCGACGAAGCGCTCATGCTCCGCCGGCTGCCCGGAACGTTCGTGGCGGGCGAGATGCTCGACTGGGAGGCGCCCACGGGTGGCTACCTGCTGCAGGCGTCGTTCAGCACCGGGGTGGTCGCGGCGCAAGGTGCGCTGGCGCGCCTCTGACGACGGCTCAGCCGCACTCGTCGCAGATGCCGGTCGCGGGCAGGGTCATCGAGCACGTCGGGCAGATCGCCGACGGCGCCTCCCGCACGGCGGTCGCTCTCACGACGGGCGTCCGCGGAGCCCGCGGCGCGCGCGCGGAACGCACCGGCGCCGGCCGGAGCGCGACCACGGGTTCAGTCACGTCGAAACCCCGCTTGCGCAGGATCGCGACGGCGCCGTCCGTGCTGCTGCCGAACTCCTCGGAGGTGGCGAGCCGGCCAGTCGCGAGACGGTGCGCGACACCGACGACGGCCCTCAGGTCGTAGCTGCGTCCGTCGTGCAGGAGCGCGTAGCCGGGGAGCGGCTCGAAACCGTAGACGTCGAGGAAGCCCGTGTCCCCACGGGAGTCGTACTCGGCGATCGCCTGGAGGACGTGCTGTCTCGACACGGAGGAGAAGGTGGCCACGACGACGAGCCTACGGCGAGCGGCGGTCCGGCTCGCCGGCCGGCCGCCGCCCTCAGGACGTCACGGCCTCACGTCCCGGGGCCTGGAGCAGCGTGCTCGGGCCGTGCAGACCGTTGCAGGTGTCACGCATCCTCCGGTGTGGGTAGTCAGGTCGGCCGCCCGAAGACGACTCACTGCTTCGCCCTGGACGGCATGCCCGGCGAGGAGCACGATGAGATACGCATCGACCGATCCGGCAGGGGGTCGTCCGCGAGCGACCGAGTCGCCAGGGGGGCGCGAGGGTGCCGTCTGAACGTCGCGCGGCGGCTCCCAGCCGCACAGCCGGGCGGCCCATCTCCCGGGCAGTCGTCCTGTCCGTTGCCGCTTTCGGCCTTGCGGTCGCGGTCGTGTGGGTACTGGCGGCGGTGATGCCGGCGAGGATCTATCCCTCGATCTCCCTCGCGGCCGTCGGCTCGTTGGACAAGGACCAGCGTCTCGAGGTGTACCTCGCGACAGCGGAGCTGCAGGCGTCCACCCGCACGGCGCTATTGCAGATCGGTGGCGTGCTCACCGTGATCTCTGCGGCGATACTGGCATGGAATCAATTCGCGGCCGCTCAGCGCAAACAGCGTGAGGACAACCATCTGGCCGTCTTCGGGCAGGCCGTGGACGCGCTTTCCGGCAGCACGGTGGGAGTCCGAGTTGCAGGCCTGCACCAGCTGGCGATCCTCGCGGAGCAGTCGCCCGAGCATCGCGCTGCGTGTGCCCGCGCCTTCGCCGAGACTGTGCGGGCCGGTGCCCCGTGGCCGCCGACCGAGAGCCGACCGAAGGCTGAGAGGTTCACCAGCGTCGAGGCGCTCCGCCGCCAGCCGCTGCCTCCCGAGGTGACCGCTGCCTTCGAGTTCCTGTCGACCCTGAGCAGTGCGTACCCGGGCTCGGTCGGCCGAGCAGCCATCGGTGCGGCGGATCTCCGCGGATCGGTCCTCCCCCGCGTCGTCGTCCAGGAGCTCGACCTCGCCGGCTGCCAGTTAAGGCACAGCGACCTCACCAAGGCGTCGTTCATCAGGTGCAACCTGGCGGGCGCCGACTTTCGAGATGCCGTGATTCGTGGGGCACGTTTCGTGGAATGTGGGCTGGCGCATGCCGACTTCGGGGGCGCGCAGTACGACACGGAGACGGCCGTCGTCGGCGGCAGCTACGACCGGAACACGAGGTGGCACGTGGAGGGCTTCACGCCTGCGGGAGCGGAGCTCCTGCCGGACGCATGAGCTACCGGCTCGTCTCGTGGTCTTCCGCATCGCTCAACAGGGTTGGCCTCCTGGAAAGGACTGGTGACAGAGATGCCGGATCGACAATTCGTCGGACGTGACCACCTGCTCGAGAGCATCGCGATCGAAGCCGACGGCCGCGACAGTGCGCCTGTCGCGGACGTGGTCGGCAAGCTGGGTACCGGCAAGACGTCCCTGCTCTCGGCACTCAAGGAACGGCGACGGGGTCGGCCGGGCGGCGACTCTGCTACGACCATCATGGTGGACCTCGCGGACTACGACCCGGGTCACCCCGGACAGACCGGTGCCAAGGCGTCGATAGGCGCTGTGCAGGCGAGCTTCAACCAGTTCGCGGCGTTGCTTCGACAGCTGGTTGCCGAAGGATGCGATCAGGGCTCGCGTGCCCGGATGGCCGACGTCGTCAACGAGGCGCGCAGCCAGGACGTCTATGCAGGCAGGGTCAGCAGCATCGAGACGAGTCTTCTGGAGATCAAGGCGCCCTTCAGCACCCGCCAGCTCGCCGATGCATGGAGGTCGGCGGCGAACCGTGTCGCCCTCGGCTTCCTCGACATCTGGCACGCGGCCGACACCGACCGCCTGCTCCTGCTGGACAACTACGACCGCGTGGCCGACCAGGAGATCGGGCGGTGGCTACGGAGCCTGCTCAGCTCGACCGCGGGGACCGACGCGCCGTCCGGACCGTTGCGTCGCACCGCGGTCGTCCTGGCGCGCGGTCCGGGCCTGCGCGACATCGACGTGCCGTCGCCAGTGACGTCATGGCAGGTCGGCAACCTCGACCTGCGCGAGGTGAGCAAGTACCTCGTCTGGGTCGGGGGAAGCACGCCCGACGACGAGACGGCGAAGCTCGTCTTCGAGATCACCGGTGGACATCCGGCGACCCTTCGCCTGGTCCAGGAGCTGATCTGGGGTCGTGGCGTCGGTCCTGCCGGCCGCCAGGTGAAGACGGACGATTCGGAGCCGGACCTCAACCGGCTGACGACGCACCACGAGGAGCGTGCGGCCGAGCTCGTGGAGTCCCTGGTGAAGCGGCTTGACGAGCCGGTGCTTCTCGATGCGGTGCGCGCGGCAGCGGTGCCCAGGCGCTTCGATGAGCCCTTGCTCAGGGCTCTCCTGAAGAAGGGCAGACAACGGGACACGGTCGAGCAGCCATGGTCGTCAGGTGAGCTGTTCGTGTGGCTGCGCGACCTGCCGTTCATGGAGCCCGCGTCGGGCAAGATGCGTCGTGTCCATGAGTACGTTCGGGAGAGCATCCTGATTCGCCTGCAGGTCACGGATCCCGACGGACTGGAAGAGCTCCACGGGCGTGCCGCGTCCTTCTATGCGTCCGCGCTCACCAAGCACAAGGTGCGAACCGCCACCGACACCCTCGAATACGGTGACTTCTTCTTGATGGAGAAGCGGGAGTGGCAGGACAAGAAGCGCGAGTGGCTCTACCACGCCGCGCGTCTCACAGGTGACGAGCACCGGCACGGTGTCGTGCTGGAAGCGGCGAGGCTCTTCCTGGATGCCTTCTGGTGGTGGGGCAACTATGTCCACTTCGACTTCTGCGATCAGCTGCTCGCCGACCTGGAACTGCTAGTCAGCCGACGGGAAGCGACCGAGCCTGACGCGAGCGGCCATCGTGACGGGGAGGACGTCCCAGACTGGCCCCAGATGGAGAGTCTGTACCGCGGGCTCTCCGAGCTGGTCGCCGAGTACCCGCTCCGCTCGCAGAAGACCCCGCACGCCGACTGGCCCGCCGTTCGAGCCGCCCTGGTGAGGATCCAGATGGCCTGCAAGCTGGACACGCTGCCCGCGCGACCCACCGAGCGTCAGCGTCATATCTCCGCGTTGCTGTGCATCTTCATGGCGCACACATGGCGTTATCAGGCTCATGCAGGCGAAGGAGGTACCGACGATCGCCGCCTTGCGGAGCAGATGTACAGGCTGGCTGACGAGCGGCTGGGACCGTTCCGCGGTCTGAAGGAGGACAGGTGGGACAGAGCCTGGGTGGTGTTCGAGCTGGCCGACATGCTGTGGACCTGGGCCTTCCGCGACGAGCCACCCGCGCGGGAGGTGCTGGCCCGCATCGACGAGCTCTGGGGGCGAGCGGCGCGGATCGCCCAGCCTGTGACCGTCCCCGGCGGGACGGTCGAGCAGAGCCCGGGCGTCGACCCGACCGCGCCCCCGAGCGGGGAGACTGACTGGAGCGAGGTCGAGCACGAGCTGTCCAGCAACCTCCACCGGCTGCGTGGGGACATCCATCGCGCCCTGGGACGGCTGACGGAGGCTGCACAGTCCTACGGCCGAGCCGTGCTGCACGCGTACCTGTTCCACATCATCGGCGGACCGCCTGATGAGTACACCCTGCAGTTCCATGTCGATGCCAAGGCGTGGGCGATCAGCTTTGTCCGTGACCTCTGGGTCGATGAGAAGGAAGCCCTCGCCGTCGAGTGCAGCCTGGAGATGAAGAAGGCGTCCGGGCCTGCCGGGCTTGTCGAGCAGGTCCCCACGGAGGCCCACCTCCGCCAGCTGCTGACCGATGCCAGCGCCGAGCCGCCAATCCCCGTTCCGCTCGCCAACGCGCTCTTCGTCCCCGGCCCGGTGGTCAGGGACCTTGGGGTCGAAGGGTCCGCGTACGCGACGACCGTCGGGATGGCGTTCTCGGTCTTGGACCCCAGGGTCTCGATGGATCTGCACTCACCGGCCTAGGGTTCGTCCCTGGACAGCGCACGACAGTGCGAGCACCATCGGTGGATGGATGAGCTGTCCATGTCACCTGAGGCGCCCGGGAGCGGAGCCCGGCCCGGTTACGTGGAGGTTCCGCTCTCCGACCTCGGTCCAGCGCTTGTCGAGGAGGTCTACCACCGGCTGCTGGTGCCTGCGTTCAGGCCCGACGAGCTGATCACCCTGGACGAGCTGCGGGAGGCGTACGTCCGCCCGGGCACCGAGCCGTCGCTGGTGGTGCTGTCCGGCGGCGCCCCGCTGGCGGTCATGCTGGGCGAGTGGTACGTCCAGCAGCAGGTTCTTCTGCTCGCCTATCTGTCCGTCGACAAGGCGACGCGCGGTTCCGGTCTGGGAGCCCGCCTGGTTAGTGAGGTCCTCCCTGGCTGGTGCGACGGCAGGGGACCGGTCCTGGTGCTGGCAGAGGTGGACGATCCGCGGTTCTGGCCGGCGAGCGACGATGCAGGGGACCCGGACGCGCGGTTGCGCTTCTACGACCGCCACGGGGCGCGCCTGCTTCCGCTGCAGTACTTCCAGCCGTCGTTGCGACCGGGCTCGCCACGGGTGGAGGGCATGCTGCTGCTGCGCTTGGACCAGTCGCCGCAGGTGCGCAGCCAGGTGTTGCACGCCTTCCTCGAGGAGTACTTCACGGTGTGCGAGGGCTCCGCGTCCCTGGACGACCCGCCCGTCGAGCGTCTCCTGGCGGCAGCGCGTGGGCTCGAGCTCGACCGGGACGCCTGGCCCGTCAGCCGATGGACGGAGCTGGCGGCCACCTAGGTCGCGCGCCCACTGGCACGGAGCAGAGGCCGCGCTGGTCAGGCGCTGCTGTTGGCCGAGGGTTCGGGCATCGGCGTGTCGGCGTCCGACCCCCGCCGCCAGCTGTACTGGCGGCCCACCGTCGCGACGGTGATGTCGTACGCCTCGAAGAACTCCTCGCGGCCGCGCCTGCGAGTGAGCACGTGGTCCGGCTGCTCGCGCCACCGCGCGAGCGCGACGTCGTCCTCGAACCGCGCCACGGCGAGCTCGGCCCCGTCCGACGACGTGTAGCTGGAGAAGCTGAGGAACCCAGGAATGTCCTGGACCAGCTCCAGCATGTGCACGAACGCCTGCTCGTACGCGGCCTCGTCGACGTCGGCGCGGGCCCGGATCTCGAAGAGGACGACCAGCACGGTGAGCCTCCGTCTTCCGTTCGCAGCGCGTGCGCGGGCTCCGACGGAGCGTGCACCGCCAGCCCTCGATCTGATCGTCCTCCCCGTCATTGTCGACGTCCAGTTCCGCCGTGGCACTGGTCGGTTGCGACCTGACCTTCACGGCGCCGCTGCAGCCCCGAGCAGGGTCGGGCCCGTGCGGTGAAACCACGAAGGGCCCGCGGTCTGCATGTCTGCAGGTCACGGGCCCTTCGACCGGCGGAGGATGGGGGATTTCGAACCCCAGAGGGCTTTCACCCAACACGCTTTCCAAGTGCCTTCGAGGGGTTGTCGGGGAACGCGCGCATGTTCGTATGTGCAGGTCAGGCCGCATTTCCGAAGTTGACGTCGCTCGTGGAATGGCACCGAACAGAGCAAAACTGCTACCAAAACTGCTACCGCGATCCCACACCCGGCGTACGGGTGCTCTGTTCTGGAGGCAGGTTGAAGGCGGACGGCTCCGGCGATGGCGTGGGTGTGGTCGGCTTTTCTCAACCGCGCGGCGGGATGTTGTTGTTCATCCGGAACAGGTTGCCGGGATCGTACGTCGTCTTGGCCGCCACCAGCCGGTCGTAGTTCGCACCGTATGAGGCGCGCACGAGCGCCTCCTTCTCTTCGCCGAAGCCGACGAAGTTCAGGTACGGGCGGTCCGTGGCGAATCGCTTCTGCATCGCCGCCCAGGTCCTTCGGGTCCAGTCGATGCACCGCTCGGTTGCGTCGCGATCGAACCACGAGGTGTCGAGGCTGAGCAGGTACTTGGCGTCGCGCTGGGCGAACGCCGTGGCATCCGGAGCGACCCGTTCGATCTCGCCGCCCAGCTGCCAGAAGTTCACGATCGCGTCAGGCGAGGGCCGGTCGGCGGCAGCTTCGACGACCGCGTCGAGCAGGTCGTCGCTCGGTTCGCCCACGAGCAGTGACTTCCAGTAGTAGTAGCCGCCGGAGGGGAAGAACGCATCGAATGAACTCTGGGCGAGCGCCCAGGGCGCGCGCCCGCTGAGGTCGAGGATCGGCGTCGCCCAGTCGAGAACCGGTGCCAGCAGCCGCTCCCCCTCGTCGGGGTCGCCCGAGTAGACGACCAAGGCGACGACGATCGGCATCCCGTGCAGCTCTGCTGGGAAATCGTCGACCGCCGGCACGCTCCAGAACATCGCCTGCGGCCCGAACTCGTCGGGCGCGGTCGCGCAGAAGTCCCGGTACCTGCGCAGGACGGCCGGCGCATCGTCGAGCGAGAAGATCGGGGCCGCCTGGTAGATCTCGGGTCCAACCGGATGCAGCGCGAACTCGAACGACGTGACGACGCCGAAGTTGCTCCCGGCACCCCGCACCGCCCAGAAGAGCTCGGGGTTCACCGATTCGCTCGCCGTGCGCACCTGACCGTCGGCCGTGACGATCTCGACCGAGCGCAAGTTGTCGAGCGCCAGCCCGTACTTCCGATGCAGCGAGCCCAGACCGCCGTGCAGGGTCAGGCCGGCGACGCCGGTGGTGCTCACCTGGCCGCCCGGCGCGGCGAGACCCCACAGCTGCGTCTCACGGTCGACGTCGCCCCACGTCGCACCGCCCTGCACGCGCGCGACGCGGTGCTCGGGATCGACGTGCACGCTGCGCATCGCGGAGAGGTCGATGACGATCCCTCCGTCGTTGACGGCGTTTCCGGCGACGTTGTGCGCGCCGCCGCGGATCGACAAGAGCAAGCCGTGGTCACGGGCGAATCCGACAGCGTCGACCACGTCGGCCGTTCCATGGCACTGCACGATCAGCGCAGGGCGCCGGTCGATCAGCCCGTTCCGTACGGCGCGAGCATCGTCGTAGGCGGCATCGCCCGGCTGGAGGACGCCGCCGCGCACGCCCGCTGCGAACTGCTGGATCCGTTGCGCGTCGATCGACGCCGGCGCTTCGGTGCTCATCTCAGGCTCCTTCGGACTCGTCGGGACCCGTCCAATCGACGGTTGAACCGGGCCGAGCGTCGTAAGCCAGTGCGTTTCCCGAGCGTGACCGTGAGGGCGACGACCGCGGGATCCGACCTCGTCACTCACCATCCTCTTCCCCGGCCTGCGGAGTCCAGCAACCGGGAGCACAGAGCCTTGACGTCATCGGTGTCAGCCCGATACCGATCCGCGACGTTATTGCCAGTCGGCAGGTCGGATCCGCTCTTCGACCAAGATCGCGTCCGCCGGTGGCGACGGTAGCGATGTCATCCGCCGAGTCGTTCGTGACCCTATTGGCCATGGAACGACCCCCAGGGGTGCATGCCGAGGTAGTGACCGCGGTCGAGACGGTTCCGAGTCGGAGGTGACCGCAAGATAGGGCCCAAGGTCCCTGTGCCGACCGGCCTCGGAGATCGACACTGGTCGATATCGACGCGTGTCGATGTTTGCCTTTGGAAGGGTCACTGCAGATGAGCAAGATCGAGGTCTTCGAACCAGCGCAGTGCTGCAGCACCGGGGTCTGCGGCCCGGACGTTGCGCAGGACCTGGTGACGTTCTCAGCGGACCTGGACTGGGTGCGGGAGCAGGGTGCCGCGGTCTCGCGGTTCAACCTGGCCGGGGAGCCGGCGGTGTTTGTCGATAACCCCGCCGTGCTCGACTTTCTGCGGGTGTCGGGATCCGACGGGCTTCCGCTGGTGCTCGTCGACGGTGCGGTCGCGATGGCCGGTCGCTACCCGAGCCGTGCGGAGCTGGAGCGGTGGGCGCACACGGACGTGGCAGCGATGGCGGCTCGAACGGTCCTACCGATCTCCTCGGGCGGGTGCTGCGGCGGTGGCTGCGACGGGCCATGTTGACCCCCGGCGGCGCAACCCTGCCCACCTTCCTCGTCGACGCCCCGCGCTTCCTGTTCCTGACCGGCAAGGGCGGCGTGGGCAAGACGTCAATCGCCTGTGCCGCGGCGATCGCGCTGACCCGCGCGGGCGCGTCGGTCTTGCTGGTCAGCACCGACCCTGCCTCCAACATCGGGCAGGTCTTCGGGCTGCGCATCGGGAACGCGATCACGCCCGTCCCTGAAGTCCCGGGGCTCTCGGCGATGGAGATCAATCCGGAGCAGGCAACGGCGCTCTACCGCGAACGGATCGTCGGTCCCGTCCGCGGCGTCCTGCCCGAGGCGGAGGTCGCGCTCATCGAGGAGCAGCTCGCGGGCGCGTGCACGACGGAGATCGCGTCCTTCAACGAGTTCACCGCCCTGCTCACCGCAGAAGTGTCCCTCGGCTTCGACCACGTCATCTTCGACACCGCGCCGACTGGGCACACCATCCGGCTCCTCCAGCTGCCCGCGTCATGGACCGACTACCTCGATGAGGGCAAGGGCGACGCGTCCTGCCTGGGGCCGCTGGCCGGCCTGGACCGGCAGCGCACCGTGTATGCCGACGCTGTCGCCGCCCTGGCCGACTCCCGCCGCACGCGCCTCGTCCTGGTCGCCCGCGCCCAGCACGCCGCGGTCGCGGAGATCCAGCGCACCCACACCGAGCTCGCCGCCCTCGGACTTCGCCACCAGCACCTGGTCATCAACGCCGTCATGCCCCGCCCGACCTCCGGCGACGCACTCGCCACCGCCGTCCACGAGCGTGAGCGGGCAGTCCTGGCGACGCTTCCCCCGGACCTCGCCGTCCTGCCACGCGACGTACTGGCTCTCAAGGCCGAGAACATGGTGGGCCTCCTGCCGCTGGTCGAGCTGTTCGAGCCGGATCCTCAGGTCGACTTCCGGGTGCCGGCTGCGGCCACTCTTACGGTCGGTGCGTCGCTGGCTGACCTCGTCGACGAGCTCACCGCCACCGGGCATGGCTTGATCATGACGATGGGCAAGGGCGGAGTCGGCAAGACCACGATCGCCGCCGCGATCGCCGTCGCACTGGCCGAACGTGGGCTGCCCGTCCACCTGACCACCACCGATCCCGCGGCACACCTCGGGCAGACTCTCGCCGGATCCGTGTCGAACCTCGTGGTCACGCGGATCGACCCAGCAATGGAGACCGAGCGGTACCGCCAGTCGGTTCTCGCGCGCCGGGGTGCCACTCTGGACGCAGCAGGACGCGCCGGCCTCGAAGAAGACCTGCGCTCCCCGTGCACCGAGGAGATCGCCGTCTTCCAGGCCTTCTCCAAGGTAGTCAACGAGGGCAGGCGACGGTTCGTCGTCATCGACACCGCCCCGACCGGGCACACCATGCTCCTGCTCGACGCCACCGGCTCCTACCACCGGGACATCGTTCGGCAGATGGGTCAGAGCGCGGCGGCGTTCACCACGCCGATGATGCGGCTGCAGGACCCGGACTACACCAAGGTCCTCATCGTCACTCTTCCCGAGGCGACCCCGGTTCTGGAGGCCGAGGAGCTCGTCGCCGACCTGGTCCGCGCGGGGATCAAGCCGTGGGCCTGGGTGATCAACAACTCCGTCGCGGCGGCCGCGACCACCGACCCGCTCCTGTTGCAACGCGGCGCGGCCGAGGTGGACCAGATCGCGCGTGTGTACGAGGAACGCGCGGACCGGTGCGCCATTGTGCCGCTCTTGGCTGACGAACCCGTCGGCGTGGAAGCGCTGCGTGAGCTGGTCCGTGTGCGGAAGCCGGCGATTGTCACGGCGTGAGGAGGGTCGGCCACCCCTCCCTAAGGTCAGGCGAGCGAGAGGAACAGCTTCTCGAGCTTCTGCACGTCGAGTGCCGCGGTTGCGCCGTCCTGCTCGGGCTGGACCAGGCACTGCCGCATCCCTGAGGCGATGATCGCGAAGCCGGCGCGATCAAGGGCGCGGGAGACCGCCGACAGCTGCATGACGACGTCCTCGCAGTCGCGACCCTCGTCGAGCATGCGCACGACGCCCGCCAGCTGGCCCTGGGCGCGCTTGAGCCGGTTGGTCACCTTGGACATCTCGTCCTTGTCCAGCTCCATGGCGGGACCTCCTTCGTCGCGGCGAGTCACGATACCCCGGGAGGTACCACGTCGAGGTGTGTCGACCTCACAGCGTGGACACGGCGTCGAGAGCAGCACGCAGGCGTGTGCCGGCGTCTTGTGCGACGCGCTGGAGGGCGCCGTTGCCGCTCAGGCTCACGAGTACGTCCGGGTTAACGGCCTCGATGAGGGTGCTCCCGTCGGCGGCGGTGCGGACGACGACGTTGCAAGGCAGAAGCAAGCCGATGTCCGGTTCGGTCTGCAGCGCGTCGTTCGCGAGCGCGGGGTTGCACGCGCCAAGGATGACCTGGGCAGGGATCTCGACCCCGATCTTGGCCTTGAGGGTGGCGGCCAGGTCAATCTCGGTGAGCACGCCAAAACCCTGTGTCGCCAGAGCCGCGCGGGCAGCGTCGAGCGCCGCAGCGAACGGAAGTCGGGTCGTTGTGCGAAGCGCGTAGCTCATGACCGGGTCGCCGTCGGCTCGTGCTCCTGGGAGATCTCGCGACGCACCTCGTCCATGTCCAGGGTCTTGATCGCGCCGATGATCTCCTCGAGCGCGGCGGCGGGCACGGCGCCTGCCTCGGAGTAGAGCAGCACGCCTTCGCGGAATGCCATCAGGGTCGGGATGGAGGTGATGCCGGCCTGGGCGGCGAGCTGGTGCTCCGCCTCGGTGTCGACCTTGGCGAAGACGACGTCGGGGTGCTGCTCGGATGCGTTCTCGAAAACAGGAGCGAACCTCCGGCACGGGCCACACCAGGCGGCCCAGAAGTCGACCAGCACGATGTCGTTCTGGTGAATCAGGTCCGCGAACGCGGCGCCGGTCAGGGTGAGCGTAGACAACGGAGCTCCTTAGGGGGTTGAGGTGGTCAGCGGCAGGTGCACTGCTGGGTGCGCGGGACGTCGGCCATGACGGCGTCGACGTGCATCCCGCAGCCGGACCAGGTGACCTTGCCGCAGGTGGAGCAGCGGGCGGGTGAGCACATGGGGTCCTCCTTCTCGGGTCGGGTGGAGGTCAGCGGCGGACGGCGCCGCCGGCGGACTGCCAGGCGCCGATGCCGCCGGACAGGCTGGTGGCCTCGAAGCCGAGCTTGCGAAGCCGCTTGGCGGCGGTGCGTGACCGCATGCCGGAGGCGCACATCACGACGACGGGCGTGTCCTGCTTGAGGCGTCGGGGTGCCTTCTCGATCTCACCGAGGGGCACGTGCACGGCCTGGGGTGCGTGGCCCACGTTCCACTCCGACCGTTCGCGCACGTCGAGCAGGGCAGCGCCGTCGCGGACGAGCTCGACCGCCCGTGCGGCGCCGATCGTGGGCCGTAGAGTGCCGTCGTCGTCGGAGCTGCCGAACAGTCGGCGGAGGCTGCTGCTGATGGACATGGGAGTGCTTGGGATCAGGCGACGAGGTCGGGTCGGACGGCGGTCAAGGTGAGCCAGCCGCCGGACAGGTTGCGGGCGTCCAGACCCTCGGCGAGCAGGACGCGGGTGGCGATGTAAGAGCGGACGCCGGAGGCGCAGTGCACGCTGACCGGGCGGCCCGCAGCAGCGTCGCGGACCTCGTCGAGCCGTTCCCTGAGCTCGGTGTGGGGGATGTGCAGCGCGCCCTTGAGGTGGCCGCGGTCGAACTCGCCCTGCGTCCGGACGTCGAGGACGAGGGTGTCGGCGAGGGCGTCGTCCAGGTCAGACGGATGCCACTGGGGCATCGTGCCGTTGAGCACGTTCTGGGCGACGAACCCGAGCATGTTCACCGGGTCCTTGGCGGACCCGTAGGGCGGGGCGTAGGCCAGTTCGAGCTCGGCGAGGTCGTCCGCGTACATCCCTGAGCGCAGCGCCGTGGCCAGCACGTCGATGCGTTTGTCCACACCGGCGCGTCCGACGCCCTGGGCGCCGAGCAGGCGCCCGTCGGGAGCGAACGTCGCAACGAGGTGCACCTGCTCGGCACCGGGGAAGTAGCCCGCATGGTGACCCGGGTGGATCCGGACCACCTCGTGCGCGATCCCGGCGCGGGCGAGCGTCAGCTGGCTCGGGCCGGTCACGGCGGCCGTGAGCCCGAAGACCCGCACGATCGCCGTACCCAGGACCGCGGCCTGGGGCGTGGTGCGCCGCCCGAGCATTGCGTCGGCGGCGCGGCGACCCTGCCTGTTGGCCGGACCGGCCAGCGGGACAGGACCGACGGCCCCGGTCACCGCCTGGACGACCTCGACGGCGTCGCCTACGGCCCAGATGTGCGGGTCGGAGGTGCGCTGGTCGGCGTCGACGCAGATGGCGCCGGTCGGGCTCAGGTCCAGGCCCGCGTCGCGTGCCAGTGCGCTGGCCGGACGCACGCCCACGTTGACCAGGACCAGGTCGGCACTCAACGCTGCGCCGTCCGACAGCACGACGCTGAGATCGGTGTCGGTGCCCGCCGTGATGGCGCGCGCCGAGGCACCGAGGTAGAGGCCGACGTCGTGCACCCGAAGCTCCTCTGCCAGCAACGGTGCCAGCTCGGCGTCCAGCGGCGGCAGCACGTGGTCGGCGAGCTCGACCACGTCGACCTCCATGCCGCGGGCGACCAGCGCCTCGACGGCCTCCACGCCGATGAACCCGGCCCCGATGACGACGGCGCGGGGCCGCTGGTCACCGAGCTGAGCGGCCAGGAGCTGCGTCACGTGGTTCTCGACGTCGTCGAGGTCGGGGACGGTTCGCAGGGAGTGCACGGCTGGGTGGCCGATGCCCTCGATCGGCGGGCGCACGCCGACGGCGCCCGGGGAGAGGAGCAGCGCGTCATAGGCCAGCTCGTAGGAGCCCTCGGAGGTGGTGACCGAGATGGTTTGGCCCGTGCGGTCGATCGCGGTGGCCCGGCTGCCGGTGCGGACATTGAGCGCGAGCGCCGCGCCCAGCGAGGCCGGTGTGTTCAGCAGGAGGTCGTCGCGGCGCTCGATCTCCCCGGACAACCCGTATGGCAGACCGCAGTTGGCGAACGAGACGTACTCAGACTGCTCGAGCACGACGATCTCGGCCCGCTCGTCGAGCCGTCGCGCGCGGGCCGCCGCGCTCATCCCTCCGGCGACGCCTCCGACGATGACGATCCGGCGGCCTTCTGTTGGCGAGCCTGTGTCCGAGTTCTGCATGGCGTGAGAATACCCCCGGGGGTATCGAAACTCCAAGTCGGGCGCGCGCCGGAGATAGGTAGATCAGCGGGCACGACAGGCCCGCGGCCGGCGATCTGTTGTCAGATGAAGAGAAGTTGTGCTCCTGCGGTCTTCTCGATGAAGTCGCTCGCGCTGATGATGCCCTCGACGTCCTCGTCGAGGTCGTCGACGGTCAGGTGGTTCATGTCGGCGGACAACCGGCACGCCCACAGTTGCCCGCCGGACGCCACGATCTGCTCCTCCAGGAACTCGGGCACGTCCGGGACATCGAGGTCCGCGATCGCCTTCTTCAGCTCGAGGTGGCCATGTGGGTCATCCCCGGCAGCCCGCCGAGCCCCAGGGGCATGTGCGTCGCGGTGTTGCCGAGCATCTTGAACTTCAGATCGGCCATCGTCGCCTTCGTGATGATGTCGAGGCCCCAGAACGTGAAGAACAGATGGGTCTCGACGCCCTCGCCCAAGGCCGCGTTGGCAAGGATCAGGCCGGGGTAGGCCATGTCGAGGTCGCAACTGGCGCCACGGCTGCGACGACCCGCTCGCCTGCGACGAAGCTGCGGCGAAGTGCCCGCAGCGCAAGGACGGGGGACTGATCCTGACCGAGCTCAAGACGAAACAGTCGCGACGTACGCTCCCGATCCCCGGACCGCTCGTGGCTCAACTACGACAGCACCGCCAGCGGCAGCGCGAAGCCCGCATCCACACTGGGTCGCTCTGGAGCGACTCCAAGCTCGTCTTCACGAACCTCGTCGGCCGCCCTGTGGCGCCACGAGACCACTCGCTGCACTGGACAGCTTTCCTCGAACGCCTCGGCATCCGTCCCGCCCGCCTCCACGATGCGCGTCACACGACCGCGACATTGCTCCTCGTCCAAGGCGTCGACCAGCGGGTTGTGATGAGCATGTTCGGCTGGACGTCCTCAGCGATGACGACGCGCTACCAGCACGTCGTACCCGAGCTGGTCGACGAGGCGAATCGTCGAATGAGTGAGCTCCTGTGGGGGCAACAGTCCAGCTGATCCAGCCATCGCAGGCCGAGCTGGTCGGGCAAAACTGCTACCGAAACTGCTACCGGCGCTGCACTGGGCAACGATCGTGGCGGCATAGCGAAGGGCCCGTGACCTACATCGCTGCAGGTCACGGGCCCTTCGACGGCGGAGGATGGGGGATTCGAACCCCCGAGGGCTTTCACCCAACACGCTTTCCAAGCGTGCGCCATAGGCCACTAGGCGAATCCTCCTGGCCTCAATAGGTCACGAAACCATTGGATGGCTCCGTGGCGCCTGAGGACGCCGGACCAGAGTACCGGACCCTGACGCCCGCCCCGAACGTTCGCGACGACCTGCGAGACGCCCCTACCCACGTGCGCGTCTCGATGGACCGGCCTGTGAGGCGGCCGCCATCACGAGCAGCAGAGACGGAGATCCGGGAGAGAGCCGCACGCAATGGATGACGACCGACCGCATCTGGCCGGAACGACATCCGGCGTCAGGGGCGGTCGCGCGGCCGGTGTTCAACAGCTTGAGGTCTGATGCACCAGACAAATGGCTTGGAATCGGCCCATAGCGGGCCTGACGAACCTCCCGCACAATGGCTCGATGACTCCGTCCGGAACGGATGCGTCGTCGGCTCCACCGAGCCGCTTCGACGTGCTCGTCGTCGGCAGCGCGAACGTGTCCCGGTCCCGCGCCGCCGAGCGGCTGATGCGCGCGCGGGTCGGGCAGGACGAGGGCATCGAGGTGAGCAGCGCGGGCACCCGCGCCGCGCTCGGCGAGCCGGTCGTGGAACCGTTCGACGAGCTCCTCACGGCCGTCGGCGCGTACACCGACGGCCGCTCCGCCCGTCAGCTCAGCACCGAGACCGTGCACTCGGCTGACCTCGTCCTGACGGCGACCCGGGAGGAGCGGGCGGCCGTGGTCCGCCTGGTGCCCGCGGCGGTTGGGCGGACCTTCACCCTCCGCGAGTTCGCGCGCGTGGCCGCGTCGCTCGGTCCGTCGTCGCTTCCCGAGGGCGACTTGGCCGCTCGGCTGTCCGCCCTCGTGCGCGCCGCGCCGCCCCTCCGCGGTCCGACGGCGCCCACCGTGGCCGCCGACGACGACGTGCTCGACCCGTCCGGCATGGGACCGGCTGCGTTCGAACGGTCGTTCGTCCAGGTGCAGGCCGCCGTCGACAGCATCGTGCGGACCGTCCGGCCCACCCTGGCGGACGGCGACCCGCCGCTCCCCGAGCCGTACGCGCCGCCGGCACGGCGGAGCCGCGGCCTGCGCAATGTCGCGCTGCTCGCCCTCGCCTCGCTGGTCGGGCTCGTCGTCGTTGGCACCGTCGGCGCCTTCGTCGCCATAGGCCTGCTCGACGACCGCGTCGAGCGGTTCCCCGACCCGTTCGCAAACCTGTCGTCGCGCCCGGCGCCCTTCGTGCCCACGACTCCCGGAGGCGCGCTCCCGGTCACCATCCTCGTCCTCGGCTCCACGGACGACGTGCGGACCGACGACCCCGACGCGTGGGCGACGGCGGCGGCCCAGACCGACGTCGTCATGCTGGCGCACGTCTCGGCGGACCGCTCGCACGCGCATGTGATCGCGATGCCCCCGGACCTGTGGGTGGAGGTGCCCGGCGAGGTGCCCGGGACGCTTCGTGCCGCGTTCGCCGAGGGCGGGCCACCTGGCGCCGTGCAGGCGGTCGAGCGGCTCACGAACGTGCGGCTCGACCACGTCGCGCTCGCGGACTCCGAGACGTTCGCCCGGGTCACGCAGTCGCTCGGCGGGGTGACGCTGCCCCTGGAGAGCAACCTCGTGATCGGCGGTCGCGTGGTGGCCACGGCGGGCGAGCGACGGCTGACGGGGGAGCAGGCGCTGGTGTGGGTCCGGGGAGCCGTGGACGACGACCTCGGGCGCGCGCAGCGCTCGGCGGTCTGGCTCCTGGCGATCCTCGACCGCATGGGGGACGGCGACGTCCGCCACAACCCGCTCACCTGGCTCCGGCTGCTCGGCGTGATCACGGCGTCCGTGGCGGTCGACGAGGGGTTCGACCGCTCCGAGATGGTCGGCCTGCTGGCGAGCGTGCGGACCCTAGGACCTGGCGAGGTCGACGTCCTCCCCGTGCCGACGGTGCTCGCCGCCGGCGAGACCGGGGCGCTGCTCGTGCCGGACGCGGCGCCGTTCTCCACCCTCATGGACAGCCTGCGCACGGACACGCTGGGCGCGCACCTCGACGGCGGCTGACGCCGTCAACCCGTGGCTCGCCGGGAGTTGCCTCGTGCAGCGCCAGGAGGATCCTCGAACTGCGCCGTCGCGGTGCGGCATGAAGATCCGCGCACCCCTGCTCGCGCTGGTCGATTCCGGGCTCACCGTCACGGGTGCTGCACCGCCGTCGGCCGCGGTCGTCGCCGGGTTCAGCGACACACTCTCGTCGCCAAAGCCATCTCCCCCACGGCAATCGCGTTCACCCCGGACGGTTCAGCGTTCGTCGACGGCTCCCAGCACCGGCTTGATGTCGACGACGGGCGTCCCGTCGACAGCCTCGCAGCCGGACACGTGCAGGTGCAGGCCGTCGAGGCGCAGGAGCTCAACCCGGTGCAGGCCGATGGGGTTCGGACGGTCGGGGGAGCGCGTGGCGAACACTCCGGTCGTCGGGCGCGTGACGTCGCCGCGGGGGTGGACGGCGAGCGTCGTGCGGTCGGCGAGGTGGAACCAGGTGAGCAGCAGGAGATCGTCGCCGGGGTGCAGGTCCGCGGCAGCGGCGGCCGCCGACGGGACCAGCTCGACGACGACGTCGGGCGCACCCTCATCGCCCTGCCGGACGGCGTCGGCTGGATCGGTGACCGGGCTGCGAACCCAGCCGATCGGACGGAGCTCGGCGACGGTCACAGGCTGAACCTCGCCACCTGGCGGATCTTGTTCGTCGCGTCCAGGGCGGCGACCTTGTAGGCCTCCGACAGCGTCGGGTAGTTCAGGACGGTGTCGACGAGGTAGTCGACGGTGCCGCCGCACGCCATGATCGCCTGGCCGATGTGCACGAGGTCGGTGGCGGACGTCCCGAAGATGTGGACGCCGAGCAGCTCACGGGTCTCGGTGTGGACGAGGAGCTTGAGCATCCCGTAGGAGTCGCCCACGATCTGGCCACGAGCCAGCTCGCGGTAGCGCGCGACGCCCACCTCGTAGGGGACGGCCTGCGCGGTCAGCTCCTCCTCCGTGCGGCCGCAGTAGGAGATCTCCGGGATCGTGTAGATGCCGATGGGCTGGACGGACTGCAGCTCGCGGGCCGGCTCGTCGAACGCGTGGTACGCGGCGAGGCGCCCCTGGTCCATGCTCGTCGCCGCGAGCGCGGGGAACCCGATGACGTCGCCGACGGCGAAGATGTTCGGCACCTCCGTCCGGTACTGGTCGTCGACGGCGATGCGTCCCCGCGAGTCGGCCGACAGTCCCGCCGCGGACAGGTTGAGCGCGTCCGTCTGGCCCTGCCGGCCCGCGGAGTACATGACGGCGTCGGCGGCGATCCGCTTGCCGGACGCCAGCCGGGTCACGGTGCCGTGCGTGTTGCTGTCGACCCCCGACACCTCCTCGCCGAACCGGAAGGACACCGACAGGTCCCGCAGGTGGAACTTCAGGGACTCGGCGACCTCCGGGTCGCACATCTCGAGCATCGCGGGACGCTTGTCGATGACGGTGACGCGGGTGCCCAGGGCGGCGAACATCGACGCGTACTCGATGCCGATGATCCCGGCGCCGACGACCACCATCGAGTTCGGCACCTTCTCCAGCGCCAGGACGCCGTCGGAGTCGAGGACCGTGCGCTCGTCGAACTGGACCGTCGTCGGCCGGTGGGGCTTGGAGCCGGTGGCGACGATGACGAACCGGGCCGTGAGCTGGGTGCGTCGGATGCCGTCGTCGTCGAGGACGCCGAGCGTGTGCGCGTCCAGGAACGAGCCGGTGCCGCTGAGGATGTCGACGTGGTTGCGCAGCAGCTGGGCCCGGATGACCTCGTGCTCGCGGCCGATGACGTGCTGGGTCCGCGCGAACAGGTCCTCCATCGTGATGTCGGACTTCACGCGGTAGCTCGCGCCGTACACCTCCCGCTGCGCCATGCCGGTCAGGTACATGACGGCTTCACGCAGAGTCTTGCTCGGGATGGTCCCGGTGTTCGTCGAGACGCCGCCCATCATGTGCCGGCGCTCGATGATGGCCACCTTGTGGCCCAGCTTCGCGGCGGCGATCGCGGCCTTCTGCCCACCCGGGCCGGTGCCGACGACCACGAGGTCGTAGTCGTACCGCACGTCGGTCGCCGCGTCGGGGGCGGTCGGGGTCTCGTCTGGCACACCGTCAGTCGCCATGAGAAGCAGTCTGCCCACAAACCCGGCCCCGCGAGAGCTGAGCGGGTGACCGGCGTGTGAACGTGGGCGCGCGCTGGGTTAGGCTTTTCCCCGACCCCTCGTGCGGCGTCATCTCGCTGAACTCCCCCAGGGCCGGAAGGCAGCAAGGGCAGGTGAGCTCTGGCGGGTGTGCGGGGGGTCCTTTCTATGCGCGCAGCGCCAGGCGGGTGAACGTCTGGCCCGCGCCCGCCTCCCGCTTGAGCCGCCGGACGAAGAGGTCCAGCGCAGCCGGATCCGCGACGACGGCGTGCAGCAGGTAGTCGTACGACCCGGTGACGTGCACGGCGTCGAGCACCTGGCCGAAACCGTGCGTGAGCGCTGCCGTGAATGCCTCGTTCGTGATGCCGTCGGCCAGGCGCACCTCGATGAACACCTCCAGCCCGGAGCCCGGGCGCGTGGGGGGCGACGACGCCGTCACGATGGTGAACCCGCGGATGGTGCCGTCCGCGACGAGGCGGCGGACGCGGTTCGCGGCGGCGTTCGGGCTGAGGCCGACCCGCTCGCCGAGGTCGCTGTAGGAGAGCCGCGCATCCGCGGTCAGCTCGCGGAGGATTGCGTCGTCGATGCCGTCCATCCGTCGACTATCGCAGTCGGACGACCGATATCGCGGAAACGGCACGACGATGGCCAGGCCGCCGCGCGACCCTGGTCCCATGTCCCCAGCGCTTCTCCTCGGGGTGCTCGCCGGGCTGGCGGTGGCGATGCCCGTCGGCCCTGTCGGCGTCCTGCTCCTGCGCAGCGGGCTGGTCGACGGCGTGCGGGTGGCGGTCGCGGCCGCGTGCGGGATCGCGACGGTCGACCTCCTGTACGCCGTGGTCGCGGTGACCGTCGGGACCCCGGTGAGCCGGGCCGTGGGCGAGCACGCGGCCCTGGTACGCGGAGTCAGCGCCGCGGTGCTGGTCGTGATCGGCGTCGTCGGTTCCGTCGCGGCCGCCCGCCCGGCTGCGCCCGACGTCGGGCCGGACCGGACGACGTCGGCGGCAACGACCTACGGGCGGTTCGTCGCACTGACGGCGGTCAACCCGCTCACCGCCGTCACGTTCACCACGATCGCGGTCGGTCTGGCGGCGCAGGTCGGTGGCGCGGGATCCGTCGTTGCGTTCTTCGTCGGTGTCGGCCTCGCCTCGCTCGCCTGGCAGCTCCTGCTCGCGGTCGGCAGCGGGTTGCTCGGTCTGCGGCTCCCTCCGGCGGCGCGGACGTGGGTGTCGGTCGGGGGCTCGGTCGTCGTCGTGCTCGCCGGCATCGCGCTCGTCGTCTGAGGCGTCATCCGACGGGCCGACGCCGGTCCCCCTGCGGGTGCACGCCCGGCCCGGGGGAAGGATCCCGGGGTCCGACGCGGATCTCGCGCTCGACCGGGAAGCCTGGGCGGCATGAACACCGCCACCCCACGACTGTCCGCCCGCGGCCTGGTCAAGCACTTCGGCTCGACGACCGCGCTCGCCGGGGTCGACGTCGACCTCGCCGGCGGGGAGTCGCTCGCCGTCATGGGCCCGTCCGGCTCGGGCAAGTCGACGCTGCTGCACTGTATCGCCGGCATCCTGCTGCCTGACTCGGGCGCGGTCGCCCTCGACGGTCGTGAGGTGGGCGGGCTGTCGGACCGCGAGCGCTCGCTCTTGCGCCGCCGGCGGTACGGCTTCGTGTTCCAGTTCGGCCAGCTGCTCTCGGAGCTGCCCGCGATCGAGAACGTGGCCCTGCCCGCCATGCTGCTGGGGACGTCGCGACGTGACGCGACCGAGCTGGCCGGCCGGTGGCTGGTGTCGCTCGGGCTGGCGGGGATGGAGGGCCGACGGCCCGGTGAGCTGTCCGGCGGGCAGGCGCAGCGTGTCGCCGTGGCGCGGGCGCTCATCACCGGACCCGCGGTCGTCTTTGCCGACGAGCCGACGGGCGCCCTCGACCAGACCACCGGCCACGACGTGATGCGCATCCTCACGGAGACGACGAAGGCCGCGGGAGCGTCGCTCGTCGTCGTGACCCACGACGCGCAGGTGGCCGACTGGTGCGACCGGCGCATCGAGGTGCGCGACGGTCTGGTGCGTGCCGGCCTCGTCGACGAGACCACGGCCGCCCGATGAACGCGGTCCTCGCGCTCGCGCCCCGGTTGCAGCGGGCGGGCGGTCGGGACGCTCGCGTCACCACCGGGCTCGCCATCACCGCGTTCGCCGTGAGCACCGGCCTGACACTGAGCGTCGTCGGCGGGCTCCTGGGCTTCGCCGCGCGCGCCGACCTCCCGCTGGCGCCCGGTGAGAACGACATACGCAGCCTCTACGAGAGCCTCGCCTGGGTGGCCGTCATCCTGCTCGTCGTGCCGCTGGTGACCCTCGGCGGCGGCGCAGCCCGGCTGGGCGTCGCGCGACGGGACGCCCGGCTGGCGACGCTCCGGCTGCTCGGCGCGACGCCTCGCGAGGTGGTCGGGCTGACCGTCGCCGAGACCGCGTGGCAAGGGCTCGTCGGCGCGGTTCTCGGCATCGTGCTCTACGCCGCACTGCTGCCGCTGTGCGCGCTGCTGCCGTTCCAGGGCACCACGTTCACCCTCGCCGAGCTGTGGGTCGGCTGGCAGGGGCTCGTGATCGCGCTCGCGGCGGTGCCGCTCCTCGCCGCCCTGTCCGGTGCGTTCTCGCTGCGGCGCGTGAACGTGTCGCCGCTCGGGGTCGCCCGGCGGGAGACGCCGAAGAAGATGACCTGGCTGCGTGCGGTGGTCGCGGTCGTCGGCATCGGCACGTTCATGCTCGTCAGTGCCGTCGTCGGAGCGCTCGGTGCCGCGGCCGTGGCTGCGCTCCTCGGGGCGATGGCCGTCGGCTTCGCGACCCTCAACGCCGTCGGGCCGTGGGTGCTCGGGCTAGTCGGCAGGGCGCAGCTTCGCCGCGCGGCGACGCCCGCCCGGCTGCTCGCCGCGCGGCGGCTCCTCGACGACCCGAAGGCCGCGTGGCGGGTGGTCGGCGGGCTGGGGCTCGCCGGGTTCGCGGCCGGGGCGCTCGCGGTCGTGCCGTCGATCACCGCGGTCGACACCTCGCAGGACCCGCAGGGTGCGATCCTCATGGACGACCTCGTGACCGGGGCGATGGTCACCCTGGTGGTCGCGTTCCTGCTCGCGGCCGTGTCTGCGGGCATCGCGCAGGCTGCCTCGGTGCTGGACCGGCGTCGGGAGATCGCGCTGCTGAACCTGGCCGGCACCCCTGTCGAGCTGCACGACGCCGTGCGCCGACGCACCGTGCTGGTGCCGCTGCTGTTCGTCGCGGTCGGATCGGCGGTGACCGCGCTGGTCATGTTCTTCCCGCTGCTCGGCCTGTCGGCCGTGATGTCCCCCGAGGGTCCGTTGATGCTCGTCGCCTTCCTGGCCGGGGGCTGCGCGCTGGTGTTCGCCGCGACGGAGACCTCCCGATCGCTGCTGCGGTCGGTGCTGGCGGACACGGTGGTCCGCGCGGACTGAGGGTGCCTGAGGGGGCCGCTGCCTCTTGTCAGCGAGGGCGTCTAGGGTTCGTGGCGTGACGACAGCCCTGTACCGCCGCTACCGGCCCGAGAACTTTGCCGAGGTGATCGGTCAGGACCACGTCACCGCGCCCCTGCGGCAGGCGTTGCGCAGCGGTCAGGTGAACCACGCGTACCTCTTCTCGGGTCCGCGCGGGTGCGGCAAGACCACGTCCGCCCGGATCCTTGCGCGCATCCTCAACTGCGCGCAGAACACGGAGGAGAACCCGACCGACACCCCGTGCGACGTGTGCCCGTCGTGCGTCGAGCTGGCGCGCGGGGGACCGGGCAGCCTGGACGTCGTGGAGATCGACGCGGCCAGCCACGGCGGCGTCGACGACGCCCGTGAGCTGCGGGAGCGCGCCACGTTCGCGCCCGCTCGGGACCGCTACAAGGTGTTCATCCTCGACGAGGCGCACATGGTCTCGAACCAGGGCTTCAACGCGCTGCTGAAGATCGTCGAGGAGCCCCCGCCGCACATCAAGTTCATCTTCGCGACGACGGAGCCGGACAAGGTCATCGGCACCATCCGCTCGCGCACCCACCACTACCCCTTCCGGCTGGTTCCGCCGGACGTGCTGGTGCCGTACCTGCAGCAGCTGTGCGACAGCGAGGGCGTGCCCGTGGCGTCCGGCGTGCTGCCGCTCGTCGTGCGCGCGGGCGGCGGCTCCGTCCGGGACACGCTGTCCGTGCTCGACCAGCTGATCGCAGGCTCCGGCGGAGGCGAGCTCGCGTACGAGGGCGCCGCCGCGCTCCTCGGGTACACGCAGGCTTCGCTGCTGGACGACCTGACCGAGGCGATCGCCGCCCGCGACGGTGCGTCGGCGTTCCGGGTGGTCGAACGCGTGATCTCCACCGGCCACGAGCCGCGCCGCTTCGTCGAGGACCTGCTGGAGCGCCTGCGCGACCTCATCGTCATCGCGGCCTCCGGCGACGCCGCCGACGCCGCCCTGCGCGACGTGCCCACCGACCAGCTGGACCGCATGCGCCTGCAGGCCCGCCACCTTGGCGCCTCCGAGCTCTCGCGGTCGGCCGACCTCTGCAACGCCGCGCTCACCGAGATGACCGGCGCGACGTCCCCCCGTCTGCACCTCGAGCTCCTGATGGCGCGGCTCCTGCTGCCCGCGGTCGAAGACACGCGCTCCGGCTTCGGTGCACGTCTCGACCGGCTGGAGCGCGGGCTGCCCGCCGACGGCGCTGCGGCGGTCCGGGTACCGGTCGCCGGACCGTCCGTCTCGACCGCCGCGCCGCAGGTCCCCGCCCCGGCCCCGCGACCGGAGCCCGCGCAGCCCCCGGCACCGGTCGTTGCTCCGACGAGCGTGCCGGAAGGACGAGACGCCCCGGCGCTCGCACCCGCCACACCGCCGCCGGCACCGAGCGCAGATGCCGACGACAGCCCGCCGTGGGACGTCCCGGAGCCGGCGAGCAGTGCCGAGCGCGTCGTCCCCGAGACACCGGCCGCGTCGACAACCCCCGCAGCTGTGGTGAGGCCAGTCGCCGCCGCATCGTCTGCCCGTGAGGTGCAGCCGTCCGCCGTGACCCCGCGGCCCGCAGCCCAACCGTCCGCCGCGACCCAGCCTGCGACCGGAGGACCCGAGACCGAGGTGCTGCGCCGCCGCTGGCCCGAGGTCCTCGAGACCGTCAAGGGCCTGCGCCGTGTCACGTGGGCGCTCATCGACCCGCGCAACGCCCAGGTGGCGGAGCTCGACGCCACGACGCTGAAGGTGGCCTTCGACAACCCGGCGCTCGCGACCACGTTCCGCAACGGCGCCCACGCGGACGTCGTCGCACGGGCCGTGCGTGAGACGCTCGGGTTCGACGTGCGGGTCGAAGGCGTCCTCGCCGAGCAGGGCGCGCCGCCGCCCCCGGCCGCCACGACTGCTCCCCGTTCCGCACCGGACGACCGGTCGAACCCGCGCGCCGTGACGCCCGCGGAGGCGGCCGCGTCGTGGGACGACGAGCCTCCGATCGTCGAGCCGCCGGACGACGAGCCGGGCGAGCCGGTCACCGCGGCGGCGCCGCCTCAGGACCTCGCGCCACCGGCGCCGGGAACGGCCCGCGAGCGCGGTGTCGCGGCTGCCCGGGAGTCGGCGTCGCGCACGGCCACGAACGTCCCAGACGACCCGTCCCCGGACGACCCGGACATCACCACCTCGAGCCTCATCGGCGCGCCCCTGGTCGCGCAGATGCTCGGCGGGACCGTCATCGACGAGCAGCTGGACGACGGCACGTCCTGATCGGGTCGTCTGTGGGGGGTGGCGACAGGCGGTGCCGAGCCGTGCACCCCGTAGGCTGACGGGGTGTACGAAGGCGCGGTCCAGGACCTGATCGACGAGCTCGGGCGACTGCCCGGGGTCGGTCCGAAGAGCGCCCAGCGCATCGCGTTCCACATCCTCTCGGCGGACCCGGCGGAGGTCCGCCGGCTGTCGGACGCGCTCACCGAGGTGAAGCTGCGGGTCCGCTTCTGCGAGATCTGCGGCAACGTCGCGCAGGAGCCGCAGTGCCGCATCTGCCGCGACCCCCGCCGCTCCCCGACGTCGATCTGCGTGGTCGAGGAGTCCAAGGACGTCGTCGCCATCGAACGCACCCGCGAGTTCCGCGGCAAGTACCACGTGCTCGGCGGGGCCATCAACCCGATCGCGGGCGTCGGCCCGGACGACCTGCGCATCGCTGGCCTGATGACGCGCCTCGCGGACGGCACGGTCACCGAGGTCATCCTGGCCACGGACCCGAACGTCGAGGGCGAGGCGACGGCCACGTACCTGGCGCGGCTGCTGGTCCCGATGGGGCTGACGGTCAGTCGGTTGGCGTCGGGCCTGCCGGTGGGTGGCGACCTGGAGTACGCCGACGAGGTGACCCTCGGCCGGGCGTTCGAGGGCCGTCGACGGATCAGCGCGTAGGGGGAGCCCGATGAGCACAGACGACGCCGATCTCCGCGACATCGCCGAGTCGGTCGCGTCGGAGGCCCGCAGCTACCTGACGACCATCACGGAGGTCGCGTCGGGGGCGAACCCGGACGCGTCCCTGCCGCTGCTGCTGCTCGCGGTCAGCGACATGCTCGCGGCCGGTGCGCGCCTGGGTGCGACCACGGACGTGGTGCCGTCCGAGCGGTTCGAGCCGGACGTCGGTCCCGACCCGGACGTGGAGGCACTGCGGGCGAACCTCGCGAACGTGTTCGAGGGCATCGACGAGTACGCCGAGGTGGTCGACCCGCTCCTGGGCGTCGAGGTCCAGCCGGCGAGCGTGTCCGGGGACCTCGTCGCGATCGCCGGGGCGCTGGCCCAGGGCCTGCGGCACTACGAGTCCGGCGGCGTGCTCGAGGCGCTGTGGTGGTGGCAGTTCTCGTACCTGTCGGACTGGGGCGAGCGCGCCTCGAGCGTGCTGCGCACCCTGCAGACGATGCTGGCGCACCTGCGTCTCGACGTGGAGGACGACGTCGCTGCCGAGGCGGAGTACGACGCCCTCCAGCCCTGAGGCGTCGCACCCGCCCGTGCAGCGTCAGCAGCCCGGTCGATCGGTTGCCACCGCTTCACCGTGAGCCCGGACGATCCGCCATCTGAAACTCGCTGCCCACCTGGTGGGCACGCACGTACACTCGCCCGGACCTGTCCCGAGCCCGCGAAAGACCTCCTCCCGTGGCCCTGATCGTGCAGAAGTACGGCGGTTCCTCCGTCGCCGACGCCAGCAGCATCAAGCGTGTCGCCAAGCGCGTGGCCGAGGCGAAGCGCGCCGGTCACGACGTCGTCGTGGTGGTCAGTGCGATGGGCGACACGACGGACGAGCTCATCGACCTGGCCCAGCAGGTCACGCCGCTGCCGCCGCAGCGCGAGATGGACATCCTGCTGACCGCGGGCGAGCGCATCTCGATGTCGCTGCTCGCGATGGCCATCCACAACCTCGGCGTCGACGCGAAGTCGTTCACCGGGCAGCAGGCGGGGGTCATCACCGACGAGGCCTACGGCAAGGCACGGATCATCGACGTGACGCCGAGCCGGATCCGGGACACGGTCGCGCGAGGCTCCGTCGCGATCGTCGCCGGGTTCCAGGGCGTCAACCCGTCCACCAACGACGTGACCACCCTCGGTCGCGGAGGGTCGGACACGACCGCGGTCGCGCTCGCGGCGTCACTCAAGGCGGACGTCTGCGAGATCTACACGGACGTCGACGGTGTGTTCACCGCGGACCCGCGGATCGTGCCGAGCGCGCGCAAGCTGGAGCGAGTCAGCTACGACGAGATGCTCGAGCTGGCGGCCAGCGGCGCGAAGGTGCTGGTGCTGCGCTGCGTCGAATATGCCCGCCGGTACGGGGTACCGATCCACGTGCGTTCGTCGTTCACCACTCATACGGGCACCCTGGTGACCGACCAGCCTGCCGCCGAAGGAGAGATTGTGGAACAGCCGATCATCGCCGGCGTCGCGCACGACCGCAGCGAGGCCAAGATCACGGTCGTCGGTGTGCCGGACGTGCCCGGCAAGGCCGCGCGCATCTTCGAGGTCGTCGCCAGTGCGGGCGTGAACATCGACATGATCGTGCAGAACGTCTCCGTCGCCGCGACCGGTCTGACGGACATCTCCTTCACGCTGCCCGCCACGGACGGTGCGGCCGCCACCGCGGCGCTCAGTGAGCACCAGCCCGACATCGGCTTCGCGTCGCTGCAGTACGACGACACGATCGGCAAGCTCTCGCTCATCGGCGCGGGCATGCGGTCGCACCCCGGGGTCTCCGCGCGGCTGTTCGCCGCGCTGTCGGACGCCGGTATCAACATCGAGATGATCTCCACGTCGGAGATCCGGATCTCCGTCGTCACCCGCGCCGACTCGCTCGACGAGGCGGTCCGCGCGGTGCACACGGCGTTCGATCTGGACTCCACGGAAGACGAGGCCGTCGTGTACGGCGGGACGGGACGGTAGGGACATGGGACTGAACATCGCGGTGGTCGGTGCCACCGGCCAGGTCGGCAGCGTCATGCGCCGGCTTCTGGACGAGCGCGACTTCCCTGTCGACTCGATCCGCTACTTCGCGTCCGCACGCTCGGCGGGGACCACGCTGCCGTGGAAGGGCACGGACGTGGTGGTCGAGGACGTCGAGACCGATGACCTCTCGGGCATCGACGTCGCCCTCTTCTCGGCCGGCGGAGCTGCCTCGAAGGTCCACGCCCCCCGGTTCGCCGCCGCGGGAGCGCTCGTCATCGACAACTCCTCTGCCTGGCGTCGCGACCCCGAGGTCCCGCTCATCGTCTCCGAGGTGAACCCGGGCGCGCTCGCGGGTGCCGTCAAGGGCATCATCGCCAACCCGAACTGCACGACCATGGCCGCGATGCCGGTGCTCAAGGTCCTGCACGACGAGGCGGGGCTCCGGCGACTGGTCGTCTCCACCTACCAGGCCGTCTCCGGGTCGGGCCTCGCGGGCGCGGCGGAGCTGGACACCCAGATCCGCGCCGCCGTCGAGCAGGACACCCTCGCGCTGGTGCACGACGGGTCCGCCGTGACGCTGCCCGCCCCGGTGAAGTACGTCGCGCCCATCGCGTTCGACGTCATCCCGCTGGCCGGTTCGATCGTCGACGACGGCTTGAACGAGACCGACGAGGAGCAGAAGCTGCGCCACGAGTCGCGCAAGATCCTCGACCTCCCCGGTCTGCTGGTGTCCGGCACCTGCGTGCGCGTGCCCGTGTTCACCGGCCACTCGCTGTCGATCAACGCCGAGTTCGAGCGTGCGATCACCCCCGAGCGCGCCGCGGAGCTGCTGGCCGACGCCCCCGGGGTCCAGCTCACCGACGTGCCGACGCCGCTGCAGGCTGCCGGGCAGGACCCGTCGTTCGTCGGCCGGCTGCGTCAGGACGAGGGCGTCGAGGGCGGCCGCGGTCTCGCGCTGTTCGTCAGCAACGACAACCTCCGCAAGGGCGCCGCGCTGAACGCGGTCCAGATCGCGGAGCTGGTCGCGGCCCAGCGCCTCACCACCGTCTGACACACGCCAACGTCCGCACTCGAGAGGGCGACAACCCTCCCGAGTGCGGACGTTGCTGCGTTCTGCCTCGTGACGGGGTCAGGCCAGGGCGCCGACCACGCCGGCGGCCGTGAGCAGGTCCGTGATGCCGAACTCGTCGTCCGTCCCGTAGGTCGGGGTCCAGTCCGGGTCCTGCGACAGGTACGACGACGGGTCGCCGTCGATGAGCCCGTGGAACACCTCCGCGACGATCCGCCCGCCGACGGGTCCCAGGTGCTCGCCGTCTGCCGCGACCTCGGCCTCGCGCAGGATGTAGAACCACAGCGGCGTCCGCTTGTGCAGGCCGAACGGCTCGAGGTCGGCCAGGTCGGCCGCGGGCAGCGGGGTCTCCTGCATGGCGGCGGCGACGCGCTGCCCGGAGGGCACCTCCATCGTCAGGCCACGGATCAGGTTGCGGATGGCGAGGGAGTCAGGCTCGTCCGACGGCTGGCCCAGCAGGTGGAACAGGGCCGAGGAGAGCTTGGTGTCGATCCGCTTGTTCTTGCGCACCTGGCCGCCGCCGAAGTCGAAGAACGTCTGCCAGTCGATGAACCGCCGCGGTGCCCGGCAGCCGCCGCGCAGGTCGGCCGGGTCGGTGCCGGTGGCCGTGTGGTCGAAGATGACCGCGAAGAACTGCAGCGTGCGGTCCGTGGCGGACGTGCCGAAGTTCGCGCGGTAGCTGGGCCGCACCTGCGAGTGCCCGAACCGGTACGCGGCCACGGAGAACTCCACCGGGATGTAGGGCGAGTTCCGCCAGTGGTAGAACTTGCGACCGTTCGCCAGGATGTCCGCGACGAGGGCATCACCGCAGGTCAGGGGCAGGAACTCGTGCAGGATCATCCACTGGTAGTGCCACCGGACGATCCGCTGGGCCTCGGCGAACAGCTCGCCCGGCGTGGCGAGTGGGCCGAGGTCGTCCCGCACGTCGGCGACGACGCGGTTGTGGAAGCGCAGGAACGCGAGGTGCAGCTGGTCGACGATGAGGTTCTCGTCGTTGCGCGGGTCGCCGATGAGTGCGGTGCCCTGGGTGTTGCGCGGGACGTCGAAGCGCGTCACGTGGTCGATGCAGACGGTCTCGGAGCCGGCGTTGGGCTCGACCAGCATCGTGGTGCGACCGTGGTCGACGCTCTGGTCGTAGAGGTGCGGTGAGACGCCCGGGCCGCCGCCGTAGACGCTGTCCAGGTCGAGGGCCGGGATGCGGAAGTTCCGGAGCGACTCGGGGTCCTGGGTGCGCGCGAGGCTCGAGGTCGGGTCGAACGTCATGTCGTGGTCGAGGAACTGCCCGAGGAACGTCATCCCGGCGGTGAGGCGCGGGTTGTCGGGGTTGGCCGCGCTGAGGGTCGGGTCGACGATCAGCGCGAACGGGTCGGCCGTCGGGCTCTCGTTGGTGTCCATGATGCCGCCGGGCTTGCCTAGCTCGACGAGGGCCGCGCGGACAGTGGGTGTGTCCGCGGCGAACCCCGGCAGCGTCGGGAAGAGCCGGCCGAACCGACCCTGGTCGTAGAACGTGGACTTCGGCGTGCGAATGCCCTGATCGGCATCTCCGTGCGGCATGGCTCCCCCTCCAGCGGAACTGACGGTCGTTCGGGATGAGCGGCCAGGGGCGGCGCAGATACCTCTTGTGGGTGAACCGGGTCGTATGGTTAGTTGGTCATGTAATGAACCATAGAACGGAGGGCCGCGATGTTCGACGGACGTGACCCCCTGTACGTGCAGATCGCCGACCAGATCCGGTCGGACGTGCTGACCGGAGCCCTGCGAGCGGAGGAACAGGTGATGTCGACCACGCAGTACGCGACGACCTTCCGGATCAACCCTGCGACCGCCGCCAAGGCGTTCACCGAGCTGGTCGACGAGGGCGTCCTCTACAAGCGCCGCGGCATCGGGATGTTCGTCGCCGAGGGCGCCCGCGAGCAGCTGCTTGCCCAGCGCCGTGCGTCGTTCTTCGCCGACGTCGTCGAGCCGATGCTCGAGCAGGCGCGCGTGCTGGGAATCGGCGTCGAGGAGATCGTCGAACGGCTCCGCGAGAAGGAGGGACCGCGATGAGCGGCTTCGGCGTCGAGGTCCGGGACCTCACCGCCCGCTACGACACGACGGTCGCGCTCGACGCGGTGTCCTTCACCATCCGCCCCGGCGTGATCACGGGCCTGCTCGGCCGCAACGGCTCGGGCAAGACCACGGCGCTGTCCGTGCTGGCCGCGTTCCGCCGCAGGACGTCCGGCACGGTGCTCGTCGACGGGGAGGACCCGTGGGAGAACGAGCGGGTGCTGGCCGGGACGTGCCTGGTGCGGGAGAGCGGCGACGTCGCGATCGACCAGTCGCTCACGCGGACCCTGGACTTCCTCGGCGACCGACGGCCGACGTTCTCCCGCGAGCTGGCGGACTCGCTGATGGACCGCTTCGAGCTCGACCCGCACACGAAGCCGAACAAGCTGTCCCGCGGCAAGCGGTCGGCGTTCGGGGTCGTCGTCGGGCTCGCCAGCCGCACCCCGCTGACCCTGCTGGACGAGGTGCACCTCGGCATGGACGCCCCGTCCCGGTACGCGTTCTACGACGTCCTGCTGGCCGACTGGCTGGAGCACCCGCGCACGATCGTCCTGTCGAGCCACCTGATCGGTGAGGTCGAGCGGCTGCTCGAGGACGTCGTGGTGCTCGACCGGGGCACCGTGCTGACGGCGTCGGACGCGGAGACGCTCCGCGGCGGCGGCGTGACGGTCACCGGGCCGGCCGACGTGGTGGCCGAGTTCGTGGCCGACCGGAACGTCGTCGCCCGGCAGCAGCTGGGCCGCACCGCCCAGGCGACCTTGGTCGGGGCGCGCGCCGACGACGTCGACCGCGCACGACAGGTCGGGCTCGAGCTCGGCCCCGTCGCCCTGCAGGACCTGTTCGTCCACCTGACCGACCGTCCGGCCGGCGCCCAGAGCACGGAGGAGTCTCGATGAGCATCGACACGGCACGACTCCCTGCGCGCAGCTCCGTCCGCGCCACCGCGAGCTGGCTGCTCGGGATGAACGTGTACCTGGCCGCGTGGTTCTGGGGGATGGCGATCGTCGTGGTGACCGCCGCGATCGTGGTCATCACCGTGGTGGGCGAGGTCAACATGAGCATCATGGCGTTCGCGCGTCAGGGTGCCGTCTGGTTCCCGTTCTCCGTGCTGATCGCGATCACGGCCGCGTACCTGCCCGTGCACGTCGCGGCCGGGCTGACCCGGCGCAGCCTCGCGCTCGGATCGCTGGTCGCCGCGCTCGGGACCGCTCTCGCGTACTCGGCGGCGTACTGCGGCCTGCTGCTCGTCGAGCGTGCCGTCTTCGGGGCGCTCGATTGGCAGTGGCGGATCTTCGATGACGTCCCGCTGGCCTCGACAGACATGGCGACGATGCTCGTCAGCACCGTGCTGCTCCTCGTCGTCGCCGATGTGTCCGGCCTGCTGGTCGGGATCTCGTACCAGCGTCTCGGTGGCTGGTGGGGGACGCTCGCGCTGCCGCTGACGGCTGGACCGGTGGTGCTGGCCTTCGCCATCTTCGAGGTGGACGCCGGGCCGTTCTCGACGTCCGAGTGGTTCGGCGGCGCCCGGCCGCTCCTCGTCGCCTCCTTGGCGACCCTGCTGATCGCGGGCGCCATGGCGTTCGCGTTCGACCGCCTGACGCGCGGTGCGTCAGTGCCCAACCGCACCGCCTGACAACCCGTCCACCGCCCCGGGACCGGCCCAGCGCCGCTCCCGCGGCACCCCACACCTGAAACGAGGAGCCATCGTGTCCGTCATCCAGGTCGAGCACCTGCACAAGCGCTACGGCAGCAAGGTCGCCGTGGACGACATCAGCCTCGAGGTCCACCGCGGCGAGATCTTCGGCGTGCTGGGCCGCAACGGGGCCGGCAAGACCACCGCCGTGGAGATCATCGGCGGTCTCCGCGAGGCCGACTCCGGCACCGTCCGCGTCCTCGGCCTGGACCCCGTCCGGGACCGCAGCCGTCTGCGGGAGGTCGTCGGCCTCCAGCTCCAGGAGAGCCAGCTCCAGCCGAAGCTCGGAGTGCGCGAGGCCCTCGATCTCTACGCGTCGTTCTACCCGGACCCCGCCGACCCGGCGCAGCTGCTCGAGGAGCTGGGCCTGACCGACCGGGCCGACGCGCGGTTCGAGCAGCTGTCCGGCGGCCAGAAGCAGCGGCTGTCTGTCGCGCTCGCGCTCGTCGGCAACCCGCAGGTCGCCATCCTCGACGAGCTCACCACCGGCCTCGACCCGCACGCCCGCCGGGACACCTGGGACGTGGTGGAACGCATCCGCGACCGGGGCGTGACGATCGTCCTGGTCACGCACCTCATGGAGGAGGCGGAGCGGCTCTGTGACCGGATCGCCCTGATCGACGCCGGCCGTGTGGTGGCGACGGGGACGCCGGGGGAGCTGGTCGCGCGGGCGACCGTCGAGCAGGTGCTGCGGTTCCGCCCGTCGGCCCCCGTCCCCGTCGGCCTGCTGGAGCAGCTCGCGAGCATCACGCACGCCGACGACGGCACCGTCGTGGCCCGCGGCCGGGACAACGTCGTGCAGGACGTGCTCGTCGCATTGGCGCAGCACGGCATCCGCCCCGAGAACCTCCGCCTCGAGCAGAGCTCGCTCGAGGACGCGTTCGTCGCACTCACCACAGCCTGAACCCGAAGGAGGTCCGACCATGTCCAGCACGACCCCGAGCACCACCCGCACCAGATCAGGAAGCGCCACCCGGTACGGCGCCCTGTCCCGGCTCACCGTCGTCGAGTCCCGCCTGTTCCTGCGAGAGCCCTCCGGAGCCTTCTTCGCGGTCCTGTTCCCGGCAGTCCTGCTCACCGTGCTGGGGCTCGTGATGCCCTGGGCGGATCAGCCTTTCGACGACAAGGACCCGATCCTGTCCCAGGTCAACGGCATCACCGGGTACGCGCCGACCGTCCTGGCGCTCGCCGTCGCGACGGTGGCGCTGTCCTCCTTCCCGACGACGATCGCCAACTACCGCGGCCGCGGTGTGCTCAAGCGGCTGTCCACAACCCCGGTGCCGCCGTCGCGCATCCTGGTCGCCCAGGTGCTGGTGAACCTGGTCGCCCTCCTGGTCGCTGCCGTGCTCATGTACGTGCTCGGCGCGACCGTGGTGGGGGTTGCCGCGCCCGCGGAGCCGCTCGTCCTGCTCCTGGCGTTCTTCCTCACCGTGCTCTCGGCGTTCGCGGTCGGCTCCGTGATCGCGGCCCTGGCCCCGACCGCCTCAGCAGCGACCGCGTGGGGGATGGGCGTGTACTTCGGGTCGCTGTTCTTCGCCGGCGTGTGGCTCCCGCTGCCCCTGATGCCGGACGTCATCCAGACGATCGCCGGTCTCACGCCGCTCGGCGCCGGCAGCGAGGCGCTGGCGGCCGCCTGGTATGGACAGCCGTTCCCGACCTCGTCTCTGCTGGTCATGGCCGGGTGGACGCTCGTGGGTCTCCCGGCGGCCGCGCGACTGTTCCGATGGTCGTGACGACCATGTGGTCGCGCTCCCACCAGAATCGTTTAAGACCCTGGACGCTGGCTGTGGACCCCCGGAAAGTGGGCGCCGACCCGGCCGCTGTCCGCCCGGAGGCCCGCACCGCTGCGGGCCGAACAGGCATCGACGGTCAGTTCCTTCGTGCACCTCCGTCACCGCTCCCGCACGCGCGGGGCGCCGGGACGTGCCCGCGGCGTCGCGGGTTCGTGCCCGACAGCCAGAAAGGTACGAGTAGATGTCCTCATCGACCCGACGGCGAACTGCCTGGGTGGCCACGGCCACCTTGAGCGCAGCTTCGCTGCTGGCCATCTGCGGGGTCTCACCCGCGATGGCCGCCTCCGCCCCCGCGACGGTGGTCGTCCCGGCCGCCGCGCCCGTCAAGGCCGCCGTGGCCGACGGCGAGTACGCCCAGCGCTTCCTTGCGCAGTACAAGAAGATCAAGGACCCCGCCAACGGCTACTTCAGCGCGCAGGGCATCCCGTACCACTCCGTCGAGACCCTCATCGTCGAGGCCCCCGACTACGGCCACGAGACGACGTCGGAGGCGTACTCCTACTGGCTCTGGCTCGAGGCGCTCTACGGCCAGTTCACCGAGGACTGGGGCCCGCTGAACGACGCGTGGGCGACCATGGAGAAGTACATGATCCCCACGTCGGCGGACCAGCCGACGAACTCGTTCTACAACCCGAACAGCCCGGCGACGTACGCCTCGGAGTTCAACCACCCGAGCAGCTACCCGTCGCAGCTCAACAACGGCGTGACGTCGGGCAAGGACCCCATCGGCGCGGAGCTGAAGGCCACCTACGGCAACGCGGACGTCTACGGCATGCACTGGCTCGCCGACGTCGACAACAAGTACGGGTTCGGCGCGACCCCGGGTGCGGGCTGCGAGCTCGGCCCGACAGCCACTGGGACGTCCTACATCAACACCTTCCAGCGCGGCCCGCAGGAGTCGGTCTGGGAGACCATCCCGCAGCCGTCGTGCGAGGAGTTCAAGTACGGCGGCCCCAACGGCTACCTCGACCTGTTCACCAAGGACGCGTCGTACGCCAAGCAGTGGAAGTACACCAACGCCCCCGACGCCGACGCGCGTGCGGTCGAGGCCGTCTACTGGGCCAACCAGTGGGCGACCGAGCAGGGCAAGGCGGCCGACGTCGCCGCGACAGTGGCCAAGGCCGCCAAGATGGGCGACTACCTGCGCTACGCCCTGTTCGACAAGTACTTCAAGGCGGTCGGCTGCACCTCGCCGTCCTGCCCCGCCGGCTCCGGCAAGGAGAGCGCGCACGGTCTGCTCTCCTGGTACTACGCCTGGGGTGGCGCGCTCGACTCGTCGGCCGGCTGGGCGTGGCGCATCGGGTCCTCGCACGCGCACTTCGGCTACCAGAACCCGCTCGCGGCCTGGGTGCTGTCGACCGACCCGGCCCTCACGCCGAAGTCCCCGACGGCCAAGTCGGACTGGGCCAGCTCGATGGACCGCCAGCTCGAGTTCTACAAGTGGCTCCAGGCACCCCAGGGCGGGATCGCCGGTGGCGCCACCAACAGCTGGGACGGCGCGTACGCGACGCCGCCGGCCGGCACACCCACGTTCTACGGCATGGGCTACACCGAGGCGCCCGTCTACAACGACCCGCCGTCGAACCAGTGGTTCGGCATGCAGGCGTGGGGCGTCCAGCGCGTCGCGGAGCTCTACTACGCCTCGGGCAACCCGCAGGCCAAGGCGATCCTCGACAAGTGGGTCCCCTGGGTCGTCGCGAACATCTCGACCGACGGCGCCAGCTGGAAGGTTCCGTCGGAGCTGACCTGGACCGGCAAGCCGGACACCTGGAACAAGACGAGCCCCGGTGCCAACTCCGGGCTCTCCGTCTCGGTCAAGAGCTATGGCCAGGACGTCGGCGTCGCCGGCGACACCGCCCGTGCGCTGCTCTTCTACGCCGCCAAGTCGGGCGACACCGCGTCGCGTGACAAGGCCAAGGCACTGCTCGACGCCATCTGGGCCTCCAACCAGGACAGCCTGGGCGTCGGCACCGTCGAGACCCGCGGGGACTTCCTGCGCTTCGACGACACCTACGTCCCCGGCGGCAACGGCGTGTACGTCCCGGCCGGCTGGACCGGCACCATGCCCAACGGCGACGTGGTCAAGCCGGGTGTCTCGTTCCTGGACATCCGCAGCTGGTACAAGAACGACCCCAGCTGGCCGAAGATCGAGACTGCTCTGGCCACCGGTGTGGCGCCGCAGTTCACGTTCCACCGGTTCTGGGCGCAGACGGCCATCGCGGGTGCGCTCGGTGACTACGCGCGGCTGTTCGAGGGCGGCACCACGCCGGACCCCGACACCACCGCGCCGTCCGTGCCGGCGGGCCTGCTCGCCGGTACCACCACCGCGACGTCGGCCACGATCTCGTGGACGGCCTCGACCGACAACACGGGTGGCTCCGGCGTGGCCGGGTACGACATCTACCGCGGCACGACCAAGGTCGGCAGCTCGACCACCCCGTCGTTCACGGAGACCGGGCTGACCCCGTCCACGGCGTACTCGTACACCGTCCGGGCGAAGGACGTCGCGGGCAACGTGTCCGCCGCGTCGTCGGCACTGTCCGTCACCACCAAGGCCGCGCCGTCCGACACGACCGCGCCGAGCGTCCCCACGGGCCTCTCCGCGAGCGCTGTCACCCAGAACAGCCTCACGCTGTCCTGGTCGGCGTCGACCGACAACGCGGGCGGCTCCGGCCTGGCCGGGTACGACGTGTACCGGGGGACGACGAAGGTCGGCTCCACCACGTCGACGTCGTACTCCGACACCGGTCTGACGGCTGCGACGGCGTACTCGTACACCGTCCGGGCGAAGGACGTGGCGGGGAACATCTCCGCGGCGTCGAGCGCCCTGTCGGTCACGACGCTGCCGGCCACCACCCTGGACACCATCGCTCCGTCGGTGCCCGCTGGCCTCGTCGCGACGACCGTCACGGAGACCAGCGTCGCCCTCACGTGGACCGCATCCACGGACACGGGTGGCTCGGGCCTCGCCGGCTACGACGTCTACCGGGGGACCACCAAGGTCGGCACACCGACCTCGGCGTCCTACACGGACAGCGGCCTCACGGCGGCGACGGCGTACCAGTACACCGTCCGAGCACGGGACAACGCGGGCAACGTGTCCGCCGCGTCGTCGGCCCTCTCGGTGACCACGAAGTCCACCACGCCGACCGGCTCCTGCAAGGTGTCCTACACCGCCAGCAGCTGGAACACGGGCTTCACGGCCTCCGTCAAGGTGACCAACACCGGCACGACGGCACTGAGCGCCTGGACCCTCGGGTTCTCGTTCGCCAACGGCCAGACGGTCACGCAGGGCTGGAGCGCCGACTGGTCGCAGTCGGGCACGGCGGTCACGGCGAAGAACGCTGCGTGGAACGGCACCCTCGGTGCCGGTCAGAGCACGGACATCGGGTTCAACGGCTCCCACTCGGGGACCAACACCAACCCGACGGCGTTCACGCTGAACGGTGCTGCCTGCACTATCGGCTAGTCGAGTGACGAACGGGCCGGTCCTCTGAAGGGAGGATCGGTCCGTTCGTCTGTGTTGGCCAGGGGGTAGGGCAGACCCCACCGTGCCCTCGTGGGTGGTCAGGCTGTCTGCCGGTCGGCCCCGAGCCCTAGCGTCATCGTCATGACCTCACCGACGCCCCCGGGCAGCGTGTCCGACGACCTGCGCGTCGTCGCCCCCGCATTCGTCGACCTGCGGGCGCTCACCGCGGCCCCCGTGTCGGTCGCTACGTGGCGGGGCGTCTCGCAGTGCGTCGTCGGCTCCTTCGTCCTGCTGTTCGCGATCTTGTCGTTCACCGTCGTGATCTCGCTCGCACTGAGCCTCCTGATCCTGTTCGTCGGCATCCCGCTGCTCGTCGCCGGCCTGTGGCTCTGCCGGCCGTTCGCCCAGCTCGAGCGGGCCAGGCTGCACGCGCAGCTGGGCGTGGAGATTGCCGCACCCACGTACCCGCACCGGGAGGGCACGTGGGCCTCCTGGCGTGGCGTGCTGGCAGACAGCCGCACCTGGGCGCACGTGGCGTACCTCGTGGTCGCCGGGCTGATCCTCACGGTCCAGGGCGTCCTGGTCAGCGTCACCGGCGGGTTCGCGATCGGCGGCCTCGTCTACCCCGTCGTCGCGCTCGCCACCGGCCTGAGCCACCCGCCCATCCCGCTGGTCCTCCTGGTCCCGGGGGCCCTCGTCCTCGCGTGGCTGTCGGCACTGATCATCCAGGCAGGGTCGCTCGCGATCGTCCGCACGGCACGCTCGCTCGTCGGGGCGTCGGCGCGGGCGGAGGCCGTCGAGGCCGCGCGGCAGGCCCAGGCACGGGCCGCGCAGGCCGAGGGCCGGGCCGTCCAGCTCACCGAGACGCGGACCGCCGCCGTGGGTGCCGCCGACGAGGAGCGCCGCCGCATCGAGCGCGACCTGCACGACGGCGCCCAGCAGCGCCTGGTCGCCCTCGGGGTGGAGCTGGGCACCGCCCGCCGGAAGGCGTCGAGCGACCCCGACGCAGCCGCGGCCCTGGAGCACGCGCACCGCGAGGTCAAGGAGACGCTCGCCGAGCTGCGGGACCTCGTCCGCGGCATCCACCCGGCCGTCCTGACCGACCGTGGTCTCGATGCAGCCCTGTCCGCGCTGGCCGCCCGCAGCCCTGTCCCGGTCCGCGTCGACGTCCCGGACCCGCCGACGCTGGGCCGCGCGAGCACGTCCGCGCAGGCGGCTGCCTACTTCGTCGTCGCCGAGGCGCTCACCAACGCTGCCAAGCACGCCGACGCGCACCAGGTCGTGGTCACCGTCACGGCCAACGACACGCTTCGTCTCGTCATCGCCGACGACGGCCGCGGGGGAGCGGTCGCGACACCTGGCAGCGGGCTCGACGGACTGCGCAGCCGAGTCGCGGCCCTCGACGGCACCTTCGACCTGGACAGCCCGGCCGGAGCCGGCACACGACTGACCGTGGAGGTGCCGTGCGTATCGTGATCGCCGAGGACTCGGTCCTCCTGCTCGACGGCCTCACCCGGCTGCTCGTCGCGGAAGGGCACGACGTCACCGGCTACACCACCGCCGACGAGGTCGTCGCAGCTCTCGGGCCTGCCTCCGCTGTCCCCGACATCCTGGTGACAGACGTCCGGATGCCCCCGTCGCACACCGACGAAGGCCTGCGAGCCGCCGTGCACCTGCGCAGCCTGCACCCGCGGCTGCCCGTGCTTGTCCTCTCGCAGTACGTCGAGCAGCGGTACGCCCGCGAGCTCTTCGCCGGTGACGTGCGCGGCCTCGGGTACGTGCTCAAGGACCGCGTCGCGGACGTGGACGAGTTCCTCGACGCCCTCGGCCGCGTGGCCGGCGGCGGCACGGTGATCGACCCCGAGGTCGTCGCCCAGATCCTCGCCCGGACCCGCCGGTCGGGCCTCGAGACCCTCACTCCGCGCGAGCGGGACGTGCTCGGTCTCATGGCGGAGGGCCGCTCCAACGCGGCCATCGCCGACCGTCTCGTCGTCGGGCTCCCCGCCGTCGAGAAGCACGTGACCTCCATCCTCACCAAGCTGGACCTCCCGCAGGCCGCCGACGACCACCGCCGTGTGCTCGCCGTGCTGCGCTGGCTGGAGCACGAACCCACGAACGGAGAACGACCATGACCAGCACCCTGGAGCGACCGGTCGACTCCACGAGCCCCACCCCGCGCGGGCGCGGCGCCCGTGCCCTGACGTGGACCGGCGCCATCGTCGGAGGCGTCCTGCTGCTCTTCGGCGGCTACAGCGCGGTCGACCTGCTCGCGAGAAGCTCCGACGACGCGACGACGATCTCCGAGAGCGCGTCGTACGACGCCGCGCCCGTGGTCGAGATCGTCGCCGACGGGCACGTCACCGTCACCACCGGCGGTGACCGCGTCGAGGTCGACCGCACCGCGAGCACGGTGCTGGGCGCCGTGCACTACGGCGTCGACGAGTCCGCCCGGCGGCTGCACGTGAGCCACCGCTGCGACTGGTGGCGGCCTGGCTTCTGCTCGGCGTCCCTGGACGTGACCGTGCCCGACGGGACCTCCGTGGTCGTCCGCGCCCAGGATGGCTTCGTCACGGCGACCGCCCTGCGCGGACCGCTGGACGTGCACCTCCGCGACGGGGGTGCGGACGTGTCCGACATCGACGGCGACGTGACCGCCCGCGCGTCGGACGGCCGGATCGACGTCGACGGCGTCCGCGGCTCTGTGGACGCGAGCTCGGCGGACGGTGCCATCACGGTCTCCGACGTCTCCGGTGACGTCGTCACCCGGTCCAGCGACGGACTCACCGAGATCTCGCGAGCCCGAGGAGACATCGACGCCCGCGCGAGCGACGGAGACGTCACCGTGTACGGCACGGGGAAGCCGGTGGCGCTCGAGATCACCACGGCGGACGGAGGGCAGACCATCGAGGGGCCTGTTGACCCGAGCTCGTCGATCCAGGTCCGCATCGACACCGTCGACGGTCACGCGGAGTACCTGCGTCCGCGCGGCTGATCCCACGACAAAGGCCCCTGATCAGCAGATCTGCTGATCAGGGGCCTTTCTCGTCTGTCGGGGTGGCGGGATTCGAACCCACGACCTCTTCGTCCCGAACGAAGCGCGCTACCAAGCTGCGCCACACCCCGTGGAGCCTGGCAAGGATAGCCGACGACCGGGCGTGGAACGAAACCGGATCAGGGAGCGACGAGCGTGAGGAGCGTCGCTTCCGGCCGGCACGCGAACCGCACGGGCGCGTACGGCGAGGTCCCGAGCCCGGCGGACACGTGCATCCACGTCGAGCCCGCACCGCCCGGCTGGTCCGGACGCGGCCCGGGCCAGCCGTGCAGGCCCTTGGCGCGGCGCGTGTCGAGGTCGCAGTTGGTCACCAGGGCGCCCCAGAACGGGAGGGCCAGCTGGCCGCCGTGCGTGTGCCCGGCGATCGCCAGGTCGACGTCGTCGGCGTGCATCGCGTCCAGGACCCGGCGGTAGGGCGCGTGCGTGATGCCCAGGTGCAGGTCGACGGGTGTCGGAGCGGTCCGGGCGTCGTCGGCGTCACCGGCGTCGGGGAACCGGTCGCGGTCCAGGTGCGCGTCGTCCGTGCCCACGAGGGACAGCACCCGGCCGTCGACCTTGAGGACGTCCCGACGGTTGGTGAGGTCGATCCAGCCGGCGGACCGGAACCGGGACGCGAGCTCACGCCACGGCAGCTCGGGCGGGCTCTGCGCTTGACGCCGCCGGGCGTCGGGCAGCAGGTACCGGGCCGGGTTCTTCGGCGCAGGCGAGATGTAGTCGTTGGAGCCCAGCACGAACGCCCCGGGGACCGCGAGGTGCGGCTCCAGGGCCTCGAGCAGGGCGGGCATCGCGTCGAGGTGCGCCCAGTTGTCGCCCGTGTCGACGACCAGGTGCGGGTCGAGCGAGGCGAGGTCCTTCACCCAGTCGACCTTCTTGCGCTGACCGGGCGTCAGGTGCAGGTCGGAGAGGTGCAGGATCCGCAGCGGGTCCTGACCGGCGGGGAGCACCGGCACGGTGACCTGTCGCAGGGTGTACCAGCGCACCTCGATCAGCGAGGCGTACGCGAGCGCACCCGCACCGGCCAGCGCGAGCGCACCGGCGGTGCGGGCGACGCCAGACGTGGTCAGGCCGGTCAACCGTTGCCACCGCCACGGCCACCGCCGCCACCGCCCTGACCGGGCTGAGGCTGAGGAGGCTGAGGCTGAGGCTGAGGCTGAGGTTCAGCGGGGGGCGGCGCCGCCGGCGGCTGCCCGTTGGACAGCGTGAGCGTGACGTACGAGCCGCGCACCGCGGTGCCCGACGGGCTCTGCGACACGACGGTACCTGCAGGCAGCGCGGAGCTGACCTGCTCGGGAGCGATCGACGCCCTGAACCCGGCGCCAGCGAGCCGGTTGCGGGCGTCCGCCTCGTTGAGGCCGACCACGGAGGGGACGGGGATCTTCTCGCCGAACACTTCCTTGTCGCCAGGTGCGGCGAAGCCGGGGTTGGGCGCCCCGTCGCTCAGGGCGGTGACCATGAACCGCTTCCAGGTGGGTGCCGCAACCGATGAGCCGTACGCCCTGCGGACGAACTTGCCGCCGATCGTGACGTCCTTGACCGGGATCACCCCGTCGCTGTGCCCCACCCAGACGGCTGCCGCCAGCCGCGGCGTGTAGCCGACGAACCACGTGTACTCGTTCTCGGAGGTGGTTCCGGTCTTGCCCGCCGACGGGAACGGAGGAGCGCCCACGGAATCGGCGGTGCCCTGCCAGACGTGGGAGAGAGCGAAGTTCAGCGCGTTCGCGATCCGCGGCTCGAGCGCCTGCGTGCAACCGGCCTGCGGGACCGGGAGGGAGACGCCGTCGGTGTCGACGACGCTCAGGATCGCGATGGGCTTGCAGTACACGCCGCCGGAGGCGAACGCGGCGAACGCGGCGGCCATCGTAAGCGGCGCGACCCCGTCCGAGCCGAGCACGTTGGCGGGGAGGACCTTGAAGGGCTCTCCGGTGTTCGCCTGGTGGACGCCCAGCGAGGTGGCCGTGTCGATCATCCCGCAGAGGTCGATCTTGGTCGCCATGGCGATGTACCCGGAGTTGACCGAGTTCTTCGTCGCGTCGAGGACCGACATCACTGCGCCCTTGCCCTCGGCGTTGCCGAACTTGTACGGCGCGCCGGCGAGCCTGGTGCACGAGGCGTTGAACGCGGACATCGGGTACTGCATGGGCTTGCCGTCGATGATCTCGTTGAGGCTGTGGCCTTCCTTCAGCCACTGCGCGAGCGTGAACGGCTTGAACGTCGAGCCGGGGGCGAACCCCTTCGAGGCGCCGTACGCGGCGTCGGTGTTGTAGTTGACCGCGTCCTCGCCAGGGCCGGGGGTGGAGGTCGGGTTGAACACGGTGGTCTGCGCCATCGCGGTGATCTTGCCGGTGCCGGGCTCGACGACAGAGATCGCGGACTTCACGCCGGACGCGTCGCCGACCGGGACGCCTGCCTTGACCTCGCCGTCGGCGGCGGCCTGCAGGCGGGGGTCCAGTGTCGTGGTGATGGTGAGTCCGCCGGTGTAGAGCAGGGCCTTGCGCGCTTCCCTGTCCGGACCGAACGCGGGGTCGTTGAGGATCACCTTGGTGGCGTAGTCGCAGAAGTAGCCGGACCCGGCCACCACGTCACCTGCCGTCATGCAGCCCTGCTTCAGGGGCTGGATGTGCATGGTGTCCGGCAGCGGCGTCGCGACGCCGGCGGCGTACTCCTCGTCGGTGATGAAGCCCTGCTCGTTCATCAGCGTGAGGACGCGGTCCCGGCGGGTCTGGGAGGCCGCGGGGTTGAGCACCGGGTCCCACTTCGTCGGGCTCTGCGTCACACCGGCGATCGTCGCGGCCTCGATGTAGTTGAGGTCCTTGGCGGACTTGCTGAAGTAGTAGTTCGCGGCGGACTCCGCCCCGTACACCGACGCCCCGAACGGCGCGATGTTCAGGTACTTCTCGAGGATCTCGTCCTTCGTCATCGTCTTCTCGAGCGCGATGGCGAGCTTCGCCTCCCGCAGCTTGCGGGCGTACCCCTCGGTGCCCTCGGCGCCACGGGCGGCCTGCATGGCCTCGAGCCGCTCGGCCTCGGTCTCCTTCGCCAGCGCGGCGTCGATGAGGACGTTCTTGATGTACTGCTGGGTGAGCGTCGACGCGCCCTCCTGGCCGCCGTCGGAGTCCGCCTGGTTCTTCACGAACGCGCGGAACATGCCCCGGGGGTCGACGCCCACGTGCTGGTAGAACCGCTTGTCCTCCGTCGCGATCACCGCGTGCTGCAGCAGGGGCGAGATCTCGGTGAGGGGGACGATGACCCGGTTCTGGTCGTAGAACGTCGCCAGCAGCGTGCCGTCCGCGGCCTTGATGACCGACTTCTCGGGCAGCCGCTTCTGCGCGAGCTCGGTGGGCAGGTCGTCGAAGGCCGTGCGCGTGATGTCGGTCACACCGTTGGCGACGGCCACTCCGGGCAGAACGAGTCCGGCGGCGAGCACTCCGGACACACCCGCGACGAGCGCGAACGTGAGCAGGAGGGCCACCGCCTGGAAGAAGTTGACCTGTCGGCCGCGCTGGCGCGCAGGGTTCGGCATGCCGTCAGGGTAGTCGGACGCTCTGTCACACCCTGGAGAGAACGGCCTCAGCAGCCCCGACCTGCACGGGACCTGCACATCGGCGCTGGACCTCTCCTGACCCGGTCGCACGTCCACCTGACGATATGACCCGAACGGAGTCTCGCCAGGAAGGTGCTCGGACCAGTAGTTTCCCGGCAGGACTCGGGTGCGGATGCCACGGCACGCTCCCGTCGGCGTGCTCGGGAGGACATGAGTGACCACGGTTGCGCAGGACGCGCACTGGACAGCGCTCGCAGCGTGCGGGACTGGCAAGCTCGCGCCCGACGCGCTCTTCGTCGAGGGTGCTGCCCAGCGGGAGGCGCGCTCGGTGTGCACCGGCTGCCCCGTCCGGCTGGCATGCCTGGCCGACGCGCTCGACAACCGCATGGACTTCGGCGTCTGGGGCGGCATGACGGAACGCGAACGGCGGGCCCTGCTGCGTCGCCGACCCGAGGTGCGGTCCTGGCGCAACGAGCTCGTGGGGAACGTCGTCGACGCGCTGTGAGAGCGCTCCGACACGTTCCCGGGCCCTAGGGTGAGCCCATGGCAACGACGTGGGAGTACGCGACGATTCCGCTCATCATTCACGCCACGAAGGCGATCCTCGACCAGTGGGGCGCCGACGGCTGGGAGCTCGTCCAGGTGATCCAGGGACCGGACGCCGGCCTCGTGGCCTACCTCAAGCGGCCCAAGGAGTCCTGATGGGGGCCGCCGCCCGGCTCGCTGACCTGGGGCTGGATCTGCCCGAGGTGGCGCTGCCTCTCGCGGCCTACGTGCCCGCAGTCCGGTCCGGCGCCTACGTCTACACCTCCGGGCAGCTGCCCCTCGTCGCCGGCGCGCTGCCGGCCACGGGCAAGGTCGGCGTCGGGGACGGTCTGGTCTCCCCGGACGACGCGGCCGGGTACGCGCGGACGTGTGCGCTGAACGCGCTCGCCGCGGTCGCCGCGGTGGTCGCCGCCGAGGGCGGACCGCAGGGCACCGACGCGCTCGACCGGATCGTGCACGTCACCAAGGTCGTCGGCTTCGTCGCGAGCGACCCGGCCTTCACCGGTCAGCCCGCCGTCGTCAACGGCGCCAGCCTGCTGCTGCACGCCGTCCTGGGTGACGCAGGCGTGCACGCGCGGTCGGCCGTGGGCGTGGCGGTGCTGCCGATGGACGCCCCGGTCGAGGTCGAGATCGTCGTCGAGCTGGCGTGACGGCCTAGCGGGCCCGTCGTTCCAGGCGCTCCACGTCGAGCAGGACGACCGCGCGCCCTTCCCGGCGCACCCAGCCGCGGGCGGCAAAGTCGGCGAGGGCCTTGTTGACGGTCTCCCGCGACGCGCCGACGAGCTGCGCGAGCTCCTCCTGCGTCAGGTCGTGCGCCACCCGGATCCCCTCGTCGACCCTCTCGCCGAACCGGGTCGACAGGTCCAGCAGCGCCTTGGCGACGCGACCGGGGACGTCCGAGAACACCAGGTCGGCGAGCGCCTCGTTGGTGCGGCGCAGCCGTCGGGCGAGCGCCTGGAGCAGGTGCTGCGCCACCGTCGGCTTGTCCTGGAGCCAGCGGATCAGGTCGCTGTGCCCGAGCTCGAGCACCACCGCGTCGGCGACGACGGTCGCGGTCGCCGTGCGGGGGCCGGGGTCGAAGAGGCTCAGCTCGCCGAACATCTCACCCGGCCCGAGGACGGCCAGCAGGTTCTCGCGGCCGTCGTTCGAGCGTCGGCCGAGCTTGATCTTGCCCTCGCGCACGACGTAGAGCCGGTCGCCGGGCTCGCCCTCCTGGAACAGGGCGTCGCCGCGGGCGATCTCGATCGGCTTCATCGTCGCGACGAGCGTCTCGGACGCTTCCGGGTCGAGCCCGGCGAACAGCGGCGCCGACAGCACGATGTCGTCCTCCACGGGGACACCTCACCTCTCTGGCCGCACCCCGGTTCATCCCGGACGGCATCGTTCACGATGGAGACGGTCGGACCGGCCGCTGGTCAGCGGCCTGATCCGCACTCAGTCTGCCCCATGGTGGGTGTCATCCGCGGCCCAGGGGCTCCGGCAGGCCGGCGACGGCGATGCCGGGGTCCGCCGCGAGGCGGGTGATGAGCCGGTCGGTGGCCCGCGTGAGCGCCTCCTCCACGCCGGCGGCGTACGTGGAGAGCTGCTCGTCGAGGGCTCTCAGCTCGCCCAGGCGGTCGACAGCCTCCGTCCCGGCGTCGAGCACCGCGGCGAGGTCAGCGGGGCGGGGGACGTCGAGACTGACGTCGAGCGGCAGCTGGAAGGCCATCTCCTCGCCGAGGGCCTGCGGGCGGGCTGCCTGCGCGACCGCCAGGTCCAGGCGGGCGCGGACGAGCCGACGCCACCACGCGACCCTCGCGTGCTCGGCGCGCAGCGCGCGCCGGTCGAGGCGGAGATCATTGACCCGTTGCTCGACGGGTGACGTCATGGGGGCAGGTCCTCCTCGGACAGGCATCTCGAACGGGCGCCGTCGGTGGATTCGGTCCGGTGCGAGCCGACCTTGAGCGTGCAGGCCCGGGTGCGGCTGCAGATCACTCCAAGGGAGCAGCGCCGCAGGTCAGAGGCGCCCCGAACGGGTGTGGGCGACGGGTCGTAGGCTGCCGATCGTGACTTCAGGAGACGCCGGGCCCGACTCCGCCGGCAACGAGTCCTCGCTCGCCCGCACACGGCGCGCGCGCCGGGTGGACCGGGTCCTGGCCGTGCGCTACCCCGACGCGCACTGCGAGCTGGACTTCACCTCGCCGTTCGAGCTGCTGGTCGCCACCGTGCTCTCCGCCCAGACCACGGACGTCCGCGTGAACCTCACCACCCCGATCCTCTTCGCGCGCTACCCGGACGCCGCGGCGCTCGCGGCCGCGAACCCCGAGGAGGTCGAGGAGATCCTGCGGCCCACCGGGTTCTTCCGGGCCAAGACGAAGTCGGTCATGGGGCTGTCCCGGGATCTCGTCGAGCGGTTCCACGGGGAGGTTCCCGGGCGGCTCAAGGACCTCGTGACGCTGCCCGGGGTCGGACGCAAGACGGCCAACGTGGTGCTCGGCAACGCGTTCGGCGTCCCCGGGATCACCACGGACACGCACGTCATGCGGCTCTCCAGGCGGCTCGGCTACACCGCCAGCGAGGACCCGCTGGTGGTCGAGCAGGAGCTCGGCGCGCTGCTGCCCCGCAAGGACTGGACGATGGCGTCGCACCGGTTGATCTTCCACGGGCGGCGCACCTGCTTCGCCCGCAGGCCCGCGTGCGGAGCGTGCCCGGTCGCAGCGATGTGCCCGTCGGCGGGGATCGGTGAGCTCGACCCCGTGCGAGCGCTGGCGATGGTCAAGGCGTGAGCGTCACACCGTCACCGGGGCGACCTCGCGCAACCACGTCAGGAGCAGGTCGGTGACGAGGTCCGGCGCCTCCTCCGCGGGGTAGTGCCCGGCCTGCGGCAGCAGCTCGAACTGGTAGCGCGAGGCCACCACCGCGGCGGTCTCCTTGGACAGGGCTGCGCGGGACGCGGGTCGCAGCCCGTCCCGACCTCCGTGCACCTGCAGGACGGGGAGCGTCCGGGTGCTCTCCTGCAGCGTCGCGTGGTAGCGGCGACCGTCGGGACGCGGCATCGAGCGGACCAGCCAGCGCAGCTGCTCCATCTGGCTGTGCGCCGCGAAGGGCACGCGTGCCGCGGAGCGGTACGTCGTCTCCGCGCGCGGGTCGAGCCAGCCCGGGGCGCCGCCCCACTCGCGCAGGAGCCGGACGACCAGGTCGCCCTCCATCAGTGCATGCTCGGGCCACGACGGCAGCTGCACGAAGGCGAGCCGTCGCAGGGCCGACGGGCGCACGGCGCGACGTGGGTGCCCGCGGGTGTCCAGCGGGTGCGGAGCCGCCAGCGCGGCGACCGCGCGGACCCGGTCGGGCTGGAGCCCGGCCATCGCCCACGCGATCTCGCCACCCGTGCCGCTGCCGACGATCGCCGCATCCGTGGCACCCAGCGACTGGATGACGCCCGCGACGTCGGCGGCCAGGGTCGGGACGTCGTACCCGACGGGCGGCTTGTCCGAGCCGCCCGTGCCCCGCACGTCCATGGCCGCCACGCGGTAGCCGGCGTCGGCCAGGGCAGGCAGCTGGTGGCGCCATGCCCACCAGAACTGCGGGACCCCGTGCAGGAGCACGACCAGCGGGGCGTCACGGTCGTCGGGGCCGGCGACGGCCACGTGGAACCGGGCGCCGTTCGCGGCCACGTAGCGGTGCTCCCAGGGGCCGTCGATGAGGAGCGAGGCGGAGTCGACGGTGCTCATCGGTGCCGAACCTACCCGCTCAGGTCGATGTCGCGTGAGGTCCTGCCCGCCACGTGCGCGTGATGTCGGTCGCGCTGGTACAGGGCAGCGCCGCCGAGGATGGCCGCCACGAGCGACCCGACGAGCACGGAGACGACGACGTGCTCGTCGTGCGGGCTGCCGGCGCCGAACGCGAGCTCGCCCACCAGCAGGGACACGGTGAAGCCGATCCCACCGAGCAGACCGACGGCTCCGACGTCCAGCCAGCCGAGACCGGGGGCGAGCGCGGCACGCGTGAACCGGGCGACGAGCCAGGTGGCGCCGAGGATGCCGAGCGGCTTGCCCACCACGAGCCCGAGGGCGACGCCCTGGGCCACCGGGTCGGCGAACGCGGTCTGCAGCGTCCCCACGCTGAGGGTCACCCCGGCAGCGAACAGCGCGAACACGGGCACGGCGATGCCGGCGGACAGCGGCCGCCACGCGTGCTCCCACCGCTCGGCGAGCGACTCCTCCGGCAGGCTGGTGAGTCGGAGCGCCCGCCGGGTGGCCTCCGGCGTGGCCGGGACGACGAGCCCGAGCGCGACACCGGCGATGGTCGCGTGGACCCCGGACGCGTGCACCGCGGCCCACGCGGCCAGGCCGAGCGGCACCAGCAGCCACCCGCTGACCCACCCCCGCCGGATGGCGAGGGCGAAGAGGACGACGGTCGCCGCACCGACGCCGAGCCAGAGCGCGGAGACCGACTCGGTGTACACCGCGCCGATGACGATGATCGCGAGCAGGTCGTCGACGACCGCGAGCGTGAGCAGGAAGGCACGCAGCGCGTTCGGCAGGCTGCGCCCCACGATGGCCAGGACCGAGACCGCGAACGCGATGTCCGTCGCCGTCGGGACCGCCCACCCGCGCGCGTTGCCGTCGGGAGAGGACAGGTTGACGGCGAGGTAGATGCTGGCGGGGACCAGCATGCCGCCGACCGCGGCGACGATGGGCACCACCGCCGTGCGCGGGTTGCGCAGCTCACCTGCGACGATCTCGCGCTTGAGCTCGAGCCCGACGACGAAGAAGAAGATCGCGAGCAGCCCGTCGGTCGCCCAGGTGGCCAGCGTGAGGTCGAGGTGCAGGGCAGCCGGTCCGACCACCGTGTCCGACACCGCGGTGTACGACGCGGGGCTGACGTTGGCCCAGAGCAGGGCGATGACGGTGCCCGCGAGCAGCAGCGCACCGCCGACGCGCTCCTCGCGCAGGGTGTCGAGCAGGTTGCGTTCGGACGCCGGGGAGAGGGCGGCGAACAGGCGGCGGGCGGGCGTGGGCACGGGGACCTCCGGCTGGCTCGGGACGTGCCCTCGCGTCAGGCTAGGGGACGGTCAGGCGTCCGCGGGCTCGGGGACCTCGCTGCGACCGTCGACCGCGCCGCGGCGGTCCTTGGGCGGGTCGAAGCGATAGCCGACGTTGCGGACCGTGCCGATGAGCTGCTCGTGCTCGGGCCCGAGCTTGGCGCGGAGGCGTCGCACGTGCACGTCGACCGTCCGGGTGCCTCCGTAGTAGTCGTAGCCCCAGACCTCCTGGAGCAGCTGGGCGCGGGTGAACACGCGGCCCGGGTGCTGGACCAGGTACTTGAGGAGCTCGAACTCCTTGTAGGTGAGGTCGAGCGGCCGGCCACGGAGCCGGGCGGTGTAGCCGCCGGCGTCGATGGTGAGCTCGCCGGACGAGATCTCCTGCGGCGCGTCGTCGTATCCCGCGGTGGCGGCACGCTCCATGACCAGCCGGAAGCGCGTCTCGACCTCGGCCGGGTTGGCTGTCTCCAGGATGATGTCGTCCGCGCCCCACTCGGCCGTGACGACCGTGAGGCCGCCCTCGGTGAGCACGAGGATCAGCGGGACCGTCAGGCCCGTGGCGCGCAACAGCCGACAGGTGGTCCTGGCGGTGACCAGGTCGCGCCGTGCGTCGAGCACGACGATGTCGGCGTCCGGTGCGTCCACGAGGGCCGAGGGTTCGACCGGGAGCACACGGACGCGGTGGGACAACAGACCGAGGGCCGGGAGCACCTGGGCGGAGCCCCCGGACGCTGGAGTGAGCAGCAGCAGATCTGCCACCTGGGACCTCCCCGCGTGCGAGTGGGGGCAACGGTACCGCGCGGCCCGCCCTGGTCGTGCCCGGTGCCCGAGGGATGGCGCGTGTCACCAGGACGGGTGACCAGGTGCGAGGACCTCGAGAGACAAAGGCATGAGTGACGCGAGCGACGCGAGAGACGGACGGCGCCGGGATGCGACAATCGGCGGCGTGCTCCTCCCCTCCCAGCAGACCGGTCGCGTCAGCGCGCGCACGGCACCGATGCGCGACGGTTCGCTCGTGACCCCGGTCGCGGGACGGTAGGGGATCCATGCAGCTCGCCACCAGGGTGGTCGTGACGGCCGTGCTCGCCGCCGCCGTCGCCGTCGCCGGGTACCTGGGCGGCCTGCCCCTGACCGGCACCGCCGCGGTGCTCGCGCTGCTCTTCGCCCTCGGCTGGCCGGCGCTGGCGGGACTGCCGTTCAAGCCCGGGTCCGCCACGGTCGTGGCGCTGGGCGGTGTCGGTGCCGTCGCCGTCGTCCACCTCACCGTCACGCAGCCGTACCTGCGGGACCTTCCGGTCGTCTTCGCCGCCGCGATCCTGCTCGCGTTCGTCAACGAGCTCCTGCGCCGCGACGGCCGCACCCGGCTCGTCGAGTCGGTGTCCGGGACGATCGCCGGCACGCTCGTCGCGGTCGCCGCGGCCGGGTGGGTCGCGATCGGGCGGACGCCCGGCGGCGAGCCGATCGTGGTCGTCGGCGCCCTCGCGCTGGCCGTCGGCTCCGTCGTGGTCGCGCTGCACCTGCGCTCGTGGGTCGGCGCGCTGGTCACAGCGGGGGCAGCAGCCGGTGCCGGCGCGCTCGGCGGGCTCCTGCTCCCGGCGATCGACCCTCTCGCGGGTGCCCTGCTGGGCCTGTCGGTCGGGGTCCTCGTCGCCACCCTGCACGCGCTCTTCGACCAGCTGCCCTCGCTCGAGCGGCGCTGGCCGTCGCTCGCGGCCGTGACCCTGCCCGTCACCGTGACGGGCATCCTCGTGTACGTCGTCGGCCGGGTCCTGGTGGGCTGAAGAGTGGATCGCGCGCTGCTCGTCCTCGCCCTGCTGGTCGTCGCGTCCGCGCTGGGCCTGTGGTGGCGCTCGCGCAACGGCCGGTACACCGCCGTCGACCCCACGTTGCTCGAGGACGTGCCGCTCGACGTGGCTGACGACTCGCGCCTCACCGCCGACGAGCTCGGAGCGCCCCTGGGCGCCCGCGCGACGTTCGTCCAGTTCTCCAGCGAGGTCTGTGCGCCCTGCCGCCGCACCCACGCCGTGCTCGCGCAGCTGGTCTCCGAGCACGACGACCTCTCACACGTCGAGATGGACGTGGTCGAGCACCTGGATCTCGTGCGACGCTTCGGCATCATGCGCACCCCGACCACGCTCCTGCTCGACGCCCGCGGCGTCGTGGTCGGTCGCATGTCCGGTGCCACGGACCGTCGGCACGCGCTCGCCGCGCTCGACTCCTGTCCGGGCGGGGTCTCCGCCGTCTGACTCCGGGCCGTGAGGCGTCCGGCCGGGCGCGCCGCGGCCCCGGCCGATGGACCGCGCACCCCCGAACATCCCGCACGCTCTCTGCCGTCGTTGGAGTCCCCATGAGCACGCCAGTACGCACGAACGCCCCTGCCGGCATCGACCCCCGCGGCCCGCGGTTCGGCGCCGCCGTCAACCTCGTCCTGCTCGTCGCGGTCCTCCTGCTCGGCACCACGCCCGCCGCGTACGTCGTGCTCGCCGTCATCGTCGCCGGGTTCGCGCTCGGCGCGTTCGGCGGCATCGGACGCACCTGGCAGGGGTGGGTGTTCCGGAAGGTCGTCCGCCCCCGCCTGGCACCGCCGGCCGAGCTCGAGGACCCCCGTCCGCCGACGTTCGCGCAGCTGGTCGGGCTGATCATCACGGGTGCGGGCCTGGTCCTCGGGCTGGCCGGCGCGGCCGTCGCCGTCCCGGTCGCCGCCGCGATCGCCCTGGTCGCGGCGTTCCTGAACGCGGTGTTCGGGCTGTGCCTCGGCTGCGAGCTGTACCTGCTCGGCGTGCGGCTGCGCGCGGGGAGGACCGCTTAGTACACGAGCGCCTGCGCGCGCTCCGCCAGGGATTCCTCGACGAACACCGCGGCCCCCGCGATCCGGACGCCCGGCAGCACGTGCTCCGGACCGATGCCCCGTCGGGCGGCGCACTGCGTGCACACCGTCACGCGGCCGCCCTCCAGCACCAGGTCCAGGAGCTCGCTCAGCGGGGTCGCGTGCTCGAGGACGAGGTCGGCCGCGCGACCCGGCAGGGCGAGCCAGGCCGACTCGCCCGTGAGCCAGAGGCTGACCTCGGCGCCCGCCGCGACGGCCGCGGCTGCCACGGTGAACGCCTGGTTCGTGGCCTCCGGACGCTCGGTGCCGGACGTGGTCTTGATCACGAGGGGGCGTGGCGTGGGACTCATCGGAACAGGGTAGGGGTGCGCGCTCGTTAGGATCGTCGGCATGACTGCGCTCGAGGGAGTCTTCATCGGCCTGCTGGTCGCGGCGACGCTGGTGATCGGCTGGTTCGCCTGCTTCGTCGTCTACCGGCTCTACAAGGGCCAGCGCTGACGTCATGCACTGAACCGACTGGGAGGCCCGCTGTGCCGTTCGTCCTGCCCGACCCCGAGGGCCTCGCTCCCGAGGTCTACCCGCTGGCCTGGCTGGTGGGCACGTGGCGCGGTGAGGGAGTCGTCGACTACCCCGGTATCGACGAGGCGACGTTCACGCAGGAGATCGTCATCGCCAGCGACGGCGGGCCGTACCTGTCGTACACGTCGACCATCCGGCTGATCGTGGCGCCGACCAGCACGGCCGCCCTCGAGGACGAACCGCCCGCCCCGGTCTGGCAGACCGAGTCCGGGTACTGGCGGATCCCGCCCGAGCGGCCCACCGACTGGGGCCTCACCGACGACCAGCACGCCGTCGAGCTCCTGGTCGCCGACCCGTCCGGCCACGTCGCCCTGTACATCGGCGCCGTCGGCAAGGGGCGTATCGACCTGGTCAGCGACGCGATGGTCCGGGCCGCCTCCGGTGCCGACGTCAGCGCGGGCAAGCGCCTCTACGGCCTGGTGAACGGCGAGCTCATGTGGGCGCACGACATCGCCGCGTTCGGCCACCCCATGCAGTCCTACGCCTCCGGCCGCCTCGCGCGGGTCGAGGCCCTCACCGACGACGAGGCATGATGACCACCGACGTACCCGTCGAGACACCTGCCGGGCACGGCGAGCCGCCCCGGCACGCCAGTCCGCTGCTGGCCCGCCGCGGCGCGGTCGCAGGCTCCGGTCCCGACGCCGGCGTCGCGTGGCACTACGGCGACCCGACGGCCGAGCAGCGCGCGCTGTCCCGCGGCGGCGCAGTGGTGGACCAGTCCCACCTGGGGGTCGTGACCGTCACCGGCCCCGACCGGCTGACCTGGCTGCACTCGATCACCACGCAGGAGCTGACCACGCTGGCACCGCGGACCTCGACGGAGCTGCTGGTGCTCAGCCCGCAGGGGCACGTCGAGCACGCGGCGGGCGTGATCGACGACGGCGAGACCACCTGGCTGCTCACCGAGACGCCGATCGGCCTGGCAGCCTGGCTGAACCGCATGAAGTTCATGCTGCGGGTCGAGATCGTCGACGCGACCGACGCCTGGGCGGCCATCGGCGAGCCGGTCGACGCGGAGGGCGCTCCCGATGAGCCCATCACCTGGCGCGACCCCTGGCCGACGACCGCGACCGGCGGCACCCGGTATGGGCCGGCCGATGACGAGCACCCGGGGGCCGACCGCGACTGGCGGCTCGTCCTGGTCCCGCGCGACCGGCTGGTCGAGGAGGTGCGCGCACGGGAGGCCGCCGGCTGGCCGCTCGTCGGCACGTGGGCCAGCGAGGCCGCACGCGTCGAGGCGTGGCGTCCACGCGCGTCCCACGAGGCCGACCACCGGACCATCCCGCACGAGCTCGACTGGCTGCGCACCGCGGTGCACCTGACCAAGGGCTGCTACCGCGGGCAGGAGTCCGTCGCGCGCGTGCACAACCTCGGCCGACCGCCGCGCCGCCTGGTCATGCTGCACCTCGACGGGTCCGGGCACCTGCTGCCCGAGCCGGGCGCCGCCGTGCACGACGTCGTCCGGACCGCTGACGCGCAGGAGCCTGGACGGGTGGTCGGGCACGTCACGACCGTCGCGCGGCACCACGAGCTCGGCCCGGTCGCGCTCGCCGTGGTCAAGCGGTCGGTGCCCGCGGACGCCGAGCTCGTCGTCGAGTCCGAAGCAGGGTCCGTCGCGGCCGGCCAGGAGCAGATCGTGCCGGGCGACGGCGTCTCCGTGGACCGGCCCGCCGCCCGCGGACCCCTGACCCGCGGCCTGGGGCAGCACCCGAGCCTGTGAGCGCGCCGGACTCACGCACGTCCTCCCGCCTGGACGTGGTCGTCGAGGTCCGGGTGCGCCAGGGGTGGGCGCGGGTCCGGGCCGCGTGGTTCCCGATCCTGCAGGCGTCGATCGCCGCGGCGATCGCGTTCGCGATCGCCAAGTACGCGGTCGGGCACCCGTACCCGTTCTTCGCACCCGTCAGCGCCTGGGTCGCGCTCGGGTTCACGTCGGACCGGTCCGTCCGACGGGTCGCGGAGCTGGCCGTCGGCGTGGCGATCGGGGTCGCGCTCGGGGACCTGCTGGTGCACCTCATCGGCAACGGCGCCTGGCAGGTGGCCGTGGTGCTGTTCCTGGCGGCGATCATCGCGCGGTTCATCGACCGCGGGCAGATGCTCACCACGCAGGCGGGTGTGCAGGCGCTGGTCATCGTCGGACTGCCCGCGATCTCCGCGACCGGTGGGCCGCTGGGGCGGTGGATCGACGCGGCGATCGGCGGGGCGGTGGCGCTCGCCGTCGCGCTGCTGACCCCGCGCGACCCTCGTCGGCACCCCCGGACGCTGGCCCGTGCCGCGGTCGAGGACCTCGCGGGCGTGCTCCGCATCCTCGCGCGCGGGTTGCGCACCGGATCGACGGCGGACGTCGAGGACGCGCTGGTGCGCGGGCGGGCGTCGCAGCCCGCGCTCGACGAGTGGTCCGAGACCGCGACCAGCGCGGGCGAGCTGGCCCGCGTGTCCCCGACGATCCGCAAGCATCGCGCCGAGCTGGCGGGGCTGGCCGCCGACGCGGTCCACATCGACCGCGCGATGCGCAACGCCCGCGTGCTGGCGCGACGGTGCCTGGCTGCCGTCGAGGCGCAGACGCACGACATGACGACCATCGCCGCCCAGGTGGAGGCCACCGCGCGGGCGGCCGACGAGCTCGCCGTGGCCCTCGGCGCCGGCCGGGACCCGGAGCGCGCGCGGGCGCAGCTGCTGGCGGTCGCCGGCGCGCTCGACCCGTTCCGGCTGGCCGCGCGCGACTGGCAGGTGCAGAGCCTGGTGCTGCTCCACCGCTCGCTGATCGTCGACCTCCTGGAGGCTGCCCGGGTCCCGCCGCAGGTTGCCCGCGACTCCCTGCCGGAGATCTGACCTGCGGGGCCGTGGGGTCTTGTACGGTCGCTGCGTGGACGTCTCGGTCAGCGCGTTGCGCGCAGAGCTCAGGCAGTGGATCGAGGCCGCGCGCGCCGGGGAGGACGTGGTGATCACCGAACGCGGGATCCCGGTCGCCCGGCTCAGCGGCATCGAGGCGGCGGACCTGCTGACGCGGCTCGAGCGGGACGGGCTGCTGACGTCGGCCCCGGCACCCCGACCGCCGGCCCGGTCCACGGAGCGGAGCGCCCCGGCGGCGAAGGGCGGGGTCTCGGACCTGGTCCGTCGGCTGCGGCGCTGAGATGGCGGTCGTCTACCTCGACACCAGCGCGCTGGTGAAGCTGTGCGTCGCCGAGGGCGGGTCCGCGCTGGTCGCAGCACTGTGGGACGGCGCCGACCTGGTGGTCACGTCCCGGCTGGCCAACGCCGAGGTCCGGGCGGTGCTCGCCGGTGGCAGGCGCGCGGGCCGGCTCGACGAGGTCACCGCCGCGGAGGCGCTCGCCGCATGGGAGCGGTTGTGGCCCGGGTTGCACGTGCTCGAGCTGCGGGAGTCCGTGACCGCGTCAGCCGCCGTGCTCGTCGGTCGGCACCCGCTGCGCGCCGCCGACGCCCTGCACCTCGCGTCCGCCCTGGAGCTGCGGTCGCCCGACCTCGTCGTCGCCGCGTGGGACGAGCATCTTGCGGCCGCGGCGCGCGCCGAGGGCCTGCTCGTCGTCCCGTGATGTCTCGTAGGCTCGACCCGTGATCGCGAGCCTGCAGGTCGTCATCTTCTTCGTCTTCTACATCGCCATCTTCGGGCTGTGCCTGTGGGCGCTGATCGACCTGCTGCGGCGGCCGTCGAACGCGTTCCCGCAGGCGGGGAAGCGGACGAAGGGGTTCTGGGGAGCGATCGTCGGCGTCGCCACCGCGGTCTCGTTCAGCGTGATCCCGATCCCCGGCGTGCCGCACCTCCCGTCGTTCCTCGCACTGCTCGCCGCGGTGGGCGGGATCGTGTACCTCGTGGACGTGAAGCCGGCCGTGACGCCGTACTCGGGGGGGCGGGGCCGCAACGGACCCCGCGGACCGAGCGGACCGTCCGGCGGCTGGTGACCGTGGGGGACATCTCCACCGCCGCGGTCCCGCTCGCGCGGGTGCTGCGCGGGGACCTCGTGGAGTCCGTGCACTCCGGTCACGTGGTGGTGCTCGCGCCGGACGGCTCGGAGCGTCTGGTGCTCGGAGACGCCGACGCCACGATGTGGGCGCGGTCGTCGCTCAAGCCGTTGCAGGCCGTCGCGATGCTGCGCGCCGGGCTCGACGTCGACGGTGCCGAGCTCGCCCTGGTGTGCGCCAGCCACAACGCCGAGGCCGCGCACCTCGACGTCGTCCGCGCCCTCCTCGCCGGCGCAGGCCTGCGTGCCGAGGACCTGCGGAACACGCCCGACTGGCCGCTGGACCCCGACTCCGCGTGGCAGTGGCGGTCGTACGGTCACGGCACCGAGCCGCTCACGCAGAACTGCTCCGGCAAGCACGCCGGGATGCTCGCGACCTGCGTCGCCGCGGGCTGGCCGACCCAGGGCTACCTCGAGCCCGAGCACCCGCTGCAGCTGGCCACGCGCGAGGTGGTCGGAGAGCTCACCGGGGTGCCCGTGGACCTGGCGACCGTCGACGGCTGCGGCGCTCCGCTCTTCTCGACGACGCTGCGCGGGCTCGCCCGGTCGTTCGCACGCCTCGCGTCCGGTGACGACCTGCTGCCGCGGCGCACCGGGCGGGCGATGTCGGCGCACCCGTGGCACGTCGCCGGCACCGGACGGGACGCCACACGGTTCATGGAGGCGGTCCCGGGCCTCGTCGCCAAGGACGGTGCCGACGGCGTCTACGCGGCCGGCCTGCCGGACGGCGGGGCGGTCGCGCTGAAGATCGTCGACGGGTCGTCGCGGCCCCGGCCTGCGGTGCTCGCGGCCGCGCTGACCGTGGCGGGCGTGGATCCTGCACTCGTCGAGGCGGTCGCCCTGACGCCGGTCCTGGGACGCGGACGGCCCGTCGGCGCGGTCGTCGCGACCTTCGGCGCATGAGGGCGGTCGTCCAGCGCGTCACCCGCGCGTCGGTGACCGTGGACGGCGTCGTGGTCGGGGCGATCGACCGGCCCGGGCTGGTGGCGCTGGTCGGTGTGACGCCGGGCGACGGTGCGGCGCAGGTCGAGCTGATCGCCCGCAAGATCGCCGAGCTGCGCATCCTGCGGCACGAGCAGTGCGCGGTGGACGTGGGCGCCCCCGTGCTGGTGGTCAGCCAGTTCACGCTCTACGCCGACACCCGCAAGGGCCGTCGGCCCACCTGGAACGCCGCGGCACCCGGTCCGGTTGCGCAGCCGCTGGTCGAGGCCGTCGAGGAGGCCCTGCGCGCCCGCGGGCTCGAGGTGGCCACCGGGGTGTTCGGCGCGGACATGGCGGTCGAGCTGGTCAACGATGGACCTGTGACGATCCTGCTGGAGTCGGTGCCGGACGCCTAGCTGTGCTCGCAGCCGGGAACGGGGAAAGGGCCCCTCGGAGTAAGCGTCCGAGGGGCCCTTCCGAGCTCGCAGGTCTTCCGTCACCGGAGACCGGTGACCGACGCCGCGCTGACGGTGCGGCTACGTCCCAGCTCCCGGTTCGTCGCCGACACGATCACCCCAGGGGGTTCCGGCGCCGACGACCCGCCGCGGGCGGGACGACTACGAGCTACCTTCCGGTCCTTGACGGCCCCCGCGTCGTCATCCGCGGGTCGTCGCGTTGCCACGACGATGTGGTCGTCCGTTCTCCGGTCGGCTCGACATCCACAGCCTGTCCCCACCGGCGCCACCTCCCCGAAGGGCGTTCTGCGCCGCCTGCTCGAGTCCCCGAGGGGCCTCGCGCATCGAGGTTCCGGCCCTGTTCGGGCGGTCATCGACCCGGTCCACGCGATCTCCGAAGAGGCCACCTGACCTGCGGTTTCAGACTCCCCGAGAGGGATCCTTCGCCTGCGGTTCTCGATCTGTCGATCTCGATGTGAGATTTCTAACCCTGTTCGGTAGGGGGCCACAAGGGCTTCTCCGAGCTTTCTTTGTCCACCGCTCTACCCACACCCTTGTCCACAGGTCGACCTGCGGAAACACCCGGTGAACACAGGGGTGTGGACGAAAGATGTGGACGACGCGCGCGTCCTTCACCCGTCCGGCGGTGGACCCCTTGTACCCTGGCAACCGGTGAAGGCCCCTCGGAGTAAGCGTCCGAGGGGCCTTACCCATGTCTGCACCCCTCACTGCCGACATGATGGGGCGATGCTGATCGAAGCCGTCCTCGGGGACATCACGACGCAGGACGTCGACGTCGTCGTCAATGCCGCGAACTCGTCGCTGCTCGGTGGTGGGGGCGTCGACGGCGCGATCCACGCCGCCGCCGGGCCCAGGCTGCTCGACGCGTGCCGAGAGCTGCGTCGGACCACGCTGCCGGGTGGGCTGCCCGTGGGCGACGCCGTTGCGACGCCCGGGTTCGGGCTGCCGGCCCGCTGGGTCGTGCACACCGTCGGCCCCAACCGGCACCGAGGGCAGACAGATCCTGTGCTCTTGTCCTCCTGCTTCGCGCGGCCCCTCGAGCTGGCCGTGGGGCTGGGGGCGTCCAGCGTCGCGTTCCCGGCGGTCAGCGCCGGTGTCTACGGGTGGGCGGTCGAGGACGTCGCGCGGGTCGCTGTGGGGACCGTCCGGGTGTGGCAGGAGGGCACCGAGGCGGGCTGGTCCCCGGGTCATCCGCGACCGCACGGGATCGAGCTGGTGCGGTTCGTGCTCTTCTCGGCCACCGCGCTCGACGCCTTCCGGGCGGAGCTGGACCGCGCGTAGCGTCTGGGCATGCCCGAGATGCTGCCGGCGCTGCCGGACTCCGAGTTCCGTCGCGTGCTGTGCGTCGTCGCCCATCCTGACGACGTCGAGTACGGCACCTCCTCCGCGGTCGCCGTCTGGACGTCCCGCGGTGTCGAGGTCGCCTACCTGGTGCTCACCCGCGGGGAGGCCGGCATGGACGCGTCCCCGCCCGACCGCACGAGGGAGATCCGCACCCGTGAGCAGATCACCGGCTCCGCGGCGGTCGGTGTCACCGACGTGCGCTTCCTCGAGCATCCCGACGGCGTGCTCGAGTACGGGCTGCCCCTACGGCGGGACATCGCGCGACGGATCCGGGAGTACCGGCCCGACGTGGTGCTCACCGGTTCCTGGGAGATCGAGTTCGTCGCGGGGCTGAACATGGCCGACCACCGCGTCGCCGGGCTGGCGACGCTGGACGCGGTCCGCGACGCGGGCAACCGATGGGTGTTCACCGAGCTCCTCGACGACGACGGGCTGGAGCCATGGCAGGTTCGCTGGCTGCTCGTCGGCGGCGACCCCCGACCGACCCACGGCGTCGACGTCACCGGGGACGCCCTGCAGGCCGGGATCGCGTCCCTGGAGGCGCACGAGGAGTACCTCGCGGGTCTGCCGGGGCATCCGGCCCCGAAGGACATGCTCCCGATGATCGCGTCGATGCAGGGGCGCGCGATGGGGGTCGAGCACGCGGTCCTGTTCCGGGCCCACGACCTCCAGGCGCCGCCGCCCCTGCTCGACTGACTAGCCGCGGGCGCGGGCCGGGCTCACCACCTGCTGCGGGTGCAGGGCCGGCTGCGCGGTCGCCCGGCGACGCTTGATCAGCTTGTCCACCTCCGCGACGATCGGCAGCACCAGCGCGAGGCCCAGGCAGGCCAGCCACTGCGGACCCGACAGCGACTGCGTCGTGAGCCACCCCTGCAGGAAGTCCAGCTCGGTGGCCAGCACGACGAGGATCACCGGGGCGGAGAGCACCTTCACCGCCGTCAGCAGGGGAGCGGCGAGGCCCGACTCCGGCTCGCGCCGCAGGACCAGCCCGGACAGGACCGAACCCAGGCCCATGACGACGAACGCCATCGTCATCGACGCCGTCGGGGTGTCGGCGGCCGGGGTGTCCGGACCGAACACCAGCGGGATCCCCGAGGCGATGCACAGGACCAGCCCGTACAGGATCCAGCGGCGCACGGCGTAGCCGTTGCTGATGCCTACCTTCGGGTCGCGCGGCGCCCGGTCCATGATCCCGGGGCCGACCGGGTCGAGCATGATCGCGATCACCGGGAACACGGCGACGAAGAAGTTGAGGAACAGCACCATCATCGGGGTCATCGCGACGCCGTCGGCGATGTCGAAGATGCTCGCCGCGAGGAACAGCACCACGAGACCGATCAGCTGGCTCATCTGGAAGCGGATGTACGCGGTGATCTTCTGGTAGATGCTGCGCCCCAGCTCGACGGCGTGCACCAGGGTGCTGAAGTTGTCGTCGGTGAGCACGAGGCGGGCGGCCTGCTTGGTGACCTCGCTGCCCGAGCCCATCGCGACGCCGATGTCGGCCTGCTTGATGGCGGCGGCGTCGTTGACGGCGTCGCCGGTCATGGCGACCACGAGACCCTGACGCTGCATGAGCTGGACGAGCCGGAGCTTGTCCTCGGGGGTGACGCGGCCGAACACGTGCAGGTTCGGCAGCCGCTCCAGCAGCTCCTCGTCGGTGAGGCTGGCCAGCTCGGGTCCGCTGATCGCTCCCGGGCCGAGGCCCAGCTGCTTGCCGATGGCGCTCGCGGTCACCGCGTGGTCGCCGGTGATCATGCGGACCTCGATGCCGGCCTTCAGGGCGATCTCGACGGCCACCTTGGCCGTGGGCCGCAGCGGGTCGACGATGCCCACCAGGCCGACGAAGACGAGCTCCTCGACGTAGGACATCGGGTCGGCGACCAGGCCGGCCTCGTCGGCCGGCGTGAGGAACCGCGTCGCGAAGGCCAGCGTGCGCAGACCCTGCTCGGCGAGCCGCTCCATCTCCGCCTCGATGTCTGCGCGCATGTCCTCGAGCGGGACGGTCCGGCCAGGACCGGCGAGGGCGTGCGTGCAGCGTTGCAGCACGACGTCCGGACCGCCCTTCACCACCTCGACCAGCGACCGGTCGCCACGCCAGGGGAGCCAGTGGGCGGTGGCCATGAACTTGTACGCCGAGTCGAACGGCACCTCCGCGACGCGGGGGTACGTCCGGCGGCTCTCCTCCGCGTCGATCCCCAGCTTGGCGGCGAGCACCACGAGGGCGGCCTCGGTCGGGTCGCCGATGACGTCGCCGGAGTCGGACACGGTCGCGTCGCTGGCCAGGCACAGGCCGTAGGCGAGCGGGGTCAGGTCCGGCACGTCCGCGCCGGCGGTCTGCAGGATCTTGCCCGTCTTCGCGTAGCCGCTGCCCTCGACGGTGAAGTGCTGACCGATCGTGTAGAGCGCGGTCACGGTCATCTCGTTGAGGGTCAGCGTCCCCGTCTTGTCGGAGTTGATCGAGCTGGTCGCCCCGAGCGTCTCGACGTCGTTGAGGTTGGCGACGACGGCCTTCGCGTCGGCCAGCTGGCGGGCGCCGTACGCGAGCATCGCCTGCACGAAGGTGGGGAGACCGGTCGGGATCGCGGAGATGGCGACCGCCGTCGCGAGGAACAGCAGGTCGCTCGCCGACTGGCCGCGAAGGACGCCGATGAGGACGATGATCGCGACCGCGCTCCACGCGATGACGCCGAGCACCTTGGTCAGCTTGTCGAGCTCGCGCTGCAGCGGCGACTTCGTCTTCTCCACCGACGACAGGAGCGTGGCGATGGTGCCGATCTGCGTCGTCATGCCCGTCGCGGTGACGAGCATCGTGCCGGTGCCGCGGGTGACCGACGTGTTCTGGAACGCCATGTTGGCGCGGTCGCCGAGCGGGACCTCCTCGTCGGCGAGCGTGATCACGTCCTTGCCGATGGGGGTGCTCTCGCCGGTCAGGGCCGCTTCCTGCGTCTCCATCGTGGCGGTCCGCAGCAGCCGGCCGTCGGCGGGCACGATGTCGCCGGCCTCGAGCTCGACGATGTCGCCGGGCACCAGGTCGTGGGCGGGGATCTGCACCAGGGCGCCGTCCCGCCGCACGCGGGACTGCGGCTCCTGCATCGTCGCCAGCGCGTCGACGCTCTTGCGCGCGAGCATCTCCTGGCGGGCGCCGATGACCACGTTGATCACCACGAGGAACCCGACGATGAGCGCCGTCGATCCCTGGCCGATGGCTGCGCTGACCGCCGCGACGGCGATCAGCATGATGTTCATCGGGTCGCGCAGCTGCTGGAAGACGACGGACCAGACGGACGGTGGCGCCTGCGCGGTCAGCGTGTTCGAGCCGTACCGTTCGCGCCGGGCCGTGACCTCGGCGGCGGACAGGCCCGTCGCCGGATTCGTGGCGAGCTCCGCGGTCGCGGCCTCCGGGTCGAGCGCCCACCACCTGGTGGCGGGCGCGGTGGCGGTCTGGGTCTCAGCGATCTCGGTCACGTCAGCTCCTGGCGGCGCGGGGGTGCCCTACGGAGGGCCCTGCGCAGACGCTATCCCGAGATGCCCGGATCGACGGAACGACCCGGGCATCTCGCGTGGCGCTCAGGCCACCGGGACGGGCACCGGCTTCTCGGCGGGCTCCGGTTCGGCCTGCTTGCTCAGCGCGCTGGGCCACCACATCGTCGTGCCGATGTCGAGGTTCAGCGCGGTGACCAGTACCGACCGGACGATCAGCGTGTCGAGGAGCACCCCGAACGCCACGGCGAACCCGATCTCCGCGAATGCCACGAGCGGCAGCGTGCCCAGCACCGCGAACGTCCCTGCGAGCACCAGGCCGGCCGACGTGATGACCCCACCGGTGGCCGCGAGACCGACCAGCGAGCCACGGTGGTGCCCGAGCCGGATCGTCTCCTCCCGGACCCGGGTCATGAGGAAGATGTTGTAGTCGATCCCCAGCGCGACCAGGAACACGAAGACGAACAGCGGGAACGAGGTGTCCGCCCCGGCGTAGCCGAAGACGTACTTGAACACCAGTGCGCTGAAGCCGATGGCGGCGCCGAACGAGAGCACGACCGTGCCGATGAGGACCAGCGGGGCCACGATCGCCCGGAGCAGGACCATCAGGATGAGGAAGACGACGAGCAGGATGATCGGGATGATCAGCCGGTTGTCGTCCGCCGAGGCGCGCTGCACGTCGAGGTTGACGGCCGTGGCGCCGCCGACCAGGGCATCCGCGTCGGGCACGGCGTGGACCGCGTCGCGCACCCGGTCGACGGCGGCGTATGCGTCGTCGCTGTCGGGCGCCGAGGTCAGGGTGCCTTCGACGTAGGCGAGGTCGTCGATGACGGCGGGTTCGGTGATGCTCGACGGGTCGATGCCCTCGACGTCCCCGAAGACGGACGCCACCTCCGTCGCCCGGTCCGCGTTCGAGATGACGACGACGGGCGTGCCGGCTCCGCCGGGGAAGTGCGCGGAGAGCACCTTCTCGCCCTCGATCGACGGCTGGGCGCCGCGGAACGACTCCTCGGTGGTCAGACCGGTCGCGTTGAGCGCGACGACGCCGACGCACGCGACCGCCAGGGCGGCGGAGGTGCCGATCCACGTGGCACGCGGGCGGCGTGCGATCCGACCGCCGACACGGGCCCAGAAGCCGTGCTCGGACGGCTCGTCGTCGCCGAGCCGCGGCGCGCGCGGCCAGAAGATCCAGCGACCGCATGTGACCAGCAGTGCTGGGAGCAGAGTCAGCATGACGAGCACGGCGACGCCGATGCCGACGGCCGCGACCGGGCCGAGTCCGGCGGTCGAGTTCATGGTCGCGAAGAGCAGGCAGAGCATGCCGATCGCGACCGTGGCTCCGGACGCGATGATTGCCGGGCTGGCGCGGTGCAGGGCCAGGGCCATCGCCTCGTGCCGGTCGCCGTGCTTGCGCAGCTCCTCGCGGTAGCGCGCGACGAGCAGCAGGGCGTAGTCCGTCCCGGCGCCGAACACCAGGACCGTGAGGATGCCGGCGCTCTGCGCGTTGACGGTCAGGTCGTAGTTGTCCGCCAGCAGGTAGATGAGAGCCTGCGAGACCGTGAGCGCCACCCCCGCGGACACGACCGGCAGGATCCACAGGATCGGGCTGCGGTAGGTGATGAGCAGGATGACGATCACGACGGCGACCGCCGCGTACAGCAGCGTGCCGTCGATGCCTTCGAACGCCGCGGAGGAGTCGGCGGCGCTGCCGGCGGGGCCGGTGACGTAGACGTCGAGCCCGTCGGGACCGTCCTGCGCGGTGGCCCGCAGGTCGTCGACCGCGTCGGCCGCGAGGTTCCAGCCGTCGGAGCCGAGGTCGAGCGGCACGATGATCTGGACGGCCTCGCCGTCCTGCGACGGGACCGGGCCGATCACCTCACCGTCGAGCGTGTCCAGGGCGCCGAACTCCTCGGCGTCCGCCGCGACGGCGGCCAGGTCGTCGGGCGTGAGGCCCTCCTGGCGCTCGTACACGAGGACCGCGGGGATCGTGTTGGAGGACACGAAGCCGGCGGCGACGTCGAGCACCTCGGTCGACTCGGCGTCGGCGGGGAGCCAGGACGTGGCGTCGTTGTCCTGCGCGCCCGTGAGCTTGCCCGCGAGGGGGCCCAGGAGCGCGAGGACGGCGAGCCAGAAGACGATGACGGCGAACTTGAGGTAGCGATGGGTGATCCATCCGGCGACCTGAGACATGGAGACTTCCTTCGTGGGAGTCGACGACGACATGTAAAGGGCGGCCCGCGCGACGGGTGATACCTCGTCGGGGCGCCGGTGTCGGTGCTGGTAGCGATACTAGAATTTAGGCGTCGCCCGGCCCAGGGAAATCAGGGAGACCCCCTAATCGACCCTCAGGTTCCCCTCAGGAGTTGCTCAGGGCAGCCACAGCCTGCGCGACGTCCGCGGCGTCGTTCCAGACGTGGAACGCGAGACGCAGGCCCCCGCCCCGGCCCGCCGCGCGCGTGCCCTGCGCCGCCAGCCGGGCTCGCCGGGAGCCGGCGGCGTCATCGGGCAGGCGGACGATCGCGCTGCCGCCGGGCGGCAGTCCGAGCCCTGCACGGAAGGCGTCGGCGAGGCCGACGGTGTACCGGTGGACGGCCTCGTGCGGGGCGTCCGCGAACAGCTCCAGGGCCGGCACGGCGCCCACCCAGCAGAGCCAGGCGGGGGAGACGTCGAGGCGCCGCGCGTCCCGGGCGAGCTGCATCGTCGGCCCGTACACCGACGACCAGATCTCCTCGCCCGCGTACCAGCCGGCGCTCGTCGGGCGCAGCCGGTCCAGCAGGTCCGGTCCGACCGTGAGGAACGCGGTCCCCCGCGGTGCCGACAGCCACTTGTAGGACGCGCACACCGTGATGTCGAACAGGGCCGCGTCCACCGGGAGCCAGCCGGCGGCCTGCGTGATGTCGCAGAGCGTCAGGGCGCCCGCGGCTGCGGCGGCGGCACGGATCGCGTCGACGTCGGCGACGCGTCCGTCGATCGACTGCACCAGGGAGAACGCGACCGTGTGGGTGGACGGGCGGACCTCGTCGGCCAACGCCTCGAGGGCCACGGTCCGGACGGTGACACCGCGGTCCGCGTGGGTCAGGAACGGGAACACGACCGAGGCGAAGTCCCTGTCGACGGTGAGCACCTCGGTGCCGTCCGGCACGCTCGCCGCGACCATGCCGACCAGGACGGACAGGTGCGAGCCGACCGCCACCCACGACGGCGCCACACCGACCAGCCGGGCGTACGCCTGTCGCGACGCGGAGACGGCCTCGTCGTACGCGGCCAGGTCGGCTCTCCCGGCCTGCCAGGAGTCGAGGGCGTCGTGCATCGCCGTCACCGTCGCCCGCGTGGGCAGACCGCACGTGGCGGCGTCGAGGTAGCCGGGCACGGGTACGAACGCTGCGCGCAGCGTGTCGAGGACGTCCATGTCCTTGATCGTCGCGTGCACTCCGACCTCGCACAACGACGACCGGTCACGGACGGAGCGTCGGTGGCCCGTCGGGGTCGTGGAGGCTGGCCAGCCAGTCGCGGACCGCGGTCGCGACGGCGGTCGCGCTCGTCGGCAGGTGGGGTCCAGGGAGGAACACCGTGGTGACCGGTCCGGGGATCGCGGCCAGGTGGGCCGTCAGCTCGTCGGGGGAGCCGAACGGGTCGGTCGAGCCCGAGACGGCGAGGACCGGGACGTGGATGTCCGGCAGGTGCGCGACCCGGAGCGTGTCGGGCCGACCCGGCGGGTGCAGGGGGTAGGAGAGGAGGACCAGGCCGGCGGCGGGCAGACCCTGCGCGACGGCCATCGAGCACATGCGGCCACCGAACGAGCGGCCGCCGAGGACCAGGTCCCCGGTGCCGACGCCCAACGACGACGCGAAGGCCTCGGCCTGCGCCCGGACCTCCGCGACCGCCGGCGCCGCGGTCTTCGGGAGGTCGAGCCGGAGCACGGGCAGCGGGGCGACGGCCTTCTCGACGGCGACGAGCGGTGCGCCGTCGCGGGTCCCGCCGAAGCCGGGGGTGAGTAGCAGGCCGGCGATTGACATCAGAGACCGAGCACCGAGCGGATCGTGCGGACCACGCCGTTGGCGTTGTTGGAGGGGGCGACGAACCGCGCGTGCGCCCGGACGTCGGGGTGCGCGTTGTCCATCGCGAACGAGAAGGACGCGGCGTCGAGCATGCCGACGTCGTTGAAGTAGTCGCCGAACGCCATCGTGTGGTCGGCGGTGATCCCGAGGGTGTCCTGGACCGCGCGCAGGGCGTGCCCCTTGTCCGCGGTCGGGCTCATGACGTCCACCCAGTGCTCGCCCGACACCAGGGCGTCGAACTGCTGCAGCAGCGGGCCGGCGCCCGTGGCCGCCGACCCGAAGTCGTAGACGGCGACCTTGAGCACGTCGTCGTCGACCGCGAGCAGGTCGGCGACCACCTCGAGCTTCGCGTAGTACGGCACGGCCTGCTCGAGGAACGGGTCGTCGGACCGTTCGACGTAGGCGGAGCGCCTGCCGCACAGGACCGTGCCGAGGTCCAGGTGGGTCGCCGCGCGCACCGCCTCGACCGCCTCCCGGGCCGTCGCCGGGGACAGGCCGTCCACGCTGATCTCCTCGTCGTGCCGCACGACGTAGGCCCCGTTCTCCGCGATGTAGACCAGCTCGTCGCGGCCCACCTGACGCCGCAGGGTCGCGTACTGCCGACCGCTCGCCGGGCACAGCAGGATCCCGCGGGTGGCCAGCTCGTCCAGCAGCGGCCAGAAGTCGTCGTGGATCTGCTTCTCGTCGTCCAGCAGCGAACCGTCCATGTCGACGGCGATGAGACGGATGTCGGGGACGGCGTCGAAGACGGGAGGTTCCACGGGTCGATCTTCTCAGGCGGTCTCGCGGGCCAGGTGCTCGACCGTGGCGACCAGCGCGGTGAGGCCGGTCTCCACGTCCGCCAGGCTGACGTCCTCGTCCGGGTGGTGGCTGATGCCGTCGGGGTTGCGCAGGAACAGCATGCCGACGCCGGTGACCGCCCCGATCGCCATGGCATCGTGCCCGGCGCGACTGAACAGCGCGGGGACGTGCCGGCGGCCCGTGTCCTCGATCCCGGCGCGCACGACGTCCTGCAGGAGGGCGTCGCACCTGACGGCCGGTGCCTCGTGGAGCTCGCGCGCGGACCAGGTCAGCCCGCGCCGGCCGGCGATCTCGTCGAGCTCGCGGGTGATGCCGCCCCAGACGCGGTCGCGGTCGTCGTCGTGCTCGCCGCGCAGGTCGACCGTCAGCCGCGCCTCGCCGGGCACCACGTTGACTGCACCCGGGAACGTCTCCAGGCGGCCGACCGTGCCGATGATGTGGTGCTCCGCGCGGCACAGCCGCTCGACCGCGAGCGCGACCTCGCTGGCGCCGAGCAGGGCGTCGTGCCGCTTCTCGTACCGGGCGCCGCCGGCGTGCCGGGCCTCGCCGTCGATCTGCACCGCGAACCGCCGCGCGCTCGCGATCGAGGTGACGACGCCCAGCGGCGCTCCGCCGTCGTCGAGCTCGGGGCCCTGCTCGATGTGCGCCTCGAGGTACCCGGCCAACGACTCCGGCGCGCGTGCGGCGGTGCCGATGCGGCCCGGGTCCAGGCCGAACTCGCTGAACGCCGTGTGCAGCGTGGTGCCGTGCTCGTCGGTCAGGTCCCACCACGCTTCGTCCCAACGACCGGCCATCGCGGACGACCCGAGCAGCGCGGTGCCGAACCGGGCACCCTCCTCGTCCCAGAAGGCGACGACGTCGAGCCCGAAGCGGAAAGAACCGACCTGGGGCCGCAGCGCGCGGACCACCTCGATCGCCATGAGCACGCCGAGGATCCCGTCGTACCGGCCGGCGTCACGCACGGTGTCCAGGTGCGACCCGAGCAGCAGCGACGGCGCCTCCGGGTCCCGCCCGGCCAGGTGCCCGCACTGGTTGCCGGCCGCGTCCTGCCACGTGTCCAGCCCGACCTCGCGCATCCAGCGCGCGGCGAGCCGGTTCACGCGGGCGTGCTCGGGGGAGAGGTAGACGCGCTCGATGCCGTCGGTCATCGAGGTGTACGCCGCGAGCTCGTCGCAGCGCGCCATGATGCGCCGGGCGGCGGTGTGGACGTCGAGCATCAGGCCGCTGACCAGGCCGGGTAGGCCGCGTCGACGCCGCCGCCGTGCGGCACCCGGGCACCCGCGCGGCGCAGCACCTGCTCCAGCGCGGCGAGCGTGGTGAGCACGGTGTCGAGGCGCGCGTTGGCGCCCATCGTGCCGATCCGCCACACCCGACCGTGCAGCGGGCCGAACGACGTGCCGATCTCGATGCCGAAGTCCTGGAGCATCGCCCCGCGCACCGCGTCGCCGTCCACGCCATCCGGGATCTCGACCGCGACGACGTTGTTCATCTTGTGCGCCACGTCGCCGAACACCCCCAACCCCAGACCACGGACGCCCGCGAGCATCGCGCGACCGGCCCGCTCGTGCCGGTCGATCACGTCCTGCCGGCCCTCCTCGACGATGATCCGGGCGCACTCCCGCGCCGCGTAGAGCATGCTCGTCGCCTCGGTGTGGTGGTTGAGCCGCCGCGGTCCCCAGTAGTCGAGGATCATGCCGAGGTCGAAGTAGTTGGAGTGCACGGGCTCCCCGGTGTCCTCGTCGGACTCCTCCCGGATCCCGGCCTCGATCCGGCGACGTCCGCGGATCACGTCGACCGCCCGCTCGGACAGGCTGATCGGCGCGCTCCCCGACGGACCCGACAGGCACTTCTGCAGACCGGCCGTGGCGGCGTCGAGGCCCCACGTGTCCATCTCGAACGGGTTTCCACCCAGGGACGCCGTCGCGTCCGTGTAGAACAGCACGCCGTGCTTCTGGCAGACCGCACCGAGCTCGTCGAGCGGCTGGAGCATCGTCGTCGACGTGTCGCCCTGCACCATCGCGAGCAGGTGCGGGCGCACCCGCACGATCGCCTCCTCGACGACCGATGTCGGGAACACCTGCCCCCACGGCACCTCGATCGTGTGCACCTCGGCCTGCGCGCGCATGGCGATCTCCGCCAGCAGGTGCCCGAACCGCCCGAACACCGGGACCAGGACGCGCTCGCCGGGACGGACGAGGGACACCAGGGCCGCCTCGATCCCGGCTCTCGACGTGCCGTCGACCAGCACGGTCGCCTCGTTGCGCGTCGCGAAGATCTCGCGGTACAGCGCCATCGTCTCGTTCATGTACCCCGTCATCACCGGGTCGTATTGCCCGACCAGCGGTGTGGACAGGGCGCGCAGCACGCGCGGGTCGGCATTGACCGGCCCGGGGCCCATGAGCAGGCGGGCGGGCGGGTTGACCGGGCGGGTCATGAGGGTCCTCCGAGGGAGCGGGCGTGGCGGACGAGGGAGAGGTCGGAGCCGCGGGGACCGACGATGCAGACGCCGACGGGTGCCGGTCCGAGCGCCGACGGGTAGGTCAGCGCGGGGAAGGTCAGCGCGGGCAGCCCGCCGATGCCGGCCAGCGCGGTCATCCGCAGGGTGGCGGCCCGGACGCGGTCGAGCTCGTCCGCGCTCGCGGTCCGGGAGGGTGCCGGCCCGGGCGTCGTCGGCATCACCAGGACGGCGTCGTCCACGACGGCGCGGATCGCGGTCGCCAGCCGTTCGACGTCCGCGCGGGCGGCGGCCTCCTGGTCGGCGGTCACCTCGCTCGCGATCGCGAACCGCTCACGCACGCCGGGTCCGACGGCGTCGGGGTGCGCGGTGAGCCAGGTGCCGTGCGCCCGCCACGCCTCCGCGGCCTGCACGACGCGGAACGCCTCGAACCACTCGTCGAGCGGGCCGACCTCGACCTCCTCGATGCCCCCACCCGACCAGGCCTCGAACGCCTCGCGCGTCGCTGGCTCGACCAGCTGCAGGACCTCGACGGGCACGAGCCGGCGCGGCGGGAGCGGTGGGGCGTCATCCTCGAGGCACCACGTGGCGACCGCGTCGAGCGTCGCGCCGTCGCGGGCGAGCCAGCCGACGGTGTCGAACGACGGTGCCAACGGCACCATGCCCTGCCTCGGCACGAGACCGTGCGTCGTCCGCAGGCCCCACAAGCCCTGGTACGACGCCGGCACGCGGACCGACCCGGCGGTGTCGCTGGCGAGGCCCACGTCCGCCTGGCCGGTCGCGACCGCGGTCGCCGGTCCGCTCGACGAGCCGCCCGGGAGCGCCCCCGGGACGGCGCCGTTGGCCGGGGTGCCGTAGTGCGGGTTCGCGCCCGCGATCGAGTAGGCGAACTCGTCGGTGCGGGCCAGGCCGCGCACCGAGGCACCGGCCTTGAGCAGGTCCAGGACCGCGGGCGCGTGCTGGCGCTCGCGGGCCGCGTCGCGCAGCCAGGTCGGGTTGCCGGCGCCGACCCGGTACCCGCGGACGGCGAACACGTCCTTGACCGCGACGCGCAGTCCCAGCAGGGGACCGTCGAACGCGCCCTGGTAGAGCGGGTCGCCGACCGTGCGCCACACGGACCGGTCGAAGCTGGGCGTGCGGCCGGTGACGTGGGCGGCGGTGATGCGCCAGCGGCCTTCCGCCAGCTGCCACACCTGCGTCTGCAGCCCGATGCCCCCGCCCTCGTACCGGGAGGTCGCGACGATCAGCCAGCAGTCGTCGGCCAGGCGGCGGGTCTCGATCCGGTCCAGCACCCGGGGGGTGATCCCGCCGCGGGTGCTGCGGAACGCGCTGATGGCGTCGTGCCCGACGAGCAGGCCGTTGCTGTCGCCGCGGAGGGTGTCAGGACCGGGGGCGAAGAGGTCGTCCAGAACGGCCACGTCGTCGTCGGCGAGCGCGCGCTCGTAGGCGTCGAACGCCTCCTGCAGGTCCGTCGGGATCGTCATTGGGCCACCACCTTGTCGAGGTCCGCCACCCGGATCCGGGCGTGCGCGCCGCAGACCTGGTCGACCACCTGCGAGATGTCGATGTCGGTGGCCGCGGACAGGTACGCGTACGCGAGGTGCTCGTCGAGACCCCACCGCGCCTGCAGCAGCGCGAGCGCCGCCCGGACGCACTTGCGGACGGCCTCGCCGAGGTCCTTGTCGAGGCCGGTCGGCACCAGGTACTCCGACGTCTCGACGAGCGGGCCCTCGAACGGACCGAACCGCGCGAGCGCCTCGACGGCCGGGACCACGTCGAACCGGAGCGTGACCCGCAGGGACGCCTCCAGCGCGGTCAGCGCCACCTCGCCGTCGCCCTGCGCGAAGTGCGGGTCGCCCACGTACGCCAGCCCGCCTGGCACCTGCACCGGCAGGTAGAGCGTGCTGCCCACCTGCAGGAGGTTGATGTCGATGTTCCCGCCGTGCGCACCCGGCGGCACGGAGTGCGGGCGCTCGTCGCCGGCCACCGCAACGCCCATGATCCCGAGGAAGGGCGCGAGCGGGAACTCGATCAGGCGCTCGCCGCCCTCGACGGCCGGCAGGCAGCCTGTGGTGCCGTCCTTGACTGTGGCGAACACGCTCACGTTCTCCGGACCGCGCGGCAGCTCGCCCGGCAGCGCGCCGCGCCCGTGCCGATTGGAGATCACCCCGTACTGCACTCGCGGGGTGGTCTCCAGGACGGTGATGGCGAGCAGGTCGCCGGGCACCGCGCCCGCGACGTGGATCGGCCCGGTCACCACGTGCGGCCCGTCGGCGGGGTCGCGCGTCAGGGTGCCGACGATCTCGACCGCGTCGGTGAGCACGTCGCCCGGCTCGACGCCGTGGCCCGTGAAGTACGCCAGCGGGTCGCTGCCCTGGTCGTCGAGCAGGCCCTCGTGGCTGACCGTGTCGATGGTGACCTCGGTGCCCGGCTCGATGCGCAGCACGGGGGTGTCGGTCTCGCACGGGAGGCGGCCCCACAGGACGGTCTGCGGGGTCGAGGGCAGGTAGGCGGCGGCACGGATCCGGCCCGTGCCGGGCTGCAGCGTTGCACTCATCGGTCCCGCACCCCCACGATGACGCCGTGATGAAGACCTGGGACGACGCGCGCCGACACCTGGTGCTCATGCTGGCACTGACGTTCACGACAGGCATCGTCGACGCCGTCGGCTACCTCGGCCTGGACCGGGTGTTCACCGCGAACATGACCGGCAACGTGGTCATCCTCGGCATGGCGCTCGCGGGTGCCGACGACCTGCCGGTGGCGGGTCCGGCCCTCGCGCTGGTCGGCTTCCTGGCCGGTGCGGCGCTCGGTGGACGGGTGCTGCGCACCGCACCGGCAGGCTGGTCGCACCGCACGAGCGGCACGTTCGCGGCCACCGGGGTGCTCGCCGTGGGGCTCGGCGTGGGCGCGTTCGTCGCACCCCCGGTCGAGGGCACGGTCTGGGCGCTCGTCGTCACGACCCTCCTCGCCGTCGCGATGGGGCTGCAGGCGGCGAGCGCGCGCCGGCTCGCGGTCAAGGACGTCACCACGGTGGTCGTGACGTCGACGCTCACCGGCCTGGCGGCCGACTCGCGGCTCGCCGGCGGGACCGGCGACGGCTGGGCTCGCCGGTCGCTCGCGGTGGCGCTGATCCTGGTCGGCGCCGCGGTGGGCGCGCTGCTGCTGAACATCGGCGGGGAGCGCGGGGTGGGCGTCGGGATGCTGTTCGCGGGGGTGCTCGCGCTGGTGGCGGCGATCGTCGGGCACGCGCACCGCGAGGCCTGATCGCTCACGCACGAGCGCGCCCCCGTCCCGGAGCGGTGACAGCTCCGCTCCGCACGATGGTCTCCCCGTGCAGCCACACGGTCCGCACGGTGCCGGTCAGCGTGGCCCCGTCGTAGGGCGAGACCGCGTTCCGGTGCTCCAGCGCGTGCACGTCGACCACGCGCTGCTCGTCGGGCGCGAACGCCACGAGGTGCGCGGGGGCTCCGACCGCGAGCCTTCCCGCGTCCAGTCCGGCGACGCGAGCGGGTCCCGTGGTGAGCAGCGGCAGCAGGACGTCCAGATCGATCCCGCGACGCCGCGCCTCCGTCCACACCACCGACAGCCCCAGCTGCAGGCCCGCGATCCCGCCCCACGACAACCCGAAGTCGGCGTTCTTCAGGTCGGCCGTCGACGGCGAGTGGTCGGACACGATCGCGTCGATCGTCGCGTCGAGCACGGCCGCCCAGAGGAGGTCCTGGTTGCCGGCGTCGCGGATGGGCGGGCAGCACTTGAACTGCGTCGCGGCCGACGGCACGTCCTCCGCGCGCAGCGCCAGGTAGTGCGGGCACGTCTCGACGGTCAGCGGCAGCCCCTCGGCCTTCGCGGAGCGGACCAGGTCGAGCGAGCCGGCGTCGGACAGGTGCAGGACGTGCGCGCGGGCCCCCGTCCGGCGCACCGCGTCGATCACCCGGCCGATCGCGTGACGCTCGCTCACGGCCGGGCGGCTGGCCAGGAAGTCGGCGTACCGCTCGCCCAGGGCGCCGTCGCCGCGCAGGTCGGCCGGGTCCTCCGCGTGCACGACCAGCACGCTGCCGAGCGCGGCGACCTCCGTCAGCGCCGCCTCGAGCTGCCCCGGGTCGAGGTGCCCGAACTCGTCGACCCCCGACGGGGTCAGGAACGCCTTGAAGCCGCGGACGCCCGCCGCGTGCAGCGGCCCGAGCGACCCCAGGTTCTCCGGCACGGCCCCGCCCCAGAACGCGACGTCGACGCTCAGCTTGCCGGCCGCCGCGGCCCGCTTGGTGGCCAGCGCCTCGACGGTCGTGGTGGGCGGGATCGAGTTCAGCGGCATGTCGACGAGCGTCGTGACCCCACCGGCCGCCGCGGCGCGGGTCGCCGACGCGAAGCCCTCCCACGCGGTGCGGCCCGGCTCGTTGACGTGCACGTGGCTGTCGACGAGGCCGGGCAGCAGCACCTCGTCGTCGGCGAGGTCGACCACCGTGACCCCGGCCGGGACCGGTCCGTCGAGCGCGGTGATGCGCCCGTCCGTCACCGCGACCTGCGCGGCTCGCCACGTGCCGTCCACCCAGGCGCGCCGCGCGCGGACGACGAGGTCAGGCTCGGTCATGGCGGCTCCTGTGGTCGTCGGCTGCGTCAGGCTACGGCCAGCCGCCCCGCCGCGTCCGGACCTCGGACCCGGCGGTCCAGAACCTCGGCACCGGCAGGACACCGTCACGCCTGCGGCGAACACGGGCAGTTGAGGTACCACCCCGCCGTTAGCATCGAACAACGCCGCCCCGTCGACCCCAGGTGCGCCAGCCAGGGGAGCCGGCACGCAGCTCGTGAGGAGTGCACATGTTCGAGAGATTCACGGACCGAGCCCGTCGTGTGGTCGTCCTTGCCCAAGAAGAGGCACGGATGCTCAACCACAACTACATCGGGACGGAGCACATCCTCCTGGGGCTCATCCACGAGGGTGAGGGTGTCGCGGCGAAGGCCCTGGAGTCGCTCGGCATCTCGCTCGAGGCCGTGCGCGCCCAGGTGCAGGAGATCATCGGCGAGGGCCAGCAGGCTCCGTCGGGTCACATCCCCTTCACCCCGCGCGCCAAGAAGGTCCTCGAGCTGTCGCTGCGCGAGGCGCTGCAGCTGGGCCACAACTACATCGGGACCGAGCACATCCTGCTCGGCCTCATCCGCGAGGGCGAGGGCGTCGCCGCCCAGGTCCTCAACAAGCTGGGCGCGGACCTGAACCGCGTGCGCCAGCAGGTCATCCAGCTCGTCTCGGGCTACCAGGGCAAGGAGCCCGTCGCCGCCGGCGGTCCGCAGGAGGGCCAGCCCTCGGGCAGCGCCGTCCTCGACCAGTTCGGCCGCAACCTCACGCAGGCTGCGCGCGACGGCAAGCTCGACCCGGTCATCGGGCGCGAGAAGGAGATCGAGCGGGTCATGCAGGTGCTGTCCCGCCGCACCAAGAACAACCCGGTCCTCATCGGGGAGCCCGGCGTCGGCAAGACCGCCGTCGTCGAGGGCCTCGCGCAGGACATCGTGCGCGGCGACGTGCCCGAGACGCTCAAGGACAAGCAGCTCTACACGCTGGACCTGGGCGCGCTCGTGGCCGGCAGCCGCTACCGCGGTGACTTCGAGGAGCGCCTGAAGAAGGTGCTCAAGGAGATCCGCACGCGCGGCGACATCATCCTGTTCATCGACGAGATCCACACGCTCGTCGGGGCAGGTGCCGCCGAGGGCGCGATCGACGCCGCCAGCATCCTCAAGCCGATGCTGGCGCGCGGCGAGCTGCAGACCATCGGGGCCACCACGCTCGACGAGTACCGCAAGTACGTCGAGAAGGACCCGGCCCTGGAGCGCCGCTTCCAGCCGATCCAGGTGGCCGAGCCCAACCTGGCGCACGCGATCGAGATCCTCAAGGGTCTGCGCGACCGGTACGAGGCCCACCACCGCGTCTCCATCACGGACGCCGCGCTGGTCGCCGCCGCCACGCTGGCGGACCGGTACGTCAACGACCGCTACCTGCCGGACAAGGCGATCGACCTGGTCGACGAGGCCGGCGCACGCCTGCGCATCCGCCGCATGACGGCTCCGCCGGAGCTGCGCGAGCTCGACGAGCAGATCGCCGAGACGCGTCGCGACAAGGAGTCGGCGATCGACGAGCAGGACTTCGAGAAGGCAGCCCGTCTCCGCGACGCCGAGAAGCAGCTCGGTCTCAAGCGCGTGGAGAAGGAGAAGGCCTGGAAGTCCGGCGATCTCGACGCGGTCGCGGAGGTGGACGAGGAGCTCATCGCCGAGGTGCTGGCGATCGCCACAGGCATCCCGGTGTTCAAGCTCACCGAGGAGGAGTCCAGCCGTCTGCTCCACATGGAGGAGAACCTGCACAAGCGGGTCGTCGGCCAGGACGCCGCCATCAAGGCGCTCTCGCAGGCCATCCGTCGCACGCGCGCCGGGCTCAAGGACCCGAAGCGTCCCGGTGGGTCGTTCATCTTCGCCGGCCCCACGGGCGTCGGGAAGACCGAGCTGGCCAAGGCGCTCGCGGAGTTCCTGTTCGGCGACGAGAACGCGCTGATCCAGCTCGACATGTCGGAGTTCTCCGAGAAGCACACCGTCTCGCGGCTGTTCGGCTCGCCCCCCGGCTACGTCGGGTACGACGAGGGCGGCCAGCTCACCGAGAAGGTCCGGCGCAAGCCGTTCTCGGTGGTCCTGTTCGACGAGGTCGAGAAGGCCCACGCGGACATCTTCAACTCGCTGCTGCAGATCCTCGAGGACGGTCGCCTGACCGACTCGCAGGGCCGGGTGGTCGACTTCAAGAACACCGTCATCATCATGACCACCAACCTCGGCACCCGGGACATCGCCAAGGGCCTCATGACCGGCTTCCAGGCCGGCGGGGACCTGTCGACGTCGTACGAGCGCATGAAGTCGAAGGTCAACGACGAGCTCAAGCAGCACTTCCGGCCTGAGTTCCTCAACCGCGTCGATGACGTGGTCGTGTTCCCGCAGCTGTCCCAGCCGGAGATCTTCCAGATCGTCGACCTCATGGTCGCCAAGCTGGCCAAGCGGCTGCGGGACAAGGACATGGACATCGAGATCACGCCCGCGGCCAAGAAGCTGCTGTCGGAGAAGGGTTACGACCCGGTCCTGGGTGCTCGGCCGCTGCGCCGCGCCATCCAGCGGGACATCGAGGACGCACTGTCCGAGAAGATCCTCTTCGGCGAGCTCAAGGCCGGTCAGCTGGTGATCGTGGACGCCGAGGGCGAGGGTCTGCTCGGGGAGTTCACGTTCCGTGGCGTCCCGCGCGGCGCGCACCCCGCGGAGCCGGTGGCCGTCGGTGCCTCGTACGGCACCCCCGGCTCGGGCACCGACCTGCCCGCGGCGGGTCCGGCCATCAGCGATGGCGGCACGGGCACCCTGCCTCAGGTGGGCTGACCCGCACACCGCACGGCGAACGCCCCGGTTCTCCTCGGAGAACCGGGGCGTTCGTCGCGCTCGGGGCCCCGTTGCGACGAACTCGTCACTTCCGGTCGAGCTCGTCGGTTGCAACAGACGCGTTCGACCGGAGCTGACGAGTTCGACCGGAGCTGACGAGTTGGGCCGGATCTGACGAGTTCGGCTGAACTGGCGAGCTCGCCGGGTCGCGCCGGTGTGGGTCCGGGGTGGCAGGGTGGGCGCATGCCAGGACTGCGACGTCTGCCCCGTTCCACGCCCGAGGAGCAGGGGGTCGACCCGCGGGCGCTCCTGCGGCTGGTCGATGCGCTCGTGGACTGGCCGGAGCTGCACTCCGTCATGGTGGTGCGGCACGGGTCGGTGGTCGCTGAGGGGTGGGCGGCGCCCTTCGCGGCGGACCGGCTGCACGAGTTCTTCTCGCTCAGCAAGAGCTTCACGTCGACGGCGGTCGGGTTCGCGGTGGCCGAGGGTCTGCTGACGGTCGACGACCTCGTGCTGGACCACTTCGCCGACGAGGCGCCGACCGACCCGGACCCGAACCTGCGGCGGATGCGGGTTCGCGACCTGCTGACGATGACCACCGGGCACGCGGACGACCCCACCGACCGGGTGTTCCAGACCGACGACTGGGTCCGGGCGTTCCTCGCGGAGCCCGTCGAGCACGAGCCCGGCACGTTCTTCGTCTACAACACCGCGGGCACCCACATCCTGTCGGCGCTCGTCCAGAAGCTCACCGGCCAGCGTCTGCTGGACTACCTCGAACTCCGCTTGTTCGCGCCGCTGGGCATCAAGGGGGCGACGTGGCAGCAGTCGCCGAGCGGCGTCGACGTCGGCGGCAGCGGGATGTCGGGGACCACCGAGGACATCGCGGTGTTCGGCCAGCTGTACCTGCAGGACGGCATGTGGGACGGGCGCCGCGTGCTCCCCGAAGGCTGGGCCGCGCAGGCCATAACGACGCAGGTGCCGAACGACACGAACCCGGACATCGACTGGGCGCAGGGGTACGGCTACCAGTTCTGGCGCGGGCGCCACGGCAGCTACCGCGGTGACGGTGCCTTCGGCCAGTACTGCGTGGTGCTCCCCGAGCAGGAGGTCGTCGTGGCGATCACGTCGGGGGTCGCCGAGATGCACGGGGAGCTCGCGCTGGTGTGGGAGCACCTGCTGCCGGGGCTCGCCGACGGCCCGCTCACCGATGACCCGGAAGGGCGCCAGCTTCTCGAGCAGCGGCTGCGCGGACTGCGCCTGGACCCGCCGCACGGGTCGCCGACCTCCCGTACCGGTGCGCGGCTCGACGGGCGGACGATCACGTTCGAGCCGAACCCGCTGGGCATCCGGAACGCGGTGCTCGAGGTCGGCGACGGGCACGACCGGCTGACCGTCGACCACGAGGAGGAGACGGTGATCGTCTCGGTCGGGCACGCGCAGCCGGTGCTGGCCCGCACCGCACTGCGGCGAAGTGATCCCGAGGACGTCCTGGTCAGCGGCGCCTGGACGGCCCCGGACACCTATGTGCTGACGGCCAGGTTCGTGGAGTCGCCCGTCGTCGTGACCGCGACGGCGACGGTGTCGGGGGACGACGTCGTCGTCGAGGGTGGGCTCAACGTCGCCTTCGGGCCGACGCAGTTCCAGCCGTTGACGGGCAGGGTCCTCCCGGCGACGGACGACGTGTGGGTCGGCTGACGTCAGCTGAGCTCCAGCACCGTCCACCAGTCGTTGACATCGCGCTTCCCGAAGCCGGTGACCTCCTGCTGGCCGGCGGTCAGTCGCGGGTCGGTCGCGCGGTGGGAGTGCAGGGCAGCGTCCGTCGCGACGTGCACGAGGCGGACGCGGGCACCGGCGGTCCACCGACGTGCGTCGACGACCTCCACCCGCCAGTCCGCGGCGGCGTCGGCGGTGGCCGAGGCGCTGACCTGCTGCTGGCGCGAGAGCGGTGAGTGCACCCCGGCGCTGCTGCGGAGCCACCCGCCCGTCGACACGTGCCGCAGCCTGACCACCGACCCGTCGCGCAGGTTGGTGCCGGCGGGGGTCCCGCCGGTGCCGACCAGCAGCCATCGGTCGTTGTCGTCGGACCCCCCGAAGCACGTGACCTGCTGGAAGCCGTCGGAGCCGGGGTGGATGTACGGCAGGTCGTGCGAGTGCAGCGTCAGCCCGGTCCACACGTGCGACAGCTTGACGGTGTCGCCGGTGGACACCGGGTCCTTGCCGTCAGGCGCCTTCTTGGTGAGCACCCGCGGGCGCCGCGGCGTGTAGTCCTGGACGAAGAACCCCCGCCACGAGTGGCCGTTGGACGCGGTCCAGTCGTGCTGGTCGCGGACGGACGTGAGTGTCACCGCCTTGCGGGGCGTGTTGCTGTCGTGGATCAGCACGGTGGTCCGGCCGGTCGTCTGGTCCTGCTCGTAGCCGTACGCGATGACCTGGTGGTTGTCGCCGATCGCCGCGAGGTTGCGCGCGACCACCAGGCCGAGCACCACGGGACGCCCCGCGTCGATGGACGCGATGAGCCGGGGGAGCTCCTCCTCCTTGGTCCAGCGCGTGACGCCCTTGAACACCCAGGTCTCGTCGTCGGAGTGCATGGACCACGTGACGAACTTGGCCGCAGAGCCGGTGAAGAACGAGTCGTGCAGGCGCTGGGTGAACAGCCGCGCGAGCCAGTGGCTGTCCGGCGGGACGCGGCTGGGCGCCCAGAGGTCGGACCGCCAGGTCGGGACCGGCTGGCCGGCGAGGAAGTAGTCGAGCGCCGCGTACGCCATCCCGCCGCACCGGCCGGCCGTCGCGATCTTCGCGCCGTTGGGGAGCGTGAGCACCTCGTTGACGAAGGCGTTGGGGAACGCGAACCCGTGGGTGGCGGGGTCGAATGCGACCGCTCGCCCGGTGAGGACCTGCTCCGGCATCGACTTCCCTCTCGTCACCGCTGACCGCACGTCAGTGTGCGGCACCCTCGTGTCGAGGGTGACACGAAGGAGTCGGCCGGGGCGGGTGAGATACACAGACGACCCCGGTCGTGGGACCGGGGCCGTCGAGGTGCTGCCGGACGTCGTGCCCGGTCGGGTGCGACGCGACGGGGGCGGACAGCGCGACGTCCGCGCATCCGAGCGGAGGGGGCTCGGGTGCGCGGACGTCGCGGTGGGAGAGGGTCAGCCGCCGATGGCGGATTCCACCTCGAGCGTGAACTGCTTGGCCGCATCGGCCGGGCTCAGGCGGCCGAAGAGTACCTCCTGGTTGATGCGGCGCGTGATCTCCGCGACCTGACCGGCGCCGACGGGCGGGACGGGCGGGCCGTCGACGATCTCGTCCTCGAGGTCGGCCAGGAACTCGGCGGCCTGCTTGTCGGTGGCCGAGAACTTGTCCTGCACCGCGGCACGGACGTCGGTGTTGGCCGGCAGGCCACGGTCGGACAGCAGGATCTCGCCGGCGGCGGGGTCGTTGAGCAGGAAGTCGACCAGCAGTGCGGACTCCTCCGGGTGCTCGGACTTGGCCGAGACGGCGTAGTACATGGCCGGCTTGAAGTACATGCCGGTCCGCTCCTCCTCCGACTCACCGGGGACGCGGAGCAGCTTGAGCTCCTTGCCCGACGCGTTGGTGATGGCGGTCAGCTGGTTGGTCCAGAACCACGCCATGGCACCCGTGCCGGTGGCGACGAGCGACTGCTCCGGGCCGCCCGCGTCGACCTCGACGGTCTTGGCGGCGTCGGGCTGGCCGCCGGCCGCCTGCAGGTCGAGCGAGTACTGCCACCAGTCGGCGAGGGTCTTGTCGTCGTACCCGAGCTTGCCGTCCTCGTTGTACAGGGACTCGCCACGCTGACGGGCGTAGATCGAGAAGCCGGGCTCGTTGAACCCGTAGTCCTGCGCGCCGTAGATCGTCTTGCCGGTCTTGGCGGAGATCTCGTTGGCGATCTCGACGTACTCCTCCCACGTCCAGGTGGTGTCGTCGGGCATCTCGACGCCCGCGGCCGCGAAGGCGGCCGGGTCGGCGATGATCGTGTACGCGTTCACGCCCGTGGCGACGCCGTAGAGGGCGTCGTCGATGGTGCCGGACGCCAGCACGTTCTCGTCGATCTTGGACGTGTCCAGGCCCAGCTCGTTGAGGTCCGCCAGGACGCCGCGCGAGGCGTAGTCGTTGAGGAACCGCTCCTCCTGGGTGATGACGTCAGGTGCGTCACCGCCGGCGACCGACGTGCCCAGCTTGTCGAAGTAGCTGTTCCAGTCGGTGTAGTCCGGGACCACGGTGATGTGGGGGTACTTCTCCGTGAACTTGTCCAGCACCTGCTGGGTCAGCTCGTGGCGGGTGTCGGAGCCCCACCAGGAGAAGCGGATCTCGACGGGCTCGGGGGGGCCGGACGAGGTGGCCTCGGCGGCAGGCTCGTCGGAGCCGGCGTCGGAGCCGGCACAGGCGGTGAGGGCAAGGGCCGCGACGGCCAGCAGGGCACCGACGCGAAGGGACGGACGGGGGCGGCGCATGATTCTCCTTGATTGACGAGGACGACGGTGTGCTGTCAAGGCCGGCATTGCAGAACTGCTACTTGATGCCCGTCGTCGCGATCCCCTTGACCAGGTACTTCTGGCCGAACAGGAAGGCGAGGAAGACGGGGATGAGGGACACGATCGACATCGCGAACATCGGCCCCCACGAGCTGGCGCCCGTGGAGTCCAGGAACGTGCGTAGAGCAACCGGAGCGGTGTACATGTCCGGTCTGACCAGGAAGATGAGCTGACTGAAGAAGTCGTTCCACGTCCAGATGAACGTGAAGATCGCCGTCGTGGCCAGGGCCGGCAGCGAGAGCGGGAGCATGATCCGCAGATAGATGCGTCCGTGCCCGCACCCGTCCAGCCGTGCTGCCTCGTCCAGCTCCCGGGGGATGCCGCGGAAGAACTGGACCATGAGGAAGATGAAGAACGCGTCCGTGGCCAGCAGCTTGGGGATGATCAGCGGCAGGAACGTGTTGATCCAGTCCAGGCGGGCGAACAGGATGTACTGCGGCACGATGATCACGTGGATCGGCAGCATGATCGACATGAGCATGATCGCGAACCACAGCTTGCGACCCCGGAACTCGAGCCGCGCGAACGCGTAGGCCGCCATCGAGCAGCTCACCAGGTTCCCCAGCAGCGAGCCGAGCACGATGATCGCGGAGTTCATCAGGTACCGGCTGAACGGGTACTGCAGCGCGTTCCAGCCCTCGCTGTAGTTGGTCCAGTCGATCTCGCGCGGGATCAGTGACACGTCGCGGAAGATCAGCTCGGTCGGCTTGAACGAGCTGATGAGCAGCCAGACCAGCGGGTAGAGCATCAGCACGCAGAGCGCGATGAGGCCTAGGTGCTTGATGGCCGCGCGCCGGCGGTCCGGCCACGGGGAGCGGACGCGCAGGGGAGGCGCCTCGTCGGCCAGCGCAGAGATTCGCTGGGCGGGAGTGGGGGCGTCGGTGGGCGTGGGGCGCACGTGGACCTCAGTCATCGTAGAAGACCCAGAACTTGGAGGCGAAGAAGTTGATCATCGTCATCACCGCGACGATGAGGACGAGCAACCACGCCATGGCGGACGCGTACCCCATGTCGAAGGCCGTGAAGCCCTTCTGGTAGAGGTAGAGCGTGTAGAACATCGTCGAGTCGGCCGGTCCACCGGTGCCGCCGGAGACGACGAACGCCTGCGTGAAGCTCTGGAACGCCCCGATCACCTGGAGCACCAGGTTGAAGAAGATGATCGGAGTGAGCAGCGGCAGCGTGATGGAGCGGAACTTGCGCACCACGCCGGCGCCGTCGATCGCCGCAGCCTCGTAGTACATCTCCGGGATCTGCCGGAGGCCGGCCAGGAAGATGATCATCGGTGCGCCGAACGTCCAGATGTGCAGCAGGACCAGGGTCCAGAGCGCGGTCTCCGGGTCGGACACCCAGCCCTTGCCCTGGATGCCGAACAGGGCGAGGAACTCGTTGACCAGACCGTCGATGCCGAACACCTGGCGCCACAGGATGGCGACGGCGACCGAGCCACCGAGCAGCGAGGGCAAGTACAGGACCGAGCGGTAGAAGGGCAGACCCTTCAGGCCGCGGTCGAGCATGAGCGCGAGCGCCAGAGCGGCGAGCAGCTGCAGCGGAACCGCCGTGAACACGTACGTGAACGTGACGCGCAGGGAGTTGAGGAGCCGAGGGTCCTCGAACAGCCGCGTGTAGTTCTCGATGCCGATCCACTGCGGCGACTGCAGCAGGTTGTAGTCCGTGAAGGACAGGTAGCCCGATGCCACCATCGGGCCGATCGTGATGAGCCCCAGACCCAGGAACCAGGGCAGCAGGAAGACCGCTGCGGCCTTCCCGTCACCGTTGCGCAGGCCCCGCCTCGAGGGCGCAGCCTTTGCGCCCTTGGGGGACCTGGCGGTCCTGCGTAGCTCCGTCACTACGGACATGTCGTCGATCACCTCACTGTGTTCGCGATAAGGCTCCGATGAGAAACCGGTTCCTCGGCGGTACCGTAGCACCGCTTTCTGTGGGTTGGGAACCGGTTTCCCGTAGTGTATGTTCGGCGCGGAGCCGCCCCATCGTGAGTCGGCTCGATTGACCGCGGGAGGCTGCAGTGACGCAGAACGGGTGGACGCGCAGCGCGTCGACCATCGCCGAGGTCGCGCACGCCGCGGGCGTGTCCCGGGCCACCGTGTCCCGGGTCATGAACGGCCGTTCCACGGTCGATCCCGAGCTGGCAGCGCGGGTCCGTGAGGTAGCCGAGCAGCTGCACTACCGGCCGAGCAACACCGCCCGCAGCCTGTCACTCGGACGGACCAACACGGTCGCCGTGGTGGTTCCCGACCTGGCCAACCCGATGTTCCAGCAGGTGCTCCGCGGAGTCGCGTCGGCCGCGGCTGAGGAGGGCTACCGCGTGCTGGTGGCGGACACCGCCGAGCACGCGGCCGACGAGGAGCGCATCGCCCTCGACGCGCGGATGCGCTGCGACGCGCTCGTCCTGGTCTCGCCGCGCATGCCCGAGCAGACGCTGCGCGCGCTGCTCCCCGAGATCCGTCCGGTGGTCGTCGTCAACCGCGCCGCCGACGGCACCACCCCGACGCTGGCCATCGACTACGCCGCCGGCATCGACCAGATCGTCGAGCACCTCACCGGCCTCGGGCACCGGCACCTCCTGTACCTGGCCGGACCCACGGACAGCGCGTCGCACGGCGCACGGCTCGACGCCCTGCGGGTCGCCGCGGCCCGCCGCGAGGACGTGCGGCTCAGCGAGCGGCCCGCTGGGTCGTCGGTCGAGTCCGGGTACGCCGCCGCGCAGGACGTGCTGGCCTCGCGTGCCACCGCCGTCGTCGCCTACAACGACCTGGTGGCGTTCGGTCTGCTCGCGCGCCTCAACGAGCTCGGGGTGGCCGTGCCCGGCGACGTCTCCATCACGGGTTTCGACGACATCGAGCTGGCTCGGTTCGCGACGCCCTCGCTGACCACCGCGACGGTGCCGCAGGCCGAGCTCGGCCGCCAGGCGTGGGCGCACCTGCGCTCGCTCGTCGGCGGCGAGGCTCTCGACCCGACGCCGCCGCTGATCGAACCCGTCCTCGCCGTCCGGGCCAGCTCCGGCCCCGTGCCGCCCGCCGCCCGGCTCGGTCGGCGCGCCGCGTCGGACCCCGTCGAGCCGGAGGTGCCCGAGCTGACCGCGGCGGCCTGGGCGGCCGACCAGGGCGCGTACCTGCTGAGCGGTGTCGCGGACGGGGCCGGCGGCACCACCGCAGTTCCTCTCGCGCGGTACATGTCGGGCGAGCGGCTGCCGCGCGTGCACGCCCCCCGGCCGTACCTCCACCCGGTGCACTCGGCGGCCGGCACGGCGCTGACCGAGACCAGCCCCGTCGACCACCGCCACCACTACGGCGTGTCCATGGCGGTACCGGTGGTCAACGGCACCAACTACTGGGGCGGTCGCACCTTCCTGCGCGACGAGGGCCCCACCCTGCTGCCCAACCACGGTCGCCAGGTCAGTGCAGGCACGCGGCTGGACGACGACGGCGCGACGCTCGTCGACGAGATCGAGTGGCGCGACGAGCGCGACCGGCCGCTCCTCGCGGAGGACCGTCGCCTGTCGGCGGCGCCCCTGGCCGACGGTCGCGGGTACGTGCTGCGCTGGTCCAGCGTGCTGCACGCCTCGCACGGCGCTTTGCGGATCGAGAGCCCTGGCACCAACGGGCGGCCGAACGCCGGGTACGGCGGCATCTTCTGGCGGCTCCCGTCCGCGGACGTCACCACCGTGCTCGGGGCCGGGCTCGTCGGCGAGGAAGCCGTGCACGGCAGCCTGTCGCCGTGGCTCGCGTTCGTGCAGCGCCGTGAGGGCGCGACGACGACGGTCCTGCTCGTCCAGGACCCCGCGCACCTGCGCCCGTGGTTCGCCCGGGTGGCCGAGTACGTCGGCGCCGGCCCTGCGCTCGCGTGGGACACGGTGGTCGACGTCGCCGAGGGCGACCGGCTGGACGTCGGGCTGGCCGCGGTCGTGGTGGACCGGGCCCTCGGTGCCGACGAGGCGGGACGGCTCGCCGCGCAGGCCTGGGGATGACCGTGCACACGCTCCGCGACGCGCCGCAGCCCACGGCGACCGCCGTGCCGACCATCGCGGTGGTGGGCATCCACGGTCACGGGTCCAAGCACATCAGCAAGGTCGTCGACCTTCAGGAACGCGGCCTCGCGACGCTCACGGCCCTGGTGGATCCCCGCCCTCTGGACGGCGACGTCCCGTGGTACCCCGACCTCGACACCCTCCTCGCAGACGCCCGACCGGACGTCGTCGTCATCGCGACCCCGATCCACACCCACCTCGCCCTCGCGTCCGCGGCGCTCCGGGCGGGCTGCGACGTGCTCCTGGAGAAGCCGACCACCGCGTCGCTGGCCGAGCACACTGAGCTGCTGGCCGTGGTCGAGGAGACCGGACGGCTGTGCCAGGTCGGGTTCCAGACGTTCGGCTCCGGCGCGGTCGACGAGGTCGCGCGGATCATCGCCACCGGTGAGCTGGGAGAGATCACCGGCGTCGGCGCCGTCGGCACCTGGGTGCGGACCGCGGCCTACTACCAGCGGGCGCGGTGGGCCGGCCGACGCACCCTCGACGGCGTCGAGGTCGTCGACGGGGTCGTCACCAACCCCCTCGCGCACGCGATCGCCACGGCTCTCCTGCTGGCCGGCGCGCGGACCGCGCAGGACGTGACGGACGTACGGCTCGACCTGCACCGGGCGCACCCGATCGAGGCGGACGACACGTCGGCCGTCGTGGTCCAGACCCGGTCGGGGATCCGCGTCGCCGCGGGCCTGACCCTGTGCGCGCCCGAGCGGTCGCCCGCACGCGTCATCGTGCGCGGGACGCTCGGCACCGCGACCTTGCTCTACGAGACCGACGAGCTCGACGTGTCGTCGCCGCGCGGCACGCGTCGGATCCAGTGCGGGCGCGTGGACCTGCTCGCCCAGCTGCTGACCGCACGCGCCCACCCGCCCGTCACCCTGCGGTGCTCGGTCGCGGACACCGGGGCGTTCCTGCGGGTGCTCGAGGCGGTGCGGACCGGGCCGGACCCGGCAGCCGTGCCGGAGGCGTTCGTCGAGTGGGTGGGCGAAGGCGACGAGCAGCACCCGGTGATCGCCGACGTCGAGGCCTGGTGCGCGCGCGTGGCGGACGAGGCTGCGACGTTCACCGAGCTGGGCGCCCCGTTCGCCCGAGCGCACTGACCGTCGGCCGCCTGCGCGCCGACAGTGGCAGACGTCTAGGCTCGTCGGCTGTGATCCTGCGTCCGTACGGCGTCGACGACGGGCCCGCGACCCTCGAGGTCTTCCTGCGGGCGATCCGGGTGACGGCCGCCCAGGACTACTCGCCGGAGCAGGTCGCGGCGTGGGCGAGCGACGAGATCGACCCCGCGGGATGGGCCGCTCGCCGTCGGGCCTCCCGGACCCAGGTCGCGGAGGTCGACGGTCGCGTCGTCGGGTTCACCGACGTCGACGAGCACGGATACGTCGACATGCTCTTCGTCGACCCTGCGTCCGCGCGGCAGGGTGTGGCCACGGCGCTGCTGGACTGGGCCGTGACCACCGCGCGGGAGCTGGGGGCCGACGAGCTGAGCACCCACGCGAGCCTGACGGCGCGGCCGTTCTTCGAGAAGCACGGGTTCGTGGTCGTCGAGGAGCATCAGCCCGTGCTGCGCGGGGTGACGCTCCGGAACTTCGTGATGCGTCGCGCCCTCGACCTGCCGGGCGACTAAGCCTGCTCGAGACGGACGAGATCCCGGTCCAGCCGACGATCGACGTGACCGGCTGCGTGACGTGGGAGTCCTGCTGACGGCACGATCGGGGAATGTCCGGACGGTGGCGGGTGGCGGCGGTGGCGGCGGTGGCGGCGGTGCTCGCGCTCGCGGGCTGCACCGCCGGCGGGTCGTCGCCGACCCCGTCGGCCACGCCGTCGCCCATCCCCACGGCCGTGCTGGCGGGGATCATCGTGGAGGTCCGGCAAGGGCGCAGCACGTGGGCCCAGCGGGTGGTCCAGGTGCGCGTGGTCAACGCCGGCCCGGCGGACCTGTCGGTGGCGGCGGTGCGGTTGACGACGCCCGATGTCGAGGGGGTCGCGGCGACCGACCGGGGGCGGGTCCTGCGCGCCGGGGTGGACCGCGACTTCTCGGTGGCGCTGGGTGAGCCGGTCTGTGACGACGGTGGTGACGACGTCGGCGACGAGGCGCCCCAGGTGGAGGTCGACCTCACCGACGACCGCGGGCGGCGGTCGACGGTGGTCGCCGAGCCGGCGGACCCGCAGGGGCACCTGCCGCGGATCCATGGCGAGGACTGTGCGGAGGTCGCGGTCGCGTCCGGGGCCACCCTCACGTTGGCGGACACGATCACGACGGCCGACCTCGGCGGGACCCTCGCGGCGGAGGTCCAGCTCGAGGTGGTCCCGGTGGCCGGTGGCCCGCGGGTCGAGGTCACGCAGGTGGACCGGACGGTGCTGCTCGCGCCGCCCGGGGGAGCCGTGAGCTGGCCCGTCGCGCTCGACACGGCGGACGGTGGCGGCGCGGTGGCGCTGCCTGCGGTCGCGGGGCGGTGCGACCTGCATGCCGTCGCGGACGACAAACGCGGCACGTTCTTCGGGGTGCACACGCGGGTGGACGGGGTGGAGCAGCCGGTGTTCTACCTGGCGTCCAGCGAGGCGCTGCGGTCGGCGCTGTTCACGTTCATCCGGACGGCGTGCGGGGTCCCGGCGGACGGGTGAGACGCGTCGGCCGCGCTGCGTGGGGTGTCGGCGCGGACCGCCGGCCGCTCGTCGCGTGACTGCGTAGTCGCGGGCCAGCGGCGGGAAAGGACGATGGCGAGCGCTTTCCCCAATATGCCCGAAACCCTTGCGCGACCCAGCGGCTCGACTGTACGAATGTCCTTGCTCGCTCGCTGGTGAATCGTTCCAAGGCCGGAACGACCGGGCAGGCGGCCTCTCAACGACGAGACAAAGGGTGATGCCATGCGCTCGACGCGCGTGCACGACGAGGGACGACCATCCGCACGCAGGGGCGGGGCTCGCGTCCTGCTGGCCGGGGTGGCCACCGCGACGGCGGCCGCGATGATGGCGACCGGCGGGCTGCCGGCCGTGGCGGCCGACGCCCCCATCGCGTGGAAGTTCGACATGGGTACCGCGACGAGCCCGGTGGCCGAGGGCTACCAGCAGGTGACCGACGCGACCCGCTACAGCGCAGCGACCGGGTTCGGCATCGTGCCGGCCGACGGTGTGAACCCCATCTCCCGCGACCGCGGAGCGACCGATCCGGCCGACCGCGACTTCGTGCTCGCCACCGCGTGGACGTTCGTGGTCGACGTGCCCAACGGCACGTACGACGTGACGGTCCGCTCGGGCGACCTGCTCGTCGGGAGCAGCTCCACCAAGACCACGGTGACCCTGGAGGGTGCCGGCGGCGGCTCGCTGAGCACCAGCCAGGCCACGGTCTCCGGGACCTGGCCCGCCACGGTCGCCGACGGTCAGCTCACCGTCGGCATCACCGGAAGTGGCGCTGGCGGCTACGTGAGCTCGATCGTCGTCGCGCAGACGGCCACCGCTCCGGTGGAGCCGGTGCCCGGGACGTCCACGATCGCCGCGCCGACGTCCGTGCGCATGGCTCACGTCACCCCGAGCGCCGTGACGCTGCGCTGGAACGAGGTCGCCGGCGCGACGGGCTACGCGGTCTCGCGGTCCGACGCCGTCGACGGCACCTACACGGAGGTCGCCCGGACCGGGGCGCGCGAGGTGTTCGCCACCGACGCGGTCGACACCTCCGCCCTGCGCTACTACCGCGTGCAGGCGATCGACGCGGCCGGGCTGTCCGTGCCGTCCGCCGCCGCGGTCAGCAGCCTGCCGACCGCACCGACCGTGCCGGACGTCCTGGACTTCGACCTGGGCAGCGGCGCGCTCGCGCCGGACGCCATCCGGCTCGATGCCACCAGCGCGTACAGCGCGACCACCCGGTACGGCTTCGTCGACACGCGGGCTGTCACCGCGACCGACCGTGGCACGACAGACGCGGTGCGCTCCGACTTCGTGAGCGTGGGCGACACCGAGCTCGTCGTCGACGTGCCGAACGGCGACTACACCGTGAGCCTGATCGCGGGCGACGCCACGGAGGCGACCAACGTCGCGATCACCGTCGAGCAGATGGCCAAGGTCGCTGCGACGGCCAAGGCCGCCGGCCAGTACCTCGAGATGTCGTTCGACATCGCGGTGGTCGACGGGCAGCTCAACCTCGAGTTCTCCGGGTCCGCCCCGAAGCTCAACCAGCTCCGGATCGCCGCCCAGAGCCCGCGGGCACCGGGGGCCGAGCCGACCGTGTGGATCACGGGTGACTCGACCGTGCAGTCCTACACCTCGGACTACGCGCCGCAGGCCGGCTGGGGCCAGATGATCGGCCGGTTCCTGTCCGACGACGTCACGGTGGACAATCGGGCGATCGGCGGGCGCTCGTCGAAGAACTTCATCAGCCAGGGCCGTCTCGACGAGGTGCTGCGCCTGGTCAAGCCCGGCGACTACCTGTTCGTGCAGTTCGGCCACAACGACGCCACCTACGGGGTCGACGACCGGTTCGCCGCCCCGGCGGACTACGCGGAGTACCTGCGGACCTTCGTCGACGGCGCCACCCAGCGCGGTGCGCAGCCCGTGATCGTCACGCCGGTGTCCCGTCGCAGCTTCGACGCGACGACCGGGAAGTTCAACGTCTCGTTCCCGGAGTACGTCGCCGCCGCGACCGCGCTGGCCACCCAGACCGGCACCCCGCTGGTCGACCTGTCGGCGTCCAGCCGGGCCTACCTCGACGAGATCGGTCCGGAGGCGTCGACGTCGGTGTTCCTGCACGTGCCGGCCGGGGTGTACCCGAACCGGCCGACCGGCACGGTCGACGACACCCACTTCCAGGACTACGGCGCGATCCAGATGGCCCGCCTGGTCGCCACGGACGTCGCGGACCTGCCGATCCCGCTGGCCGGAGAGGTCCTCGACGTCGAGCCGCCCGCGGAGGTCCCGGCCGCGCCGGTCGGCCTGGTCGCCGGAAGCGTCTCGAATGCGGGGGTCCAGCTCACCTGGACGCCGAGCGAGGGTGCGGACATCTACCAGGTGTTCCGCAAGGCCGCCGCGGACGGGGACGACGCCTACAAGCTCGTCGCCACCTCGACGTTGCCGCAGGCCGCGATCGGTGGGCTCGTCGAGGGCGCGTCGTACGACCTGCGGGTCGTCGCGGTGAACGGTCGCGGACCGTCGGCACCGTCCGCCGCCGTGCGCGTCACCACGAAGGCCGCGCTGTACAAGTTCGACGTGCAGCTGGCCGGCAGCCCGCTCATGCCTGGGTACACCGAGGCGAGCCAGCTCTCCCGGTACACCCCGGAGATCGGCTGGGGCTGGCTGGACCCGACGGGCCTGGGCGGCCGCGACCGCGGCATCAACTTCACGCCGCCGCCGAACGACCTGCAGCGCGACTTCCTGCTGCCGGGCACCCAGCACGTGTTCGCCGTCGACGTCCCGGACGGCAGCTACGCCGTCAAGACGTACAACGGCGACTGGATCGGCACCAGCCGCTCCAACGTGCAGATCGAGGGCAAGGACTTCGGCGCCTCGAACGCGGGCGCGGGATCGGTCTCGGAGAAGGTCAGCCAGCCGGTGCTCGTCACCGACGGGCAGCTGAACCTGGTGATGACGGGGACGTCGAGCCGGCTGAACGGCATCGAGATCACGCCGCTGCTGCTGGCCCCGAGCGCTCTCACGCTGGACGACGTCAGCATCACGGGCTCGTCCGTCAGCGTCGCGCTCAGCTGGACGGGGACCGCCGACTCGGCCGGTTACCGCGTGTACCGCAAGGCTGCCGGGGCAGCTGCTCCGGAAGCGATCGGTGACGTCACGACGACGACGTTCGTGGACACCACGCCCGACGTCGGCCTGGCGTACGAGTACCACGTGGTGGCCCTCGACCCGAGCGGGCTCGAGTCCGTCCCCACCGACACGCTCGACGTGACGATCGTCGACCCCGACGTCCCCACGGCCGCCGTGCCGACGGGTCTGCGCCTGGGCGCGGTGAACAAGAACGACGTCACCGTCACGTGGGACGCCGTCGACGGCGCGCTGTTCTACCAGGTGCTCCGCCAGGCCAAGGACGGCACGTTCGTCGTCGTCGGCCGGGCCGACGGCCCCACCTACACGGACACCACGGTGCTCACGACCATCGAGTACACGTACCGCGTGGCCTCGGTGAACGCCGGCGGCGTCTCCGCGCAGTCGGACTCCCTGACCACACCCGCGGTCACCACCCTGGCCAGGCAGGCGGAGCGGCTCGACCGGTCGCCCGTGGCCGTCCAGACCGACGGCGGGGTCTACCTCGGCTGGCGCCAGCTCGGCCTCGACCCGGAGTCGATCGCGTTCCACGTGTACCGGGACGGTTCCCGCATCACGACCACACCGGTGAAGGCCAGCACCAACCTGCTCGACGAGGGCGGTGCCGCAGGCTCGGTCTACCGGGTCAGCTCGGTGGTCGACGGGATCGAGCGCTGGGCCACCGCCGAGTTCCGCGTGTGGGACAGCCAGCACCTCGACGTGCCGCTGGACAAGCCCGCCGACGCGTACACGAAGGACGGTCAGCCGTACACGTACAACGCCAACGACGCCTCCGTGGGGGACGTCGACGGAGACGGTCAGTACGAGGTCGTCGTGAAGTGGGACCCGTCCAACTCCAAGGACAACTCGCAGGCCGGGTACACGGGCAACGTGTACGTCGACGCCTACGAGCTCGACGGCACGCGCCTGTGGCGTATCGACCTGGGCAAGAACATCCGGGCCGGCGCGCACTACACGCAGTTCCAGGTGTTCGACCTGGACGGTGACGGCAAGGCCGAGGTCAGCATGAAGACCGCGGACGGCACCGTCGACGGACAGGGCACCGTGATCGGCGACGCCCGCGCGGACTACCGGAACTCCTCGGGCTACGTGCTCACCGGGCCGGAGTACCTGACCGTGTTCAACGGCGCCTCCGGCGCAGCGGTGGACACGATCGACTACACCCCGCCGCGCGGCGACGTGGGTGCGTGGGGCGACGCGTACGGCAACCGGGTCGACCGGTTCCTCGCCGGCGTGGCCTACCTCGACGGCGAGCACCCGAGCGTCGTCTTCAGCCGCGGCTACTACACGCGGACCGTGGTGGTCGCCTACGACTTCGACGGCTCGTCGCTGACGAAGCGGTGGACGTTCGACTCCGACGCCGCCGGCTCGCAGTACCGCGGCCAGGGCAACCACAACCTGTCCGTGGCCGACGTCGATGGCGACCAGAAGGACGAGATCGTCTTCGGCTCGATGACGATCGACGACGACGGGACGGTGCTCTACAGCACCGGTCTCGGCCATGGGGACGCTCTGCACGTGTCCGACCTGGACCCGTCGCGCGCCGGCCTCGAGGTGTTCGCGGTGCACGAGGAGGCGCCGCACAGCAAGGGCATCGGGGCGACGTTCCGCGACGCGGCGACCGGAGAGGTGCTGTGGTCGATGCCGTCCACCACCGACACCGGCCGTGGCGCCTCGGGCGACATCGACGCGTCGCACCCCGGTGCCGAGTCGTGGGCCGTGGTGACGGACGGCACGTGGAACTCGCGCGCCGGCCAGCTGCGGGCCGCCGACGGTGAGCTGCTGGGGACCACCATCCCCGCGGCGAACTTCCTCACCTGGTGGGACGGCGACCTCCTGCGGGAGATCACCGACCACGACTGGGACACGACGGCGCTCACGGGCGTCCCGACGATCTCCAAGTGGTCGCCGGAGTCGCAGTCCGCGGGGGAGGTGTACCGGGCCACCGGGACGCTCTCCGACAACGGCACCAAGGGCACCCCCGCGCTGCAGGCCGACCTGTTCGGTGACTGGCGCGAGGAGATCGTCACGCGTCTCGCCGACTCCTCGGCCCTGCGGATCGCCACCACGGTGGACCTTACCGACCACCGGCTGCGCACGCTGCAGTCGGACCCGGTGTACCGCCTGGGTGTCGCGTGGCAGAACACCGGCTACAACCAGCCGCCGCACACGGGCTACTTCCTGGGTGACGGCATGTCGGTCCCGCCCGCGCCGAGCATCGTCTACACCGGTGCCGCCACGGGCCCGGACGAGCGGGTGGACGGTCCGGCCACGGCGGCTCCGTCGAAGGGCGTGCTCTCCAGCGACAACTGGGACAAGGACGGCAGCTACACGGTGGCCATGGACCTGTGGTGGGGCCAGAACGCCCAGACCGTGACGCTGCTGGAGAACGGGGTCGCGATCGCGACGCGAGACCTCGTCGACGGCACGCCGAACGCCCAGTCGGCGGCCTTCCAGATCGCCGGCAAGCCCAACGGGACCTACGTGTACACCGCGGTCCTGACCAACCAGCACGGGTCCACGACGACCGCAGCCCTGACCGTCGCGGTCACCAAGGCGAGCCCCGGAACCCCGGTGCTCAGCCACGACAACAAGGACGGCGACGGGAACTACTCGATCACCACCAACCTCTGGTGGGGCACCAACGCCACCGAGTACCGGCTGTACGAGGACGGCGTGCTCATCGACACGCAGTCGCTGACCGCGAACGGGTCCAACCCCCAGCAGGCGGTCACCACCGTCAGCGGCCGGGCGGTGGGCACGCACGTGTACCGCGCCGAGCTGTCCAACCCTCTGGGCTCGACCAGCAGCGCCGAGCTCAAGGTCAAGGTCACTCGCTGACCCGGGCGCCGGGCGGGACCCCTTCCCCGCCCGGCGCCTCTCCCTTTCCACCCCGAGAGAGGCCGCCATGCGCCTGCACCGAACCTCCGCCCTGCTCACGGCCGCAGCGCTCGCCCTGGCCGCCGTGCCGTTCGCGGCCGCCCCGGCGTCCGCCGCCGGCCAGGACTACCTCTTCGACTTCGAGTGCGCAGGCAACCCGACTGCGCCTGGCTACACGGCCGTCTATGCCAACACCGCGTACAGCGCGACGACCGGCTTCGGCTTCGCGACGCCGCTGGCGGCCACCGCGTGCCGCGACCGCGGCGGCGACGACCTGGCCCTGCGCGACTTCGTCCTGCCGCCGACGACGGGCTCCACCTTCGTCGCCGACGTCCCGGACGGCACCTACACGGTCGTCCTGCGCACGGGCGACGCGATCGCCACCAGCAACACGGGCGCCACGGTCGGCGGCATCGCGGTGCCTGCTCGGCGTGCGGACGCCGGTGTCATCGACGAGCGCGTAGTCGAGGGCGTGCAGGTCACCGGTGGTCAGCTCTCGATCCTCGTCACCGGCTCGTCGGCCCGCCTCAACTCGATCCAGATCCTGCAGCCCGTCGCGTCGCCCACCGGGCTCGCCGCCACCGTGACCGCCACGGCGTCCGAGGCGTCGGTCGGTCTCGCCTGGACGGCCGTCGACGGCGCCGCCGGCTACCGCGTCTACCGCTCCGAGGCGGGCGGCACGGCCGTCGCCGTCGGCACGGTCGACCCCGCGACTCCCCACTGGACCGACACCGACGTCCGGCTGGCCGAGCAGTACACCTACGCGGTGAGCACGATCGGGGCGACGGGCCGCGAGAGCGCGCGTTCCGCGGAGGTGACGGCGACGGTCGTCGACTCGGCCGTGGCACCCCCGGCCGTTCCCACCGGACTGGCGGGCGCGTGGACTGCCGACGGCATCGCGCTCACCTGGTCCACGGTGCCCGGCGCGGTCGCCTACGACGTCTACCGCGCGCGCTCCGGCTTCGACCCGGTGGTCGTCGCGCGCACGAGCGAGCCGTCCTGGACCGACACGACCGCACAGGTCACGGTCGACCACGACTACCAGGTCGCCGCCGTCGGGCCGGGCGGTCGTTCCGACAGCTCGTCGACCGTCGAGATCGCGCGGTCCGTGCAGTACGTGCGCGAGGCCGAGCGGCTGGACCGCTCTCCGGTCGCCGTCGCCACGGACGGCGGCGTCTACGTCGGCTGGCGCCTGCTCGGTCTGGACGAGCAGGACCTCGCCTTCCACGTCTACCGCGACGGGGTTCTAGTCACCTCGACGCCCGTCACCGGCGGCACCAACGTGCTCGACCCGGCCGGCACGGCAACCTCGCGCTACCGGATCAGCACGGTCGTCGGGGGCATCGAGCGCTGGGCCACCACCGAGTTCGACGTGTGGGACCAGCAGACGCTGGACGTGCCGATCAGCAAGCCCGCCGGCGGCACCACGCCGGCCGGTGAGGCGTACACCTACCGCGCGAACGACGCCTCGATCGGCGACGTCGACGGTGACGGCCAGTACGAGATCGTCCTCAAGTGGGACCCGACCAACTCCAAGGACAACTCGCAAGCGGGGTACACGGGCAACGTGTACGTCGACGCCTACGAGCTGGACGGCACGCAGCTCTGGCGGATCGACCTCGGGCGCAACATCCGCGCGGGGGCCCACTACACGCAGCTGCAGGTGTTCGACCTGAACGGTGACGGGAAGGCCGAGGTCGCCATGAAGACGGCGGACGCCACGGTCGACGGCGCGGGCACCGTGATCGGCGACGCCGCGGCCGACTTCCGGAACGCCACCGGCTACGTCCTGGCGGGGCCGGAGTTCCTCACGGTGTTCGACGGGGCGACGGGGGCGGCGATCGACACCGTCGACTACACCCCGGCGCGCGGGAACGTCGGCGCGTGGGGCGACACCTACGGCAACCGCGTCGACCGGTTCCTGGCCGGGGTCGCGTACCTCGACGGCCAGCACCCGAGCCTCGTCGTGAGCCGTGGCTACTACACGCGGGCCGTCATCGTGGCGTACGACTTCGACGGGACCGCGCTGACCTCGCGCTGGACGTTCGACTCCGACGTCGAGGGCAGCCAGTACCGCGGGCAAGGCAACCACAACCTGTCCGTGGCGGACGTCGACGGGGACCAGAAGGACGAGATCGTCTTCGGGTCGATGACGATCGACGACAACGGCAAGGCGCTCTACACGACGGGTCTTGGTCATGGCGACGCGCTGCACGTGTCCGACCTGGACCCGTCGCACCCGGGCCTCGAGGTGTTCGCGGCGCACGAGGACATGGCGTCGTCGCGCAACCGCGGTGCCACGTACCGGGACGCGGCCACGGGTGCCGTCCTGTGGTCGATCCCAGCCACCCGGGACACCGGCCGCGCGGCCGCGGGGGACATCGACCCGCGTCACCTCGGCGCCGAGGGCTGGGCCGTCGGTGGCGACGCTGCGTGGAACTCCCCGGTCGGCGAGCTGAGGACCGCCAAGGGTGAGCTGCTGTCGACGTCCATCCCGGCGGCGAACTTCCTCACCTGGTGGGACGGGGACCTGCTGCGGGAGATCGGCGACCACGACTACAGCGACGCCGCCGGCGTGGGGGTGCCGACGATCGAGAAGTGGAACTGGGAGACGTCGCAGCCCGAGGAGATCTACCGGGCCACCGGGACGCTCACCAACAACTCCACGAAGGGCAACCCGACCCTGCAGGCCGACCTGTTCGGCGACTGGCGTGAGGAGATCGTCACGCGTCTGGACGACTCCTCGGCCCTGCGGATCGCCACCACGGTGGACCTCACCGACCACCGGCTGCGCACCCTGCAGTCCGACCCGGTGTACCGCCTCGGCGTCTCGTGGCAGAACACGGCCTACAACCAGCCGCCGCACACGTCGTACTACCTGGGTGAGGGGATGACGACGCCGCCGGCGCCCAGCATCGCCTACACGCAGCCGCTCCCCGTGGGCGACCGCGTGCCGGGACCGGCGACCGCGGCACCCGGCAAGGGCGTGCTGTCCTCCGACAACTGGGACGGCGACGGCACCTTCAAGGTGTCGATGAACCTGTGGTGGGGCCAGAACGCGCAGTCGGTGACGTTCTACGAGAACGGCGTCGCGCTCGCCACGCAGGACCTCGTCGACGCGACCCCGAACGCCCAGTCCGCCGCCCTCCAGGTGGCCGGCCGGACCAACGGGACCTACGTCTACACCGCGGTGCTCACCAACCAGCACGGGAGCACGACGACGTCGCCGCTCACCGTGACCGTGAACAAGGCGAACCCGGCGACACCGGTGCTGAGCCATGACAACAAGGACGGTGACGGCACCTACACGCTGACCACCAACTTGTGGTGGGGCACCAACGCCACCGAGTACCGGCTGTACGAGGACGGCGTGCTCATCGACACGCAGTCGCTGGTCGCCAACGGGTTCAACGCGCAGCAGGCGGTGACCACGGTGACCGGCCGGACGGTCGGGACGCACGTGTACCGCGCCGAGCTGTCCAACCCGCAGGGGTCCAGCAGCAGCCCGGAGGTGAAGGTCAAGGTCACCCGCTGACCCGCACGACACGGCGGCCGGCCCGGGTGACTCCTCTCACCCGGGCCGGCCGTCGCCGTCTGCAGCGCAACGTCCGAGCAACAACGGGTTCTGGGCCGTAGAAGCGCGGACGTCCCGCCGGGCACAGCGCAACGTCCGAGCAACAACGGGTTCTGGGCCGTAGTTGCTCGGACGTTGCGCGGGTTCTACGGGAGGCGGACGTGCCGGGGGCCGAGGTCCTTGACGGTGGAGACGCCGAGCAGGGCCATGGTGCGGCGGACCTCGCGCTCGAGGATCTGGACCGCGCGGTCGACCCCGCGTTCCCCACCGGCCATGAGGCCGTACAGGTAGGCGCGGCCGACGAGGGTCGCGTCGGCACCTAGGGCGAGGGCGGCGACGATGTCGGCGCCGGACATGATGCCGGTGTCCACCCAGACCTGGGTGCGGTCCCCGACGGCCTCGGCGACGTCGGGCAGCAGACGCAGCGGCACGGGGGCGCGGTCGAGCTGGCGGCCGCCGTGGTTGGACAGCACCACCGCGTCGGCGCCGGCGTCGGTCACGCGGCGGGCGTCCTCGACGGTCTGGATGCCCTTGATGATCAGCGGCCCGTCCCAGGACGCGCGGATCCACTCCAGGTCCGCGATGGTCATGGTCGGGTCGAACAGCTTGTCCAGCAGGTCCGCCACGGTCCCCGACCAGCTGCTCAGGGACGCGAACGTCAGCGGCTCGGTGGTCAGCAGGTTCATCCACCAGGCGGGGTGGGTGGCCGCGTCCACGACGGTCTTGACGGTCAGCGCCGGGGGGATCGAGAAGCCGTTGCGGGCGTCGCGCAGCCGGGCACCGGCCACCGGGACGTCGACCGTGAGCATGAGCGCCTCGTAGCCGGCGGCCTTGGCGCGGGCCATCAGGTCCTCACCGGCGGAGCGGTCCTTCCACACGTACAGCTGGAACCACTTGCGCGCCTCAGGTCCTGCTGCCGCGACGTCCTCGATGGACGTGGTGCCCATCGTGGACAGCGCGTACGGGATGCCCCGGCGCTGCGCCACGCGGACCACCGCGCGCTCGCCCTCGTGGTTCATCATCCTGGTGAACCCAGTCGGGGCGAACGCGAACGGCAGCGCACTCGGGGTGCCGATCATGTCCGTGGTCGGGTCCACGTGGGACACGTCGTGCAGGATCGACGGCTGGAACTCCAGCTGCCGGAACAGGGACCGGGCGCGGCGCAGGCTGATCTCGGCCTCGGCGGCGCCGTCGGTGTAGTCGAACACCGAGCGGGGGGTGCGCTTGCGGGCGACCGTGCGCAGATCAGCGATGGTCAGCGCGTCCGCCAGGCGCCGCTCGGTGCCGTTCAGGACCAGTGGCTTGGGGCGCATCAGGGGCTTGAGCTCGGACCACGAGGGGATCTGACGGTCGGTCACCGGGGACTCCTGGGTGTGTGGCGCATCGTCGGGCAGCACGGGGATTGAAACGATACATTACCGGCAGCCAACCGCGGCGTGCGCCGCTCCCACGGCGGTGGCAGCCTGGGTCGAGTGTGGCACTGTGAGGCCGACCACAACGCCTTTGTAACGATTCAGCGAGATTCGTTGACAGCCGCGCGGGGGCTCGCCTAACGTCCGGAATGCGCTTTCACCACCCCCGAGCAAGGAGGCTCAACGACGATGAAGCGAACACTCTGGAAGACAGCCGCAGTTGCAGCCGTCGCCGCCCTCGCCCTGACCGCCTGCTCCTCTGGCGACTCCGGCGAGGCCGAGCCGACGGCCACCTCCTCCGGCCCTGACACGTCCCCCGTCACCCTGAACTTCACGTGGTGGGGCAACGACGACCGGGCTGCCCGGTACAACGAGGCGCTCGCGCTCTTCAAGGAGAAGTACCCGTACATCACGGTCCAGACCAGCTTCGCTGCGTTCCCGGACTACTGGACGGCCCGCTCCACCGAGGCCGCCGGCAAGGCTCTCCCGGACGTCATGCAGTTCGACCTGTCCTACCTGCGTGAGTTCAACCAGAACGGTCAGCTGCTCGACCTGCAGGAGTGGGTGGACAACGGCACGATCGACCTTGCAGGCTTCGACGAGACGCTCACCACGGCAGGCGTCCTCGAGGACAAGATGATCGGCATCCCGACGTCGACCAACACGTTCGCCATGTTCCAGAACCCCAACGTGATCGAGCAGACCGGGGCGACGTTCCCCGACGAGGCCGACTACACGTGGGAGGACTACAACGAGTTCATCGCGGAGGTGTCCGGCGCCGGTGAGGCGACGGCCGACGGTTACGCGCTGTACGGCGCGGTCGACTACACGGGCACCTTCTGGTTCTTCATCCAGTGGCTGCTCCAGAAGGGGATCACCCCCTTCGAGGAGGACGGCACGTTCGGCTTCGACGAGGCCGACGTGACCGAGTTCCTCGACCTGACGGCCGATCTGCGGGCCGACAAGCTGGTCTACCCGGTCGACCGCGGGGTGTCGCTCGCACCGAAGGGCGGCTTCACGGTCAACGAGACCGCATCCGAGATGAGCTGGGACAACTTCTTGGCCGGCTACGTCGCCGACTCGGGCACGGACAACCTCGCCATGGCGCAGATCCCGTCGATCGAGCCGGGCGAGAAGGCGCTGTTCTTCAAGCCGTCCATGCTGCTGTCCGCGGGGGCCAACACGGAGTACCCGGAGCAGGCCGCGACCCTGATCAACTTCCTGCTCACGGACCCCGAGGTCGGCACCATCTTCGGGACCTCCAAGGGTGTCCCCGCCGACGCGGACCAGCGTGCCGCCGTCGACACCACCGAGGGCAGCGTCGACGCCCAGGTGATCGCCTACGAGGAGAAGGTCGCCGAGCAGGTGACCGAGTCCACCCCGATCCCCGTCAAGGGCTTCGGCACGATCGAGTCCAAGTGGCGGACCCTCGCCGAGGAGCTCGCGTACGGCACGCTCACCGTGGACGAGTTCGCCGAGCAGTGGTTCGCCGAGGCTGAGCTCTCCACCATGTGACCGGTGGTGGGCCGCCCGCTGGCACGGCGGGCGGCCCACCCCCCACCGCGGTCCACGGACATCGACCGCCCGTACCGCCTGCACCACCAGAAACCGACGAACGGATCACGCTCGTGACCCTCACTGCCGAGGCTCCGACGACGGGCCCCTCGACCGCCGCACATACCGCCGCGAAGAAGCGGCGCAAGCGGTCCGAGTCCCTGGCCGGCTACGCCTTCCTGAGCCCCTGGCTGCTCGGGTTCGTCCTGCTCACCGCGGGCCCGATGCTCGCCTCCCTCTACCTGGCGTTCACCAACTACAACCTGTTCTCGCCGCCCGAGTGGATCGGCATGGAGAACTTCACGCGGCTGTTCGACGACCCGAACTACCAGCAGGCGTGGAAGGTCACACTCACCTACGTCCTGCTCGGCACCCCGATCAAGCTGCTCGCCGCCCTTGCTGTGGCGATGCTGCTGAACAACGCGTTCAGCGGCAAGGGGTTCTACCGGTCCTCGTTCTACGCACCCTCGCTGATCGGGGCCTCCGTCTCCATCGCGATCGTGTGGAAGGCGATGTTCATCGACAACGGCATCGTCGACCAGGTCGGTCAGTTCTTCGGCTTCCCGGCCGGCGGCTGGGTCGGTGACCCGGAGCGCACGATGCCGATGCTCATCCTGCTGACCGTCTGGCAGTTCGGGGCGCCGATGGTCATCTTCCTGGCCGGGCTGAAGCAGATCCCGCAGGAGCTGTACGAGGCCGCGTCAGTCGACGGCGCCGGGGCAGGGCGCAAGTTCACCCGGATCACCTTGCCGATGCTGTCGCCGGTGATCTTCTTCAACCTGCTGCTCGAGATGATCCACGCGTTCCAGATCTTCGCGTCCGCGTTCATCATCTCCAACGGCACCGGCGGCCCCGCCAGGTCGACCCTCTTCTACACGCTCTACCTCTACTTCCGCGGCTTCCAGGACTTCCAGATGGGCTACGCCTCCGCGATGGCCTGGATCCTCGTGATCGTCGTCGGCGCACTCGCCGCCGTCTTCTTCTGGAGCTCGAAGCACTGGGTCCACTACTCCGGGGAGGGAAAGTGATGAGCGCCGTCACCTCCACGTCCGACCACATCGTCAGCTCGCACGACAGCGCACAGCTGCGCAAGTCCACCAAGAACCGCAAGCGCGGCCGGGCCCTGATCTTCCACGTGTGCTCGCTCGCCCTGATCGTGATCGTGCTCTACCCCGCGGTGTGGATGCTGATGTCCTCGTTCAAGCCGTCCAGCGAGATCGTCGGCAACGTCAGCCTCATCCCCACCGACTTCACCGTGGCCAACTTTCAGAAGGCCATCGAAGGGATCGGAGGCGTCTCGTTCTGGACGTTCTTCATGAACTCGGTGATCCTGGCCGTCGGCTCCGTCATCGGGATCACCCTGTCCTGCTCGATCAGCGCCTACGCCTTCGCGCGGATCGACTTCCCCGGGCGCAACGTCTTCTTCGCCCTCATGATCGGCACGCTCCTGCTGCCGTTCCACGTCGTGATCATCCCGCAGTACATCGTGTTCAACCGGCTCGGCCTGGTGGACACGTTCGTGCCGCTGCTGATCGGCAAGTTCCTCGCCGCAGAGGCGTTCTTCGTGTTCCTCATGGTCCAGTTCATGCGCAACCTGCCGCGTGAGCTCGACGAGGCCGCGCGCATCGACGGCGCCGGGCACGTGCGGATCTTCCGCTCGATCATGCTCCCGCTGATGAAGCCCGCCCTGGTCACCAGCGCGATCTTCGCGTTCATCTGGTCCTGGAACGACTTCTTCGGACCCCTGCTCTACCTGAAGAAGCCCGACCTGTACTCGCTGCCCATCGCGCTGCGACTCTTCGTCGACCAGACCACGACCTCCGACTACGGCGCCCAGATGGCCATGGCCGTCCTCGCCCTCGTCCCGGTCATGCTCTTCTTCCTCATCTTCCAGCGCTACCTCGTCGAAGGCGTGGCGACGCAGGGGCTCAAGGGCTGATGGGCGTTTCCGCGGGGCGACAGGATCGTGTGAGGCTGGATGCCATGAGCACTCCGCTTCCCGACGACTCCGGCCGCCCCGCGGACCCGGGTCCCGAGGACGTCACGCCCGGACCCGACCAGAAGCCGCTGCTCGGCGGGGGACGCTTCGGCCTGTTCAGTGAGGCGCTCCTCGTCGGTCTCGGAGTCTCGGTGCTGAGCCTGCCGATCATCACGGCCGTCCCCGCGCTCGCCGCCGGGGTGTCCCACGTCCGGCGCCACCTCGACGGGCGCCCCGACACCATCGCCGCGCTCTGGGAGGACTTCCGGTCTGCCTGCCGCGGTGTGTGGCTGGTGTCGATCGGCATGCCGGTCCTGCTGCTGGTCCTGCTGTTCAACCTGCAGCTCATCGGCGCCGGCGGGATGCCGGGCGGCACCGGGGTCCGCATCGCGACGGTGTTCCTGGTCGCCGTCCTGCTCGTCGTCGTGCTGCGGTCCGCGGCCGGGTGGTCACCGGGCGCCAGGTGGGGGACGGTCGTGCAGACCGCCGCCAAGCGCGCCGGCGACGACCTGATGGGCACCTTCCTGCTCGTCGTCGCCCTCGGACTGTGCGCGGTGATGATGTGGATGCTCGCGCCGATCGCCGTGATCGTGCCGGGCCTGCTCTCGCTGGCGGTCGTGGCCGTCGAGCACCGCGCGGCGGTCCGCCAGGGCTGAGCCGCGAGCCGCTTCCTACGGCAGCCGCGCGACGAAATCCTGGAGGGCGGCAAGCGCCTCCTGGCCGGCGTCGGTGCCGAGCTGGAACTGGAACTCGTGCCCGAGCGGCGGGTGGTGGTCCGCGTCGAAGAGCAGCGCCTCGTACGGGACGCGGAGCCGCTCGAGCGTGGCGATCAGGGACAGGGTGTGACCGAGGGCCGGGTCCGCGTTGCCGCAGGAGACGAACGTCGGCGGGAAGTCGGCGGTCAGGTGCTCGACCACGGAGATGCCCGCGAAGCGGGGGTTGTCGAGGTAGTCGGTGCTGCCGGTGAACGAGCGCATCACCGAGTCGACGAACCAGCGGTTCCGGCCCTTCAGTCCTCGAGCGAGCGACATGTCGAAGGCCCCGCAGAAGAGCACCGTCCCTGCGAGCTGGTCGGGGCTGATCCGCGGGTGGGCGTCGATGGACGCGGCGTACGGCGGGCTGGTGACCAAGCCGGCCACCTGGGACGCGATCTGTGCGCCTGCCGAGTCGCCCGCGAGCACCAGGCGCCGGGCGTCGACACCGAGCTCGTCGGCGTGCTCCGTGAGGTACGCGAGCGCGTCGAGCAGCTGGAGGGCCTGCGTGGGGTAGGTGGCCCGTGGCGAGATCGAGTAGCCGATGCCGACCACCGTGGAGCCACCGCCGGCCAGCACGCGCAGGTAGTTGGCGATGAGGTTCTTGCTTCCGGACAGCCACGCGCCGCCGTGCACCCAGACGATCGTCGGGAGCCCGGTGCCGGGCGTGGTGGACCGGTGCACGTCGAGACGGGCGTCGGGGTCACCGTCGCGGTAGGGGATGTCGAGGGTGGAGACGACGTGCCCCGGGACGAACGGCGCGGTGGCTGCGAGCCGCTCGGTGCCGTTGCGGTCGAACCGACGGCGGATCACCACCGACGCCGGCTTGGGGCTCAGACGTGCGGCGATCCCGAAGCCCACCAGGCCTGCCGCCAGGAGCCCGAGCAGCCAGCCGACTGCGAGCCCGAGGCGTCTCATCTGTCGATCGTCTCACTGCCCACGCCCGACTCGGTGGTGCGAGCCCGTGAGCGGGTCGCACCACCCAGCTCGCGCACACGTCTGCTCAAGCGCGGGTGAGCGTCCCCGGCAGGGCGGTCCACGACTCCGGAGCGAGCGTCACGACGGTGCTGCCGGTCGCGGGCGCGGGGCCGTCGACCTCGGAGACGTGGCGCTCGGTCACGGCCGCCGCGTGCTCCGGTCCCTCGACGGCGGGCTCGTCGTCGGCGGTCACCTGCACCCCGCGCCCGAGCGCGAGCGTCACGCCGGGGTGCGACAGCTCGACCTCGACCGGCTCGGCGGAGCGGTTGACCAGGAACACCGCGACGTCCGACCCGTCGAGGGTGGCCGCCGCGGTGACCACGGGGACCTCACCGTGGGCCGTGGTCGTCATCGACCGACCCGAGACGCGCAGGTCGAGGGCGGTGCCGCGGGCCAGTCGTGCGGTCGTCGCGAACGGGTGGAACGTCGGCTGGCGCCAGGCAGGGCCGCCGGGCTCGGTCATGATCGGCGCGATGACGTTGACCAGCTGGGCCAGGCACGCGACGGGCACCCGGTCGGCGTGGTTGAGGAGCGTGACCAGCAGGTCGCCGACGACGACCGCGTCGAGCGCCGAGTAGACGTCCTCGATGATGCGCGGCGCGTCGCGCTGCAGCGGCAGGTTCTTCTCGCCAGGGAAGCGGGACTGCAGGTACCAGACGTTCCACTCGTCGAACGAGATCGTGACGACCTTGTCGGAGCGGCGGCGGGCGGCCACGGCGTCGGCGGACGCGACGACCCGGCGGATGAACCGGTCCATGGACGTGCCCGACCCGAGGAACGATGCGCGGTCGCCGTCCAGCTCCTCGTAGTAGGCGTGCATCGAGAGGTGGTCGACGACGTCCCACGTGTGCTCGAGGACGGTCTGCTCCCAGGAGCCGAAGGTGTCCATCATCATCGACGACGAGCCGCAGACGACGAGCTCGATCGACGGGTCCACCAGGCGCATGGCCTTGCCGGCCTCGGCGGCGAGCTTGCCGTACTCGTCGGCGTCCTTGTGCCCGATCTGCCACGGGCCGTCCATCTCGTTGCCCAGGCACCAGAGCGTCACGCCGTACGGCTTCTCGCGGCCGTTGGCGATCCGCAGGTCGGCCCACCGCGACCCGGCCTCGCCGTTGCAGTACTCGACCAGCGCGGCGGCGGCGGCGACCCCGCGGGTGCCCAGGTTGACGGCCATCATCGGCTCGATGCCCTCGCGCTCCGCCCACTGGAGGAACTCGTCGGTGCCCACGGTGTTCGGCTCGATGGTCCGCCAGGCCAGGTCGATGAACGGCAGGCGGTCCTCGACGGGTCCAACCGCGTCCTCCCAGACGTAGTTGGAGACGAAGTTGCCGCCCGGGTACCGGACCATGCTCACGCCGAGCTCACGGGTCAGGTCGGCGACGTCCCGGCGGAAGCCGTGCTCGTCGGCGGTGTCGTGGCCCGGCTCGTAGATGCCGGTGTAGACCGCGCGCCCGAGGTGCTCGACGAACGACGCGAACAGGCGGCGGTCGATGTCGCCCACGCGGAAGTCGGGGTGCAGCAGGACGGTGGCTCGCTGGGGCATGGGGGTCTCCTTCACACGTTCGGGTCCCCGAGGTCTGTCCGAGAACTTGGTACAAGGCCTAGGCTACAGACACGACGGAGAACGCTTTCCGCAACGACGCGACGACACACACCGAGGAATCCCGTGATCGACCAGAACCCGACCGCCCCCCGTCCCGCCTCGAGCAGCAGCACGACCGCCGGCCCGGGCGTGATCCCGGAGTTCGCGCCCGCCCCCGACGGTGAGTACCGCAGGTACGCGGTCGTCGGGACCGGCCACCGGGCGGGCATGTACGTCGACGCGATCGTCGGCGAGCACGCGGACGTCGCCACCCTCGTCGCCCTGCTCGACACCAACCCGGGCCGCATGGCGCACTACGAGCGGGTCGTGTCCGAGGCTCTCGGCCGCCCGGCTGCACTTCCCACGTACGCCCCCGACGGGCTCGAGAAGATGATCGCCGAGCAGGCCGTCGACGTCGTCGTCGTCACCGCGCCCGACCACGCGCACGCCGAGCTGGTCGCGCGGGCACTCGCCGCGGGGGCCGACGTCGTCGTCGAGAAGCCGCTCACCATCGACCGTCCCGGCTGCCGGCGGATCACGGGCGCGGTCGCCGAGACAGGTCGCGACATCGTCATGACCTTCAACTACCGCTACGCCCCGCGGAACTCGTCGCTGCGTCAGGTCATCGCGTCCGGCGAGATCGGCGAGGTCACGTCGGTGCACTTCGAGTGGGCCCTGGACACCGTGCACGGCGCCGACTACTTCCGCCGCTGGCACCGCGAGAAGAAGAACTCCGGCGGCCTGCTGGTGCACAAGTCGAGCCACCACTTCGACCTGGTCAACTGGTGGCTCGGCGACGTGCCGGCCCGCGTCTACGCCCGCGGCGGGCTGAAGTTCTACGGCGACCGCAACGCCGCCGAGCGCGGCCTGGGGCCCCGACCGGCTCGCGGCACCGGCGTCGTCGGCGACCCCTTCACGCTCGAGCTCAACGACGACGCCCGTCTGAAGTCGCTCTACCTCGACGCCGAGGAGCACGACGGCTACCTGCGCGACCAGGACGTGTTCGGCCCCGGCATCACCATCGAGGACAACATGGCCCTGCTGGTCGACTACCGGCGCGGCGCCACGCTGACCTACTCGCTCAACGCGCACAGCCCCTGGGAGGGCTACCGCGTCACCGTCAACGGCACGGCCGGTCGTGCGGAGCTCGAGGTCGTCGAGCGCGGCGCGATCGAGCTGGACGAGAACGGCAACGCCCTGCTGGACCCGTCGGCCACCCCCACGTACGTCGGCGACACCCTGCGACCTGAGGGGGAGCGGCTGCTGGTGCAGAAGCACTGGGAGCGAGCGACCGAGTACGCGATCCCCGACGGCATCGGCGGCCACGGCGGCGGCGACGCGATCCTGCTCAAGGACGTGTTCCGACGCCACCTGCGGGTGTCCGAGGACGCGCTCGGCCGCCCGGCGGGGTACATGGACGGGCTGCGGGCCGTGTCCGTCGGCATCGCGGCCAACCAGTCCTTGATCACGGGCCTGCCCGTCACGATCGGCGACCTGGACCTGGGCGTCTCGCTCGAGGCAGACCTGTGACGTTCTCCGCCCTGCACGACGTCGGCCGGGCGATCGAGGTCGACCTCGACGGCACCACGCTGGCCCGCTACGTCTACGTCCCCACCGACGTGCAGCTGGAGAGCCCGCGCCCGTATCTGCACCCCGTCCGCACCCGCGGCGGCGACCTGGTCACCGCCTTCCGTCCGCACGACCACGTGTGGCACAAGGGCATCGCCTGGTCGCTCCCGGTGGTCGGGGGGCACAACTTCTGGGGTGGGCCCACGTACGTGCACGGTCAGGGGTACGTGCAGCTGGAGAACGACGGGTCGATGGACCACGTCGCGCTCACCGACCTGAGCGTCGGCCCTGACCGCGTCGACCTCACGCACACCCTCGCGTGGCACACGCAGTCGGGGGAGCACGTGATCGACGAGCAGCGGACGCTCGGGTTCGTCGTCCCCGACGGTCGCGACGACGCCTGGGTGCTGACGTTCGAGACCACGATGACCAACGTGTCCTCCGCGGACCTGACCCTCGGGTCGCCCACCACGCGCGGGCGGGAGAACGCCGGCTACGGCGGGCTGTTCTGGCGCGGCCCGCGGTCGTTCACCGGCGGGACCCTGCTCGCGCCCGGCATCTCAGGGGGCGAGGAGATCCGCGGGTCCCGCGGACCGTGGATGGGGTTCGTCGGACAGCACGACGAGACCGGCGGGGCATCGACGGTCGTCATCGTGGACAGCACCGACAACCCGTCGCACCCCCCGCAGTGGTTCGCGCGCACCGAGCAGTTCGGCTGTCTCAACCCGGCGCCGTTCTTCTCGACCGAGGTCCCGTTCACCCCCGGCGACACCCTCCGCTTCCGGTACGCGGTCGTCATCGCCGACGGTGCCTCGGATCCGGAGTCGGCGGCTGGGCTGGCGGCCCTGGGGAGCTCGGCGTGATCACGACCGGGCAGCCGGGGCCGGGCGCTGAGATGCTGCGCTGATGAACGGACTTCCCGGTCGGGTCTCGGTCAGCAACCTGCGCGTCTACGACTGGCCCGCCCCCGACGGCGTCGGCCGGGCGGGCAGCGGGTCGCCGCACCTGCACGTGGTGTCGTCGGAGGCGTACGTCGTCCTCGCCGGCACCGGCTCCGTCCACACCCTCGGGCAGTCCGGGTTCGCCGTGCAGCCGCTGCGCCCGGGTTCGATCGTGTCCTTCGGTCCCGGCGTGGTGCACCGCGCGGTGAACGACGGCGAGCTCGAGGTGCTCGTCCTCATGTCGAACGCCGGGCTGCCCGAGGCCGGTGACGCCGTCCTGACGTTCCCGGCGACCGTCCTCGCCGACCCCGCCGCCTACCGCGCGGCCGCGACCCTCCCCGGCAGGGGCGCCACCGACGAGGAGATCGCCGCAGCCGCCCGCCGACGCCGTGACCTCGCTCTCGAGGGGTACGCCGAGCTGGCTGCCGCCGTCGACCGCATCGGTCCCGATGCGCTCAGGCCGTTCCACGACGCCGCGACCCGCATCGTCCGACCGTTCGCCCCGCGCTGGCAGGAGCTGTGGACCCGCAACGTCCACCCCGAGAACGCGAGCACGGCTGCGGCGCTCGAGGGCCTGTTCCGCGGTGCCGCACCCCACCTGGCGCGAGGCACGGTCTCGACCATCGAGGCCAACGCTGAGCCGCGCCGGTACGGGATGTGCGGTCGGCTCCAGACCTGGCCGTCGTCGACCTGAGGTCTGCGCGCCGATCGGATGCCCGCGGCAGCGGCCCCGGCCGGCGTAGGACACCATAGGGAGTCGTTGTCCGACCACGAAGGGTTCAATGAACGTGGATGATCGCGTCAGCCGCGTAGGACGGTTCCTGCACAGCAAGGGCCCGGCCGAGGTGCTCTACGGAGCGCTTGTCTCGAGCGTCGTGCTGGCCGCGACGAGTGCCAGTGCCGAGACCGGCGAGCTCGTGGTCGTGGCGACTGCCATGGTCTCGGTGACCTATTGGCTCGCGCACGTGTACGCGGATGCGGTCGGCGGACGCTTCGAGGACACCGACCACAGCACGCACCACCGGCTCCGCCATGCGCTGCACAACAACACGGGCGTGCTGCTGGGTAGCCTCCCCGTCCTCGTGGTCTTCGTCATCGGTCGACTGATCGGCCTGGACGTGCACGACTCCGCCTTCCTCGCACTCTGGTTCACCGTCGCGATGCTCGCTGCAGCCGCGGCGTTCGCAGCCCATCGAGCCGGCGTCCGGGGCGCTGAGCTGCTAGGAGAGACCGCCCTGGCGGGCGCCTTCGGGCTCCTCGTGATCGGGCTCAAGCTGATCCTGACCCACTGACCCTCGCGATCGGCCTTACTTCGCCTCGTCATAGCTGTCCACCACGGCCACGTTCAGCGCGAAGTCCACAGGGTTGTCGCCGAACAGCAGCCGCCCGGCCTCCACGGCGGACTCCCTCACCGCGACCGCCACGAGATCGGCGACCTCCGCGGGCGAGTGGACCATGACCTCGTCGTGCAGGAAGAACACCAGGTGCGGACGACCGTCGACGGCCAGCAGCCGACGCCGCAGCGACGCCATCCAGCACAGCGCCCACTCGGCGGCGGTGCCCTGCACGATGAAGTTCCGGGTGAACCGCCCCCAGTCGCGGCCGCGTCGGCGTGCGGCGCGGACGTCGTCGGCCCCCGCGCCCTCGGCAGAGGCGGCGGCGAGCTCGGCCTGCCAGGCGGCGTCGGGACGCGGGGAGGTGCGGCCGAGCCAGGTGGAGACGACGTCGCCGCGCTCCCCGGCGCGGGCACCGGCCTCGACCAGGGCGACCGCACGCGGGTACGCCTTGGTCAGGCGGGGCATGAGGACGGCCGACGGGCCGGTGGTGGCGCCGTAGATGGCGCCGAGCATGGCGTACTTGGCCTCGGACCGGGTCTCGACGATGCCGGCGTCGACCACGCCTTGGTAGAGGTCGGCGTGCCGGCCGGCTGCGGCCATGGCGCCGTCGCCGGACATCGCGGCGAGCACGCGCGGTTCCAGCTGGGCGGCGTCCGCGACGACGAGCTTCCAGCCGGCGTCGGCACGGACGGCCGCGCGGATGCTCGCGGGCAGCTGCAGTGCTCCGCCGCCGCTGGTCGCCCACCGGCCGGTGACCACGCCTCCGGGCACGTAGTCAGGGCGGAACCGGCCGTCGTGGACCCACGCCTCCATCCACGCCCACCCGTTGGCGCTCAGCAGGCGCGACAGCTTCTTGTAGGCGAGCAGCGGGTCCCGCACCGGGTGCTCGAGGGCCTTGATCTCCCACGTGCGCGTCGACTCCACGTCGCACCCGGCCGCCCGCAGCCCGCGGAGCAGGTCCGGCTGCGAGTCGAGGTTCAGCGACGGCTGACCGAGCGCGTCGCGGACCTCGTCGGCGAGCGCCTCGAGCTTCGGCGGCCGCCCGCTCCGGGGCCGTGGACCCAGCAGGTCCGTCAGGAGCGCGTCGTGCGACTCCACGCTCCACGGCATGCCGTCGTGCTGCATCTCGGCGGCGATCAGAGCGCCCGTGGACTCGGCGGCGAGGAGCAGCCGCAGGCGACCGGGCTCGTCGGCACCGGCGACGGCCGCGAGCTGGCCCTGCAGCTCCTCGAGAGGATCGTCGACCTCCGACGGCCCGGCGTCGTCGAAAAGACTGCCCTCGACCGGTGGCGGAACCCGCGGACCGTCCCACGGTCCGGCCGGTGCGCTGGCCAGCGCGGACGCCTGCGAGTACACGCTCCGCCGCAGGATCGCGTGGCAGAGCCGCAGGTCGTGGCACCGCTCGACCCGCACGCCCGCAGCCAGCAGCGGTGGGTAGCGGCGCGACGTGTCGTCCCACACCCAGCGTGGCCGATCCGTCTCGCGCTCGCGGACGGCGGCAGCGAGGTCCTCGGTAGCGACCAGGTCGGAGTCGACCGGCTCGCCCTGGTCGGTCAGCGACCGCAGCTCGACGTCGCCGGCGCGCGACGGGTGGTCGAGGAGCAGCAGCAAGGACACGGCTCATTGTGGCTGCCGGGTCCGACACCTACGGCGTGCCCCGCCGGATCCTCCGCCGTGCCGCCAAGCCGGGCACTCGCCACCGTCTGCTCAGGGGATCGGTGATTTTATCCCTTTTGTGGAGATATTCGCCGTCACTAGGCTGAGCGCGGAGGCGATCCCGATGGTCAGCGTGCGACGAGCAGCAATGGTCCTGGTATCAGTTCTCCTTGTCGCGGGGTGCACGGCGACTCCACCCGATGCCGGGGAGTCGACGTCCGCGATCCCCGCGGCGGAGCCGGATCAGTCGCCCTCCTCGACGGTGGAAGGGATGCTGGAAGGGTCCGAATTCGTCACCATAGACACCGACGTGTACGGACTTCTGCCGGTTGCGGATTCACCGGACTCGATTGTTGCCTGGGCCGAGGACTACTGCGAAGCGGCGAGTCTCTCGCCGTGCGTGGGTGTTGCGGACCGCGCCGTGGCCATGTGCATCGAGAACAGGGACTGCCACCCGGCCGTGCTGGTTCCCTTCGACGAAGGAACGGCCGCCTTCCTCTTCGGCGGGAACTTCCCGGACTCTCAGGTGATCGCCGTATGGCGTCCCGAATCCGACCCTGACGTCGCGCCGTACGGCGGCGCACGGAAACTCCTTGAGGACTACCTGGCCACCGTAGAGGTGTACCCGGCGCTGGGGAGGAACTAACACGCTCCCGATCGCCCGACAGATCACGTCACCGAGAAGCCCCCACTGACAGGCACGCGCCGCATCGGGAAGATTCACGGCCCGTCGTCGGGGTCGCCGAGCGGCACGCGAGACCGCAACGGCTCGACGACATCGCGCGGCGGTGGAGCGGGCATGGCGGGCATCCTCTCCGGGGCGTGTGTCCAGATGCAACCCGCGCGACACCCGTCACGGACCACCTGACCTGCGGCAACGTTCACGACGCCGTCAGGGCGTCCTTCAGCTTGATCCGCCCGCCGCTGCGCAGGACGGCGTTCGAGTAGATCCGGCCGGCGAGCCAGACCAGCACGGGGATCAGCGCGAGGGACAGCCCCAGGGACAGCGCGATCTCCCAGGGTGCCACTTCCCCGAGCGCGATCCGCATGGGCATGAGCATGGGCGCGCAGAACGGGACGAAGCTCAGCCACACGACGAGGGGGTTGGTCGGGTCCCACGGCGCGATGCTGATGCCGATGAGGTACGGGATCATCATCAGGGTGATCACGGGCGCGGTCACGGAGCCGACGTCCTCCTGCCGCGAGACCAGAGCCGCGAGGGCGGCGAGCGCCAGGGCGTACATGGTGAAGCCGACGACGAACCAGACGATCACCCACAGGGCCGTGACGCCGAGGTTGATCGAGCTGGCGTCGACGAGCCCGAGCAGCGCAGCCGTCCCCGCCCCCGCGCCGACGACCAGCACCACCTGGCTCAGCCCGATGACCCCGATGCCCAGCACCTTGCCGGCCATGAGCTGCCACGGTCGCACGGTCGCCAGCAGCAGCTCCACGACGCGCGACGACTTCTCCTCGACCACGCCCTGAGCGACCAGCTGGCCGGCGGTCATCAGCGAGATGAACAGCAGGATGCCTGCGACGAAGCCCGCGACGATCTGCGCGTTGTCTTGTTCCGGCGCGGGTTCCAGCGCGGTGACGTCGGGTGCCGCCTGCGCGATCTCGCGGCCGACCTCGCCCGGGTCGCCACCGAGCTCGGTCACCGCCGACGACAGCGCCTCCTGCTGCGCCAGCGACCCGAGCACGGGCGCCAGCGCGTCGGGCAGCTCCGTGTGCACGACGACGGTCAGCGGGTCGGTGCCCGTCACGACCGCGCCCACGGTCCCGTCCCTCAGCAGCGCCTCCCCGGCCTCGGCCGACGCGACCTCCTGCGTCTCGATCGTGGTGCCCAGGACCGAGCCGAGGGCGACGAGCTGCTCGGCGACCCCCGACGCCTCGGGCGTCACCCCCACCTCCTGGGTGGTGTCGGACTGGGACCCGACGAAGTGCAGCAGCACCCCGCCGAGCACGACGGCCGCGACGAGCGCGACAGTGGTCCAGACGAACGCCTTGGACTTCACGCGGGTGCTGATCTCCCGTCCGGCGATCAGCCGGATGGCGGCGCCGTTCGAGATCTCGACGACGGTCGGACGGGGGCTCATGCGGACACCGTCTCTCGGTCGGTCACGGTGGCGTCGGTCGTCACGACGTGCCGGTACAGCTCGGTCAGGGACGGGCGGAGCAGACCGAACTCGTGCACCGGCCCGGCGGCCATGGCGGCCCGAAGGATCTCCTGGTCGACGGCGTCGGCGGCCTGGCCGCGCACCTCGACGACGGACCGCGTGCCCTGCGACGACACCATCTGGGCCGACGGCACCGCGGTGATCCACCCCGCCGCCGGTGGGCCGTCGACCACCCAACGCCTGTCGTCCGTCCGGCGCAGCTCCTCGATCCCGCCGAACTTCACCATCGACCCGCTCTTGATGATCCCGACGCGGTCGCACAACGCCTCGACCAGCTCGAGCTGGTGCGACGAGAACAGCACGGGCACGCCCGCGTCGGCCTGCTCACGCAGCACGCCGCTCATCACGTCGACCGCGACCGGGTCCAGGCCGGAGAACGGCTCGTCGAGCACCAGGATGTCGGGGGAGTGCACCAGCGCCGCGGCCAGCTGGACCCGCTGCTGGTTGCCCAGCGAGAGCTTGAGGATCTCGTCACCGCGCCGCTCCGCGATGCCGAGCACCTCGGTCCAGTGCTCCATCGCGGTGGTGGCCGACGCCGGGGTCAGCCCGTGCAGCCTCGCGAGGTAGACCAGCTGCTCGCCGACCTTCATCCGTGGGTAGAGGCCACGCTCCTCGGGCATGTACCCGATGCGCTGCCGGACCGCGAGGTCGATCGGTCGACCGTCCCAGCGCACCTCGCCGGAGTCGGCCTCCAGCACGCCGAGCACGATCCGCATCGCCGTCGACTTGCCGGCCCCGTTGGAGCCCACGAAGCCGACGATCTCGCCGGCCGGCACCTCCATCGACAGGTCGCGCAGCGCTCGGACCTGGCCATACGTCTTGTTGAGGGACTCGATCGTCAGTGCACCCATGGCGCCCATCGAAGCATCTGTGGGTGGCCCGGCCTAGTCTGCCGAGGGTGCACCACCTCTCCCGTGCCGACGCCCGTCGGATCGCCGTGCGTGCTCAGCGCCTCACGGCGGACCGGCCGACCGACGTGCACGACACCGTGCACGACCTGTGGCTCCTCCTGCTCAACCCGACCAGCGCGATCGCGCCGAGCGCGGACCTGGTGCTGTGGAGCCGGATCGGGTCGGCGTACGACCCGCGCGAGCTCGCCGACGCCCTCGACGCGCAGTCGATCCTCGAGTACCGCGGCACGCTGCGGGTCGCCCAGGACCTGTCGCTGTACCGCGCGGAGATGGCGGTGTGGCCCGGCGTGGGGGATCGGCTCAAGGACTGGCAACGGTCCAATCGGCAGTGGGTGGCGGACAACGAGGGGTGTCGCCAGGACATCCTCGAGATCCTGCGGGCCGACGGGCCCCTGCCCATCAGCGAGCTCCCTGACACGTGCGCACGGCCCTGGAAGTCGTCGGGCTGGAACAACAACCGCAACGTCCAGATGCTGCTTGGCCTGATGGTGCAGATGGGCGACGTCGCCGCCGCGGGGGGCACCGGCCGTGACCGGCTCTGGGACCTGGCCGAGCGCATCTACCCGCCGGGACCGCCGGTGCCGCTGGAGGAGGCGTTCCGGGTCCGTGACGAGCGACGGCTCTCGGCGCTCGGCATCGCCCGGCGGCGCGGACCCGAGCAGCCGGTCGAGCCGGTCGACGTCGCCGAGGCGGGTGAGCCCGCGGTCGTCGAGGGTGTCCGCGGCGAGTGGCGCGTCGACCCCGCGCAGCTCGACGCACCGTTCGAGGGTCGGGCCGCGTTGCTCTCGCCGTTCGACCTGCTGCTGCACGACCGCAAGCGCATGACCGACATCTTCGAGTTCGACTACATCCTCGAGATGTTCAAGCCGGTGGCCGCACGCCGCTGGGGCTACTACGCGCTGCCGGTGCTCGTCGGGGACCGGCTGGTGGGCAAGCTCGACGCGACGGCCGACGTCAAGGCCGGCGTCCTGCGGCTCCACACGGTGCACGAGGACGAGCCGTGGACCGCCGACGCACGCGCCGCCGTCGACGCCGAGATCGACGACCTGGCGCAGTGGCTGGAGCTCGACCTGGTCCGGCCGTAGCGGGTCAGGCCGGCGCCGGCCGGGTCCGCACGGGACCCGGCCGGCGCCCCTGACGGATCAGTCCTCGCGGATAACGGCGACCGCGCCCGCCGCGACGACGACCGTCCCAGGCGCGGCCTCGTCGCGGATCAGCTCGTGGCCCGACGCCGGGACCTTGACCTGGTCGTCGGTGTGGTTGAGCAGGAACAGCCAGGACCGACCGTCGTCGGCGACCCGGCGGACGGCCTCGACACCGGGCGGGAGGTCGCCTGTCGCAGCCGCCAGACCTGCCTCCGCGATCAGCGCGTCCGTCACGCCCTGCAGCCCGTCGGCGTCGAGACGCGTCGCCAGGTACCAGGCGGCTCCGGCGCCGACGGATCTCCGCGTGAGTGCCGGCCAGCCGGCCAGGTCGCCGTCGGCGAACCTGCGGACCGCCGAGGTGTCCGCCGCGAGGTGTGCCTGCTCCGACCAGACGTCGGCGGGCGTGCCGTCGTCGAGGGTCAGCGTCTCGCCGTCCTGGAGCGCCCAGAACTCTTCGGTACGCACCCCCAGCAGCTCCCGGAAGGCGCCCGGGTAGCCGCCGAGTCGGATGTGGTCGTCCTCGTCGGCGATGCCGGAGAAGTACGTGACCAGCACCGACGCACCACGCTCGGCGGCCTGGGCGATGTTCGACGCGTCGGCGTCCGTCACCAGGTACAGCCCCGGCACGACGACCAGCGAGTAGCCCGACAGGTCCGCCGACGGCCGCACGATGTCCACCGTGACGTTCCGCTGCCACAGCGCGCGGTAGTGCGCGAGCACACGGTCTGGGTAGGTGACCGCGGCCGACGGGTGGCTGTCCAGCTCGGTTCCCCACCACGCCGGGTAGTCGAAGACGATCGCGGCACGCGCGCGGACGCGGCTTCCGGCCACCTCGGCCAGCGCCTTCAGCGACGAGCCCAGCTGGACCGTGTTCCGCCACACGTCGGTGTCCGTCCCCGCGTGCGGGAGCATCCCCGAGTGGAACTTCTCCGCCCCCGCGGCGGACTGGCGCCACTGGAAGAACATCACCGCGTCGGCGCCGCGGGCGACGTGCCCCAGCGAGTGCCGGATCATCTCGCCCGGACGCTTGGTCCGGTTGCGCGGCTGCCAGTTCACCGCGCTCGTCGAGTGCTCCATGAGCATCCACGGGTCACCGCCGGCCACCCCGCGCGTGAGGTCGGCGCTGAACGCGAGCTCGACGTGCCCCTCCGGGTCGTGGGCACGCGTGTAGTGGTCGTTGGCGATGACGTCGAGGTCGTCGGCCCAGGAGAAGTAGTCCATCCACTTCGTGCCGGTGGAGAGCATGAGGTTGGTGGTCGTGGGCACGTCCGGGGTGACCTCGCGCAGCACGTCGCGCATCGCGCGGTAGTGCACGAGCAGCTCGTCCGAGGAGAACCGCGCGAAGTCCAGCTGCTGCGTCGGGTTGGGGTACGTCGGGGCGCTGCGCGGGGGCAGCACCTCGGCGAAGTCGTCGTACCGCTGCGACCAGAACGCGGTGCCCCAGGCTGCGTTGAGGGCGACGACCGTCCCGTAGCGGTCCTCGAGCCAGCGCCGGAACGCGGCCGCGGCGTCGTCGGAGAAGTCGTGCGGGACGTGGCAGCCCAGCTCGTTGTCCACGTGCCAGATCGCCAGCGCCGGGTGGCCCTTGTAGCGCTCCGCCATCGTGCGAGTCATCCGCAGCACGTACTCGCGGTACGCCCGCGACGACACCCGGTACGCCTGCCGACCGCCCGGGTACAGCACCGTGCCGTCCGCCAGCACGGGCAGGAACTCGGGGTGCTTGCGCGTCAGCCACGGCGGCGGGCTCGCGGTCGCGGTGGCGAGCGCGACCTTGATGCCCGCGGCCSCCAGCCGGTCGAGGATGTCGTCCAGCCAGCCGAAGTCGTACTCGCCCTCGCGGGGCTCCAGCTGCGCCCAGCTGAAGATCCCGACGCTGACCAGCGTGACGCCGGCCTCCTGCATGAGCTCGACGTCCTCGATGCGGGTGGCCAGCGGCCACTGCTCGGGGTTGTAGTCGCCGCCGTAGGCGATACCGGTGGTGGGCAGGGTCATCAGCTGGTCCTCGTTGCTCGTCGGAGATCAAGATCGACAGGTTCGTCGGGGTCGCACACCAGGTGGCCGTCGACCACACGTGCGGTCGCCACCCGTACCACGGCAGGCCGGGTCGCGCGCTTCTCGCCGCCCCCGGTCGGGCCGAACGGGGAGACGTCATGCGTGAAGTAGAAGATCCAGGCTTCCGTGTCGGTGGCGACGACGTCCGCGTGGTGGCCGCGCGGCTCCACCAGGATGCGCCCGTCCGCCGTCCAGTGCGACAGGTCGTCCGACCGGTACACCGCCTGCCCGCGCCACTCGTCGACGATCATCCAGTGCCACCCGCCGAGCGTGAACACGTTCGGTCCTTCGTGCGGGCGGCCCTCGATCACCGGCCTCGACGGTCCCCATGTCTCCAGGTCGGCGGAGTCGGCGCACCAGGTGGTCGAGCCCGCGGCCTCGTCCTTGAACCAGATGCGGTAGCCGTCCTCGGTGGGCGCGACGCACGCGTCGATGACGTGGTCCGAGCTCAGCGGCACGACCCCGCGGTACTCCCACCGCGCCAGGTCGTCGGACACGTGGTGCAGGATGTGGCGCTCGTGACCGGCCCACTGCTCCGGGACACCAGCGATGTAGGTGACGAACATGTGGAACCGACCCTCGGCGAACACGACCTCCGGTGCCCAGAGCGTGTTCCGGCCGTCGTGCGGATCCAGGCCGTCGACGACGCCGCGGTGCGTCCAGGTCAGTCCGCCGTCGTCGCTCGTCGCGACCGCGATGTCCGTCCCGTGCACCCAGCCGACCCCGGGCCTGTCGTCGTCGACCCGCCGCTGCGTGGCGAACAACCACCAGGTCCCGTCGGTCCCCTCGATCACCGTGGGATCGGTCGGCGCCCCGAGCGGATCGGTGAACAAGGGATCGGGCGCCCGCCGAACGTCCGCGGATCCGGTCGCCGGGAGGCGCGAACGTGCGGACGTCGCGGTCGATGGAGTGCCTGCGTCCGCGGATTCGGTCGCTGGAACGCTCGAATCTGCGGACGCTGCGCTGGTCGTCCGGGCGGCCGCGTGCTCGGACGTTGCGGGGGTGATGGTCATGCGGGGCGCAGGTCCTCGACGCCGTGCAGGAAGCCGTCGCGCAGGGTGCTGCCCGGGGCCAGGTCGGCCTTGGTGACCGGGCGGCCCCGTGCCGCCGACGCGTAGATGGCGGTGACCAGCTCGAGGGAGCGGTGGGGGTCGGCCGCGACGGGCGGCAGCGGGCTGCCGGAACGGAACGACTCGTAGACCGCGCGGAGCAGAGGCGTGTGACCGGAGGGCTCGTCGTCCTCCGGCAGCGTCCACGCCGCCGGCGCAGCGTCCGGTTCTCCGCCGGTCCGCGACGGCGCCGGCGTGAGCCGCCACGAGCGGGCGTCGTGACCGTAGAGGTGCTCGACCTCGACCGTGCCGAGCGTGGTGTCCACCCGGACGTAGCTGACCTGGCGCGGCGACAGGGCCGTGGTCAGCACCGACACGATCGCGTCGTTGGCGAACCGGACCACCGCCGTCGACGTGTCCTCGGTCTCCAGGTCGCGGTCCAGGCGGAACGCGCGGGCATCGACCTCGGCCCACTCGCCGAGCAGGAACGCGAGCAGGTCGAGCTGGTGGATGCCGAGCCCGAGCAGGGGCCCGCCGCCCTCCGTCGTCCACTTCCCGCGCCACGGCACGGCGTAGTAGTCCTCCTGCTTGCGGTACCAGAGCGTGTGGCAGACGCCGACGAGCGGACGGCCGAGGGTGCCGTCGGCGAGCAGCTTCTGCACGTGACCGACGGCGGTCCCGGTGCGCTGCTGGAACACCACCGCGTACTCGCGACCGACCTGGTGCGCGACCTCGAGGACCGCGTCCAGGTCCGCCAGCGACAGGACCGGCGGCTTCTCGCAGACCACGTGGGCGCCGCCGCGCAGGGCGGCGATCGCCTGGTCCCGGTGCAGGCCGGGCGGGGTGCAGAGGTGCACGACGTCGACAGTCTCAGCGGCGAGCAGCTCGTCGAGGCTGCCGTACCGCCCAGCCACCGAGTACTGGTCGGCGAACGCGTCCCGCACAGCCGGGCTGGGGTCCGCGACCGCGACGACCGACGCCAGCGGGTCGAGTCCGAGCACCTGCGCGTGGGCGTGGGCGATGGCCCCGGTCCCCACGAGGGCAACCCTCAGCGTGCTCTGCGACAGCTCTGTCACGTCCGCTCCCTTGCTGCATGAATCGATCCAACGTCACGGTAAGCGCTTGCCACCCGATCCGTCCACCACCTGCGGCCACTGCACGCGAGATCGCCGAGATCGTCAGTTGCCGACGAGCTCGTCAGTTGCAGCTCACGATCTCGGCGGGAACTCACGAACTCGCGCTCGCGTCGGGCGGAGATCCGGTCACGCCGACGGGTCCGACGAGCCTCGGACCACCAGCTCCGGCTGGAACTGGATGCGTTGGTGCTGGAACGTCGCGCCCTCCGAGCGCTGGCGCAGGAGGAGGTCTGCGGCGGTCCAGCCCAGCTGGTGCGTCGGTTGGCGCACGGAGGTCAGCGGCACCGTGAGCATCGACGCGAAGACGACGTCGTCGTAGCCGACCACCGCCATCTCGTCGGGGATGGCGACGCCGTGGGCCCGCAGGGCGCGCAGTGCGCCCAGCGCGGTGAGGTCGTTGACGCAGAACACCGCGGTGGGCCGGTCGCCGTCGGCCTCGAGGAGCCGGTTGATCCCGTCCTCGCCGCCCTCGGCGTTGAGCGAGCCGATAGTGATCTCGACGAGGGCCGCCGCGGGGTCCAGGCCGGCGCCCGCCAGCGCGGCGAGCACACCCTCGCGGCGGTCGATGCACTGCTTGATGGTGAGCGGTCCGTTGATGAACGCGATGCGGGTGTGCCCGAGGCTGACGAGGTGCTCGATCGCCAGGGCGCCGCCGCGCACGTCGTCGACCGCGACCGAGGAGATGTCGTCGACCGGGGACGTGGTGTCCAGCAGGACCACGTCGATGCCCCGGTCCCGCAGCGCCAGGAGGTTGTCCAGCGAGCCGGCGGACGGCGTGACCATGACGCCCTGCACGCCGTGCTCCTCGAAGAGCCGCAGGTACCGCGCCTCGCGCTCGGGGTCCTCGTCGGACGAGCTGAGCATGAGGGTGTACTCGTCGGCGGCCAGCCGGTCCTCGACGCCGCGGGCGACCTCGGTGAAGAACGGGTTGGCGATGTCGAGCACGATGGCGCCGACCGTCTGGATGGTCCCCGCGCGCAGCTGCCGGGCGGAGGCGTTGCGGACGAACTGGAGCTCCTCGATGGCTACGAGCACGCGGTCGCGCGTGCTGTCGCTGACCTGGTCGGGGCGGTTGAGGACGTTGGAGACCGTGCCGACCGACACCCCGGCCCGCTTGGCGACGTCCGTGATGGAGGGTCGGCGGTCCGCGCGTCCCCGTGTCGTCGTCGACATCGACCGTCGTCCCCTCCGTCGGACCAGCAAGCGTGCGCCCGATGCTAGTTGCCCAGCCACTGCCGCCGCGGGTGCCTCGCTGCACCATGACTCTTGTGGCGCTCGGACCGGGCGCGTACGGTGCACGATAGTGAATCGATTCATGGAGTTCAAGGAGACGCTCCTCGAGATCCGTCCCCGGCCTACTCTTGACACCGCGGCAAACGCTTACTTACAGTGCGTGAATCGTTTCAACGTCGAATCGTGAAGGGTAGACGCATGACCCGCGTGTGCTTCGTGTCCCGCGTCCGGCCCGACCGGCTGGACGAGTACCGGTCCCGGCACGCCGCCGTGTGGCCTGAGATGCTCGAGGCCCTTCGTGACACCGGCTGGCGCGACTACTCGCTGTTCCTGTCCGGTGACGGCCTGCTCGTCGGCTACCTCGAGACCGATGACTACGCCGCCGCCCAGGAGGCCATGACCCGAACCGCGGTCAACCCGCGCTGGCAGGCCGAGATGAGCGAGTTCTTCGTCGACGACGGCAACCCGGACGAGGGCTTCCAGGTCCTCGACGAGGTGTTCCACCTGGAGGACCAGCTGCGTGCGGCCGGCCTCGCCACCCACCCCCAGGAGCTCCGAGCATGACCATCACCGATGCCCTCTCCCAGCAGACGATCGAGCTGCCCTCTTGGGCGTTCGGGAACTCCGGCACCCGGTTCAAGGTGTTCGCCCAGCAGGGCGTCCCGCGCGACCCGTACGAGAAGATCGCCGACGCCGCGCAGGTGCACCGCTACACGGGCGTCGCGCCGCGGGTCAGCCTGCACATCCCGTGGGACCTGGTCGACGACTACGACGACCTCGCGCGCCACGCCAAGGAGCAGGGCGTGTCCATCGGGGCGATCAACTCGAACCTGTTCCAGGACGACGACTACATGCTCGGCTCGCTGACGCACCCGTCGGCGACCGTCCGGGCGAAGGCCGTCGCGCACCACCTGCAGTGCATCGACGTCATGCGCGCCACCGGGTCCACGGACCTCAAGCTGTGGCTGCCGGACGGCCTGAACTACCCCGGCCAGGACTCGCTGCGCGCCCGACAGGACCGGCTTGCGGACTCGCTCGCCGAGATCTACGCGGCGCTCGACCCGAACCACCGGCTGATCCTCGAGTACAAGTTCTTCGAGCCGGCGTTCTACTCGATGGACATCCCCGACTGGGGCACGTCCCTGCTGCACTGCCTCGCGCTCGGGGACCGCGCGTTCGTCGTGCTGGACACCGGGCACCACGCTCCCGGGACCAACATCGAGTTCATCGTCGCCCAGCTGCTGCGCGCCGGCCGCCTCGGTGCGTTCGACTTCAACTCCCGGTTCTACGCCGACGACGACCTCATGGTCGGCTCGGCCGACCCGTTCCAGCTGTTCCGGATCATGCACGAGATCGTGCAGTCCGGAGCCCTGGCGCCGACGTCCGGGGTCAACTTCATGCTGGACCAGTGCCACAACATCGAACCGAAGATCCCCGGGCAGATCCGCTCGGTGATGAACGTCCAGGAGGCCACGGCGAAGGCGCTGCTGGTCGACGCCGACGCGCTGCTGGAGGCGCAGACGGCCGGCGACGTGCTCGGCGCCAACGGCCTGGTCATGGACGCCTACAACACGGACGTCCGGCCGCTGCTCGCGCAGCTGCGGGAGTCGCAGGGGCTCGACCCCGACCCGATCGCCGCCTACAAGGCGTCGGGGTACGCAGAGAAGATCGTCGCCGAGCGGATCGGCGGCAACCAGGCGGGATGGGGAGCATGAGCGTCGCAGAAGAGCTGGTCGCACGGTCCAACAGGCTCGGGGCAGACCCGCGGACCACCAACTACGCGGGCGGGAACACGTCCGCGAAGGGCACGGCGACGGACCCGGTCACGGGTTCGGACGTCGAGCTGCTCTGGGTCAAGGGCTCGGGCGGTGACCTGGGCACGCTGACGGAGAAGAACCTCGCGGTGCTGCGGCTGGACCGCCTGCGCGCGCTGGTCGACGTCTACCCGGGCGTGGACCGCGAGGACGAGATGGTGGCGGCGTTCGACTACTGCCTGCACGGCAAGGGTGGTGCGGCGCCGTCGATCGACACGGCGATGCACGCCCTGGTCGACGCGCTGCACGTGGACCACCTGCACCCGGACTCGGGCATCGCGTTCGCGACGGCGGCCGACGGGGAGGCGCTGACCGCGGAGGTGTTCGGCGACTCGGTCGTGTGGGTGCCCTGGCGTCGGCCGGGGTTCCAGCTGGGGCTGGACATCGCGGAGATCAAGGCGAAGAACCCGCAGGCCATCGGCTGCATCCTGGGCGGGCACGGCATCACGGCGTGGGGCGACTCGTCGGACGAGGCCGAGGAGCGCTCGCTGGAGATCGTGCGGACCGCCGAGGCGTTCATCGCGGAGAAGCTGGCCGAGGGCCCGCACCCGTTCGGGGACGTCGTGCAGACCCCGCTTCCCGACGACGAGCGGCGGGCCCGCGCGGCCGCGCTCGCGCCGGTGATCCGTGGGCTGGCCTCGACGGACAAGCCGCAGGTCGGTCACTACACCGACTCCGAGGTCGTGCTGGACTTCGTGTCCCGCGCCGCGCTGGGTCGCCTGGCCGAGCTCGGCACGTCGTGCCCGGACCACTTCCTGCGTACCAAGGTCAAGCCGCTCGTGGTTGACCTGCCCTCGGACGCGCCCATCGAGGAGGTCGTCGGGCGGCTCAAGGAGCTGCACGCCACCTACCGGGCCGACTACCAGGGCTACTACGACCGCAACGCCACCCCGGACAGCCCGGCGATCCGCGGGGCGGACCCGGCGATCGTGCTGGTCCCGGGCGTGGGGATGTTCTCCTTCGGCAAGGACAAGCAGACCGCTCGCGTGGCCGGGGAGTTCTACGTCAACGCGATCAACGTGATGCGCGGCGCCGAGGCGATCAGCACGTATGTGCCCATCGACGAGGCCGAGAAGTTCCGCATCGAGTACTGGGCCCTCGAAGAGGCCAAGCTGCAGCGGATGCCCAAGGCCAAGCCGCTGGCCACCCGGGTCGCCGTGGTCACCGGGGCCGGGTCGGGCATCGGGCGGGCGATCGCGGAGCGGCTCGCCGCCGAGGGTGCCTGCGTGGTCGTCGCGGACCTCAACCTCGAGGGCGCGTCCGAGGTGGCCGCCGCGCTGGGCGGGCCGGACGTGGCGATCGCGGTCAAGGCGGACGTGACGTCCGAGGAGGACATCGCCCGCCTGATCGCCGAGACGTCCCTGGCGTTCGGGGGCGTGGACCTCGTCGTGAACAACGCCGGGCTGTCCATCTCCAAGCCGCTGCTGGACACCACCGCCAAGGACTGGGACCTGCAGCACGACGTCATGGCCCGGGGGTCGTTCCTGGTCGCCCGCGAGGCGGCCCGCGCGATGATCGCCCAGGACATGGGCGGCGACATCGTCTACATCGCCTCGAAGAACTCCCTGTTCGCCGGCCCGAACAACATCGCGTACTCGGCGACCAAGGCCGACCAGGCCCACCAGGTCCGCCTGCTCGCCGCCGAGCTCGGCGCGCACGGCATCCGGGTCAACGGGGTCAACCCCGACGGCGTCGTGCGCGGCTCGGGCATCTTCGCCGGCGGCTGGGGCGCCCAGCGCGCCGCCACCTACGGCGTGCCCGAAGAAGAGCTCGGTGCCTACTACGCCCAGCGCACCCTGCTGAAGCGCGAGGTCCTGCCCGAGCACGTCGCCGCAGCGGTGTTCGCCCTGACCGGCCCGGACCTGGTGCAGACCACCGGCCTGCACGTCCCGGTCGACTCCGGCGTCGCGGCGGCCTTCCTGCGATGACCCGACCGTCCGACCACGAGAGCGGCAGCTCGCGACGGGCGCGGCAGTCCGTATTGCCGCGCTCGTCGCAGACTGCCGCGTCCGGCGCGGCCGACCGATGAGCGCGTTCGCCGCCGTCGACCTCGGGGCGTCCTCCGGGCGGGTCATCGTCGGGAGCGTCGACGACGGACGGGTGGCCCTGCACGAGGTCAACCGGTTCCCCAACGGGCCGGTGCGCGTCGGCGGTGCGCTGCACTGGGACGTCATCGGGCTGTACCGGGGGATCCTCGACGGGCTGCGCGCGGCGACGCGTGAGGTCGGGACGCTCAGCGGCGTCGGCATCGACTCGTGGGCGGTCGACTACGGCCTCCTCGACGGGGACGGTGCGCTGCTCGGTACACCGTTCCACTACCGGGACGCGCGGACCCACGGCGTGCCGGACAAGGTCTTCGCGACGGTCCCCGCCGACGAGCTCTACGCCCGCTCGGGTCTGCAGGTGCAGCCGTTCAACACCGTGTTCCAGCTGGTGGCTGCGCAGGGCACGGCGGCGCTGGCCGCGGCTCGTGGTCTGCTCCTGATCCCGGACCTGCTGGGGTACTGGCTGACGGGCGCCCGGGTGGCGGAGGTGACCAACGCGTCCACGACCGGGCTGCTCGACGCGACCACGCGCACGTGGGCGAGCGACCTGGCGGAGCGGCTGGGCATCGACATCAGGCTGCTGCCTCCGCTGCTCGACGCCGGCGCCCTGCTCGGCCACGTGCGCGAGGACGTCGGCCTGCACGGGGCGGTGCCGGTGTGGACGGTTGGCTCGCACGACACCGCGTCGGCCGTCGTGGCGGTCCCGGCCGTGGGCAGCGACTTCGCCTACATCTCCTGCGGCACGTGGTCGCTGGTCGGCCTGGAGCTGGACCGGCCGGTGCTCACCGAGGCCAGCCGCGCCGCGAACTTCACCAACGAGGCCGGCGTCGACGGCACGGTCCGCTACCTGCGCAACGTCATGGGCCTGTGGGTGCTCCAGGAGTCGATCCGCACCTGGAACGAGGCCGGCCTGCCCGCCGACCTGCCGGACCTCCTGGCCGCCGCCGCGCGCGTGCCCGCCCTGACCACGGTGGTCGACATCGACGGACCCACGTTCCTGCCGCCCGGGGACATGCCGTCGCGCATCGCCGCCGAGGCCGTCCGCACCGGGCAGACGCCGCCGCAGTCGCAGGCCGAGACCGTCCGGTGCATTCTCGACTCGCTCGCTCTCGCCTACCGCAGGGCGGTCCGGCAGGCGTCGACGCTCGCGGACCGCGACGTGTCGGTGGTGCACGTGGTCGGCGGGGGAGTGCGCAACGAGCTGCTGTGCCAGCTCACCGCGGACGCGACCGGGCTTCCGGCAGTCGCGGGGCCGGTCGAGGGTGCCGCGCTGGGCAACGTCCTGGTGCAGGCGCGGGCCGCCGGGGTGCTGTCCGGGGGGCTGGCGGACCTGCGCGCCGCGGGGGCGCGTGGGCTGGACCTGCGACGGTACGAGCCCGGCGCCACCAGCGGGCCGACCGACCAGCAGTGGGCCGCCGCCGAACGCAGGGTCGAAGGTCCGTAGTCCACATGACCGCCACTTCCGTGGACCGGCGCGCGGGGCCGCTCGGGACGGGTCCGCGCGCCGGTCGTGCCATCGTCCAACCGGCGCGGCGGTGCACCCAGAGACCAAAGTCCCCGTCCTCGACGGGGGCCTGGTGCCGTCGTCGGCCTGCGTCAGCCCAGCGTCGCGGCGACGACGAGCAGCACCGGGACGCACAGCACCGTGGTGACCAGTCCCGCGTCGCGCGCGAGCGCCTCGCCGTGCCGGTACTGCATCGCGTAGACGAGCACGTTCTGGGCGGTCGGCAGCGCCGCCATCGCGACCACCGCCAGCAGCGCGTGCCGCGGCAGGACCAGCGCGGTGCCCAGCCCCCACGCGAGCAGCGGGTGCAGCACCGCGCGCAGGCCGACGGCGAGGGCCAGGTCCGCTCGGGGAGCGGCGGAGTCGACCGTGCGCGGGACGGCCAGCGCCATGCCGAACGTGAGCAGCGCGAGCGGTGCCGCCGCGGCGCCGACCAGGCGGAACGGCTCGTACACGACCTCGGGCAGCGACCAGGGCATGGCCGCGAGCAGGAGGCCGACGAGTGTCGCCACGATGATCGGGTTGCTGAGCGTCCGTCGCAGCACGGAGCCGCCTCGGGAGCCTCTGTCGAGCACGGCGAAGGCTATCGGTGCCAGGACGAGGAGCTGGAACAGCAGCGTCGGCACCACCGCGACCGGGTCGTCGAGCAGGTAGACGGCCAGCGGGAGGCCGATGTTCCCGGCGTTCACGTACGACGACGCGAGCGTGCCGACGGTGACGTCGGCGGCCTGCCGGCGCAGCACGAACCGGAGGACGAGGACCGCGACGACCGCGACGGCCACGGTGGAGGTCCAGGTGACCACGGCCTGGCGGGACAGCAGCAGGTGCAGGTCGGCGTGCGCGACCGTGGTGAGCAGCAGCGCCGGGGTGGCCACCGCGAACACGACGCGAGCGAGCACCGGTGCGGCTCGCTCGCCCAGCACCCGCTGGCGAGCCAGCAGCCAGCCGAGCGCGACGACGGCGCCCATGGTGCCGAGCGCGGTGACGACGGCGCCCATCAGGGTGCCGGTCGGCGTCGCAGGATCACGCAGCCGATCCTCGCAGGCTCAGCGGCGCGCGATGTCGAGACCGTGATGCGCTGGCCGCAGGCGGACGTCCGCAGTCGACGGGCGGCAACGCCCGTTCCGGTCGTGCCAACACGCGACAACTACACCGATCAGATGGCGAATCCATAGCTCTGGCCATGCTCTTCGTGGCCGTCCCTGTGCACCACAACCGATGCGGAGGAGACTCGAGGTTGTGAGTCATTCGCCACGTCCTGCGGTCGAGGACAAGCCGCCTCCAGCGGGCGTGCTCAAGGTGATCAACCCGGCTGTCCGAGCCATCCTCCAGTCACGTCTGCACCGCGCCCTCAGCGGGAACCTGATGCTCCTGCACGTCACGGGCAGGAAGTCCGGCCGCGTCTACCTCATCCCCGTTGGTCGGTACCAGCACAACGGCCAACTGATCGCCTCGGCAGGAGGTCAGTGGCGGCGCAACCTGGCTGGAGGTGGCGATCTTGACGTGACACTCGACGGACGCCGGCGGCACGCCAACGGCGACCTGGTCGACGACCCCCTGGAAGTGACCCAGATCTTCAGCGCGCTCCTGGCCCAGCTGGGGTTGAAGCGCGCACACAGACTGGCCCTGCAGCTCAATGTCGATCGAGCACCGACTCTCGACGAGCTGCGGGGAGCGCTAGGAGACCGCCAGATCCTCCGGTTGACACTCCTCGAGACCCGAAGTCCGGTCGGTTAGTTCAGCGCAGAAGGACACCAATCACAAGATGGCGCCGAACCTTCGCCGTCCTAGCCGAGACTCGGCAGCCATCCGCTCGGCACCGAGCATGGCGCACGCTGGCGCGGTCGTCGTCGGCCGGGAGGCGATGGCAACGGAAAGCGCTTGCCCCAACCCTCGTCGACATGGCACGATCGGGTGCGACGCGCAGGTCAGACGCGCGTCCCGCACACGGAGGTAGGGCAACGATGCCGGCAGTCGCACTGGTCACCGGGGGTAATCGGGGGATCGGCCTCGGAATCACGCAGCGGCTGCTCGCCGACGGCTTCGCAGTCTCGATCCTCGCCACCCGCGAGGAGCCGACCGAGCTGCTGGAGTCGCTGGACGCACCAGGCCGGGTCCGCTACGTGCGCGGCTCGGTGGCCGACCTCGAGGACCACGCCCGGTTCGTCGACGATGCGGTCGAGGCGTGGGGCCGCCTCGACCTGCTGGTGAACAACGCCGGGGTCGCTCCCAGCGTGCGGGCAGATCTCCTCGAGGCCGGCGCCGAGAGCTTCGACCGGGTGCTCGGCATCAACCTGCGCGGCCCGTACTTCCTGACGCAGACGTTCGCGAACCGGGTCATCGCGCTCGGCGCCGACGTCCTTCCCCGGGCCACCGTGATCAACGTGTCGAGCATCTCCGCGACCACCGTCTCCACCAACCGCGGCGACTACTGCATCTCCAAGGCGGGCGTCGCCATGGCCACCCAGCTCTTCGCGGTGCGCTTGGCGCCCGAGGGGATCGTCGTCTACGAGGTGCGGCCCGGCGTGATCGCCACCGACATGACCGCGGGCGTCACCGAGAAGTACGACGCCCTGATCGCCGAGGGCCTCGCACCCATCAACCGCTGGGGTCGTCCGTCCGACGTCGCCGGTGCGGTGTCGATCCTGGCGTCCGGCCAGACCCCGTACTCCACCGGCGAGGTGTTCCACGTCGACGGCGGCATGCACATCCCGGTGCTGTGATGACGTCACTGCAGGGTGTCCCCGTCGTCACCGTCAACACCGTCGTGGTCGGAACCGGCTCCGCCGGCTTCTGCGCGGCCGACCGCCTGTGGGAGCTGGGCCAGACGGACATCGTCATGGTCGCCGACAAGGTCAACGCCGGCTCGTCGCGCAACGCCGGCTCCGACAAGCAGACGTACTACAAGCTCACGCTCTCGGGCGGCGACGGCGACTCCGTGCGGGAGATGGCCGAGACGCTGTACTCCGGCGGGGCGATGGACGGCGACAACGCGCTCGCCGAGGCCGCCCTCTCCGCTCGCGGCTTCCTGCGCCTGTGCGACCTGGGCGTGCCGTTCCCGCAGAACCGGTACGGCGAGTTCATCGGCTACAAGACCGACCACGACCCGCGTCGTCGCGCCACGTCCGTCGGCCCGTACACCAGCCGGTCGATGGTCGAGCAGCTGGAGAAGAAGGTCCACCGCAACGGCACCCGCATCTACGACGAGTGCCGCGTGGTCGACGTGATCGTCGACGAGGGCGCGGTCGCCGGGCTGCTGGTGCTGCGGACGGACGTGCCGCACGACGGTGCCGAGAGCCCGTTCCTGCTGTTCCGGTGCACCAACATCGTCTACGCGACGGGCGGCCCCGCCGGGATGTACGCCACGCGCGTCTTCCCCAACGGCCAGTGGGGTGCGTCCGGGGCGGCGTACCGCGCGGGCGTGCACGGCAAGAACCTCACCGAGTGGCAGTTCGGGCTGGCCTCGACGCACCCGCGCTGGAACGTCTCGGGCACGTACATGCAGGTCATCCCCACCTTCATCTCGACGGATGCCGACGGTGGCGACGAGCGCGAGTTCCTGACGGAGGCGATCCCCGACTACGGGCAGCTGATGTCGCTGGTGTTCCTCAAGGGCTACCAGTGGCCGTTCGACATCCGGAAGGCCGTCGACGGTTCGTCGCTGATCGACCTGCTGGTCTACCGCGAGACCGTCCTGCGCGGTCGGCGGGTGTTCCTCGACTTCCGTCGCAACCCCGTGCACGAGTCCTTCGACCCGTCGGCGCTCAGCCCTGAGGCCTACGAGTACCTCGACCGCGCGGGTGTTCTCTTCGGCACGCCCATCGAGCGGCTGCGGCGCATGAACGAGCCCGCGTACCAGTTCTACCTGGGCAAGAACCCGTACGTGGACCTCGAGACGACGATGCTCGAGGTCGACGTGTGCGCGCAGCACAACAACGGCGGGCTCGTGGTCGACGCCTGGTGGCAGTCGAACATCGAGGGCTTCTTCCCGGTCGGCGAGGCAGGCGGCGCGCACGGGGTCTACCGGCCCGGGGGCGCGGCGCTGAACAGCGGGCAGGTGGGCGCCACGCGGGCGGCGCAGTTCATCGCGGCGCGGCGGGGTGCTTCCCCGCGGGAGTTCGACGAGGCCGCGGCGCCGGTGCTCGCCGCCGCGACCGCTCTGGTCGCTGCCGCGTCGGAGCGCGCTGCCTCGGGGATCCCTGACAACACGGGCGACCTGCTGCGCGAGGTGCAGGTGCTCATGAGCGCCAAGGCCGGCCCGGTGCGCTCCGCGGAGTCGATCAAGGAGGCGCTGGTCCAGGTCCACGAGTGGCTGTCGACCTACGAGGCGACCGTCTCGGCGGACGCCTCCTCGCGCCGCTCCATCAACCGGACGTTCCTGGTCCGCGACATCCTGACCAGCGCCTACGTGTACCTCTCCGCGATGGCCGACTACGTGGCGCACGGCGGTCGCTCGCGCGGCTCGGTTCTCTACACCGACCCGTCCGGGAGCATCCCGCACGGCCTCACGGAGCTGCCCGACGTCTTCACGTTCACGCTCGACGGCGGCGCGCTGGACGACGAGGTGCAGGAGACGTCGTGGGTCCCGGCCGACGGCTTCGTCCCCGTGGTCCCGCGTGCGGAGGGCGACCCCGCCGGCGAGCCGGTGTTCCGCTGGCGTCCCCGCCGACCGATCCCCGAGGACGACGACTTTTTCGAGAACGTCTGGCGCGAGTTCCGCGAGCACGGGAACATCCACTGATGCGCATCGCCCTGCCGGACCCCCGCGTCGAGATCCGCGGGGCGGCGTGGCTCGAGGAGACTCCTTCCGGGGTGCTGCCGCACCGGCTGCCGGCCTGGGTGCGACCCCAGCTCCCCGACGACTTCATGGCCATGGTCGAGTCGCAGCCCTCCGGCGTCCGGCTGCGGCTGCGGACCGCCGCACGCTCCGCGCGGCTCGACGTCCAGGTGCACCGCGTCGCCGTCGACCCGGCGCCGCCCGGTCCGGGCCAGCCGTACGACGTCCTCGTCGACGGTGTCTCCGTCCCTCAGGCGGAGGGAATCGCGTCGCAGGCCGGCGTCATCGCGCTCGACCCGATCGCCGGGACGGTCATCGAGCGTCCGGGGCCACCGGGCGTCGTGGACCTCGCGCTCGGTGGCGACGGCACCGTCGAGCGCGACGTCGAGATCTGGCTTCCCCCGGGGGAGACCACGCGGCTCGTCGCCCTGACCACCGACGCGCCCGTGTCGGCACCGGGCGCGGTGGATGCCCCTCGCTGGGTCCACCACGGCTCGTCGATCAGCCACGGCGCCGGTGCCGCGTCGGCGCTCGGTGCGTGGCCCGTGGTCGCAGCCCGGATCGCCGGCCTTGACCTGGTCAACCTCGGCTTCTCCGGCAACGCGGTGCTCGACCCGTTCGTCGCGCGGGCGATCCGCGACCAGCCCGCCGACCTGATCACGCTCAAGCTGGGCATCAACGTGGTGAACCACGACGCGCTGCACCTGCGCGCCTTCGCCCCCGCGGTGCACGGGTTCCTCGACACGATCCGCGACGGTCACCCGACCACACCGCTGGTCCTGGTCTCGCCTCTCCTCTGCCCGTTGGTCGAGACCACCCCCGGTCCGACGTCGCTCGACCCGGCCGACCCGACGGTCTTCCGCACCACCGGCCACCCGTCCGAGGTCGCCGACGGCAAGCTGACCCTGACCGAGATCCGCCCCGTGCTGCGCGCGGTCGTCGACGCTCGCGCGGACAGCGCACTGACGTACGTTGACGGCACGACCCTCTACGGCTGGTCCGACTCGGACGACCTGCCGATGCGCGACCTGATGCACCCGGACGCGGATGCCCACCGGCTGATCGGGACGCGGTTCGCCGCGGTCGTCCGGCGGCTGGTGAATCCGGTCTAGCCGACGAACCGAAGCACGTCGGTCGCGGCATCCGACAGCGCCGGAATCTCGGCGTCCACGATCACCTGCGGAACCGGCAGGTCCAGCGGAACCGGGAGGTCCAGCCGGCGGAAGCGGCCCTCGACACGTCGGCGGAGGTTGGCCGTCACCAGCGCCCACCGGCCGGGCTCCAGAGCGTGCAGCAACCGGTCCACGCCGGCGAACGACTCGTACTGCCCCTCGCGCACGTCGTCGTCCTCCAGGCGCTGGAAGTATTCGAGCGCGTCCGCCCGGTCCGCCTGCGGGAGGAAGTGGGCCGCCGTCTCGACGGGCCGCGTCCGCAGCGCGACGGAGTAGGCCTCGTCACCGTCCAGTCCGAATCGGACCGCCCACGTAGACCAGATTCCCCGCTGGTTGGCGACCGCGTCGACGAGGGTGCCGTCGACGTCGAAGAGCACGGCTGTCTCGGCGGGTGCGGGCACAGCCGATGACGCTATCGGCGGGAGAGGCTGTGATCAGAGGTGGGGGAGGACCAACCGCACGTACCGGTCCGCGAGCGTCGCGACCGTCTCGTCGCCCGGGGTGTCCCAGACGGACTGGTTGAAGATCTCCACCTCGACGTCACCGGCGTACCCGGTCTGGGCCACCCACCGCGTGATCGTCGCGAAGTCGATGTACCCGTCGCCCACGTGCCCGCGGGACAGCAGAGCGTCGGTCGCCAGCGGGAGCGTCCAGTCGCACACCTGGTAGTTCGCGATCCGGCCGGCTGCGCCGGCGCGGGCGATCTGCCGCTGCAGGTCCGGGTCCCACCACACGTGGTATGTGTCGACGACGACGCCGACGACGTCCGCCGGGTACGGCTCCGCGATGTCGAGCGCCTGGCCGAGCGTCGAGATGACCGCCCGGTCCGCCGCGAAGATCGGGTGCAGCGGCTCCAGGACGAGCCGGACACCGTGCCCGGCCGCGAACGGCGCGAGCTCCCCGATGCGGTCCGCCACCCGTCGGCGTGCGCCGACGATGTCGCGCCCGTCCGTCCCGGGCAGAGCCGGTCCGCCCGGCGCGCTCGCAGCCGGTAGGCCGCCGACGACCATGATCAGCTCGCGCGTGCCGAGCGTCGCCGCCTCGACGATCGCGCGACGGTTGTCGTCGAGCGCCGCCGCCGCGGCCGCGTCGTCGTCCGCGGTGAGGAACCCGCCGCGGCACAGCGACGAGACCCGCAGGCCGGCGTCGGCGATGATCCGGGCCGACTCGGCGACACCGGCCTCCTGCACGCGGTCGCGCCACACGCCGATGGCGGGAAGCCCCGCGCGCACGGCGCCGTCGACGGCCTCGCGCAGGGTCCACGACTTCGTCGTCGCCGTGTTGAGCGACAGCCGCGTCAGGTCCGTCCCCGCCGGGGTCACCGTCGGCTCCGTGGTCGTCTGGGTGGTCACAGCGTGATCGTCGGGACGTCGAGACGACGGCCCTCCGCCGACGACTGCAGGCCCAGCTCGGCGAGCTGCACGCCGCGCGCGGCCGACAGCAGGTCGAAGCGGTGGGTGCGCCCGGCGACGACGTCGCGCAGGAACTCCTCCCACTGCAGCTTGAAGCCGTTGTCCAGGTCACCGTTCGCCGGAACCTCGAGCCACTGCTCGCGGAACGACTCGGTGACCGGCAGGTCCGGGTTCCACACGGGCTTCGGGGTGTGTGCCCGCTGCTGGGCCACGCACTTGTTCAACCCGGCGACCGCCGAGCCGTGCGTGCCGTCGATCTGGAACTCGACCAGCTCGTCGCGGTACACGCGGACGGCCCAGGACGAGTTGATCTGCGCGACCACGGGGTCGCCGCCGGGCGTCTCGATCTCGAAGATGCCGTACGCCGCGTCGTCGGCGGTGGCGTCGTACGCCGCTCCGCGCTCGTCCCAGCGCGTCGGGATGTGCGTCGCGGTCTGCGCGTTCACCGTCTTGACCGTGCCGAGGATGCCCTCCAGCACGTAGTTCCAGTGGCAGAACATGTCGACGACGATGCCGCCGCCGTCCTCCTTGCGGTAGTTCCAGCTGGGGCGCTGGGCCTCCTGGCCGTCACCCTCGAACACCCAGTATCCGAACTCGCCGCGCAGCGACAGGATCCGGCCGAAGAAGCCCTCGTCCACGAGCCGGCGCAGCTTGACCAGGCCCGGCAGGTACAGCTTGTCGTGCACGACGCCCGCAGTGACGCCAGTGCTCTCGCGGAGCCGAGCGAGATCGATCGCCTCCGCCAGCGTCTCGGCCGTCGGCTTCTCCGTGAAGATGTGCTTGCCGGCCTTCATCGCCGCCGTCAGCGCCGAGTACCGACGGCTGGTCACCTGCGCGTCGAAGTAGATGTCGACGGTGGGGTCGTTGATCACCGAGTCGGCGTCGGTGGTCCAGTGCTCCACGCCGTGCAGCTCCGCCAGCTCGCGGACCTTGTCCGCGTTGCGGCCGATGAGGATCGGCTCCACCTGGACGCGCGTACCGTCCTCGAGCGTGACGCCGCCCTGGTCGCGGATCGACAGGATCGAGCGGACGAGGTGCTGGCGGTAGCCCATCCGGCCGGTGATGCCGTTCATCCCGATGCGCAGGGTGCGGGTCGTCATGAGTGCTCCGAGTGTTCTGGACCGCGGTGTCGGTCGGAGTGTGGAATGCGCTTTCCAGCGTAGGGACCGGAGCGATGCTACGTCAAGGCCTCGAAACCAAGTGCTGCGTGTCCCCGCCGCCGTCGAACCTTGCCCACGGCCCGGCATGGCGTGTCAGCGGGTCGTCCAGGGCGGCGGGTACCCCCGTCGCCCAGGAGGCAGGCCATGCCCGTCGCCCTGTCGGCCGGTTACGCCCGGATGCTTACCAGGTCCGCCACAGCACCGCGGACGGCGGACCGGAACGCGTCCGACCCGGCCAGGTCGTCACCGAACACCGCCCGCACGTCGAGCATCCGGTCGGCCAGCGAGTCGAGCGGCCCTGCGGCGGCGGCGGCGAGGGCGGGCGCCAACGGGTCGTCGAGGCCGATCTGCCGGCCGTCGACCTCCAGCTCGCCCTGCGAGGTCGCCCGCACGTAGGCGATCCAGGCGGCGACGGCCCCGGCGGCCGCGGTGGGGACAGATCCGCTGCTGAGCCGGTCGCGGACCGTGCCGAGCAGGCGCTGCGGAAGCTTCTGCGACCCGTCCATGGCGACCTGCACGGTGGTGTGCCCGGTGTTCGGGTTGGCGAACCGCGACAGGACGTCGTCGCGGTACTGCACGAGGTCCATGCCGTCCGGCGCCACGAGGGTGGGCAGGACGTCCTCGTCGACGAGCGCCCGGACAGTCGCCTCCAGGGCCGGGTCGGCGACGGCCTGCGCGATCGTCGCGTGCCCTCGCAGTGCCCCCAGGTAGGCCAGCGTCGAGTGGCTGGCGTTCAGGACCCGGAGCTTGGCGCGCTCGTACGGCGCGACATCCCCGGTCAGCGTGGCCCCGACGCGTTCCCACGCAGGCCGTGGGCCGGCGAACGTGTCCTGGATGACCCACTGCGTGAACGGTTCGCCGATCACCAGTCCCGCGTCGGTCAGGCCGAGGAGGGCCTGTGCCTCCGCGCGGTGTGCGTCGGTGGTGGCGGGGACGATCCGGTCGACCATGGTCCCTGGGAAGCGCACCGAGGTCTCGACCCACTCGCGGAGCCGGTCGCCGTGCGGGACGGCGTCCAGGGTGGCGGCGACGAGCGCGGCCAGAACGGCTCCGTTGTCGGCGAGGTTGTCGCAGCAGACCACGGTGAGGTTCCCGGCGTCGTGCCTCGCGCGCAGGGCCAGTCCCCGCAGGAGCAGGCCGAGCGGTGAGCGGGCCGCCGTCTCGGCTGCACCGCCGCGCAGCTCCGACGCCAGGGCGGCGAGGTCGGCTGCCAGGTCGGGGTCGGCCAGATCCGGGCGGCCGTCGGCTGCCCGCCGGTACCCCTTCTCCGTCACGGTCAGGGTCACCACGTGGGTGGTGGGCGCAGCGATCGTGGCGAGGACCCGCGGAGTGTCGGTCCCGGGGAAGGCCACGTCGCGCAACGATCCGATGAGCCGCAGCGACGTCTCGGTGGTGCCCTTGGTCAGCACGCCGTAGAGGCCGTCCTGTGGCGCGAGCTGCTCCACGACGCGGGCGCTGCGCTGCGTGACGCCGAGGATTCCCCACCGGTTCTCGCCGGCCGCGGCCGCGGCGTCCTCAGTGAAGACGGCCTGGTGCGCCCGGTGGAACGCACCGAGCCCGAGGTGGACCAGGCCGACGCTCACGTCTGCGGGGTCCACGGCGGGTGGCTGCACCCCGGACGGCAGGGCGGTGCTGGGCAACGTCGCGCGCGAGAGCCGGGGCGCGCCGGCGGTGGCGGTCATCCGCCGGCCGCCGATGACTGCGCCGACGCCACGCCGGTGGAGGCGCGGACCACCAGCTCGACGCCGATGAGGACCGAGGGCGGGCCGGCGTTCTCACGGTCGGACCCGAGCGCGGTCGCCGGCGCCGTGTGCCGCGCGCGTTCGGCCGACGTGAGCGCGGACTCCGTCGCCGTCGGGACGGAGCCGGCCTCGATGAGCAGGTCGACCGCCGCGCGGCCCAGCCGGGCCAGCGGCACGGTGACGGTGGTGAGGGTGGGCGAGACCAGGGTCGCCGCCGGGATGTCGTCGTACCCGACGACCGAGACGTCCTCGGGGACGCGCACGCCCCGGGCGCGCAGCCTGCTCAGGATGCCGAGCGCGAGCAGGTCGTTGTGCGCGAGGACCGCGGTGACACCGCTGGCGGCGACGAGGTCGCCGGCCGCCACGCCCCCGCCGAACAGGGGAGGAAAGTGTCCGAGGTCGACCACGTCGATGCTGCGCAGGCCGTGCGACGCATGCTCGAGACCGCGCCGTCGCTGGGCGTCGGACCACGAGCCGACCGGGCCCCCGGCGTAGCCGATCCGGCGGTGCCCGAGCGCGTACAGGTGGGTCACGGCCTGGCGGATGCCGTCGGCGTTGTCGATGACGACGGACGGCAGCCCGGCGTGCAGCCGGTTGACGAGAAGCAGCGGGACGTCGTCGTCGAGCACGTCCCGGCCGAGCCGGTCGAGCTCGACGTCGGTCATCCGCGGCGAGCACAGGATCACGCCGTCGACCTGGGCGCCGAGGTGCCCGACGAGCTCGCTCTCGAGGCGGGGGTCCTCCTCGGCGTCCGCCACGAGCAGGGCGAAGCCGAGGGCGCGGGCGCGTGCCTGGACACCCTTGGCGACAGCGGCGAAGAACGGGTTCTCCAGGTCCGGGACGACGAGGCAGAGGTTCCCTGTGCGGCCGGTGATCAGCTCCCGCGCGGCCCGGTTGGGCCGGTAGCCGAGCTCGCGGGCGACCTGCTGGACGTGCTCGCGGCGGGCGGGGGCGACGAGATCAGGGGCGCTGAGCGCGCGAGAGGCCGTCGCCGGCGAGACACCTGCGGCTCGCGCGACATCGCGCAACGTGACCACCACAGTCCCTCCTTGTCTCGACCGCTCGATGAATGAATGCGATTTCAGCACGTTCCGTCCGGAGGTGGCAAGTGGCGTACCGACATGCGGGATGCCACGACGTCGGGGCTTGTGGTCGACGCGTTCACCTGGTTGGCTTCGATGAATGCGTTTGCATCCCGCGTCATCGAGGACCTCTCGGCGGCGAATGACGGCTGGCCCGAGGAGTATTCGATGGTGAGCGAGACCGGGTGGTCCCTGCACCCCGACCGGGCGTTGCCCAGCGACCCTGTCGTGCGCCCGATCGCCCGGGAGATCCTCACCGCGACCGCGACCCTGCCGATCGTCTCCATGCATGGCCACGTCGACGCGGGCCTGCTGGCTCGCGACGAGCCGTTCCCGGACCCGGCGTCGCTGCTGGTCACGCCCGACCACTACCTGGTGCGCATGCTGGTGTCGCAGGGCGTGCCCCACGACGCCCTCGGGGTGCCGCGCCGGGACCGACCCGGCGCGGTCGCCGACCCGCGGGAGGTCTGGCGGACCTTCGCGACGCACTGGCCGCTGTTCCGGGGGACGCCGACGCGCTACTGGCTGGAGCACGTCTTCGTCGAGGTGTTCGGGCTCGACGAGCGCCCCTCGGCCGACTCCGCCGACCGCCTCTTCGACCTCCTCTCCGAGCGGCTGGAGAAGCCGGAGTTCCGGCCCCTGGCCCTCTTCGACGAGTTCGGCATCGAGATCCTGGCGACCACCGACGCGGCGACCGCGACGCTGTCGGACCACGCCGACCTGGCGGAGCGCGGCTGGGGCGACCGGATCGTGCCGACCTTTCGGCCGGACGCCCTGCTGCACGTCGACCGCCCCGGCTGGCAGGCGGACGTCGCGCTGCTCGAGGCGCGGTCGGGCGTCGCGATCAGCGGGTATCGCGACCTCGTGCGCGCGCTCGAGGAACGGCGTCGCGCGTTCGTCGCCGCCGGTGCGCGCGCCACGGACCACGGGCACCTGTCCGCGGACACGACCCCGCTGAACGAGGCCGAGGCCGAGCGGATCGTGTCGGCGGCGCTGCGCGGTGACGTCTCCGCGGCGGACGCGCAGGCGTTCTCGGGTCACATGCTGTTCGAGATGGCACGCATGTCGGCCGAGGACGGCCTCGTGATGCAGCTCCACCCGGGCGTCCTGCGCGACCACGACCGGGCGGTCGCAGACCTGCGCGGTCCTGACGTCGGCTACGACATCCCCGTGACGACCGAGTACGTGCGCGCCCTGCGCCCCGTGCTGGAGGCGTTCGGCCACCATCCCGGTCTGCGGCTGGTCCTGTTCACGGTGGACGAGGACACCTTCAGCCGCGAGCTGGCGCCGATCGCGGGCGTGTACCCCGCGGTGCGGCTGGGCGCGCCGTGGTGGTTCCTCGACACCCCCGACGGCATGCGGCGCTTCCGTGAGGCGGTGACCGACTCCGCGGGGTTCGCCAACACCACGGGGTTCGTCGACGACACCCGCGCGTTCTGCTCGATCCCCGCGCGCCACGACCTGGCCCGGCGCATCGACGCCGGCTTCCTTGCCCGGCTCGTCGCGGAGCACCGGCTCGAGGTCGACGAAGCGATCGAGACCGCGGTCGACCTCGCCTACCGGATCCCGCGTCAGGCGTATGCTCCACCACACACGGCAAACGCTTTCCCGCGACCGAGCGGGTATGAGCACGGTGCGAAGGAGCACAAGTGAGCGACATCCTGGAGCGCCTGGCGGCGCACCGACTGGTCCCCGTCGTCGTGATCGACGACGCCTCCCACGCCGACGCGCTGGCGCAAGCCCTCGTCGACGGTGGGCTCCCGGTCGCAGAGGTCACGTTCCGCACGGCAGCGGCGGCTGACGCGATCCGCGCCATCGCCGCGCGCGGCGACGTCCTCGTCGGTGCGGGCACCGTGCTCACCCCTGCGCAGGTCGACGACGCGGTGGCCGCCGGTGCGTCCTACGTCGTCTCGCCGGGCACCAGCCGCGCCGTTGTCGAGCGCTGCCAGGAGCACGGCATCCTCGCCCTGCCCGGCGCGGTCACGGCCACCGAGGTGCAGGCGGCGCTCGAGCTGGGCCTGACCACCGTGAAGTTCTTCCCCGCCGGTACCTCCGGCGGCGCCAAGGCGGTCGCCGCCCTCGCCGCGCCCTTCGGGGACGTCGGGTTCGTGCCCACCGGTGGCATCGGACCCAGCAACCTGGCCGAGTACCTGGCGCTGCCCTCCGTCCGGGCCGTCGGCGGCTCCTGGATGGTTCCCCGCGACCTGATCCGTGCCGGTGACCTCGACGCCGTCCGGGACCTCACGGCCGAAGCCGTCAGTCTCGTCGCCCACCCCTGACCTCTCGATCCCGAAGGAACGCCGCTCATGTCCGACCTGGTCATCCGCCCCGCGGGCGAGACGCGCTACGACGCCGTCTCCCTCGGCGAGGTCATGCTCCGTCTCGATCCCGGCGAGGGTCGTATCCGCACCGCCCGCTCGTTCCGCGCGTGGGAGGGCGGCGGCGAGTACAACGTGTCCCGTGGCCTGCGGCGCGCGTTCGGGCTGCGCACCGCGATCGTCACCGCGCTCGCGGACAACGAGGTCGGGCGCCTGGTTGAGGACCTCATCCTCACCGGCGGCCTGGACACGTCCTTCGTCCAGTGGGTGCTCTACGACGGCATCGGGCGCCAGGTCCGCAACGGCCTGAACTTCACCGAGCGCGGCTTCGGCGTCCGTGGAGCCGTCGGGGTGAGCGACCGTGGCCACACCGCCGCGGCGCAGCTGGCGCCCGGTGACGTCGACTGGGAGCACCTGTTCGGCGAGCTCGGGGTGCGGTGGTTCCACACGGGCGGCATCTTCGCGGCGCTGTCGGACAGTGCCGCCGAGACCGTGATCGAGGCCGTGACGGTCGCGCGCAAGCACGGAACGATCGTCAGCTACGACCTCAACTACCGGCCGAGCCTCTGGAAGGCGGTCGGCGGTCAGGCGCGCGCGCAGGAGGTCAACCGGGCGATCGCGCCGCACATCGACGTGATGATCGGCAACGAGGAGGACTTCACCGCCTCGCTCGGGTTCGAGGTGGAAGGGGTCGACGAGAACCTGTCCGCCCTGGAGCTGTCGTCGTTCGCCGCCATGATCGACCGCGTGGCCGAGGCGTACCCGAACTTCCAGGTCATCGCCACGACGCTGCGCACGGTGCACTCCGCGACGGTCAACGACTGGGGCGCCATCGCCTGGTCGAGGGGCACCGGGCTGGTCAGCGCCACGCACCGGGAGCGCCTGGAGATCCTCGACCGCGTCGGCGGTGGCGACTCGTTCGCGTCTGGTCTTGCCTACGGGCTGCTCGCCGGTGAGGACCTGCAGACCGCGGTCGAGTACGGCGCCGCGCACGGCGCCCTGGCGATGACCACACCCGGCGACACGACCATGGTCAGCAAGGCCGAGGTGCTCAAGCTGGCCGGCGGCGGCGGAGCGCGCGTCGACCGCTGACCACCGACCACCCGGCCGCCGAGTGCCCCGAGTGCTGGGCCGCGGACGGACCAGCGATCGCCGGGCGCGCGGTCCACGCGCCGCCGTGGACCGTGCACCGATCGGGTCCGCACCGACGTCGACCGCGCGCTGAGGTGGACTCACGGACCGACGTCGACCGACGCACCGATGTGGACCGACAGGCGCACCCCCACGCCTCCGTGGTGCACTTGGGCCAGCATCCGCACCCTCAGCACGACCCCCGGAGGTACCCGTGACCAAGTCGAGCCTGCCGTCCGCAATGCCTGGAGCGTCACTCGAGCTCGACGCCCAGGGGCAGCTGCTCTGCCCGAAGTGCGGGGCGTCGACGGTCGACGTCGCGGGGATCGATCAGGTGAGCGGCATGCCGTGGGTGAACCACGTCCTCGTGTGCAGCAAGTGCGGCGTCACGTCGCGGCTCGCCCTGGTGGGCGCGTTCGGCCGCACGGTGCTGCGCTGGCTCGACGACTGAGCTGACACCGGCACCCGATCCGGACACCACGACCCGACCCGCGCGTCGGTGGAGTCAGAGCTCGTATCGCTGGACCCGCGCTGCAGGTCGGTCACGACCCGTGGAAGGTCAGCAGGTCGATCGAGACGCGTCAGGTGACCGCGCCGAGCTGCCACGGCACGAACTCGTCGGACCCCAGGTCGAGCTCTTCGGAGACGGTCTGCCGGCCGGACGCGACGGCGATGATCAGCTCGAACAGCTCGTCGCCGACGGACGCCACGGTCGCGGTGCCGTCGACGATGCGTCCGGCGTTGAGGTCCATGTCCTCGGTCATCCGCAGGTAGGTGGCGGTGTTCGTCGCGACCTTGATGGACGGTGTCGGCTTGCAGCCGAGGACGGAGCCGCGACCGGTGGTGAACACGACGACGGTGGCGCCGCCGGCGACGAGGCCGGTGACGGAGACGGGGTCGTACCCGGGGGTGTCCATGAAGGTGAAGCCGCGGGCGGTGACGGGTTCGGCGTACTCGTAGACCTCGACCAGCTCCGCGGTGCCGCCCTTGGCGACGGCGCCGAGCGACTTCTCGAGGATGGTCGTCAGCCCGCCGGCCTTGTTGCCGGGGGACGGGTTGTTGTCCATGGTGCCGCCGCCGGCCGCGGTGTAGCCCTTCCACCAGTCGAGCCGGTCGAGCAGCTTCTGCCCGACGTCGCGGGAGACGGCGCGGCGCAGGAGGAGGTGCTCGGCGCCGAACACCTCGGGCGTCTCGGCGAGGATCGAGGTGCCACCGCGGGCGACGAGCTGGTCGGACGCGTGCCCGAGTGCGGGGTTGGCGGTGATGCCGGAGTACCCGTCGGACCCGCCGCAGTTGAGGCCGAGCACCAGCTCGGAGACGGGTGCAGGGGTGCGGCGCAGGGAGTCGATCGCAGGGAGCATCTTCTCGATGGCCTCGACCCCGGCGCGCACGGTGCGACGGATGCCGCCGGTCTCCTGGATGACAAGGGTGGTCACGGGCTTGTCGGGGGGAAGGTCGAGGCCGTCGAGCAGCGACTCGGCGGGGATCATCTCGCAGCCGAGGCCGAGGACGAGCAGACCGGCGATGTTGGGGTGGTCGGCGTAGCCGCGCAGGGTGCGCCGCGTGATCTGGGCGCCCTCGCTGGTGGGCACGAGGCCGCAGCCGGTGTCGTGGGTGAGGGCGACGACGCCGTCGACGTGCGGGTAGGCGTCGAGGACGCGGCCGCGGAACTGGTCGGCGATGAGCCGGGCGGTCGACGCGGAGCAGTTCACGGAGGTGACGATGCCGACGTAGTTGCGGGTGCCCCAGCGACCGTCGCTGCGGGAGTACCCGTCGAAGGTCCGGACCGGTCCGTCGGGTGTCGGCAGGGTGACGCGGGCGGTGCCGAACTCGTAGGCGCGCTCGTCGTCGTCCATGCCCAGGTTGTGCGAGTGCACGTGGTCACCGACGGCGATGTCCCGGGTGGCGCGGCCGATCGACTGCCCGTACTTGTGCACGGGCTGACCGGAGGCGACCGGGCGGACCGCGAGCTTGTGGCCGCGCGGCACGCTCTGGGTGACCACCAGCGAGTCGAGGACGGTGCCGGACTGCAGATCCCGGGTGGCTACGCCGACGTCGTCGTCGGGGCGCAGGACCAGGACACAGTCGGCCAGGCTGAGCGTCGTCGTCACGGCGTCAGGATATCGCTTTCCCGACGTTTGCACCGGCGTGCCCACCAAGAACGTCCCTCAGACCACAGGCAAGCGCCTACCCTCCTGAGCATGGCTGCTTCCGTGACGCTCAGTGACGTCGCCCGCGAGGCCGGCGTCTCGCTGGCCACCGCCTCCCGCGCGATCAACGGCAGCGCCAACCGCACGGTGCGCGCCGACCTGCGCGACCGCGTGCTGGCCGCGGCGACCCTGCTGCGGTACACCCCGGACGCGAACGCGCAGGCGATGGCGCGTGGTCGGACGACGTCGCTGGGTCTCGTCGTGCACGACATCGCGGACCCGTACTTCTCCTCGATCGCGGCGGGCGTCGCCCGTGCCGCCGACCGCGCCGGCCTGCAGGTGACCCTCGCGAGCACCCAGCACGACCCCAGCCGCGAGAGCGGGCTGGTCGACCTGCTGAAGCGGCAGCGGGCCCGCGCGATCGTCATCGCGGGCGGCCGCCTGGACGACCAGGCCACCAATGACGAGCTCCGCGCGGCCCTGGCCGACTACCGGGCCGTCGGGGGGTCCGTCGCCCTGATCGGTCAGCCGATCCTGGGTGTCGACAGCATCGTCGTCGACAACGCGCAGGGCGCCGGGGACCTGGCCAAGGCGCTGCACGGTCGCGGATACCGCCGGTTCGCGATCCTCGCCGGCCCCGCCGACCACCTCACCGCGTGCGAGCGGCGGGACGCCTTCCGCGGCGCGCTCGCCGAGCTGGGCTGTCCGGTGCCGGACGACGCGGTGATCACGAGTGCGTTCACGCACGAGGGTGGCGAGGACGCGATGCGGGCTCTGCTGCGCGGCACCGAGCTGCCGGAGCTGGTGTTCGCGGTCAACGACGTCATGGCGCTCGGGGCGCTCGCGGCCGGTCGGGAGGCGGGAATCCAGGTGCCGCAGGACGTGGCGCTCGCGGGATTCGACGACATCTCTACCCTGCGTGACGTCGTCCCGGCACTCACGACCGTCCGGATCCCGCTGGTCGACATCGGGATCGCCGCCACCGAGCTCGCGCTCGCGGAGGCGTCCGACGAGCCTCGCCTGACGCACGTCCCGACGCAGGTGGTCCTGCGCGACTCCACGCCCGGTCGCTAGAGACTGCGCCACGCCCAGACACCCGTCGCCGAGGCCTCCAGCTCGAGCAGGTGGGTCGCCATGCGCAGTCGCGCGCGGTCGGGGTCGCGGGCGGCGACGGCCGCGAGGATCGCCTCGTGCTCGACGAACGCCCGATCCTCCGCGCCCTCGTCGGACAGCCCGCGCCACAGCCGGGTCCGGGACCCTCGCCCGGCGAGGCCGACGACGAGCGCGGCGAGCACGGGGTTGCCGGACGCGCGGGCGACCTCCGCGTGGAAGGCGAGGTCCGCGTCGACGAGCCGGTCGTGGTCGAGCGGGAGCTCCACCAGGGCGCGCGCCGTCTCGTCGAGCGCGGCGCGCAGTCGGGTGAGCGACGCGTCGTCGATGTGCAGGGCGGCCAGACCGGCGGCCTCCGTCTCCAGGAGGCGCCGAACGGAGTGGAACGCCGACGCGGCGTGCTGGAGCTCGGCGACGAAGCCGACCGGCGCGAGCAGCAGCGCGGGGTCGAGCGTCGTCACGTACGTGCCGTCACCGTGCCGTGACTCGAGGATGCCGAGGGTGCCCAGCGCGTGGACGCCCTCGCGCAGGGAGCCCCGGGAGACGCCGAGGGTGACAGCGAGCTCCTTCTCGGCAGGCAGCCGCTGACCTGCCTGGAGCCGTCCGTCGAGGATCATCTGCTTGACCCCGTCGACGACGTCATCGGAACGTGACACGGAGCGAACCTAGCCGTTGCGGGAGTCAGAACGAGTCGAACGGGAGCCCGTACACCTGGGTGGCCGTACCGCCGAGCACCGCGGCGCGGTCGTCGTCGCTCAGCTGGTCGACGGTCGAGCGCAGTCCGTTCCAGACCTGGGAATAGGAGTCGCCCTGCAGGAGCGCGTACGGCCAGTCGCTGCCGAGCATGAGTCGGTCGGGACCGAACACCTCCAGCGCGCGGTCCACGGCGGGTCGCAGGTGGTCCGGAGTCCAGCCCGCACCGGCCGCGGTGGCGAGTCCGGACACCTTGGCGACGACGTTCGGCATCTGCGCGACGGCGCCGAGCAGCGCGGACCAGCGCGTCCAGCCGTCGCGGTCGCCGGCCCGCAGCGCGGCGAGCGGGGGAGCGCCGAGGTGGTCGAGGACCACCGTGAGCTTGGGGTGGTTCTCGGCGAGGGTCGCGACGTGCGCCAGGGCCGTCGGCGTGTGCGCCGTGAGGTCCAGCGTCAGCCGCCGCTCGGTCAGCAGCGTCAGGCTGTCGTCGACGGCGGCGCCGAGCAGCCACACAGGGTCGCGGGAATCGTGTCCGCTGGGCCCTCGATGGCCGATGCCGACGATCGGCTCACGGCGCCACTTGTCCAGCTGCGTGGCGGCGGCGTCGGGGGCGTCGAGGGGGACCCACGCCACGACCCCGGCGACGCGGGGGGACGAGAGGGCCTGGAAGAGCATGAGCTCGGAGTCCGCGCGGTTGTCGGCCGCCTGCACGAGGACCACCCAGGCGACGTCCTCGTCGGCCAGCTGGTCCTCGATGTCCGGGACCCGGTACGTCCGGTGCACCCCCGCGTTCTCCGCGGTCATCCAGGGGTAGTGCACCGTGTCCGGGTTCCACACCTGGAGGTGGGCATCCACGACATTGGGCATGGATCGGACGGTAACAGTGGTCCGATGTCTGAGCGCCGCCGGGATCCGATCCCTCATCGAACCCTCATGTGACCGCTCAAGTCATCGGATGACGTGCCTCACCGGCCGACGGCGTAGCCCTGCATTCCCCGCGGGTTCGCCGCTGCGACCAGCAGCCCGTCTGACCGCAGCCCGGCCGCGCTGAGCCGCCCGAGCTCCCACGGCCCGACGGTCTCCACCTGGTGCCCTCGCGACGCCAGCGCGTCCAGCACGTCCGCCCCGAGTCGTGACTCGGCGACCAGGCCGAGGGGTGTGTGGGTGCGCGGGTAGAAGGATCCGGGCACGTGCGACGAGTGCCAGGTCGGCGCATCGATCGACGCCTGCAGGCTGGCGCCGCCCACGAGGTGTCGCAGCAGGAACGGCACGGTCCACTGGTCCTGCTGGTCGCCGCCCGGGGTGCCGAACGCGACGCCCGAGCCGTCGTCCTCGAGCAGCAGCGCGGGACTAAGCGTCGTCCGCGGGCGCTTGCCCGGGGCCAGGCTGTTGGGCAGCCCCGGCTCCAGCCAGAACATCTGTGCACGCGTCGGCAGGGCGAACCCGAGGCCGGGGACGACCGGGCTCGACTGCAACCACCCTCCCGAGGGTGTGGCGGAGACGCGGTTGCCCCAGCGGTCGACGACGTCCACGTGGCAGGTGTCGCCGGGGCTCAGCCCGATCGGTGAGACGGTGGGCTCCCCGACGCCGGGGCCCGATGCCGCCCCGTCGCCTTGTACGGTGGCGGAGAGGCGCGGCACGCGACCGTCGGGCGAGCCGGGCACGAGGCCGTCCGCGGCGACGCGCCCGACGAGCGACGCACGCGACGCGGCGTACGCGGCGGAGAGCAGGGTGTCGAGCGGGACGTCGTCCACGTCGCCGTACCAGGCCTCCCGGTCGGCGAACGCCAGCTTGGCCACCTCGACCACGGTGTGCACGAGCTCGACGGTGTCGTTGGTGCGGACGAGGTCGCCGACGCCCAGGGCCTCGAGCATCGCGAGCTGCTGCAGGAGCACCGGCCCCTGCCCCCAGGCGGCGGTCTTGTGCACTGTCCGCCCGGCGAACCGCAGCGACGTCGTCGTCTCCTCGGTCGCTCGCCAGCCGGCCAGGTCCGACGCCCGCAGCAGCCCGGTGTGGCGTCGGCCCGACGAGTCCTGCACGGCGACGCCCGAGTGGAACGCGTCGACGGCCTCGGCGACGAAGCCCTCGTAGAACGCGTGCCGCGCGGCCTCGATCTGCGCCTCGCGCGAGCCGCTGCCCACCAGGAGCCGCTCGAAGGTGTCCGCCAGTGTCGGGTTGCTGAACCGTCCGCCCGCTGCCGGGACCTCCCCGTGCGGCAGGTAGACCGCAGCGGACGTGGGCCAGTGCTCGGTGAACATCGGCGCGACCGTCTCGATCGTCCTGGACGCGGCCCGGACCAGCGGGTAGCCGTCGCGCGCGTAGCCGATGGCCGGCCCGAGCACGTCGGCGAGGGGCAGCGTGCCGTACCGCGCGAGCAGGTCGAGCCAGGCGCCGAACGCGCCGGGGACCACGGCCGCCAGGTGCCCGGTGCCGGGGACGAGATCCAGGCCGAGGTCACGGTAGGCGTCGATGGTCGCTGCGGCCGGTGCGGTCCCCTGCCCACAGATCACGAAGGTGTGCCCGTCGTCGGCGCGGTGGCCGATGATCGGGGCGTCGCCACCGGGGCCGTTCAGGTGCGGTTCGACGACGCTCAGTGTGAACCCGGCGGCGACCGCGGCGTCGAACGCGTTGCCGCCGGCCTCCAGCGTCCGCATCCCGACGGACGACGCCAACCAGTGCGTCGAGGCGACCATGCCGAACGTCCCGACGAGCTCGGGGCGGGTGGTGAACACATATCGATCTTGCCCCACGGGCGAATCAACGTCCGATCGACGACGGAGACATACCCCGAGCGGGCGAATTTTGGGACTATTTCGGCCGGTTTGCCCTAATCTGGGCCCACCCGAACAGGCTTCTCTCGAAGGGAAAGTCCATGCACCTGAAGCGTCTCCTCGTCCTGCCGCTCGCGGCCGGGCTCCTCGTCGCCAGTTCCTCGATGGCGAGCGCCGGGGAAATCACTGGCACCGGTGAGCGCACCGGCGCCTACACCAAGTCCAACTCCGAGTGTGCGTTCTCCGGCCTCGAGGACGGCGAGGAGGATCCCACGGCTCCGGCTGGCCCGGGTGCCACCCCGCAGAACTGGGGCTCAGCCAAGAAGGCGGCGCTCGCCGGGATGTTCGGTCCCGACTTCGACACCATGGAAGAGCTCAAGGCGGGCGGCGTCGCCCCGGGCACGTCCTGCAACGGCCACCTCTCCGGTCGCAAGTAGCTCTTCCCCCTCATCCCTACTCACTGCATGACCCGGCCCCCGGTCGCGTTGCTCTGTCGAGCGCGCGGCCGGGGGCATTTCTTTGCCTTTCCCGTGCGCATTCTTGGACCCCCTTCGCCCACGGTGCGCGCCGGTTCTGGGCCGCATCGATCGGTGGAGGTGTGGTCTACACCCCGCCCTCGAAGCCCAGCTGTCGCCACGCCTCGTAGGTGGCGACGGCTGCGGCGTTCGACAGGTTCATCGACCGTCGCCCGGGAAGCATCGGGATCCGCACCTGCGCCGTGATCCGCGGATGCTCCAGGACCGACTCCGGCAGGCCGGTCGGCTCCGGGCCGAACAGGAGGATGTCGTCCGCGCGGTAGGAGAGGTCGCTGTGGTGCTGCGTGGCGTGGGTGGTGAACGCGTAGACGCGCCCCGGCACCGCGTCGAGCAGGGCGTCCAGCGACGGGTGCACCACCACGTGCGCGAGGTCGTGGTAGTCCAGGCCGGCGCGGCGCAGCTTGGCCTCCGACAGGTCGAACCCGAGCGGTTCCACCAGGTGCAGCGTCGAGCCGGTGCCGGCCGCCAGCCGGATGGCGCTGCCGGTGTTGCCGGGGATGCGGGGCTCGAAGAACGCGACGTGCAGCACCCGGCGATCCTACGGATAGCGTGGGGTCATGCCTTTTGTTGCCGACGACGGCCGCTACGACTCGATGACCTACCGCCGCACCGGCCGCAGCGGCCTGGACCTGCCCGCGCTGTCGCTGGGCCTCTGGCACAACTTCGGTGACACCACCCCGCTGGACACCCAGCGCGCGGTCCTGCGTCGCGCGTTCGACCTCGGCATCACCCACATCGACCTCGCCAACAACTACGGCCCGCCGTACGGCTCCGCCGAGGAGAACTTCGGCCGCATCCTGGCGTCCGACCTTCGCCCGTACCGCGACGAGCTGGTCATCTCCTCCAAGGCCGGCTACGACATGTGGCCCGGTCCGTACGGTGACGGCGGCTCGCGCAAGTACCTGCTGTCCTCCCTCGACCAGTCCCTGACGCGGATCGGCGTGGACTACGTCGACATCTTCTACTCGCACCGCCCGGACCCGTCGGTCCCGGTCGAGGAGACGATGGGCGCCCTGCACACGGCGGTGACCAGCGGCAAGGCTCTGTACGCGGGGATCTCCAACTACACGCCGGCGCAGACGCGGGTCGCGCAGCAGGTGCTGGCCGACCTGGGCACCCCGCTGCTCATCCACCAGCCCAGCTACTCGATGTTCAACCGGCACATCGAGAACATCGCCGACGGCCAGAACGAGAGCCTGCTCGACGTCGTCGGCGACCTCGGGATCGGCACCATCGTGTTCTCCCCGCTGGCCCAGGGTCTGCTCACCGGCCGGTACCTGTCGGGTGAGGTGCCCGCCGACTCCCGCGCGGCCGTCGGCCACTTCCTCAAGCCGACCGCCCTGTCCGAGACGTACCTGTCCCGGGCGCGGGCGCTGAACGAGATCGCGTCGGGCCGCGGGCAGTCGCTCGCCCAGCTGGCCCTGTCCTGGGTCCTGCGCGACGACCGCATCACGTCGGCGCTCGTCGGCGCGAGCTCGGTCGCCCAGCTGGAGGACAACGTCAAGGCGCTCTCCGCCGCCCCGCTGACGACGGACGAGATCGCCGCGATCGACCCTCACGCGGTCGACGGCACGGGCCGCTGACCTCTGGGCGCCGACCCCCGCAGGCTGCGCCCCACCTCCGCGAACTCGTCAGTTCGCGCCGAACTCGTCAGCTGCAACAACCGAGCTCGGCGCGGACTGACGAGTTCGCTGCGAGGTGGCGAGCTCGGCGCCGCGGCGGGGTGGGTGTGGGGTGCGCAGGGGTCAGGTGGTGCACAGGCGCGATGCGAGCCAGGCCAGCTGGCGGGCCGTGTGGTGGGCCTCGCCGCCCTCGTGGTGGTTGTACGGGTAGACGGCGATCTCGCGCTGCGCGGCGTACGCGTTGTGAGCCGCGAAGACCGTCGACGGTGGGCAGACCGTGTCGCGCAGGCCGGTCGCGAACAGCGCCGGGGCGGTCGCGCGCCGGGCGTGGTGGACTCCGTCGACGTACGAGAGGGTGCGGAGCGCCTGGTCGGCGGCGCCGCGGTGGACCGCGAGGTACCGGACGATCTCGCCGTACGGGTCGGCGTCGGTGATCGCCAGGGCGCGCGGGACGTCGCAGAGGAACGGCGCGCTGACCATCACCGCGGCAAGGTCGGGCACCAGGCCGGCGACGGCCAGCGCGATCCCGCCGCCCTGGCTGTTCCCGATGACGGCCACGTGGGAGACCCCCGGCAGGGCACGAGCGGCGTCGACGGCGCGGACGGCGTCGACGAGCACGCGGCGGTAGTAGTACGTCGCGGGGTCGAGGATGCCGCGCGTGACGAAGCCCGGGGCGGCCGGGTCGGAGCCGACGGGGTCCGGGGTGTCACCGCCGGAGCCGTACTGGCCGCGGGTGTCCATGAGCAGATGCGCGTACCCGGCGGCGGCCCAGGTCAGCCGCTCCTGCGGCAGCCCGTGACCGCGTGCGGGTCGCCGACGAGAGACCCGACCTGCGCGGCTCTGCCGACGATCGCGAGCACCACGTCGTGCGCGACGGCCTCCTCGTCGGAGACGGGGACCGTGGTCAGGCGCCCACCGAACCGTTCCGTGGCAGCCGCGACCTCGTCGACGACGGTCTGCGCGACCGGTCCGTCGCCCGACCCGACCGCGACCAGCACCCGCCGCGACCCGAGCGCCCGGAACGCCTCGTCGGGCAGCCACATCGGGTGCACGGCCGTCACCAGTCGTGCACCGTGCCGTCCTTGAGCCGGTTGAACGGCAGGTACGCCGCCTGGTACGGGTACCGCGCGGCCGCGTCGTCGTCGTAGGTGACGCCGAGACCGGGCGCCTCACCGGGGTGCAGGTAGCCGTCCTCGAACGTGAACGTCTGCCGGAACACCTCGTCGGAGCGGGCGCCGTGCTGCATGTACTCCTGGATGCCGAAGTTGTGGATCGCCAGGTCCAGGTGCAGAGCCGCGGCCATGCCGACGGGGGAGATGTCGGTCGGTCCGTGGATGCCGGACTTGATCTGGTACTGCGCGGCGAAGTCGAGGATCTTGCGCAGCGCGCTGATGCCGCCGGTGTGCGTGACGGCGGAGCGGACGTAGTCGATGAGCTGCTCGCGGACCAACGTCTGGTAGTCCCACACGGTGTTGAACACCTCGCCGATCGCCAGCGGCGTGGTCGTGTGCTGCCGGACCAGCCGCAGCGCCTCCTGATTCTCCGCGGGCGTGCAGTCCTCGAGCCAGAACAGGTCGTACGGCTCGAGGTCCTTGCCGAGGCGGGCCGCCTGGATCGGGGTCATCCGGTGGTGCCCGTCGTGCAGGAGGGGGACCTCAGGGCCGAACTCGTTGCGCACGGCCGCGAACACCGCGGGGATGTGCCGCAGGTAAGCGCGGGTGTCCCAGTCCTCCTCGGCCGGCAGCGGGGCGCGCTGGGCGGGCTCGTAGTCGTAGCGGCCCGACGACGACGGCTGCGCGGCGACCCCGTAGACGGCGTCGATGCCCGGGACAGAGGTCTGCACCCGGATGGAGCGGAAACCCTGCTCCTGGTGGTGTCGGATCGAGTCGAACAGCTCGGGCAGGTCCCGGCCGCTCGCGTGGCCGTATGCCATGATCCCGGTCCGGCTCGCCCCGCCGAGCAGCTGGTACAGCGGCAGCCCGGCGATCTTCGCCTTGATGTCCCACAGGGCCACGTCGACCGCGGCGATCGCCGCCATGGTCACCGGGCCCCGCCGCCAGTACGCCGAGCGGTAGAGGAACTGCCAGGTGTCCTCGATGCGGTGCGCGTCCCGCCCGAGCAGGAGCGGCACCACGTGGTCGGACAAGTACGACGCCACCGACAGCTCGCGGCCGTTCAGCGTCGCGTCCCCGAGCCCGACCACTCCGTCCTGCGTGGTGATCCGCAGCGTGACGAAGTTGCGGTCCGGGCTGGTGACCAGCACCTCCGCCGACCGGATCGCGGTCCCTCGGTCGGTGGCGGGGGCGAGGTCGCCCGGCTGCGTGCTCATGCGTGCTCCGATCCGCCGACGACGTCGTCCGCGCTGCTCCAGTACGTGCTCCGCGCTCCACCGTAGGGGGTCGCGAGGCGGAGGACAAACGTTTGCCGGTTGTTGCCAGATCCGCACCGGACCGCCACGATGGGAGCGCCCCGCCGGTCGGCAGGGCACCGGAGACGCTCGACGAGGACCCATTGACCAGGCCACCCACCCTCCGCGACGTCGCGGCCGCCAGCGGCGTGGCCATCTCGACCGCGTCCCGCGCCCTGACCAAGCCGGGCCGGGTCAACGAGCGCACCGCCACGCGCGTCCGCGAGGCGGCGCTTCAGCTGGGCTACTCGCCGAGCCCGTCGGGCCGGGCCCTGAGCTCGGGCCGCACGCGCATGGTCGCGCTCGTCGTCCCCGACGTCACCAACCCCTACTTCTTCGGGATCGTGCGCGGCACCGCGGCCCGGCTCCGCGCCGACGGCTACGTGCACGTCCTGGTCGACGCCGAGGAGTCGGTCGAGGCGGAGGAGCGTGCGCTGCGCGCGCTGCGCCCCACGGTCGACGGGGCCGTCCTGGCGGCCTCCCGGCTGAACGACGACCGGCTGACGTCCTGGTCGCTCGAGTTCCCCATGGTCACCGTGAACCGCCCGGTGCCCGGCCAGTCCGGGGTCCTCGTCGACACCGCCGGCGGCACCGGCCAGGCGCTCGCCCACCTGGCCTCGCTCGGGCATCGTCGCGTCGCCTACGCGGGCGGCCCGCGCGCGTCCTGGTCCGACCGCCGCCGGCGCGCGGTCCTGCGCACGGCCGCCAAGCGGCTGGGCGTCGAGGTCGTCGGCCTGGGGCCGTTCGCCCCGCGCCGTGAGGACGGGGCGGCCGCGGCTGACGCCGTCCTGCACGCCGACGTCACCGCGGTCCTGGCATTCGACGACCTGCTCGCGTTCGGCATCCTCGACCGGCTGGCGGAACGGGCCGTCGACGTGCCCGGGGCGATGAGCGTCGTCGGCTGCGACGACGTCTTCGGCGCCGACCTGGTCCGGCCCGGTCTGACGACGATCGCGGCCCCGCTGGAGCGTGCCGGGCACGCGGCGGCCGACCTCCTGCTGGCGCGCCTGGACCCCACCCACCCGGGCGGCACCGTGACGGTCGAGCTGCCCACGCACCTCGTCGTCCGGGGCTCCACCGGCACCGCACCCCTGCGCGTCGTACGCTGACCACCACAAACACCGTGACGGAGCCCGTCCGCAGCCACGAGGATGCGCGGATGCTCCCCCTCCCCGAGATCGCCCGTGTCGCCGCGACCGTCGACCCGTCGTGGCGCAGCCCGGTGGCCGACGCGGTCGCCGACGCGTGGGGGATCGCCCCCGGCGCCGCCCGCTGGCTGCGCTCGAGCGCGACCCACGTGTTCGTCGTCCCGCCCGACGGCGACCCCCGTGGCGTGCTGTTCGTGCGCTTCGTCCCGGCGTCGCTGCGGACGGTCCGGGACCTCGAGGCACCGGCCCGCCTGCTCGGGGCCTGGTCCGAGCACGGCGGGACCGTGGCGCCACTGCCGTCGGGGGCCGGTCTGCTCGTCGAGACGGTCCCGACGGCGCTCGGCACGATGCACGCCACCGTCGTGCCCGCCGCGCAGGGGGAGGAGCTCGAGCTCGAGGACCTGACGTCGTCGCTCGCGCAGTCCTGGGGTGCTGCCCTGGCGCGTTTGCACCGGGACGCCCCGCCGCTGACCGCCGCCGACGAGCCACCGCCGCTCGACCTCGATGCCCTCGACGACGACCCCGACGTGCTGGCGTCCGCCCGCGCTGTCCTGGCCGAGGTCGATCGGGCCGACCATCCCCGGGGCACCCTGCACGGGGACTTCGAGCTGGACAACATGCGCTGGGCCGACGGCCGGCCCACGGCGTTCGACGCGGACGAGGCGCGCACGGGCCCGTTCGTGCAGGACATCGCCGCCGCGGTCCGCGACCTGGTCGGTGATTCACCCGGGCGGGTCGAGCACCGGACGCTCCTCGCGGACTTCCTGACCGGCTACCGCCGTGTCCGGCACCTCGAGTACGACGAGGTTGCCGCCCTCGAGCTCCACGGTGCGGCGGTGGCCGTCCGTGGGCTGGTCGCGCTCGCGCACCTGGAGGTCGACGCCGTCGCGGACGAGGAGCCGTGGGCGGTCGGGCTGCGGGCGACCCTGGTCGAGCACCGGCAGAGGTTGCGCGCCCGTGTCCTGGCAGTCACGGTGGCCCGATGACGCTCTCCGAGGTCGACCTGATCCACCTCAGCCGCGCGGTCGAGCTCGCCCGCGAGGCCCTCGAGGACGGCGATGGGCCCTACGGCTCCGTCCTGGTCGACGCGGCCGGACAGGTCCGGTTCGAGGACCGCAACCGCGTCAAGGAGGGCGACGAGACCCGCCACCCCGAGCTTGAGATCGCCCGCTGGTCCGCGAACCACCTGACGCCCGACGAGCGCGCCGCGTCGACCGTCTACACCTCCGGCGAGCACTGCCCGATGTGCGCCGCGGCGCACGCCTGGGTCGGCCTGGGCCGGATCGTCTACGCGGCGTCCTCCGCGCAGATCAGCGGCTGGCGCGCGGGCTGGGGCCTTCCGCCGGGCCCCGTCGCAGCCCTGCCGATCACCGTCGTCGCCCCGGCGATCCCGGTCGAGGGGCCCGTCGACTCGCTCGTCGACGAGGTCCACGACCTGATCCGCCGCAACCACGGCATCGACTGACCTCGTTCCGTCAAGCACGTCGGCACGTCGAGGTCGCGCGTCGAGCTGGTCCGGGCGCGCGGTCGGTGACGCGCGTCAGGCCGACTCGGGCACTCCGTTCAGCGCAGCGAGGAGCCCCGGGCCGTGCCGCTCGAGCTTGGTCGCGCCCACCCCGCTGATCCCGCCGAGCGCCTCCAGCGACGTCGGCCGCTGCGTCACCACCTCACGCAGCGTCGCGTCGTGGAACACCACGTACGCGGGGACGCCCTGCTCCTTGGCCACCGCGGCACGCCAGGCTCGCAGCACCTCGAACAGCTCCAGGGCATCGTCCGACAGGTCTGCGGCGGCGGTTGCCCGGGCGCCGCGCGTCCCCCGCGTCCGCACGACCTTCTCGGTCTCCCGCCGCAGCCGCACCTCGCGGTCCCCGCGCAGCACGTCCGCGCTGTCGGGAGCCAGACGCAGGGTGCCGTACCCGTCGGAGTCCACACCGAGCAGCTCCATGGCCAGCAGCTGCCGCACGACGCCGCGCCACTCCCCGTCGGACAGGTCCTGCCCGACCCCGAACGTGCTGAGGTCCTGGTGCCCGAGCTGCGTGACGCGCGGTGTCACCTTGCCGCGCAGGATGTCGACCAGGTGCCCGACGCCGTACCGCTGCCCGCGCTGCTCCAGGCGGACGACCGTCGACAGCAGCTTCTGCGCCGCGACGGTCCCGTCCCACGACTCCGGCGGCGTCAGGCAGGTGTCGCAGTTGCCGCACGGCTGCGACGTCTGACCGAAGTAGTTGAGCAGCTGCACCCGGCGGCACGACACGGTCTCGCAGAGCGCGAGCATCGCGTCCAGGTGGGCGGTCAGCCGGCGCTTGTGGGCGGCGTCGCCCTCGGACGTGTCGATCATCCGGCGCTGCTGCACCACGTCGGCGAGCCCGTAGGCGAGCCAGGCCGTGGAGGGCAGCCCGTCACGTCCGGCGCGGCCGGTCTCCTGGTAGTAGCCCTCGACGGACTTCGGCAGGTCCAGGTGCGCGACGAACCGGACGTCGGGCTTGTCGATGCCCATCCCGAACGCGATGGTCGCGACCATCACGATCCCGTCCTCGCGCAGGAACCTCGACTGGTTCCGTGCCCGCACCTGCCGGTCGAGGCCCGCGTGGTACGGCAGCGCGGTCACGCCGTGGTCCACCAGGAACTGCGCCGTCTGCTCGACCGAGTTCCGCGAGAGGCAGTAGACGATGCCCGCGTCGCCCTCGTGCTCGGTGCGCAGCAGGTTGAGCAGCTGGTCGCGCGGCTTGTCCTTGGGCGCGATCCGGTACTGGATGTTGGGCCGGTCGAAGCTGGCGACGAAGTGCTTGGCGTCCCCGAGCTGCAGCCGCTGCGCGATCTCCGCGTGGGTCTGCTCGGTGGCGGTGGCAGTCAGAGCGATCCGCGGGACCTCGGGCCAGCGCTCGTGCAGCATCGACAGCTGGAGGTAGTCGGGCCGGAAGTCGTGCCCCCACTGGGACACGCAGTGCGCCTCGTCGATGGCGAACAGCGAGACCGTCCCGCGGTCCAGCAGCTCGATGGTCTCCCGCACCCGCAGGCGCTCGGGCGCCAGGTACAGCAGGTCGAGCTCGCCGGCGAGGTAGGCGTCCTCGACCTTCCGGCGCTCGAAGGACTGCTGCGTCGAGTTGAGGAACCCGGCCCGCACCCCCAGCGCGGACAGGGCGTCCACCTGGTCCTGCATGAGGGCGATCAGGGGGGAGACCACGACCCCGGTGCCCTGCCGGACCAGCGCGGGGACCTGGTAGCAGAGCGACTTGCCGCCGCCCGTCGGCATGAGCACGAGTGCATCACCGCCGCGCACGACGGTGTCGATGATCTCGGCCTGCTCGCCCCGGAAGGCGTCGTACCCCCACACCGTGTGCAGCACCTCGGCCGCGGCAGCCAGGGCGGCCTCCGGGTCGAGGACCTGCGCCACCTCGCGCGGGATGTCCGGTCGCGGCGGGGGAGCGGACCGAGCACCACGGACCGACGCCGCCGACGGCTCGTGCTCGGGCGGTGCGGCGTCGTAGAACGGGTCGAACGGCGGCTCCTCGTCCAGAGGCCAGTCCGGTACGTCGCTACCCCACCCGTCAGTCACGCGGCACACCCTACGTCCGACCGCCGACGTGTCGGCCGGGTCCTCCACAGTGCCGAGCACGGCGCCGCGCAACGACCCCGGGTCGTCCGTAGGGTGGGCGCATGGCAACCGCACTCATCACCGGCGCGTCCGCAGGCCTGGGCCTGGAGTTCGCCTGGCAGCTGGCCACGGCCAAGCACGACGTCGTCCTGGTCGCACGCAACGAGGAGCGGCTGAACCGCCTCGCCGCCCAGCTCGAGGCCGCGGCCGGCATCCGCGCCGAGGTGCTCGCCGCCGACCTGTCCGACCGCGCCGACGTCGAACGCGTCGCCGACCGGCTGCGCGCCACCGAGCGCCCCGTCGGTCTGCTGGTGAACAACGCCGGCCTGGGCCTGAACCAGCGCTTCGTCCCCGGCAGCCTGGCGGACGAGGAGACGGCGCTCGCGCTCATGGTCACCGCGGTGATGGTCCTCTCGCACGCGGCCGCGGGCGCGATGGTGTCGCGGGGCCGTGGGGCGATCCTGAACGTCGCGTCGGTCGCCGCCCTGCTCACGTCGGGCACGTACTCCGCGCACAAGGCCTGGGTCCGGGTGTTCACCGAGAGCCTCGCCGTCGAGCTGCGCGGCACCGGCGTCACCGCCACGTCGCTGAACCCGGGCTTCGTGCACACGGAGTTCCACGAGCGCGGCGAGATCGACATGACCGCCTACCCCGAGATCGCGTGGCTGAATGCGGAGGACGTGGTGGCCACCGGCCTTGCAGACGTCCGCCGCGGCGCCGTCCTGTCCACCCCCAGCCTGCGCTACCGGGCACTGTCGGCGGCCGCTCGGCTGGCCCCGCGGTCGGCCATCCGGGCGTTCGGCCGCTACCGCCGCTCGTTCCAGGGCCAGGACACGGACGCCCCCACCGTCGGCTGACCCGCCCGGTAGCCTGACCGCCGTGACTCACGACCTCCCCCCGACGCCCCGCGAGCAGCTGCTCGAGCTCATCCGGACCCTCGCGGTCGTGCACGGGAAGGTCACGCTGTCGTCCGGTCGTGAGGCCGACTACTACGTCGACCTGCGCCGCGTCACGCTGCACCACCGCGCCGCCCCGCTGATCGGGCACCTGCTCCTGGACCGTCTGGAGGAGGTCGGCCTCGGCACCGCGGAGATCGACGCCGTCGGCGGACTGACCCTCGGTGCCGATCCCGTCGCGACCGCGCTCCTGCACGCGGCCGCGTCCCGGGGTCAGGACCTCGACGCGTTCGTCGTCCGCAAGGAGGCGAAGGCGCACGGCATGCAGCGTCGCGTCGAGGGCCCGGACATCGCCGGCCGCAAGGTTGTCATCCTGGAGGACACGTCGACCACGGGCGGCTCGCCCATCACCGCGATCGAGGCGGCGCGCGAGGCCGGTGCCGAGGTGGTGGGTGCCGCCGTCATCGTGGACCGCGCGACCGGTGCGCAGGCCAAGATCGAGGCGCTCGGCGTCCCGTACCACTACCTGTTCAGCCTGACCGACCTCGGCCTGGCCTGACCCGACCATGGGCGACGCCCTGTTCGGCGTGCTGATCGTCGGCGGCCTGCTCGTCATCCTCGGACTGTTCTTCGCCTCGTTCTGGGTGCAGAAGAAGCGCCACGAGCGGTTCCGGGCGTGGGCGCTGCGCAACGGGTGGTCCTATGCCGAGTCGGAGCGGGCGCTCATCGACATCTCGGGCGGGCAGCCGTTCGGGCAGGGGAGTGCCCGGCGGGCCATCGAGGTCCTGCGCGGCACCCACGACTCACGACCGGCGCTGTCCTTCACGTACCAGTGGACCACCGGCAGCGGGAAGAACCGGAGCACCCACCGCGCGCACATCGTCGGGCTGGCCCTGCCGACATACCTGCCGACGGTCGAGGTGACTCCCGAGGGGATCGGCGCCCGGCTGGCCAAGCTGGTCGGCGCACAGGACGTCCAGTTCGAGTCCGAGGACTTCAACCGCGCGTACCGGGTGGCGGCCACGGACCAGCGGACCGGGCACGCCATCCTGCACCCGCGGCTCATGGAGCGCCTGCTGCAAGGTGACGCCCTCGGGAACGCGTGGCGGATCGGCGGCACCTGGATCCTGTCGTGGGAGACCGGCACCACCGACCTGGACCGTCTGGCACCGCGGCTGGGCCTGCTCGCCGCGGTCGTGCGGGCGATCCCGCGGCACGTCTGGCAGGACCACGGGTACGACCCGACGCCGACCACGATCGGGCAGCCTGACACCTGACGGCGACCACCCGACGCTACGATCGGCGCACCCGCCCGACCTCCGAGAGGCCCTGCTGTGTCCACCGGTGTCATCGTCCTGATCGTCGTCGCCGTGATCGTCGTGATCGCGCTCATCTGGGCCGTCTCCACGTACAACGGCTTCGTCCGCCTGCGGAACCTGGTGCAGGAGGCGTGGCGGCAGATCGACGTCGAGCTGCACCGTCGGCACGACCTGATCCCCAACCTGGTGGAGTCGGTCAAGGGCTACGCCGCCCACGAGCGGGGTGTGTTCGACGAGGTCGCCCGCGCCCGCGCCGCCGCCGCCGGACCGGCCTCGGGGCCGGCGGAGCAGGCCGCCCAGGAGAACCAGCTGACGCAGGCGCTCGGCCGGCTGTTCGCCGTGGCGGAGGCCTACCCGGTGCTGCGGGCCAGCGAGAACTTCCAGCAGCTCCAGGCCGAGCTGACCAACACGGAGGACCGCATCGCGGCGGGCCGCCGGTTCTACAACGCGAACGTCCGTGAGCTGAACACGAAGGTCGAGACGTTCCCGGCGAACATCATCGCCGGCATGTTCCACGTCGAGCGGGCCGAGTACTTCGAGGTCCAGGAGCCCAGCGTGCGCGCGGCGCCCGAGGTCAGCTTCTAGACCCGACCGACCAGGTCCTGCACCGAGTCGAGGATCTCCGTCGGCCGGAACGGGAAGCGCTCCACGTCGGCCAGCCGCGTCGATCCGGACAGGACCAGGAACGTGCGCAGCCCGGCCTCGATGCCGGCGACGACGTCGGTGTCCATCCGGTCGCCGACCATCACGGTGGTCTCGGAGTGCGCGTCGATCCGGTTCAGCGCGGAACGGATCATCATCGGGTTGGGCTTGCCGACGAAGTACGGCTGACGCCCGGTGGCGGCGCTGATCATCGCCGCGACCGCACCGGTGGCCGGCAGGTCACCGTCGGCCGAGGGCCCGGTGACGTCCGGGTTGGTGGCGATGAACCGGGCGCCGCCCTGGATCAGGCGGATGGCCTGGGTGATCGCCTCGAAGGAGTACGTGCGCGTCTCGCCGAGGACCACGAAGTCCGGCTGCGCGGCGGTCAGCGTGTAGCCGGCCTCGTACAGCGCGGTGGTCAGCCCGGCCTCGCCGATCACGTATGCGGAGCCGCCCGGCATCTGGTCGGTGAGGAACTGCGCGGTGGCCAAGGCCGAGGTCCAGATGGCGTCCTCGGGTACGTCGATCCCGGACGCGGCAAGGCGCGCGCGCAGGTCACGCGTGGTGAAGATCGAGTTGTTGGTCAGGATGAGGAACGGGCGGTCCCCTTCGCGGAGCGCCTTGACGAACTCCGCGGCGCCGGGGAGGGCCGTCCCCTCGTGCACGAGCACGCCGTCCATGTCGGACAGCCAGGAGCGGATCTCCCTCGGTCCGTGGTGCGTCACGCGTCGAACGCCTTGCGCTCGACCTCGTCGCGCTCCTCTTGCGTGTCGTACCGCGGGTCGCGGCCGGCCTCGTCGACGGGGAGCCCGGCCGCCAGGAGCTTCTTGTCCTTGCGGTTCTTGCGCCACACCTCGACGATCACCGGCAGCACCGACATGAAGACGACGAGGATCAGGAGCGCCTCGATGTTCTCCTTGATGAACGTGATGTTGCCCAGCAGGTAGCCGAGCAGCGTGACGCCCCCGGCCCAGAGCACGACGCCGATCGCGTTGAACAGCGCGAAGTGCCGGTACGGCATGCGGCCCACGCCGGCGGCGACCGACGCGTAGGTGCGCACGAACGGGATGAACTGGGCCACGATCAGCGTCCGCCCGCCGTACTTGTCGAAGTAGGCGTAGGTCTGGTCGATGTAGCGCTGCTTGAAGAACCGCGAGTCGGGCTTGCTGAACACCCTCGGCCCGAGCGTGCGACCGATCAGGTAGCCGGTCTGGGTGCCGGCGTAGGCGGTGGCGATGAGGATCAGGCACAGCGCCCAGATGCTGATCTCGATCTCGAGCGACTCCTGCGCGACGAGCGCGCCCGCCGTGAACAGCAACGAGTCGCCGGGCAGGATCGGGAACAGCAGGCCGACCTCGATGAAGACGATCGCCATGATGCCGAGCAGCACCCACGGCCCGAACGAGTCGATCAGGTACTGCGGGTCGAGGAAGTCGGGCCCGAGGGCGGCGACGGGTCCGGCGGCCGTGAGGGCGGTCGTCATCAGCATGCGCCCAGAGTACGGGGGCGCCGGTGGGCGGCCCGGGAGGGGAATGTGCGGACCGTGTGCGGCACGATCCCCGACAGGTGCTGAACAATGGCGCCGTGCGGGCCACCGTGAAGGACGTCGCAGCCCGGGCGGGCGTGTCGCCGAAGACCGTCTCCAACGTCATCCACGGTGTCGTGTTCGTGCGTCCGGAGACGCGCGAGCGAGTGGAGCGTGCCCTGGCTGAGCTGGACTACGTCCCGAACCTCGGCGCGCGCGGGCTGCGCAACGGCCGGTACGGCCTCATCGCGCTGGCTCTGCCCGACCTGTCGACGGCGTACTCGGCCGAGCTGGCGCACCACTTCGTCGAGGAAGCGCACTCGCGGGGCTGGTCACTGCAGATCGAGGAGACGGCTGCGGAGCCGGGCCGCGAGCGCGACCTGCTGTCCCGCGCGCGGTCGCACCTGGTCGACGGGCTCGTCCTCAACCCCGTCTCCCTGGCGGACTCGGCCGTGCCGGCGGTGCTGGGGCCGTTGCCGCCGACGGTGCTCATCGGCGAGGTCGTCCAGGACCGGGCGGACCACGTGGGCGTGGACAGCGTGCAAGCCTCGCGGGACGTGGCGGAGCACCTGCTGGCGACGGGCCGCAGGCGCATCGCCGCCGTGGGTACGCCCCCGGTCGGGGTGGAGACGGCGGCGGCCCTGCAGCGCACCGAGGGGTACCGAGCTGCCCTCGTGGCGGCCGGCCTCGTGCTGGACCCGGACCTCGAGATCCCAGTGCGGTACTGGACGACGGAGCTGGCGGTCGAGGCCACGCGTGCCCACCTTGCCCGGCACCCGGTGCCGGACGCCTTCCTGTGCTTCACGGACTCGATGGCGCTCGGCGTGCTCAGCGTGCTGTGGGAGCGAGGGCTCCGGGTGCCTGACGACGTCGCGGTGGCGGGGTTCGACGACGTCGCCTCCGCCCGGTATGCGGTCCCTCCGCTGACCACCGTGGCGTTCGACCTGCGTGGCTACGCGGCGGCCGCGCTGGACCTGCTCAGCGAGCGCATCGCCGACCCCGGCCGGCCGCCGCGACAGGTCGTGTTCCCCCACCGGGTCGTGGTCCGCGCCAGCACCGGCTGACGTCGCGGCTGGTCACAGGCGCAGTGACACGCGTGTCGGCGAGTTCGTTGCACCGCCGTTCTAACGATGTAATGATGCGATTCGGACACGGCGACGACGCCGGGCCCGGCTACCGACGACGACGTCGGACGCGTCTCACGAAGGAGTGAGGGCATGGCACCGCACCACTTTGCGCACCGGCGCACCGCCGACTTGGTCCTGCCACCCGGGCCGGGCCTCACCCGGCGCCAGATGCTGGTCGGGTCCTTGGCCACGGTCGGAGGCGTCGCAGCCGCCTCGGCGCTCGCCGGGTGTGCCCCGCCGGCGGCGGCGAGCGGTCTTCACGAGCTCGCCTACTGGCACCTGCTCAGCGGCGGCGACGGCATCAACATGGCCGGCCTCGTCGACAAGGTGAACGCCCTGGACCACGGGTACGAGGCCACCCAGACCGTGCTGGCCTGGGGTGCGCCGTACTACACCAAGCTGGCCATGGCGAGCGTCGGCGGTCGGTCGCCCGACGTCGCGATCATGCACGCGTCACGGGTGGCCGGGTACGCGCCGGGCGGGCTGCTGGACCCGTGGGACCTGGACCTGCTGGCCGAGTTCGGCGTCGAGGAGTCCGACTTCCTCGAACGTGTCTGGGCCAAGGGCGGGCTGGACGGCAAGCAGTACTCGATCGCCCTCGACTCGCACCCGTTCATCATGATGTACAACCTCGACGTCGCCGAGCAGGCCGACGTGCTCGGTTCCGACGGCCAGCTGGCGCCGATCGACAGCCCCGACCAGTTCCTCGAGGTCGCCCGTGCCATGCAGGCGGTGACCGGGAAGCACGGCCTCTCGTACGGGTACCTGGGCGACGGTGCCCAGATGTGGCGGCTGTTCTACACGCTCTACAAGCAGCACGACGCGGAGTTCGACCTGTCCGGCCTGACTGCGGTGGTCGACGACGACGCCGCGGTGGAGTCGCTGGAGTTCATCCAGCAGCTCCTCGACGGCACCATCTGCACGCCCAGCGGCGACTACGGCACGGCCGTCTCGGAGTTCATGTCCGGTGAGAGCGGGATGTTCTTCACCGGCGTGTGGGAGCTGCCCACCGCCAAGAACTCGGGCCTGGCGTTCGACGCGCAGCCAATCCCGACACTGTTCGGCACGCCGGCCGCCTACGCCGACTCGCACGCGTTCACGCTGCCGCACCAGTCCAGCCCCGACCCGGAGCAGCGGCGGGCGAGCTACCAGTTCGTTGCCGACCTCCTGCAGAACTCGCTCGGCTGGGCCGAGGCCGGGCACATTCCCGCCTACCAGCCCGTGGTGGAGAGCGACGAGTACCAGGCGCTCGAGCCGCAGGCGCACTACGCGTCCGCCGCGGAGATCCTCAACTACGACCCGGAGGCGTGGTTCACCGGGTCCGGCAGCGACTTCCAGAACTACTTCCTGGAGACCGTGCAGGGCGTGTATCTGGAAGGCGCCGACCCGGCCGAGGGCTTCGCCGCCTTCGTCCGCCGCGTGAACGTGCAGCTCGCCAAGCCCAACCCGGTGTGACCCGAAGGAGTTGACCGTGTCCTCTGCAGCTCTCGACGCCTCGGCCACCGGCGCCCCCCCGCGCACCACGTCGGCCGAGGAGGTCCGGCGCGGCGAACGTGAGCGCCGCGCCCGTGACAACCGCATCGGCTGGGCGTTCGTCGCCCCGTTCGTCATCGTCTTCGTGATGTTCCTCATCTGGCCACTGGTCCACGGCTTCTACCTCAGCTTCACCGGGGAGAGCATCACCGGTGCGGGGGGCGAGCTCATCGGCCTCGACAACTACGTCGAGGCGGTGAACGACCCGATCATGTGGCGTTCCCTACTCAACACCCTGTGGTTCACGGTCCTGTCGACCGTGCCGCTGGTGGTCGTCGCGCTCATCCTGGCGCTGCTCGTGCATCAGGGGCTGCCCGGGCAGTGGCTCTGGCGGCTCTCGTTCTTCATGCCGTTCCTGCTGGCCTCGACGGTCGCGGCCCAGTTCTGGATCTGGATGTACAACCCGCAGCTCGGTCTCGTGAACTACCTGCTCGGGGCGGTGGGCGTCGAGCCGATCGCCTGGCTGCAGGACCCGCAGTGGGCGATGCTCGCGGTGGTGGTCATGACGCTGTGGTGGACGGTCGGGTTCAACTTCCTGCTCTACCTGACGGCCCTGCAGAACATCCCGGAGCAGCAGTACGAGGCGTCCGCGCTGGACGGTGCGGGCCGGTGGCGGCAGCTGCGGTCGATCACCGTCCCGCAGCTGGGGCCGACCACCGTGCTCATCGTGATCCTGCAGATCCTGGCCTCGCTGAAGGTCTTCGACCAGATCTACATCATGACGCAGGGCGGTCCCGGCGGCGTGACCCGGCCCGTCGTCCAGTACGTCTTCGAGACGGGCTTCACGGGCTACCGGTTCGGGTACGCGTCGTCGATCGCCTACATCTTCTTCGCCATCATCGTCATCATCTCGGTCGGCCAGATGCGACTGACGACTCGGAGGGGTGCCTGATGACCACCGCCGTGCAGAGCACACAGCCTGAGCCCGGATCTGTCGGCGCCCGTCCGTCCCGCGGCCGGTTCGCCGACAAGGCGGGTCTACGCATCGGCGAGCGCTTCGCCAGCCCCGGACGGATCGGCGCGATCGTCGCCCTCGTCGTCCTCGCGGTGTTCTGGCTCCTGCCGTTCCTCTGGGCCGTCGCCACGTCGTTCAAGTCCGAGACGTCGGCCGCCGCCACGCCCGTGTCCTGGCTGCCGCCCGACGGCTTCACCACCGACGCGTACGCGAACGTGCTGCGGGAGGGGAACATCCCCCTCTGGACCTGGAACAGCCTGGTGACCGCCACGGCGATCACCCTCATCACCCTCGCGGTGACGGCCCTGGCCGCCTACGCGTTCTCGCGGCTCGACTTCACCGGCCGGCGCTGGCTGTTCTGGGGGATCATCGCGTCGATCATCATCCCGCCGCAGGTGCTGATCGTGCCCCTGTTCTACGAGATGCTCACCCTCAACCTCGTGGACACGTACTGGGCGATAATCCTGCCCCAGGTGGTCCACCCGGCCATGGTGTTCATCCTGAAGAAGTTCTTCGACCAGGTCCCCGTCGAGCTCGAGGACGCGGCACGCATCGACGGCGCCGGCCGGCTGCGCGTCTTCTGGTCGATCGTGCTGCCGCTGTCGCGGCCGATCCTGGCAGCCGTGGCGATCTTCGTGTTCATCGGGGCATGGAACAACTTCCTGTGGCCGTTCATCGCCACCAGTGATGCGTCCCTGATGACCATGCCCGTCGGTCTGCAGACGGTGAAGAGCGCCTACGGCCTGCAGTACGCGCAGGTCATGGCCTCCGCCGTGCTCGCTGCGCTCCCGCTGGTCGTGGTGTTCCTGTTCTTCCAGCGCCAGATCATCAAGGGCTTCGCCACCACCGGCTTCGGCGGTCAGTGATGTCGAAGGCACGCGTCACGCTCGACCGCGACTTCGTCGTCGGGGAGGTGCCCCGCCGGATCTTCGGGTCGTTCGTCGAGCACATGGGCCGGTGCGTCTACACCGGCATCTTCGAGCCAGGCCACCCGACGGCCGACGACCAGGGATTCCGCCGCGACGTCCTCGACCTGGTCAAAGAGCTGGGCGCGACGGTCGTCCGGTACCCCGGGGGCAACTTCGTCTCCGGGTACGCGTGGGAGGACGGCGTCGGTCCGGACCGGCCGCGGCGGCTGGACGGCGCCTGGCACACGGTCGAGACGAACGCGTTCGGGCTGCACGAGTTCGTCGACTGGGCCCGCGTGGCCGGCGTCGAGGTCATGGAGGCCGTGAACCTGGGCACCCGTGGGGTCGAGGAGGCGCGCCGGCTCGTCGAGTACGCCAACCACCCGGGCGGCACGGAGCTGTCGGACCTGCGGCGCACGAACGGCCACGAGGACCCGTTCGACATCCGGCTGTGGTGCCTGGGCAACGAGATGGACGGCCCGTGGCAGATGGGTGCCAAGACGGCCGACGAGTACGGGCGGCTGGCGCAGGAGGCCGCCAAGGCGATGCGGCTGGTGGACCCGCGGATCGAGCTGGTCGCGTGCGGCTCGTCGAACTCCGGCATGCCGACGTTCGGCGCGTGGGAGCAGACCGTGCTCGGGCACACGTACGACGAGGTGGACTACGTCTCGCTGCACGCGTACTACCAGGAGGACGACGGCGACCATGCGAGCTTCCTGGCCAGCGCCGTGGACATGGACTACTTCATCGAGTCGGTGGTGGCGACGGCCGACGCGGTCCGGGCGAAGGGGAAGCACAAGAAGCACATCGACCTCTCGTTCGACGAGTGGAACGTCTGGTACCAGACCGGTCGCGACACCGAGGACCAGCCGCACGTGATCGAGCGGGCCGGCGTCTGGAAGGAGCACCCACGGATCATCGAGGACGAGTACTCGGTGACCGACGCCGTCGTCGTCGGCACGTTCCTGAACTCGCTGCTGCGCCATGGCGACCGCGTGAAGATCGCCAACCAGGCCCAGCTGGTCAACGTCATCGCGCCCATCCGCTCCGAGGAGGGCGGCCCCGCGTGGCGGCAGTCGATCTTCTGGCCGTTCGCACGCATGGCAGCACTCGCCCGCGGGGTCATCCTCCGCACGGCCGTGACGTCGGACCGCTACGACACGGCGAAGTTCGACTCGGTCGACCTGGTCGACGTGTCGGCCACGTGGGACGAGGAGCACGGCCGCGTCGCGCTCTTCCTGGCGCACCGGGGTCTCGACGAGGACGCGGAGGTCACGGTCGACCTGCGCGGCTGGACGGCCGGTCAGGTCAGGCGTGCGGAGGTGCTGACCGTGCCCGAGGGCGGCGACCGGCACACCACGAACTCGCAGGACGCCCAGGACCGCGTCGGCCTCCGCCCGGTCGACGGGGTGCGGGCGCAGGACGGCGTCGTGAGCCTGCGGCTGCCCCCGCTGTCGTGGGCCGTGGTCGAGCTGGAGGTCACGCCGGCCTGACGGGCACAGCTACGGTGGCGCCCGTGGACGAGGAGCGCGCAGAGGTCGGGGTCGGCCCGTGGGTGGGTGAGTGGCCTGTGCTCGACAGCGCTGGCGCGCCCCTCGACCCCCGGTACGACCCCGAGCTGCTGGCGCACGGCGACCGGCGCAACGTCGTCGACGCCTACCGGTACTGGAGCCTCGAGGCGATCGTCGCCGACCTCGACACCCGCCGGCACCCGTTCCACGTGGCCATCGAGAACTGGGCCCACGACATGAACATCGGCTCGGTCGTCCGCACCGCCAACGCGTTCCTCGCGGCCGAGGTGCACATCGTCGGCAACCGCCGCTGGAACCGTCGCGGGGCCATGGTCACCGACCGCTACCAGCACGTCCGCCACCATCCGTCGGTCGGCGACCTGCTGGCCTGGGCGTCCGACGAGGGACTGCCGGTGCTCGGCATCGACAACCTGCCGGGCTCGGTGGCTCTGGAGGGCTACCCGCTACCGCGGGCCTGCGTCCTGCTGTTCGGGCAGGAGTCCGTCGGCCTGTCCGACGCGGCCCGGGCCTCCGCCGTAGACGTCCTGCACATCGCCCAGTTCGGCTCGACCCGCTCGATCAACGCGGGTGCTGCGGCTGCGATCGCCATGCACGCCTGGATCAGCCGCCACGCGTCGCCAGGTGTCCAGGGGTAGAACGTCCCAGGCGTCGGGCTGTGCAGGCGTGCCAGAATCGGTGCGATACCCCCTCCCCTCTACGCGCAGGAGATGCTGCAGATGGCCATCGCCACCCCCGAGGTCTACGCCGAGATGATCGACCGGGCGAAGGCGGGCAAGTTCGCCTACCCGGCCGTGAACGTCACGTCGTCCCAGAGCGTCACCGCCGCGCTGCAGGGCTTCGCCGAGGCGGAGTCCGACGGCATCATCCAGGTGTCGGTCGGCGGCGCCGAGTACGCGGCCGGCTCGACGGTCAAGGACCGCATCGCCGGCTCGCTGGCCCTCGCGGCGTACGCGGCCGAGGTGGCCAAGGGCTACCCGATCACCGTCGCGCTGCACACCGACCACTGCGCCAAGCAGAACCTCGACTCCTGGGTGCGGCCGCTGCTCGCGCTCGAGATCGAGCAGGTCAAGGCCGGCAAGCTCCCCACGTTCCAGTCGCACATGTGGGACGGCTCGTCCGTGCCGCTGGACGAGAACCTGGTCATCGCCGAGGAGCTCCTGGACCTCTCCGTGAAGGCCCGCACGATCCTCGAGATCGAGGTCGGCGTCGTCGGTGGCGAGGAGGACGGCCACACGGCCGAGATCAACGACAAGCTGTACACGACCGTCGAGGACGGCCTTGCCACCGTCAGGGCGCTCGGCGCGGGCGAGAAGGGCCGCTACCTGACGGCCCTGACGTTCGGCAACGTGCACGGCGTGTACAAGCCCGGCGCGGTCAAGCTGCGTCCGTCGATCCTCGCGGAGATCCAGAAGGCCGTCGGCGAGGCCATCGGCAAGGAGAACCCGTTCGACCTGGTCTTCCACGGCGGGTCCGGCTCCACCGAGGCCGAGATCTCCGAGGCCGTCGACAACGGCGTCATCAAGATGAACATCGACACGGACACGCAGTACGCGTTCAGCCGTCCGGTGGCGGACCACTTCTTCCGCAACTACGACGGTGTGCTCAAGGTCGACGGCGAGGTGGGCAACAAGAAGGCCTACGACCCGCGCGCCTGGGGCAAGCTCGCCGAGGCCGGCATGGCCCAGCGGATCGCGGAGGCCTCGCGCCAGCTCCGCTCGGCCGGGCACACGCTCGGCGCCTGACCCCAGACACACGAAAGGGCCCCCTCGCGGGGGCCCTTTCGTGTGTCAGCTGGTGGTGTCGCCCATCGGCTGGAACTCGGACTCGTCGCCCTCGACCACGTCCAGGAGCTCACCGATCCGCGTGACCTCGAGCAGGAACCGCACGGTGGGCGGTACCCGGAGGAGGCGGACCCGGTGCTGCGACCGGATGGAGAGGCGTGCCAGGAAGGCGACTCCTGAGGAGTCCATGAACGTCACGTGGTGAGCGTCCACCTCGATGGGCAGGCCCACCTGCTCGGCCTCCGCCGTCGCTTCCTGCAGCTCGGGACCGAGGTCGGCGTCGATCTCGCCCGAGAGCACGATGCGGGTGGCATCCGTCCCCACGATGACCTGTACCGCCCCTGGTTCGCCGACGACCCCTGCACCCTGATCGACCCGCGAGACGTCCGCAGGCCCGTCCGGGATCGTGCTGTTACCGTCGCGCACGGCGTTCCTTTCAGCTTCTTCCGGCAGGCACGCGCCGCTTCTCGACGACGTGCCTGTTCGGAACGCTAGACGATCGGAGGTAGTGGTGGTCAACTCCCACGCCTCGCCGTTTCCCGATCACGCCCTCGCCGACGTCCGCGACCGCGCCCTGAAGGCGACGTCCGTCCCCATGGCACTGCTGGACGCGACGGCGGCGAACCTGCCCGTGATCTGGGTGAACGACGCTTTCGAGCGGGTCACCGGCTACGGCCTGGACGAGGCGCGGCGCCGCCAGACGGCGATCCTGGGGGAGACCACGCTCCAGGAAGCCGACCGGGTCCGGTTGCAGGAGGGACTGCGTGCCGGGCGGGAGATCGTCCACACGATCGTCCTGCGCCGCGCGGACGGCACCCAGCTCGCGTGCCGCGCGAACCTCTCGCCGGTCCGCGCCGGCGGTGACGGGCCCCTGACCCACTGGGTCGCCGCGCTCCAGGACCTGACCGAGCAGCTGTCGCACGACGCCGAGCAGGCGGCGATGGTGGAGGCGGAGCGCCGCGAGCGGCGCAGCCTCGGGCTCATCGCGCAGGTCTCGGACCTCCTGATGGACGTCGACGACCCGCGCGCGCTCCGCGAGATCGCCACGATGCTGCGTCGGGCCGTCGTCGGCTGGGCGGCGTTCTACCTCAACGACGGCGGTCTGCGTGTGGCCGACGGGATCGACGCGGGACGCCCGCCCACCGGGAAGGGCGCGCGGCACGGGGAGGGCCCTGCCGTGCAGGACCGCGGGCCCGACGCCGTCCAGCAGCTCCTCGACGCCGAGACCGACCGGCCTGTCGAGCTCGCGCTCGGCACGTCCTACGGCCTCGGGACCGCGTCGGCGTGGCTTGCCCAGCACGCGGAAGCCGAGCTGGGCGCCTATGACGCCGGCCCCACGGACGGCGACCGTCGTTCTGTCCTCGTCTTCCCGCTGCCCGGCCGCCGCCGGGTGCTCGGGGTGCTCGTCGTGCACGCGCGTGACGGCCGCGGGCTGCACGACCTGGAGCCGTCCGTGCGCACGGTCCTGGACCTGACGGCCCGCCGCGTCGGGCTGGTCATCGACAACGCGCGCCTCTACGACCGTGAGCACCGCCTGGCCGAGACGCTCCAGCGCGCGATGCTCCCGGAGCAGGCCGAGGTCGACGGCCTCGACGTATGGACCTACTACGCGCCGAACTCCGAGAACGCCCAGGTGGGCGGCGACTGGTACGACGTGCTCCAGGTCACTCAGGACGTCGTCGGAGTGGTCATCGGGGACGTCGTCGGTCACGACGTCGAGGCGGCCGCGTCGATGGGCCAGCTGCGCTCGGTGGTCCGCTCCTACATCTTCGACATCACGACGCCCGGCCCGGTGCTGGAACGGGTCGACCAGCTGGTCGCCGGCATGCGGGTGCCGCGCCCGGCGAGCCTGGTCCTGTCCACCCTGACGCGCTCCGACGGCGGGTGGCGGCTGCAGTACTCGCGGGCGGGTCACCTGCCCGCCCTCCTGGTCCGGTCGGGCCAGGTCACCCTGCTCGATGCGGCCGGCGGGCCGCTGATCGGCTTCGGCGGCGTGCCCCGGGGCACGGGTGCGCTCGACCTCGAGCCGGGTGACGTCGTCATCTACTACACGGACGGCCTCATCGAGCGACGCGACCGTGGCATGCGCGACGGGCTCCTTGCGCTGTCGGCGGTGGCCGCGGCCGTCACCGCGCGGGATGCGGCGGGAGTCGGCGAGGAGCTGCTGTCCCGGCTCGCGGACCACCCGGAGGACGACGTCGCCGTCGTGGTCGTCCGTGTGCCGTCGCCCCTGGACACCTCCGAGCGGACGCGCAGCCCCCGTCGGCGGCGCTGGTCGCTGCCGAGCGAGGCGGCGTCCATCGGGCGTGCGCGGCACGCGGTGGTGCGGACCTGCCAGGCGTGGGGGATCGAGGACGCGGCGAACGCCGAGCTGGTGGTCTCCGAGCTGGTCGCCAACGCCGTGCTGCACGGGTTCGGGCACGTGTCGCTCCAGCTCTACGACACCGGGGACGGACTGCGCATCGAGGTCGAGGACGCCAACCCCGCACCGCCGGTCACCACCGACGGGCACCCCGGGCGGGTCGGGGGCTTCGGTATGCAGATCGTCGAGCGGCTCGCGGACTGGGGATGGCGTCAGTCGCGCGGCGGCAAGCTGGTGTGGGCGAAGGTGCGACCGGGGTCGATGCCCACGGACGGCCAGTAGGCGCCCGCGTCAGGCAGGCGCCGAGGCGCCGTCGGGACGGCGGAAGTCGGACTGCTCGACGGTGGACTCGCACCGGTGGTCCGCGTCGATGCGGAACAGGTCGAGGGCGCCGCAGATCTCGATGACGAACAGGTCCCGCGGGTTCGCGCCCCGAAGCACGGTCGCGCCGCCACGCTTGCGCCCGGCATCCGCCAGAGAGATGAGGAACGCCGCACCCGTCGAGTCCATGAAGGTCACGCGGCACATGTCGATGGCCACCAGCTGGCGGCGCAGACCCACGACCCGCGCGGCGATCTCCGGGAACTGGTCGCGCTCAGCCAGGTCCAGGTCGCCGGCGATGGTCAGCGTCGTCGTCGTCGAAGACGTCGAGATCTCGATCATGGGCACCCTGTCTGGAGGGGGGAGGTGCGCGCCGAACAGCGGTCCAGGTCGGCGGCACGACTGTAGTCGGGCTCTCAGGGCGTCGCACGCCGTGGGGGACACTGGGCGCATGAGCCACGAGAACCTGCTGGACGGTCCCGCCCCGACGCTGCTGCCCGCCGACGGCCCGGACGGCGACGCCCGCGCTGCCCTGAGCAGCGGATCCACCCCGCGCGAGGCTGTCGCCGCAGCACCGGCGGCGTCGATCCTGTGGGCGCTGCTGGCGGAGAACGCCCTCGCGGACGACGGCGACCCGGTGGCCGCCTACGCCTACGCGCGCACGGGCTACCACCGCGGTCTCGACGCGCTGCGCCGCGCGGGCTGGCACGGCCGCGGCCCGATCCCCGTGGACCACGAGCCCAACCACGGCTTCCTGCGCGCCCTGCTCGCCCTCGCCGCGGCGGCCGAGGCGATCGGGGAGTCCGAGGAGGCCGAGCGGTGCTCGACCTTCCTGGTGGACAGCGGGACCTCTGCCGAAGAGGTCGCAAACCTGCGCTGACATGAGCTGACCTGATCGGGCTCTTCACGTTCCGATACCCTCTCGGAGGTACTGGGTCACTGTCGCCCGGTGCTCGTGCCCTCTCCACGGGTGCGCACCGTAGGCAGGGTGGGAGTGGTGATCTGGATGCCGGCCGTCGTGGTGCTCGGGGCTCAGTGGGGTGACGAGGGCAAGGGCAAGGCGACCGACCAGCTCGGCTCGCGCACGGACTACGTCGTGAAGTTCAACGGCGGGAACAACGCGGGCCACACGGTCGTGATCGACGGTGAGAAGTACGCCCTGCACCTGCTTCCCTCCGGGATCCTCTCGCCCGGTGTCGTCCCCGTCATCGGCAACGGCGTCGTCGTGGACATCGACGTGCTGTTTGAAGAGATCGACGCTCTCGAGGCGCGCGGCGTCGACACCTCGGCCCTGCGGGTGTCCTCGGCCGCGCACGTCATCGCGCCGTACAACCGCACGCTCGACAAGGTCACCGAGCGGTTCCTGGGGAAGCGCCGCATCGGCACCACCGGCCGCGGCATCGGCCCCGCGTACTCCGACAAGATCAACCGCGTCGGCATCCGCATCCAGGACCTGTTCGACGAGAAGATCCTGCGGGAGAAGGTCGAGGGCGCCCTCGACCAGAAGAACCACCTGCTGGTGAAGGTCTACAACCGCCGGGCCATCACGGTCGACGAGACGGTCGAGGACCTGCTGCGCCACGCCGACCGCCTGCACCCGCTGGTCGCGGACACCCCCCTGCTGCTCAACACCGCGCTGGACGAGGGCAAGACGCTCGTCTTCGAGGCGGGTCAGGCCACCATGCTCGACGTCGACCACGGCACGTACCCGTTCGTCACGTCCTCGTCGGCCACGGCCGGCGGCGCGTGCACGGGCTCGGGCGTGGGGCCGACGAGGATCGACCGCGTCGTCGCCGTCGCCAAGGCGTACACCACCCGCGTGGGCGAAGGGCCGTTCCCCACGGAGCTGCTCGACGACGACGGTGAGTGGCTGCGGCAGACCGGCGGGGAGTTCGGCACCACCACCGGCCGCCCGCGTCGCACCGGCTGGTACGACGCAGTCGTGGTCCGCTACGCCAGCCGCGTCAACGGCCTCACCGACCTGGTGGTCACCAAGCTCGACGTGCTCACCGGCCGGGACAAGATCCCCGTCGCCGTGGCGTACGACGTCAAGGGGCGCCGGTTCGACGAGATGCCGTACGACCAGTCGGACTTCCACCACGCGACGCCGGTCTACGAGTACCTCGACGGCTGGTCCGAGGACATCTCGGGTGCCCGTGAGTTCGACGACCTCCCGGCCGCCGCGCAGCGCTACCTGCTGCGGCTCGAGGAGATCTCCGGCGCCCGTATCTCCTCGATCGGCGTCGGTCCCGGCCGCGAGGCCACGATCGTCCGCCACGAGCTGCTCAGCTGACACCATCCGCCAGGCGGGCGTGCAGGTGCGCGTCGTGGCGGCCGTCGCTCTGGAGGTAGGCCCCGCGCTTGGTCCCCTCGAGTGGGAACCCGGCGCGGGTGGCCACCTGGCAGGAAGCCGTGTTCTGAGTCGCGTGATCGACCTGGATCCGGTGCAGACCCACAGTCTCGAAGCCCCAGGTGGCGACGGCCCGCAGCGCGGTCGGCGCGATCCGGCGGCCGCGGGCGCCCGGCAGCACCCAGTAGGAGACCTCCGAGATGCCGTCTCCGTGCTCGAACGTGCGCAGGCTGATCTGCCCGACGGGCTCGTCGTCGATCGTGATCGCCCAACCGGCGCCCGTCTCCGCCTGCCATCGCCCGGCCCAGTGGGCGACCCACGCGGCCGCCTCGTCGGCATCCATGGACCGGTCGTGCCAGTGGCGGATGTCCGGGTCGGCATAGGCCTCGACGACCGTGGGCTCGTCGCCGGCCCGCCACGGTCGGAGCACCAGCGCGTCCGAGCGGAGGACGGGCTGCGGGAGGCGGCGGATGCTGCCGGGCGCGATCGCGGGCGGGGCAAGACGGGGCACGCGGCCAGTATGGCGACGATCAGACGGCCGCGGGGACCCTCTCGACAACGGGCAGCTCGAGCTCCGTGACCATGCGCTGGCGGACGACCGCGACGGGATACGCGATGGCCACGAGGCACAGCGCCGTCGCGCCGACGAACACGGCAGGTAGACCCCACTGCTCCGCGACGAGCCCGCCGAGCAGAGCCCCGACCGGCATGAGCCCGTAGGCCAGCGTCCGTCCGGCGCCGCCCACCCGGCCGAGCATCCCCGGGGCCACCATGCGCTGACGCATCGACTGGGAGATGACGTTCCCGTTGGTGTTGGTGAATCCGAGCAGGAACACCGCGGCCGCGATGGCCGGCACCGTGGGCACCAGGACGGGGACCAGGAGGAGCAGCGAGTTCAGGATCCAGCAGCCCAGCAGCAGCCGGACCTCGGGGATGCGGCGGCTCAGCGGCTCGGCCGCGAGCGAGCCGAGCACCGCGCCGACGGCCAGCCCCGCGACCACCAGGGGGTAGTGCGCGGGTTCGAGGCCGACGCGGGACCCGGGTCCCACCATCCAGAGCACGAACACCGCGAAGTAGCCGGTGTTCGCCATGTTCAGCACGCTCCCGGCCACGAGCAGAGGCCGGAGCACGGGGTGCCGGACGAGGAAGGCGACGCCCTCGCGGACCTCGGTGGTGGCCGAACGCTTCTGGGTCGCGGCGTGCTTGTACGTCCCGGGGATCCGGGTGGCGACGATCAGCAGCGCGAGCACGCCGAGGCCCGCCGGGACGCCGAACACCCAGCCGGCGCCGAGCGCGAGCATGGCGCCGGCGACAGGTCCGCCGACGAACGCGGCCATGACCTGCTGCGCGGCGAGCGTCCGCCCGTTCGCCGCCTCGAGGCGGGAGCGCGGCACGAGGTCCGGGACCAGCGCCGATCCGGCGAGGTCGACGAACACGTCGGTCACCCCGTAGAGCAGCACCACCACGGTCAGCGCGGGCATGGTCATCTGCCCGGAGACGACCAACCAGACGGCGACCCCGAGCAGGACCGCGCGGGCGGCGAGGCCGACCACCTGGGTGTGCTTGCGGTCGCGCCGGTCGACGACCACCCCGGCGGCGAGGCCGCACACCAGCCAGGGGAGCCACGCCGCGGCGGTGAGCAGCGCGATCTGGCCGGGGGAGCGCGTGAGCGTCAGGGCGTACAGCGGGACGCCGGTCTGCACGATGCCGTCGCCGAGGTTGGCCATCCCCGTCGCCGTCAGGTGCGCGGTGAACCGGCGGCCGAGGGGTTCGCGCGTGGCGGCAGGCTCGCTCATGGTGGACTCCCGATACGATCGAAGAGAAAATTCTGCAAAGACAACTCTGCAAAGGTATCTCTGCAAATGACCGATAACAACCCCCTGCCGTTCCGGGCCCGCGCCATCGGGCCGGAGGAGCTGAAGGCCTTGGCGCATCCCCTGCGGATGGCGATGTACGACTACCTGTCCGAGCACGGGTCGGCCACGGCCAGCCAGCTCGGCCGGCACCTGGGGGAGAGCAGCGGGCAGACGAGCTACCACCTGCGTCAGCTGGAGAAGCACGGGTTCGTCGAGGACGACCCCGCACACGAGCGGGGCCGGGACCGGTGGTGGCGCGCGGTCGGGTACAGCCTCGACGGCCGGGACATGCTGCGGGACCCGCGGACGGCCGACGCCGCCAAGGCGCTGCTCCAGGGGGTCGTCGCCGAGCGCGCCCAGGTGCTCCAGCGGTGGCTGTCCACGGGGGACACGCCGGAGTGGGAGGCCGCGTCGCTCAACGACCGGACGACGGCGGACCTGACCCTCGAGGAGATGCAGCACGTCGTGCTCGCGGTGCAGGAGATCGTCGACGACGCCGTCAAGCAGGCCAAGGCGCGCAAGGCCGCCGGACAGACGGAGGGGCGGCGGCGCGTGCGCATCTACGTCGACGCGCTCCCCCTGCCGATCGACGAGGCCGTCTGAGTTGTGCAGATCGCAAGAATCGCGGATGTTTCACGTGTGAGGTGATGGAATCCGACGGCCGGGAGGTCCACGGTGGAAGGACGTGATTCTTTCCCGGAGGTTGTCATGACGCTCGTCGAGCACCACCCGTCCTTCGACCTGGCCCCGGTCGCTGTCCCCGCAGCTCCGGGCGCCCAGCGGCACGCGGCGCTGCTGGCATGGGTCGGTGCGGTCGCGGCGCTCACCGAGCCCGACGAGGTCGTCTGGGTCGACGGCTCCCCGGAGCAGGCGTCGGCGCTGGTCGAGGGCATGGTCGATGCCGGGACGCTCATCCGGCTCGACGACGAGCTGCGGCCGAACAGCTACCTGGCGCGCTCTGACCCGTCCGACGTCGCCCGGGTCGAGGACCGCACGTTCATCTGCTCGGTCGACCCCGACGACGCCGGGCCGACCAACCACTGGCGCGAGCCGCACGTCATGCGCGCCGAGCTGGCGGGGGTGTTCGCCGGGTCGATGCGCGGCCGGACCATGTACGTCGTCCCGTTCTCGATGGGCCCCCTGGGCGGACCGATCTCGCAGCTGGGCGTGCAGGTCACCGACTCGCCGTACGTCGTCGTGAGCATGCGGGTGATGACGAGGGTCGGTACCGCCGCGCTGGACCTCCTAGGGACCGACGGCGACTTCGTCCCCGCGGTTCACTCGGTGGGTGCACCCCTCGAGCCCGGCCAGCGCGACGTCCCCTGGCCGTGCAGCTCCACGAAGTACATCTCGCACTTCCCCGAGACGCGGGAGATCTGGTCGTACGGCTCGGGCTACGGCGGCAACGCGCTGCTGGGCAAGAAGTGCTTCGCGCTGCGGATCGCGTCGGTCATGGCGCGCGACGAGGGCTGGCTCGCCGAGCACATGCTGGTGCTGCGCGTGACCTCGCCGACCGGGCGGGTGTCGCACGTCGCCGCCGCGTTCCCGTCCGCGTGCGGGAAGACCAACCTCGCGATGCTCCGGCCGACCATCCCGGGCTGGCGGGTCGAGACGATCGGCGACGACATCGCGTGGCTACGTCCTGGCGGGCCGGGCACCGACGGGCGGCTGCGGGCGATCAACCCGGAGGCCGGCTTCTTCGGGGTCGCGCCGGGCACTGGAGAGGCTACGAACCCGGCCGCCGTCGCGACCCTGTCGCACGACGTCATCTTCACCAACGTCGCGCTGACGGACGACGGCGACGTGTGGTGGGAGGGCCTGACGGACACCCCGCCGGACCACCTCACGGACTGGCAGGGGCGGGACTGGACGCCGGAGTCGCCGGAACCGGCCGCCCACCCGAACAGCCGGTTCACCGTCGCCGCGGACCAGTGCCCGACCATCGCCGACTCGTGGGACTCGCCCGAGGGCGTGCCGATCGACGCCATCTGGTTCGGCGGTCGGCGGGCCACCAACGTCCCCCTGGTCGCGCAGGCGCGGGACTGGTCGCACGGCGTGTTCCTGGGCGCGACGATCGCGTCCGAGCAGACCGCCGCCGCCGAGGGGCCCGTCGGAACCCTGCGTCGCGACCCCTTCGCCATGCTCCCGTTCTGCGGCTACAACATGGCCGACCACTGGGGCCACTGGCTCCGGCTCGGCGCGCAGCTGTCCGCCCGCGGCATCCCGCTGCCCGCGGTCTTCGGCGTCAACTGGTTCCGCAAGGGCGCCGATGGGTCCTACCTCTGGCCCGGCTTCGGGGAGAACGCGCGGGTGCTGGCCTGGGCGCTCCAGCGGCTCGACGGGTCGGTGGAGGGGACCGACTCGCCGATCGGCGTTCTCCCCGCCGAGGGCGAGCTGGACCTGAGCGGGCTGGACCTCGCGCCGGGCACGCTGGAGCAGCTGCTCGCGGTCGACCCCGCCGCGTGGCTCGCGGAGTGTGACCTGACCGAGGAGTTCTTCGCGCAGTTCGGTGACCGGCTGCCGGTGGCGATGGTCGACGAGCTGGACGCACTGCGAGCACGTCTGCGGGCGGCCGAACCCTCCCGGTAGGCTCCCGGCCCGTGAAGATCCTCGTCGTCGGCACCGGTGCCCGTGAGCACGCGCTGGTGCGCGCGCTGTCCCTCGACCCGGCGGTCACCGCGCTGCACGCCGCCCCGGGCAACCCCGGCATCGGGGCTCTCGCCACGCTGCACGCCGTCGACCAGCTGGACGGGTCCGCCGTCGCGACGCTGGCCACCAGGCTCGAGGCGGACCTCGTCGTCGTCGGGCCCGAGGCTCCGCTGGTCGCGGGCGTCGCGGACGCCGTGCGTGCCGTCGGGATCCCCGTCTTCGGTCCGTCCGCGGCAGGCGCGCGGCTCGAGGGCTCCAAGGCGTTCGCCAAGGAGGTCATGGCCGCCGCGGGCGTGCCCACGGCCGAGCCGCGGGTGGCGACGACGATCGAGGAGGCCGCCGCTGGTCTCGACGCGTTCGGCGCCCCCTACGTGGTCAAGGACGACGGGCTCGCCGCGGGCAAGGGTGTCGTGGTGACCCACGACCGCGCCGAGGCGCTGGCCCACGCGCAGGCGTGCCTGGCCAAGCCCGACGGCCGCATCGTCATCGAGGACTACCTCGACGGCCCCGAGATCTCGCTGTTCGTCCTGTCCGACGGCGTCGACGTCGTCCCGCTGGTCCCCGCGCAGGACTTCAAGCGCGCGCACGACGGCGACGAGGGCCCCAACACCGGCGGGATGGGCGCGTACTCGCCCCTGCCGTGGGCGCCCGCGGACCTGGTGGATGAGGTGGTCGAACGCGTCGCGCGGCCCACGATCGCCGAGATGGCGCGCCGCGGCACCCCGTTCTCCGGCGTCCTCTACGTCGGGCTCGCGCTCACGTCGTCCGGGCTGAAGGTCGTCGAGTTCAACGCCCGGTTCGGGGACCCCGAGACGCAGGTCGTGCTGGCCCGGCTCGAGACGCCGCTGGCCGCCGTGCTGCTCGCCTCCGCGACGGGGACGCTCGGTACCCTGCCCCGGCTGCGGTGGCGCGACGACGCGGCGGTGACGGTCGTCATCGCCTCGGGCGGGTACCCCGGCGCCGTCCGCTCCGGCGACCCGATCACCGGGACGGAGGACGCCGAGGCGCTCCCCGGCGTGCACGTCCTGCACGCCGGCACGGCCCTCCAGCTCAACGCAGCGGGTGACGACGACGACGCGATCGACGGCGCGCACCTCGTCTCCGCGGGCGGCCGCGTGCTGTCCGTCGTCGGCGTCGGCCCCGACCTCGCCGCCGCCCGTGCCGCCGCCTACGCGGGCGTCCAGGAGATCGACCTGCCGTTCTCGCACCACCGCTCGGACATCGCCGCGGCGGTGGCGGACGTCCCGCTGGTCTGAGGCGTTGTGCGGCATCATCGCCGCATGAGCACCACCACGTTCGTGTACGGCGACGGCGCCTGGGGCGGGGACGCCGCTGCGACCCCGAGCCTGACCATCGAGGTCCAGGACGGCGACATCGCCACCGTCGACTACCGGCCCGCCCCCGACGGGCTCGGCCGGTTCTACCTGGGCTTCCAGCCACGGGACTTCTTCGACGACCCCGCCGAGAGCGACCCGGTCGACCTGGCCGCCGAGGCGGAGGCCTTCGCCGAGTGGGCGTTGCTGGTCGGGGCGGTGGACGTCGAGGCCAAGCACGTGCGGCGGCTGCTCGCCGAGGACCACGTGGACGAGCCGGCGGACACGTTCGTCGAGGAGACGGTGGAGCGGCTGGTCCGGCTGGTGGGGCTACCCATCCCGGAGGGTCTCGAGGGCGGGAACGACCTCGTCTGAGGCCGTCCGGACCTGCACACTAGGGGCCGTGACCTCCACGACGACGCTCCCTGGCTGGACCCACACCTACTCCGGCAAGGTCCGTGACCTGTACGTACCGGACGGCTCGGCGTCGACGGCCGGGCTAGGCGACGTCGTCCTCGTCGTCGCCAGCGACCGGGTCTCCGCGTTCGACCACGTGCTCGACCCCGGCATCCCCGGCAAGGGCATCGTCCTGACACAGCTGAGCCTCTGGTGGTTCGAGCAGCTGGCGGACCTGGTGCCCAACCACGTGGTGTCCACCGACGTGCCCGCCGCGGTCGCCGGACGCGCGATGGTCTGCCGCCGTCTCGAGATGTTCCCCGTCGAGTGCGTCGTGCGCGGCTACCTCACCGGGTCGGGGCTGGCCGAGTACCGGGTGTCCGGCTCGGTGACGGGCATCGCGCTGCCCGCCGGTCTGGTGGACGGCTCGCGGCTGCCGGAGCCCATCTTCACGCCGGCCACCAAGGCCGAGCTGGGGGAGCACGACGAGAACGTGCCGTTCGAGACGGTCGTCGGGAAGCTCGGCGCCGAGACCGCGTCGTCGCTGCGGGCGCTGACGCTGGCGGTGTACGGGCGGGCGGAGGCGATCGCGCGCGAGCGGGGCGTGATCCTGGCGGACACCAAGCTCGAGTTCGGCACGGACCCGACCACCGGCGCGATCACCCTCGGGGACGAGGTGCTGACCCCCGACTCCTCGCGGTTCTGGCCGGCGGACCTGTGGAAGCCGGGTCGGGCGCAGCCCAGCTTCGACAAGCAGTTCGTCCGTGACTGGCTGACGTCGTCGGCGTCCGGGTGGGACCGCGCCTCCGACGCACCGCCGCCGAGCCTGCCCGCGGACGTGGTCGAGCGCACCCGCCACCGGTACCTCGACGCGTACGCGCGGCTCACCGGGACGTCTCTGTCGGTGTGACGTCGCGCTCCCTCGGACCCGGGGGTGACCGGCCTGCTACAGCTCGATCTGCTCCACCCTGGTCAGGGGCATCCATCGGCCGCGGTCCGCCCGGGCGCCGACGGGCGTCAGCACGTCGGCGTCGACCAGCGGACCGAGATCGATCCCGGTGAGCTCCTCGACGTCGACGACGGGCACCTGGAACGTGCGGAACGGGCCGAGTGCGGGGACCTCGTCGGCGGGGACCTGCAGGCTCGAGACGAAGGGGGTCTGGTCCAGCACGAACGCCGCGGCGTGCAGCGAGACGCCGGAGGCCCACGCGGCGACCTTCCAGAACATCCGCGGGATCTGGACCCCGCGGTAGACGGGGTCGTCGTCGGCGAGCACGGGTCCCGTGAAGACGGACACCCGGTGCCAGTACACCCGGGCGTACTCCAGGACGTGGTCCTCGAGGCCGACCCAGAGCAGCTCGCCCTGGTTGAACGCGGAGGCCTGCGGGGCGGCGTTCGGGTACGCGAACGTGTCGTAGTTCGCCCGCCGAGCCGTCACGAGGTCGCCCCAGACGGGGTCCCGACGACGCACCAGGTGCCCCCGGTCGAGGTCGTTGCGCGCGTACAGCTCCGGGCCGGCCTGCTCGTCGGCGGGGACTCGCGCGTCGAGGTGCCAGTCGTCACCTCGCTCGAGGTCCACCAGCTGTGCGCCGTCGATGTTCACCGCGGTGGCCGCCGCCAGCGTGCGCGCCGGGTCCAGCAGCACGGTGAAGTGCGTCGACGGGAGGTTCCGGACGGTCTGCGCCGGTACCGGGAGCGGCACCGGCGGGCCGAGGAACTTCGGGTCGTAGCCGGCCTCTGTGCTGCTCATAGGGTGCTCACATGCGGACCGTACCGACCACCTCCGACGTCCTGCTGCGCGGTGCCCGCCTGGTGGACGGCGACGGACCGGTCGACGTGCTCCTGCGCGACGGTCGGGTCGCCGCGGTCGGGCCGTCCTTGTCGGTCGATGCGCCGCAGGTGCGGCTCGACGGCCGGTGGGTCATGCCCGGCCTGTGGGACGCGCACGTGCACTTGACCCAGTGGGCGCTGGCCCGACGTCGGCTGGACGTCTCCGGGGCCACGTCCGCCGCGCACGCCGTCGCACTCGTCGCTGCGGCGCCCCGGCCCCCTGCCGGCACGGCACTCGTCGGCTTCGGGTTCCGCGACGGGCTGTGGCCCGACGCGCCGACGGCCGCGCTCCTCGACGCCGCCGTCGGCGACGTGCCCGTCGTCCTCGTCTCGGGTGACCTGCACTGCGCCTGGGGCTCGACGGCCGGGCTGCGGTTCCTCGGCGTCGGTGCGCACCCCACCGGCCTGCTCCGGGAGTCCGAGTGGCTCCCGCTGCAGGGCGCGGTCGACCATGTGCCCGACGACGTCGCCGACGCGCTCGTCGACGACGCCTCGGCGGCCGCCGCTGCACGCGGGGTCGTCGGCGTGGTCGACCTCGAGATCGCCGACAACGTCGCCGTCTGGCGTCGTCGCGCCGCTGCCCGGCCCGCCCGACTGCGCGTGCGTGCGGGCGTGTGGGAGGAGTTCCTCGACCGCGTCGTCCGCGAGGACCTGCACACCGGTGACACGATCGCCGGGCTCGTCACGCAGGGGCCACTCAAGGTCATCACCGACGGCTCGTTGAACACCCGGACCGCGTACTGCCACGACCCGTACGCCGGCCTGACCGGCCCGAACGCCCGCGGCGTCCTCGCGGTCCCACCGTCGCGGCTCGCGCCGCTGATGGCGCACGCCGCCCGCCACGGTCTGCGCTGCGCGATCCACGCGATCGGCGACGCTGCGAACGCCCTCGCCCTCGACGCCTTCGCGTCGTCCGGTGCCGCCGGGTCGGTCGAGCACGCGCAGCTGGTGTCCTGGGAGGACGTCGAGCGGTTCGCCGCGCTCGGCGTGGTCGCCAGCGTGCAGCCTGAGCACGCCATGGACGACCGGGACGTCGCCGACCGGTACTGGGCCGGACGCACCGACCGCGCGTTCGCGTTCGGCGCGCTGCACGACGCGGGCGTCCGGCTGGCGCTCGGGTCCGACGCACCGGTCGCGCCCCTCGACCCGTGGGTCGCCGTCGACGCCGCGGTGAGCCGGTCCCGCGACGGGCGCCCTGCCTGGCACCCCGAGCAGGCGATCGACCGTCGGGTCGCTCTCGAGTCCTCCGTGGACGGTCGCGGCCTGACCGTGGCGGTCGGGGCGCCCGCGGACCTCGTCGTGCTCGACGCCGACCCTCTGGTCGCGCCGCTGCGGGGGATGCCCGTGGCGGGCACGCTGGTGGCCGGCGGCTGGACGCACCGCGCGTTCTGATCGCTCTCGGGGTGTCCGCAAGGATGGGGACATGCGTGCCGTGGTGATCTCCGAGTTCGGCGTCCCTCCGACCGTGCGTGAGGTCCCGGCCCCGCCGTGTCCCGAGGACGGGGTCGTCCTGCGCGTCACGGCCACCGGCGTCTGCCGGTCGGACTGGCACGGCTGGCAGGGTCACGACGACGACATCACGCTCCCGCACGTGCCCGGGCACGAGCTGGCGGGGGTCGTCGTCGAGGTCGGTCCGCTGGTCCGCTCGTGGGCGCCCGGCGACGAGGTCACGGTGCCCTTCGTGTGCGCGTGCGGGACCTGCGCCGCCTGCGTCGCGGGCGAGCAGCAGGTGTGCGAGCTCCAGCGCCAACCGGGGTTCACCGACGACGGGTCGTTCGCCGAACGCGTCGCGATCCACCATGCCGACGTCAACCTGGTCCGCCTCCCGGAGGGGATGTCCCCGGTCACCGCGGCCGGTCTGGGCTGCCGGTTCGCGACCGCCTACCGGGCCGTCACCGTCCACGGACGGGTCCGGGCGGACGAGTGGGTCGCGGTGCACGGCTGCGGTGGCGTGGGGCTGTCGGCGGTCGTGGTGGCTGTCGCCGCCGGCGCCCAGGTGGTCGCGATCGACCCGTCACCCGTCGCCCGCGACGCCGCGCAGGCGATGGGTGCCGCCGTCGTCCTGGACGGCAGCAGTGACGTCGCCGCGCAGGTCCACCACGTGACCGGTGGGGGCGCCGCCGTCTCCCTCGACGCCCTGGGCAGCCGCGCCACGGCGACCGCGTCGATCCTGTCGCTGCGCCGTCGCGGCCGGCACGTCCAGGTCGGCCTCCTGCTCGGCGCCGACACCGCCCCGCCGCTGCCCATGGGCAGGGTGATCGCCTGGGAGCTCGAGGTCTACGGCAGCCACGGCATGGCCGCGCACGAGTACCCCGCGATGCTCGCGCGCATCGCCTCCGGCGAGCTCGACCCGTCCCGGCTGGTCGGCCGCACCATCAGCCTCGACGAGGCACCGGCCGCGCTCGCGGCCCTCGGTGACGGGACGGGTGGCCCGGGGATGACGGTCGTCGTCTCCTGAGCCCCGAGACCCGTGGGACGACACGGAGCTCGTCCCCGCGCCCTCGTCTCCACCGACTGAGCGCCTGGACCGGACGTCGCCGCGCACTGGCTAGAATCGCCGCGACCCCCCACCGCCGCGCGAACACCTGGAGCCCTTTCGTGGGACGAGTCGTCGTCGATGTCATGCCGAAGCCCGAGATCCTCGACCCCCAGGGCAAGGCCGTCGCCGGCGCCCTGCCGCGGCTCGGGTTCGGGCAGTTCGCGTCCGTCCGTCAGGGCAAGCGGTTCGAGCTCGAGGTCGACGGGCCGGTGACCGAGGAGATCCTCGCCGCGGCCCGCGACGCCGGCGAGCACGTGCTGTCCAACCCGGTCATCGAGGACGTGGTCGCGGTCTACGAGGACACCGACGCATGACGAGGATCGGCGTCGTCACCTTCCCCGGCACGCTCGACGACCGCGACGCCGCCCGCGCGGTCCGCCTCGCGGGCGCCGAGGCCGTCTCCCTCTGGCACGGTGACGCCGACCTGCAGGGGGTCGACGCGGTCGTGCTCCCGGGCGGCTTCTCCTACGGCGACTACCTGCGCGCGGGTGCCATCAGTCGGTTCGCGCCGGTCATGGGTGAGATCGTCGACGCCGCGCACAAGGGCCTGCCGGTCCTGGGAATCTGCAACGGCTTCCAGGTCCTCACCGAGGCGCACCTGCTGCCCGGCTCGATGATCAAGAACGACCACCTGCACTTCGTGTGCCGCGAGCAGGTCCTCTCGGTCGACAACGTCGACACGGCCTGGACCCGCGACTACGCGGCGGGGGAGCACATCACGATCCCGCTGAAGAACCAGGACGGCCAGTACGTGGCCGACGAGCACACGCTCGACGAGCTCGAGGGCGAGGGCCGCGTGGTCTTCCGCTACCAGGGCTGGAACCCGAACGGGTCGCGCCGAGGCATCGCCGGGATCTCCAACGCGGCAGGCAACGTCGTCGGCCTCATGCCGCACCCCGAGCACGCGGTCGAGCAGGGCTTCGGCCCGGACGGCGCCCAGGGTCCGCGCACCGGCACGGACGGCCTGCGGTTCTTCACGTCGGTCCTCAAGGCCCTCGTCGGCTGAGCCCGGTGGAGATCGCGCTCGTCGACTGGGACGACCCTGACGCCCTCCGGCTGCGTACCGCTCAGCAGGCCGAGCTGCTCGCCCTGTACGGCGAGGAAGACATCGGGGCCGCGATGACGGGCGAGAGCATCGTCGCGATGCTCCTCGTGCGGGTGGACGGCGAGCCGGTGGCGTGCGGGGCCATCCGCGACGCCTCGGACGAGCTGGGTGAGGGCGTCGGCGAGCTGAAGCGCATGTTCGTCGTCCCGTCCCAGCGGGGTCGCGGGTACTCCCGTGCGGTGGTGCGCGAGCTCGAACGCGTCGCCCAGGAGAAGGGCTTCCACCGGCTCGTCCTCGAGACCGGTGTGCTGCAGGCCTCCGCGATCGGCCTGTACCTGAGTGAGGGCTACCGCTCGATCCCGAACTTCGGCGAGTACGCGGCGGAGTCCGAGTCACGCTGCTTCGGCAAGCACCTCGGCGCGACGGCGCCCCGCGCCGTGCGGACCGGCGAGCGCCCGGCCGTCACGCTCACGCGCACGCACTGGTCGGACCCGGTCGCGGTCGCGCTGCGCCTCGCGATGTGGCGCGACATCGAGGTCCGGTACCCCGAGGTCGCCGCGAGCACGCCGGGGGGTTTCGACGCCGACGACCCGAAGCAGGGTGTCGGTGCCCTGAGCACGGTCGTCGCCTGGATCGACGGGCAGCCGGTCGGCTGCTCGACGCTGCGCGCCGCCCGCGACGGCTACCCGGCCGGGTCGGGCGAGCTCAAGAAGGTCTGGGTCGACGAGTCCGCCCGGGGCTCCGGGGCGGCCCGTGCACTGCTCGCCGCCGTCGAGGACGACGCGCGGGCGCACGGCCTGACCTCCGTCGTCCTGCAGACCGGCATCCGGCAGCCCGAGGCGGTCACGCTCTACCTCTCGGCCGGCTACCGCCCGGTGGTCCCCTTCTTCGACTTCGCGGGCGACTTCCTCTCGCTCTGGATGGCCAAGGACGTCTGAGCGCGCACCCGCGCGATCTCCGCGAACCGCATCCACTCGTCCTCCAGCGACGGTGGCAGCGCGACCCAGTCGTGGAAGAGCCGACCGCTGTCCCCGGGCGACCACACAGTCGCTCCGGGCATCGTCAGGGCCTCCGCGAACGCGGTGGTGTCCCGGCCGAGCTTCACCGCGAGCCGGTCGCCGCCCACGTGCGCGGCGAACATGGTCGACCCGACCTTGAGGATCGGCCGCCCCATCATCTGCGCGCGCGTCGCGCCGCGGGCGACCAGGTCGTCGGCCATCGCGTCGTAGTCCACCTCGGTCATCCACCGAGCATGCAGCATCCCTCCGACATGCTTACGGTGGCCGGGCCGCCGCGGTCAGCAGCCCCGCGAGCGCGCCGGTCGAGGGAGGACCCATGACGCACGACGACGACATCGCGACGGTGGCTGGTCTGATCAAGGACGCGAAGATCGCGATGCTCACGACGGTGGGTGCCGACGGGTCGCTGGTCAGCCGGCCGATGGGTGTGCAGGACGTGGACTTCGACGGGGACCTCTGGTTCTTCGCCGACGCCGACAGCCACAAGGTGCACGAGATCGAGGCGGGTAGCCCCGCGAACGCCGCGTTCGCGGACTCGACGGCGTGGGTCTCGGTGTCGGGCCCGGCCGAGGTGGTCCGGGACGTCGCCAAGAACCGTGAGCTGTGGGGTGTGACGGCCGAGGCGTGGTTCCCCGACGGTCCGGAGACCCCCGGCCTGGTCCTCGTCGTCGTGCACGGGCAGACCGCGGAGTACTGGCACGCCAAGGGCGGCCGTCTGACGACGGCGTTCAGCCTGGTCAAGGCCAAGGTCACCGGCGAGCGCTACGACGGCGGCGAGAACGAGACCGTGCACCTCTAGCCGGCGAGCGTCCCCAGGGCCTGGGCGAGGTCGTCGATCAGGTCCGCCGGGTCCTCGAGCCCGACCGAGAGCCGCACGGTCGACTCCGCGATCCCGACCGCCGCGCGACCCTCGGGGCCGAGCTTGCGGTGGGTGGTCGTCGCGGGGTGCGTGATCAGCGACTTGGCGTCGCCGAGGTTGTTCGAGATGTCCACGACGCGCAGCGCGTCGAGGACACCGAAGGTCACCTTCTTGGCGACGTCGGGCGTCGCGCCGTCGGGCACGGCCAGGTTGAACGTGACGACGGTCCCGCCCCCGGACTGCTGCGCGAGCGCGAGCTGGTGCTGCGGGTGCGACGCCAGGTACGGGTAGCGGACCAGCGAGACGCCGGGCTGCTGCTCGAGCCACGTCGCCACGTGCAGGGCCGACGCGGTCTGGTGACGCACGCGCAGAGACAGCGTCTCAAGGCCCTTGAGCAGCACCCACGCGTTGAACGCCGACAGGGACGGGCCGGTGTTGCGGATGAGGGTCTGCACCGGACCGCGGACGTACTCGTCGGTGCCGAGGATCGCGCCGCCGAGCACCCGTCCCTGCCCGTCGATGTGCTTGGTCGCCGAGTAGACGACCACGTCGGCGCCGAAGTCCAGCGGCCGGGACAGCACGGGGGTGGCGAAGACGTTGTCGACGATGACCGTGGCGCCGGCCGCGTGCGCGAGCCGGCTGACGGCCGCGATGTCGACCAGGTCCTGCATCGGGTTGGACGGCGTCTCGAAGAACACGACGTCGGCCGGCGTGGACAGCGCGGCCTCCCACTGGTCGAGCTCGTGCCCGTCGACGTACTCGGTGTGCACGCCCCACTTGGCCAGGATCTCCTCGAAGATCACGACGGTGGACCCGAACAGCGCCCGCGCGGAGACGATGCGCGAGCCGGACTGGACCAGGGCGGCGATCGACGTGAACACCGCGGACATCCCCGACGCGGTGGCGACGGCCGCCTCGGCGCCCTCGAGCAGACGCAGGCGCTCCTCGAAGGTGGACACGGTGGGGTTGTTGTACCGCGAGTACAGGAACCGGTCGGTGTCGCCGGCGAACGCGGACTCGGCCTCCGCGGCGCCGCCGTAGACGAAACCCTGCGTGAGGAACAGCGCCTCCGAGGTCTCCTGGAACTGGCTGCGGACCAGCCCGCCGCGCACCGCGAGGGTGTCGGGGCGCAGCCCGGTGCCGGGGGTGCGGCGGTCGTCCCAGTCGCCCGGGCCGGGGACGCGCGTGGCGCTCACGCCTGCCGCCAGGGGAGACCGGCGGCACGCCAGCCGGAGTGCCCTCGGTGGCCGTCGGGACCGACGTCGCCCTCGAAGCCCTCCAGCACGTTGTACGCCGGGCCGAGGCCCGCCGCGGTCGCCGCCTGCGCGGCCGCGACCGAGCGGACGCCGGAGCGGCAGAGGAAGACGACCGGCCGACCGGCCGCGACGCCCGCCTCGGCGAGCTGCTTGAGGAACTGCGGGTTCGGGCGTCCCGACGGGTAGGAGACCCACTCGACCAGGGCGGCGCGCCCGTCGATGGGTGCGGAGTCGGGGATGCCGACGTAGCGCCACTCGGCGTCGGTCCGGACGTCGACGAGCACGGCGGTCTCGTCGGAGGTCAGGAGGTCCCAGGCCTGCTGGGGGGTCAGGTCGCCGGCATAGCTCATCGAAGCCCTCGTCTCATCGGTCCTGGCGGTAGCACCCTCGGCCGGGCACAGGTGCCCGCGGGTTGCTGCGGCGTCGTCGAGCCAGATCTCTCAGCCGCTCTGGATGGTGGCCGTGATGTTACGCGCGGCGGCACCCGCCCTCCAAGTGGTGGACAAGGTGTCCCGCCAGGCGAGACGGTTCGTGCGTCGCGTTGACAGGTCCCCGGAGGTGCCGGGACCCTCGTCACAGGTCATGAGCGCCAGCGTCAAGCCCCGGCTCGCTGGCCGGCAACCCTCCTCCGCGGTGGGGTGCCCCGGGTGACGACCTGGCCGCGTCCCGCCCGGGGCGTGGCAAGCGCGGGGTTCCACCACTGCTGGTGTCCCCCCGGATCGTGTCGGAGGACCATCTTGACCGCCATCGCCGAGCGCCTCTCGTGTGCTTCCGTCGACGAGGTGAGCGCCCTGCTCCCGGTCGTCGGCGGGACCACCACCGTCCCCCTGGTCGACGGCACGCAGCGCGTCTACGCCAACCTGGACTACGCCGCCAGCGCCCCGGCCCTGGAGGCCGTCGCCGCCCGCGTGACGGAGGTGCTGCCGCTGTACGCGTCGGTGCACCGCGGCGCCGGCTATCTGTCCCAGGTGTCCACCGCCCTATACGAGTCGGCCCGCGAGACGGTCGCGCGGTTCGTGGACGCACGTCCCGACGACGTCGCGATCATCACGCGCAACACGACGGACTCGCTCAACCTGCTCGCGGGCGTGGTCCCCGACGGCGGTCGCGTCCTCGTGCTGGACGTCGAGCACCACGCCAACCTGCTGCCGTGGGTCCAGTCGAGCGAGCGCCACGGCAACCGCGCGACGATCCTGCCGATCAAGGGCACGGTCGCCGAGACCCTCGACGCGCTGCGGTCCGAGCTCGCCCGCCAGCCGTACGCGCTGGTCACGGTCACGGGTGCGTCCAACGTCACGGGCGAGGCGCTGCCGATCGACCAGGTCGTCGCGCTCGCCCACGCCGAGGGCGCCCGCGTGGCTGTCGACGGCGCCCAGCTGGTGCCGCACCGCGGCTTCTCGCTGACGGCCACGCACGCCGACTACGTCGCGTTCTCCGGCCACAAGACCTACGCGCCGTTCGGCGCGGGGGCGCTCGTCGGACGCCGGGACTGGCTCGACACGGGCACGCCGTACCTCGCAGGGGGAGGTGCGGTGCGCGACGTGCGAGCCGACCGGACCGTCTGGCAGCCGGCACCGGCACGCCACGAGGCCGGGTCGCCCAACGTCATCGGGGCCATCGCCCTCGCGGAAGCGTGCGACCAGCTCGCCGCGCTGCCGGGCGGCGCGCTGGCTGCGCACGAGGAGGCGCTGCGCGAGCGGCTGGTGTCGGGCTTGTCGGGCATCGACGGCGTGGAGATCGCGCGCATCTGGCCGGACTCGCAGGCGCCCGTCGGCGTCCTCACCTTCACGGTGCCCGACCACGACCCGGGTCTCGTCGCGGCCTACCTCGCCGCCGAGCACGGCATCGGCGTCCGCGACGGCCGCTTCTGCGCGCACCCGCTCCTGGCGCACCTGGGCGCGTCGGGCGGCGCGATCCGCGCGTCGGTGGGTGTCGGCACGACGAGCGAGGCCGTCGACCGCCTGGTCGCCGCGCTCACCCAGTACCTGTCCACGGGGCCCGCGGTCCGGTACGAGGTGGTCGACGGGTGCTGGGCGGTCGTCGAGGACACCCGCCCCCTCCTGGCGGTCCACGGCCTGAACCACCTGGCCGCCACGGCGGCGGCGGCCTGCGGCCCGGCCCTGGACGACTGAGCCCGACCGCAACCCGACCGCAACCCGACCGTGTAGCGGCTCAGCGCAGCGGGGTGACCGACCCGGTCAGGTGCGGCTTGCCGGAGCGTGAGTCCCAGCCGGCGAACGTGTACCCGTCGCCGTCATGCGCGATCCGCACGGTCACGGTCCCCGGCAGGAGCACCGGCTTCACGAACTCGACCGCCCACTCGAACGCGTCCCCGCGTCCGGCACCCACGTCGGCGAGTGCGCGCGACGCGGTGTACATGCCGTGCGCGATCGTCCGCGGGAACCCGAAGGCCTTGGCGGACAGCGCGGACAGGTGGATCGGGTTCCGGTCGCCGGACACCGCCGCGTACCGACGTCCGACGTCACCGTCGAGCTTCCAGCGGCCGGTAGGCGTCGGCGGGTCGAAGGTTTCCGACGACTCCTCGACGGCTCCGGCGAGGAACACACCTCGCGCCAGATAGGTCGACACCCCGCGCCAGGCGACCGAGCCGTCGATCGACACCTCGGTGACCAGGTCCACCTGCGTGCCGGAGCGGTGCGCCCGCAGGTCGGTGGCAGACGCGCGCACGTCGAGCTCGTCGTCCAGCAGGACCGGGCGCAGCTGCGTCACGCGGTTGGCCAGGTGGACCAGCCCGACGAGCGGCAGCGGGAAGTCGGAGCGGACCATGAGCGCGGTGGCCACGGGGAACGCCAGCACGTGCACGAACCCGGCGGGCAGGACGTCCGACGCGGGCTCGCCGAGGAGGTGCTGGTACTCGGTGAGACGCGAAGCGTCACTGCGCACCCCGCGGACCACGTAGTCGACGTCGGGCAGGACCGACGGCCCGGACCGCACGCGCCGCGCGAGGGAGAGCCCCGCCCCTCGCGCGTACAGCCCACCGAGCGAGGGGACCTCGGGCAGGACGACGGTCGTCGTCACTGGCCCACCATGTTCTGCCCGCACACGCGCAGCACGCGTCCGACGATGCCGCCCGCGGCGGGGGAGGCCAGGAACGCCACGGTCTCGGCGACGTCCACCGGCTGCCCGCCCTGCTGCAGCGAGTTGAGCCGGCGGGCGACCTGCCGCGTGACCGCGGGGATGCGCGCGGTCATCTCGGTCTCGATGAACCCGGGGGCGACGGCGTTCGCGGTGCCGCCGAACGCCTCGAGCAGCGGCGCGGTCGCGCGGACCATGCCGATGACGCCGCCCTTGGACGCCGCGTAGTTGGTCTGTCCGCGGTTTCCGGCGATGCCCGAGGTCGACGCGAGCGACACGATCCGCGGGGCGTCGGTGAAGTCCCCGGACGTCTGCAGCGCCTCGTTGATGCTCAGCTGCGACGCGATGTTCACCGCCAGCACCGAGTCCCACTTGTCGGCGGACATGTTGGCTAGCAGCTTGTCGCGCGTGATCCCGGCGTTGTGCACGACGATGTCGAGCCGCCCGTGCCGCTGCAGCGCGTGCTCCAGGATCCGTGCCCCGGCGTCAGGCGCCGTGACGTCGAGCTGCAGCGCGGTCCCCCGCACCCGGTTGGCGACGGTCACCAGCTGCTCGCCGGCGGCGGGGACGTCGACCGCGACGACGGTGGCGCCGTCGCGCGCGAGGGTGTCGGCGATCGAGGCGCCGATGCCGCGGGCCGCCCCGGTGACGACGGCCACCCGACCGGCCAGCGGCTTGTCCCAGTCGGACGGCAGCGCACCGGCGGCGGAGTCGACCCCCAGCAGCTGACCGTCGACGAACGCGGACTTCGTCGACAGGAAGAACCGCAGGGCGCCGACGACGGACGGTGCCGTGACGGGGACGTCCAGGGCCAGCACCACACCGTTGCCGGTCGACCCGCCGCGCAGCTCCTTGGCCAGCGACCGCAGCAGCCCGTCGACTCCCTGGCGTGCCGCGGCGACCGCGGGGGCGTCGTCGGCACGCGGTTCGCGGGAGATGGTGACGACGCGGGCGCCCTTCGGGAGCGACTTGAGCACGCCGCCGACGGCCAGCACCGGCTCGGACAGCTGGTCGGGGTGCGTGAGCTCGGTGAGCGCGAGCACCACGGCGGAGTACCGGGTGTCGGGCGTCGCGTGCCGGTGCACGTCGAGGTCCCAGTCGGAGGACAGGAACGAGGCGATCGCGTCGGCCTCCGACCCGCGTCCCAGCACCAGCACGGCGCCCGGCAGGAGCGGCTGCCCGGGCTCGTAGCGGCGCAGGGGAGAGGGCTGGGGCAGCCCGAGCTGCTTGGCGACCTTCTTGGTGAAGCCGCTGTTGACCAGGTTCAGGTAGGTGTCGGTCATTGTCAGGCCGCCTCGAGGATCGCGGTGAGGCCCAGCCCGCCGGCCGCGCACACGGACACGAGCGCCCGCACGGGCGCGTCGGAACCTGACGCCGCCTTCCTCCGGTGCAGCTCCTTGCTGATGGTCGCGACGATCCGCCCGCCGGTCGCGGCGAACGGGTGCCCCGCGGCCAGCGACGACCCGTGCACGTTGAGCCTGTCGCGGTCCACGGTCCCGAAGGCGCCGTCGAGCCCGAGCCGCGTGCGCCCGAACTCCTCGGACTCCCACGCGGCCAGCGTCGTCAGCACGGTCGCGGCGAACGCCTCGTGGATCTCGATGTAGTCGAAGTCCGCCAGCGCCAGCCCGTTGCGAGCGAGCAGGCGCGGCACAGCGAACGCGGGGGCCATCAGCAGTCCGTCGTCCCCGTGCACGAAGTCGACCGCGCCTGCCTCGGCATCGACGATCGACGCCAGCGGGACCAGGTCGTGCGCGGCGGCCCAGTCGGCCGACCCGAGCAGCACCGTGGAGGCGCCGTCGGACAGCGGCGTGGAGTTGCCGGCCGTCATCGTCGCGGTGGTGTCCAGGCCCAGCCCGAAGGCGGGCTTGAGCTTCGCGAGCTTCTCCAGGGACGAGTCCGGGCGCAGGTTGGCGTCGCGCGTCAGCCCGCGGAACGGGGTGACCAGGTCGTCGAAGAACCCGGAGTCGTACGCGGCGGCGAGCCGCTGGTGGCTGGCCAGCGCGACCTCGTCCTGTGCAGCCTGCGTGATCTCCCACTGCGCGGTGGTGAGCGCCTGGTGCTCGCCCATCGACAGGTGCGTGCGCGGCTCGCCGGTGTTCGGGGCGACAGGCGCGAGGTCCTTCGGGCGGATCTGCGCGATCGCGGCGAGCTTCTGGCCGGTGGTCTTCGCGCGGGACAGGTCGAGCAGCGCGCGACGCAGCCGGTTGCTCACGGCGATGGGCGCGTCGGACGTGGAGTCGACTCCGCCGGCGATCGCGGACTCGAGCTGGCCGAGCCGGATCTTGTTGCTCAGGGAGACGACGGTCTCCAGACCGGTCGCGCAGGCCTGCTGCACGTCGTACGCGGGGGTCTCGGCCGAGAGGGCCGACCCGAGGACAGCCTCGCGGGTGAGGTTGAAGTCCTTGCTGTGCTTGAGCACCGCGCCCGCGGCGACCTCACCGATGCGCTCGCCCTGCAGGCCGAACCGGGCGACCAGCCCGTCGATCGCGGCGATGAGCATGTCCTGGTTGCTGGCCCGCACGTAGGGGCCGCCGGCGCGGGCGAAGGGGATCCGGTTCCCGCCCAGCACGTAAGCCTGACGAACCTCGGGTGTGGGGGTGGGCTGTGCCATGGGCGCGTTCCTCTCGCATCGTCGTCGAGCGCAGCGGTGTCGAGCGCAGCGGTGTCGAGCACGTGCGCTCGAGATGACATGGTGTCCGAAACCCACAGTACCTGATACCTTCGGTCTCGTGAGCCCTGTCACACCGGGTCCGTCGAAGGCGACGGCCCTCACCCTGCTGAACTCCGAGGCCGGTCGTGCGCGACCGGCCCTTCCCACGCCCCCGTCGAGCCAGCGCGCGCACCGACCCCCCGAGGACGCCTTCGCGACCGACGGCCGGTCCACCCGCTGGGCCGACCACCGCGAGGCTCGTCGCGCCGAGCTGGTCCGCATCGCCCGCAAGACGGTCCACCACAAGGGCCCCGACGTGTCGATGGAGGAGATCGCGGCCGCCGCGGGTACCTCCAAGTCGATCGTCTACCGGTACTTCGCGGACAAGACCGGCCTGCAGATCGCGGTCGCCGAGGCGGTCGTGCTGCAGATCCAGGGGGCGCTCGAGGGCGTCCTGCGGATCGCGCCGACCCCGCGCGAAGGTCTGCGCGCGATGGTGGCGGTGTACCTCGAGATGATCGAGTCGTCGCCCAACGTCTACGCGTTCGTGACGCGCAACGGCTCCGTGGAGTCCGGCGGTCCGCTCGGGCACTTCCTCGACTCGGTCACCGCGCTGGTCGCCGCACCGTTCGCCCGCGGGCTGACCGAGGAGCACGCCGACGGTGGACGCAGGGCACGTCGGCCCGAAGGCTCCCCGGACGAGGACGACACCGCCCTGAAGGCCCGCGTCGCGCTGGCCGAGTCGTGGGCGGCCGGTGCCGTCGGCTTCGTCCGCGGCTCCGGCGAGTGGTGGCTGGCCCACCGCGACGAGCCCGCCAGCCCGGACCGCGAAGAGCTCACCGCCCAGGTCGCCGCATGGCTCTGGGCCGGACCCGTCGGGCTGCTCGCCCGTGACCGCAACCGCACAGCATCCGAGGAGTCCCGATGACCACCACTGCGCCTCGTCAGACACCGCGCCCCGCCGTCGAGACCCCCGAGGTCGGCGACCCGCGACTCGACGCCGACGTCACCAACGTCGACATCGCCCACCTGAGCCAGGTCCTGCTCGGCCACTACCCGGAGCTGCGGCTGGCGGCACGCAAGCTCATGGCCGACGAGCGGTTCCACCGGATCGAGGGCCAGTCGCTGGCCGACCACCGTGAGCGCGTCCTCGGACAGCTCCGCCTGCTCGCCGCCGAGGGCGACGTGCACCGCTCGTTCCCCGAGCGGTTCGGCGGCCACGAGGACCACGGCGGCTTCCTGGCCCGGTTCGAGGAGCTGACGCACGCGGACCCGTCGCTGCAGATCAAGTCGGGGGTGCAGTGGGGGCTGTTCGCCTCCGCGATCTACCACCTGGGGACCGAGCGCAATCACGACCAGTTCCTGGCCGACGCCCTGTCGGTCAAAGTCCCGGGCGCCTTCGCGATGACGGAGACGGGCCACGGCTCGGACGTCGCCGCGATCGGCACCACCGCGACGTACGACCCGGCGACGCAGGAGTTCGTCGTCCACACGCCGTTCCGCGCGGCGTGGAAGGACTACCTGGGCAACGCCGGGGTGCACGGCACGGCGGCCACCGTCTTCGCCCGGCTGGTCACGGCCGGCACCGACCACGGTGTGCATGCGTTCTACGTCCCGATCCGCGACGAGGACACGATGGAGTTCCTCCCGGGCGTCGGTGGTGAGGACGACGGGCTCAAGGGCGGGCTGAACGGCATCGACAACGGCCGGCTCTGGTTCGACCACGTCCGCATCCCGCGCACCAACCTGCTCAACCGCTACGGCGACGTGGACGAGGACGGGACGTACTCGTCGCCCATCGCGAGCCCCGGCCGCCGCTTCTTCACGATGCTCGGCACGCTGGTGCAGGGTCGCGTCTCCCTGGACGGTGCTGCGGTCACGGCCGCCCGCGTGGGCCTGACCATCGCGATCACCTACGGCAACCAGCGTCGGCAGTTCAACGGCGCGTCGCCCTCCGACGAGGTCGTCATCCTCGACTACGCCGAGCACCAGCGGCGCCTGCTCCCGCTGCTCGCGGAGACGTACGCCGCCGGGTTCGCGCACGAGGACTTGCTCGCCGCGTTCGACGACGTGTTCTCCGGCCGCAACGACACCCCGGAGACCCGCGAGGACCTCGAGACGCTCGCCGCGGCGCTCAAGCCGGCGTCGACCTGGCACGCGCTGAACACGCTGCAGGTGGCACGCGAGGCATGCGGCGGGGCCGGGTACCTCGCGGAGAACCGGCTCACCGGGCTGCGCGCGGACATGGACGTGTACGCCACGTTCGAGGGGGACAACACCGTCCTGCTGCAGCTCGTCGGCAAGCGTCTGCTGGCCGACTACTCCAAGAGCTTCAAGCACCTGGACGCGACGAAGGTCGCCCGCCTGGTGGCCGAGCGCGCGTCCGACGCCGCCCGGTACCGCACCCCGCTGCACCGGGCCGTGCAGACCATCGCCGACGTCGGCGACCCGCGCCGCTCGGCCGGTCAGCTGCGCGAGACGGCGACGCAGCGCGAGCTGCTGGTGGACCGCGTCGAGACGATGGTCGAGGAGATCGCCCAGGCGCTGCGCCCCGCGCAGAAGGCCGACCCCGCGACCGCCGCGGCGCTGTTCAACACCCACCAGCACGAGCTGATCGCGGCGGCCCGCGCGCACGCCGAGCTGGTCCAGTGGGAGTCGTTCACCGCCGCGCTGGAGCGCGTCACCGACCCGGGTACCCGCCAGATCCTCACCTGGGTCCGGGACCTGTTCGGGCTCACGGTCATCGAGCGGAACCTCACCTGGTACCTGCTGAACGGTCGGCTGTCCGCAGGGCGTGCCCGCACGGTGACGTCCTACATCGACCGGCTCCTGGCCCGGCTGCGGCCGCACGCGCAGAGCCTGGTCGACGCGTTCGGCTACGAGCAGGCGCACCTGCGCGCACCGATCGCGTCGGGCGCCGAGCAGGACCGGCAGGACGAGGCCCGCGCCTACTACCGGGCGCAGCGTGCCTCGGGCGACGCACCCGTCCCGGAGAAGCACCAGCGCTGATCCGGCGTATGGACCCCACCTGATTGGTCCGCGGGCTGATCACGTGGGGTTGCAGCGTGCCGCGATCATGTCGATCCCGTCGACGACCGGGCGCCACGGCTCGAGGTTCCAGGACGCCTTGTCGGGGGCGCCCAGCTCGTGGCACTCGAGCTGGTCCTGCATGCCCGGCACGTCGGCGTCGGGTGCCTGGTCGACCACCTGCGTCCAGAGTCCGTCCTGCGCGGCCAGGCTGCGGACGCGCGCCCAGGCGCTCGCGACCACCCCGAGCGACCGACCGCCCTCGGCCTCGCCCCAGGTCGCGCTCTCGACGGCGACCGACGCGAGCCAGACGACCACGGGCTGGTCGGCGCTGAGCCGGATGACCTCGGGTCCGACCTGCTCGAGCCCCGTCCGCCGCGGCTCGGTGGTCAGCCCGGCGACGAACCGGCCGGCGTCGTCGCGGACCACCGCGGAGCCGTCGGAGAGCGCCTCGAGGGTCATGCCCTCGGGCGCGGCGAGCAGCGCGGCGCCGCCGGACAGGGCAACCGTGGCGGATCCGTCGTCGGCAGGGGTCGCGGCCGCCGCAGGCGCGACGATGGTCACGGTCACGGGGCCGGAGGTCAGGGGCGCGCCCGTCGCGCGGACGACGGCGGGGTCGGACGGGTCCGCGGTGACCTGCACCGTCGGGGTGGGGGTCGGGCTCGCGACCTGCGGAGGCTCCGCGAAGCCGGGGCTGCACCCGACGAGCGCGACGAGCAGCGCGACCGCTGTCACCGCCCCCCGTGCCCTCACGTGGGAGAACGTACCCGTCGATCCCGCAGCCAGACACACTCCGACGGGGTGGCGATCGTCGGCTCGGCGCCGGGCACGCTCCTTGCGACCACCTCCGTAGCCACGGGCAGCCGCCACGGGCGTGACGACGTGTTGAGCACGACCAGCGCGTCGGCTCGGCGGCCGACGAGCACCCCGGGGCGGGCGTCCTGCCAGGTCAGGTCCTCGGAGGTCCACAACCACGGGCGTGCTGCGAGCGCCCGCTGCAGCACCGACCAGGCCGAGGTGGGGTCGGACTCCTGACGGTCTCGGGCGTACTGCGGCCAGGTCGCCGGGATCGGCAGCCACGGCTCGCCCGTCGTGAAGCCGACGCCCGGTCCCGACGTCCACGGCAGCGGCACGCGGGCACCGTCGCGGTTGGGCAACCGCCCGCCGGATCGCAGCGACTGCGGGTCCTGCCACGTCTCCGGAGGGACCTGGGCGTCGGGCAGGCCCAGCTCGTCGCCGGCGTACAGGTAGAACGCCCCCGGCAGGGCGAGCAGGAAGAGGTGCAGGGCCAGCGCTCGCTCGGGGCCGAGCCGCGTCGCCACGCGGGCGATGTCGTGGTTGCCGGCGACCCACGCGGGCAGGGCGCCGACCGCGCGATGTGCGGCGAGCTGGGCGTCGACGGTGCGCTGCAGCGCCGCGGCGGACCAGGGGGTGTGCAGGACGTCGAACGCGAACGCCTGGCCCAGCTCGTCGGCCCGCGCGAACTCCGCCGTGCGCTCGGGCGGTCCCCACGCCTCCGCCACCGCGGGTGCCGTGCCCAGCACGCCGCGCCACGACCGGTAGACGTCGTGCACCTCCGGACGGTCCCAGTGCGGGTGGTGCAGGGAGCCGCGCCGCACCTCTCCGTACGCCGGGTCCTTGGCCAGCCCGCCCGCGACGTCCACCCGGAACCCGTCCACCCCGCGGGCCAGCCAGAACCGCAGGGTGTCCGCGAAGTCGGACTGCACCACCGGGTGCGCCCAGTTCAGGTCCGGCTGCTCCGGGGCGAACAGGTGCAGGTACCAGCTCCCGTCGGGCAGCGGCGACCAGGCTGGGCCGCCGAACATCGACTGCCACCCGGTGGGCCGCGAGCGGATGTGGAACAGCTCCCGCTCGGGCCCACCGGCTCGTGCGGCGACGAACCACGGGTGCTGGTCGGACACGTGGTTGGGGACCAGGTCCATCAGCACCCGCAGCCCTCGATCGTGGGCCGCCCCGACGAGCCGGTCGAACGTCGCCAGGTCCCCGAAGAGCGGGTCGATGTCGCGGTGGTCGGCCACGTCGTAACCGTGGTCGACCTGCGGCGAGCGGTACACGGGGGTGAGCCACACCGCGTCGACGCCCAGGCGGGCGACGGCGTCGAGCCCGGCGGTCAGACCCGCCAGGTCACCGACGCCGTCGCCGTCACCGTCCAGGAAGGAGCGGACGTAGACCTGGTAGACGACGGCGGTGCGCCACCACGAGGTCACACGCGAACCAGCTCGATCAGCACGATCGAGGGGTTGGGCAGGTCGACGTCCAGGGACGACCCGTCCAGCGGGCGCTCCGTCACGGCCAGGCGGTCGGCCTCGCGCAGCTGTGCCCACTGCTCATCGGTCGGCCAGTCGGCCCCGTCGGACATCGACGACCACACCGCGGCGATGTTCGAGTGGTCGGCGTCCACCCGCGACTCGCGCACGGTCCACGTGCCGTCCGGAAGACCGTCGAGCGACACGTGAGCGGTCCGTCCCAGCGCGGCGGACCCGTCGACCTTGGACTGGTCCAGGGTGCCGTTCCACAGCGCGACGGCGATGCGGTCGTCATCGCGTGATGCCCACACCTCGACCAGGCTGTCCGCGCCGTCGCCGGTCACGGTCGCCGCGACCTCGTCGCGACCCAGCTGCTCGAGCAGCCACAGCGCCCACCAGCGGGGTTTGCGCAGCTCGCCGACGGTCCGCAGGCCGAAGCCTCCGTGCAGCAGCCGCGGCGGCCGGCCGAGCTCCTCGAACTGGTCGGAGACCACCCAGTAGGACAGGGCCTCGATGCGACCGGCGGCCGAGCGCATCCCGCGGACCAGGAACGCCGCGGAGAACACGCCGTCGTTTGAGTTGCCGAAGTGCGTAGGGCTCACGCCCCACTCGGTCCACCAGATCTGCGCGTCCTCGCGGCCGTGCCGCGCGAGCGTCGGCCGCACGTCGAGGGGGGCGTTGCCGTAGGTGTGCGTCGAGACGAAGTCGACCGGTGCACCCGACGACGCGACGTGCTCCAGGAGCCCGTCCACCCACCCGGCGGCCGCGGTTGACGGTCCGCCGACCACCAGCCGGTCGTCCACCTCGCGCACGGCGTTCACGGTGACGTCGTAGAGCCGCCAGAACTCGTCGCGCGTGCCGGACCAGAAGACCTCGAGGTTGGGTTCGTTCCAGACCTCGAACGACCATCGCTCCCGGACCTCGTCCAGCCCGTAGCGCTGGACCAGGTGCCCGACAAGGTCGGTGATCAACGCCGCCCAGCGGTCCCAGTCCCTCGGCGGGGACACGATCGCGCGGTAGCCGAACACCGTCACGTCCGGATCGGACGCCAGGTCGCGCGGCATGTACGACAGCTCGACGACGGGCCGCAGACCCAGGGCCAGCAGCGCGTCGTACGTCGCGTCGACCCGCGTGAAGTCGTGCACCGGCTCGCCGTCGACCTCGCGGTAGACGCCGAGGTCGTCGCACAGGATCGCGTGCGCCCGGACGGTGGCCACGCCGAGCTCGTCGTGCGCCGCCCGCAGGGCCGACGTGAGGTCCGCCGAGATGCTCTGCCCGCCGACCGTCTCGTCGCTCAGCAGGAGGCTGAGGTGCTCCGAGCCGATCATGGGCCGCCACGGTCGGGGGAGCTCGCGGACCACGGCGCCGAGGTCCACGAGGACCTCGACCGTCCCGGTCCCGGACGCCAGGGACGCCGCGACGACCTCGTCGCCCGCGGGCCCGGTCACGTCCACGTCCGTCACCGTGGCGACCGCGTACCGGTACGCCACGCCGGGCTCGCCGGTGGTGTCCGCGTACGGCCCGTGCGGGACCGCGAGGACGTCGCCGCCCTGGTGGTCGAGCGGGGTGCCGTCGCGCAGCACCTGGTACCCGACGGCGCCGGCCACCGGCTCCCAGTGGAGCGTCACCTGTCCGACGCCGGGCGCCGCGTGCAGGCCGGCTGGCGGTGCGAGGACGGGGATCCCGCCGGCCGCCGTGGCGTCCGACCTCCGCCCGATCCGGGACTCCCAGTCCGTGCGTGCGTCACTCATTCGACCACCCCCGCGCTGAACTCCTCCTGGCCGATGAGCGGACGCAGGATCTTCTCGACGTGCCGCGTGCCGAACGAGTCGTGCAGCACGCCACCGCCGAGGACGTTGCCCAGCGCGCCCAGGACCATGCCCTGGTCGAGCGACAGGTAACGCTCCGCCTGCGTGTTGGAGCGGACGGCGACCGAGTCGTAGAACCCGCCGTCGCCGTAGGCGCCGAGCACCGTCTCGATGTTGCGGAGGTTGTCGACGGCCTCGCGGGGCGCGTACGGCAGGGCCAGGAACGAGGCGTGCGGGGTGACGACGCCGTCACCGAAGGTCGGTGTCGGGTTGGTGGCCGGGCGGCAGCCCTCGTAGCCGGCGTCGACGTTCGTCGCCTCGCGGTCGGACGGGTACCCGCCCGGGTCCATGCCGATCGCGTCGACCCCGTACACCGAGTAGTTGCCGAAGGGGTCGCTCGCGGGCGAGAAGCCCCAGTAGCCGTAGCCGGCTTCCTCCATGCCGTGCTCGATGTGCGCGCGCACGGCGAGCGGGTGGTTGACGCCCCAGCTCTTCGGGGCCCACTCCGCCTCGGGCACGAACAGGTCGGGCATGAGCTCCTCGAACATGTCGCCGCCCCAGCTGGGGACGATGTGCATGCCGCGGTAGGTGAACGCGCCCTCGAAGACCTCGAGGCCCTCGTACGTCCGCGTCACGCCGACCGGGCGCTGCTCGAGCCATGACCAGTCGCAGCTCGCCGGGAACGTGCGGTTGGTCGCGAAGTAGTGCTCCGGCGGCACCTGGCCGCGCACGATGCCGATGTAGCTGGCGATCCGCGGCTCGGAGTTCGTGATGTCGTAGTGGTGGCAGGTGAACAGCACGGGCGAGCCGTCGACCGTGCCGGCCTGCGTGCACTGGTTCATGGGCGGGTCGACCCAGAAGCCGCCGCGCATCATGCCGGGCCGCGTGCCGCCGAACTGGTTCGCGTCGTAGAAGGCGCCGAAGTTCATCGGCTCCAGCAGGGCGTTCGCCTCGCGTCGCAGCGACGGCTCCGCGGTGGCGACGACCATGAGCGCCGCGGCCATCCAGCCGTTGTCCACCGTGGACAGGAACGGGTAGACGGTCTCGCCCGTCGGGAACTGCGTGAGCTTGGCGCCCGTGGCCTCGTCGTACCAGTTGTAGAACATGCCGCTCGGCTCGTGCCGCTCCATCGTCGCGACCGTCGCCAGCGTCTGCGCCATGCGCTCGCGGGCCTCGCGCTTGTCGATGATCCCGAGCTCCTGGGCGGAGATCGTGGACCACAGGTAGGCGCCGATGTTCGTCGGCGAGGTGTAGCCCGACCGCGTGGCCGGGTCGAGCGTCGCGTCGATGTTGTCGGCCGGCAGGCCGGTGGCCTCGTCGGTCATGGCGACGAAGGACGTCCACGTGTCCTGCGCCCAGCGGTGCAGGTCGGCGCGGTCCTGGTGCGTGAGGTCCAGGTCGTCGTGGTGCGGGCCGCCTGCGGAGGCGGTCGTCGCGCCGGTGACGACGAGGGCGGTGGCAGCGGCGGCTGCCGCGACGTGTCGAAGTCTCATCATCGAGCCCTTCTCGTGGGTCAGGTCTTGAGGCCGGTGGTCGCCAGCCCTTGCACGAAGTGGCGCTGCAGCGCGAGGAACACGACGAGCACGGGGACGAGCACGACGCACGCGCCCGCGAGGAGCAGGCCGTAGTTGGTCGAGTTCTGCCCGACGCTGTAGAGCGCGAGCGCGACCGGGAGCGTGTACATGTCCTCGGTGCTCGCGACCACGAGCGGCCACAGGAAGTTGTTCCAGGAGCCCAGGAACGTGAGGATCGCGAGCGTCGCGAGCGCGGGCTTGCACAGCGGCATGACCACGGTCGCGAAGATCCGCAGCTCGCCCGCGCCGTCGACGCGCGCGGCGTCGATGAGCTCGTCGGGGATCCCCTGCATGAACTGGCGCATGAGGAACACGCCGAACGCTCCGGCGAGGAACGGCAGGATCAGGCCGAAGTACGTGTTGACCATGCCCAGGTTGCTGACCAGCACGAACAGCGGGACCAGCGTCACCATGCCCGGGATCATCAGCGTGGCCAGGACGAGGCGGAACATCCACGTGCGGCCCCAGAAGTCGATCTTGGCGAACGCGTAGCCGAGCATCGAGCAGAACACCAGGTTGCCCACCGTCACCACGACGGCGACGACGACCGAGTTGGTGAAGAACTGCGGGAAGTCGAGCCGCGTGAACAGCTCCTGGTAGTTGCCGAGCGTGGGTGCCTGCGGCCACCACGTCGGCGGGTTCTGCCGCAGCTCCCCGTTCGTCTTGAACGACCCGAGAAGCATCCAGATGAACGGCGTGACGACGAGCACGAGCCCGAGCCCGAGCACGACGTAGATCCACCGGCGTGGCTGCGGTTCGCCGAGGTGCGAGCCGACGGTGCCGCGGGGCTTCGTGGCTGTCGCGGTGCTCGTGCTGGTCATGACGCACCTCCCGCCCGGCGGAACCAGCGGCGGCGCGGGCCGGCCGCGTCGTCGCGCTCACCGAGGACCTTGAAGTTGATGACCGTGAGGAGGACGACGGCAGCGAAGAGCACGTAGCTCATCGCGGCGGCGACGCCGTAGTTGCCGAACCCGAACGTGTTGTAGATCAGGTAGGCCACCGAGAGCGTGCTGTTCAGCGGGCCGCCCTGGGTCATGACGAACGGCTCCTCGAAGAACTGCAGGAACCCGATCCCGGTGATCACGCCGGCGAACAGCATGGTCGGCCGCAGCGTCGGCAGGGTGATGTTGCGCAGCCGCTGCCACGCGTTGGCGCCGTCCAGCGCGCTGGCCTCGTGCAGGGCTTTCGGCACGGACTGCAGACCGGCGAGGAAGATCACGACGAGCGTGCCCAGCGAGCGCCAGACCGACATCATGATCAGCGAGGGCATCGCCCACGTCGTGCTGCCGAGCCAGTCCGGACCCTGGATGCCGAACCAGCCCAGCACCTCGTTGATCAGCCCGTTCTCGGGCTGCAGGAGGAACCGCCACACGACGGCCACGGCGACGATCGACGTGACGACGGGCATGTAGTAGCCGACCCGGAAGAAGCCGGACAGCTTCGTGATGCCGGTGTTGAGCGCGAGCGCGATAGCCAGCGCCACGAGGATCGTCAGCGGGACGCCGACGACGACGAAGTAGAGCGTGTTGAACGCGGCCTTCTGGAAGAGCGGGTCGCTGAGCACGGTCGAGAAGTTCTCGAGCCCCACGAAATCGACAGCGAACGGGTTCTGCAGGTCACGGCTCTTGATGTCGGTGACGCTCATGAAGAGCGACGAGAGCACCGGCCACGCGGTGAAGACGAGGAACAGCACCATGAACGGTGCCGCCATGCCCCACGCGGCGATGCTGCGCCGACGGCGCAGGGGCGACGAGCGCCGCACCCGGGGAGCGGCCGTGTCGGCCGTCCCCGGGGGGCGCACACCCTTCCCGGAGGTCAGGGTCGCGGACATGGGGTCAGAGCCCCGTGCCGATCGACTCGGCCTGCTGCTGGATGGCCGTGGCGGCCTCCTGCGGGTCCATGCCCGTCTTGCAGACCTTCTCCAGCTCGGTGTCGATCACGTTGGCGATCTGCTCCCACGTGGGGATCGCCGGCGGCGCCTGGGCGGTCGTCATCTGCTCGCCGAACACCGCGAGGCGCTCGTCGGAGGCCAGGTCGCCCGACTCCCACGCGGACTGTACGGCGGGGAGGTCGCTGGTCTGCGCGTACCAGTCCGCCTGGACCTCGGGCTCGCTCAGCCACTGCACGAAGGCCCACGCGGCGTCGCGGTTCTCGGCGCTCTTGAACACCGCGAGGTTGCTGCCACCGATGAACGACGCCTGCTTCTCGTCGGCCGGCAGCGGCGCGAGGGTCACGGTGTCCACGAATCCCTCGCCGCCGGTCTCGTCCAGGATCCCGATGTGCCAGGGACCGGACTGGAACGCGCCGATCTTGCCTGCGACGAAGTCGGGCTCCAGGGTGCCTTCCGGCAGCTCCTTGGGGGCGACGCCCTCGTTGAAGAACGACTGGTAGAACGTGAGCGCCTTGACGAACTCGGGGCTGTCGAACGTGAACTCGGTCTGGTCGGAGTTCATGATCTCCGCGCCCGCCTGCCACGCGAACGGCAGGAACGTCTGCCACGCGCCGGTCTGCCCGGCCTGCAGGCTGATGCCCCACTGGGCGCCGGCGGTCTGCATGCCCTTCGACGTCGCCAGCAGGTCGTCCCACGTCGCGGGCGTCGGCGAGACACCGGCCTGCTCCGCGAGCGCGGTGTCGACGTAGAGCACGCGCGTCTCGACGTACCACGGGACGGCGTACGAGGTGCCGCCCACCTCGGTGGACCCCCAGGCTCCCGGGAAGAACGTGGACTCGTCGATGAGGTCCGGAGGTGTCGGGTCCAGGCCGCCGCTCGTCGCGAACTCGCCCATCCACGTGGTGCCGATCATCGAGACGTCGGGTACCTCGTCGGCGGCGATCGCGGTGGCGATCTTGTCGTGGGCGGCATCCCAGGGCACCGCCGTGACGTCGATCGTGACGTCGGGGTTCTCCTCGGTGAACGCCTCCGCGAACTCGCCGAGTGCCTCGCCCTCGGTGCCCATCGCCCAGACGGTCACGTTGCCGCTGAGCTCGCTGGTGTCGACGGCGGCGGCGGTCGCGTCCTCGGTGGCCGTGTCGTCGCCGCGGCCGCAGGCGGTCAGGGCGAGCGTCGTGACCGCGAGCGCGGCGACGCTGATGCGCGCTGTTCTCCTCATGGTGGTTCCTCCTCGAACCGGACGGCCCTCGTGGGGTCCGTCAGGGGTGCGGGCCGCAGCTGTCGCGGACCACCAGGTCGGTGGCGAGCAACTCGTGCCGCGGGGTCGTGCGGGTGGCGTTGATGCGCTGGTCGAGCACCTCGGCGGCGAGGGTCCCGAGCGCGCGCATCGGTTGGCGGACGGTGGTGAGGGCGGGGCGGGCATGGCGCGCGGCCATGACGTCGTCCCAGCCGGTGATCGCGATGTCCCGCCCGACGCGCAGGCCGATCTGCTCGGCCGCGACGATGGCGCCGAGCGCGATCTCGTCGTTGGCGCACACGAGTGCGTCGGGACGGTCGTCGACGGCGAGCAGACCGGCTGCGACGCGCGCGCCGGACTCCTCGTCGAACAGGCACGGCGTGACGGTCGGCTCGATGCCGTGGGCGCCGAGGCCCTCGCGGACGCCGCGCCACCGCTCGGCGACGTCGGGGGACTCCTCGGGCGAGCCGAGGAAGGCGACCTTGCGCAGGTCGTGTCCGGCGAGGTGCTCGCCGAGCGCGCGGGCGGCGTCGACGCTGTTCGCCCGGACGGAGTCGACACCGGCGACCTCGGGGCGGGCCACGACGACGACCGGGAGCCCGAAGGCGCTGAGCGCTTCCACGACATGGTCGGGGACGGTGCGGCCGAGCAGGACGATCCCGTCGACGCGGCCGGCGAGGTCGCGGACGGCCGCGTCGGGGTCGGGGCGGCCGTGGGTGGCCAGGACCAGCACGCTGCGGCCGAGCCGGGAGGCGGTCTCCTCGTACCCGAGCAGGACCTCGGCGTAGTACGGGCCGGACAGGTCGGGGAAGACGATCCCGTTGGCGGCGTGCGTGCGCGCGGCCAGCGAGGTGCCCGCGTGGCTGGGGCGGAAGCCGAGCTCCTCGACGGCGGCGAGCACCTTGGCACGTGTGGCCTCCGCGACGGGCGCCGACCCGTTCATGGCCCGGGAGACGGTCGCGATCCCCACGCCGGCGCGGGCGGCGACGTCGTAGATCGTCACCGGTCCCGTCTCGCCCTCCGGAGGCGTAGGAAGCGCTTTCATGTGGCGACCGTCACACTTTCCGACGAGTTGCGCAACTCGAACGGTGGCGCGTGCACGGGGTCATCGAGCGCCGTGGCCAGTCATGCGACGCCCTTCGTCGCAGGTCAGCCAAGCGATCGCGTCGCGCCGGGAACGGCGTCGGTCGCCGGGAATCTGGTCACCGCGGACACTGCTCCGGACCGTGTCCGGGCGCCGGTATCCTGCTGGATGTCTGCCGACGTCGGCCGCGCGGCCACCGAGCCGACGCCGAGCCACGGGTCTCCACCGAGGGAATCGATGACCACCGCACCTGCGCGCGCCCCCCAGACCGACACCGTCGACGTCGCCGCCGCGACCCCCGACCAGGAGCAGCCGTTCGCGGAGCTGGGCCTGAAGCCGGACGAGTACCAGCGGATCCGCGACATCCTCGGCCGTCGGCCCACGGCCGCCGAGCTCGCCATGTACTCGGTGATGTGGTCGGAGCACTGCTCGTACAAGTCGAGCAAGAACCACCTGCGCCAGTTCGGCGACAAGACGACGCCCGCCATGAAGGAGCACCTGCTCGTCGGCATCGGCGAGAACGCGGGCGTCGTGGACATCGGCGACGGCTGGGCGGTGACCTTCAAGGTCGAGTCGCACAACCACCCGTCCTACGTCGAGCCGTACCAGGGTGCGGCGACGGGCGTCGGCGGCATCGTGCGCGACATCATCTCGATGGGCGCGCGCCCGGTCGCCGTCATGGACCAGCTGCGCTTCGGCGCCGTCGACCACCCCGACACCGCGCGCGTCGTGCACGGCGTCGTGGCCGGCGTCGGCGGCTACGGCAACTCGCTCGGCCTGCCCAACATCGGCGGCGAGCTGGTGTTCGACCCCTCCTACCAGGGCAACCCGCTGGTCAACGCGCTGTGCCTCGGGGTCCTGCGGCACGAGGACATCCACCTGGCCAACGCCTCGGGCGCGGGCAACAAGGTGGTCCTGTTCGGTGCGCGCACGGGGGGCGACGGCATCGGTGGCGCGTCGATCCTCGCGTCCGAGACGTTCGACGACACCAAGCCCTCCAAGCGGCCGTCGGTGCAGGTGGGCGACCCGTTCATGGAGAAGGTGCTCATCGAGTGCTGCCTCGAGCTCTACGCCGCGCGCGTGGTCGAGGGCATCCAGGACCTGGGCGCCGCCGGCATCTCCTGCGCAACCAGCGAGCTGGCCTCCAACGGCGACGGCGGCATGCACGTCGACCTGGAGAACGTGCTGCTGCGCGACCCGTCGCTGACCGCCGGCGAGATCCTCATGTCGGAGTCGCAGGAGCGGATGATGGCCGTCGTCCGGCCCGACCAGCTCGACGCGTTCCTGGCGATCACCGGCAAGTGGGACGTCGAGACGGCCGTCATCGGCGAGGTCACCGGCACCGGGCGCCTCACCATCGACCACCACGGCCTGCGGATCGTCGACGTCGACCCGAAGACCGTCGCGCACGAGGGCCCCGTCTACGACCGCCCGTACGCGCGGCCGGCCTGGCAGGACACGCTGAACGCCGACACCGCGGCCACGCTGGCGAAGCCGTCGTCGAACGCGCAGATCCGCGCCACGGTGCTCGAGCTGCTGGCCAGCCCCAACCTGGCGTCCAAGGCGTGGGTGACCAACCAGTACGACCGCTTCGTGCAGGGCAACACCGCGCTCGCGCAGCCCGACGACTCCGGCGTGATCCGTGTCGACGAGACCACCGGGCTCGGCGTCGCGCTGGCGACGGACGCCAACGGCCGGTACGCCAAGCTCGACCCGTACACCGGCGCGCAACTTGCCCTGGCGGAGGCGTACCGGAACGTCGCGACGACGGGTGCCCGCCCGCTCGCCGTGACCGACTGCCTCAACTTCGGCAGCCCGGAGCACCCCGACTCGATGTGGCAGCTGGTCGAGGCCATCCGCGGCCTGGCCGACGCGTGCCAGGTGCTCGAGGTCCCGGTCACCGGCGGCAACGTCTCGCTCTACAACGGGACGGGGGAGCCGGGACTCATCGACTCCGCCATCCACCCGACCCCGGTGGTGGGCGTGCTGGGCGTGCTCGACGACGTCGCCGACGCCACGCCGTCCGGCTGGACCGCGCCCGGTCAGGCCGTCTACCTGCTGGGCACCACGCGTCCGGAGCTCGACGGTTCGACGTGGGCCGACGTCGTGCACGGCCACCTCGGCGGTCTCCCGCCGGCCGTGGACCTGGCTGCGGAGCGCCGGCTGGCCGAGGTCCTCACGCGCGCCAGCCGCGACGAGCTCGTCGACGCCGCGCACGACCTCTCGGAGGGCGGCCTGGTCCAGGCGCTCATCGAGTCCAGCCTGCGCTTCGGCGTCGGCGTCCAGGTCTCCCTCGAGCCGATCACCGCCCGGGACGGCGTCACCCCGTTCGAGGCGCTGTTCTCGGAGTCGACCGCCCGCGTGCTCGTCGCGGTCCCGCGCTCGGAGGAGGTCCGCCTGGTCGACCTCTGCACCGCGCGCGGCGTCCCGGCGCTGCGTCTGGGGGAGACCGCCGAGTCGTGCTCGCCCGGTGCTGGCACCCCGACCGACGCGGCCGACCACGTGCACGGCCCGGCCGTCGAGGTCCAGGGCCTGTTCACGCTGCCCCTCTCGGAGGCCCGCGAGGCCCACGAGGGGACGCTCCCGCACTACTTCGGCTGAGCTCCGCACCTCGCGAACGCCTATTTCCGTGGCCCCGCTCGTCCGCACGCTCCTACCGTCAGGGAGTGGTCGATCTTCTGCGGGTGGTGCGCGCCGACAAGGGCGCGGTCCTCGTGCTGCCCGCCGACGGGCTGGACGGCGCCCACGAGCCGCACCGGGTGACGCTGGACCGCGACGGCCTGCTCGGCACGCAGGACGGAGACCGGCTCGCGCCGACGGTCGGGGACTGGCTGCTCGTCGACGAGGCGGGGCCGAGCCTGCGACCTCGCACCACAGCCCTGGTCCGCGACAGCGCGGGCGCCACGTCCCGCGTCCAGGCGCTCGCCGCCAACATCGACGTCGTGCTCGTGGTCGAGCACCTCGAACCGGACCCGGACCTCGGCCGCGTCGAGCGGCTGCTGACGCTGGCCTGGCGCTCGGGTGCGACCCCTGTCGTCGTCCTGACCAAGGCCGACCTCGTCCCGGATCCCGACGGCATGACCGCGGAGGTCGAGGCGGTGGCTCTCGCGGTCGATGTCCACACGGTCAGCGTCCCCACGGGTCGGGGGCTCGACGGCCTCCGAGCGCTTCTCGTGCCGGGCGCCACGCTCGTCGCCGTCGGCCCGTCCGGCGCGGGCAAGTCCACCCTGGTCAACGCGCTGGCCGGCCGGGACGTGATGGAGACGGGTGAGCGGCGGGCCGACGGACGCGGTCGGCACACGACCACGCACCGCGAGCTCGTCCCGCTGGCGGGCGGCGCGATGCTCATCGACACGCCCGGCATCCGCGGAGTCGGTGTCGTCGCGGACGAGGACGCGCTGGACACGACCTTCGCGGACGTCGCCGCGCTGGCGGACGCGTGCCGGTTCGCCGACTGCCACCACGCGGGGGAGCCGGGCTGCGCCATCCAGGCGGCGCTCGACAGCGGGGAGCTGGCGGAGCGCCGGTTCGACAGCTGGCGCCGCCTGGCGCGCGAGGCCGCGTACCAGGCGCGGCGGTCGGACGCGCGGCTCCGGGCGGAGGAGCGCGACCGGTGGAAGAAGGTCACCAAGGACTACCAGCGCGGCCTGCGCGGACCGGGTCGTCCGCGGCCCTGAGCGCGCGCGGAAGCGCATCGACGACCCGGATCCGCGCCCGAAACGATTCGGATCCGGCGGAGCGCTCGCCAGAGCCCGGGGCGGTCGGGTTTCCTCGTCGGGACCGGGGTGCAGCAGCCGTCATCGGAGACGCGAGCCCGCCCCGCCCACGACACGGACGTCCCGAGGAGATCCATGCCCACCCGCAGAACCGCCACAGCGCTGCTCGCCACGGCAGCCCTCGCGGTCGCCGGCCTCACCGCCGCGACCGCGACCGCCGCGCAGGCCGCCACCGGCTGCAAGGTCGAGTACACGATCACGAACCAGTGGGGCGGCGGCTACGGCGCCGACGTCACGGTCACCAACCTGGGCGACCCGGTCAGCTCCTGGACGGTCGGCTGGACCTTCACGGCGGGGCAGAAGATCGTGCAGCTGTGGAACGGCAACGCCACCCAGAGCGGTGCGGCGGTCTCCGTCGCGAGCCTCCCGTGGAACGGCTCGCTGGGGACGAACGGGAAGGCGAACTTCGGTTTCAACGGCTCCTGGAGCGGGTCCAACCCGATCCCGGGATCCTTCACGGTGAACGGCACCACCTGCACGGGCACCACGCCGACCCAGACGCCGACCCCGACGCAGACCGCGACCCCGACGCCCACCCCCACGGTGACCGCGCCGCCGACGCCCACTCCGACTCCCAAACCGACGCAGACCACCCCGCCGACCTCCAGCGGCTTCTACGTCGACCCGACCACGCAGGGGTACCGCGCCTGGCAGTCCGCGAGCGGAACCGACAAGGCGCTGCTCGAGAAGATCGCCCTGACCCCCCAGGCGTACTGGGTGGGCAACTGGGCCGACCCGTCGCACGCCAGGGCCGAGGTGGCCGACTACACCGGTCGCGCGGTCGCCGCCGGCAAGACCCCGACGATCGTCGTCTACGCCATCCCGGGCCGTGACTGCGGTTCGTACTCCGGCGGCGGCGTGGCCGAGAGCGCCTACGCAGCCTGGATCGACACGGTCGCGTCCGGCATCCAGGGCAACCCCTACGTGATCCTCGAGCCCGACGCGCTCGCCCAGCTGGGCGACTGCAACGGCCAGGGCGACCGGGTCGGCTTCCTGAAGTACGCCGCCAAGGCGCTCACCCTCAAGGGCGCCCGCGTCTACATCGACGCCGGCCACTCGTCGTGGCTGCCCGTCAGCACGGCGGTGAGCCGGCTCAACCAGGTCGGCTTCGAGCACGCGGTCGGCTTCGCTCTCAACACGTCGAACTACCAGACCACCGCGGCGTCGAAGACGTACGGCCAGCAGATCTCGCAGCAGCTGGGCGGCAAGAAGTTCGTCATCGACACCTCCCGCAACGGCAACGGCTCCAACGGCGAGTGGTGCAACCCGCGCGGCCGGGCGCTCGGCGAGAAGCCGACCCTGGTGAACGACGGCTCCGGCCTCGACGCCCTCCTCTGGGTCAAGCTGCCCGGCGAGTCCGACGGCACCTGCAACGGCGGCCCGTCCGCCGGCGCCTGGTTCCAGGAGATCGCCCTGGAGCTGGCCCGCAACGCGAAGTGGTGACCGCCCCTCACGTGTAGGTCATCCCCATGAGCTCGCGGACGTCACGCATGGTGGCGTCCGCGAGCTCGTTCGCGCGCGCATTCCCCTGCGCCAGGATGTCGGCCACCAGCCCTGGCTCGGCGGCGAACAGGGCGCGACGGGCGCGCAGCGGAGCGAGGTGCTCCACCATGGCGTCCGCAACGACGGCCTTGAGGTGTCCGGAGCCGCGCGACCCCACCTCGTCCGCGATGACCTCCGGCGGGACACCCGTGCACAGCGACGCGAGCAGGAGCAGGTTGGCCACCTCGGGTCGCGACGACGGGTCGTAGGTGATCGTCCGGTCGGAGTCGGTCTTCGCGGACCGGATGGCGCGGACCGTGTCGTCCGCGCTCGCCCGCGAGATCGTCAGAACGTGCCGCGCTCGTCGGCGAGGCACAATCGCCCCATGCCGCCGCGCCGACGAACCGACCCCGCCGACGGCCGCGCCGCGCTCGCCGTCTGGCGGGACGACCCCGCCGGCGTCTCGACGTCCGTGCGGCGGACCGCGGTCCGGTTCACGCTCGAGGAGCTGGCCGAGGTGGCGCCCGGCAACGCGGTCGAGGTGCGGGTGCCGCCGGACGGTGCGGTGCAGGCGGTCGAGGGACCTCGTCACACCCGCGGGACCCCGCCGAACGTCGTGGAGACGGACGCTCAGACGTGGCTCGGCCTGGCCACGGGGGTGCTGACCTGGGAGTCCGCGGTAGCCGATGGTCGGATCAGGGCGTCCGGGGAGAGGGCCGACCTGCGCGAGTGGCTGCCGCTCCAGGCCGCCCGCCCCCGCGGCTGAGCGTGCCGATGTGGGCGCTGACCTAAGATCACGGGGTGCCTGACGACCCCCACCCCGACGTGACGCCGGAACCTGCACCGAGCCCGTCGGTCCCCGTCGACGCCCGCGGCGTGCCGATCCCCTCGGAGGAGGAGCTGGCCCGGGTCGCGCAGCCGGCCACCGTGCGCCACGCTCCGAAGTACGGCGCGTTCATCGTCACCGGTGTCCTCGTCGGCGCCGTCGTCGCCCTCGTCCTGGTCGCGGTCGTCCGCCCCGAGGTCCCCTGGGTGGCCGACGGGTCCGGCTTCATCTCGTTCCTCGACGGCGAAGGTGCCGTGCGCACCGTCATGGCCGTCGCGGGTGCGGTCCTCGGCGGGTTCCTCGGCGGGCTCGTCGCCGTGCTGGCGGACAGGCGCAGCGTGCGCAAGGCGGTCCGCCCGGACGTGTAGGCACGCGTCTGCGGACTGGGCACCGCCGCGAGGACGTGCGAGGACTGTGCGACCATAGGCACGTGGCCCCCCGCGCAGACGGACGTCTGAACCACGACCTCCTCCCCAACGAAAAAGGCCCCCAGGACGCTTGTGGCGTCTTCGGTGTGTGGGCACCTGGCGAGGAAGTCGCCAAGCTGACCTACTTCGGCCTGTACGCGCTGCAGCACCGCGGCCAGGAGTCGGCGGGCATCGCCACCTCCAACGGCCAGCAGCTGCTCGTCTACAAGGACATGGGTCTGGTCTCCCAGGTCTTCGACGAGACCGCGCTGAACGCCTTGCAGGGGCACATCGCCATCGGGCACACCCGCTACTCGACCACCGGCGGCAGCACCTGGGAGAACGCGCAGCCGACGCTCGGCCCCACGGCCGCCGGCACCGTCGCCCTCGGCCACAACGGCAACCTGACCAACGCCGCGGAGCTGGTCGACCTCGTCGCCGAGCGCTACGGCAGCCAGCGGCGCGGGGAGCTCGCGCGGGGCAACACCACGGACACCGCGCTGATCACGGCCCTGCTGGCTGGGGACCCGGACCACACGCTGGAGGCCACCGCGCTCGAGGTGCTCCCCCGCCTGCGCGGCGCCTTCAGCCTCGTCTTCATGGACGAGCACACGCTGTACGCCGCACGCGACCCGCAGGGCGTCCGTCCGCTCGTCCTCGGCCGGCTCGAGCGCGGCTGGGTCGTGGCCAGCGAGACCCCGGCCCTGGACATCGTCGGCGCCTCGTTCGTCCGCGAGATCGAGCCCGGCGAGTTCATCGCGATCGACGCCGACGGCCTGCGGAGCAGCCGTTTCGCGAAGATCGACCGCGCCGGGTGCGTGTTCGAGTACGTCTACCTCGCTCGTCCCGACACCTCGATCGCCGGCAGGTCCGTGCACGCCGCGCGCGTCGCGATGGGCCGACGCCTCGCGGTCGAGCACCCGGTCGAGGCCGATCTGGTCATCCCCGTGCCGGAGTCAGGGACGCCCGCCGCCGTCGGCTACGCCGCGGAGTCCGGGATCACGTTCGGTCAGGGTCTGACCAAGAACGCCTACGTCGGGCGCACGTTCATCCAGCCGTCGCAGACGCTTCGCCAGCTGGGCATCCGCCTCAAGCTCAACCCGCTCAAGGACGTCATCCGCGGCAAGCGCCTGGTGGTCGTCGACGACTCGATCGTCCGCGGCAACACCCAGCGAGCGCTCATCCGGATGCTGCGGGAGGCCGGCGCCGCCGAGGTGCACGTGCGCATCAGCTCCCCTCCGGTGAAGTGGCCCTGCTTCTACGGCATCGACTTCGCGTCCCGCGCCGAGCTCATCGCCAACGGCCTGGGAGTCGAGGAGATCGCCGCGTCGCTCGGCGCCGACTCGCTCGGCTACATCTCCCCGGAGGGCATGGTCGCCGCCACCGAGCAGCCCGCGTCGCAGCTCTGCGCCGCCTGCTTCACGGGCCAGTACCCCATCGAGCTGCCCCCGGACGACCGGCTGGGCAAGTTCCTGCTCGAGCAGAGCGAGCTCCCGCTGGGTGCTCCCGAGGACGGGCTGCTCGCGATCGTGCCGAGCGTCGGTGGCGCGACCGCGCTGGACCACCCGTGAGCGGCGAGCAGGGCACGCAGGTCACCTATGCCACGGCCGGCGTCGACACCGAGGCCGGTGACAAGGCTGTCGAGCTGATGAAGGACGCCGTGCGCGCGACGCACGGGCCGCAGGTGCTCGGCGGCGTCGGCGGCTTCGCCGGGCTCTACGACGCCAGCGCGTTGCTGACCTACCGCAAGCCGCTGCTGGCCACGTCGACCGACGGCGTCGGCACCAAGGTCGCCATCGCGCAGGCCCTCGACATCCACCACACCATCGGGTTCGACCTGGTGGGCATGGTGGTCGACGACATCGTCGTGGTCGGCGCGAAGCCGTTGTTCATGACGGACTACATCGCCTGCGGCCGCGTGGTGCCCGAGCGCATCGCCGACATCGTGCGCGGTATCGCGGCCGGCTGCTCGGTGGCCGGGACCGCCCTCGTCGGCGGCGAGACCGCCGAGCACCCCGGGCTGCTGGGTCCCGACGACTACGACGTGGCCGGTGCCGCGACAGGCGTCGTGGAGGCCGACCAGCTGCTCGGCCCGGACCGCGTGCGCGCCGGCGACGTGCTGCTCGCGCTCGGCTCGAGCGGTCTGCACTCCAACGGGTACTCGCTGGTCCGCAAGGTCGTGTCGGTGGCCGGCTGGTCGCTCGACCGCCATGTCGACGAGCTCGGCCGCACGCTCGGCGAGGAGCTCCTGGAGCCCACCCGCGTCTACGCCTCCGACTGCCTCGCCCTCGCGGAGCGCGCCGGTGTCGCCGGCCTGCACGCGTACAGCCATGTCACCGGCGGGGGACTCGCGTCGAACGTCGCGCGCGTGCTGCCGCAGGGCCTCGTCGCGAACATCGATCGTGCCGGCTGGACGTTGCCGCCGATCTTCTCGCTGGTGCAGCGTCTGGGGCAGGTGCCGTGGACCGACCTTGAGGGCACGCTCAACCTGGGTGTCGGGATGGTGGCGATCGTCGCGGCTGACGCCGTGGACGGGGTGCTCGCGCACGCCGCCGAGCTCGGCCTGCCGGCGTGGGAGCTGGGCACCGTCCGGCACGGCGACCCGGCGTCCGATGTCGTCGGTGCACCGGGGTTCGTGGCGGGCACCAAGGGTGTCCACGGAGGAGCCGTCCAGCTCAGCGGTGCGTACCGGGTCTAGCCGGTGCCGGCCGTCTTGAGCCAGAGGAAGGCCGGCGCGGGAGAGTCGACGCCGTACCCGGGCGCCGTCGGCGAACGGCCGGCTGAGGCGTCGCCGGGGACACCCACCGCAGCAGCAGGACGGCCCAGGCGACGCTCCCGCGCACAGTGCCAGGAGAGGAGCGCGACGAGAACGACGTGCGAGACGAGCGACAACTGAGCTGTCGCCGCCTCGCTCGACGGCCCCGTGGCATGCGCGAGTCAGTCGCGTACCGCGTCAGCGGTCGTCGTCGGACCAGCGCCGGTAGTCGTCGCTGTCGTCGTCAGTGTCCGTCTCCACAACCGCACGAGGGCGGTTGTCGGTGACGACATCGTTGTGGCCGTGCGACGTGAGCTCCTGCTCGAGAGCTCGGTAGTTGGTCTCCGGGCTGAAGTACTTCAGCTCCCGGGCCACCTTCGTCTGCTTAGCCTTCTGACGGCCGCGCCCCATGGCATCGACCCCCTCTTACGTGGATGCGGGGCGGCTCCGTGCTGACACGTGCGGCCCCGGGGTGCTGAATCGTCTCTTCGAGTGGCAACGGTACATGGTCGTTCGCTATTCCGACCACTCGCCGCGGGGGACGCGCGTCACGTGTGCGGGACCGGCAGGGTCGAAGGGTCGAACGTCCAGGTCACCTGTCCAATTCTGCGTGGACGGAGCCCGACTCGGCGTGTGTGACCGATTCGTCGGGTTTAGGGTGGTGCTGTGGCCGCGAAGGGAGCGGCATGAGAGTCGCATGAGAGTCCTGTGAAGGTTTGTTGCGGCATCGTGTCCCGGAATGCGCTGTCTGCGGCATTCGTTCATGCTAAGGAGCGATGTCACGGTTTGGGCATCGGCGACGTAGGCTCGCCATCTCGAGAACGTTTCACACCGTTGGACCCGCACCACCCGCACCTGAACTGGCTGGGCGCCGACGACGTCGGCACCGCAGGCCGCACGCTTGCCAGGAGGCAGCTCATGAACGCACAACCGGTTGAGACCGAAGCCCTGCTCACGCCTTCCGAGGTCGCCACGCTGTTCCGGGTTGATCCGAAGACCGTCACCCGGTGGGCCAAGGCCGGGAAGCTGTCCTCGATCCGCACCCTGGGTGGTCACCGGCGGTACCGCGAGTCGGAAGTTCGCGATCTGCTGAACGGCATTCCGCAGCAGCGTCCGTCGGACGGCTGAGCGACCGGACCCCGGCCGAGCCCGTCGACCTCCATCGACGGGCACTCGGCTGTCGAGCGTCCGGCACACCCGACGCATGCGTCAGGAGCCTGCGAGGATCGCGACGACGCGACCCTCGCAGTTCTCGTGTCCCGGTCCCTGATGCCCCGCTCAGCAGCGACCGCGAGGCTTCTGGCGTTCAGCCCCTGCGGCGGTGTGCGCGACCGCGTGGCATCCCGCGTTCAGCCTCTGCGGCGGCCGCCGGCGATGACCAGCGCGAGCACCACCGCGACCCCGGCCACGGCGCCGCCGAGCACCGCGAGAGCCTTCTTGCGCGCCTCGGGCGGGGCGTCGCCGCTCGTCGCGTCGCTCCACATCCGACGCCCTGACTCGACCGCCCGACCGGCCTGGGCGCGGGGATCGAGGCGCGCCACCAGCTCGTCCACGGTGGACGCCAGCTGCGCGCGGGTCACCGCGAGCTCGGCCTCGAGGGCCACCATCTCCGGCGTGCTGAAGGGCTTCTGCGTGCTCGCAGGCTTCTGGACCGACTCGTCGCTCATGCGTTGAATCCTGCCTTGACCGCGTCGATGTCGTGCTGGACGTTCTCGATCGCCCTCGCCGGCGTCGGTGGTGACCCGGCCTTCACGCGGTTGATACCGATCAGGACCAAGATCACGATCACCAGCAGCAGGAACGCGCACACGATCAGCGCGGCCAGCCACAGGTCGAGCCACAGGTCCAGCACGATGATGCTGGTGGCGATCCCGGCGCCCAGCAGGTAGAGCGCCAGCACGGCGCCGGCCGCGATGAGGCCGCCGCCGACGCCCAGCTGCTGCGCCCGCCCGGCGATCTCCGCCTTGGCCAGGTCGATCTCCGCGCGGACGAGCCGCGCTCCCTGCTCGCTGAGATCGGAAACCAGCTGGCCGAGCGACTTCTCGTCGCCTGGCAGTCCCGACTGTGTGGTCATGGGCACGGCCTCTCGTCTGCACTTGCGTAGGGCACTCAGTCTGGTGGTCGGCGATCCAGCCCGCGAGTCAGTCTGCCCACGGATGGACCTGCACCCAGACTAGGAGCAGATGCGCTGGTCGGGAGGTTGCCGCGCTCCACGGAGCGGCGCACACGACGAAGCCCCGCACCGGTTGTCCGGGCGGGGCTCGCGTGGTGGCCACTGGCAGGGTCGAACTGCCGACCTTTCGATTTTCAGTCGAACGCTCTACCAACTGAGCTAAGTGGCCGTAACCGACGACGCCCGGGTTCCTGCGAACAGGATGACCGGGCGGATCGAGCGACCCCGACGGGACTTGAACCCGCGACCTCCGCCGTGACAGGGCGGCGCGCTAACCAACTGCGCTACGGGGCCTTGGAACTGCTGCAAGGCCTGTACTGCTTGAACTGCTACTGCGAACTGCTCGTACCCCCAACGGGATTCGAACCCGTGCTACCGCCGTGAAAGGGCGGGGTCCTAGGCCGCTAGACGATGGGGGCATGTCCAACCTGCATGTCCAACCCCTGACGTCGAGGCGCCGGATGACCGGTGATGAGCATACGGGTTGATCGGCCCGAACTCCAAAGTGGATGGATGTGGCCGCCGTCACCCGCGCCTGAACAGGCAGGATGGGGCCATGGTCGACATGTCTCCCGCCGAGTTCGAGGACGCCGTGCGCGACGCGCTCGACGAGATCCCCGACGAGCTCGCCGAGATGATGGACAACGTCGTGGTGCTCGTCGAGGACGCTCCACCCGAGGGTGAGGTCGACCTGCTGGGGCTGTACGAAGGCACGCCGCTCACCGAGCGGGGCGAGTTCTGGGCCGCCGGGTCGCTGCCCGACCGCATCACGATCTTCCGGCTCCCGACGCTGGCCGTCTGCGACAGTCGCGAGGACGTGGTCGAGGAGGTCGCCGTCACCGTCGTCCACGAGATCGCGCACCACTTCGGCATCGACGACGAGCGCCTGCACGAGCTGGGCTGGGACTGAGCCCGTGGGGCACGACCACGCCCGCTCCACCGCGGCGCAGGCCCATCGCGGCAGGCTCCTCGCGGTGCTCGTCCTCACGCTCGTCGTGCTGGTGGTCGAGGTGGTCGGGGGTCTGGTCTCCGGATCGTTCGCGCTGATCGCCGACGCGGGGCACATGCTCACCGACGCCGCCGGGGTCGGTCTGGCGCTCGGTGCCACGGCGCTCGCCGCGCGCCCCGCGACCGCGGCCCGCACGTTCGGGTGGCAGCGCGCCGAGATCCTCGCCGCCCTGGTGAACGGGCTGGTCATCGGGGTCGTGGGCGTCGGCGTGATTGTCGGCGGGATCGCGCGGATCGTCACGCCTGGCGAGGTGGAGGCCGGGTTGATGCTCGGTGTCGCTGTCATCGGGCTCGTCGCCAACGGGGTCGGGCTCCTGCTCCTGCGGCGGGGGCAGGAGGAGTCGCTGACGGTGCGGGGCGCCTACCTCGAGGTGCTCGGTGACCTGCTGGGCTCTGCGGCGGTCGTCGCGGCGGCCCTGGTGGTGATGGGCACCGGGTACCTGCGGGCCGACGGCATCGCGTCCGTGCTCATCGGCCTGATGATCGTGCCGCGCGCGGTCGCGCTGCTGCGCGAGGTGGGGACGGTGCTCCTGGAGGCGACTCCGCGCGGTGTCGACCTGGACGCGATCCGCGCGCACATCTGCGGCGTCCCCGGGGTGCTCGGTGTGCACGACCTGCACGCTTGGACCATCACGTCGGGCGTCCCGGTGCTGTCCGCGCACGTCGAGGTGCCCGACGAGCTCCTGTCCGGGGGCGAGGCCGGGCGCGTGCTCGGCGACCTGCGGCACTGCCTGGCCGGCCACTTCGACGTCGACCACTGCACGTTCCAGCTGGAACCCCCGTCCACCACCGGCAGCGAGCACCACTCGCACGCCTGAGCAGCCATAGGGTCGGCGCATGGTTGCTGTGGGGATCGCGTTGCTGCCGCAGGAGCGGTGGGCGTCTGCTCGTCGCCGGTGGGAACAGGTCGACGAGTGGGGTTTCGACCACGCGTGGACGTACGACCACCTGGCCTGGCGCTCGCTCGCCGACCAGCCGTGGTTCGCGACCGTCCCGCTGCTCGCCGCCGCGGCTGCCGTCACCCAGCGGATCGCGCTCGGGACGTGGGTGGCCTCGCCCAACTTCCGGCACCCGGTCCCGTTCGCGAAGGACGTGCTCGGGCTCGACGACGTCAGCAACGGGCGGTTCCTGCTCGGGGTGGGTGCCGGCGGTGAGGGGTTCGACGCGTCCGTCCTGGGCGACCCGCCGACCCGCGGAGAGCGGACCCGGCGCTTCGAGGAGTTCGTCTGGCTGCTCGACACGCTGCTGACGCAGCCGGTCACGTCTCACCAGGGCACGTTCTACCGGGCCGACGAGGCGCGGATGATCCCCGGCACGATCGCGAAGCCACGGACCCCGTTCGTCATCGCCGCCAACGGCCCGCGCACGATGGCGCTGGCCGCGCGGTTCGGCCAGGGGTGGGCCACCTACGGACCCGCGTACGCGACCGAGGACGTGCCCGCCGACCCGGGGGCTGCACAGGAGCAGTGGTGGGCCGGCCTCGCGACGATGCGCGACCAGGTGGACGAGATCGAGTCCGCGCACCGGCCCCGCGGACAGCCGCCGCTGCGCCGCTACCTGAGCCTGGACGGGGCGCCGATCTTCTCGATGACCTCCCTCGACGTGGTGACCGAGGGCATCGAGCGCGCCGCGGCCCTGGGGTTCACCGACGTGGTGGTCCACTGGCCGCGCGCCGACGGGATCTACGCCGGCGACGAGTCGGTGCTGCACGGGCTCGTCGACGAGCTGCCGAGGCTCCAGGCGCTCTGAGCCTGCGGAGATGGCGGTAGGGGCGCGTGGACCGTCAGACGCGGGTCAGTGGGCCTGGCGGGCTGTCCAGGCGCTGGTGACCATGTCCAGCAGGGTGTGGCGCATCTGCCAGCCGAGGTCCCGGGCCGCCAGCTCACCCGACGCCACGATGCGGGCCGGGTCGCCCGGGCGGCGCGGGGCGGTCTCCGGCTCGAACGGGATGCCGGTGCCCTCGGCCATGGCGGTCATGATCTCGCGCACCGAGACGCCGTCGCCAGAGCCCAGGTTGTAGACGGGCTCCAGGGTGCGGCCGGCGGCGAGGGCCTGAGCGGCGGCGACGTGGGAGTCGGCGAGGTCCGCCACGTGGATGTAGTCGCGGACGCAGGTGCCGTCGGGAGTCGCGTAGTCCGTGCCGTTGATCCGTGGCGTCCGGCCCTCTGCCAGCGCGTTCAGCACGAGGGGGAAGAGGTTGTGAGGGCTGGTGTCGTACAGGTCCGGGGTGGCCGACCCGACGACGTTGAAGTAGCGCAGAGACGTGTGCCGCAGCCCGACAGCCCGGCCCTGGTCGCGCAGCAGCCACTCCCCGATGAGCTTGGACTCGCCGTACGGGGACTCCGGCGTGGTGGACGTAGCCTCGGTGACCAGGTCGACGTCCGGGGTGCCGTACACCGCTGCCGAGGACGAGAACACGATGGCGTCGACGCCCTGGGACGCCATGGCCTCGAGCAGGTGGGCGGTGCCCGTGACGTTCTGGTCGTACGTGTGCAGGGGCCGGTCCACGGAGACGCCGGCGTACTTGAACCCCGCCAGGTGGACCACGCCGACGACGCCGTGCTGGACCAGGGTGTCCGCCACGAGATCGGTGTCGAGGATCGATCCCTCCACCAGCGGCACGCCGTCGGGAACGAAGGCCCGGTGCCCGCTGGACAGGTCGTCCAGGACCACCGTCCCCAGCCCGACCTGCCCGAACGCCCGCACCACGTGCGACCCGATGTACCCGGCACCCCCGGTGACCAGCCATGTCATGGTGCCGAGCGTACCGACGACGGTGGCGAACGGCCGATCGGTCCACCCGTCGAAGAAAGTCGGCTGCGGGTGCATCCGCCGGCGGCCCTCGCGCGGAATGGTCCTGGACAGCCTGCGCGGTGGCGGTCGCGAGGATGCTCAGTACGCTGAGTATTTCTCGCGGCCTGCGGTCGAGCGAGGCAGGCAGGTCGGTTCCAGGTCGGTTCCGGCAGCGACGACAGGAGAGCGCATGTACGTCGAGTCGGCGCTGCGGACGCAGTCGGGGGCACCGCAGGCTCTGCAGACGGACGCGGCCGACGCGGCCGCCGACCGCGCGGACCTGGCAGAGTCGGTCGAGCGGACCATGGCGGTGACCTCGGCCGTGCTGCAGGACTTCCTCGACGCCCGCGTGCGCGCTGCAGCAGCCCAGTCCGACGTCGCGGTGCGGCTGTGGGCCGACCTCGCGGACGGCGTCGGCGGCAAGCTCATGCGCCCGCGGCTCGCGGTCGCTGCGTACCTGGGGTTGGGTGCATGGCGCGATGGGTTGGGTGCAGGGCGCGATCGGCTGGGCGGGCAGGACGCGTCGGTGATCGCCCCGGTCGCCGCCGCGATCGAGGTGCTGCACGCCGCGATGCTCGTGCACGACGACCTGCTCGACCACGACGAGGTACGCCGTGGGCGGCCCAACGTCGCGGGGGCCGCGCGCGCCCGCCTGGCCGGCCGAGGGCTCCCCGAGCGCACGGTGTCCGACCAGGTGCTCGCCGCCGGCCTGCTGGCGGGGGACCTGGCCATCGCGTCGGCGTTCGCCCTGGTGGCGGGAGCGCCCGGGGACAGTGCCGCCCTGCTGCGGGTGGTCGGTCTGCTGGCCGAGGGCATCGAGACGACCGTCGTCGGCGAGCTGCTCGACGTGACCGGTGCCCTGTCCTCTCCCCGGGACGTCGACGCGCTCGCGGTCGCGGAGCTGAAGACGGCCGCGTACTCGGGCCGGCTGCCGCTGGTCGTCGGTGCGGTCCTGGCTGGTGCCGACGACGGGCAGGTCGCCCGGCTCGGTGCCGTGGGGTCCGCGCTCGGGGTCGCGTTCCAGCTGGCCGACGACGACCTGGGCGTGTTCGGCGACCCCGCGGTGACGGGCAAGTCGGTGCTGTCCGACCTGCGCGAGGGCAAGCGCACCGAGCTGCTGCGCAGGGCCTACGCGATGACGGACGACGCGGGGCGCGCGGTGCTGGACGAGCACGTCGGCCGGGGGGACCTGGACGACGCGGGAGCCGCCGCCGTGCGGGAGGTCATGGTGTCCAGCGGAGCGTTGGACGCGGTGCGGGAGCTGACCCGCGCCACCGGGCTGCGTGCGCGGGAGCTGGCGGTGGACGGGGTGCCCGAGCCGTTGGGAGGCTACCTTGTGGGCGTCGTCGACGATCTTGTCGGACGGGGTCACTGACGTGCTGGGGGAGTCGATGTCGGACCTGCGAACAGCCCGTGACCGGGCGCTCCGGTTGTACGACGCCACAGCCGCGCGCACGAGCGCAGGGGTGCTGGCCGCCTACTCCACGTCGTTCGGCCTGGGCACGCGCCTGCTCGGGCGGCGGGCGCAGGAGGACATCCGCGCGGTCTACGCGCTGGTCCGGCTCGCCGACGAGGTGGTCGACACCTACCGCGGCGAGGATGCGGGCGCCGAGCTGGACGAGCTCGAGGAGCAGACGGCCCGCGCCCTGCGGACGGGCTACTCGACGAACCTGGTGGTGCACGCGTTCGCCCGGACCGCGCGGCGCGTCGGGATCAGCGCTGCGGAGACGGTGCCCTTCTTCGCGTCCATGCGGGCGGACCTGACCGTGCGCGCGCACGACCGGGCCAGCTACGAGGCCTACATCTACGGCTCGGCCGAGGTGGTGGGCCTGATGTGCGTGCGCGCGTTCCTCAACGAGGACCGGCAGCCCGGCCAGCCCGTGCGTGAGCCCGACGCCGCGCAGGTGAGGGGCGCACGGGCGCTCGGCGCGGCGTTCCAGAAGATCAACTTCCTGCGCGACCTCGGCGCCGACACCGAGGAGCTGGGCCGCACGTACTTCCCGGGCACCACCCCGGGACACCTGGACGAGGCGCAGCTGAGCGCGATCCTGCGTGAGATCACCGACGACGTGGAGTCGGCGCGAGCGGCGGTGCCGAGCCTGCCGCGGCGGGCGCGGTACGCGGTCGGTGCCACCCTCGCGCTCTACCAGCGGCTCCTCGACGAGATCGCGACGCGGCCAGCGGAGCAGCTCCTGGAAGGCCGGGTGCGGCTGCCCACGCCGGTGAAGCTGCTGGTCGTCGGCGAGTCGGTGCTGGCGGAGGTGCGGTCGGGCAGGGCCGGCGACGCATGACGCCTGGACGCGTCGTCGTCATCGGTGGCGGCATCGCCGGGCTGACCACGGCCGCTCTGCTGGCCCGTGGTGGTGCGCTGGTGACCCTGCTGGAGCGGCACGACCAGCTCGGCGGGCGGGCGGGGACGCTGTCGGTCGACGGGTTCCGGTTCGACACCGGGCCGTCCTGGTACTTCATGCCGGAGGTGTTCGAGCACGCGTTCGCCCTGCTGGGCGAGCGGATCGAGGACCACGTCGAGCTCGGGCGGCTGGACCCCGCGTACCGGCTGTTCCCGGAGCCGGTCGGCGCAGGGACGTCGGAACCCTTCGACGTGGTCGGCGACGCCGAGGCCAACTGGGCGACGTTCGAGGCGCGCGAGCCCGGCGCCGGGGACGCCATCCGCAGGTACACCCAGGACTCCACGCAGGCGTACCGGACGGCGTTGGACTCGTTCCTGTACACGACGTTCGCGCGCCCGGACCGGCTCCTGTCCCTCGACGTGGCCAGGCAGACCGGGACGCTGGCCGGCCTGCTGACAGGCACGCTCGCCGACAAGGTCGCGGCCACGGTGACCGACCCGGTGCTGCGGCAGGTCCTCGGCTACCACGCGGTGTTCCTCGGCTCGTCGCCGTACCGGGTGCCCGCGCTGTACTCGCTCATGAGTCACCTGGACCTCGTGGACGGCGTACGTTTTCCCCGCGGCGGGATGTACACGATCATCGAGGCGCTCGAGCGGCTCGCCCGCAAGGAGGGCGTCGAGATGCGGACGGGTACCGACGTGGCCTCGGTCGAGATCGACGACGCACCGCCGTCCCTGCGGCATCCGCGCAGGTCAGGCAGGGCCCGCGGGGTCCGGCTGGCCGACGGGACGTTCCTCGCGGCCGACGTCGTGGTGTCCGCCGCCGACCGCCACCACACGGAGACGGCGCTGCTGGGCACATACCGCGAGCTACCCGAGCCGTGGTGGGAGGACCGGGGGCCGGGCATCTCGTCGTTGCTGATCATGGCCGGCGTGCGCGGGGAGCTGCCCGAGCTGGCGCACCACTCGCTGTTCTTCACGCGCGACTGGCCGGGCAACTTCGAGGACATCCTCGGGTCGGGCCGCTCGACCCCACCGGACGGTCTGCGCGTGCCCGAGACCGCGTCGATGTACGTGTCGCGGACCACCGCGAGCGATCCCACGGCCGCGCCGCCGGGGCACGAGAACCTGTTCGTGCTGGTCCCGTTCCCCGCGGACCCGTCGCTGGGCGCGGGGGACCGGGACGACGTCGAGCGGCACGCGGACCGCTACCTGGACCAGATCGGTGCCTGGGCGGGCATCCCGGGGCTGCGCGACCGCGTGGTGACCCGGCGGGTCGTCGCTCCCGCGGACTTCGCGCGCGACTTCTCCGCGTGGCGTGGCACGGCTCTCGGGATGGAGCACACCCTGCGCCAGAGCGCGATGTTCCGGCCGGGCGACGCGTCGGCGCGCGTCCCCAACGTGCTGCACGTCGGAGGTGGCACGATCCCTGGTGTGGGACTGCCGATGTGCCTGATCAGCGCCGAGCTCGTGGTCAAGCGCATGCTCGGGGAGACGTCGTCGCGACCCCTGCCTGCCCCGCTTCGACCCGGATACCTGGCGGCCGCACGGCCGCGCGGGGTGTGGAGCGAGTCGGTCGGATGAGCTTCGCCTATCTCGGCGCCCTGCTGCTCTCTCTGGGCGGTCTCGCCCTGCTGGACCGGCGGTTCCACCTCGCGTTCTGGCACGACGCCCGCCGGGCCGCCCTGACCCTCGGCATCGGCGTCGTCGGGTTCCTGCTGTGGGACGGCATCGGGCTGGTGCTCGGCATCTTCGCGCGCGGCGACTCCCCGCACATGACGGGCCTGCTGCTGGCACCGGAGCTCCCCGTCGAGGAGGCGTTCTTCCTGGCACTCCTCTGCTACACAGCGCTGCTGGCGTGGCGGTGGTTCGACCGGAGTGCCGAGCAGCGCGATGAGGGGCGTCGCGCGATCGCGGCCCGTGACGACGGGGGACCGTCGTGACGAACGTCGTGCTCAACGTGCTGGTGCTGGCGGCGCTCGGTGCCGTGTCGTGGCGCGTCCTGCGCCGGATGCGTGGCATGCCGCTGGTGTGGACGGTGGTGCACCTGTGCGTGCTGACCGCCGTCTTCGACACGATCATGATCGACGTGGGTCTCTACGTCTTCGACCCCGACAAGATCCTCGGCCGGTACATCTGGGGCGCACCGCTGGAGGACTTCGCGTACGCGATCGCCGCGGGGGTCGGGATTCCCGTCCTGTGGGTCGTGCTCGGTCGTCGCCGTCGCCCGGAGCACGAGTGAGGGAGGTCCTCGCCGCGTCCCGGCCGTTCTCCTGGATCAACACGGCGTACCCGTTCGCGGCCGGGTACCTGCTCGCCACCGGTGGACGGATCGATGCGACGTTCGTCGTCGGCACCCTGTTCTTCCTCGGCCCGTACAACCTGCTGATGTACGGCATCAACGACGTGTTCGACTACGCCTCGGACCTGCGCAACCCGCGCAAGGGCGGTATCGAGGGCGGCCTCGTGGAGCCCGAACGAGCACGCGAGGTGCACCGCCGGATCCTGTGGGCGTGCCTCGTCACGACGGTGCCGTTCGTCGTCTACCTGCTGCTGGTCGGCGACGCTGCCGCGAACGCCACGCTGGCTCTCGTCCTGTTCCTCGTCGTCGCCTACTCGGCGCCCGTGCTCCGGTTCAAGGAGCGTCCGGTGCTGGACTCGCTGACGTCGGCGATGCACTTCGTCGGCCCGCTGCTGTACGCGCTGGTGCTGGTGGGCGCGGACCTGAGCGCGTCGACGACGTGGCCGGTACTCGTCGCGTTCGTGCTGTGGGGGATGGCGTCGCACGCGTTCGGGGCGGTGCAGGACGTGCGGGCGGACCGCGAGGGCGGGATCGCGTCCGTCGCGACCGCGCTCGGCGCGCACCGGACCGTCGTGGGGGCCACGGTGCTCTACGTGCTGGCGGCCGCGGTGCTGCTCGTCGTGCCGTGGCCCGGGACGCTCGCCGCCCTGCTCCCGATCCCGTACGCGATCAGCACCGCGCATTTCTGGTCGGTGCGCGACGAGGACTGTGAGCGCGCCAACATCGGCTGGCGGCGGTTCCTCTGGCTCAACCTGGTCACCGGGTTCCTGGTGACGATGCTGCTCATCGCCATCGCTCGGACGGGATGACCAGCGCTCAGCCCGCCGCCGTGACGTCCCACGTCGCGCCCTCGTCCTCGCGCACGACGAGGTAGCCGCCGGCAGCCACGGGGACCCCCTCGTCGGTCCGCGCGCCCGCCACCAGGTCGACGCCGGTCCCGGCCACGTGTGCCGGGCGGTCGCCGTGGTTGAGGACGAAGAGGTAGTCGTGCTCGGCGCCGCGGCGTCGGATCACCTCGACGTGCTCAGGGCGGTCGGCCACCACCGGCTCGATGCCGGCGCCCGCCGCGACCTCCTCGAGCAGGGTCTGGGTCGCCGCGAGGTCGAGGTGCGTCGAGACGTAGGTGACGGTTCCCGCACCGCGCGTCACCCGGGTCACCGCGGGGCAGCCGTCCAGGTCGCCGCCGCGGTACCGGCGGAGCACGGTGGCGGTGTCCGGCTGGACGAGCTCGGACCAGACGGTGCCCGTCGAGCCGTCGTCCAGCGTCACGCTCTCGTCCGGCGCGAGCGGCGCGAGGTGCTCCACCCGGAGCCCGACCAGGTCGCGCAGCCTTCCGGGGTAGCCGCCCGTGACGACGTGCAGGTGCTCGTCGGCGATGCCGGTGAAGGGCCAGACGACGAGATGCCCGCCGGCGGCGACGAACTCCTCCAGGGAACGGACGGCGGCGTCGTCGAGCGCGAACATGCTGGGGACGAGCAGCACTCGGTAGCCCGACAGGTCGCCGCCGGGACGGGTGAAGTCGACCTCCAGCCCGGCGTGCCAGGCGGCACGGTGCACGGAGCGCACCGCGTCGGAGTACGAGAGGTGATCGGACGGCAGGCTGCGGTTCTCGAGGGCCCACCAGCCCTCCGCGTGCCACCAGACGGCGATGGCGCTGTTCGTCAGGCGGCCGTCGGCGGGCGGCCGGACCACCTCGGCGATCGAGTCGAGCACCGAGCCCAGCTCGCACACCGCGCGGAACGTCGCGGAGTCGGCTCCCGCGTGGGGGACCATCGCGCCGTGCCACGCCTCGGAGCCCGCCGCCGACGCCCGCCACTGGAAGAACAGGGACGACTGCGCGCCGCGCGCGACGTAGCCGAGCGAGTTGCGCACCGCCCGTGCCGGGTCCTTGAACGCGATCCGGCCGTCCGTCGAGATCGAGCTCATCGACTGCTCCATGAGCAGCCACGGCCCGCCGTCCGCCCACGACCGCGTGAGGTCCGACCCGTAGGCGACGTGCGCTTCCCCGTCCGGTCCGGTGGTGTCGAGGTAGTGGTCGACGGACGGCACGTCGAGCTCCGCGGACCAGCTCCACTGCTCGAGGTGGTTCCAGCTGGGGAGCATGAAGTTCGTCGTGATCGGGACGGACGAGCCGGCCGCGCGGATCTCGGTGCTCTGCTCGCGGTACGCGTCGAGCATCTCGTCTGAGAAGAAGCGCCGGAAGTCCACGGCCTGCGTCGGGTTGTGCAGGTACTGGGTCGCCCTGGGCGGGACGATCTGCTCCCACGACTCGTAGTGCTGGCTCCAGAACGTGGTCCACCACGCCCGGTTGAGCGCGTCCAGGGTCCCGTACCTGCCCTCCAACCAGACGCGGAACGCGGCCGCGACGTGGTCGCACCAGCAGTACGTGCCGTACTCGTTGTGGACGTGCCACGCCCGCAGCGCCGGGTGGTCGCCGTAGCGCGCAGCCAGGACGCGCGCGATCGACCGGGACGCGTCCCGGTACGCCGGGGCGCAGACGCAGTAGGTGTCGCGGCTGCCGTGCCACAGTCGGGTGCCGTCGTCGAGGACCGGGAGGGCATCCGGGTGCGCGGTGGTGAACCACGCCGGCGGTGAGGCCGTCGGGGTGGCCAGCACGACGCCGATGCCCCCGGCGTGCAGCAGCTCGATGACGTCGTCGAGCCAGCCCAGGTCGTACCGGCCCTCCTCGGGCTCGAGCAGTGCCCAGGAGAAGACGCCGATGGTGGCGGTGTTCACGCCAGCACGCTGCATGAGCTCGATGTCCTGCGCCCAGACCTCGCGCGGCCACTGCTCGGGGTTGTAGTCGCCGCCGAACCAGAACCGGTCGGGGACGAAGGGGGTGCGGGTCATCGGGTCTCCAGGTGCAGGGTCAGACAACGGTGAGTCATCGACCGTCGGGACCGAGCCACACGCGCTGGTCCGGGACCAACGCCGCGAGCTCGTCCCACAGGTCCGCCGGGACAGGGTGCCGGGCCCAGGCGAGCGCGTCGTCGATCTGCTGCGGCCGGGTCGCGCCGACGATCGTCGACGTGACGCGCGGGTCGCGCGTGGAGAGCTGGAGCGCGGCGGCGGGCACCGGGACGCCGTGCCGGGCGCAGGCCTCGCCGATCGCGGACCGTGCCGCGACGTGCTCGGGCGTCGCCGGGCGGTACGCGTAGGAGAGGGCCGTCCCGGGCTGCGGGTCGCGGGCCAGGATCCCGCCCCCGTAGGGCGCCGCGTTGAAGACGGCGACCCCGTGCTCGACCGCCGCGTCCAGCAGCGCGTCGGCGGAGCGGTCGAGGAGGGTGAGTCGGTTGTGCGTCACCGCGGCGTCGAACACCCCGAGTCGCACGAACCGCTCCATCATCGCGGCCGGCCCACCGGCGACACCGACGAGCCCGACCACGCCCTCGTCCCGTAGCGCGAGCAGTGCCTCGAGTGGCCCGCCGGGAGCGGTCGCGTCCGCGAACGACAGCCGCTCGGGGTCGTGCAGGTGGACCAGCGGGAGGTGGTCGAGCCCGAGCCGGTCGAGGCTCTCGTCGACCGAGCGCCGGACGCGGTCGCCCGAGAAGTCGTCGCTGCCGGGGATCGGGTCCACCTTCGTCACGACGAGGTGGCCGGCGGGGACACCACCCAGCGCCCGGAGCACGACACCGATGCGCTCCTCCGAGCGGCCGTAGTTGTTGCCGGTGTCGAGCACGGCGATCGGGCCGGTCAGCGCCGCTGTGATCGTGGCCTGCGCCGTGGGGTCGTCGACCCGATCGCTGCCCAGTGCCGATGCACCCACCGTGAGGACGCTGACCTCCACACCGGGAGCGATCGTCCTGCGCCCGGCAGGGTCGGGTGATGCGGTCATCCCTTGAGCCCGCCGCTGATGAGGTCGAGCCGCCAGAACCGCTGCAGGAAGAGCAGCAGCGCGACGAGCGGGATGATCGAGACGGCCGCTCCGATGATCGCGATGCTGTACAGCGCCGGTTCGCCGGAGCCCTTCGACAGTAGGGTGTAGAGGCCGACGGTGATCGGGTACTTGTCCTGGTCGGACAGCATGATGAACGGCAGCAGGAAGTTGTTCCAGATGCCGACGAACTGGAGCATGAACACCGTCACCATGCCTGGGAGCATCATCGGCACGCCGATGTTCGTGAAGATCCGGGCCTCGCCGGCGCCGTCCAGCCGCGCGGCCTCGATGGTCTCGACCGGCACGGACGCCGCCGCGAACACGCGGCACAGGTAGATGCCGAACGGCGAGACGATCACGGGCAGGAGCACCGAGGCGTACGAACCGGCGAAGCCGATCTGCGACATCAGCAAGTACTGCGGGATCGCGAGCGTGATGCCGGGGATGAGCACCCCCGCGAGGATCGCGTAGAAGATCAGGTTGCGGCCGCGGAACTGGTACTTGGCCAGGCCGTAGCCCGCCATCGCCGACACGACGACGGAGAGGACCGCGCCGACACCGGCGTACAGCAGGCTGTTGAAGGCCCAGCTGACGTACTGCCCGCCGCCGTACGCGAACAGGTCCTTCAGGTTCTCGATGAACCCGGTTCCGGGCGCGAACGTGAAGGTCGTGAAGAGCTCGGAGCGCGACTTCGTCGAGGCGACGAGCACCCACGCTACGGGCACGAGGCAGTACAGGGCCCCGATGAGGATGACCGCCGTCGGCAGCGCCTTCGACATGAACGGGGTGCGCTCCGTGTCGTGCGCGAGGGTCGGGCGGGCCATCAGCTCTCTCCTCCGAATGCGCGCTTCTGCGTGAGCCGCAGGAGGATCACGGACAGGACGACGGTGATCACCGCGAGGAACACCGAGCTCGCGGCGGCGCGAGGCAGGTCGTCGCGGACGAACGCGTCGCGGTAGATGGTCATGAGCGGAACCCAGGTCTGGGAGATCGCGCTCGTCATGGGTCGCAAGGTTGTCGGCTCGCCGTACACCTGCAGCGTGCCGATGACCGCGAACAGACCGGTCAGGACGAGTGCCGGCGTCACCAGCGGCACCTTGACCCGCATCGCGATCTGCCACTCGTTCGCACCGTCGATGCGCGCGGCGTCGTAGAGCTCGGACGGGATCCCGCGCAGCGAGGTGTAGATGATGATCATGTTGAACCCGACGCCGCCCCAGATCGCGATGTTGGCGACGGACCCGAAGATCCAGGGGTCCTCCAGGAACGGGATCGTGCCCCAGCCGAGCTCGCGCGTGATGTACGAGAACGGGCTGGTCAGGGGCAGGTACATGAAGCCCCACATGAGCGTCGCGACGACGCCGGGGACGGCGTACGGGATGAAGATCGACGTCCGGGAGAACCGCTTGGCCCGCGTGGCGCCGAGGTCGAGCAGCAGCGCGAACAGGAGGGCCAGCCCGAGGGTCAGCGGGATCGCGATGGCGCCGTAGATCGCCAGCCGGCCGAAACCGGCGATGAACTCGGGGTCGGTGAGCGCCGAGATGTAGTTCTCGAACCCGATGAACACCGACTTGCGCTTGCCGAACGCACCGCCGGAGACCAGGCGCATCCCCCGGAAGCTGAGGTAGATCGAGTAGAGCATCGGCACGAGCAGGAACGCGATGTACAGCACTACCGCCGGCGCGACGAACACGTAGGGGGCGATCGGGGAGCGAGTGCGCTTCTTGGGCGTGCGGGTGGAGCCGGTCGACGTCGTCGTCGGCGTCGTGGTCGTGGTCGTCATGTCACTCTCCCGGGTAGGCCCGGCCGCGGCGCGAAGTGGCGCCGCGGCCGGGGCCGTCCTCACTCGCTGACGTCGAACCCGGTCGTCTTCATGTCCTCCACGACGACCTCTTGCGTGGCGGTGAGCGCCTCGCTGAGCGGTGTCCCGTCCTTGACGGCCTTCGCCATCGCGTCCTGGAACGCTGACTGGGCGACGTTGACGTTCGGGCCCCACGAGATGTTCGGGATCGTGTTCCCGGCGATCTCCGACGCGAGCTGCCAGAAGTCGGTCTGCTGCGGCATGAGCAGCGGCGGGTCGGACGTCTCGGCCTTGGTCTGGCCGAGGGTCGAGGCCGGGTACTGGCCGGTCTCGAGCTGGATGTCGGCGCCCTCGTCGCTCGAGTTGATCCAGGCTGCGAACTCGGCGGCCTCCTTCGGGTGCTTCGACGACGTCGTGACGACGACCGCCGACCCGCCCTGGTAGGCGACCTTGCTGTCACCGGGCGTCCACTGCGGCAGAGGCGCCATGGCCCACTGGCCCGCCATACCCTCGGCCACCCCGTAGATCACGCCGGGCGCCCAGAGCGCGGACGGCCACGACAGGACCTGGCCGGCGTTCACCTCCTGGTTCCACTGCGGCGTCAGCAGGTCCTCGACCTTGACGAGGTCGTTGTCGATGAGGTCCTGCCAGTAGTCGGCGACCTCCATCGACGCCTCGTCGTCGATGCCGACGGTCCATGTCTCGCCGTCGACGGACCACCACTCGCCGCCGGCCTGCTGCGCCATGCCGGCGAAGAAGCCGAACTCCGTGGTGTTGAACGTCGCGAGGTACGTCGTCGGGTCGGCCGCGCGCACGGCCGCGGAGGCCGTCTTGAACTCGGCCCAGGTCGTCGGGACGGGGACGCCGAGCTCGTCCAGGCGGGCCTGGTTGTAGATGAACGCCATCGGGCCGACGTCCTGCGGGACGCCGTAGATCGCGTCGTTGAACGTCGTCAGTCCCCAGGTCGCGTCCGTGAACTGCGACTTCAGGTCGTCGTCGACGTACTCCGTGATGTCGGCGGCGACGTCCCCGACGATCATCGCGGGGAGCGTCTGGTACTCGACGACGGACACGTCGGGCGCGTTGTCCGCCCGGGTTGCGGTGAGGAGCTTGGCGGACGAGTCGCTGCCGCCTCCCGCGTCGGTGTGCTTGACCTGGATGTCCGGGTGGGCCTCGTTCCAGGCCTCGACCATCGGGGCCTGCGCCGTGCCCCACGCCCAGTACTCGAGCGTGACGGGCCCGCTGCTCGCGTCGTCGTCGGAGCCGGACTCGCTGCCGCCGGAGCAGCCGACGAGCAGCGCACCTACGGCGATCAGGGCGCTGGTTGCGGCGAAAGCTCTCGAACGCATGTTTCACATCTCCCTTGACGTGGTACCGGTGCCGGGATCCGAGAACCCCGTCGAAGCGAAGCGCTTCGATGACTGATGCGCGACATCGTGGTCCCGGTCCGGACCGTGTGTCAATACTCTCGTCGAATTGTTTCCAGCCTGTGAGCGTTCGCGTCGCGCTCCAGGAGGAGAGAATTCGAAGCGCTTCGATACCGTGCGCCGAGGCGACTGCGGCGCAGGCGCAGGTCAGGCGGGGGGTGCGACGCTGCCGTGAGGCGTCAGGGTGGGGGCCACCAGGCGAGTCTCGCCGGGGCCGTCCTGCTCCAGCCGTGCCATGGCCATCTGGACGGCGATCCGACCGATGTCGTGGCCGGGCACGGTGATCGAGTCGACCGGTCGCCGCAGGCCCTCCGCGATGTTGGCGACGTTGATGGCGACCACCGACATGCCGGACGGGACCGGCCGGCCGGCGCGGTCCAGGGCGTCGACGATGCCTGCCAGCGCGGCCTCGTTGTGCACGACCAGGCCGGTCACGTCGGGGTGGTCGGTGAGCAGCCGGGCGAGCACGTCGCTGCCGCCCGCGTACGTCGGATCGCACGGAAGGACGTGCACCTCGAGCCCGCTGCGGGCGGCCTGCTCCACGACGCCGTCGCGCATCCGGACCGCGTAGTTGGCGCGCCGCGCGAACCGCTCACGCGACGCACCGATCAGCGCGATGTGGGTGTGACCTGCATCGATGAGGGTGCGGGTGGCCAGCCGGCCCGCGGCTGCGAAGTCGAGGTCGACGCACGCCAGCCCCGAGGTGTCCTCCGGTACGCCGATCAGGACGGCCGGCCGGTCCAGGGCGCGCAGGGAGGGCAGCCGGGGGTCCTCCGACTCGACGTCCATGACGATGACGGCGTCGGCGAGCGAGCGCGCCGCCACCCGGTCGATCTCCTGGACGTCCTCCTCCGTCAGGAGCAGGACGTCGTGGTCGAACGTGCGGGCCGCCGTGACCACCCCGGCGACAAACTCCATGATGATCGCGACGTTGATCCCGGGCCGGAACGGCACCATCAGTGCGATGACGTTGCTGCGCGCTGACGCGAGCGCCTGGGCCCCAGCGTGCGGGTGGAATGCGAGCTCCCGGATCGCCCGTTCGACCCGCTCGCGGGTCGGCTGCGAGATCGGTCGCTTGCCGCTGATCACGTAGCTGACCGTCGACAGGGACACCCCGGCCGCCCGGGCCACATCGCCGATGGTCGCCATCGCGCAAGGTTAGCCCCCTTCGATGACCGCGATGAAGAATTGCGCGAAGCAAATGCCGCGACCGGCATTTGAGGTCCGCCGCGGCCGTTGTCGCTCAGCACTGGGCGGATCGCCGACCGTGCCGTACGCTCCCTCGCAGGCGAAGCGCTTCGACGATCCGCGCTCCGCGCGGGACGGCTCCGACGGAGGGGCGGCCCGCGGCAGGCGTGACCCGCAGGACCGAGAGGACGACGATGAAGTTCACCGACGGTTATTGGCAGACCCTGCCGGGCGTGAGCGTCCTGCACCCGCGCGACGTGGCGGACGTCGTCGTGGGAGACGCTGACGTCCGCGTCTACGCCCCGACCGCCCCGCAACGCCGCCGCGGCGACTCCCTCAACCGCCCGCTGGTCTCCGTGGCGTTCGACAGTCCGATGGACGACGTGATCCGGGTGCGCATCGAGCACCACAGCGGCGGGGTGGACAGGGGACCGCACTTCGAGGTGGCCAGCGGCGCCGCGGACGTCAAGGTGGTCGGTCCCGAGGCCGGGTTCGTGACGCTGCAATCCGGCGCGCTGACCGCACGGATCGGCACGGCCGGGGAGTGGAACGTGGAGTTCGAGGCGGGCGGCAAGGTGCTGACCTCGTCGACCGCCCGCTCCGTCGGCGTCGTCACGGACGCGCGAGGCGATGCTTACGTGCACGAGCAGCTCGGGCTTGGCGTGCGCGAGCATGTCTACGGGCTCGGGGAGCGGTTCGGTGCGTTCGTGAAGAACGGGCAGTCGGTCGACATCTGGAACGAGGACGGCGGCACTGCGAGCGAGCAGGCGTACAAGAACGTGCCGTTCTACCTGTCCGACGCGGGGTACGGCGTGTTCGTCGACCATCCCGGGCGGGTGTCGTTCGAGGTCGGCTCCGAGGCGGTCTCCCGGACGCAGTTCTCGGTGCCGG
>NZ_LMQI01000005.1:0-535896 GCF_001424125.1 Cellulomonas sp. Leaf395
GAACTAGACAGCTCCACTTCACAACCGGGGGCCTTCGTCTGTCAGACCGACTCACCGCCGAACGGCGGGACAACCTCCTTGGACATCACAACTAGCCCATCCAGCGGCGGTGCCCCTGCTCGGCCGCGCGTCGCAGTGGTCTCGCAGAGGCTTCCCGGGCTGCCTCCCCGGCCCTCTGCTCCAGGGCGTGCAGACGGCCGTACGTGAAGGTGCTCTCCCCGTCGAGGTCGGCCTGGTGGGCGAGCCGACGCAGCGTCTCCTGCCGGGTCACCGCGTCGTGCTGCGTCCCGAGCACCTCCTGCACGCGGTGCGCCCGCTTGGCGCTGCGGCGGGCGGGGCCGGGGACGGCAGCCGCGGCGACCTCGCTGGCGTACCGGGCGCGCCGTGCCGCCTTGCGCACCTCGTGCAGCGCCTCGTCGCGGTCGTCCTGCGTCGGCGCCTGCGCCGTGACGTCCAGCGCGCGGTCGAGTCGGTCCCACGCGCGTCGCGCACGTCGGGGCAGAACCTTCGTCGCCTTCCGGGACGCCCGGGGACCGCTGGGCAGGTCCTTGACCAGGGTCGCGACGAGGTCGTCGAACCGTGCCGACGCGAGCCAGGCGTCCACCCGGTCCTGGGCGAGCTGGCGGGCGGCGGTGCGGTCCTCGTCGATCCGCCGCTCGACCGGGCCGACGACGAGCGAGGGGTCCTCGTGCGCGAGCATGCGCCGGAGCGCGTGACCCTCGACGTAGGCGTCCCGGGCGGCCCCGAGCACGTGCCCGAGCTCGGCGAGCTCGGCGCGCACCGGAGCGGTGACCGCGCGGTCCAGCACGGGGCCGTACACGGACAGTGCTGCGCGCAGCCGTCGGGTGGCCACCCGGGCGTCGTGCACCGCGTCGTCGGCCCCGTCCCGCACGGCGGGGACGGCCGCGAGGAGGCGCTCGACGTGGGCCGTGACGTACGCCTGTACGACCTCGCCCGCGGATCCCATCTGTCGAGCCTGGCACGCCGCCCGACCTCCCGCGCGGCGCACCTGACCGTGTTCGCAACGCACAGCGACCGCGAGCAGGTGAGCGCCGCACTGCTCCGCCCGCGGGACCCTCGTATGCTGGCGGTCGTCCGCGACCTGGAGGTAGGAGCCGTGCCGAGAGGTCGACGACGCGCGCTGGTCGCAGCCCTGGTGCTCGCGCTCACGCTCGCGGGATGCACGGCCGACGACGGGCAGGTCGAGCCCACCGCGACGACGAGCACGCCTCTCCCGTCCCCGTCACCGACCCCCACACCCGTCTCCGCGCAGGTCGGCGCCCCTGCCGAGGTCGCGACGGTCCTGCCCGCGGCGACCGCGCAGGATGCTGCGCTCGAGGCGTCCCGTGCGGTCTTCGTGCGCGCCCCGGTGGTGGTCGTCGCGCCTGTCGACGATGTCGCCGCCCAGCTCACCGCCGCGTCGGCGGCCGTGGCGCTCGGAGCTCCGGTCCTGCTGACGGCCCCAGCGGCAGACGCTGCTCCCCTCCTCGCCGAGCTGGCCCGGCTCGACACCGAGGCCGTGCTCGCGGTCGGGGCGGCCACCCTGACGCCGCCGGGTTCGGTGACCGTCGTGCCTGTCCCCGCCGGTGCGGGCGCGGACGTCCTGCGGACGACGACCGGGGCACGGTTCGGGGCGCCGACCGAGGTGCCCACCGGCCAGGAGACCGCGACCGTGCGCGCGCTCGCGGGGCCGCGACCGCCCGTGCTCGTGGTCCCCGGCTCGCTGCCCACCCCGAGCCCTACTCCTGCTCCTACCCGCACTGCTCGGCCGTCTGCGGCTCAGTCACGGACGCCGACCGCGACGCCGGTGGCGGTGCTCCCGTCGACCCGCCCGCCGGCGGCGGTCACCGCCACCGTCGCGCTCACCGGGGTCGGGGTGGACCCGCTCGCCGCGCTCGCGACCCTGCGGGCCGCCGGGGTGCCCGTGCTGGACGCCCCGGGTGGCGACCCGCGCGCCACGACACCCGGGGTCCAGGCGATCGCGGCGGCCGCGCCGGAGCACACGATCGCGCTCGGAGCGGCGTTCGGGCCGGCGGACCAGCTCGCCCGCCGCGTGGCTGCCGCGTCGACCGGGGTGCTCCTGGGCGGTGGTGGGCAGCTCGTGTTCCCGCAGGTCCCGGGTGTTCCGGGCAAGAAGTACGTCGCGCTCTACGGCACCCCGGGCTCCGCGGCGCTCGGGGTGCTCGGGGAGCAGGACGTGCCCGCGACGCTCGCTCGCGCCGACGCGACCGCGGCTCCGTACCGGACCCTCACCGCGGACGTCGTCGTACCCGCGGTGGAGATCATCGCGACGATCGCGTCAGCCGGACCGGGCGACGACGGCAACTACTCCACCGAGCGTCCCGTCGAGGAGCTGCGACCCCTGGTGGAGGCCGCCGGTGCCGCGGGCATGGCGGTCGTCCTCGACCTGCAGCCCGGTCGCACCGACTTCCTCACGCAGGCGCAGCGGTACGCCGACCTCCTCGCGCTCCCGTACGTCGGGCTCGCCCTCGACCCGGAGTGGCGCCTGGCCCCCGACCAGGTGCACCTGCGGCAGATCGGTTCCGTCGGCATCGACGAGGTCAACGGCGTCGCGGCGTGGCTCGCGGACTTCACTGCCCAGCGCGCGCTGCCGCAGAAGATGCTGGTCCTGCACCAGTTCGCGGGCCGGATGATCCAGGACCGCCCCCGGCTCGACACGTCACACGACGAGCTGGCGATCGTGATCCACGTCGACGGCCAGGGCTCGCAGCCGGGCAAGGCGGGGACCTGGAACGGGCTGCGCACGGACGCGCCGCCCGTGCACTGGGGGTGGAAGAACTTCTACGACCAGGACGTCCCCATGCTGGACCCGACGCAGACGTACCAAGTGCAGCCGGTGCCGGACCTGGTCACCTACCAGTAGTACTGGCACCTGTTCCGCGTTCCACCAGGAACGTCCGGCCGGAGGCGTCGACCACCCGGTCGAACTGGTGCTGGAGGTCGGTGTCGCGGGCCACCTCGTCGTCGGTCAGCACCTTGCGCGGGCCGCGGATGTTGCCCACCTGCGCGGGTCCCAGGTAGGTCAGCCACCACTCGGTCATGTCACGTCGCCGCTTCTTCGGCACGAGTGCTCCTTCGTAGTTCGTGCCCTAACTATATGCCCACGACGTAAGATCGGACGCATGGACGATCCGCTCGCCGTCGAGGCCCAGGTCTGCCTGACCATGTCCGCCGCTGCGCGCAGCCTCGTCGCGTTCTACCGCCCGCTCCTCGAGCCGCTCGGGCTGACGCACCCGCAGTACCTCGCGATGCTCGCCCTGTGGCAGTACGGCCGGCTCTCGCTCAAGGACCTCGCCGCCCTGCTCCATCTGGAACCCGCCACGGCGTCGCCGCTGGTCAAGCGGCTGGAGGCGATGGGGCTCGTCCGGCGGGAGCGAGCCGCCGACGATGAGCGCGCGCTCGACATCGTCGTGACGGAGGCCGGCCGGGCCCTTCGCGCCTCAGCGGTCGGGATCCCCGCCGCCATGGTCGACGGCCTGGGGCTGACGCCCGAGCAGATCGAGCAGATCCGGGCCGCCGCGGAGCTGCTGATCGCGGCGACCGCACCATCCCCGGCCTGATCGGGACGCAGCCTCCGCGCTGACGAGGTCCCGATCGATCCGCGAGGCTGCTCCGGCGTCCGTAGGCTCGACTCCATGACGCATCCCATCCGCATCGGAGTCCAGCTCCAGCCCCAGCACGCCGACTACACCCAGATCCGCGACGCGGTGCGCCGCGCCGAGGACCTCGGGGTCGACATCATCTTCAACTGGGACCACTTCTTCCCGCTGACGGGCGACCCGGACGGCAAGCACTTCGAGTGCTGGACGATGCTCGGCGCGTGGGCGGAGCAGACCAGCCGCGTGCAGATCGGTGCGCTCGTAACCTGCAACTCGTACCGGAACCCCGAGCTGCTGGCGGACATGGCCCGCACGGTCGACCACATCAGCGGCGGTCGCCTGATCCTCGGCATCGGCGCGGGCTGGTTCGAGAAGGACTACGACCAGTTCGGCTACGAGTTCGGCACAGCGGGCTCGCGGATCGCGGACCTGGCGCAGGCGATGCCCCGGATCAAGGCCCGCTGGGCGGCGTCCAACCCGGTGCCGACCCGAGAGATCCCCGTGATGATCGGTGGCGGCGGCGAACGCAAGACGCTGCGGGTCGTCGCCGAGCACGCCGACCTGTGGCACTCGTTCGGTGACGTCGACACGCTGGTCCGCAAGAGCGCGATCCTCGACGAGCACGGCGCCGCAGTCGGTCGGGACACCGCCGCGCTGGTCGAGCGGTCCATCGGCGTCGGGCGGCCGCCGAGCGAGGTCGCCGACGCGCTCGTCGCCGCCGGCGTGACGCTCTTCACGGTGGGCACCGGCGGGCCGCACTACGACCTGTCGCTGGCGGCGCAGTGGGTGGCCTGGCGCGACGCGCAGGCCTGACCTGGCCGTTCGCGCATAGGCTCGGGGGCGATGAGCGACCCGAGCAGCCCCGAGGAGCGCGCCGAGCGCCGGTGGTGGCCGCGGGTCCTCCTGCTGGTCGCCGCCGCGCTCGTCGCGCTCACCTTCGGGATCACCACGGCGTCCGTCGAGAGCAGCCTCGGCCCGCACGAGGCGCGGTACGACGTCACCACCGACGACACCGTGACCATCGACCTCGGCCCGCTCGGCACGCTGCAGATCGACTCGCCGCTGCCGTTGACGCTCGGCGTGCGGGTGACGGTGCAGGAGATCCCGGCGTCGGTCACCGAGCTCGACCAGGCGCGCACCCTGGATGCCCTGAGCGGCGACCTGCAGAGCTACCTGCAGTTCTTCTCCGGTCCGGAGGCGACGATCCAGGACGTGGCGCGGGCGCTCGCCGTCGACGCGCTCACGCGGACCGCGCTGGCCCTCGCGGTGCTGGTCGGCGGGTGGTACCTGGTCCGGTTCCTGGTCGGTGCAGCACGCCGGGCGGAGCTGTACGACCGGGTGCGCCCGCACCTGCGGTCGGTCGTCGTGGGGGTCGTCGTCGTCGCGCTCGTCGGCACCGTCCTGACGTCGAGCCTCGGGCGGCGTGATCGACCGTCGGAGTCGCAGCAGGCCTCGTCCGTGTTCGACGGGACCCCGCTCGAAGGGGCTCGGGTGACGGGCAGGCTCGGCGGTGTCATCGACACCTACGGCGGGCAGGTCGTCGCGGAGCTGCGCAAGAGCGAGAAGTTCTACGCCGAGGCGAACGCGTCGCTGCAGGTCGCGTGGGACGAGCGCCAGGCGCTGCTGACCGCCGGCCCGGAGCCGTCGGGGACCGGCGGCCCGACGCCGAGCGCGACCACGCTCGTCGACGAGGCGAACCTGGTGACCGTCGTCGTCGTCTCCGACCTGCACTGCAACGTCGGCATGGCACCCCTGATCCGCACGGTCGTCGAGGGTTCCGACGCCGACCTCGTCCTCGACGCCGGCGACACGACGATCAACGGCACCTCGGTCGAGCAGTACTGCGTCACCACCTTCGCGCGCGCGGTGCCCGACGGCGTGGAGCTGGTGACGTCGCCGGGCAACCACGACTCCGCAGAGACGACGAGGAACTACGCGCGCGCAGGTGCGACCGTGCTGGACGGCTCCGTCGTCGAGGCGGGCGGCCTGCGGATCCTGGGCGACGGCGACCCGAACGAGACACGGGTCGGGGCCGGTGGCACCGCCCAGGCGGGCTCGGAGTCCGCGGCCGAGGAGGGGGAACGCCTTGCCGAGGTCGCGTGCGACGACGCCGACGGAGTCGATCTGCTCCTCATCCACACCCCCTCCATCGGCCAGCAGGCTCTGGACGACGGCTGCGTGCCCGCGCAGATCTCGGGGCACCTGCACCGCCGGTACGGGCCGGAACGGGTGGACCGCAGTGTGCGGTACATCAGCTCCAGCACGTCCGGTGCGACCCTCGGTCAGCCGACCGTCGGACCGCTGAACGGCGTCGCCGAGATGACCGTGCTCCGCTGGGACCCGAAGCGACGGCTCTTCGTCGACTACCAGCTGGTCCAGGTGCGTCCGGACGCGACCGCCACCGTCTCGCCCCGCCTGCAGTGGCCCGCCGCTCCCGCACCCGCAGCCGTCGGACCTTCACCCGTGTGATCTGGGCCGCGCTGACCTAGGGTGGAAGTGCGTTCCGATCTGCACCGTTTGTCAGGTCGGTCGTGTGAGGGGTGGTGGGTAGGTGGCCTGGGCTGCCGCGTCGGTGAACGGTCGACGGCGGGACGCGCTGATGCGTGCCGCCAGGCGTGCCGCGATGATCTGCGCGTGCGTCCTGCTCGGCTCCCTCATGCTCGCCCCGCCGGCGTCCGCTGCGCCCGGCGAGGGGGAGCTGCGCCCCGGTGAGTCGCTGCGGTCGGGTGAGGGGCTCGTCTCGCCGGACGGGACACAGACCCTGGTCGTCCAGCCCGACGGGGTGCTCGCGCTGTTCGGCGCCGAACCCGATCCTCGGTGGGTGTCCGGTGCTGCGGTGCCCGGTTCGACCCTGGTCGTCGCAGACAGTGGCGACGTCGCGCTGACCGCCCCCGACGGCACCGTCAGCTGGCGTCCCGACACGTCGGCGACCATCGGGTCGCGGCTCGTCCTCCAGGACGACGGCAACCTCGTGGTGCTCGACCCCCAGGGCTCGCAGGTCTGGGAGTCCGGCACCGCCGTCCGGCCGTCGATCCTCCCGTCGGGCGGCGTCCTGGAGCCCGGTGACACGCTGTCCTCGCCCGACGGACGCCAGACGCTCCTCGTGCTCGACGACGGCGACGTGGCCCTGCTCGGCCCGGACGCGGCGACGCGGTGGTCGACCGGCACCGACGTGCCGGGCGCGCGCCTCACGCTGCACGAGGACGGCAACCTCGTCGTCACCGACCCGGACGGAAACTGGGTGTGGCGCAGCCGGACGGCCGGCCACCCGGGCTCGTCGCTGGTGCTGCAGGATGACGGCGACCTCGTCCTGTACGACGCCGTCGGGGCAGAGGTATGGAGCACCGGGACCGTGGTCGGACCGTCCTCGCTGGTCAGCGGCACGCCGATCGCCGCCGGTCAGCAGCTCAGCTCGCCGGACGGGCACCTGCACCTGCGGCTGGGAGCCGACGGGCTCGCCCTCGCCTACGACGACACCGTCGTGTGGACCGCGGATGCGCCCGGCGCTGCGAGCCTCGCCCAGCAGGACGACGGCAACGTGGTGCTCACCGGTGCGGACGGTGCCGTGCTGTGGGCGAGCAACACGGCGGGCAACCCCGGGGCGTCGCTCCAGCTCGAGGAAGGCGCGCTGCTGCTGCGCGCGACGACCGGCCAGGAGCTCTGGCGGGTCGACGTGCCGGTCGACCTAGTGGCGCGCGACCAGGTCGCGACGGAGTGCGAGGACGTGACCGCACCGGTCCCGCAGGGCGACACGGTGGTGACCACGCTGGGGGTGCGTGTCCACCCGTGCCTCGCCGACGCGCTCGACGCGCTGATGACCGCGGCCGGAAACGACGGCATCGACCTGCGCGCCTGGGGCTGGCGCAGCTCCGAGCAGCAGATCGCGCTGCGCGCCGCCAACTGCAGCCCGTCCGCGAGCGACCCCACGGTCGTCTGGTGCCGCCCGCAGACCGCTCCGCCCGGCACGTCCCGTCACGAGCGCGGCCTCGCGCTCGACTTCACCGTCGCCGGATCGGTCCTCCGCGCGGGGTCACCCGCGTACGTGTGGCTCACCGAGCACGCGGCCGACTACGGCCTGGAGAACCTGCCGGGCGAGCCGTGGCACTGGAGCGTCGACGGCTGGTGAGGATGCTCGCCCTAGTCTGGACGTGTGAGCACGCCGACTACCCCTGAGCTGAGCGCCGTCACGCAGGACTATCTCAAGGTCGTGTGGTCGGCCCGTGAGTGGTCGGAGCAGCCGGTCACCACCAAGATGCTGGCCACCCGCCTCGGCGTGGGCGCGTCCACCGTGTCGGAGACCGTCCGACGGCTTGCCGACAGCGGTCTGGTCACGCACGAGCCCTACGGCGCCGTCGAGCTCACGGCCGACGGCGAGCGGCACGCGCTCGCGGTCGTGCGCCGTCACCGGTTGATCGAGACCTTCCTCGTGGAGATGCTCGGGTACGGGTGGGACGAGGTCCACGACGAGGCCGAGGTGCTCGAGCACGCGGTCTCCGACCTGTTCGTCGAGCGTCTGTCCGCCCGGCTCGGTCACCCGACCCGGGACCCGCACGGCGACCCGATCCCCGGTTCTGATGGCTCCCTCGACATCCCGGCGGCCAGCGTGCTGTGGGACGTGGCGCCGGGGGAGTGGGCCGTCGCGCGGATCTCCGACGCGGACCCGGGCCTGCTGCGCTACCTGGAGTCGGTCGACCTGGTGCTCGACGCACCGGTCACCGTGGTCGAGCGCCGGACCGTCGCCGGGGTGATCTCGGTGCGCGTCGCCGGTGCCACGGTCGACCTCGGCGAGGTGGCGGCGCGCGCCATCTGGCTGGTCCCCGTCGCCTGACACCCCGTACGCTGGGCGCCATCCACCGGAGCTGACGACGGCGCACTCCGCATCACGATCGAATCGATTCGTCCCGGAGGGCCCTCGTTGGTCACGCTGTCGCCCGCGCGCTCACGCGCCGCGCTGTTCGCCCTCGCCCTCGGCGGGTTCGGCATCGGCACCACCGAGTTCGCGACGATGGGGCTGCTGCCCGAGATCGCCCACGACCTCGACGTCTCGATCCCCGTCGCCGGGCACGCCATCACCGCCTATGCGCTCGGCGTCGTCGTCGGCGCCCCGACGCTCGCGGCCCTGGGCGCCCGCCTCGACCGGCGCCGACTCCTGCTGCTGCTGATGGTCGCGTTCACGGTGGGCAACGTGCTGTCCGCGTTCGCGCCGAGCATGGGCTGGCTCGTGCTCGCGCGGTTCCTCGCCGGACTTCCGCACGGGGCGTTCTTCGGGGTCGGCGCGGTCATGGGCACGGCCGTCGTGGGACCCGAGCGGCGCGGGCGTGCCGTGGCCGCGATGATGGCCGGCCTGACCGTCGCCTGCGCGGTCGGTGTCCCCCTGTCGACGATCGTGGGTCAGGCCGTCGGCTGGCGCTGGGCGTTCGTCGGCGTCGGTGTGCTCGGCCTGATCACCCTCGCGGCCCTGCACGCGTGGACCCCGTCGTTGCCGTCTCCTCCTGGCACCACCGTCCGCACCGAGCTCGCCGCCCTGCGCAACCGTCGCCTCTGGATCGCGTTCGGCGCCGGCGCGGTCGGTTTCGGCGGCATGTTCGCCGTCTACTCCTACGTCAAGCCGCTGCTCACCGACGTGACCGGCCTGGGCATCGGGCTGGTGCCGTTGGTGCTCGCGCTGTACGGGATCGGCATGACGATCGGGACGGTGGTCGGCGGCCGGCTCGCGGACAGGTCGGTGCTCGGCACGGTGATCGGCAGCATGGTCGCGACCATCGTCGTGCTCGTCGCGATCGCGCTGGTCGGGGCGTACCCGGTGCCCGCCGTGCTCGCGCTCGTGCTGCTCGGTGTCACGTCGCAGGTGCTGGGGCTCTCGCTCCAGACACGGCTCATGGACGTCTCGCCCGCCGCGCCGTCGCTCGGTGCGGCGCTGTGCCACTCCGCGCTCAACCTGGGCAACGCGGCGGGCGCGTTCGCCGGTGGGCTGGTCATCGCCGCCGGGTTCGGGTACCTCGCACCCGCCTGGGTAGGCGCCGGGCTGACCGCGATCGGGCTGGTCGTCGTGCTCGCCTTCGGACGCGATCCTGCCCCGGTCCTGTCACCGCCGACGGGTCCCGAAGATCGTGCGCGTGATCTCACGCCCGAGCTGAGTGCCCGCTGACCGCAGCAGGCTGTCCAGCGGGCTCGTCCGGCTGGTCGAGCGGCGTGGGGCGGACCGTCGCGCCTCCCGTGCTGCGTCGTCGGCCCTGTCCTGAGCCTCGTCGGCCTCCTGCTGCCTGCGCGCAGCCTCCTGCGACGCCGCAGCACGCACCGCGAGCAGCTCGTAGGCAGACTCCCGGTCCACCGCGACCGCGTACCGAGCGGACAGGGGTGATGCCGTCACGGCTGCGGCCATGTCAGCCGCGGGCATCGGCTCCATCGACGACTGCGGGGCCCGCAACCGGGTCCACGCGACGGGGGTCGGCGTTCCCCGCTCCGACTGGACCGTCACCACCGCCTCGCCGGTCCCCAGCGACTGGAGCAGCTGCTCGAGGTCGTACGGGGAGGTCGGGAATGTCCGGGAGGCCGCCCGCAGCGCCTTCGCGTCGTCCGGGGTGAATGCGCGCAACGCGTGCTGGACGCGGTTTCCCAGCTGGGCCAGCACGTCGCCGGGCACGTCCTTGGGGCTCTGCGTGACGAAGAAGACCCCGACCCCCTTGGACCGGATGAGCCGGACCGTCTGGGTCACCTGCGTGAGGAAGTCGCCCGACGCGCCTGTGAACAGCAGGTGCGCCTCGTCGAAGAAGAACACGAGCCGCGGCTTGTCGGGGTCGCCCACCTCGGGGAGCACCTGGAACAGCTCGGCAAGCAGCCACATGAGGAACGTCGAGAACAGCGCCGGCCGGTCCTGCACCGCGGGCAGCTCGAGCGCGCTGATCACCCCGCGGCCGTCGGACGTGGTCCGCACCAGCTCGGAGACGTCGAACGCCGGCTCGCCGAAGAACGCGTCGGCCCCCTGAGCCTGCAACGCCACGATCTCGCGCAGGATCACGCCCGCGGTCGCCGCCGACAGCCCACCGATGCCCTTGAGCAGCGGCTTGCCCTCGTCGCTGACCAGGTACGCGATCGTCGCCTGCAGGTCCTTGAGGTCCAGCAGCGCCAGGCCCTGCGTGTCCGCCCAGTGCATGATCAGGCCCAGGCTCGACTCCTGGGTGGCGTTCAGCCCGAGCACCTTGGCCAGGAGCAGCGGGCCGAAGTCCGTGACGGTCGTCCGCACCGGCGACCCTTCGCCGAGCCCGCCGAGGCTGAGGAACTCCACCGGCGACGCGGTCGCCACCCACTCCTGCCCGAGGCTCGCGGTCCGGGCCAGCAGCTTCTCGCTCGACGTACCCGGGACGGCCAGTCCGGACAGGTCGCCCTTGATGTCGGCGACGAAGACCGGCACGCCCGCGGCCGACAGGCCCTCGGTCAGCACCTGGAGCGTCTTGGTCTTGCCCGTCCCGGTCGCGCCCGCCACCAGACCGTGGCGGTTCATCATGGCCAACGGGATCCCGACCGGGGCGCCGGGGATCGCGACGTCGTCCTCGACCAGGGCGCCGACCGGGAGCATCGGCCCGGTGAACGTGTAGCCGGCGACGATCTGCGCGGCGTGCTCCGACAGTGCCGGGGCCGTGGAGGCAGGCGCGGCCGGCGTGGAGCTCTGCGCTGCTGCCGCCTCAGCTGCGGCGAGCGCTGCGGCGGCCGCCTCTGCCCTGGCCTCCGCCGCCTCGGCAGCCGCCTGCGCGGCCGCGGCGCGCAGGGCGGCAAGGTCTGCGGAGGACCCGGCGGGGGCCGACGGCGGCGAGCTGTCCGACATGTCCGGAGCATACGACCGGGCGTCCGGTCGCACCCGGCCGCGTACGGCGCCCCGACGCGCGGTCGGTAAACTCGCCGGGTGACCTCGCAGGACGCCCCCACCGCCCCCACTGCCACCGACGACGTCCCGTTCCGGTACACGCCCGAGCTCGCACGGCAGATCGAGCTGCGCTGGCAGGACACGTGGGCGGACCGCGGCACCTTCTTCGCAGCCAACCCCACGGGCGACCTCACCGACGGCGAGGGGCGGCACGCCGACCCCGCGCGGCCGGCGTTCTTCGTGATGGACATGTTCCCGTACCCCTCCGGCGCGGGCCTGCACGTGGGTCACCCCCTCGGGTACATCGCCACGGACGTCGTCGGCCGGTTCCGCCGCATGCAGGGCGACAACGTGCTGCACGCGCTCGGCTTCGACGCGTTCGGCCTGCCCGCCGAGCAGTTCGCGGTGCAGACGGGCCAGCACCCGCGCACCACCACCGAGGCGAACATCGAGATCATGCAGCGCCAGCTGCGTCGGCTGGGGCTGGCGCACGACCCGCGCCGCACGTTCGCGACGATCGATCCGGCCTACATCCGCTGGACGCAGTGGATCTTCCTGCAGATCTTCGACTCCTGGTACGACGAGACGGCGCCCCGTCCCGACGGCGGCGTGGGCCGGGCGCGCCCGATCGCGGAGCTGGTGGCCGAGTACGACTCCGGCGTTCGCGGCGACGAGTGGGCGAGCCTGGACCCGGTCGAGCGTCGGCGTGTCCTGGACACGCACCGGCTCGCGTACGTGTCCGAGACCCCCGTGAACTGGTGCCCGGGCCTGGGCACGGTGCTGGCCAACGAGGAGGTCACCGCCGACGGCCGCTCGGAGCGCGGCAACTTCCCGGTGTTCCAGCGCAGCCTGCGTCAGTGGAACATGCGCATCACGGCCTACGCCGACCGGCTGACCGACGACCTGGAGCACATCGACTGGCCCGAGAAGGTCAAGGCGATGCAGCGCAACTGGATCGGTCGTTCGTCGGGAGCGCGCGTCCGGTTCGCCGTGCAGGGCGGTGACCAGGTCGAGGTGTTCACCACGCGCCCCGACACCCTGTTCGGTGCCACGTTCGTCGTCGTCGCCCCCGAGCACCCCTTGCTCGACCAGGTGCCCACGGCGTGGCCGGACGGCACCAAGGACCTGTGGACCGGCGGGCACCGCACACCGGTCGACGCCGTCGCGTCGTACCGCGCTGAGACCGCAGCGAAGACCGCCGTCGAGCGACAGGCGGACGCCGGTCGCAAGACGGGCGTGTTCACCGGGCACCTGGCGGCCAACCCCGTCAACGGCGACCTGCTGCCGGTGTTCACCGCCGACTACGTGCTCATGGGCTACGGGACCGGCGCGATCATGGCCGTCCCCGGCGGGGACGCGCGCGACTTCGCGTTCGCCGAGGCCTTCGACCTGCCGGTGATCTACACGATCGACGCTCCGGAGGGCACCGAGCCCGGCGCGCGCACGGGCGACGGAGTCGCGATCAACTCGGCGAACGACGAGATCAGCCTGGACGGCCTGGGTGTGGCCGACGCCAAGGCAGCGATCACCGACTGGCTGTCGGCCAAGGGCGTCGGCGAGGGCGTCATCAACTACCGCCTGCGCGACTGGCTGTTCAGCCGCCAGCGCTACTGGGGCGAGCCGTTCCCGATCGTCTACGACGAGCACGACCTGCCCCTTGCCGTCCCGCAGTCCGCGCTGCCGGTGAACCTGCCCGAGGTACCGGACTACTCGCCGCGCACGTTCGCCGCCGACGACGCCCACTCCACCCCGGAGCCGCCCCTGGGCCGCAACGAGGACTGGGTGAACGTCACGCTCGACCTGGGGGACGGCCCGAAGCAGTACCGCCGGGACACCAACACCATGCCCAACTGGGCGGGCTCGTGCTGGTACTACCTGCGCTACCTGGACCCGACGAACGACACCCTGGTGGTGGATCCCGCGCTCGAGCAGTACTGGATGGGCCCCGGGCACGGCGAGCAGGAGCCGGGATCCGTGGGCGGTGTCGACCTGTACGTGGGCGGTGTCGAGCACGCCGTCCTGCACCTGCTGTACGCGCGCTTCTGGCACAAGGTCCTGTTCGACCTGGGCCACGTCTCCAGCGGCGAGCCGTTCCACAAGCTGTTCAACCAGGGCTACATCCAGGCGTACGCCTACACCGACGCCCGCGGCGTGCACGTGCCCGCCGACGAGGTCGTCGAGGACCCCACGTCCGAGACCGGCTTCCGCTGGGACGGCGAACCCGTCAACCGTGAGTACGGGAAGATGGGCAAGTCGCTGAAGAACATGGTGACGCCCGACGACATGTACGCCGAGTACGGCGCTGACACCCTCCGCGTCTACGAGATGTCGATGGGTCCGCTCGACCTGTCCCGCCCGTGGGAGACCCGGGCGGTCGTCGGGTCCCAGCGCTTCCTGCAGCGGCTCTGGCGCAACGTCGTCGACGAGGGCACCGGCGAGACTGTCGTGTCCGACGAGGCTCCGAGCACCGAGACGCTCAAGGTGCTGCACCGGGCGATCGCCGACACGACGGCGGACATGGCCGCGATGCGCGTGAACACCGCGATCTCGCGCCTGATCGTCCTGAACAACCACCTGACCACGTTGCCGACGGCGCCGCGCGCTGCCGTCGAGGCGCTCGTGCTGATGACCGCCCCGGTCGCACCGCACGTCGCCGAGGAGCTGTGGTCGCGGCTGGGCCACGAGAAATCGCTCGCGCACGAGCCGTTCCCGGTGGCGGACCCGGCGTACCTCGTCGAGGACACCGTGACCTGCATCTTCCAGGTGCAGGGCAAGGTCCGCGGCCGGGCCGAGGTGGCTCCCGCAATCTCCGAGGAGGACCTGCGCGCCCTCGCGCTGGCCGACCCCGGTGTGCTGCGCGCGCTCGACGACCGCGACGTCCGCACCGTGATCGTGCGGGCGCCGAAGCTCGTCAACGTCGTCCCGGCCTGACCCGCATGCCCTCACGGCGCCACGTCGACCAGCCGTCGGTCGCGATCGTCACCGACTCGACGGTGTCCCTCCCCGAGGGGGCCGCGGAGCGGTGGGGCATCGGCGTCGTCCCGCTGGATGTGGTGATCGACGGAGTGCGGCACGTCGAAGGCGTCGACCTGACGCCGGGCGACCTGCTCGCCGCACTGACCTCGGGCGCCAAGGTGTCGACGTCGCAGCCGCCGCCTGCTGCCTTCGCCGCGGCCTACGAGCGCGCTGCGGCGTCCGGTGCGGGGGAGATCGTCTCGATCCACCTGTCGGGTGACCTGTCGGGCACCGTCCGGGCGGCACGGCTCGCTGCCGAGGCATCGCCGGTCCCCGTCCACGTGGTCGACTCCCGGGCGGTCGCGATGGCGCTCGGGTTCGCGGTGCTGGACGCGGCACGCTTCTCGGTCGGTCCGCCGAGCGAGGCTGCCGTACCTGTGTCCGGACCGGTGTCCGGACCGGTGTCCGGACCGGTGGCCGTGGCGCGTGCGTGGTGGCACGCCCGTGGCCGCGTCGAGACCCGGCTGCCCTCCGGGGCCGAGGTCGCTGAGCGCGGCCGTGCGGTCGCCGGCTCGACCCGCGTCTGGTTCCTCGTCGACTCCCTCGACCACCTGCGCCGCGGTGGCCGGCTGAGCATCCCCGCGACCGCGATCGGCATCGTGCTCGGGCTGCGCCCGATCCTCACGCTCGACGACGGCGGGATCGAGCTCATCGAAAAGGTGCGCACGCGGCGCGCTGCTCGCGAGCGGCTGGTCGCCCTCGCGGTCGCCGAGATCGCGCAACGCCCCCACGCGCGCGCCGCCGTGCACCACCTCGGACAGCCCGAGCTCGCGGCGACGCTCGCGAGCGAGCTGGCGAGCGCGGTGGGGGACCGCCTCGACGAGACAGCCGTCTGCGAGTCCAGCGCGGTGCTCGCTGCGCACGCCGGTCCCGGGCTCCTCGCGATCGTGGTCGCCGACGCCTGACCGTCGCCGCGTTCCCGCGATCCGCCCACAGCCCGGCCCGACGGCGCCCTGCGCCCGACGGTCCACGTTCCGGCTCCTGGGGTCCTGCGCCGATCGTAGGTTCGCCGGGTGCTACGCCGTGATCGCGACCTCGTCCGGATCGCCCAGCACCGCCTGACCGCGCTCGTCGCCCCCCGCGCGCCCGGCGGTCCGCCGGGTCCTAAGCACGCGAGGACCGGGGTGCCCACCACTCCGCCGGGAGTCGGAGACTCGCCCGCTCCCGCTAGCGCCGGGGTGCCCACCACCCCGCCGGGAGTCGGCGACCCGACCGGTCCCGCACCCGTGTGGCCAGACGGTCCCTTCCTGGGCGGGCCCGATCCTGCGAACCACCCGGCAGTGGCTCACCGCAGCACCGACGCACCTGCGAGCCGGAGCGAGGCGCCGCAGGCTGAGACCGGCTGGATTCCGCGGCCGGCCCGCGTCCCGACGCCCCCTCGCGAGTTCGATTCCCCGTCCGCCCTTGTCGATGTCCCACCGGGCCTGGCACATGTCGAGACCTCGCAGTCGCTCGAGCCGATGACGCCCGAGCCGATGACGCCCGAGCCGATGACGCCCGAGCAGCACCGACCCCCTGTCGCGGCCCCACAGACCCTGACGACTGCGGCGCTCCAGATCGCCGCTGCCGGCTACGCCGCGGCCCACGGCGATCCGACCACCAGTGTGGCGGTGCCGCGCCGCCGGGTGCGATGGGCGGTCTCGTGGCGGCTCGCCGGGGCCGCGGGGGCTGTGGTTCTGCTGGTGGCCGGCGCGGTCGCGCTGCGTGCTGCGGCTGTCGCGCCCGGGCCTGCCGTGGTCCTGCCGACGCCGGCCCCGAGCAGCCCCGTCGCTCCCGCGTCCCCGACCGCGGTGGCAGGCGTCGTCGTCGACGTGGTCGGTGCCGTTGCCGCGCCCGGCGTCGTCCGGCTCGCGCAGGGATCGCGGGTGGTTGACGCCATCGCCGCGGCGGGTGGAACGACCGCGGACGCGCAGGTCAGCGCCCTCAACCTCGCGCGCATCCTTGTCGACGGCGAGCAGATCGCGGTGCCCAGGCCGGGGGAGCAAGCGGCGGGCGTCGATGCCGCGGTGTCCACCGGCGGGGACGACCTCGTGGACCTCAACACCGCCGACGCCGCGGCACTCGACGGGCTGCCCGGCATCGGTCCGGTGCTGGCCGACAGGATCGTGGCGCACCGGGAGGACGGACCCTTCACCACGGTCGACGAGCTCGCGGACGTCGCCGGGATCGGCCCGACGCTCCTCGAACGTCTGCGGGACCTGGTCCGGGTGTGAGCGGAATGCGAGCTCGTGCGCGACCTGGCCCGAATGAGGTGCCCACCCACGCACCCGCGGGAGCGGCAGTGCCACTGCGACCGTCCGAGCGACGTACTCCGGGCGAGACGACGCCCGCCGAGCCGGGGTCGGACGAGGACGCCGACCCGCCGATCACGGTCGACGTGCGACTGCTCCCGGCTGCCACGGTCGCGTGGCTCGCTGCGCTGCTCGTCGTGCGGGTGCCGTCGCGCGCCGCCCTGATCGTCGCTCTGGTGTGCGTGGTCTGTCTCGCCGTCGCCGTCGGGGTCCTCGCGGTAGGTCGTCGGTCGACGCGGCCCGACGGCGCAGTCGCGCAGGCGCTCGACGAGAGGCTCGGCGTGCGACGGTCGCCGTCGCGAGGCACGGTGAGCGCGGTCGGCCCGGTCGTCGTCCTCGCCCTCGCCGCGGCCGTGGCCGTGCTCGGTGCAGGCGCCGGCCAGACGGCTGCGCGCGACAAGGGTCTGCTCCCGGTGCTCGCTGCGGACGGTGCGGCGGGCCGGGTCGAGGGCGTCGTGGTCGGTGAGCCGACCGTGCTCCCGCCGGCGTGGCCGGGTGCGCCCGTGCGGGTCCGGACCTTGATCGCTGTCGACCGCGTTGCCGCTCGAGGCCGGGAGTCCGGCGCCACGGGTCGGGTGCTCGTGCTCGGCCCGTCCTCGTGGGCCGGCCTGCCGTCTGGTGCCCGGGTCGCCGTCGCCGGACGCCTGCGCGCGGGCGAGCTGGGCGGACGGACGGTCGCGGTCCTGCTGAGCGGTGGAGAGCCGGACGTGGTGTCAGCGCCGTCCGCGCCGGACGCGGCCGCAGAGCGGTTCCGGGACGGCGTGCGGGCGCTCGCGGCCACGCTCCCGGGCGACGCCGGAGCGCTGTTCGCGGGCGTCACCGTCGGTGACACGACCGCGATCCCCGACGAGCTCGGGGACGCCCTGCGAACCGCGGGACTGACCCACGTGACGGCGGTGTCGGGTGCGCACTTCTCGCTGGTCGCCGCCCTCGTGCTCGCTCTCACATCGGCCGTTCGCCTGCCCCGGCCCGCCAGGGCGGGCCTCACCGTCGCGGCGATGGCGGCGATGGTGCTCGTCGTGCACCCGTCGCCGAGCGTGCTGCGAGCCGCCGCGATGGGGCTCGTGGCCCTGCTCGGTGTGCTGCTCGGCCGCCCGCACCGTGCTCCCGCCGCGCTCGGGGCGACCGTCGTCCTGCTGCTCGTCGCGGACCCCTGGCTGGCCGGCGAGCTGGGCTTCGTGCTCTCGGTGCTCGCGACCGGCGCCCTGGTGCTCCTCGGCGGACCGCTCGCTGACCGCTGGGCCGGGGCGCTCGGGCGTCCGGTCGCGACCGCCATCGCCCTGCCGGTCGCCGCACAGCTGGTGTGCGCCCCGGTGATCCTGCTGCTCTCGCCCGCGGTGTCCCTCTACGCGGTCCCCGCGAACGTCCTGGCCGCCCCGGCCGTCACCCCCGCAACCGTGCTCGGCCTCGCAGCTGGTTGTGTCGCGCCGTGGTGGTCTGCCGGCGCCCAGGTGCTGGCGTTAGGCAGCGGCGCAGCCTGTTGGTGGATCGGTGCCGTCGGACGCGTGGCGGCCGCCGCGCCCGGCGCGCAGGTGGCGTGGCTTCCGGGGTGGATCGGGGCGACCGTGCTCGCGACCGCGGGACTGTGTGCGCTCAGGCTGCTCGTTGTCGTCGGCCGTGCGCGGGAGCCGCAGTCGGCTGGGCGTCAGTGACGTCTGGCAGGCTGTGCCCGTGCCTCCCGCGACCCGCCGTCCTGCCGCCCGCGCCAGCAAGGGCCCGGTCGGCGTCTCGTGGGAGGCGGTCGAGCTCGCGCCCGTCCTCCTGGTCAGCGGCGCCGAGGACCTGCTCGCAGACCGCGCTGTCGACCGGGTCGTCTCCCTCGCCCGCGCCGCGGACGCCGGCGTCGAGGTCACCCGGCTCGATGCCGCCGACTACTCGTCGGGCACTCTCGGCGTGGTCAGCAGCCCGTCCCTCTTCGCTGAGGACAAGGTCGTGGTGGTCGACGGGCTCGAGCGCGCCGGCGAGGAGCTGCTGGCTGATGTCACGGCGTACCTCGCGGCGCCTCCGACCGAGGTCGTGCTCGTCCTGCGGCACGCCGGCGGTCCACGGGGCAAGAAGCTGCTCGACGCGCTGCGGTCGGCGGGCGTGCCGACTGTGGCGTGCGACGTCGTGAAGTCCGACGGCGACAAGAGCGCCTTCGTCACCGCGGAGCTCCGACGGGCCGGGCGCCGCGCCGATGCGCAGGCCGTGCGCGCCCTGGTGGACGCCGTGGGCAGCGACCTGCGCGAGCTCGCCGCCTCCTGCGCGCAGATCGTCGCGGACACCACCGGGCTGATCGGGCCGGAGGTCGTCGAGCGCTACTACGGGGGGCGGATCGAGGCGACGGGCTTCCGTGTCGCCGACGCCGCCGTCGCCGGGCAGTCGGGGCAGGCCGTGGCACTGCTGCGGCATGCGCTCGCGACCGGCGTGGACCCGGTGCCCGTCGTCGCTGCCCTCGCCGCCAAGCTCCGGGTGCTGGCCAAGGTGGCGGCGGTGCGCGGCCGCGGGGCCGGGGCGGTCCGGGACCTGGGGCTCGCTCCGTGGCAGACGGACCGCGCCATGGCGGACCTGCGCCGGTGGACGCCCGAAGGGCTGGCAAGCGCTATCTCCGCAGTCGCGCAGGCAGACGCGGAGGTCAAGGGGGAGGGCCGTGATCCCCAGTTCGCGGTGGAGCGGGCAGTGCTGCGGGTCGCCGCCGCCGTCAAGGCCTGAGGATCGTGCCTACGCGCGCAGGGTGATCGCGGGACCGAGCACGTCCCCCTGCAGGAGGTCGAACCCCCAGCCGATGCACTCCTCGACCAGCAGGGAGTCGGAGACCCGCTCCGCGATCAGCCGGGCGCCGTGCTCGCGCGCAAGCTGCACGAGGGAGGAGCCCTGCCGGCGGACGTCTCGGCAGTCGATCTTCACGAAGTCGGCGTAGGGCATCATCGCGACCTGGTCCGGCTCCGCAGCGAAGTCGTCGATCGCGATGAGGTATCCGCGCAGCCGCAGTCGCTCCAGGCCGGCGATGACCGCGTCGTCCGCCGTGACGGACTCGACGATCTCGAGCACCAGACGTCCTGCGTGAGCGGGGAGCGGGCGGTCGTCGACCAGGAACGAGCGGGTGATGTTCACGAACGCAAAGGTCGTGGCCACGGGGGGACCGTCTCCGAAGAGGACCTCTAGCACCGACGCCGTGGCGACGTCCTGGCGGTCGGAGCGCCACCGGTCGACCTGCGCGGGAAGGCCGTCACGGGACCGGTAGAGGAACTCGTTGCCGAACAGGCGGCCGTCCGTCGTCCAGATGGGCTGGGACGCGATGGGGAGCCGCGAAGGGAGAGCGGGGGAGGCGACGGACGCGATCACGCTTGATGAGAGCGTCGCGGCGTGGCTTCATGACGCGGGTTCACCCGATCGGAGCAGCCGACTGTGACGGAGCACATCAGCGGATGGGGCTAGAGGCGGACGCGGCGAGCGCTTGCCCGGTCGAGCACGCCGGCGCGCTCGAGCAGGTTGCCCTGGAACAGCGTGAACCCGAGCTCCCGCGCGTGCTGGAGGGTGTCCGGCGACTCCACGTACTCGGCGACCAGCAGGGCGCCGTACGACCGGGCGAGGTGGACCACGGGCGACCCTTCGACGTCCAGGTCTCGCACGTCGATCTTCACGAAGTCCGCGTGAGGCAGGAGGCGACGCTGGTTCGGGCTGCTCACGAAGGCCGGCACTGCGACGCGGAACCCTTCCTCACGCAACCGGCGGATGCCTGAGAGCACTGCCGAGTCGACCGTGACGGCGTCGTTCACCTCGATCACGAGGCGGTCAGGGCGGCGTGGGATGGGCAGATCGCCCACGAGGTACGCGCGCGGGCACCGGACGAAGAGCAGCCTGCCGTTGGCGACGTTCTCGAGGTCGGCGCGGCCGAACGTGGCGCCGAGCACGTGAGCGGTCGCCCGCTCGTGCTGGTGGGAGCTCCACGACATCGCGCTCGCAGTGAGCTGGTCGGGGGACCGGAACGACAGCTGGTAGGCGAACGGGCGCCCATGCTCCGAGAAGATGCCCTGTCGCGCGACGAGCACCGGCTCGTGAGAGATCCGCTGCGCCCACTCCTGCCGAAGGGCAAGAGGGATGGCGTCCTCCACAGCGGCCGCGAGGTGCGCGAGCCGCCCGTCGGCGTCGTCGGGTGTCATGGGATCTATGACACCACATGTTCGCCGCTGTGAACCGCTCCGGGGCGGGTGGAATTCTGGCGTGTCGTCGAGGCCCCGTTGCGAGAGCTGCGTCGAACCGGGATCTTTCACCCATTCAGGGCCGGACCGGTGAGTAACGGGAGACACGGTGCGAGTCACAGGCCATCATGGGCACCACCCGCACGCCCGCACGACACAGAAGATGGAGCACTGCCCATGCCCAGAACGCTCAAGTCCGCCCTCGTCGCCCTCTCCGTGCTCGGGTTCCTGACCCTCGCGCCGAGCTCAGCCCTCGCCGACGGCGCGAGTGACACGGTGTTCTCCGGCGGAGCCAGCGGCTGCTGCCGCCTCATCAACTGACCTCCCGCGAAGCACAGCAGAGGCCGACAACACGCGGTCTCTGCGGGGGTGGTGCATCCGGGGGACGTCACACATACAATGACTGTTCATGACCACGATTGCTGACCGGGTGCGCGACGCTCGGCTCGCCGCAGGGTTGTCGCAGACCTCCCTCGCGGGCTCCGCGTTCTCGCCCAGCTACATCTCTCTGATCGAGGCGGGTCATCGTGAACCGACCGACTCCGCGCTCGCCGTGCTGGCTACACGCCTCGGCACGACCCTCGAGTACCTGAAGCACGGCGAAGACGGACCCAACGAGGCACGCACACGCCTCGAGATCGACTACGCCAAGCTCGACATGACGCAGGGCGACGCCGTCGGTGCGAGACGCAGGCTCGAGGCGCTGGACCTCGAGATCGTCTCGCCGTCGGTCCGCCTCGAGGCGCTGACCACGCTGGCGAACGCGTTCGAGGTCCTGGGTGACCTCGAGGCGTCGGTCGCGATCCTCGAGCCGCTGCTGGCGGACTCGCGGGCTCGCACGCACCACGTCGAGTCGGCCAAGCTGGCCAACGCGCTGGTGGCGTCCTACCTCGAGGCCGGCGACCTGCACCGCAGCGTCGAGGTCGGTGAGCGCACGCTCGACGAGCTCGAGGCGGCCGACCTCACCGGGACGGACGAGCACCTGCGTCTGGCGTCCACAGTGCTGTGGGCGTACGTCGAGCGTGGTGACCTCCTGTACGCGACCCATCGGGCCGCCGAGCTCGTGCGGCTCGCGGAGTCGCTGGGCAGTCCTCGAGGTCGGGGGAGCGTCTACTGGAACGCGGCGCTCGTCGCGGAGCAGCGACGCGACTACGAGCTCGCGCAGCGGTACACGGAACGGGCGCTCGGGCTCCTGTCCGAGGGCGAGGCTGACCGTGACCTGCCTCGTCTGCGGCTCAACTACGCGTGGCTGCTGCTGCGGTCCGACCCGGTGGACCCGCGGGGTGCGCTGGAGCAGATCGAGCGTGCGGCGCCCGGTCTCGCCGTCCTCGGCTCGGAGCTCGACCTGGCACGCGTCGACGTCGAGAGCTCTCGGGCGCACCTCCTGCTCGGTGACATCGACGCCGCAGAGCGGTTCGCCACGGCCGCGCTCGAGCGGCTGGGGGACCCGCCGCGTCTCGAGACTGCTTTCGCCCAGCTCTCCCGCGGCGACGCGCTGCACGCGCGTGGCGATGTCGTGGGTGCGGCGCGGGCCTACGAGTCGGCGGCGGACCTGCTCGGCATGATGTCGGCATCCCGGCACTCGGCGTCGGCGTGGCGCGACCTGGGAGACCGGTACGCCATGCACGGCGACAGCGCCGCAGCGGCGCAGGCGTACGACCGCGCGTTGCGCGAGGCAGGCTTCCGTCCCACGATCCCGCTCAGCTCCTGGGAGACCTGGTCGCTGATCTGATCGAGGTCGGAGAACAGCGAAGGCGTCACCCCGCAGGGGGGGTGACGCCTTCACTGTGTCTCACGCTCGACGAGGGCGACACACAGCGGAAGGCGCCACCCTCGGGTGACGCCTTCGCTGCTGCTCGTGCCGCTGATCGCGGCGACTGGCGGTCACGGCAGTGCCGTGACCCGCTCAGCGGATGATCAGAGTGCGCCGACCGACTTCGCCAGCGCCGACTTCTTGTTGGCGGCCTGGTTCTCGTGGATGACGCCCTTCGAGACGGCCTTGTCGAGCTTGCGCGACGCCTCGACGAGAGCCGTCGAGGCGGCGTCCTTGTCGCCACCGGCAACAGCCTCGCGGACGCGACGGATGTGCGTCTTGAGCTCGGACTTCACCGCCTTGTTGCGCAGGCGCGCCTTCTCGTTGGTGGTGATGCGCTTGATCTGGGACTTGATGTTGGCCACGTGTGGACTCTCTTGTGCGTTCGCCGAAGCGATCTGACAGGTCTAGAGGGCGCGCACAGCTCCGGGACATGGGCGTGGGGATACCCGCGGAGAGGAACTGGGCTTGTGCCCGCCGACCCGGGCGGACACGCGAATCACCATGTTAGCAGGCAGGGCGCCGATGGCCGAACCCCGTGATCCGTCTCACCAGCCGTGCGTGGCACGCAGCGCCGCGGCCACCTGGTCGAACAGCGCGCGCTCGACGATCGCGCCCTCGCGGCGGACGGCGGAGGGATGCAGCCGGAGCACGCGGTCCAGCCGCACCTCGCTGGGCCGCCGCCGGGAGTCCCACGCCCCGGAGCCGATGTCCATCCACACCCGACCTCGACGGGCCTCCAGAGCGGCATCGCGCGAGTGGTCCTTGCTGGTGAGCATCAGGCCGAGCAGGTCGTCGGCGTCGCGCCCGATGACCAGGACGGGCCGGTCCTTCCCCTGGCGCGGGTCGTCCTCGAACGGGACCCACGCCCAGACGATCTCGCCGGGGTCCGCGTCGCCGTCGAGCACCGGGGCGTACTGGAGCCGGACGGTGCCGAGGTGATCGGGCAGGGGCGCCGGCGCCGGACCCGGTCCGCGGGACGCGCCCGTCAGGCGGGCGACACCGTCGCGGACTGCTCGTCGAACGCGGGTCCAGCGCGAGCTCATCGTCACGGGGCCGACCGTACCGGGCGGGCGGGGTTCCAGGTGGGGCGCGTGGTCGGACAGGCCGACCCGCCGTGGTGCTCCACGTAACGCGGCGTTATCACCGGGCGGATACTGTCCGGATCATGGCCGACCTGTTCGACGACTATCCGACCGGACCGGCGTGGGACGAGATGATCGATCCCGACGGTGGTGGCTCCCGCACGGCGTACAAAGGGTTGCACCGCGCGCTCGCGCAGCTCAGCGCCGGAGAGCTGCGCGCGCGGGCCGAGACGCTCGCCCGCTCCTATCTCGCGCAAGGCGTGACGTTCGACTTCGCCGGCGAGGAGCGCCCGTTCCCTCTCGACGTCGTGCCTCGCGTGCTCGCGGGCGACGAGTGGGAGCACGTGGCACCCGGCGTGGCGCAGCGCGTCCGGGCGCTCGAGGCGTTCCTGGCTGACGTCTACGGCCCGCAGCGCGCGATCGCCGACGGGGTGATCCCACGCAGCGTCGTCGTCTCGTCGACCAACTTCTTGCGCGCCGCCCGCGGGATCGAGCCGCCGAACGGCGTCCGTGTGCACGTCTCGGGCATCGACCTGGTCCGGGACAGCCTGGGGGGCTGGCGTGTGCTCGAGGACAACGTGCGGGTGCCCAGCGGGGTCAGCTACGTGCTGTCCAACCGCCGGGCGATGGCCCAGACGTTCCCGGAGCTGTTCGCCGCGCTCCGGATCCGCCCGGTCGCCGACTACCCGCGGCGGCTCCTCGCCGCGCTGACCGCCGCGGCTCCGTCGGGCGTCGACGAGCCGACGGTGGTCGTGCTGACCCCCGGAGTGTTCAACAGCGCCTACTACGAGCACTCCCTGCTGGCCCGGATGATGGGGGTCGAGCTGGTCGAGGGGCGCGACCTGTTCTGCTCCGGCGGGCGGGTCTGGATGCGCACGACGGAGGGCCGGCGCCGGGTCGACGTCATCTACCGGCGGGTGGACGACGACTTCCTCGATCCCGTCGTGTTCCGCAACGACTCGTACCTGGGCAGCCCCGGGCTCATGACGTGCGCGCGCAACGGCACCGTCACGATCGCGAACGCGGTGGGCAACGGGGTGGCCGACGACAAGCTCGTCTACACCTACGTGCCCGACCTCATCCGGTACTACCTGAGCGAGCAGCCGATCCTGCGCAACGTCGACACGTGGCGCCTCGAGGAGCCGGACGCGCTCGAGGAGGTGCTGGACCGGCTGGACGAGCTCGTCGTCAAGCCCGTCGACGGCTCGGGCGGCAAGGGCCTGGTCGTCGGGCCCAAGGCGTCGCCGGCCGAGCTGGCGAAGCTCAAGGTGCGGCTCCGGGACGACCCGCGCGGGTGGATCGCGCAGCCCGTCGTGCAGCTGTCGACCGTGCCGACGCTCGTCGAGGACGGCCTACGGCCCCGGCACACCGACCTGCGACCGTTCGCGGTGAACGACGGCGAGTCCGTGTTCGTGCTCCCCGGCGGGCTCACCCGCGTGGCGCTCCCCGAGGGCGAGCTCGTCGTCAACTCGTCGCAGGGCGGCGGCTCCAAGGACACCTGGGTGCTCGGCGGGGCGGTGCCGCGCCGTGCCGTGCGGCACCAGTCGGACCTCCCGCAGGCCGTCGGGCAGGACTCGGCAGTCCCCATCGACTCCAACCCCAATGACGTGCGTGCCCAGGTGATGCAACAGCAGCAGGGCCGCACCCGCACCACCACAACTTCACACGGAGGTGACGCGTGCTGAGCCGGATCGCAGAGTCGTTGTTCTGGATCGGTCGCTACGTCGAGCGCGCGGACGACACGGCCCGTCTGCTCGACGTGCACGTGCAGATCCTGCTGGAGGACCCCTGGGCCGAGGAGGACCTGGCCTGCCGGTCGCTGCTGTCCGTGATGGACCGCGCGGCGCCACCCGTGCACGTCGAGGTCGGGCGTGAGTTCGTGCTCGACATGCTCGCGTACGACCGGTTCGCCCCGTCGTCCATCGCGGGATCGCTGGTCTCGGCGCGGGAGAACGCCCGCCGTGCACGCGAGATCATCTCGACCGAGCTGTGGGAGTGCCTCAACGCGACGTGGAACCAGCTGCCGTCGCACATGAGGCCCGCGCGTCCGCACGACTACTTCACGTGGGTGCGGGAACGCGCGGCCATCGTCGCGGGGATCATGGACTCGGCCACGTCGCGCGACGACACCTGGAACTTCATGGTCCTGGGCCGGTCGATCGAGCGTGCGGACATGACCGCGCGGCTGCTGACCACGCGAGCGCTCGCCGGCTCGGCGGGACCGAGCTGGACCACGCTGCTGCGGTCCTGCGGTGCCCACGAGGCCTTCCTGCGGATGTACCGGGGGGCCGCGTCCGACGAGCGGGCGGCCGGCTTCCTGCTGACCGACCGGCTGTTCCCACGGTCCATCGTCTTCGCGCTCAACCAGGCCGAGGCGTGCCTGGCGAACCTCGAGGGCGCGTCCGACCGTGCGGCCGTGGACGACGCACGGCGGCACATCGGCTACGTGCGCACCAACCTCGAGTACCGCCCGCTCATCGAGGTCCTCGACTCGCTGCCCAAGGAGATGGAGCGGGTGCAGCGCGCGTGCTCCGCGGCCTCGGACGCGATCCGCGGACGGTACTTCCCGAGCGCGTCGTCGACGAACTGGGTGGGAGAAGCACTGTGAGTGAGCCGGAGGGCGGGGTCGCCCGCAGGGTCGCGAACGAGGAGGCGCTGTGAGTGAGCCGGAGGGCGGGGTCGCCCGCAGGGTCGCGAACGAGGAGGAACTGTGAGCAGGCTTCGGGTCGTGCACACGTCGACGTTCCGGTACGGGAGCGCCGTGCTGGCGTCGTACAACGAGGCGCGGATGACGCCGCTGTCCCAGCAGGGGCAGACGGTGCTGGAGACGCGGATCGACGTGCAGCCGCACACCGGCTGGCACGAGTACCGCGACTACTGGGGGTCCGCCGTCTCGGCGTTCGAGGTGCTGACGCCACACGAGTCGATGGTGATCACCGCCGAGCACCTGGTCGAGGTCGCCGAGCGGGCGCCGCTGCGCACCCCGGCGAGCTGGGACACCCTACGTGGTGCGGAGCTGCGCGACCGGCTGGCGGAGTTCCTCTCGGACACGCCGACGACCGCGCCCCCCGAGGACGTGGTGGAGCTCGCGAAGCAGGTGGCGGGGGACCTCGAGCCCGCGGACGCTGCGCTCGCCGTCGCCACCGCGCTGCGCGACGAGATGGAGTACATCCCGGGCGTCACCACCGTGCACACCCCGGCCTCCGAGGCGTGGACCGCGCGGGCGGGTGTGTGCCAGGACATCGCGCACCTCGTGGCAGGGGCGCTGCGTGCCATCGGGATCCCGGCGCGGTACGTCTCCGGCTACCTGCACCCCGACTCCGATGCGCCCGTCGGGACGACCGTGCTCGGTGACTCGCACGCGTGGGTCGAGTGGTGGGTGGGCGAGTGGTGCGCGTACGACGTGACCAACCGCGTCGTCGCCGGCGACCACCACGTCGTCCTCGCCCGAGGGCGGTCGTACGACGACGTCCCGCCGCTGCGCGGGATCTACGCCGGTGCCGGCACGCAGGCTGCGGAGGTCCAGGTGCAGATCACGCGCGAGGCCTGAGGGTCAGGGCGTCAGCCGCCGTCCGAGCGCGTCGTCGAGCGCGGCGACCTCGCCCTCGACGGTGAGGCGCTCGTCGGCGCGCGTGGTACGCCCCCAGAGCAGCAGGGCGAGCGCTTCGGAGGGGCCCGACACCGTCGCGGACGGACGGGTCGACCCGCCGAGCAGCCAGGAGCGCCCGGTGTCGTCCGCGACCAGCCCGACCGGCGCGGGCAGCGGCTCCATGCGCCCCATCCGCTCCTGACGCGGCTGCATGAAGGTGACCACCTCGTCGACGGTGTCGGCCCAGATCCTCGGTTCGACGCTCAGGTCCAGCCCGCCCGCCACGCGCAGGTCCCACAGGTGCACCAGCGTCTCGTGGGTCTGTCGGCGGTGCCAGAACGAGGCCGGGCCGTTCTCGGCGAGCGTCCACGCCACCGCGTCAGGCCCGAGCTCCGTGAGGGTGTCCCGCAGCTCTGCGGCGCAGCCGGCGTAGAGCTCCTCGAGCACGAACGGACCGCGGCCCAGCGGCGTCTCCTGCCGGCGGCGCGCCTGCGCGGCCGCCCAGTGGTGGACGCGGGCCAGGTGCACGACGAGGTCCTTGACGCGCCAGCGGCCGCACCACGGCACGGGCGTGGTCGGGTCCACCAGCGGGATCGTGGCGAGGAAGTCGTGCTGCAGACCGCTGAGCACCGTGAGCAGGTCGGTCGGCGCATCGGCTCGGCCCGTCGTCATGGGACCATGGTGCGATAGACCACCGACAGCCGACCAGGCCGTCACCGGTCACCGTACGTCGGGAAGGCGCCAGCACCTGCGCCGCCCGACTCCGACGCCAGGAGCAGTCCGCTTGTCCCCGATCCCGAGTGCAGCCGCCTCGTCGCGCATCCACCCCGCGGCCACGGCGCCCGAGCTGCTGCGCAACTTCTGCATCATCGCGCACATCGACCACGGCAAGTCCACGCTGGCCGACCGCATGCTCCAGCTCACCGGTGTCGTCGACTCGCGGGCGATGCGCGCGCAGTACCTCGACCGGATGGACATCGAGCGCGAGCGCGGGATCACGATCAAGTCGCAGGCCGTGCGCATGCCGTGGGGCGTGGAGGACAAGGCGTTCGCGCTGAACATGATCGACACCCCGGGGCACGTCGACTTCACGTACGAGGTGTCCCGCTCGTTGGCCGCCTGCGAGGGTGCCGTGCTGCTGGTGGACGCCGCGCAGGGCATCGAGGCGCAGACGCTGGCCAACCTGTACCTGGCGCTCGAGAACGACCTGACGATCATCCCGGTGCTCAACAAGATCGACCTGCCGGCCGCGCAGCCCGAGAAGTACGCGGAGGAGCTGGCCAAGCTCATCGGCGGGGAGCCCGAGGACTGCCTGCGGGTGTCCGGCAAGACCGGCGCGGGCGTCGTGGAGCTGCTGGACAGGATCGTCGAGCTGGTCCCGCCGCCCACCGGAGACGCGAACGCCCCGGCGCGCGCGATGATCTTCGACTCCGTCTACGACACGTACCGCGGAGTCGTCACCTACGTCCGCGTCATCGACGGCAACCTGAACCCGCGCGAGAAGATCGTCATGATGTCGACGCGCGCGACCCACGAGCTGCTCGAGATCGGCGTCATCTCCCCGGAGCCCGTGCCGACCAAGGGGCTGGGCGTCGGCGAGGTGGGCTACCTCATCACGGGCGTGAAGGACGTGCGCCAGTCGAAGGTCGGCGACACGGTCACCAACGCGAGCAAGCCCGCCGCCGCGGCCCTGGGCGGGTACTCCGACCCCAAGCCGATGGTCTTCTCGGGCCTCTACCCGATCGACGGCACCGACTACCCGATCCTGCGCGACGCCCTCGACAAGCTGAAGCTCAACGACGCGGCGCTGAACTACGAGCCGGAGACGTCGGTCGCGCTCGGCTTCGGGTTCCGCGTGGGCTTCCTCGGTCTCCTGCACCTGGAGATCGTGCGCGAGCGCCTCGAGCGCGAGTTCGACCTCGACCTCATCTCGACCGCCCCGAACGTCGTCTACGAGGTCACGCTCGAGGACAAGACGGTGGTCACGGTGACCAACCCGAGCGAGTTCCCCGCCGGCAAGATCGGCGACGTGAACGAGCCGATGGTCAAGGCGACCATCCTGTCCCCGAGCGAGTTCATCGGCGCGATCATGGAGCTCTGCCAGACCAAGCGCGGCGAGCTGCAGGGCATGGACTACCTGTCCGAGGACCGCGTCGAGCTGCGGTACGTGCTGCCGATGGCGGAGATCGTGTTCGACTTCTTCGACCAGCTGAAGTCCAAGACGCGCGGGTACGCCAGCCTCGACTACGAGCGCATCGGCGACCAGGTGGCCGACCTGGTGAAGGTCGACATCCTGCTCCAGGGCGAGACGGTCGACGCGTTCAGCGCCATCGTGCACAAGGACAAGGCCTACGCGTACGGCGTCATGATGACCGCCAAGCTCAAGGACCTCATTCCGCGCCAGCAGTTCGAGGTGCCCATCCAGGCGGCCATCGGCGCCCGGATCATCGCGCGCGAGACCATCCGTGCCATCCGCAAGGACGTCCTGGCCAAGTGCTACGGCGGCGACATCACCCGCAAGCGCAAGCTCCTGGAGAAGCAGAAGGAGGGCAAGAAGCGCATGAAGACGATCGGTCGGGTCGACGTGCCGCAGGAGGCCTTCATCGCCGCGCTGTCCAGCGAGCCCGCGGGATCGGCCGGCGGCAAGGACGCGAAGAAGAAGTGAGTCCCGCCCTCCCTGAGGGTGACCAGGCGCCGGACGACGGCCGCCTGCCGGCCTCCGTCGTCGCGGGGGCCGACGCGCGTGCGTTCGGCGTCTACCTGCACGTGCCGTTCTGCACGGTCCGCTGTGGGTACTGCGACTTCAACACCTACACGGCCACCGAGCTGGGCGGCGGCGCGAGCCAGCACGCCTACGCCGACACTGCGCTGCGCGAGATCGAGCTGGCCGCGTCGGTCGTGGCTGACCTCCCGCGCCGTCCGGTGAGCACGGTCTTCGTCGGAGGCGGAACGCCCACGGTCCTCGCGGTGCCGGACCTCGCGCGGATGCTCGGCGGCGTCCGCGACGCGTGGGGGCTCGTCGATGACGTCGAGGTCACCACCGAGGCGAACCCCGACTCGGTCACGCCGGAGTCGCTCGCCGCTCTCGCCGACGCCGGATTCACGCGTGTCTCGTTCGGGATGCAGTCCGCGGTGCCGCACGTCCTGGCGACGCTCGACCGCACCCACGACCCCCGACGCATCCCGGACGTCGTGCGATGGGCTCGCGAGGCCGGCCTCGCGGTGTCCCTCGATCTCATCTACGGCACCCCGGGGGAGTCCCTCGACGACTGGCGCGCCAGCGTCGAGTCCGCCCTCGCGACGGGTGTCGACCACGTGTCCGCGTACGCGCTCGTGGTCGAGGCGGGCACACGGATGGCCGTCCAGGTGCGCCGGGGCGAGCTCGAGCTGCCCGACGGTGACGACCAGGCCGCGAAGTACGAGCTGGCCGACGACCTGTTCGAGGCCGCCGGGCTCGGGTGGTACGAGGTGAGCAACTGGGCGCGCACTCCCGCCGACGCGTGCCGGCACAACCTCAGCTACTGGCGGGGCGACGACTGGTGGGGGATCGGTCCGGGTGCGCACAGCCACGTCGGCGGCGTGCGCTGGTGGAACGTCAAGCACCCCCGCGCGTACGCCGACCGGCTGGACCGGGGACTGAGCCCCGCCGCCGGCCGGGAGACCGTCACGGGCGACGGGGCCGTGCTCGAGCGCCTCATGCTCGGCGTCCGGTTGGCTGCAGGGATGCCGCTCGACGACCTGCCGGCGGACTCCCGTCGGTCGGTGGCCGGCCTCGTCGCGGACGGGCTCGTCGACGGGCACGCGGCCACGGGCGGGCGGCGGATCGTCCTGACTCGTCGCGGTCGGCTGCTCGCCGACGCGGTCGTGCGGACGTTGGTCAGCTGACCGCTCCCCGGGTGGGTATGACCCGGCACAGCGAGCCGCAACCTGCTCGTCGCGACACAGGCCGCGTCATGGCCCGCCGGGGTGCGGTCAGCGCACGAGCTCGAGGCTGAACGGGTAGCGGTAGGGGCCGCCGCGCTGGACGGCGACGGCTGCCAGGACGCTCAGGACGAGGCTGATGATGCTCACGGCGATGAAGCCGAGCCGGCCGACGAAGCCGATGACGGGGATCGAGCGGACGATCGCGCAGGCGACGAGCCCGATCAGGACGGTCAGCTGGAAGTTCAGTGCGACCCGCGCCTCCTCGGCGGCCCCGCTCGCCTTCTCGCGGTTCACCAGCCAGATGACGAGTGCCGGCACCCAGCCGACGTAGAAGTACGCGAGGATCCCACCTAGGTGCGCAAGCATGCCCAGGGTCCGGGTCTGGTCCGCGCTGCTCGGCGGCGGGCTCTGCGGGTGCTCGTACGACATCGTGGCTGCTCCTCGTCCGGGCCGTCGACGTGACGGCAGGCGCAGCCTACCGACGGAGGAGGGGTCGCGTCGGCCATGGCGACGCACCTGTGATCCTGCCGTTCCTTGACACACGACCGCCGCCCCAGGTTCGCTGCTCCGTGGGCGATGACCGCCCTGCGACCAGGGAGGCCACGCATGAGCGAGAACCCCGGCGGTACGCCGCCGCCGCGCGACGACGACCCCGCGAAGCCGGTCACGCCGGGCGAAGCGCCCGACAGCGGTCCGACGGAGCCGCCGACCGCGCCGGACCCGGCCGAGCCGCCCTCGCCGGACGCACCACCCGTCCCGCCGGCTCCCACGGCGCCGCCCGCTCCTCCGCCGCCGCCTCCATATGGCCAGCCGCCCGCGGGGCCGCCGCCGACCCCCTCGTACGGGCAGCCGCCGGCCGGATCCCCCTACGGGCAGCCACCCGCCGGCTCATCGCCCTACGGCCAGCCCGCTCCGGGCGGCTACCCGCCGCCCGCTCCCGGCTACGGTCAGGCCCCTCCCGGCTACGGCCAGGCCCCTCCCGGCTACGGCCAGGCCCCTGGCGCCTACCCGCCGCCGGTCGGCGGCTACGGCCCGCCGGTGCAGGCGTCCCCGATCGGTGAGGCGTACTCCTACGGCTGGAAGAAGTTCACGCAGCACGGGGGCCTGTTCATCGGTGCCGCGCTCGTGTGGTTCGTCGCCGCTGCCATCGTCCTGCTCATCGTCGGGCTGGTCTTCGGCGGTTTCGGAGCACTCCTCGACCCCGACGGCGACGGGATGCGGTCGATCTTCAGCATCGCGCTCTCGTTCGGAGCCATCATCCTCTCTGCGGCGACCTTCCTGATCGGCTACCTGATCCAGGCGGCATTCATCCGCGCCGCGCTCGACGTGACCGAAGGCCGACAGCTCTCCTTCGGGGACTTCTTCACGTTCAGGGACCCGGGTCCGATCCTGCTCACCGCCCTGCTGCTCTCGGGGATCAACCTCGTCCTGAACATCGTCCCGGTGTTCGGCGGTCTGCTCTCCGTCGTGGCCGGCTTCCTGCTGCTGTTCACCTTCTGGTTCGTCATCGACAAGCACCTGAGCCCGGTCGACGCCATCAAGGCCAGCTACCAGCTCGTCACGGCGAACCTGTCGACGACGCTCCTGTTCTACCTGCTGACGGCGGTCGTCCTCGTCGCGGGTGCCCTCCTGTGCGGCATCGGGCTGCTCGTCGCGGTCCCCGTCGCGCTCCTCGCGACGGCGTTCCTGTTCAAGCGGCTGCTGGGCGACCCGATCGCGGCCTGATCCCGGGGTGGGGTGCCCGGTCGCGTCCTCGGCGGCCGGGCACCGTCACGCGGTGACGAAGTCGATGAGCTCCTCGACGCGGCCGAGCAGGCTCGGCTCGAGGTCGGCGTAGCTGCGCACCGAGCGCAGGATGCGCTGCCAGGCGCGGGCGACGTCCGCCTGCTCGTCGGCGGGCCAGCCGAGCTCGCGCAGGATCCCGCGCTTCCACTCGGTGCCACGCTCGATGACGGGCCACGCGTCGAGCCCGATCCGCTCGGGCCGGACGGCCTGCCACACGTCCACGTACGGGTGACCGAGCACCAGAACCGATCCGGCCGGTGTCCCGCGGACGGCCTCGGCGGCGATCCGGCTCTCCTTGGACCCGGTGACGAGGTGGTCCACGAGCACGCCGACGCGTCGCCCGGGGCCGGGTGCGAAGTCGCGGAGGGCGTCCTGCAGGTTGTCGACGCCGTCCAGCAGCTCGACGATGACGCCCTCGAGCCGCAGGTCGTCGCCCCAGACCTTCTCCACCAGCTCGGCGTCGTGCTTGCCCTCGACCCAGATCCGGCTGCCGCGGGCCACCCGTGCGCGGGCGTCGTGCACCGCGACCGATCCCGACGCGGTGCGGGTGGGCCGGGCGGGCGCCGGGGTGCGCCCGGGCGCGGTCAGAGCCACGGGTTCGCCGTCGAGCCAGAAACCACGGCCCAGCGGGAAGGTGCGGGTCCGGCCGCGCCGGTCCTCGAGCACCACCACGTGCTGGCCCCCGGACTTCTCGACGCGGACGACGGCGCCGACCCACCCGGTGGTGACCTCCTCGACGACGAGGCCGGTCTCGGCGGGCTGCGGGCGGCTGGTGCGGGTGGGTCGGTGGTGCGTCGAGGCGGAGCCTCCGAGCACGTCCGAGCCGTAGCGGTCGTCGTTCACCCGGGCAGCCTAGGGGCGCGGTCCACGGCAGGGCTCGAGGCGCGCGGCCGTCGCCCGCGTCGGCCGCGGCGCGCGGCGTAGCATTGGCACTCGTGCGCGGCGAGTGCCACCCCGCGACACAGGCAGACACGGGCCGGCCGCGGCCTGCCGGGCCGGCGAGGACGACGAGGGAGGCGACATGAGCGAGGACAGACGGCTGGACGTGCTGCGCGCGATCGTCGAGGACTACGTCGCCACCAAGGAACCGGTCGGGTCGCGCGCACTCGTCGAGCGGCACTCGCTCGGCGTCTCGCCCGCGACCATCCGCAACGACATGGCGGCGCTCGAGGAAGGCGGCTACATCGCGCAGCCGCACACGTCCGCGGGTCGCGTCCCGACGGACAAGGGCTACCGGCTGTTCGTCGACCAGCTCTCGACCGTCAAGCCGCTGTCCAGCCCGGAGCGTCGCGCCATCGGCACGTTCCTGGAGACCGCGCAGGACCTCGACGACGTCGTGGACCGCGCGGTCCGGCTCATCGCCCAGCTGACGCACCAGGTCGCGGTCGTGCAGTACCCCTCGCTGCGGCGCTCGGCGCTGCGGCACGTGGAGCTCGTGCCGGTCGGCATGCGGCACCTGCTCGTCGTGCTCATCACGGACACCGGGCGCGTCGAGCAGCGGACCCTCGAGCTCGGCGCCGACCTCGACGAGTCCGTCGTCGCTCGGCTGCGCACCCGGCTCAACGTCAGTGCCGCCGGTCGTCGCCTCTCCGAGCTGCCCTTGGCGCTCGGTGAGCTGGCCGAGGGCTTCGCCCCGGCGGACAAGACCCTGGTCAACGCGGTGGTCGCCGTCGTCGAGGAGACGCTCGCGCAGGAGAGCGAGGAGCGCGTCGTGCTCGCCGGCACGGCCAATCTCGCGCGGGTGGGCAGCTCGGACGTGCGGTCCATCGGCCCCGTCCTGGAGGCGCTCGAGGAGCAGGTCGTTCTCCTGCGCCTGTTCTCGGAGATGGCCGAGGACTCCGCGGCCGTGGCGGTCCGCATCGGCCGGGAGACCCAGCACGACGGGCTCATCGAGACGAGCTTCGTGACCACCGGCTACGGCGACGAGGGTGGCGGGTCGGTCGCGCGCATCGGCTCGATCGGCCCGCTGCGCATGGACTACCCCGGCACCATGTCCGCGGTCCGCGCGGTTGCCCGGTACCTGACCCGGATCCTGGCGCAATGACAGGTGCACCGGTCGTCGCGGCCCCTCCCAGAAACACCACCAGAAGCACCACCACCGCAATCACCACCTTGATCAACGCTGGAAGCGAGCCGAACCTCACGTGACCGACTACTACGAGATCCTCGGCGTGCCGCGCGACGCGAGCCCCGAGCAGATCAAGAAGGCGTACCGCAAGCTCGCGCGCGAGCACCACCCCGACGTGGCGGGGACGGACGCCGGTTCGGAGGACACGTTCAAGGACGTCTCCCGCGCCTACGACGTGCTGGGCAACCCCGAGAAGCGCCGCGCGTACGACCTGGGCGGCGACCCGTCGTCCCCGGGCGGCGGCATGGGCGGCGGGTTCGGTTTCCAGGACATCTTCGAGACGTTCTTCGGTGCCGCGACCGGCGCCGCCGCGCAGCGTGGCCCCATCCCGCGCGCGCGTCGTGGGCAGGACGCCCTCGTACGGCTCGACCTCGACCTCGCGGACGTGACGTTCGGCGTGCACAAGGACGTCCCGGTGGACACCGCGGTCGTCTGCCCGACCTGCAGCGGCTCGTGCTGCCGACCGGGCACGTCGCCGCGTACCTGCGAGGTGTGTGGCGGTCGCGGCTCCGTCCAGCGTGTCGCCCGGTCGTTCCTCGGCCAGGTCATGACGACGCAGCCGTGCGCGGCGTGCCACGGGTTCGGCACGGTCATCCCCGAGCCGTGCACCGAGTGCTCCGGCGAGGGCCGGGTGCGCTCGCGGCGCACCCTGAGCGTGGACGTGCCCGCCGGCGTCGACACGGGGACCCGGATCAAGCTCACCGGCCAGGGCGAGGTCGGCCCCGCCGGCGGCCCCGCGGGCGACGTCTACCTCGAGGTCCGCGAGCGCAAGCACGACACGTTCGTGCGCCGCGGTGACGACCTGCACGCCACGCTCGAGGTGCCCATGACGGCGGCGGCCCTCGGCACGGTGCTCATGCTCGACACGCTCGACGGCCCGCGCGAGGTCGACCTGCGGCCCGGCACTCAGCCGTCCCAGATCGTGTCGATCAAGGGGCTCGGCGTCGGCCACCTGCACGCCGCCGGCCGAGGCGACCTGCACGTCCACGTCGAGGTGCACGTCCCGACCGCGATGGACGACCAGCAGGCGGAGCTGCTGCGCCGGCTGGCCGCGCTGCGCGGCGAGGAGCGTCCGGAGGCGCGGCTGGCCGCGTCCAGCTCGGGCGTGTTCGCCAAGCTGCGCGACAAGCTCTCGGGTCGCTGAGCGTGACCGTGCCGACGGTGCCGACAGGGACATGAGCGCGCCCGTCTTCCTCGCCGAGCCCGGCACGCTCGACGGCGTCACCGAGGGTGCCACCTACCTCCTCGACGGCACCGAGGGCCGGCACGCGGGCGTGGTGCAGCGCCGCGGCCCCGGCGAGCGGGTCGATGTCGTCGACGGTGCCGGCGTGCGCCTGCTCGGGGTGGTCGGTGCGGTGTCGGTCGACGGTGTCCTCGTGCACGTGCAGGGACGGGTCGTGGAGCCGGCCCCCGCGGTCGCGCTGGTGCTCGTGCAGGCGCTGGCCAAGGGTGACCGGGACGAGATGGCGATCGAGGCCGCCACCGAGGTGGGCGTCGACGCGGTGGTGCCGTGGCAAGCGGAGCGGTCGATCGTGGTGTGGCGCGGCGAGCGTGCGGCCAAGAGCCGCGCACGCTGGCTGGGGACCGTGCGGGCGGCGGCCAAGCAGTCGCGCCGGGCACGGGTGCCGGCGGTCGAGGTCGCGCTGGACGCCCGAGGGCTGGTCGAGCGGGTCCGCGCCGTCGTGGCCGCGGGGGGCGCCGCGCTCGTGCTGCACGAGGACGCGAGCGAACCGCTCGCGTCGGCAGGCCTGCCCGAGGTGGGCGAGTGCCTGGTCGTCGTCGGTCCCGAGGGCGGGATCGGCGAGGGTGAGCTGGGCCGGCTCGTGGAGGCAGGGGCGCGTGCCGTGCGCCTCGGCCCGCACGTGCTGCGCACGTCGACCGCGGGGCCGGTCGCGCTCGCGATGCTGGCCGAGCGACTGGGCCGCTGGGCCTGATCCGCCGGTCCCCGGAAAGCCGTGGGGAATGCGGTGGGAGCCGCCTCGTAGACTGAGGACGTCTTTCCGTACCGGCACCTCGAACGCACACCGACCTAAGGAGCGCACGGCGCACGCCGAGCACATGGTTGAGTCCACTTCCACAGCGCGTAGCTCCGGTGCGCCCGCGCGCGTCGAGCACCGGATCAGCGTCCCCTCCGAGGTCTCGATGGTCGAGCTGCTCGGCCTGCGGGACGAGGTCCTGAGGACCATCGAGTCCGGGTTCACGGGCGTCGACATCCACGTCCGCGGCAACGAGGTGACCCTGGCCGGCCCGGTCGGGGACGTGGCGCTCGTGTCACGGCTCGTCGACGAGCTGGTCGAGATGGCGGCCGGCGGGACTCCGCTCACCGCCGAGGTGGTGACCCGCTCGGTCGCCATGCTGACCGCGGCGTCGAGCGCCCGGCCGGCGGACGTCCTGTCGTTCAACATCCTCACCGGCCGTGGTCGGACTATCCGCGCGAAGACGTCGGGGCAGAAGGACTACGTCGACGCGATCGAACGGCACACCGTGACGTTCGGCATCGGACCCGCCGGCACCGGCAAGACGTACCTCGCGATGGCCAAGGCCGTGCAGGCGCTCCAGGACCGCAAGGTGCACCGGATCGTGCTCACGCGGCCGGCGGTCGAGGCGGGGGAGCGGCTCGGGTTCCTGCCCGGCAGCCTCTCGGACAAGATCGACCCGTACCTGCGCCCGCTCTACGACGCGCTGCACGACATGGTCGACGCCGAGTCCATCCCGCGGCTCATGGAGGCGGGGACCATCGAGGTCGCACCGCTGGCGTACATGCGCGGCCGGACCCTGAACGACGCGTTCATCATCCTCGACGAGGCCCAGAACACGTCCGTCGAGCAGATGAAGATGTTCCTCACGCGGCTCGGCTTCGGTTCGAAGGTCGTCGTCACGGGGGACATCACGCAGGTGGACCTGCCGTCGTCGCAGACCTCGGGGCTGCGCGTGGTCGAGCAGATCCTGCAGGGCGTCGATGACGTCGCATTCTGCCGCCTGACGTCGTCGGACGTCGTCCGGCACCGACTGGTCAGCGAGATCATCGACGCGTACGCGCGCTGGGACAGGAGCTGAGGCGGCCGTGAGCGTCGAGGTGAACAACGAGTCCGGGTACGACGTCGACGAGGCGGAGTTCGCCGCGCTCGCGCGCTACGTGCTGGACGAGATGCACGTGCACCCGCAGACGGACCTGTCGATCCTGCTCGTCGGGACCGACGTGATGACGGACCTGCACGTCAAGTGGATGGACGAGCCGGGGCCCACCGACGTCCTGTCCTTCCCGATGGACGAGCTGCGCCCGGGACGCGAGGGCGACCTGACGCCCGCCGGCCTGCTCGGCGACGTCGTGCTCTGCCCTGAGGTCGCCGCGCAGCAGGCCCGCACCGCGGGTCACTCGACCGCCGAGGAGCTGCTGCTCCTGACTACCCACGGGATCCTGCACCTGCTCGGGTACGACCACGCCGAGCCGGAGGAGGAGAAGGAGATGTTCGCCCTCCAGCGCCGGCTGCTGCTGACGTTCCTGGCGTCCCGATGACGGACGTCCCCGTCGCGCTGCTCGTCCTGGTCGCAGCGCTCGGCATCCTCGCGGCCGCCGCGCTGTCCGCCGGCGAGGTGGCGGTCGTCCGGATCCCGCGGGCGGCGGTCGCCGAGCTGCTCGCCGAGGGGCACCCCGCCGCAGCCCGCGTCCGGGCCCTGACCGAGCACGACGCGCGGGTGGCGTCGGCGGCGGCGTTCGTGCGGCTGCTGGCCGAGATGACCGCGACGGTGTGCATCACGCTCGTGGTCGCGTCGGCGGACCTGCCCTGGTGGGCCGTGCTGCTCGTCGCGGTGACCGCCTGCGGGCTCGTGGCGTTCGTGCTGGTGCGGGCGAGCCCGCGCACGCTCGGCCGCAGGCACCCCGTCGCGGTGGTGACGCGGCTCTCCCGCGTGCTCGTGGCCGTGACCGCGGTCGCCGGTCGGCTGGGCGCCGCCGGGCGACCCGGGGCGGGGACTGCGGCCGAGGACGAGGACGAGCTGCGCGACATGGTGCAGCGGGTCAGCGAGTCGGAGGTCATCGAGGTCGAGGAGCGGGAGATGTTCCGGTCCGTCCTCGAGCTGGGCGACACGCTCACCCGCGAGGTCATGGTGCCGCGCACGGACATGGTGACCACGCACGAGGACACGACGCTGCGCAAGGCGCTCGCTCTGCTGCTGCGCTCCGGGTTCTCCCGGGTCCCGCTCGTCGGCGACTCCGTGGACGACCTGCGCGGCGTGCTCTACCTCAAGGACGTCGTCGGCCGGCTGCCCATCGCGCCGACCGGCCGGTCGGACCGCCGGGAGCAGGAGGCGATGCTTGACGCGCCGGCGTCGTCGCTCGCGCGGCCGGCGGTGTTCGTGCCGGAGTCGAAGCCGGTCGACGAGCTGCTGCGCGAGCTGCAGAGCGGCTCGTCGCACATGGCCATGGTGGTCGACGAGTACGGCGGCATCGCCGGCCTCGTGACCATCGAGGACGCCCTCGAGGAGATCGTCGGCGAGCTGACCGACGAGCACGACCCGACCGCACCGGTGGTGGAGGAGCTGGATCCGGGGGTCTTCCGGGTTCCCGCGCGACTCGGCCGGGACGAGCTGGGCGAGCTGTTCCACCTCGAGGTGGACGACGAGGACGTCGACACCGCGGGCGGCCTGCTGGCCAAGGCTCTCGGCAAGGTCCCGCTCCCGGGCTCCGCGGGCGACATCCACGGGCTGCACCTCGTCGCCGACCGGGTCGAGGGCCGGCGCCGCCGGCTCGCCACGGTGCTGGTCAGCGTGGTCGACAGCTCGGAACGACCGACGGACACCCCCACCCCGGGCCGCGCCCCGACCGACACCCACGGAGCCACCCGATGACCTTCCACTCCGGATTCGCCTGCTTCGTCGGGCGACCCAACGCCGGTAAGTCGACGCTGACCAACGCGCTCGTCGGCCAGAAGGTCGCCATCACCTCCGGGCGTCCGCAGACCACCCGGCACACCGTCCGCGGGATCGTGCATCGGCCCGACGCGCAGCTGATCCTCGTCGACACCCCCGGCCTGCACCGTCCCCGGACGCTGCTCGGGGAGCGCCTGAACGCGCTGGTCAAGGACACGCTCACCGAGGTCGACGTGGTCGGGTTCTGCCTGCCCGCGGACCAGCGGGTAGGGCCGGGGGACCGGTTCATCGCCGAGCAGATGACCGAGCTGGCGCGTGACGGCCGCGGGACGCCGGTGGTCGCCGTCGTCACCAAGGCGGACCTGGTGGGCAAGGGCAAGCTCGCGGAGCACCTCATGGCGGTGCAGGCGCTGGGCGAGTGGGCGGACATCGTGCCGGTCTCGGCCACCTCCGGGTACAACGTGGACGTGCTGGAGAACGTGCTGATCGGGCACCTGCCGGAGGGCACCGCCCTGTACGCCGACGGTGAGCTCACCGACGAGCCCGAGGCGGTCATGGTCGCGGAGCTGGTCCGCGAGGCCGCGCTCGAGGGTGTGCGCGACGAGCTGCCGCACTCGCTGGCCGTCGTCGTCGACGAGATCGTGGCCCGTGACGAGCCGGCCGCGAACGGCGTGCCCATGCTGGACGTGCGGGTGCACCTCTTCGTCGAGCGGGACAGCCAGAAGGCCATCATCATCGGCAAGGGCGGCGCGCGGCTGCGCGACGTGGGGAGCCAGGCGAGACGCGAGATCGAGGCGCTCCTCGGCGCGCGCGTGTACCTGGACCTGCACGTCAAGGTGGCCAAGGACTGGCAGCGCGACCCCAAGCAGCTCGGAAAGCTGGGCTTCTGACCATGCTGAGATCGGGTGGACGCGTGGTGTCACGCGCGGGCGCGGACGTGGACCGGCGCGTGGGCCGGTCCTACCGGGTTGCCGCGAGCACCGCGCTCGGGGTGCTGATCCTGGCGGTCCTCGGCGCCGTCACGGGACCGCAGTGGGACCCGGTCCCGCTGCTTGACCCGCTCGTCGTGGAGACGTCGTCGACCGCCATCGGCTCCGCCGCACCCGTGCCGGAGTACGACGTGCGCACGTCCGTCGTCTCGGTCCAGCTCGACGGTGCGACCGTCGACGCCCAGATCAGCGAACCCGTCGGGCTCGACGGCCCCAAGCCGGGAATCGTGTTCGTGCACGGCGCCGGCACCGGGCGCTACGACACGGCCTTCCTCGACCAGGCGCACGCGCTGGCGGCCTCCGGGATCGTGGCGATGGTGCCGAACAAGCGGCTCGACACGTACACCACCCGGCACCGCGACTACGTGGCGATGGCGGCGGACTACGAGGCCTCGGTCGAGGTGCTGCAGTCCTACCCCGGGGTGGACCCCGAGGCCGTCGGCATCTACGCCGAGAGCGAGGGCGGCTGGATCGCGCCGATCATGGGCGCCCGGGACCCGTCGATCGCGTTCGTCGTCCTGGTGTCCTCCCCGGTGGTGCCGCCGCGCGAGCAGGCTGCGTTCGCCGTCGACTCCTACCTGCGCAACACCGGCGTGCCGCACGGGGTGTTCCGGGCGATCCCTCGCGCCGTCGGCATGTCGCTCCCCGGCGGAGGGTTCGAGTACGCCGACTTCGACGTCACCCCGTACCAACGAGAGATGCGGCAGCCGGTCTTCGTCGTGTACGGCACGGGCGACGCCTCCATGCCCGTCATCCAGGGCGCCGAGCAGGTTGTCGATGACACCGCCGTCGCCGGGAACGATGACGTCACCGTCCGGTACTACGAAGGCGCCAACCACGGCATCCGCGTCGACGGGGACGTCGACGCCGCGTTCCTGCGCGACCTGTCCGGCTGGGTGCTCGGTCTGCCCGCCACCGGCGACGCTGCGCCCCGGATCGCCGGGGCGCAGCCGGTGCAGACGTACGTCGCGGAACCTGTCCCGCAGCCCCGGTGGTTCGGCGACGGCAACGTCGTCCTGACCCTCGCCATCGTCTCGGTGGCACTGATCCTGCTCGGGCCGTTGGCTGTCCTGTTCGCGCGCGGCGTCGAGGAGGCCACGGACCGGGTGCGGCGACGTCGGGGAGCTGTCGTGACCGTCGCCGGACCCCGGTTCGCGCGCGGGGTGCTGCCACGACTGGTCGCCCTCGGCGCCGGTGCGATCCTCACGGTGCTCGCACTCGTCTGGTACATCGTCGCGGTCGCGCGCCTCGCGCTCGACTACCAGCGCAACGACCTCGTCGTGCAGGGCGGCTGGGTCCTCGTCCGGGTGCTGGGCATCGCGGTCGTCGTCGTCGGGGTCCTGCTCCTGCGCCGCTGCCGTCGGATCCGTCTCTCCGGTGGCGTCCCGGCGCCCGGATTCGTGCGGACGTCCGTCCTGTGGGCGGGCGTCATAGGCTCCGTCGTGCTGCTGGTGATCCTGGCGTACTGGGGTGTCTTCCAGCTCGGGATCTGACGACGGATGACCACGCAGTGGTTCGCGTTGTGTACCAGGCGCTCACGTACGGCACGATGTGCGCCGATGATCTGAACGGTCCATCAGGACCGTTCTGAGGACGAGGGGGCCGCGTGCGCACGTCATGGGGCTCGGCGACCGATCGTGGCCTCGTCCGTGAGGTCAACGAGGACGCCCTTCTTGCCTACCCACCCGTCTTCCTGGTGGCGGACGGCATGGGCGGCCATGACGCGGGTGACCTCGCGAGCCGCATCGCCGTCGAGGAGTTCGCGCAGCTCGCGGGGCAGGCCGCAGCGACCGCCGACGACGTGCACGCCTGCTTCGACCGGACCGCCGCCCGGATCCGTGCCGAGTTCACCGGAGGGCGCCAGGGCGGCACGACCGTCGCCGGGGTCGCGGTGACCGAGCACGACGGCGGCTCCTACTGGCTCGTCTTCAACGTCGGGGACTCGCGCGTGTACCTGTGGTCCGGGGACGTCCTCGAGCAGGTGAGCGTGGACCACTCGGTGGTCCAGGAGCTGCTGGACCTGGGGGAGATCGACCTGACCGAGGCCGCGACCCACCCGGAGCGGCACGTCCTGACGCGCGCCCTGGGGACCGGAGACCCCCCGGAGCCTGACTACTGGCTGCTGCCCGCGGGCCTGACCGACAGGCTCCTGATCTGCACGGACGGACTCACCCGCGAGGTCGGCGACGACGAGCTGGCACGTGTGCTGGCGGAGACGGCCGACCCGCAGGACGCCGCCGCGCACCTGGTTCGCCTCGCGCTCGAGCACGGCGCCCGGGACAACGTGAGCGCGGTCGTCGTCGACGTCGCCACCTCCGCCGGCGCGCACGACGACGTCCACATCACCGTCCCCCGCACCGGGGCGGAGCTGGGTCCCTACGCCTGGGACGAGATGCTCAACGGCGTCACGGTCCCGCGCCGCAACCGGCCGGCCACCACGCCGCGCGTCGCACCGGGATCGGCCGCGCCCGACCCGAACCCATCGAACGAGGAGCTCCCGTCATGAGCGTGCCCGAGTACTCCGCAGGCGAGTGGACGGCCGTGGTGCGTCCCGGGTTCGTGGCGCTGCTCGGCGCCGGCGCAGCCGAGTCCACCGTCCGCGCGCTCTGGCAGGACAGCGGCGAGGGTGTGTTCGCGGCGCTGGCTCTGCTCGCGCGGGACGGGTTCGGGGGGCTGCCGCCGTTCGCCGTCGTCTCCGTCGACGGCCGGCGGGTGCACGCCGCGCTGCGCGGTGACGTCGAGGTCGTCGTCGACGTGGACGGGCGGCAGGACGTGTGGCGTTCGGGCGAGGTGAGCACCTGGACCGAGCGGGTGATCGACGGCGTGGCTGACGTCGTGGTGCAGGCGGACGGTGCACCGGCCGACGCGGCGAGCCTCCCGCTCTCCGACGGGGTTGCCGCCGCGTCCCGGGTCCGGCTCGCGCTGACCGCACGCGACGTGCCCGAGGTGGCGCCGACGACCGTGCCCGCGACCACCCCGGTCGGTGCGGGGCCCGTCGGTGCGGACGAGGTTGTTGCCGAGCCGGTGGCGTCGCCTGCCGTCGAGCCCGCGGCGGACGAGCTGGTCGCGCCCGCGGTCGTGGAGGGGGAGCAGCCGAGCACGCCGCAGCAGGAACAGCACACCGAGGTCGTCGACGTCGTTCCGTGGGACACGTCGACGGAGGAGGTTCCGGCGGCGCCCGCGGCCGGGATCGTCGACCTCGTCACGTGGGACGAGCCGACCGAGGTCGAGCTCGTGCCGCTCGCCGAGGAGACGGACTTCGACGCGGACAACGGCACCGACAACGGCACCGACATCGACACGGACGGCGACTCGGACACGGGGTCGGGCGTCGTCGCAGCGGCTGAGTCGATCCTGACCTCGCAGCTCCGGCCGAGCGGCACCGACGCCGCGGTCGCCCCGCTGCCGGTCGGCGGTGCGTCGCTGGACGACCACGACGGCCTGACCATCCTGTCCACCGACCTCGCCGAGCTCCGTGACCAGCTGCCGTCGTGGGCGTCGGACGAGCTCCCCGGACCGTTCCGGACCCCCGCTGTCGCCGCCCCGCCCGCGCGCCTCGTGCTGTCGACCGGGCTGGTCGTCCCCCTCGACCGAGCCGTGCTGCTGGGGCGCGCGCCGCAGGTCGCCCGGGTGACCAACCGCGAGCTGCCGCGCCTGATCACGGTGCCGAGCCCGCAGCAGGACATCTCTCGCACGCACGCCGAGGTGCGCGTCGAGGGCGAGCACGTCGTCGTCACGGACCTGGACTCCACCAACGGCATCCACGTGTCCCGCTCCGGTGAGGGTGCCCGACGGCTGCACCCGGGGGAGCCCAGCGTCGTCGGTGCCGACGAGATCGTCGACCTCGGCGACGGCGTGACGTTCTCCGTGGAGCGGGGTTCGTGACCGCACGCCGCGAAGCGTCGACGCCGCCGCGCCTGCCGGGCTACGAGTACCTCCGGGTCCTCGGGCTCGGCGGCTTCGCGGACGTCTTCCTGTACCAGCAGGAGCTCCCGCGGCGTGAGGTAGCGGTCAAGGTGCTGCTGGCGGGCAGCCTCGACGACGAGGTGCGCAGCCGGTTCCAGCAGGAGGCCAACCTCATGGCCCAGCTGTCGCACCACCCGTCGATCGTCACCATCTACCACGCGGCGATCGCGGCCGACGGGCGCCCGTTCCTGGTCATGGAGTACTGCTCGCGTCCGGGTCTGGCGGAGCGGTACCGGCAGGAGCGCATCTCGGTCGCGGAGGCGCTGCGGATCGGGATCCGGCTGGCGTCGGCCGTGGAGACCGCGCACCGCGCCGGCATCCTGCACCGGGACATCAAGCCCGCGAACGTGCTGACCACCGACTTCGGGTGGCCGGCGCTCACCGACTTCGGCATCGCGGCGACCACGGGCCACGGAGCGGGCGCGACGGTCGGCATGTCGATCCCGTGGTCGCCGCCGGAACTGCTGGGCGAGCACCCGACGGGCGACGAGCGCTCGGACGTCTACTCGCTCGCGGCGACGATCTACTCGCTGCTGGCCGGGCGGACCCCGTTCGAGGTGCCCGGCGGGCAGAACACCGCTCAGCAGCTGGTCGCGCGCATCGAACGGGCACCGCTGCCGTCGGTGGGACGCAACGACGTGCCTGCGGGTCTCCAGGAGCTGCTCGAGCGCGCCATGGCGAAGCACCCGACCCGCCGGTTCGCCTCGGCGGCGGCGGTCGCGCGCGCGCTCCAGCAGATCGAGGCCGACCTCCGGCTGCCGATCACCCCGCTCGACCTCATGGACGCACCGGACGCCGACCCGGGCCTGGAGGCGCCGAGCACGTCGCCGGACGAGGACCGTGACGACGCCACCCGGCTGCGCTCGATCGTCACCGTCGTCCCGTTGGCACCCGTCACGCCGGTGCTCGATCCGCCGACGCCGGCGGGTGCCGACGAGCCGACCCGCCTGCGCGGGGTGACCACCGTCGCACCCGAGCCCACGAGCGCTCCTCCCGGGCCCGTGTTCGTGGCGCCCGCGGAGGTCGTGGACGCCGAGCCCGAGCCCGTCCAACGCAGTCGGTCACGTGTGGCGGCAGGCGTCGTGTCCGGGCTGGTGGTGCTCGCCGCGGTCGTGGCGATCGGTGCGGTGGCGCTGCGGGGGGACGAACCCGGCGACGGTCCGACGGCGACGCCGGACTTCACCCAGGACGCCGCGCCCACCGGCATCGTCGAGGCCGTCCCGTCGCCGTCCGGGCTGCAGGGGACCCGACAGCCGGACGGGTCGGTGCTGTTCACGTGGGACAACCCCGAGCCGCAGGCGGGTGACCGCTACGTGTGGGGTGTCCTGCAGGCCACGGGCGACCCCGAGCTCGCCCTGATCGACACCCTGACGGTGACCGTCCCCGCCGACCAGGCGACGACCGCACAGGTCTGCATCGAGGTCGCGATCGTGCGCGCGGACCGCCGCGTCTCGGCCGAGCCGGCGCAGGGGTGCGCGTCATGAGGTGGAGGTCGGTCCGCTCGCGGGCGTCCACGGCGGCGGCCGTCGTCACCGTCCCTGTGCTCGTCCTCGTGCTGGCGCTGCTCGACCAAGGCTTCCCGCTCGCCCGTCTGGACCTCAACGACGGTGGAGTCTGGCTGACGGCCACGAGCAAGCTGCAGCTGGGCCGCTGGAACGCGCAGGTCGAGGAGCTCAACGGCGGGCTCTCGGCGGCGGGGAGCAGGTTCGACGTCCTGCAGGACGAGAGTGACGTGCTGCTGGTCGAGCAGGGCTCGATCGCGGTGGTCGACCCGGCGTCGGTCACGCTGACCACCCAGGTCGCCGTGCCTGGCGCGGACGTGACGATGGCCGCCGGCGTCGTGGCGGTGGTCGACCCCGGCGGGAACCTGTGGGTCCGGCCGATCTCCGCCCTGGACACGCTGCGGATCGCGACGGACACCCCCGACGTCGAGCTCGGGAAGGGCGGTGCCGCCGTGGTCGCACGCAGCGGCGCCGTGCTGGCGGTGGCCCCCGAGGGCGGTGCGGTGACCCGCGTCGACCTCGTCGACGGTGCGGCGCGCAGCACGCCGCTGGGGACGCTCGGCGCCGGCCCGGTCGACCGGCTGACCGCCGTCGGCGACACCGCCGTCGTGCTGTCCGACCGGACCGTGCGGACCCTGGACGGCGAGGTGGCGCTTGAGGGCGACGACCTGGCCCTGCAGCAGCCGGGACCGGAGGCATCGCGCGTGCTCGTGGCCAGCCGCACCGCGCTGCTGGAGGTCCCGCTCGACGGCGGGTCCGCGGTGGAGCACCCGACCGACGGCTCGGGCGTGCCCGCCGAACCGGTACAGGTCGGTCGGTGCGCCCACGGCGCGTGGGCCTCGCCCGTCGGCTCGTACGTGCAGCTGTGCGACGGCGAGGACGCCGAGGTCCGCAACCTCGAGGAGATGTCCACCGCGGACGTGCTCGCCTTCCGGGTGAACCGGCAGGTCGTGGTGCTGAACGACACGCTGCGGGGCCGCCTCTGGATGCCGCTGCAGGACACCGACCTGCGGGTGCCGGACTGGACGCAGATCGAGCCGGAGGAGCAGCCCGACGAGGCCCAGGAGGAGACCGAGGCGTCGGACACGACCCAGGACCTGGTGACCGAGTGCTCCGCGGAGTCGGCCCCACCGACCGCCGCCGACGACGAGTTCGGCGTGCGACCCGGCCGGACCACGATCCTTCCGGTGATCGACAACGACTCGTCCTCCGACTGCGGGATCCTCGTCATCTCCGAGTTCGACCCGCTGCCCGCCGAGTTCGGCCGGATCGAGGCGATCTACGGCGGACGTTCCCTGCAGGTGGCCGTCGCCGAGGGAGCCACCGGCACCGCGGAGCTGACGTACACGATCACCGACGGCCGCGGCACGAACGCGCCGTCCACGGCGCGGGTGGTGCTCACCGCCCGGGACGGGTCGCTCGACTCGCCACCGGTCCAGCTGCGGACCGGCTCGCTCGAGGTCGAGCAGGGCGGACAGGCCGACCACCAGACCCTCGCGGACTTCCTGGACCCCGACGGCGACGACCTGGTGCTCGTGGGCGCCACGACGGACCCGACCGCAGGATCCGTCCGGTTCCGGCAGGACGGGTCGGTGACGTTCCGGGCGGACGGCGCCCAGCTGGGCCGCACGAGCGTGACCCTCCTCGTGTCGGACGGGACGTCCACCACCGAGGGTCTCCTCGACGTCGACGTGCGCCCCGCGGGCTCGCTGGCGCCGCAGATCGACCCGGTGCACGCCGTGACCTACGTCGACCAGCCCGTGACGCTCCACCCGCTCGACGCCGTGCGCAGCTCGTCGGCCGAGCCGCCCCGGCTCGCGGGTGTCGAGGAGGTCGTCGGCGCCACGATCACGACCGACCTCCAGGGTGGCACCTTCACGTTCAGCGCGGCGCGCGCCGGCAGCTACTACGTACCGTTCCTCGTCTCGGCGCCGCCGCAGCAGGCGACCGGTCTGGCGCGGATCGACGTGCGCGTCTGGCCCGAGACGGACCAGCCGCCGATCGCGGTCCGGGACCAGGCGTTCCTCCCGGCGGACGGTGAGGTGACGCTCGACCCCCTGGCCAACGACACCGACCCCGCGGGCAAGGTGCTGGTCCTGCAGTCGGTCGACGCGCCCGAGGGGTTGCGGGTCGCCATCCTGGAGCACCACCTGGTGCAGATCTCCTCGGAACGGACGCTGACCGCTCCCGTGGCACTGCGGTACACCGTATCCAACGGGCAGGACAGCACGGTCGGCGAGATCGTCGTGCACCCGGTGCCCCCGTCCGCCACGTCCCAGCCCCCGGTGGTGCCCAACGTCGAGGTGGACGTCCGGACCGGCGGGGTGGTCACGATCCCGGTGCTCGACGGCGCGTACGACCCCGACGGCGACCGGCTGACGCTGCGGACCCAGCTCGCCGAGCCCCTGGCGAGCGGGCAAGGGCTGCTGTTCGTCTCGGGCGACGTGCTGCGCTACCAGGCCCCCGACGAGCCCCTCACGGCGCGGGCGACGTTCGAGGTGGAGGACGCCACCGGCAACCTGACCGCCGCCACGGTGACCGTCCGCGTGCACGCGTCCGATGCGAGCGCGAAGGCTCCGCCACGACCCGAGGACCTCGTCGCACGGGTGTTCCAGGGCGACACGGTCCGCATCAAGATCCCGCTCGTCGGGATCGACCCGGACGGCGACGGCGTGACGCTCCTCGGCATCGCGTCGTCGGCGCTCCGCGGACGTGTGACGGCGACGGGCGCGGACTGGCTCGAGTACCAGGCGTTCCCCGACGAGGTCGGCACCGACGAGTTCACCTATGCCGTCGAGGACTGGGTCGGGCAGCGTGCGGTGGCCACCATCCGCGTCGGCATCAGCCCGCGGCCCACGGACTCGGCGACGGTCGTCGCACGCGACGACGAGGTCACCGTCAAACCGGGTCAGCGGGTGGAGGTCCGGGTGCTGGCGAACGACGTCGACTCCAGCGGCGGCGAGCTCAACCTGGAGCCCGACCTGCAGATGGCCGACGGCATCGACGCCGAGGTCGACGACCGGCGGATCGTCGTGCAGGCACCCGACGAGGCGACCGTGCTCCAGATCGCGTACACCGCGTCCAACAAGCGTGGCGGGCGGGACACCGGGGTGCTCACCGTGACCGTGTCCGCGGACGCCCCGGTGCTGCCCCCCATCGCGCGCGACATCGTGGTGCCCGCGACCGACACCCTGGACCGCACCGAGGTCTCGGTCGACGTGCTCGCGGTCGCGCAGAACCCGAGCGGCCCGCTGAGCGACCTCGAGGTCTCGGTACCGGGGTCGCAGTCCGACGTCGTGCGGGTCAGCGAGAACGGTGAGGTCGTCGTGACCCTCGTCGACCACGCCCAGACGGTGCCCTACCTGCTCACCAACCGGACCGGGACGAGTCCTGTCGCGTCCTACGCGTTCATCACCGTGCCGGCGCTCGGGTTCTTCCGGCCCGTGCCCCGCCCGAAGGCGCCCGAGCTGCGCGTGGCGTCCGGGGAGAGCCTCATCATCCCGCTCGGCGAGCAGGTCCAGGTGGCACCCGGGCGCACGGCGCGGATCGCCGACCCGCTGGGCGTGTCTGCCACCCGGTCCGACGGCACGAGCCCGATCGTGAACGACGAGACGCTCCAGTTCACGTCGGCGCCCGGGTACGCCGGACCGGCGTCGATCACCGTCCCCGTGACGGACGCGTCCTCCCCGGGGGACCCCTCGGCGCGGACGTCCGTCATCACGCTCCAGATCACGGTGTACGCCGTCGACGACTACCCGCCGACCTTCGAGCCGTCGGTCATCGACGTCGCACCCGGTGAGCCGGCACTCGCGGTCGACCTCCGGTCCTTCACGACGGGACCGGAAGGGGAGAACCCGACGGACGGTCGGTACGCGTACACCCTGGTCTCGGCGATCCCCGCCGGGTTCTCGGGTGGCATCACCGACGGCGTGCTGAGCATCGCCGCCGACGCGACCACCTCCAAGGGCCGCACCGAGTCCCTGGCCGTCCGGGTGGGCTACGGACGCACGGGCTCGTTCGAGACGGCCGTCGACGTGCGGGTGATCGCCAGCACCCGGCCGACGATCCGGCTGGTCGACCGCACGATCCCGGACGGGGCGGAGGGCCGCCAGAGCACCGTCAACGTGCTCGAGGGTGCGTTCAACCCGTTCGCGCCCGAGCCGATGACCGTCGTCGGCGCCACGGTGGAGACACCGGGTGCGGGCACGGCCGGGGCCACGGCGAGCACGGTGAGCGTGCGGCCCGCCGACGGGTTCATCGGGCAGATGGTCACGCGGTTCCGGGTCCGGGACGTCACCGGCGACCCGGACCGCGAGGTCGAGGGTCGGGTCACCGTCATCGTGCGCGGCAAGCCCGCCACGCCGACAGCCCCGCGGATCGGGGAGGTGCGGGACCGGACGGTCGTGCTGTCCTGGGACGCGCCGGACAACCGTGGCGCGCCGATCACCGGGTACCGCGTCGTGACGAGCCCGGGCAACATCGTGCGGCAGTGCGCGAGCACGACCTGCACCGTCGACGGTCTCACCAACGACGTCGAGTACACGTTCACGGTCGCGGCGCAGAACGAGGTCGACTGGTCGGAACCGAGCGCGCCGTCCGCACCCGCGCGACCCGACGCGGTCCCGGAGGCGCCGGCCGCCCCTCTGCTCGACTTCGGCGACGGCTCGATCAAGGCGAGCTGGTCGGCGCCCGTCTCGGGTGGATCACCGATCACCAGCTACACGCTCGAGATATCTCCCGCGCCGCCGGCCGGGCCGGCCTCGGTGACGTCCACCACGACGAGCTACACGTTCGCCGGTCTGCGGAACGGCACGGCGTACTCCGTCCGGGTGCGGGCGCACAACAAGGCACCGGAGCCGAGCGGCTGGTCGCCGTCGTCGATCCCGATGGTCCCGGCGCGCGTGCCCGACGCACCGACGGTGACAGCGACGCCGACCGACTCCACGCTCGGTCGGCTCATCGCGATCACGTGGACCGCCCCGGTCGACAACGGCGACGCGGTGGCGCAGTACGAGGTCGTCGTCGACGGACCCGGCGGTGGCACGTACGCCGTCGCGGCAGGCACGCAGCAGCTGACCTTCGACCAGGCGCAGACCAAGTACCCGTACAAGGTCTCGGTGCGGGCCAAGAACAAGGCTGGCTGGGGAGAGGTCGGCACCACGACGGCGTCGACGTTCGGGCTCCCGAGCGCACCGACGACGGTGACCGCCACGGCGATCGCCGGGGCCGGTCGGATCGAGGTGCGCTGGTCCGGCGCCGACGACAACGGCACCCCGATCCAGTCCTACGTCGTCCGGCTCCCCGACGGCGGCGAGCTCGACGTGGGGAACCGGTCCTCCTGGACGTTCGAGAACCTCACCGGCGGGGCGAGCTACACCTACCAGGTGCGCGCGGTGAACGGTGCGGGATCGAGCGGCTTGAGCGTCCCGGCGACGGCGACGGCGACCACCCCGCCGGGCCGGCCCACCGTCTCGGTCGCGGTGACCGGCAACGGCGACGGGGGCCGACCCACCCAGATCACCATCGGACATGGCGACGTCGACGACGGTGGTGGCGGCGCGGTGACGTACACGTGGGTCCTGACCGGCGACCGCGACAGTGCGTCGGGGACGTTCACCGGGACCACCGCCGCCGTCGACGTCTCCTCCTGGCGCCTCCCGTTCAAGGGGACCCGGGTGACGGCGACAGTGACCGCCAGCACCGCTCTCGGGTCCACCACCGGTGAGGGCTTCACCGACGTGTCATGGGGCCAGGCGCCGAGCATCGTCCGCGGCCTGACGATCACTCCCGACGACGCGACCAGGCCCACGAGCGTGTCCGCAGTCTGGTCGCCGCCCGAGACCGACGGAGGCCTCGGCGTGGACGGCTACCGCGTCTGCTGGGCGGTCAACGGCGGTGGCGCCCAGGGCTGCAGCACCATCGGTGCGACCACGGCCGACAAGGACCTCGACGAGCTCGGCCTGCCGACGCCCCAGCCTGGCAACACCGTGACCGTCTCAGTGACCCCCAGCAACGACCGTGGCGATGGGCCGACAGCCTCCGCGACCTACACGGTGGCGGTCGCCCCATGACCTCCCTGTACCCGAGGGGCACCGAGCCCCGACACCGAAGGAGAAGTACTCGATGACCCCCGAGCAGAGCATCTGGTTCGCCGAGACGTTCGACGCACTCGTGTCCAACGTCGGTCTGGCGCTGCTCGGCAAGGAGCACACGGTCCGCCTCGCGCTCACGGCCATGGTCGCCGAGGGTCACCTGCTGCTCGAGGACGCGCCCGGCACCGGCAAGACGTCGCTGGCCAAGGCGCTCGCCGCGACGGTGCAGGGCAGCCACCACCGGATCCAGTTCACGCCGGACCTGCTGCCGTCCGACGTCACCGGCGTGACGATCTACGACCAGAGCACGCACCGGTTCGAGTTCCACCCGGGCCCGATCTTCGCGTCGGTCGTCCTCGCGGACGAGATCAACCGTGCGTCGCCGAAGACGCAGGCGGCGCTCCTCGAGGTCATGGAGGAGGGGCACATCACCGTCGACGGCGTCACGCACCCGGTGGGTCGGCCGTTCATGGTGATCGCGACGCAGAACCCCATCGAGCAGGCAGGCACGTACCGCCTGCCGGAGGCCCAGCTGGACCGGTTCCTCATCAAGACCTCGCTGGGGTACCCGGACCGTTCGTCGACGATCGAGATCCTGGCGGGGGCGAAGGACCGCACGACGAACCTGACCCCGCGGATCACCACGCAGGCGGTCGGCACCATGGCGGACCTCGCGCAGACCGTGCACATCGACGAGGTCGTGCTCGACTACGTCGCCCGGCTCATCGAGGCGACGCGTGACGACTCGCAGACCTCCATCGGGGCGAGCGTGCGCGGTGGTCTGGCGCTCGTGCGGACCGCCAAGGTGTGGGCAGCCGCGTCCGGGCGCGAGTACGTGATCCCCGACGACGTGAAGGACCTCGCCCAGCCTGTGCTGGCGCACCGCCTGCTGCTCGACACGGAGGCGGAGTTCGCCGGTGTGACGGCGGGGGAGATCCTGGGCCGGATCCTCGAGACGACGGCACCGCCGGCTGTGCGGGTGGGCTGACCGTGGGTCTTCGGATCTCACCGATCGGGTGGGGGGTCGTCGCCGTGGCGGCCCTCGGCCTCGTGCTGGGCCGGTGGTTCGGGTGGCTGGAGCTCGCGGCGATCGGTTCCGCACTGACGGCGGTGCTCGTCGTGTCGCTGCTGATGACCGCCGGCCGGGCGCGCTACGCGGTCACGCTCGACATGGCCGACCGCCGGGTGAAGGTGGGGGAGCGCGCCCTCGGCCGCCTCGAGGTGCGCAACGTCGCGCGCCGCCGGTCGCTGCCGTCCCGGATCGAGCTGCCTGTCGGCGCGGTCGTCGCCGAGCTCGCTGTCCCGGCGCTCGCTCCCGGCGCCGCGCACGACGACCTGTTCGCCATCCCGACCACCCGCCGTGCGGTGATCGTGGTCGGCCCGGTGCGCTCTGTCCGCGGCGACCCGTTCGGGCTCGTGCGCCGCAGCGTGCGGTGGACCCGGCCGGTCGAGGTGTTCGTCCACCCGCTCCTCGTGTCCCTCGCGGGCGCGAGCTCCGGCCTGCTGCGCGACCTGGAGGGTCAGGCGACGCGTGACCTGTCGGACTCCGACCTGTCGTTCCACGCCCTGCGCGACTACGTCGCGGGCGACGACCGGCGGTACATCCACTGGCGCACGACGGCGCGCCGCGGAAGCCTCATGGTCAAGCAGTTCGAGGACACGCGGCGCACGACGACGGCGCTCGCCCTGGCCACGGACCCGGGGGACTACGCCGACGACGACGAGCTGGAGCTCGCCGTGTCGGTGGTCGCCTCCGTCGGGGTCCAGACGCTCCGCGAGGAGCGGGATCTGGTCGTGCTTGCCGGGCCCGGCAAGCTTCGGGTGGAGACGCCCCCGCTGCTGCTCGACGACTGCTCCGCGATCGCGTGGTCCAGCACCGGTGCGGGAGTGGCCCTGCTGGGACGTCGCGTCGTGCGCGAGGCGGCGGAGGCCTCCGTGGCGATGCTCGTGACGGGCTCGGTGCCCAGCGACGCGGACCTGCGGCTCGGCGCCCGGCACGTGACGGCAGGGACGCGCACGGTGGTCGTGCGGTGCGAACGTGGCGCGGACGTCTCGGTGCGCACCAAGGGCTCCCTGAGCCTCGCGACGATCGGCCACCTGGACGACCTGCCGCGCCTGCTCAGGCGGGTGACCGCGTGACCCAGCGGCCCGCCGCTCGCGCAGCCGTCGACGTGGCGTGCCTGGTCGGCGCCCTCGCCTTCGCGCTCGCCCCCCTGCTCGAGGTGTACGGCGGTCTGACGGCGCTCCCCGCCCTGGCCGGCGGTCTGCTGCTCGGCACGACGGTTGCGGTGGTCGGAGCTGCGCGGCGCTGGTCGGCGATCACCGTCGTCGCCGCCGTCATCGTGGTGTACGTGCTCGCCGGTGGGGCGCTGGCCGCACCGGGAACCACGGTCGCCGGCGTGGTCCCGACCCCGGCGACCGTCGTGGACCTGGCACGCGGCGCGGCGTCCACCTGGAAGCAGGTGCTCACGCTCCAGCCGCCGGTCGGGTCGGACGGCACGCTGCTCGTCGCGGCCTACCTGCTGGCGCTCGTCGGGTCGTGCCTCGCCGTGTCGGTCGCCCTGCGGGCGCGCACGGGTGCCACGGCGGCGTCTGCGGTGCTCGTGCCCGTGGCGGTGATGATCGCGACGATCGTGCTGGGCACCCGCCGCCCGATCGTCGACCCCGTCCTCACCGGCGTGGTGCTGGTCGTCGTCCTGCTGCCGTGGGCGTCGTGGCGTGCGGGGCTGCTACGCGCGAGGCGTGTCGTCGCGACGGGCGCGCTCGTCGCGGTGGCGGTCGGGGCGGCCGTCGTCGGCGCACCCGTCGTGGTCGGCGCCACCGACCGGTTCGTCGTGCGTGACGAGATGGTTCCTCCCTTCGACCCGCGGGACTACCCGAGCCCCCTGTCCGCCTTCCGGGAGTTCGTGAAGGAGGACGTCCCGCTGTTCACGGTCACCGGCCTGCCCGAGGGGGCGCGGGTCCGGCTGGCGACCATGGACCGGTACGACGGCGTCGTCTGGAACGTAGCGGGAGACGGGTCCGCGCAGGCGTCCGGGGAGTTCCGCCGGGTCGGCTCCGAGATCGACACGACGGTGCGGGGGGACCAGGCGCACGTCGAGTTCACCCTGGACCAGCTCGACGGCGTCTGGCTCCCGACGGTCGGTCAGGCCACGGCCTTCGACGTCGACGACGCCGACGCGGCGAGCGACCTGCGCTACAACGACGCGACGGGCGCGGCCGTGCTCACCGGGGGCGTCCGCGAGGGACTGGAGTACGGGATCGACGTCGTCGTGCCGCGCGTGCCACCGGTGACCGAGGTGGGCAGCGCGCCTGCGTCCGACGTCGCGCAGCCACCGCTCGCCAATGTGCCGGAGGTCGCCGCGGTGACCGCCGCGGACGTGGCACGCGACGCGGGCAGCCCGGTGCAGATCGGCGCCGCCCTGGAGTCGTGGCTCGCCGAGGAGGGCTACTTCAGCCACGGCGTCGAGGTCTCGGGCACGGAGTCGCTGTCCGGCCACGGCGCCGACCGGATCACGTCGCTGCTCGGTGGCGACCTCATGGTGGGCGACGGCGAGCAGTACGCCGCGGCGATGGCGCTGATGGCGCGCGAGATGGGTCTGCCCGCGCGGGTCGTGCTGGGGTTCGTCCCGGAGCCGGGCGCGGAGGACGGGCCCGTCGAGGTCACCGGCAAGGACGTCCAGGCGTGGGTCGAGGTCGCGTTCCAGGGCTACGGCTGGGTGCCGTTCGACCCGACGCCGCCGCCGGAGCAGACCCCGCAGGAGGAGGACCAGGAGAAGCCCTCCGAGCCGAACCCGCAGGTCGTGCAGCCCCCGCCGCCGCCCCCGGGAGCTGTCACACCGCCCGACGAGGACACCGAGCAGCCCCAGACCGACGACCCGGACGAGCAGGAGGACGGCAGCGCGCTGTTCTGGCGGATCGCCCGGGTGGCAGGGCTCGTCTCGATCCCCCTGCTGCTGCTCGCGTCGCCGCTGCTCGTCATCGTCGCGCTCAAGGCACGACGCCGGCGTCGTCGTCGCCGCAGCCCCGACCCGGTGGCCCGCGTGGCGGGCGGCTGGGACGAGGTGCTGGACACCGCTCGCGACCTGCGCCGGCCGGCGGGTGCCCTGGCGACGCGCAACGAGTCGGCGCTCGCGCTCGCGGCCTCCTTCGCCGACAGTCCCGGTGGTGCGCTCGTCGCCACGCGCGTCGGTGCGCTCGCGCGCTCGGCGGACCACGCCGTGTTCAGCGCCGGTGAGCCGAGCGGGGCGCACGCCACCGCATACTGGGCAGACGTCCAGCAGACGGTCGAGGCGATGACCCGCAGCGTCGGCTGGCGCCGGCGGGTGCGGGCCCGGGTGTCCGTCGCCTCGCTGAAGAACCATCGCAACCGCCGCCCGAAGGGCACGTCATGACACGACATCGACCACCGGTGCACCATCCGTACCCGGTCGGGGATGACTCGTCGCCCGCCACGATGGCCCGTCGCCTGTCCGCCGGTCTGCTCGACCTGGTGCTGGTGCTGGTGCTCGGCGGCGGGGTTCTCGTCCTCGGCCTGGCCCGGGCCAGCGGTGCTCTGGTGCTGCTGGGCTCGGCGTCCGTCCTGGTGGTGTCGGTGGCCCAGTGGGTGGCGCACGGCCGGTCGGGCTGGACGGTCGGGCGCCGTACGGTCGGGATCCGCACGCTCGACGTCGAGACGCGTGAGCCGGTCGGCATGCTCCGCGTGCTGCTGCGCACGGCGGTGATCGCCGCGGGAGCCCTCGCGTTCGGTGTCGGGCTCGTCGTCGTCCTCGCGTCGCCGGTCTTCGACCGGACGGGACGGCGGCGCGGCTGGCAGGACCGGGCAGCGCGGGACGAGGTGCTGGACGTCCGTGCGGTGCGGGAGCAGGTGGTCGTGCCGCCGCGCGTGCGTCGTGCCGAGCCCGTGCAGCCGAGGGCGGGACGCCAACCGGTCAGCGTCCCCGGCTGGGCCGCCGCTGGGCCTGGGGCCGGTGGGGAGGGCACGGACTTGCTCGACCTCCTGTTCGACGAAGCGCGGCCGGCCGCGCTGGTCCTTGCGCCGCTCGCTCCGCAGCGCAGCGGACCCGACCTGGACACGCGCGCCACTCCGGTCGTGCGCCAGGTCGGCCTCAGCTACGGGCTCGCTCCGGAGCTGGAGATGACCCGGCCGGCCGGCCGCCGGGACGACCTGGTCGCCGCACCGGTCGCCTCCGCCGTGGTCGACCGCACGGTCGCGGAGATCGAGCTGGGTGACGGGCAGCGCGTCACGATCGCCCGGACGGCGTTGGTGGGCCGCAATCCCGCGTCGGATGCGGACGTGCAGCTGGTGCGGGTCGTGGACCCGGCCCGTTCGGTCTCCAAGAACCACCTCCAGATCGGGGTCGAGTCGGGCGGGGTCTGGGTGGCCGACCGTGGGTCGATCAACGGCACGGTCGTGACGCTGCCGGACGGCGCGCAGGTGGTGTGCCGGGTGGACCAGCAGGTGCGCCTCCGGGTCGGGGCGACCGTGGCGTTCGGGGACTGCTCCTTCCGGTTGATCCGCGCACCAGGTCACGCCCCGGTGCCCTAGGGTCGAACCATGGCGGACCGGCGTCCCGCTGTACGGATGCAGACGGTCGAGGTGGAGGACGCCACGACCGCGGCCGACCCGTCGCGCCCGGCGGACAGCTCGTCGCCCCAGGACGACGTCACCGTCACCGCCGCGCGACCCCGCACCGGGGCTCGCATCCTGCGTCGGTGGTGGCCAGTCGCCGCACTGGTCGTGCTCGGTGTCGTCGTGTCAGGCGTCGTGGCCTCGGCGCGGGACCGCGCGTTCGTGGCTCGCATCGCCGCGGTGCCCGGCCTGGTCCGCCCCCTCGGCGCGGCACCCGAGCCGTTGTGGAAGACCCCCGTGTCCACGCTGCCCGGCACCGCGCTCGCGGCCGACGGCGCACTCGTCGTGCTCGCGGAGGGTGAGCAGGCCTGGACGGTGACCTCGCACGACGCGGTGTCCGGCGCCCAGCGGTGGGCGGTCGACGTGGTCCCGGTGTCGGGTGCCGGGTTCGAGGCGACGGCGGCAGTCTGCCCCCCGGTGAGCGGCGATGTCGGCGACCTCGTCGTGTGCCTCGTCCGGCTGCCCCAGGTGCTCTACTCCGACGAGGCGTCGATCCAGGAGCCGGCCCGGGTCATGGTCGTGCCGCTGTCGGCGCACGACGGGGAGCGCCTCGGTGACTGGGAGGTCACGGGGTCGCTCGTCGCCTTCGACCGCATCGAGGACGACCTGGTGATCGGCACGCTCGACGCCGAGGGCCGGATGGTCGCGCAGCGGCGCGACGCACGGACCGGGGACGTGGTCTGGTCGATCGTCACGCCCGTCGTGATGAGCGACCCGGTGGTCAGCGACCCGACGGTCGCCGTCGCGGCGACGATGCGCGTGGAGCCTCCGCTGGTCGTGCTCGGCGGGGGGTCCACGATCGTCCTCGACGTCCAGGACGGCAGCACGCTCCTGGTCGGACCGCGGTTCGGCTCGCTCCAGGTGGCCGCCCTCGGCGAACGGTTCGCCACGTGGGCTCCGGTCGGTGGAGGGCACGTGCACAGCGTCGACGGCACCGCGCTCTTCGACGTGCAGGGTCTGCCCGCACAGCTGTCGGCCGATGACGGTTCGCGGCCCGGCACGATCCTCGTCGACGAGGGTCCGCAGGTGTCCGGGGTCGACTCATCGACGGGGGAGCCCCAGTGGCGCACCCCGACCCAGCTCGATCCGCGGCTGCTGGTCTCGGACCGGTTGGTCGTGTCCGGCGCGGACAGCTACGGCGTCCTGGACGTCACCGACGGCTCGATGATCTGGGAGGTCGACACCGGTGCCGTCCTGACCTGGGACCCCATCTCCGACGGCGCGCTCGTCCTCGGTCCCGGGACGTCCCCCGACGGCCGGCCGGAGCTGTGGGGCCGAGGGCTCGAGGACGGCGTCCGGTACTGGTCGGTCCCGCTGCCGGAGGGGGTGCGCGGGGTCAGCTCCATCGCCGGCCACCTCGTCGTCCGTACCGAGAACGACCTGATCGTGTACGGCTGATCGGCGGATCGTCGTGGTCTCGGCTCTGCGGCCGGTGATGCAGCGCGTCGCTCTCGACGAGGTCGGCGCGGGGGACGACGAGCGCGTCCGGTCGGGGCCACAGCGGCTTCGCGCCGGGGCGGCTCGACTGGGGACCTGGGCCGCCCGTCGTCCCGCCCGGGCGGTCGTCGCCGCCGTGGGCGTGCTCGCCGTCCTGCTGGCCGCGTTCGTCGCGGCACCGCGCTGGATCAGCAGCCAGGAACGCGAGGCGGTGCTCGGAACTGCTCAGTTTCCCGGGGCGCTCCGCCCGCTCGGGTCGGCGCCACGCGAGCGCTGGTCGGCGACGATCGACGGCTCCGTCACCCCCGTCCTCGCCGGTGACGTCGTCGTCGCTGCGCAGGGCGCGTCGGCCGGGCGTCGGATCGTCGGGCTGGACGTCGTCGCGGGCCATGAGAGGTGGTCGGTGGCGCTCGATGACTCGCTCGTCCCCGAGACCGTGCTGTGCCGACCGATCGACGCGGAGCTCGTGTGCGTCGTCGGTCCGGAAGCTCCCTCGGACAGCCGCAGGGTCGTCCCGGACGACCCCGACCGACCCGACGCGCCCGGCGCCGAGGTGAGCGAGTCGGTCCTGTTCCGCATCGACCCGGCCGACGGCCGCGTGCTGTCGCGCAGCGCCGTGCCCGGCTGGGTCGTGGCCACCGCGCAGGTGCGGTCGGACCTCGTGGTGGCGACGTACGCCTGGGGCATGCTTGCCGTGCGACGTCTCGATCCGTCCACGGGTGCCGAGCGGTGGGAGACCGAGCGGTGGTCGACGTTCCACTCGGCAGGGAGCAGCAGGGTCAGACTCGTGGCTGCCGGCGACCTCGTGATGGCGACCGGCAACGAGGTGACGTTGCTGCTCGATGCGCGCACGGGGGAGCGGGTGCCGCGACCTGCGGGGTCGTCGGTGACCGACCACGTCCGCCTCCTCGACGACGGCACCCTTGTGCGCACCCGGTTCCGCGTGCGCGACGGGGGCGTCGACGCCGTCTCCGAGCTGTCCCCCGGCCGGGGAGACCCGGTGACCACGGTCCGCGGCACGCTCGTCCGCCCTGGCGTCAGCGACGGCAGGTCGGGCCTCGTGTTCACGGCGAGCGGCTTGACGGGAAGCCCGTACGGCGGCCGGGTCCGGGCCTATGGGCCGGGGTCGCCGGAGCCGGTCTGGCGTGCGCTCACCCCGGCGCCCGAGGTGACCGCAGACGTCGCCGGCCGGGTGGTGGTGCGCGGTGGCGGTGCCCTGGTCGGTCTCGACGCGCTGACGGGCGAGCAGGTCTGGCGCCGGTCGTTCGGGCCGGCGATCGGCCGCACGTTCACCGACGGCGAGCATCTCGTCGTGGAGCGCGACGCGACGGGCGGGGTCCCGGTGCTCACCGCGCTGTCGCTGGACGACGGGGCGACGGTCTGGGACGCACCGCTGCCCGCCGACGCCCCCCGGCCGCTGCGGCTGGGCGCGCACCTGTACGCGGTCGGGGACTCGCGACTGGTGGCCTTGCGATGAGACGACGAGGTCGCGAGGTTGCGGAACGTCCGGTCGTTCGGGGTACGGTGAGTTCGTGCTCGCAGTCACCCTCCTTCTTCGCTGCCGCGACGGGGCCCTCTAGGCCGCATCCTCGTCGCGGTGTCGTGTGTGCCGGCTGACTCCCCGCCGAACCGCCCGAAGGACGAGAAGACCATGACCTACCTGGAGACGAGCGCACAGCAGCCGTCGTCGATGCCGGTGCACAAGTACCGCCCCTTCCACGAGCAGATCCGCGTGGACCTGCCCGACCGCCGGTGGCCCGACAACAGGGTCACGCAGGCTCCCCGCTGGTGCGCGGTCGACCTGCGGGACGGCAACCAGGCGCTGATCGAGCCGATGAACCCGGCCCGCAAGCTCGAGATGTTCGAGCTGCTGGTGCAGATGGGGTTCAAGGAGATCGAGGTCGGCTTCCCGTCGGCGTCGCAGACCGACTTCGACTTCGTGCGGATGCTCATCGAGGAGAACCGCATCCCGGACGACGTCGTCATCCAGGTGCTGACCCAGGCGCGCGAGCACCTCATCGAGCGGACGTACGAGGCGATCGCGGGAGCCAAGCAGGCGATCGTGCACCTGTACAACTCGACGTCGACCCTGCAGCGCGAGGTCGTGTTCCGTTCCGACGAGGACGGCATCGTCGACATCGCGGTCTCGGGTGCCCGGTTCTGCCGGAAGTACGAGGAGCTCGTCCCGGACACCGACGTGTTCTACGAGTACTCGCCGGAGTCCTACACGGGCACCGAGCTGGAGTTCGCGCTGCGGGTCTGCAACGCGGTGCTGGAGGTCCTGGAGCCGACGCCGGACCGCAAGGTGATCATCAACCTGCCGGCCACCGTCGAGATGGCGACGCCGAACGTGTACGCGGACTCCATCGAGTGGATGAGCCGCAACCTGCGCTACCGCGAGAGCGTCGTCCTGTCCCTGCACCCGCACAACGACCGTGGCACGGCTGTCGCGGCCGCGGAGCTGGGCTACCTGGCGGGTGCGGACCGCATCGAGGGCTGCCTGTTCGGCAACGGCGAGCGCACCGGGAACGTCTGCCTGGTGACCCTGGGCATGAACCTGTTCAGCCAGGGCGTGGACCCGCAGCTGGACTTCTCCGACATCGACCACATCCGCCGGACCGTCGAACGCTGCAACCAGCTGCCGGTGGGCGAGCGGCACCCGTACGGCGGGGACCTGGTGTTCACGGCCTTCTCGGGCTCGCACCAGGACGCGATCAAGAAGGGCCTGGACGCGCTGGAGGTGTCGGCCGAGCGGCAGGGCAAGACCGTCGACGACATCGTCTGGGCGGTCCCGTACCTGCCGATCGACCCGAAGGACGTGGGGCGCTCGTACGAGGCGATCATCCGCGTGAACTCGCAGTCCGGGAAGGGCGGCATCAGCTATCTGATGAAGTCCGAGAAGGACCTGGACCTGCCGCGCCGGCTGCAGATCGAGTTCTCGCAGGTCGTGCAGCGGCACACCGACCAGCACGGCACCGAGGTCACTGCCGACGAGCTGTGGCACATCTTCAACGACGAGTACCTGCCGGTGGAGGCCGAGAGCCCGTTCGCGCCGTGGGGCCGGTTCTCGCTGCGCGGCACGCGCGGGACCAGTGTCGAGGACGGACCGGACACCCTGGAGGTCGACCTTGTCGACCGCGGGGTGCCGCGCACGCTCCAGGGCTCGGGCAACGGTCCGGTGGCGGCGTTCGTCGCGGCCGTGAAGACGCTCGGGGTCGACGTCGCGGTGCTGGACTACGCCGAGCACGCTCTGTCGTCGGGTGGTGACGCCACCGCGGCCGCGTACGTCGAGTGCGCCATCGGCGACGAGATCCTGTGGGGCGTCGGCATCGACCCCTCCATCACGACGGCCTCGCTCAAGGCGATCATCTCGGCCGTCAACCGGCACGAGCGCTGAGCGCAGCCCAGAGCCACCGACCAGGCGGACGATCCCGCCGGTCGGTGTGCCCGGGGAGGGGTGCGCTCGGCGATCCCGCCCGCGCCCCTCCCCGGGTCAGCAGTGCTCGGACCTTCCGGACGCGTGTCCCGGGCTCCGGTGTGGGTGGCGCGGGGGAGAATGAGCCGGTGAGCCTCTACCGCGACGAGGCGATCGTCCTGCGCACCCACAAGCTGGGGGAGGCCGACCGCATCGTCACCCTCCTGACCCGGTCGCACGGGAAGGTCCGTGCCGTCGGCAAGGGGGTGCGCCGCACGTCGTCGAAGTTCGGCTCACGGCTCGAGCCGTTCATGTACGTGGACCTGCAGCTGAGCACGGGGCGCAACCTCGACATCGTCACGCAAGCCGAGACGCTGGGGCCGTTCGGGCGCCGGATCTGCGAGGACTACACGCTCTACACCGCGGGCACGGTCATGCTCGAGACGGCGGACCGCCTGGTCGAGGCCGAGCGCGAACCTTCCCTGCAGCAGTACTGGCTCCTGGTCGGCGCCGTGAAGGCTCTGGCGTCCCGTGACCACGCGCCCGGTCTGGTGCTCGATTCCTACCTGCTGCGTGCGCTCTCGGTCGCCGGGTGGGCGCCCAGCTTCACCGACTGCGCGCGCTGTGGGGAGCCCGGGCCGCACACCGCGTTCGCGGTGGCGTCGGGCGGTGCCGTCTGCCGGGCGTGCCGGCCGCCCGGTGCGGCCGCGCCTGCACCCGAGACGTTCGGGCTCCTGGCCGCGCTGCTTGCGGGAGACTGGTCCGTCGCCGATGCAAGCGCCGAGCGGCACCGCGGCGAGGGCAATGGCCTGGTCGCCGCGTTCTGCCAGTTCCACCTCGAGCGCCAGCTGCGCTCGCTGCCGATGGTCGAGAGGGTCTGAATGCCGGTCCCACCGCCGCCGCACCCCAGCGGCGAACGCGCTCCCGCAATCCCGAAGGAGTTCGTGCCCCGGCACGTGGCCGTCGTCATGGACGGGAACGGTCGGTGGGCGAACGCCCGGGGCCTGCCGAGGACGGCCGGGCACGCCGCGGGAGAGGCATCGCTGCTCGACGTCGTCGCCGGCGCCATCGAGGTGGGGGTCGAGTACGTCTCGGCGTACGCGTTCTCGACGGAGAACTGGTCCCGGTCGCCCGACGAGGTGCGCTTCCTCATGGGCTTCAACCGCGACGTGCTGCGGCGGCGCCGGGACCTGATGAACTCGTGGGGGGTGCGGGTCCGCTGGGCGGGTCGGCGTCCGAAGCTGTGGCGCTCGGTGATCAACGAGCTCGAGACGGCCGAGGAGCTGACCAGGAACAACTCCACGGTGACGCTGACGATGTGCGTGAACTACGGCGGCCGTGCCGAGATCGCCGACGCCGCGCAGGCGATCGCGCGGGAGGTCGCGGCGGGGCGCGTGAAGCCCGACAAGGTCAACGAGAAGCTGTTCGCGCGCTACCTCGACGAGCCCGACCTGCCGGACGTGGACCTGTTCCTGCGCTCGTCGGGCGAGCAGCGGACGTCGAACTTCATGATCTGGCAGGCGGCGTACGCCGAGCTGGTGTTCCTGGACGAGCCCTGGCCCGACGTCGACCGGCGGCACCTGTGGCGCGCGGTCGAGACGTATGCGCGGCGGGATCGGCGCTACGGCGGCGCCGTGGACAAGCCGGGTCAGACCTCGGCCTGAACGCCCGTCTCTGCACTGCGCTGCGCCCGGCGCAGCAGCCGCCGCCGGACCAGCCAGACGATCGCGACCACCACCAGGACCACCACGCCGGCGAGCACCCACGGCGACGTCGCGAACAACGAGATGGCCCCCCAGACGGCGCCGAAGCCGATCGTCGCCCAGACGGACGCCCACACGAGAGCCCCGGGGATCGACGCGATCGCGAAGCGCAGGTACGGCATCTTCACGAGTCCGGCGGCCGCGAAGATCGCGGTCTGCAGCCCGACCGTCAGGAACGCCAGGGTGACCGCGATCGGACCCCAGCGCCGGACCAGGTCGAGGCCACGCTGTGCGCTCCGCCTGTCCGTCCAGCTCTCGAGCCGCCGGATGGTGGCGTGCCACCAGCCCGGTGCACCCTCCTGCTCGTGGACCACCTGTGCCCCGCGGACGACGCCGCGGCCCGCCCAGTAGGTGCCGTGCGAACGGGCCATGACGATCACGAATAGGCCGGCGACGGCGACGCCGAGCGGCACGCTGCCGAGGTGATAGGCGTCGACGGGATCCACGTCGCGATCCTACGTGGTCGGTGAGGGTCGCCTAACTGACGGTTCGTCGTGAACGTCGTCCACGAGGAGCACGTCGTCGACCATGTCCGGGTGGGGGTCGTGCGGCGCCGCGGGTCTGCGCCAGAACGGCTGCAAGGTGGCGGCGACCGCGTAGACCAGGATCGCGATGACCACGATGGTGGCCCCGGGCGGGATGTCCTGCCAGTACGTGAGCACCAGGCCGGAGACGCTGACGACGACGCCGATCACGCTGGCCAGCGTCATGGTGCGGCTGAACGACCGGGCGAACAGCTGCGCGATCGCGACCGGCACGATCATCAGGGCGCTGACCAGCAGGAGGCCGACCACCCGCATCGCGATGGTGACGGTGAGGGCGGCGATGGTCGCGACGAGCATCGACAGCAGCCGCACGGGCAGGCCGCTGGCGCGGGCGAACTCTTCGTCGTGGCTGACCGCGAACAGGGCCGTGCGCAGGCCGACGCCGACGCCCAGCACGAGGGCGGCCAGGGCGACGGTCCACCACAGGTCGGCGGTGGACACCGTCGAGATGGAGCCGAACAGGTAGCTGATCAGGTTGGCGTTGGTGCCGCCGGCCAGCTTGATGAGCAGGACGCCACCGGCGATGCCGCCGTAGAACATCAGCGCGAGGGCGAGGTCGCCGCTGGTCCGGCCGCGCTCGCGCACCAGCTCGATGACGATGGAGCCGATGACCGCCGCGATGACGGCGCCCGGCAGGGCGAGCGTGTCCTGCGGGACCAGGCCGGCCCAGCTGCCGACCAGCCAGCCGAGCGCGACACCGGTGAGGGCGACGTGCCCGATGCCGTCGCCCAGGAGAGCCATCCGGCGCTGCACCAGGAACGTGCCGACGACCGGGGCTGCGGCGCCGACGAGCACGGCGGCGATGAGGGCGCGCTGCATGAGGGGAGAGCTGAACAGCTCGACCACCTGGTCCCACGCGGTCACGGGTTCACCTCCACGGACAGCGAGGGCCCGGTGCGCGGCGGCTCGGGGTCGGGGTGCGCGTGGGTGTGGTCGTGCCACTGGCCGGCGTGCTCGCCGCGGGCGCGAGGCGGCGGGCCGTCGTGGGCGACCCGGCCGTGGCGCAGCACGACGGCCCGGTCGATCAGGGGCGCGAACGGGCCGAGCTCGTGCAGGATCACCACGACGGTCGTCCCCGCGTCGTGCAGCCGGCTGACCGTGTCCACGAACGTCGCCTGCGTCGGGATGTCGATGCCGGAGGTGGGCTCGTCGAGGACGAGCAGGTCCGGGTCGCGGACCAGGGCGCGGGCGATGAGCACCCGCTGCTGCTGCCCGCCGGACATCTCCTGCACGCGCTGGAACGCGCGGTCGGCCAGGCCCACGTCGGCGAGCGCGGCCAGCGCGCGGCGCCTGTGACCGCGGTGCGGTCGCAGCGTGCGGCCGTGCAGCAGGCCGGACGTCACCACCTCGTAGGCGGTCGCCGGGACGCCAGCCGCGGCGGGCAGCCGTTGCGGCACGTACCCGATCCGGTGCCACGGGGCGGACGGGCCGAGCGGCGCACCGAACAGCCGCACGTCACCGGCGGTGCTGCTCACCACGCCGAGCAGCGCGCGCACGAGGGTCGACTTGCCGGAGCCGTTGGCGCCGAGCAGCGCCAGCACCTCCCCGGCGGGCACGACGAGGTCGATGCCGTCGAGGATCGGCTGGCCGCCCAGCGTCACGCCGAGGCCGGTGGCCTCGATCACGGGAGTGCTCACGAGCAGGACAATGCCATGCGCAGCGCGTCGAGGTTGTCCCGCGCGATCGTGACGTAGTCCGCGTCGGGATCGGCCAGGCCTTCGATCGGGTCCAGGACGGCGGTGTCGACGCCGAGGTCGGCGGCGAGGGTCTCCGCCACCTTGGGGCTGACCAGCGTCTCGAAGAAGATCGTTGTCACGCCCTCGTCGCGGACGATCTTCTCGACCGCGGCCAGCCGGGCGGGAGAGGGCTCGGCCTCCGGGTCGAGGCCGGAGATGCCCACCTGGTGCAGGCCGTAGCGGTCCGCGAGGTAGCCGAACGCCTCGTGCGACGTGACGAAGGTCCGGGAGTCGCACTGCTCGAGCCCCGTGGCGTAGGTCGCGTCGAGGTTCTCGAACTGCTCGGTGAGCGCCGCCGCGTTGGCCGCGAACGTGTCGGCTCCCTCGGGGTCGATCTCGGTGAGCGTGGCAGCGACGTCCTCGACGACCTCGGGCATCCGGCTCGGGTCCAGCCAGAAGTGGGGGTCGACGTCGCCGTGGTCGTGGTCCTCGTGCTCGTCGGCCGACTCGTCCTTGTGCTCCTCGGGTCGCAGCGTCGTGTCCGTCGCCGCATCCACGACGTGGGCCGGTGAGGTCTGCGCGAGGGCCTCGTCGACCGCGGCCTGGAAGCCGGACAGGTAGACCACCAGGTCGGCGCCGTCGATGCGGGAGACCTGCGCGGGGGAGAGCTCGACGTCGTGCGGCTCGGCGCCGGGCGGCGTCAGCGACCGCACGCTCACCCGGTCGCCGCCCACCTGCTCGGCGACGAACTGGAGCGGGTAGAACGACGCCATCACGTCGACGGTCCCGTCGTCGGCCCCCGACGCGCTCGCGCAGCCGGTCAGCGCCAGCGGGAGAGCGACGAGGACGGCGAGATGACGACGCGCGATGGACATGACGATCATTCTCAGTTAGGCGAGAACGGTTGTCAAAACGCATCCCGCCGCTGACGGGTAGCCTGGCTGCTCAACCCTGTTCCACCGTGGCGATCCTTCGCTGCGGTCCACCCGTCCGCGACACCCAGCCGCGGACGCCACCACCCTGGAGTGATCGTCGTGGCTGCACCCTCCCGCCTGGATTCCGTCGTCTCCCTCGCCAAGCGGCGCGGGTTCGTCTTCCCGAGCGGTGAGATCTACGGCGGTACCCGCTCCGCGTGGGACTACGGACCCCTCGGCGTCGAGCTCAAGGAGAACATCAAGCGCCAGTGGTGGCGCACGATGGTCACCAGCCGCGACGACATCGTGGGCCTCGACTCCTCGGTGATCCTGCCCCGCCAGACCTGGGTCGCGTCGGGCCACGTCGGTGTCTTCACCGACCCGCTGACGGAGTGCCTCTCCTGCCACAAGCGGTTCCGCGAGGACCACATGCTCGAGGAGTTCGAGGAGAAGAAGGGCCGCGTCCCCGAGCACGGCCTCGCCGACATCGCGTGCCCGAACTGCGGCACCCGCGGCCAGTGGACCGAGCCGCGCGACTTCAACATGATGCTCAAGACCTACCTCGGCCCCGTCGAGGACGAGTCCGGCCTGCACTACCTGCGGCCCGAGACGGCCCAGGGGATCTTCGTGAACTTCGCCAACGTGAGCACCACGTCGCGCAAGAAGCCGCCGTTCGGCATTGGCCAGATCGGGAAGTCGTTCCGCAACGAGATCACGCCCGGCAACTTCATCTTCCGCACCCGCGAGTTCGAGCAGATGGAGATGGAGTTCTTCGTCGAGCCCGGCACCGACGAGACGTGGCACCAGTACTGGATCGACCAGCGCACCGACTGGTACGTCGACCTGGGCATCTCTCGCGAGAACCTGCGGCACTACGAGCACCCGGCCGAGAAGTTGTCCCACTACTCGACGCGCACCGTCGACATCGAGTACCGCTTCGGGTTCCAGGGCAGCGAGTGGGGCGAGCTCGAGGGCATCGCCAACCGCACCGACTTCGACCTGAAGACGCACAGCGAGCACTCCGGCCAGGACCTGTCGTACTTCGACCAGGCCAAGAACGAGCGTTACGTGCCGTACGTCATCGAGCCCGCCGCCGGTCTGACGCGCTCGCTCATGGCGTTCCTCGTCGAGTCGTACACCGAGGACGAGGCGCCCAACACCAAGGGCGGCGTCGACGTCCGCACCGTGCTCAAGCTCGACCCGCGCCTCGCCCCGGTCAAGGCCGCTGTGCTGCCGCTGTCCCGCAACGAGTCGCTGTCGCCCAAGGCCCGGGACCTGGCCGCCGAGCTGCGCAAGAGCTGGAACGTGGACTTCGACGACGCCGGCGCCATCGGCCGTCGCTACCGCCGCCAGGACGAGATCGGCACGCCGTTCTGCATCACGGTCGACTTCGACACCCTCGACGACCAGGCGGTGACCATCCGCCACCGCGACGACATGACGCAGGAGCGCGTGGCCCTCGACAAGGTCGTCGGCTACCTGGCGCAGCACCTCGTCGGCGCCTGACGACGCCCGGGGCCCGAGCCCGTACCCACGAGCGTGGGCTCGGGCTCTGGCCACTGCGCGGGGTCTGAGGACCCTCGGTCCGCTCTCCGCTCGGGAGCGGCCGGTGCTACGTCGGATCCGACGCCGGCTGCTTCTCGACTCCTGACGCGCCGGAGCGTGCCAGCGCAGAAGGCTCGACGCCCGCCCGGAGCCAGGCGAGCACCGCGTCCGCGGCGCCGTCGACGTCGAGCACCCGCGGTGTCGACCTCGACGTCGTACGGGCCGTGCGAGTGCACGTACGGGAGCTGGGCGAGCGCCTGGCCGAGCGTCCGCTCACCGCGCTCACGCTCACGCTCCAGGAGCACCGGCGGCTCGCACCGGACGCCGACGAGCACCGCCCACGTCCCGTGCATCACCTCCGCGAGGTCCCTCGCCCAGGCCGGGTCGAGGAGCACGTGGTCGACCACGACGTCGAACCCCGCACCGGCGAGCGCCGCCGCCGACCGGTGCAGCGCCCGGACGAGGTCGTGGGCCACCGGGCCGGGGATCACGCGGGTGATTGTGCCGTCGGGAGCGGTGTCGTACCGGAACACGTCCGGCCACGCGCTCGACAGGTATTGGCGCGGCAGCATCGTCAGGTGCCGGTCGATCCCGGCGTCGAGCAGCGGGCCGTCCCAGCGGTCCTGCAGCGCCCGCGCCAGCGAGGTCTTCCCGGCGCTGGAGGTTCCGTTGAGGACGACCACCGTGCCGGGTGCACTCATCGGCGCACCGCCGTCGATCGACTGGCCGATGCTGCCCCGACGTGCTCGAACGGTGCCCGCCCCCGGGTCCGGTTGAGGTGACCAGTCACGGCGCTCAGGATGTTACTTCTGAGGCGCTCCCGGTCTGATCCCTGGTCGGCGGGGCGCCGTGTGCTCAGGACCCCGCACACGCATCCCGGGGGGGGACGGTCGCGGACATCGACCGCGAGACCTTCCTGTCGGCCGCGATGGGGAAGACGGGCGCCCGGACCGCGCCGAGGCCGTCGGCTGACGCAGGGGAAGGGGTGGTTGCTCGGCTGAGAGGCGGCATGAGCGAGAATGGCTCCATGACCACGATGACTCCTGCGGTTCCGGCGCGCCCCGGCGCCGTGCTGCCGCCGTTGCGCATCGGTCCGCTGACCATCGACACGCCCGTGGTCCTGGCGCCCATGGCCGGCGTCACCAACGCCGCCTTCCGCCGCCTGTGCCGCGAGTCCGGCGCCGGTCTGTACGTCGCCGAGATGGTCACGTCCCGCGCCCTGGTCGAGCGCGGCGAGGAGTCGATGCGGATCATCTCGCACGAGCCCGACGAGCGGCCGCGGTCCGTCCAGGTGTACGGCGTCGACCCCGCGACGGTCGGTGCCGCGGTCCGGCTCATCGCGAGCGAGGACCGCGCCGACCACGTCGACCTCAACTTCGGCTGCCCGGTGCCCAAGGTCACGCGCCGTGGTGGGGGAGCGGTGCTGCCCTGGAAGCGGGACCTGTTCCGGGCGATCATCACGGCCGCGGTCGACGCCGCGCGCCCCTACGGCGTCCCGGTCACCGTGAAGATGCGCAAGGGCATCGACGACGACCACCTGACCTACCTGGAAGCCGGACTGGTCGCGCAGGAGGTCGGTGTCGCCGCTGTCGCGCTGCACGCCCGGACCGCCGCCGACTACTACTCCGGCACGGCGGACTGGGACGCGATCGCCCAGCTCAAGCAGACAGTCACTGACATCCCCGTCCTCGGCAACGGAGACATCTGGTCCGCGGAGGACGCCCTGGAGATGGTCGCGCAGACGGGGTGCGACGGCGTCGTCGTCGGCCGCGGCTGCCAGGGCCGGCCGTGGCTGTTCGCCGACCTCGCCGCCGCGTTCGCGGGGTCCGACGAGCGCATCCGCCCCGGACTCGGGTATGTCGCGACGATCGTGCGCCGGCACGCCGAGCTGATGGTCGAGCACTTCGGTGACGAGGGCAAGGCGCTGCGCGAGATGCGCAAGCACATGGCCTGGTACTTCAAGGGCTACATCGTCGGCGGGGAGACCCGGGCCGCGCTCGGTCTGGTGTCGACGATGGCCGAGCTCGACGAGCGGCTCGCCCGGCTCGACCTGGACCAGGGCTACCCGGGAGCCGGTGCCGAGGGCCAGCGCGGTCGCGCCGGGTCACCCAAGCGCCCGCTGCTCCCGTACGGCTGGCTCGACTCACGCGACCTGTCGGAGGAGTTCGCCAAGGCCCTCCACGAGGCCGAGCTGAGCGTCTCGGGCGGCTGACCTCCGACCATGCCCGTGAGTGCCGGTGACGGCACTCATGGCTTGTTCGTCAGAGTCGTCGGACCGTCACCGTGGCAGCGAGCCGGTCGAGGGCCGGGATGGTCGCCGTGGGGGCGCCGAGGTCGCGGGTGGTCACCGCCGTCGCACCCGCCGCGGACGCGCGGGCGAGGGCGTCCTCGACGGGGAGACCGTCGAGCACCCCGCTGAGCAGACCGGCCAGGAAGGCGTCGCCGGCTCCGTTGGTGTCGACGACGTCGGCTACCGGTACGGCGGCCGGCACCTCGATCCAGCCGCCGGTGTCGAGCGCGAGCGCACCCGCGCCGCCGTCGGTGCACACCGCCAGCCGGCACCCGCGGGCCACCGCGTCCAACATGTAGGCGCGCGGGTCGGCCAGCCGCGCGGCGCTCACCAGCAGCACGTCGGCCGCCGCCGCGAACTCGCGCGGGTAGTCGGCGAGGCCGTCGTCGTCGTGCACGTCGCACCAGACCGGCACGCCGGCGGCGCGTGCGGCGTCGAGCAGCGGGCGGCTGTGGTCGGCCAGGTCGAGGACAGCTGCGTCAAAGCCGTCGAACGACGGACAGGGAGCGGCGTCGGGTGACGGCAGCTCGAGGTAGAGCGAGACGCGGGAGCCGTCGTCGGCCATGAGGTTGACGTGCCGTTCGGTGGCCGCGACCTCCTGGACGTCCAGCGAGATCCGCGGGTGCGCGAGCGCGACTCGGACCAGCCCGCCCTCGCGGTCGTCGCCGATGGCGGTGCGCAGTCTCACCTCGATGCCGAGGGCGGCGAGCGTGAGCGCCTTGCCGGCGGAGGTGCCGCCGAGCCCGTCGTGGTGGCTGCTCGCGACCAGTGTCTGCGGATGGGCCTCCGGCAGTGTCGGGAGCCGGACCAGGGTGTTCCAGGACGCGGGGCCGTTGACCAGGACACGAGGCACGGTGCCACCCTAGGGGCTAGGGTGGCGCCAACTGCAAGTTGCTGCAACACATTGCAACCCGTTCCGGATGGTGACGATGACGCGCCCGCCCGCCCGTGCGACCGCCCTGGTCGGTGCGTTGATGCTCCTCCTCGCCGCCTGCGCGGCCACACCGGAACCGTCGACCGTCGAACGACGTCGTGACGTCGGTGTCCAGCTCTTCCAGTGGACCTGGGACGCCATCGCCGCGGAGTGCACCGACACCCTCGGGCCCGACGGCTACGCGTGGGTGGTCACCAGCCCGCCGCAGGAGCACATCGTCGGCGATCAGTGGTGGACCGCGTACCAGCCGGCGAGCTACCGGGTGGAGTCGCGGCTGGGCACGCGCGAGCAGTACGCGGCCATGGTGCAGACGTGCCACGACGCGGGCGTCGACGTGTGGACCGACGCGGTGATCAACCACATGACCGGCCAGGACGCGCCGGGCACAGGCTGGGCGGGCTCGTCGTACACGCACTACGAGTACCCCGGGCTCTGGACTGACGCCGACTTCCACCACTGCGGACTGACCCCGAACGACGACATCGCCAGCTACCAGGACGCGGCCCAGGTGCAGACCTGCGAGCTGGTCAACCTGGCGGACCTCGCCACCGAGAGCGACCACGTCCGGTCGACGATCACCGCCTACCTGGAGGATCTGCTCTCGCTCGGCGTCGACGGCTTCCGCATCGACGCGGCGAAGCACATGCGTGCCGACGACATCGCGGCGATCGTCGCGAACCTGCCCGACGGGACGGGCATCGCGCAGGAGGTGATCCGCGGGAGTGGTGAGCCGATCACGCCGGAGGAGTACCTCGGCAACGGCGATGTCTACGAGTTCGCGTACGGCAAGGAGCTCCAGGGCGTGCTGGCGGGTTCACCGGGACGGGCGCTCGACCTGGGCACGTCCTCGACGTGGGTGCCGTCCGACCAGGCTGTGGTCTTCGTCGACAACCACGACACCGAGCGCAACGGGTCGACGCTCAGCTACGCCGACGGCGACGAGTACGCGCTGGCGAACGTGCTGATGCTCGCGGGGTCCTACGGCACCCCGGTCGTCTACAGCGGCTACGCCTTCTCCGACCGCGACGCCGGACCGCCGCAGGCCGCGGGCGGCCGTGTGCTCGACGCCGCGTGCGAGAAGGCTCCGGAGGTAGACCCGCAGGACGGCGACTGGGTCTGCCAGCACCGGTGGCCCGCGATCATCGGCATGGTCGGTTGGCGCAACGTCGTCGGCGACGCACCGCGCGTCGACGAGTGGTCCGAGGGCGACGCGGTGGCGTTCGGTCGGGGCGAGCGCGGGTTCGTCGTCGTCAACGCGGGCGACGACGAGCTGCGCACCGAGCTGGCGACGAGCCTGCCGGACGGCGACTACTGCGACGTGCTGGCCACGGGGGACTGCGCGGTGGCGACCGTGCGGGACGGCGCGCTCACCGTCGAGGTGCCTCCGCGCACCGCCCAGGCCTGGGACGTCGACTCGCGGCCCTGACGAAGAACGGCCCCGCCGCGCAGGCGGGGCCGTTCCCGCAGGTCAGTCCGTGTAGCGCGCCCAGATGGTGGCGTCCGACGGCACCAGGACGGAGCCGTCGTCGGCGAACGCGGGGTCGATCGACGCGAGCAGAATCTCGGCGCCGGCGGGCAGCGGCACGGGTCCGGTGCCCAGGTTGGCGACGACCAGCACGTCCCGGTTGACGAACGCGATGACGTCGTCGCCGAGGCCGCGGAGCCACTCCAACCCGCCCGAGCCGAGCCCGGACTCGCGGCGCAGCTGCAGGGCCGCCCGGTACGTCTCGTACGTCGAGCCGGGCACACCGCGCTGGGCGTCGAGCGCGTACGACGCCCACTCCTCGGGCTGAGGGAGCCACGTCACGCCGGACGGGGAGAACCCAAAGCCGTCCTCGGTAGCGGACCACGGCAGCGGGACGCGGCAGCCGTCGCGACCGCGCTCGGCGCCACCGGTCCGGAAGAACGCCGGGTCCTGGCGCAGGTCGTCGTCGAGCGACGTGTGGTCGGGCAGGCCGAGCTCCTCGCCCTGGTACAGGTACGCCGAGCCGGGCAGGCCGAGCATGAGCAGGGACGCGCAGCGTGCACGTTGCAGGCCGAGGGCTTCGTCGGGCTGCTCGTCGCCGCGCCCGATGCCGTTCGGGCGCGAGCCGGGCTCGGCCAGGCCGAGCCGGGAGGCGTGCCGGACGACGTCGTGGTTGGACAGCACCCAGGTGGTCGGGGCGCCGACGGCGTCCGACGCGCGGTAGGACGCCTCGACGACCGTGCGCAGCGCGGGTGCGTGCCAGTGGGTCGCCAGGAAGGCGAAGTTGAAGGCCTGGTGCATCTCGTCGGACCGCACGTAGCGGCTCAGCCGGGACAGCGGCTCCACCCACGCCTCGGCGACGAGCGCCCGGTCGCCGGGGTACTCCGCGAGCACCCGGTTCCAGGCGCGGTAGATGTCGTGCACGCCCTCCTGGTCGAACATCGGTCCCTGGTTGCCCGAGCCGGACACGGTGTCGGTGGGCTCGACGTCGTCGGACCCGTCGATCATGGAGACGTGCCCGTCCCAGTCGGGCAGCCCCGGCGCCTTGACCATGCCGTGCGCCACGTCGATGCGGAAGCCGTCCACCCCGCGGTCGAGCCAGAACCGCAGGACGTCCTCGAACTCGGAGCGCACCTCGGGGTGCTCCCAGTCGAGGTCGGGCTGGCGCGAGTCGAACAGGTGCAGGTACCACTCGCCGGGCGTGCCGTCGGGATCGGTCGTCCGGGTCCACGCCGGGCCGCCGAAGATCGACTGCCAGTTGTTCGGCGGCTCGGTCCCGTCGACGCCACGCCCCTCACGGAACAGGTACCGGGCGCGCTCCGGGGAGCCCGCGCCGGCGGCCAGCGCCGCCTGGAACCAGACGTGCTCGTCGGACGTGTGGTTGGGCACCAGGTCGACGATCACGCGCAGGCCGAGGCGGTGCGCGCGCTCGAGCATCTCGTCGAAGTCGGCGAGCGTGCCGAACAGCGGGTCGACGTCGCGGTAGTCGGCCACGTCGTAGCCGGCGTCCGCCTGCGGGGAGCGGTAGAACGGCGAGAGCCACACGGCGTCCACGCCGAGCTCGGCCAGGTGGTCCAGGCGCGCGGTCACGCCGGGCAGGTCGCCGATGCCGTCACCGGATGCGTCCGCGAACGAGCGCGGGTAGACCTGGTAGATCACGGCATCCCGCCACCACTCGCCCTCAGGCGATCCGGCGGTGTGCACCAGGGTGCGCAGGGGTCGGGTGTCGATCGTCGTCATGCGGGCATGCCTCACTTCGGGGGGGCAGAAGGGGGAGGCGCCGTTGCCGAACAGGGGTCCCGGAGGACTCACGGTCCGATCAGAGTACGGCGGGGGCCTCAGTGGTCACAGCGACCGAGGTCAGAGTTGGTGCGGCGCCCGTGGAGCCGCGGACGATGAGCTCGGGGTGGAACTTCAGCTCGGTCCGGGACGCCGGCGTGCCGTTGATCTCGCTGACGAGCGCCGAGACCGCGGCGTGCCCCATGGACAGCACCGGCTGGCGCACGGTGGTCAGCGGCGGGTCGGTGAACGCGATCAGGGGCGAGTCGTCGAAGCCGACCACCGACAGGTCGCCCGGCACCGACAGCCCGCGGGAACGGGCCGCGCGGATGGCTCCGAGCGCCATGAGGTCGGAGCCGCAGATGATCGCGGTGTGCCCGGAGTCGATGAGCTCGAGGGCCGCTGCCTGGCCGCCCTCGACCGTGAACAGCGTCGTCACGACGTGACCGTCGGCGTCCGTCACGCCGAGGTGGCGCTCCAGGTTGACCGCGAACTCCACCCGTTTGCGCGCCGCGGGGACGAAGCGTTCCGGGCCGATGGCCAGGCCGATCGAGCGATGCCCGAGCGACACCAGGTGCCGGAAGGCGAGGTCGAGAGCGGCGGAGTCGTCGGTGGACACGGACGGCGCGTCGACGCCCTCGGCGAAGCCGTTGACCAGCACGATCGGCATGCCCCGGCTGCGCAGGCGGTGGTACCGGTCCTTGCTCGCGGTGGTGTCGGCGTGCAGGCCGGACACGAACACGATCCCGTCGACCGCGTGCTCGAGCAGCATCTCGACGTACTGGTCCTCGGTGGTGCCGCCGGGGGACTGCGTGCACAGCAGCGGCGTGTACCCCCGCTCGGTCAGCATCGTCTCGATGACCTGCGCGAACGCGGGGAAGACCGGGTTCGACAGCTCGGGCACCACGAGGCCGACAAGGCCGGCGGAACGGGTGCGCAGCTTCTCGGGTCGCTCGTACCCGAGCACGTCGAGGGCCGCCAGCACGGCTTGCCGCGCCTGGGCCGACACGCCGTGCTTGCCGTTGAGGACCCGAGACACCGTTGCCGTGCTGACGCCGGCCTGTTCGGCCAGATCCGTCAGTCGGGTGCGCACAGGCGGCAGCGTAGGGGACACGGGACCTCCTCGTCCGTCATCGTTCATGGGGGTCACCAGGACGCGTCTGTGCGTCCTCTGAAACCGTTGCCTGAAAGTTACCGTAACGACTTGCAAGCGCTGTGGCAACGAGGCTAACTTCTGGTTCATCAGGCCAGCGTCGGTGGGGTTCCGCCGCGCGGCACACACACCCCACTTTGGAGATGACGATGCGACGGAGCATCCCTGTCGTCGCGGCGACGCTCGGCCTCGCGCTGACGCTCACCGCGTGCTCGGGCTCGGGCTCGGGCGACACCGGCGACGACACGTCGGCCGCCCCCAGCGAGAGTGCCGCCACCGGCACCCTGACGATGTGGGTGGACGACACCCGCATTGACGAGATGAAGCCGGTCGTCGCCACGTTCACCGAGGACACCGGCATCGAGGTCGACCTGGTGGAGAAGGCGACGGGCGACATCGGCAAGGACTTCGTCGCCCAGGTTCCCACCGGCGAGGGCCCCGACATCATCGTCTCGGCGCACGACGGCCTGGGTGAGTGGGTCAACAACGGCGTGGTCGCCCCCCTCGAGCTCGGCGACAAGGCCGGCGACTTCTCGGACTCGGCCATCGCCGGTGTCACGTACGACGGCAAGGTCTACGGCACCCCGATCTCGATCGAGAACATCGCGCTCGTCCGCAACAACGCGCTGCTGACGGACACCCCCGCGGCGACGTTCGACGAGCTCGTCGCCCAGGCCAAGACGGCCGGCACCCCGTTCTCCGTGCTCGTCCAGCAGGGCGAGGCGTCCGACCCGTACCACCTGTACCCGCTGCAGACGTCCTTCGGCGCCCCGGTGTTCGAGCAGTCCGCTGACGGCTCCTACACCGACACGCTCACGCTCGGCGGCCCGGCAGGTGAGGCCTTCGCCACGTACCTGGCCAAGCTGGGCACGGACAAGGTCCTCGACCTCGCGGTCGACGGCGAGAAGGCCAAGCAGGCGTTCCTCGACGGCCAGGCGCCGTACATGATCACCGGCCCGTGGAACACGTCGGCCTTCGAGGAGGAGGACATGGACATCACCGTGCTCCCCGTCCCGAGCGCCGGTGGCCAGCCCGCGCAGCCGTTCGTCGGCGTCCAGGGCGTGTTCATCTCGGCCAAGTCGGAGAACCCGGTGCTCGCCAACGAGCTCGTGGTCAACTACCTGACGACCGAGGCCGCTCAGGACGCCTTGTACGCCGAGGGTGGCCGCATGCCGGCCAACGCCGCGTCTGCCGCCAAGGTCGACAACCCGATCCTCAAGGGCTTCGGGGAGGCGGGCGCGACCGGCGCCCCCATGCCGGCCATCCCCGCGATGAGCTCCGTCTGGGCCTTCTGGGGCGCGACCGAGGCGCAGATCATCAGCGGGCAGGCGGAGCCGGTCAGCGCGTGGAACACGATGGTGACCAACATCCAGGACGCCGTCGACAAGGTCTGACGGTCGGAGACGTCCCGTCGGGCGGCGCACAGCCGCCCGGCGGGACGTCTTTCGCCCACCCCGCGCCGACCCGGCGATCCCCTAGCAGACACCGCCGTCCCGGAGGACTCGCATGACCGACCAGCAGACCCTGGAGCCCCCCGCCCCTCCGGAGGCGCCAGGCCCCGGGTCACCCCGTCGCTCGCGCGGCGACGGCTCCCACGCCCGGAACTTCTCGGCGGGCTTCGTCGTCAAGCTGATCCTCGTCGCCCTCGTCGACGCGCTGGGCGTCTACGGGATCCTCTCGGCCTGGGCGGTCGAGTCGTGGGGCATCCTCACGTTCCTCGTGCTGGCCCTCGTGGCGGTCAACTGGATCTACTTCTCCAAGCGCGCAGTGCCCGGCAAGTACCTGATCCCCGGCTTGCTCTTCCTCCTCGTCTACCAGCTGTTCGTCATGGCCTACACGGGCTACGTGGCGTTCACCAACTACGGCGACGGGCACAACTCCACGAAGTCCGACGCGATCGAGGCCATCTCGATCCAGAACGAGACTCGTGTCGAGGGCTCTCCCACGCTGCCGCTGACCGTCGTGCAGCGTGACGACGAGCTCGGGTTCGCCATCGTGCAGGACGGCGACGCCGAGGTCGGCACCGCTGAGGAGCCGTTCACGGTCGTCGAGGACGCCACCGTGGACGGCGAGCGTGTCACCGCCGTCCCAGGCTGGGAGGTGCTCGGGTTCGCGGAGATCGCCCAGCAGCAAGCGGAGATCACCGAGCTGCGGGTCCCGTTCTCCGAGGACCCGTCGGAGGGGTCGGTCCGCACGCAGGACGGCTCGACCGGCTACGTCTACCAGTCGACGCTCGTGTACGACGAGGCGACCGACACCTTCACCGACTCGGCCACCGGGGAGGTCTACACGCCGTCCGACTCCGGCAACTTCGTGTCGGAGGACGGCGACGTCCTGACCCCGGGCTGGCGCGTCGGCGTCGGCTTCGACAACTTCACGCGCGTCTTCACAGACTCCCGGCTCGCCGGGCCGTTCGCCCAGATCACTGTCTGGACGTTCGCCTTCGCGTTCCTCTCGGTGCTCACCACGTTCGTGGTCGGGCTGTTCCTCGCGATCGTGTTCAACGATCCGCGGATCCGCGGCCGCAAGATCTACCGGTCGTTGCTGATCCTGCCGTACGCCTTCCCCGGGTTCCTGTCCGCGCTCGTCTGGAAGGGCATGCTCAACCCGCGGTTCGGGTTCATCAATGAAGTCCTGCTGGGGGGCGCCGACATCGGCTGGCTGACGAACCCCTGGCTGGCCAAGCTGTCGATCCTGGGCGTCAACCTTTGGCTCGGCTTCCCGTACATGTTCATCGTGTGCACCGGAGCGCTGCAGGCGATCCCGGCAGACACCATCGAGGCCGCGAAGATCGACGGGGCGGGGGCGTGGCGGATCCTTCGTTCCATGACGCTGCCCCTCCTGATGATCTCGGTGGCACCGCTGCTGATCGCGTCGTTCGCGTTCAACTTCAACAACTTCACGCTGATCTACATGCTGACCGGCGGAGGCCCCAACTTCGTGGGGACGCCGGTCGTGGTGGGCCACACGGACATCCTCATCTCGATGGTCTACGCCGTCGCCTTCGACAGTGGGAACAAGCAGTACGGCCTGGCGAGCGCGCTGTCGATCCTCATCTTCATCGTGGTCGGCGTGATCAGTTACTTCAGCTTCCGCCAGACCCGCAAGCTCGAGGAGATCTGAGATGGCCGGCACTGTCGTGGAGCGCGACGCCGCACCCCGTGGGCGTCGCTGGTGGATCGAGATCGGGTGGCGCCACGTCGTCGGCATCGTGACGATCGTGGCTTGCGTCCTTCCGCTGGTGTATGTCCTGTCCGCCTCGCTGAACCCCGGCGGCACGCTGACCGGGTCCAACCAGCTGTTCCGCACGATCGACCTCGCGAACTACCGCGAGCTGTTCACAGGTGATTACCCGAGCTGGTTCGCCAACTCGATCATCATCTGCACGGTGACCTCGATCAGCACCGTGCTGATGGGCGGGGCGGCGGCATACGCCTTCTCGCGGTTCCGGTTCCGGGGCCGGCAGGGCGGCCTGACGGCACTGCTGATCGTGCAGATGTTCCCGCAGATGCTCGCTTTCGTCGCGATCTTCCTCGTGCTGCTCTCGATCGGCGAGGTCTTCCCCGCTCTCGGGCTCAACAGCCGGATGGGCCTTATCGCCGTCTACCTCGGCGGCGCGCTCGGGGTGAACACGTTCCTCATGTACGGGTTCTTCAACACCGTCCCGCGGGAGCTTGACGAGGCGGCCAAGATCGACGGCGCCTCGCACGCGCAGATCTTCTGGACGATCATCCTGCGGCTCGTTGCGCCGATCCTCGCCGTCGTCGGTCTGCTGTCGTTCATCGGCACGTTCGGCGAGTTCCTCGTCGCCAAGGTCGTGCTGCAGCGTAGTGAGGAGTTCACGCTCGCCGTCGGTCTGTACTACTGGGCGGCGGACGAGCGCACTGCTCGCTGGGGCCTGTTCGCGGCAGGCGCCGTACTTGCCGCCATCCCGGTGGTCCTGCTCTTCCTCATGCTGCAGAAGTACATCGTCTCCGGTCTCACGGCAGGCTCGGTCAAGGGTTGAGAGTGCCGCGTCACCTCCTCGACCAGCCGCACCATGACGGGTCGGAGCTGTACGTCCGGCGTGCCACGCCGCGGCTCGGCGACGTCGTCCCGGTGCGTATCCGGGTGCCTCTGGCGGGGACTGAGCGGGCGGTCTGGCTGCGCACGGTCCGCGACGCGGAGCCGCGGATGGTGCCGACGCGGCTCGAGCGGGTCGACGAGGACGCGCGCTGGTACGTCGGCGAGGTGCCGGTGCACAACCCGGTGGCGGGCTACCGCGTCCTCCTCGACGAGCCGGGCGGCTACCGCTGGCTGAACGGTCGCGGCCTGCACGCACGGGACGTGCCCGACGCCGGCGACTTCCGGCTCACCGTGCACGACCCGGCGCCGGCCTGGATGGACACCTCGGTGGTGTACCAGGTGTTCCCGGACCGGTTCGCGCGCTCCGGCAGGTTCACCGGCGAGCTCCCGGACTGGGCGCTGCCGGCGGCGTGGGACGACGAGCCCATCGCGGCGGGTCGCGGCGTCGCCCAGCAGTACTTCGGGGGCGACCTGCCCGGCGTCGAGCAGCGGCTCGACCACCTGCAGCGCCTCGGTGTCGACACCCTGTACCTGACGCCGGTGTTCCCGGCCCGGTCCAACCACCGCTACGACGCGAGCACGTTCGACGTCGTCGACCCGCTGCTGGGGGGCGACGAGGCGCTCGCGTCGCTGAGCCGCGCAGTGCACGCGCGGGGCATGCGGATCCTGGGCGACCTCACGACGAACCACACCGGCGCCGGCCACGAGTGGTTCGCGCGCGCCCGGGCCGACCGTGCCAGCGAGGAGGCGTCCTTCTACTACTGGACCGACGACGATCCCGGGTACGTGGGCTGGCTCGAGCACGCGTCGCTGCCCAAGCTCAACTACAACGCGCCCGCGCTGCCCGGCCGCATGGTCGAGGGCCCTGACTCGGTGATCGGTCGCTGGCTGGTCGAGCCGTACTCGCTGGACGGCTGGCGCATCGATGTCGCCAACATGACCGGCCGGTACGCGGACGACGACCTGACGCTCCAGGTGGCCCGCACGATCCGGTCGACCATGCACGCGCTGAACCCCGAGGCGGTGCTCGTCTCGGAGCACTTCCACGACGCCGGCACGGACCTGGCTGCGGGCGGCTGGCACGCGAACATGAACTACTCGGCGTTCACCCGCCCGGTGTGGACTTGGCTCGTGGATCCGGATCTCGATCTCGGCTTCCTCGGGATGCCCGTGCCGATTCCGCGTCGCGACGGGGTGTCCATGGTCGACACCATGCGCGACTTCGACTCGACCGTGCCGTGGGCGGTGACCAGCCACCAGTGGAACATGCTCGGCTCGCACGACACCGCGCGGCTGCGGACCGTCGTCGGCACGCGCGAGCGCGTCGAGCTGGCCGCGGGTCTGCTGTTCACCTACCCAGGGACGCCGGCGATGTTCGCAGGCGACGAGGGCGGGCTGACCGGCACCAACGGCGAGCACGCCCGCGTCCCGATGCCCTGGGACCAGATCGACGCCGGCGGCGGACCGCGCTGGGACGCCGGCACGTTCGAGATCTACCGCTCGCTCATCGCGGTCCGGCGCGGCTCGCGGGCGCTGCGCGAGGGCGGGATGCGGTGGGCCGTCGTGACGCCCGACGCCGTCGCGTACCTGCGCGAGACGCTCGACGAGCGGGTGCTCGTACTCGTCGCCCGCGCGCCCTGGGAAGGCACCGAGCTGCCCCGGCACCTGCTCGCACGGGGGGCGTCGCCCGAGAACCTCTACGGCGGAGGTGACCTCGAGGTGCGGCCCGAGGCGCTGCTGCTGCCGGGCGACGGACCGGGTGTGCAGGTCTGGCGGCTGGCCTGATCGTTAGGCTGGCGCCGTGACCCAACTCGACCAGTCCCTCGACCTCGACGGGTACGTCGACGCCGACCGGGCGCGCTGGGTCACTGAGCCGGCCAAGTCGCGCGAGCGGACGGCGTTCGAGCGGGACCGCGCGCGGCTGGTGCACTCCTCCGCGCTGCGGCGCCTCGGCGCCAAGACCCAGGTGCTCGGGCCGTCGTCGGACGACTTCGTGCGCACCCGGCTGACGCACACGCTCGAGGTCGCGCAGGTGGGCCGGGAGATCGGCAAGGCGCTGGGCTGCGACCCCGACATCGTCGACACGGCCTGCCTGGCGCACGACCTCGGGCACCCGCCGTTCGGGCACAACGGCGAGCGCGCGCTGGCGGAGCTGGCCAAGGGGATCGGCGGCTTCGAGGGCAATGCCCAGACGCTGCGGCTGCTCACCCGGCTGGAGCCCAAGGTCGTCGCCCCCGACGGTCGGGCGGTCGGGCTCAACCTCACCCGTGCGAGCCTCGACGCCTCCGTGAAGTACCCGTGGCGCCACCTCCAGGGGCCGGTGAGCGCCGCCAGCGGGAGGCCGACACACAAGTTCGGAGTCTACGAGGACGACCTGCCGGTCTTCGAGTGGCTGCGCGAGCAGGCACCCGACGGCCGCAAGTGCCTCGAGGCGCAGGTGATGGACCTGGCCGACGACATCTCCTACTCGGTGCACGACGTCGAGGACGCGGTCGTCGGCGGGCGCCTGGACCTCGAGGTGCTCGGCGTCCCCGGGGAACGGGACCGGGTGGTCGAGGCGGTACAGACCTGGTACGGCGACGCAGTGAGCGCCGACGGGCTGCAGGACGCGATCGACCGGCTGGTCGCCGCGCGTCTGTGGCGTCCGGGGTTCGACGGGTCCCGCGCCGCGCTCGCCTCGCTCAAGGACTCCACCAGCCAGCTCATCGGCCGGTTCGCCCAGGCGTCGCAGCTGGCCACGCGCCAGGAGTACGGCTCGGGACCGCTCACGCGGTATGCGGCCGACCTGATCGTCCCGCACGACACGCTCGCCGAGATCCTGGTGCTCAAAGGCCTCGCGGTCACCTACGTCATGGCTCCGCGCGAGCTCGAACCGCTCTACCACCGGCAGCGCGAGGTGCTCGTCGACCTGGTGCACGTGCTGTCCGAGCGGGCGCCGATCGCCCTCGAGCCGCCGTTCGCCGCGGACTGGGTCGAGGCCGAGAACGACGCCGCCCGCCTGCGCGTCGTCATCGACCAGGTGGCCTCGCTGACCGACGTCTCGGCGGCCGAGCTGCACGCCCGGCTGGTTCACCCGCCCCGGCACGGTGGACCCCCCGTGCTGGTCTGAGATCGGTCCGTGCCCTCGGCCTCGACGCCTAGACTCCTCGCGTGGCAGGACGCATCCGGCGGGAGGACGTGGAAGCGGTCCGCGAGCGTGCCCACATCGAGGAGATCGTCGGCCAGCACGTCACGCTGAGGTCCGCGGGCGTCGGCTCCATGAAGGGCCTCTGCCCCTTCCACGACGAGCGTTCCCCCTCCTTCCACGTGCGCCCCCAGGTCGGCCGGTACCACTGCTTCGGCTGCGGCGAGGGTGGCGACGTCATCGACTTCGTCCAGAAGGTCGACGGGCTCGGGTTCTCCGAGGCGGTCGAGTACCTGGCCGGCAAGGTCGGCCTCCAGCTCCGGTACGAGGAGGGCGGCGCGCCCCGCCCCGGCGAGGAGCCCGGCAAGCGCCGTCGCCTGATCGAGGCCCACAAGGTGGCCGAGGAGTTCTACCGCGAGCAGCTGAGCACGCCCGCCGCCGCAGCCGGCCGCCAGTTCCTCGCCGAGCGCGGCTTCGACCGGGCCGCCGCCGCGGACTTCGGGGTCGGGTTCGCCCCGCAGGGCTGGGACTCGCTCTTGCGGCACCTGCGCGGCCGCGGGTTCACGGAGTCCGAGCTGACGCTCTCCGGGCTCGTCAGCCAGGGGCAGCGCGGCGTCTACGACCGGTTCCGGGGCCGGTTGGTGTGGCCCATCCGGGAGGTGACGGGGGAGACCGTCGGCTTCGGCGCGCGTCACCTGTTCGCCGAGGACCAAGGCCCCAAGTACCTGAACACCCCCGAGACGCCGCTCTACAAGAAGTCGCACGTGCTCTACGGCATCGACCTGGCCAAGCGGGACCTGCAGCGCGACAAGCGGGTGGTCGTGGTCGAGGGCTACACCGACGTGATGGCCATGCACCTGTCCGGGGTCGGCACGGCAGTGGCCACGTGCGGGACGGCGTTCGGGTCCGACCACGCGCGCATCGTCCGCCGGCTCATCGGCGACTCGGGATCCTCCGGTGGGGTCCAGCTGGCGTCCGGCGCCTCCGTCGGCGGCGAGATCATCTTCACGTTCGACGGTGACGCCGCTGGGCAGAAGGCCGCGCTGCGGGCGTTCGGGGAGGACCAGTCGTTCTCGGCGCAGACGTTCGTCGCCGTCGAGAAGTCGGGCATGGACCCGTGCGAGCTTCGGCAGGCCAAGGGTCCCGACGCGGTCCGCGCGCTGGTGGCCGGCCGCACTCCGCTGTACGAGTTCGTCATCCGCTCGACCCTCGCGTCCTACGACCTGCGCACCGCGGAGGGCCGGATCGGTGCCCTGCGAGCCGCCGCCCCGATCGTGGCCGGGATCCGCGACGCCGCGCTGCGCCCCGAGTACACCCGGCTGCTGTCCGGCTGGCTCGGCATCGACGACCAGGACTCCGTGCGCCGGGCGGTGCAGGGTGCGTCCACGCGCCCGCAGGCCACCGGTCGTTCGCAGACCAGCAACGAGCGGCCCACCGCATCGTCCGAGCCGACTCCCATGCCGGTCCAGCGCATGCCCGTCCCTGACCGCCGGGACCCGGTCGCGCAGATCGAGCGCACCGCCCTCGAGGTCGTGCTCCAGCGACCGGACCTGGTGGCCGCCGACTTCGACGAGCTCCCCTCGGACGCGTTCGGCGCCCCCGCCTACCGGGCCGTCCACGAGGCGATCCGTGCGGCCGGCGGACTCACCGCCGCCCGCCCGCTGGTGCAGGCGTCCGGCGGCTCGACCGGGTGGGTCGGCGCCGTCATCGAGGAGGCCGCCGAGCCCGTCCGCGCCCTGGTCACCGAGCTCGCCGTCGCGCCGCTGCCCGAGGACCGGCCCGAGTCGCTCGAGGGCTACGTGAAGGGTGTCGTGCTGCGCCTGGTGGAGATCGGGTTCACCCGGCACATCGCCGACCTGCGCGGACGCCTGCAGCGGATGGACGCCGAGGCGGACCCGGCCGCGTACCAGGCCGCGTTCGCGGAGCTGGTCGAGGTCGAGGGCCGCCGCCGCAACCTGCGCGAGAGCGCCTGACCCAGCCCTGCGGTGAGGGTAGGCAATCCTGCATCGTCGCAGGTCAGGGCAGGCTTTGCTTCGATGACAAGAGGGTCGTGGCTGCCTACGGTGGAGTCATGACCGTCCTGCCGACGCACCCCATCGCGACGGTGGAGAACCGTCCCGTCCCGACGCTGCGGAGCCTGAACTGGCTGCGGGCGGGTGTGCTCGGCGCCAACGACGGCATCGTCTCGGTCGCCGCCACCGTGCTCGGAGTCGCCGGTGCGGCCACTGCGGTGGGCACGATCGCCCTCGCGGGTATCGCCGCTCTCGTGGCCGGAGCGTTGTCCATGGCCGCAGGCGAGTACGTGTCGGTGAGCAGCCAGCGCGACGCCGAGCAGTCGGCCGTGCGCCGCGGGCGGGTCCTGCCGACGATCGTCGTGCCGGAAGCCGGCGAGTTCACCAACCCGTGGCACGCCGCCGTCGCCTCGCTCATCGCCTTCCTCGTCGGCGGGCTGGTACCGCTCCTGGTGGTGCTCGCGCCGTGGGGCGCCGCGCGGGTCCCGGCAACCTTCGCCGCGGTCGTCGTCGCCCTGGTGGTCACCGGGCTCGTGGCGGCGTGGTTCAGCGACGCCGAGCCGCGCCGTGCGGTCCTGCGCAACGTGCTCGGCGGTTCCGTCGCGATGGCGGTGACGTACGGTGTCGGCTTGCTCGTGGGGACGTCGCTGTAGCGGGCCGCCTCAGCGCAGCGCGACGAGCCCGGTGCCGTCGTCGGCGGGCAGGAGTGTGTGCACCGCGGCCGTCACCGTCATGGCGCGGATCGAGAGCTGGCCGCCGTAGTAGGACAGGAACGCGGTGTCGGTCGCGTCGCGGCCGGTGGCGATCCGGACCAGCGACTCGCGCGGCGCCAGCCGGGTCGCGTCGACCACGTGCCAGGCGCCGTCGACGTAGGCCTCGGCGACCGCGTGGAAGTCCATCGGCTTGAGCCCGGGCGCGTACACCGACACGAGCCGCGCCGGGACGTCCTTGGCCCTCAGCAGCGCGACGACGAGGTGCGCGAAGTCGCGGCACACGCCGCGGCGCTTGAGCAGCGTGTCCGTGGCGCCGTCGGTGGGCAGGCTCGAGCCCGACAGGTAGGTGACGTGCCCGGTGACCCAGGCGACGACGGCGTCGAGCAGCTCGGGGCCCTCGATGCCGCGGAACTGGTCGCGGGCGAACGCCAGCAGGCGGTCCGAGTCGGCGTAGCGGCTGGGCCGGCGGTACTCGACGAGGTCGATGTCCTCGATGGCCGGGGGGTCGCTCAGGCCGGTGACGGTGGCCTGGTAGTCGACGACCAGACGGCCGGCGGGGGACAGCACGCGGTGCATGCGACCCCCGTGCGCCGTCTTGATCTCGGTGACGTCCAGGGGCCCGTCCTCGTGGCGCACCGACAGGATCTCGGAGCGGTCGTAGGCGCCGTCCGCGACGGCGACGGAGAGCTGGATCTCGAGCGGGTCGCGCACGTCCAGGGACAGGTGCGAGGTGACGGTGCGCAGCACGGCCGGGGGTCCTTTCCCGGCCATCGGCGGCCGGACCATCAGGGGGGCAGGCGCAAGTGTGAGGCTCGCGGGGCGATCCGTCCAGCCCGCGGACAGGACCCGATGAACCTGCAGGTCAGCGGCCTGCGCGCCGCGGCCGTCGCCCGTGCTCCGGAGGCGTCCGGACGCACGTGCGGCGCGGGGGTTACCGGCCGGTAGGCCACCCCCGCGCCGCGCCGCGCGCATCCCCGTCAGTCGCGGAGCACCGCCGGGTCGAGAACGTCCATCCGCCGGCCGTCCCACCGCACGGGCAGGGGGTCGCTCACCCCCCCGACGAACCCCCCCTCGGGGCCGGTGTGATGGAACGCGAGCAGCACCCACCGGCCGTCGGACCGGCGGCGCACCAGCCGCCCGCTGTACAGGGAGTCATCCGTCGCCTGGTGGGCGTGGGCGACGTCGTACGGACCGAGCAGGCTCGCCGCCGGGGTCGCCCAGACGCCTCCGGTGGCACCGGTGACGACCCCGGCCGCGGACATGTCCGTCGCCAGGCACGAGAACAGCAGCACCGGGGCGCCGTCGACCACCTCGACCTGCGTCACCTCGAGCTGACCGAACCCCTGCCCGGGCTCGGTCAGCGGTGCTCGCAGCTCCCACGTGCGCAGGTCCGGCGACCAGGCGTGCCCGACGACGCCGCGGTCGTCGGCCGGACCTGTGCGCGCCCGGGCGGTGATGAGCATGTGCCAGCCGTCACCGTCCGGGTCCGCGAACACCCACGGGTCGCGGAAGGCCTCGTCGTGCCACTGCCCGTCGGCCAGCACCTCGTACCACTCGCCGTCGGCCCGCAGCACCGGGTTCGTCGGGGACTTGTCCCACGTCATCAGGTCGTTCGAGGTGGCGTACCCGATCGTCTGCCGGTTGCCCGCCGGGGTGAGCGTCGAGCCGGTGTAGAAGAGGAACCATGTGCCGTCGGGGTGCCGCACGACCGAGCCGGTCCACGTGGCCAGGTCGTCGAACGCCGGTGCGTCGCTGCGGACGAGGGCGTCCGCCACCCGGGTCCAGTCCTGCAGGTCCGACGACACCGCGTGCCCGATCGAGGCTCGGTAGTGCCGGCGGTCCGGGTCATGCAATGCACGCGACGCGTAGAGGAAGAAGAGGTGGTACTGCTCGCCGTCGTCCGCGAGCCAGAAGTCCCACACCCACGACTCAGGAAGGGTGAACATGTCTGCCTTTCACGCCGTTTCCGGCGAGGGATTCGAGGGTTCGAGGGGTCAGCCCTTGACGCCGCTGGCGGCGACGCTGCTGACGAAGGCCCGCTGGAACGAGAGGAACACGATGAGCACGGGCAGCGTGATCAGGGACGTGTAGGCCATGACCTCGCCCCACGCGGCGTTCAGCTGGAAGAAGTACTGCATCCCGACCATGACCGGGCGCAGGCTCTCCTCCTGCACGACCATGAGCGGCCACAGGTAGGAGTTCCAGGCGGGCAGGAAGGTGAGGATCGCGACGGTCGCGAACGCCGGGCCGGCCAGGGGGACCACGATCTTGCGGTAGATCGTGAACCAGCCGGCCCCGTCGATCCGTGCGGCCTCGTCCAGAGACTTCGGGATGGTCGAGAAGTACTGGGTGAACAGGAAGATCGAGAACGCGTTCGCGATGAACGGGATGATCTGGACCTGGTAGGTGTTCAGCCAGCCGAAGTCGTACTTCGGGACGGCGCCCTCGAACACGAGGTTCGGAAGCTTGGACACCCAGTAGACCATCGGGATGGCGATCGTCTCGAAGGGCACGATGAGCGTCGCGATGATGACCGCGAGCACCACCCCGCGGCCTTTCCACTCCAGCCGGGGACAGCGCGAACCCGCACATGCTGTTGACCACCAGGCCGAGCACGACGATCAGCGTGGTGACCAGCACCGAGTTGAACATGAAGCGAGCCACGGGGACTCGGTCGAACACCCCGCTGTAGTTGTCCAGGCTGATGTCGCCCACGGGCAGGAACGCCCGCAGCGAGCCCACGTCGGACAGGATCTGGCCGTCCGGCTTGAGACTGGACACGAACATGAACACGAGCGGGAACAGGAAGATGACCGCGAACGCGCCCATCGCGACGTACGAGAAGATGCGGCGCCGGCGACGCTGCTGGTGCTCCGACCGGTCCAGCCGGGAGACGGTAGCGGTGGTCATGGCTCAGTCCTTCTCTCGGGTGACGAAGCGCTGCACGAGGGCGATCACGAGCACCAGCACGAAGAAGATGAGGGAGATCGCGGCGCCGTAGCCGGTCTCCTGCTCCCGGTACCCCTTGCGGACCGCGTGGTAGACGATCGTCGTCGTCGAGTCCTGCGGGCCGCCCTGCGTCATCACGTCGACCTGCACGAACAGGCCCAGCGCGGCGATGGTGATCGTCACCAGGACGAAGATCATGGTGGAGCGCAGGCCAGGCCAGGTCACGTTCCTGAACTGCGCCCAGGCGTCCGCGCCGTCCATGCGCGCGGCCTCGTAGAGCTCGTCGGGGATGGTCTGCAGCCCCGAGAGCCAGATGAGCATGTGGAACCCGACCGCCTGCCAGATCGACAGCACGATGATTGCCGGCAGCGCGGTGCGGGGGTTGTTGAGCCAGTCGGCGCCCTGCAGCGCCCCGAACGTCACCGTGTCGATGAACGAGTTGATCAGCCCGGTCGGCTGGTACATGAACTTCCAGAGGATCGACACCACGACGATCGACGTGACGACCGGGATGAAGTAGACGATCCGGAAGAACGTCACGCCGCGGAGCTTCTGGTTGACCAGCACCGCGAGGAGCAGGCCCAGACCGGCCTGCACGGGGACGACGACGATCGCGAACAGGAACGTGTTGAGGACCGACCGCAGGAAGACGGGGTCCTGCGTGAACGCGCGGACGAAGTTGTCGAGTCCGACGAACCGCGGTGGGTTCGGGGAGATGAGCCGCGCGTTGGTGAACGACAGGGCGAACGCCAGCAGCACGGGGACGATGAGGAACAGGGCGATCAGGATGGCGGCCGGAGCAGCCATCGCGAGCCCGGAGCGGCGTTCGCCGCGGGCGCCGGCAGAGGACCGGCGACGTCGGTGCACGGGGGTGTCCGGCGGCCGCGGGGGCGCGACGGACGTGGTGGAAGAGGCCATGGTCATGTCCGATCGGGCGGGGGCGGCGGCAGTGCCGCCCCCGCCGGTCAGGACGGCTCAGAAGCCGTAGCCGTCGTTGGACGAGATGTTGGTGTCGATCTCCTTGACCGCTCCGTCGAGGGTCGACTGCACGTCGGCGCCGCTCATGATGTCCTTGGCCGCCTTCTCGAACGTGCTCGAGATGACCGGGTAGGCCGGGGTGGCGGGACGGGCGAGCGCGAACTCCTGGGAGAGCTCGACGAACGGGCGCAGCGGGTCGCCCTCACCGAAGTTGGCGGAGAGCTCCTCGGCAGCCGCGGTGGCGGGGATGACCACCTGCTTGTCGCTGAACTCGGCGATGTACTTGTCCTGGAAGCTGAACTCCAGGTACTCGCGCGCACCGTCGGCCGCGTCGCAGCTGGAGGAGATGCCCCACTGCCAGGACCCGCCACCGATCTTCGGTCCGTCGCCGAAGTCCGGCGGCGGGAGGATCAGCAGGTCGTCGCCGACCGCCTCGAGCGAGTCCATCGCGTTCCAGACGCCCGTGTAGCTCATCGCGACGACGTCGTCGTTGAACTCCTGGTTGCCGATCGTGCCGGAGTTGCTGGCAAAGCCCTTGGCGAAGGCGTCCTGGAACCACGTGAAGAACGTGACGGCCTCCGGCCCGTTGAGGGCACCCTCCGCCGAGAGCATGGTGTCGCGGTCGATGAGGTCACCGCCCGCGCTCTGCAGCATGGGGGAGTAGGCGTACGACCACCACTCGCCCTTGTCCTCGGCGCCGATGTCCAGGGGCGTGTCGTAGCCCGCGGCCTGAAGGGTGGCCAGCGCGGCGTCGAACTCGTCGATCGTCCACGGGTCGTCGATCGTCGGGATGCGGATGCCGTTGGCTTCCAGCACCGACTTGCGAGCGAAGATCGACAAGGCCGCATCCCAGTAGCCGGCCGCGTAGATCTCGTCCTGGTACGTCCCGACGGCCGTCGGGAGCAGGTTGTCGGTGATGCTCGTGGGCAGACCGAGCGGCTGGATGTACTCCGCCCACGCCCAGTTGGGGACGATCGGGCCGTCCATGTCGAGCAGGCACGGCAGGTCGCCCGCGGTGGCTGCCGCGACGATCGCGTCGTTGTAGGCGCCCTGGGGGAAGGACTCCTCGACCACCGTGTACTTGTCCTGCGACGCGTTGAACTCGTCGATGATCTTGGTGTAGACCTCGAGCTCGGCGGGGTTGCCGGCCGAGTGCGTCCACATGGTGAGCTCCTGGGGTCCGTCACCGGACCCGCCGTCGCCCTGACCTGCCTGTCCACAGGCGGAGAGTGCCAGGGCTGACGCCGCCGACACCGATACGATCGTGACAAGGGACCTGCGCTTCATCGGGGGTTCCTTTCCTGGTGCCCGACCGGCATGTCGGGTCACCGCTCCACGGCCACCGACGGTGGCCGCTGGGGATTGCGTGTCAGGTCCGTCGCCGGCTGTCGCTCGCAGCTGTGGCCGGCGGCGGACCCACCGAGTCCCGATCGACGATCGGGCAGGGCATGAGGTGTGGGGCGCAGGGGTCGTCCGGCGTCCTGATACCGAGGGCGACCTCCATCGCCCACCGGCCCATCTCGTAGTGCGGCAGCGCCACGGTGGTCAGCGGGGGGTCGAGGTCCGCCGCGACGAGCTGCTGGTCGTCGTACCCGACGATCGAGAGGTCCTGGGGGATCACCAGTCCGCGTCTGTGCGCGGCGACGTACGCCCCCGCGGCCATGCGGTCGTTGAAGCAGAACAGGGCCGTGGGCCGCTGCTCCTCCGGCAGGTCGAGCAGCCGGTCCGTGGCCTGCCGCCCTCCGGCGGACGACGTGTCGCCTCGGACGTGCAGCGCCGGGTCCGGTGCGATCCCGGCCTCGGCGAGCACCTGGAGGTACCCCTCGTGGCGCAGGTAGGAGGCGACGGGAGGGTGCGGCTCGTCGACGTCGACGTAGGCGATCCGACGGTGTCCGGCTGCGACGAGCGCGCGCACCGCCTCGACGCCACCCGCGCGGTCGTCGGGCACGACCGCCGGGAAGCCGCCGTCCGTGGGCCGGCAGTCGAGGAACACGGTGCCTCGAGGCAGGGACGACGGCACGTCGACCACCCGGTGCCACATGCAGGCGTAGATCATCGCGTCGACCTGCTGGTCGGCCAGGGCGCGGATCGCCTCGCGCTCCACGGTCTCGTCCGCCTCCGTGTCCACGAGGAAGACGAGGTAGCCGTGCTCGCGGGCCACGTCCTGCGCGCCCGCCAGCATGCGGCCCGCGAAGGGGGTCGTCGCGATCCGGTCGGAGATCATCCCGACCGTGTGGCTGCGCTGCGTCCGCAGGCCGCGCGCGACCGAGTTCGGCGTGTACCCGACCTCCGCCGCCGCGCGCCGGACGCGGTCGGCCGTGACCTCCGAGATCCGCGCGGTCCTGTCGTTGAGCACCAACGAGACCGTGGCGGTGGAGACGCCGGCGGCAGCGGCGACGTCGGAGATCCGCACTCGCGCCACGTCACACCCCACTTCCTCGTGGAACCTGCTAAATCGATTAAACACCTGAGGGACAGCATGCACCCGATGGCGGCGTCGTCAAGGGGTCGCGGACACGTCCCGAGCCAGCGCGATCGCGGTGACCACCAGACCGTCACCGACAGCCCACCGACCGTGCAGCACGTCGGTGCCGAGCCCGGGCCGGCCGAGTCGGGCCACGAACGAGCCGTCGCCGAGGCGGACGTCGACGTCCTCGAACCCGAGCCACGACCGCGTCACCGGGTACCAGACCTTGTACACGGACTCCTTGGCCGAGAAGAGCACCCGGTCCAGGCACAGCCCCGGGCGGGTCCGCGCGAGCGCCGACCGCTCGTCCTGGCTCAGCACGAGGGTCGCGACCCCGGGCGGCAGCGGCGCGTGCACCTCGGCGTCGATCCCGATCCCCACCCAGGCGTCCACGCGCCCGACCGCAGCGGCCCGGTACCCGTCGACGTGCGTCATGCTCCCGACGATCCCGGCCGGCCACATCGGGGCACGGTCCGGGCCTGCCGGTACGGCGGCGTCTCCCAGCCCGAGCCGACGCAGGGCCGTGCGGGCGCACTCGCGCACGGCGGCGTACTCGGCGCGACGGGCGGGCACCGCGTCCGCGACCCCGGCCTCTTCCGACGGGTGCAGAGGAGCCGGCAGCGGGGGACCGGTGCGCTCGGCCACCTCGACGCCCGGTGGTAGCACCCGTCGGATCATGCTGGGCAGTCTGTCAAAGGGTGTTCGCCGCGGGCTGAGGGGTCCCGGGAAACCTCGAGGGCCCATCGTCGTTATGTCATGCAGGACCATCGACGAAGGAGAGGCATGTCGCGGCGGATCAAGGGCCTGGTGGAGTTCGAGGACGACGGCGGGGAGGTCGTGCGCTACGTGCGGCACGCGCGCGGAGGCGGGCTGGTGTCACCGGCCGCCCACGTGCACGAGGGTGCGTGGCTTGCCGAGACCTCCTACGTCGAGGCGGGCGCCGTGGTCCACGACCGTGCGCGGGTCGGGGCGGGCAGCTGGGTCGACGTGGACGTCGTGGTCGGCGCGGGCGCGGTCGTCGGGAGCAACGTGCACCTGGGAGCCGGGACGCGCGTGGGCACCGGCGCGCGGATCGGTACCGCGGCTCGCATCGGGGAGCGGGTCGTGATCGAGCCGCGCGCCATCGTGGCGGCCGACCAGGTGGTCCTGGACGGCGCGACCGTCACCGGGCCCGCCCCTGGGCGTCGCTCACGGTACGGGCGGGCCGCCTAGCGCGGACCGCAGCGCGTCCACGGCGAACCCGACGGCGCCCGCGTCTCTCCTTCGCAGTACGGTGAAGAGGCGTCGGGCGAACGGTGGACGCGGCACCGGCGCAGGCCACGGGGAGTGGGCCGATGGTTGGTGCGGGAGCGCGAGGACGCACGGCGGAGGCGGTCGGGCAGCCGACCGCGCGCGATACGGACCTGGACGGGCTCGCGACGTGCGCGGACCGGGCGGGGCACGAGCGCGTAGCGATGCGCGTCCGTGAACGCCTGCACGTGCAGCTGCTCGAGCGCGGCGATCGCGATGGCTGAGGGCGTCCTGGTGGTCGGGGCGGGCGTCGCGGGTCTGGCGCTCGCGAGAGCGCTGTCGCTACGAGGGCGGTCGTGCTCGCTGGTCGAACGGCGGGCTGCACCGTCCGACGACGAGGGCCTCGGGCTGAACCTGCCGGGCAACGCTGTGGCGGCACTGGCTGCGCTGGGGGTGGCCGACGAGGTGGTGGCTCGCGGGGTCCGCGTCCGGCGTCGCGAGTACCGGACCGCGTCGGGCCGCCTGCTGTTCGCGGTGGACGAGGAGCAGTTCTGGGGCGCCGGCCATCCCTCGGTCTGCGTCCACCGCGGTGACCTGCTGGAGGTTCTGCGCGGCGGCATCGACACCGACATCCGCTGGGGCGGTGCGGTGGAGTCGGTGCAGGACGGGTCGGCGGACGCACGGATCACCTTCGCGTCGGGGAAGGTCGAGGCGTACGACCTCGTCGTGGGCGCCGACGGGGTTCGGTCGCGGGTGCGCAGCGCGGTGGGCGGGGAGGTCCCGAAGCCCTCGGCGATGACGCGGTCGAGCTGGCGGTTCGTCGTCGCCAACCCGGGCGTGGAGTGCTGGACCGCATGGTCGGGGGCGGGCGGCACGCTCCTGCTGATCCCGGTCGACACCGGACGCGTGTACGGCTACGCCTCGAGCACCCGACGTAGCACGGACGCGACCGCCACCTGGCTCCGTACCGCCTTCACGGGCTTCCCCACCGTGGTCCGGGCCGCGGTGGACGCGGCGGTGGCTGGCGCGGGGACGCTGTACCCGGCGCCCGTCGACGAGGTGCGGTGCGACCGCTGGAGCCGGGGGAGGATCGTGCTGATCGGCGATGCGGCGCACGCGACCGGCCCGGTGTGGGCGCAGGGAGCTGCGCTCGCCCTCGAGGACGCGCTCGTGCTCGCGAGGCTGCTGGACCGCGAGGACCGGTCGGGCGTCGGCGACGAGCTCCTCCGGGCGCGCGGCGCACGGGTGGCGCACGTGCAGGCCATGACGGACCGGATGAGCCGGCTCGCGGGTCTGCCCGAGCAGCTGCGCGACGTGCTCGCGCCCGTGCTCGGACCACGCACGTACGCCGCGACGTACGGGCCGCTCCGGGAACCCGTGGCCTAGGTGCGGAGCAGCCCGCGCATGACGCGGGATCGGGCGACGAGGCCCCGGAGCAGCGCCGTCGTGTCCTCGTTCCCGGGGTCGAGGCCGACGGCCCGCTGCAGGAGCTCGGCCGCCGGGCCGGTGTCGCCGTCCACCAGGTGGCGGGTCATGCGACCGTCCCTCGCGCGCACCACGCCACGGCGGGGATCTCGAACGGCGCCGCCGGGAGCAGCGCCACGCACCGTGCCCTGAGCGCCTCGCGCTCGGCGTCACCCAGCGACGCGACATAGGCGCCCGCGGGGCCGACGCCGAGGGTGAAGGTGGCCCACCACTCGTCGACGGTCTCGTAGCGCGCGCCGACCGTCTCGCTCCAGGAGACGACGTCCCGGAGGCCGGCCGCGCGGAAGAGCTCGGCGAGGTGCCCCTCCCGCGTCCCCGGCAGGGCAGCCTCGCCGGGCGCAGCGGGGTCGAGGTCGTGCGCCGCGTGCCAGAACGCGTCGAGAGGTCCGCCGTTTCCGGCGTGGTCCCACACGTTCGCCGCGACCACGCCACCGGGCCGGGTCACCCGGGCCATCTCCGCGAGCCCGGCCACGGGGTCCGGCAGGAAGTGGACGACGAGCTGGGCGACCGCGAGGTCCACGGAGTCGTCGGGCAGGGGGAGCGACTCGGCGACGCCGTCCATGACCCGCAGGCCGGGGAACCGGGCGCGCGCTGCCGCGACGAACGACTCGGACGGGTCGACGGCGTCGACGGCGTCGACACCCAGGCGGGCGACGAGCTGGGCGGTCAGGGCTCCGGGACCGCAGCCGACGTCGAGCGCCCGCGCACCGGCGGGGATCTCCAGCGCCGAGGCGAACCTCGCGGCGAGCGGCTCGGAGAACCGGCCCATGAACCGGAAGTACACCTCCGGGGTGACGTCGAAACCCATCCACCGACGGTAGCGCCGTAGTCTCCGGGCCATGAGCACCCTTCACGAGGTCGGCGAACGCGACGGATGGCGATGCTGGCTGTGCGACGAGCCGGTCGACCCGGACGCGTCCGTCAACGCCGACCGCGGCCCGAGCATCGACGGGGGTGCGACCCCCAAGGGCAAGAAGCCGGTCCCGGGTTCCGAGCGCCTCGCGCACCGCGCCTGCAACACGAAGAAGGGAGCGGTGAAGCCTGTCGTCGCCTGGTCGCCGGACCTCTTCGTGGTGGAGCCGGCCCCCATCGTGGCGACGGCCGAGCGGCTGACCCGCAAGGGCGGCCGCGAGGTGGTCGGTCGCTGCCCCACCCGCGCGGACGGTGAGGCCGCCGCGACGTGGCTGGTCGACCGCCTCTCGCGCTTCGCGCCCGGCCTGCGGGTGACGGCCGACGTCGAGCCGGGCGGCGGTCAGTTCCTGCTCGTGCTGCGCACCGTGTGACGGCGGGTGCAGGATCGACCTGTGGCTCAGTACGAGCTGAACTCCGAGGCCGTGGAGCACGTGCGCCGGCTCATCGACGCGCGGCAGTACGTCCTGGACAGCGACTGGGGTGAGGCGCAGCCGGACACGGCGGCCCAGAACGACTTCCTCGAGAAGCACACGTGGGAGCAGTACGCCTCGTGGCACCTCGGGCTGACGGTGGGGGCCACCGACGGGACCAAGGCGCGGTACGCGTTCGTCGCGGGCGACTACCGCCGGGTGCACCGCTCCGCCCTGATCGCGTGCGTCTACCGTGCGTCGGAGTGGCGGCACAAGGACGTCGAGCTCGCGGCGCACGAGCTCCTGCAGCACCTCGATCGGGTCAGCGGGTAGCGCTCGGTTCGTCGGCCGACGCGGGCGACGCGCCGGCGGCCCTGCAGGTCAGCTGCGGGACGAGATCGACGACCGGTGAGTGGACGCCGGTGCCGGGGCACCGCCGGGGCCGCCACCGCCGACGATCGTCAGCGTGATGCCTTGCGCGGTGCTGCGGCGCAGGGCGGCCGTGAGCACGTCGACGACCGCGGGTCCGATGCGGCCCACCCCGCGCAGGTCCACGGTGACCCGCCCGGTGTCCAGAGCCCCGAGCATCGTCAGCGTGATCGCGTCGGCGAGCTCGTCCCGGTTGGACAGGTCGACCGACCCCGAGACGCGCACGATCGACTCGTCGCCACCGCACACGGTCTGCACATCAAGGTGCCGACAACGGGTCGGTGGCGGCTGCTGGACGGACGTTCTGCACAGTGTCTCGTCGAGAAGCTCGCGCGTCATCGACCCGAGTCCGACGGCCACCGCCTGCACGACCCTGCCCGCGACCTCGCGCAGCCGGACGTTGTGTCGCTGCGAGCTCTGCTTGAGGATGCCGAACGCCGCGTCCTCGTCGACGCCGTAGGTGAGCATGAGGATGCCCTTGGCCTGGTCGATCGCCGCGTGGGACTCCAGGGCGAGCTTCAGCTCGGCGTTCACCCGCTCGGCCAGCAGCGCGTCGTGCGCCGCAGTGAAGTCGACCAGGAAGCCGCTCACGCCGCCGTCGCCGTCGCAGGCGGCAGCGAGCACGACGCGGTGGGTCGCACCGGACATGTCCACAAGGCGGTAGTGGCACGCGTGCGGGTCGCGTTCGTCCACCGACCGGTCGAGAACCTCCCGGACCTCGGCGCGATCGTGCCGCTGGACGTGGGTGAGCAGGAGCTCGCTGGTGGGGACGACATCACCCGGCTGCACGCCGTGGATGAGGAACATGTGGTCGGACCACCACCAACGACCGCTGGCTCGGTCGAAGCGGAAGCGCCCCACCTGCGTGCTCGTCGCGGTCATCGCAACCCCCAGTGCTCGCGCCGTGAACAGCTCCGAACACGAGGCCCCTCCCGAACCTCAGGACGCTCATCACGGCGGGGATGGTGACTCCCACTTTATGCCTTCCGCCGCCCGACATCCGCGTCGTGGTGCGGGAGGATGGGCACATGGACCGGATCGGGGAGGGGCCGTGACCAACCGCAGCACGGTCCTGGCACGGCTGGCCGGCGCGGTCGCCGCCGGGGCGCGCGACCAACCCCTCGCCGTCCGCCTGTGCATCGCGTGCGTGGAGATCCTCGGTGCCGACGGGGGAGCGATCACGCTCGCGTCGACCCGCCCCGAACGGCTCACCGTCAGTACGTCCAACGGCACGTCGGCACGGATCGAGGACCTGCAGGACGTCCTCGGCGAGGGCCCCGGCCAGGAGGCGTTCCGCGAAGGCCGCGCCGTCGTCACCCACGTTGACGGCGCTCGCGGCGGCCCGTTCCCGATGTTCACCGAGCTCGCCGGGGACATCGCCGGCCCGCTCACCGTCTGGGCGATCCCGATGCATCCCGGTGGCACGACCATCGGGGTGATCACCGTCTACCGTGCCGGTGGCGCGCTCAGCCAGAGTCTGGACGACGCACAGTTCCTGGCGGACGCCGTGGGGGCCGCTCTGCTCGACGACACGGCGACGACCGGCACGGTGGCTTTCGCCGCCTGGTCGGACCGCGCGCGCGTGCACCAGGCGACCGGCATGGTCGTGGCACAGCTCGCCATCGCTCCCGGCGACGCGCTCGCGATCCTGCGGGCCCACGCGTACGCAGAGAGCGCGACGCTCGACGAGATCGCCAGGGCAGTCGTCGACCGAGAGCTGAGCTTCACGAACACGCACCAGGACGTCACGCACGACGGGACAACCCCCGACGACAGCACGGGAAGGGGTGGACGATGACCGCACGGACGTCGGCCCAGGCGCTCGCCGACGTGGCGAGCGCGCTGGTCGAGGATCATGAGATCACCGGTCTGCTGGCGCGCCTCGTGTCCGACTGCGCGCAGCTGGCGCCGGCGGACGCCGCAGCCCTCATGGTGCGGGCCGACGGGGGGGTCGAGCTGTTGAGCGCCACCTCCCACCGCGTCGAGGAGCTCGAGGTGTACCAGGCGCAGCGGGAGGCGGGGCCGTGCGTCGACGCGACCCGCACGGGAGAGTCGACCAGCGTCGTCGGCCGCCACCAGATCGTCGCGCGCTGGGCCGACGTCGGACAGGAGATCGTCGACGCCGGCTTCGCGTCGGTCCACGCGTTCCCGATGCACTGGCGCGGCCACGCGATCGGCGCCCTCAACCTGTTCGCGGTCGCCGAGGCGGAGCTCCGTGCAGCGTCGGCCGTCCTCGCGCAGAGCTTCGCCGACTTCGCCACCCTGGCCATCGTCCAGCCGGTCGCACTCGGGTACGAGGACCTCACCGAGCGCATCACGGCGGCGCTCGAAGGGCGGGTCGTCGTCGAGCAGGCCAAGGGGGTTCTCGGAGTCCAGCTGGGGTTGGACATGGCCGCCGCCTACGACGAGCTCATCGCCCGCTCCGCCGTCAACGGGACGACGCTCGCACAGGTCGCGCACAACGTGGTCCGGGCCGCACAGGCGCGCTGACCCCGCCGCCGGCAGGCGGGATCGGTGGACCAGGCAAGATAAGCGCTCCACGTGCCGGCGAGAGGAACCTCATGGCAGTAGCGGCCCTCTACCTCGGCGTCGCACTGGTCGGCGGGTTCATCGCGGTGCTCCTGCGCCTCCCGCCCCTCGTCGGCTTCCTCGCCGCCGGCTTCGCCCTCGGCGCCGCGGGCGCTCCGGAGCTGCCGTACCTCGAGCCGATCGCCAACTTCGGGGTCGTCCTGCTGCTGTTCGCGATCGGGCTGAAGCTCGACGTGCGCACCCTGCTGCGCCGCGAGATCTGGCTCACCACGGTCGTGCACCTGGCGCTCAGTGTCGCGATCGCGCTCGGGTTCCTGGGCCTGCTCGCCGTGATCGGGTTCGGCTTCCTCGCCGGCGAGTCGTTCGGCGCGCTCGCGCTCGTCGGGTTCGCGCTGTCGTTCTCCTCGACCGTGTTCGTCGTCAAGGTCCTCGACGACCGCTCCGACACCACCGCCCTGTACGGGCGGATCGCCGTCGGCGTGCTCGTCATGCAGGACGTCGCCGCAGTGATCTTCCTGTCCCTGTCCAGCGGCGAGCCCCCGAGCCCGTGGGCCCTGCTGCTCTTCGTCCTGATCCCGGGGCGGCGGGTGCTGCACCTGATCTGGAACCGCGTCGGGCACGGCGAGCTGCAGGCGCTGTTCGGGGTGTGCGTCGCCGTGGTGCTCGGGTACGGGCTGTTCGAGCTCGTCGGCATCGCCGGCGACGTCGGCGCCCTGATCGTGGGCGTGCTGCTCGCGTCCCACCCGCAGGCCGGAGAGCTGTCCCGGTCCCTGATGACGTTCAAGGACCTCATGCTGGTCGCGTTCTTCGTGCAGATCGGGCTGCACGGGACCCCGCACCTGCTGGAGACCGGCCTCGCGCTCCTCCTGCTGCTCCTCCTGCCGCTCCAGGTCGCGGCCTACTCCGTCGTGCTGTGGCTGATGCGCCTGCGCCGCCGCACCTCGTTCCTCGCCGGTCTGGTCCTGTCGAACTACTCGGAGTTCGGGATCATCGTCGTCGCCGTCGGCGCGAGCACCGGCCTGCTCGACGACGAGTGGGTGGTCGTGGTCTCCCTCGCCGTCGCGTTCAGCTTCGGCCTGTCCGCGATCGTCAACCGCCGCGGGGTCGAGCTCGCCTCCCGGCTGTCGCGTCTGCTCCCCGCGCGCGACAGCGACCGGCTGCACCCCGACGACCGCCTGGTGGACGTCGGCGACGCGGACGCGCTCGTCCTCGGGCTCGGCCGGGTCGGCGCCGCCACCTACGCGCGGCTCCGCGACGAGTACGGGCTGTCCGTGGTCGGCGTCGAGCACGACCAGACCCGCGTCTTCGCGCTCGAGGACGAGGGCTACGAGGTCGTGCGCGCCGACGCCACCGACCTGGAGTTCTGGAACCGGGTCCAGCGTGCGGGTCGGGTCAAGATGGCGGTTCTCGCGATGCCGTTCCACAACGCGAACCTGATCGCGCTGGCGCGACTCCAGGCCGCCGGCTTCACGGGCAAGGTCGCCGCCGTCGCGCGGTACGACGACGACGTCGCCGAGCTGGAGCGCCACGGCGCGGACGCCGTGTTCCACCTGTACGGCTCGGCCGGGTTCGCGCTCGCGGACCACGCCGCGGAGGTGCTGCTGCGGGGACGCGACGGCGTTCAGCCGTTCCCTCGCCCGCCGGCCCGACCGGGCGACGAGCGGGACGTCCTCGACCCGCTCGAGCGCCGCGCGGAGCCTGCCTAGGGCTCGCGGAGCCTACGCAGTGTCAGATGCCGTGCGCCCGTGCCCAGGCGACGGCCTCGGCGCGGGTGGACACGCCGATCTTGCGGTACGCGCTGCGCAGCTGCGACTTCACCGTGTTGCGGGTGACCCACAGGCGGGCGGCGATCTCCTCGAGCGTGATGTCCTCAGCGAGCTCGCCCATGACGACGCGCTCGCGCTGGGTCAGGGCGCTCGCGCCGATGGTGGGCATCGGGACGGTGTGCTGGTTGCTCATGGTGTTCCTCCTGCGGGGGTTGTCGATTCCGCTCGGGAGGCCGTCCCGCCTGACGGAGGTGCCCGACGTCTGCCTCACAATCTCTATCGGCGTGCAAACGGGTGAATATGAGTCCGGATGCGAGTCGATCTGCGTCATCTGGTCGGCAACGTGCTCTGCGTGGGACGGCTAGGCTCTGTCGGCCGTCGAGGGACGACGAGCCCCCACCCCTTCCCGCGCAGGGCTGCGCGCTCCAGATGACGCTGCCCGGGATCTCTGCGTGGCAGCGGGACGCGTCGAACGTCACGCGCGGCTCGCCGGGAACCTCGGTGCCGGCCGCTGAGTCGGGAGTGGCGGGCTCTCGCCGCGCCAGATCGATCGACACGAGCGGCGCTGGCCCGAGCCTGCGCGCCATCCGGGTGGGTGCAGTCGATACTCCCGACGTGAGCATCGTCGCGGAGCAGGACGAACGGGGAGTGGACTGGCGCGAGGTCGTCGTCGTCGTGCTCCTCTCGGTGACCACGATCCTGACCGCCTGGGTCGGGTTCCAGGCCAGCAAGTGGGGCGGGTCGATGTCGATCTCGTTCAGCCAGGCCTCCTCCGCGAGGATCGAGGCGAGCCGGCTCGAAGGTGTGGCCAACCGCAAGCTCGACATCCAGGCGTCCTTGTTCGCCCAGTGGGTCGAGGCGACCGGCTCGCAGCAGGTGCCCGTCGCAGACTTCTTGCGGGCGCGCTTCCCGGAACCGCTCGGGACGGCGTTCGACGCGTGGATCGCGCTCGAGCCGCTGAAGAACCCAGACGCGCCGCTCTCCCCGTTCGACATGCCGGAGTACGCCATCCCCGAGCTCGCAGAGGCCGCCGACGCCGACCGGCGAGCGGACGCGAAGTTCGAGCAGGCGCTCGCCGACAACCAGCGCGGAGACAACTACACCGTGCTCACGGTGGCGTTCGCGTCGGTCCTGTTCTTCACGGCGATCTCCGAGCGGATGCGGACCCCGCGGGGGCGCCTCGTCCTGCTCGGTCTCGGGATCGTTCTCTTCGTCGCCGCGACAGCTCTCCTGCTGACCTTCCCGAAGCTCGTCTGACTCTGCTCGGTCATCGCGGCGTCCGGTGGGACGCAGGGCTCCCGCACCCGGCGCCGCCGCGCGTCACGGTGGCGAGTGCGCCACGCTGAGGCGAGGGTCGGGTGGGTCCCGGCCCTGCGGCTCGAGGCGGTGGGGCGGATGCAGACGGAGCGGCCGGCCTCGACGTCGCCCGAGCTCGAGACGTACCGGTCCATGCGGGACTTCGGGCGGACGCCCGAGCCGTCGGGCGCACCGAGCGATCCGCAGGCGGCGCCCAAGCAGCGTCGGTTCGTCGTCCAGCGGCACCGCGCTCGCCGGCTGCACTACGATTTCCGGCTCGAGATGGACGGCGTCCTGGTCAGCTGGGCGGTGCCCCGGGGTCCGACGCTGGACCCGACGGTGAGACGGATGGCCGTGCACGTCGAGGACCACCCGCTCGAGTACGCCGACTTCGAGGGCGTGATCCCGTCAGGCCAGTACGGCGGGGGCGACGTGATCGTCTGGGACCGCGGCACCTGGGAGCCGTACAAGGGTGACGACCCGGTGTCCGACGTGGCCGCGGGGGAGCTCCACGCCGAGCTGCACGGCTCGCGGCTGCGCGGGCGGTTCGTGCTCGTGCGGCGCGGAGAGGCCGACCGGAACGGCAAGGAGCAGTGGCTGCTGCTCCACAAGCGTGACGAGCATGCCGTCGACGGCTGGGACGCCGAGGACCACCCGACGTCGGTGGTGAGCGGGCGCACCAACGACGAGGTGAAGGCGGCGCCCGACCGGCTGTGGCGGTCGGACCTGCCCGCAGCCCAGGCGTCCGTCGAGCTGACCACCACGGCCGGCCCGACGCAGGACGAGCTCGACGCGCTCGACGACCTCGGCGGCGCCGGGCCGTGGGAGGTCTTCGGTCGACGGCTGCGGCTCACCAACCTCGACAAGGTGCTGTTCCCCGCCCGTGCCGGCGAGGAGCCCGTCACCAAGCGCGAGCTGGTCCGCTACGCCGCGCGGATCGCTCCCATCGCGCTGCCCTACCTTCGGGGTCGCCCGTTGAACATGCACCGGTACCCCCAGGGTGCGAGCCACCCGGGCTTCTGGCACAAGCAGGTCCCGGATCACGCACCCGACTGGTTGGCGCGGTGGCACAACCCGGACGCGGACCCGGGCGAGACCACCACCTACCTGATGGTCGACGAGGCCGCCGCCCTGGTCTGGGCGGCGAACTTCGGAGCGCTCGAGTGGCACGCGTGGACCTCGACGAGCGCCGTTCCGCACCGCCCGACGTATGCGCTGGTCGACATCGATCCCGGCACGGACACGCCGTGGGACGACGTCCTCCTGATGGCCCGGCTGCACCGCGACGCCTTCGCGCACCTGGGCGTGCGGGCGTACCCCAAGCTCACGGGCCGACCCGGCATCCAGGTGTGGGTGCCCATCCGGCCCGGACCGGGCTTCGACGAGACCCGGGCGTGGGTCGAGCGCCTGTCGCGCACGGTCGGGAAGGTCATCCCTGACCTGGTGAGCTGGAGATGGGAGGTGCGTGAGCGGGGAGGGCTGGCGCGCCTCGACTACACGCAGAACGCGATCAACAAGACTCTCGTCGCCCCGTACAGCCCGCGCGCCGCGGCCGGGGCCCCGGTCTCCGCGCCGATCACCTGGGACGAGCTTGACGCGCCCTGGCTCCGACCCGCCGCCTTCACCGTCCGCACGGTGCTGGACCGCATCGCCGAACGCGGCGACCCGTTCCGTGGCGTCCTCGCAGCCGACCAGGTGCTGCCCCGGTTGGCGTAGCTCCGCGCGTTCGTCCCGGCCGCGCGGGCGCCGGGTGCCGCGCGTACGCTGGATCTCGCGTCGAGGCGAGGCGCGCACCCGCCCAAGAGTTTGTCGACGACACCATGCGCATCGGAATCATCGCCCCACCCTGGGTCCCTGTGCCGCCGCCCGCCTACGGCGGCACGGAGTCCGTGATCGACCGCCTGGCTCGCGGTCTGCAGGCTGCGGGCCACGAGGTCCTTCTCGCGGCCGCCGCCAACAGCGAGTGCCCGGTACCGCAGGTGCCCGGGACTGCGTCAGCGCCGCCCGACCGTCCTCTGACGGGCGACGCGGTCTCCGAGCTGACGCACGTCGTCAGCGCCTACGCGGCGATGCGCGATCTCGACCTCATCCACGACCACACTCTCGCGGGACCCCTGCTCGAGCACGAGCCCGGGACCCCCCCGATCGTCACGACGAACCACGGGCCCTTCAACGCGGCGCTCTCACCTCTCTACGAGGCGATGAGTGGCGTCGCGATCATCGCGATCTCGCACAACCAGGCGTCCACGGCTCACGGCATACCTGTGGCCGCGGTGATCCACCACGGAATCGACGTGGACGACGTCCCGGTCGGCACAGGCGACGGCGGGTACGTGAGCTTCGTCGGCCGGATGTGCCGCGAGAAGGGTCCGCGCGAGGCAGCACTCATCGCTCGCGCGGCCGGCATGCCCTTGAAGATCGCGGCCAAGCTCCGGGAGCCTCGCGAGCACGAGTACTTCGAGCAGGAGGTCAAGCCCCTGCTGTCGAGAGAGATCGAGTACGTGGGCGAGCTCGGTGAGCGCGACAAGCTCGCGCTCATCGGGGGCTCGACGGCCCTGCTCAATCCCATCCAGTGGCCGGAGCCGTTCGGGCTGGTGATGATCGAGGCGCTCGCGTGCGGGACGCCCGTCGTCGGGATGCCGGCCGGCGCCGCCCCCGAGATCGTCGACGACGGCGTCACCGGCTACCTGCGGAGCAGTGCGCCGGAACTGGTCATCGCGCTCCAGGCGGCAGGGTCGCTCGATCGCGGCGCCTGCCGGGCAGCGGCGCGAGAGCGGTTCTCCACGAGTCGCATGGTGGCCGATCACGTCCGCCTGTACTCGCAGGTCATCGCGTCGCGGGCGCCGGAGGAGCCGCTGCACGCGACGTGGCCGGACCTGGTCCAGCAGCCGTCCGACATCGTCGCGAGCGGTCGGGCCGCCATGCTCGGCGCGCCAGGCATCGCCGTGCGCGGATCCCTCTCGTCATGACCGCGAGCCCCGACGCGACGATCGGTCCGGTCGGTGGGTCGGGCGCCGTCACCCTCTTCGAGGGATCCTCGTTCTGCGTGTCCGGATTCGACGGCAGCATCGATCCTCGCCGGCCGCACGGTGTGTTCTTCGAGGACACGCGCATCATCTCGGCCTGGCAGGTGCTCCTCGACGACCGACCGCTCGAGGCGCTCGCCGTCATGACCCCCGAGCCGTTCCGTGCGGTCTTCGTCAGCCGGAACCCGAGGGAGGGGCTCGACGACACGGAGCTGCTGATCGAGCGCCAGCGTCGCGTCGGTACGGGCATGCGAGAGGACGTGCTGGTCCGCAACTACGGGCGCGGTCCCGCCACCTTCGTCCTCACTGTCCGCGTCGCCGCCGACTTTGCCGACCTCTTCGAGGTCAAGGACGGGCGGATCAGGCGGACCTGGGACCACAGCGCCCGGGTCGACGGGCACGAGCTCGTGCTCGAGGCCGAGTGGCACGGTCACCGATGTGGCGTCGTCATCACGTCCGACGGTGGGGAGCTGGACTTCGGCGGCATCACGTTCCGGGTGACCGTGCCGGCCCACGGCTCGTGGACGGGCCACGTGATCGCGCACCCGGTCGTCGACGGTCAGCGGCCCGCGAGCAGCTTCCCGGTGGGGGAGCCTCTGGAGGACTCCGTCCCGTCGCGCCGCTACCGCGCCTGGCGGGACCACGCGCCGGTCGTCGGGGTCGAGGACGAGTCGCTCCGGCGCATCCTGGAACGGAGCCAGATCGACCTGGGCGCGCTCCGCATCACCGACCCGGCACACCCCGAGCGCACCGCGGTCGCGGCGGGTGCGCCGTGGTTCATGGCCCTGTTCGGCCGCGACTCGCTGCTGGCGTCGTTCATGGCCTTGCCGGTCGACCAGTCGCTCGCGCTCGGCACCCTCCAGACGCTCGCCCACTACCAGGGGACGAAGGTCGACCCTCTGACCGAGGAGCAGCCCGGGCGGATCCTGCACGAGGTCCGGCTCGGCGTCGACACCGGCCTCGCGCTCGGCGGTGGGGGCGTGTACTACGGGACAGCCGACGCGACGCCCCTCTTCGTCGGCCTCGTCGGGGAGCTGTGTCGCTGGGGCTTCGCCGACGACGACCTCGCGGCCCTCATGCCGCACGTCGACCGGGCGCTGGCGTGGGTCACCGACCACGGTGACCGTGACGGGGACGGCTTCGTGGAGTACGAGCGCCTGCACGACGGCGGCCTGGCCAACCAGGGCTGGAAGGACTCCTGGGACGGGATCACGTTCGCGGACGGCTCCCTGCCGCGCGCACCGATCGCGCTGTGCGAGGTCCAGGGGTACGTCTACGCCGCCTACGTCGCGCGTGCCCTGCTCGCCCGGCACCAGGGGGACGACCGGTCGGCCCAGGAATGGCGCGACCGCGCGGCGGAGCTGAAGGACGAGTTCAACCGGCGCTTCTGGCTCCCGGATCGAGGGATGTTCGCGCTCGCCCTCGACGGCGACAAGCGCCCGGTCGACGCGTCCGCCTCGAACATCGGGCACTGCCTCTGGACCGGCATCGTCGACGAGGACAAGGCCGAGGCGGTCGCCGACCGTCTGCTCTCGCCTGCGATGTTCTCGGGCTGGGGCGTGCGGACGCTCGGCTCGGACATGGGCGCGTACAACCCTGCGAGCTACCACAACGGGTCGGTGTGGCCCCACGACAACGCCCTGATCGCCGCTGGTCTCATGCGCTACGGGTTCGTGGAGCATGCCCAGCGCATCGCGGTGGGGCTGTTCGAGGCGGCCGACCGGTTCGGCGGACGGCTGCCGGAGCTCTTCTGCGGGTTCGGGCGGGACGAGTACCCCGAAGGACCCGTCCCGTACCCCACGTCGTGCTCGCCCCAGGCGTGGGCGACGACCACCCCGCTCCTGCTCCTGCGGACGCTCCTGCGGTACGACCCGTGCCTTCCTCACCAGACGGTCTGGCTGGCGCCCGCCATGCCGCCGGGTTTCGGTCGCGTTCGCGTCGAGAACGTGCCTCTCGGGGGCGCTCGCGTGCGATTCGACGTCGCCTCGAACGACGAGGCGGACATCGTCGACCTGCCCCAGGGCCTGACGCTCTCGAGAACCCCGCGGCCGTTGCGGCACGATCTGGACCCCCTTCCCGGGCGGCGGTAGTCCGGGTCGGTCGTCCGGCCGCACGCCGAGGGAGCAGGCTCACCCTCGCTGTGACGGTGTGCCACGCGCGGTCGGGCACCTCCCTGGAGATCACAGGCCATCGGTCGCGTGTCAGGACCGCTCGGCGCGCCTACCCGCACGTAACCTGCCCAGGGCCGCACCAACCCTCCTGTCCCCGACCCCGGCCGTCACGCACATGTCGAAGCCTCCTCGCGCTAGACCGTCCCCGAACAGGTTGACGGCTTCAACAGCCTTGTCGACGGGTCGGCTGCGGCGCCGGGCGTGTGTTGTCCTGGTGGCCGCGGCGATCGCGCTGACCGGTGCCAGCGGGCCCGGCTACGCCGACGAGATCGATGACCGGCGTGCCGAGGCTGAGAGGCGCGGTAGTGCGGCCGACCGACGCGCCGAGGAGTTGGAAGCGTCCATCGAGGGACTCAGTGCTGAGCTCAGCCAAGCCGCGCTCGATCTGCAGGCCACCCAGGCGCGCCTGCCCGCGGCGCAGGCCGAGCTCGCGGAGGCTCGTGCGGCCCTGGAGGCGACCCAACGCGAGGCGGCCATCCTCGCCGGCCGACTCCAGGACGCGACCGACCTGCGAGGCAGCCTCAGAGCGACGATCGCCGCTGACCGTGCCGACGAGAAGGTGCTTCGCGCGACGGTGGGAGCGATGGCCCGGGAGGCCTACCGGGGTTCACCCGGGGCCTCCGCCATAGGCGTCATGCTCGACGCCGAGGACGCCACCGACTTCCTCGACAACGCCCGACTCGTCGATGCGGCGCTGCGCAGCCAGGCGCGCGTCCTGGACGATCTCCGCCAGGTCGACGCGAACAACCGCAACAGCGAGACCCGGCTCGGCGCTGTCACCGATCGCGTCACCGAGCTCAAGGCGCAGGCCGAGGCCAACGTCGTGGCTGCCGACGAAGCCCGGCGGGTCGCCCAGGCGCGCGAGGACGAGATCGAGCAGCTCATTGCCGACCAGAGCGCCAAGCAGGACGCGATCGCCTCGCTCAAGACGCAGGCCGAGACCGAGCAGGCCGAGATCGACGTCGAGCGGGCCGCCATCGAGCGCGAGCTCGTCACGATCATCGCCGAGCAACGAGCCGCCCGCGAGGCTGCCGAGGCGGCGGCGCGGGCCGCCGAGGCAGCTGCACGTGCGGCCGCCGAAGCCGCTGCACGCGCCGCAGCCGAAGCGGCCGGGCAGGAGCCGCCACCGCCACCGCCTCCACCGGCGCCGGCGCCGCCCCCGTCGGGCTCGGTGTCCGGAGCGCTCTTCGCCAACCCGACCTCGATCAACCCGATGTACGTGACGTCGGAGTACGGCATGCGGTTGCACCCGATCCTGGGCTACGTGCGCCTGCACGCCGGCATCGACCTGCGTACGGGGTGCAACACGCCCCTGTACGCGCCGCGCGACGCGACAGTGCTCTGGTCGCAGTGGCGCAACGGCTTCGGCAACCAGGTCATGCTCGACTACGGCACGGTCGGCGGGAACTCTGTGATGAGCAGCTCCAACCACCTGACCCGGTCGGTCGTCAGGGCCGGACAGGACGTCGCCAGGGGGCAGCTGATCGGCTACTCCGGCAACACGGGTCTGTCGGGTGCGTGCCACCTGCACTTCGAGGTCTACGTGAACGGTTCGACCGTGAACCCGCGACCTCTGCTGGGGCGCTGAGCGACAGACCGACCAGGCCCGAACGGGGCACGACAGCACGAAGGGTCCCTCAGCTGGCCGACGGCACGTTCCTCGGCATGCTTACCTGGTGTTCCGGGTTGGGCTTGGAGCTGCAGCGCCGATCGGTGCAGCGCCTCGAGCGGTCCCTCCCGGCGGTTGCCCGTGGCGGGCCCCTGCGGTGCTCCTGGACGTCTTGCCGTACTTCCCGCCGGTATGGGCGCCGGCCGTTTGGTACAGCGAGACCCGGCTACGAGCGGAGGAGACGGCGTGACGACCGGTGCACGACGGCACACCGTGCTGGCCACGGCGGAGAGCGAGGCGTTCAGCTCATTGCGCAAGCGGCCGACGTCGCGGGGCGAGCGCTTCGCGATCGGGCGGGCGCTACGCCAGGAGGTGCCCCGGCGAGCCCTGGGGCACTGGGAGGCGCCCACCGATCGGCCGGATCCCGTCGAGCTGATCCGTAAGTCGCACGAGGGCCGGCTCGCGGAGCTGGTCCCCATCCGGGTGGCCCGCATGATCACGTCGCCGTACGGCTTCCTGCGGGGAACGGCGATCGTGATGGCCGAAGACGTCGCGAGACTGCCTGCCACCGGGATCACTCCGGTGATCTGCGGTGACGCGCACCTAGGCAACTTCGGGTTCTATGCATCGCCGGAGGGCGAGCTCGTGCTCGACCTCAACGACTTCGACGAGGCTCATCCGGGAGCGTGGGAGTGGGACCTGCGACGGCTCGTCGCGAGCATCTGGGTGGCGGGTCGGCAGAACGCGGCGAGCGAGGACCACTGCTCCGACGCCGTCATGTCGTGCGTGGCGGCGTACCGGGCCGAGGTCCGCTTCCTTGCCGAACAGCCGCTGCTCATGCGGTCCTACAACCGCCTCGACGTCAAGCGGCTGCACGAGACGGCCACCGAGAAGACACTGCGCGCCGAGATCGAGCGCGCTGCACGGCGGGCCCGGACCAGGACCAGTGACCGGGCGCTGCCCCGGTTCACGCATCAGCACGAGGGCCGGCGGCGCATCGTCGACCAGCCACCCCTGATCACCCACGTCCCGGAGCATGACGGCGAGCTGCTCGGAGCCGGCCTCGATGACTACCTCCAGACGCTGGCGCCGCACTGGCGGCGCCTGCTGGGCGGATACACGCTCCTGGACATCGCACACAAGGTCGTCGGCGTCGGCAGCGTCGGCCTACGGGCGTACGTCGCCCTGCTCGAGGGCAGCGACCCCGACGACGTGCTGTTCCTACAGCTCAAGCAGGCGCGTCGATCGGTTCTGGCGCCTTTCGTGCACGGCGACTCCGCCTGGCACGCGCACCAGGGTCAGCGGGTGGTGGAGTACCAGCAGGCGCTGCAGACCGTCAGCGACCCGCTCCTCGGCTGGACCACTGTGGACGACCGGCAGTACTACGTCCGGCAGTTCCGGAACATGAAGGGCACCATCCCGCTCGACGCGATGGACGCGGCGGCCTTGGCTGACTACGCCGGCATCGTCGGGCACCTGCTCGCCAAGGGTCACGCGAGGACCAGCGGCGCGTCGATGATCGCGGGCTACGCCGGCCTCTCCGACAAGCTCGACCGGGCGATGGTCCGGTTCGCCCGGGCTTACGCCGACCAGACCGAAGCCGACCACACCGAGCTCGTCCGAGCGGTCCGGCGTGGCGTGCTGCCGGCCACGGACGGGGCCTCGGAGCAGGTGGGCAGCGCCTTCCGGCCATAGTTGGTCTCGTCACCGGCGGGCGTGTTGCGACAGGGTCTTCGGCCGGATGACGACATCGAGCCCGCAGGACATCGCAGCCATCGCGGTACCCCCGGCTACAGGCTGATTGCGCCGTGGGACATGGCAGTGCTCGGCATGGAGGGCGGTCGTGCGGTTCGAGGCTCCGCCACGCTCCATGACGGCGCGCTGGGCGGCAGCTGCGTGCGCGTACCGGCGGCCAGGGCCGCGATCTCGTCGAGCCCTGCCTGCAGGTCCTGGGCCAGCGCGTCTGCGAGGTCCGCAGACTCGGGTGAGCACACGACGGCGACGTCGAGTCGACCGCCGAGCGAGACCGCCACGGCGCAGGTCGTCACGTTGCCGACGAGCGGGACCAGCGGGACGGTCCACAGGAGCGGCGCGCCGACAACTTGCACGGGCGCCGATGGTCCCGTTGCGTGGGTCACGACTGTGCTGAGGAGCCGCTGGCGACGCAGGACAACCGGCAGCAGGCCGAGCCGTGCCGCGACGCAGGCGCCGAAGGGCGCGAGCGGCCACGTCCACGGCCGGATGCGGCTCTTGGCGCGGCGCGTCCGGGCGGCGAGCACCGCCAGCGCCTCTGCGTCGTCGCTCTCGTTGCTCGGGACGGCGATCCGCAGCGTGCCGACGTGGTTACCGAACCGCGATCTCGGCACAGTCGCCGGGACGGACACGACGACGCGTTCACCGGGTCCGCCTCGGGCGAGGTCCGCCCTGCCGAACGCCCGTGCCCATGCCCACAGCAGCGCGTCGTTGACGGTCGCCCCGCAGGTCCGCGCACCCGCGCGCACGGCAGCTCGGTCCACCGTGACCGAGACGGCGGTGACGCCGCCCGTGACCGCCCGCAGCAGCGGGCTGCGTCCTGCGCGGCCCGCGCGGCTGTCGCGGCCCGTGAATGCGTGCGCGGCGCCGGTCTGTGCGGGACCGGGGCGACGCCCCAGGGACAGCGCGGCGGTGCCGATGGGAGTGTCGGAGAGGGCATCGAGGAGCAGGCCGAGCAGGCTCGGGCCGTTGCCCAGCACGTGGTGGCAGGTCCACACGAGCGCCGACCGTGCGTCGTCGCCGAGGTCGAGGACGGTGAGCCGCCACGCCGGGCGGTCCGCAGGAAGCGGTCGCATGAGGTCCTCGACGGCGGCAGCGACCGGGTCGGCGCCCGGCAGCGTGCGGTGGACGACGTGCCGGGTGAGGTCGACCGACCCGACCTCCCACGTGGGCACCTGGAAGGGGTGGTCCGGCCGGTGCACCCGGGCCGTGAGGCGGGGTTGGCTCGTGACAGCGCGCTCGAGGCGGCGACGCACCTCGGCGACGTCGGGCGCATGTCCGCCGAGGACCAGCAGCACCGTGATGTGCCGCGGGTTGGGCCCGACGTCCGTCGCGAGCTCCGCCCGGTCGAAGACCGTCAGCCGTTCCACCACAGGGTCAGTCTCGACCGGCCGGCTCGTCCGGGTGAGAGCCGAAGGTCCCGACAGCCGTCGCATCGCTCCCGCGTTCTGGGGTGCGGCACGGCCTGACGTCGACTGCCGGCCGCGAACACCACTCCGCCGCATGCCTATCCCGTGGCGAACCACGCTAGTTACGGCCTCGTGATCCGAGCCGGCCAGACGCAGACGCATCGGACGGGGCGTCTGGAAGTTGCGCCACGAGGCCTTTCGGTCGGCCATGCCCACTTCGAAACGCACGCGCCATGCTTGAGTCGAACGTCCTGAGAACAGGATCTCCTGTGTCCACACGACGGGACGGCGCAGGCGCCGGTGCGTTCGCACGGCCTGTCCGAGCGAACTCTGGGTCGCGGGACCTTGCGGGCAGCGCCAGAAACGCGGTGAGCGCAGGCCCGGCCCGCTAGAGGTCAGTGCCGCGCAGGGGCAAGGCGCGACGTCGCCGTAGCCCACTTGGCCTCCGCTGTGCGCAGCCCAAGCGCGCGCGTGCTTGACGGCATGAGCGACCACCGCTGTGACCGTATGTGGCACGACATCGGCTGCAACGCTGTGAACTGCGCCAACACGGTGCCCGAGTGGGATTCGAAGGAGCTCGTACCGTGCGAGGGTTGGGCCCACAACGTATGTTCGTGAGATGTCATCGCCGACCGCACAGCTGGCGCCCGCACTCGACATCGACGCCCGGCTCACCGAGATCGAGCGCCGCGTGAACCTGCTCGTCAACGTCACGCCACTCAACGCGGCGGAGGCGTGGGCGGACTTCGAACGCAGTGACTTCGGCACGGCCCCCACGCTGCGGCTGCGGCCGTTGGACTTCGACCCGGACCTGGCGCAGCGGGACCTGTACGACCTCGAGGTCGAGAACGTGGACGACCCGGCGCTGCACACGCTCTTCCGGGCGAAGAGGGACGAGATCGCCCGGCAGATCACCGCGTTGGAGGACCGCGACACGTCACGGTTCCTCTACGGGTCGCTCCAGCTCTACGGAACGGTGGCCCCTCCGCTGGCCGCGGCGGCGGAGGAGCTGCTCGAGACCATCCCCCCGCAGGCGCCCAGCACCCGGACCGTCACGGCCGGCGCGTTCGCCGACGCGGCCCGTGAGGAGTTCGAGCGCTACCGCGCCGTGTACCCGGACTTCCCGGTCCGGGTCGAGGTACGCGACGACATCTCCGAGCTGATGGTGTCGTTCGGCCGCCTGCTCATCCCGGAGTCAGCCGCCTTCCGGACCGACCGGGTCGAGGCGTTGCTGCACCACGAGGTCGGCACCCACGTGGTGACCTACCAGAACGGTGCCCGGCAGCCACTGACGCTGCTGACGATCGGCCTGCCCGGCTACGACGAGACCCAGGAGGGCCTCGCCGTGCTCGCCGAGTACCTGACCGGCGGGTTGGACCCGCGGCGGCTGCGCGTGCTCGCGGCGCGAGTGGTCGCGGTCGGCGAGCTGCTCGACGGCGCCGGCTTCCTGGACATCTTCGAGTCGCTGCGGGCCGACCACCGCATCCCGGCACGAACCGCGTGGTCCATCGCTATCCGGGTCGTCGTCGGGGGCGGTTGGGTGAAGGACGCGATCTACCTGCGCGGGATCACGCGCATCCTCGACGCCCTCGCCGAGGGCAGCCGCCTCGACGTCCTGCTCGTCGGCAAGCTCGCGTTGGACCACATCCCCCTGGTGCAGGATCTGCTCGACCGCGAGGTGCTCCACGCGCCGTGGGTCCGGCCACGCTGGCTGGACATGCCCGGGGCACAAGAGCGTCTGGAGAGGCTGCGCGCGGGCGCAACGGTCGCTGACCTCTATGAGGGAGACGTGGCGGCATGAGGCTCGCATTTCTCGTCAACGACGTCGACACCGAGGTGGACGAGTACACGACCACCCGACTCGCCAGGGCCGCATCCAGGGGCGGGCACGAGACCTGGTATGTCGGCGTCGGGGACCTCGAGCTCGGCAGCAGCGACGGGCTGCTCGCGGCCAGGGCTCGCGCCGCGAGGTGGAGGAGCGACGACACCCTCGCCACCTTCATGGAGGGGATCAAGGCGCGCGACGCCGAGCGGATCGTCATGGACGACCTGGATGCGCTCGTCCTGCGCAACGAGTCGATCGACGACCTGCAGGCGCGCCCATGGGCCAGCCCGATGGGCGTGGTGTTCGGACAGGTGCTCGCGGCCCGAGGTGTGACGGTGGTCAACGACCCGAACACCCTCCAACGAGCGACCAGCAAGCTCTACCTGGAGGAGTTCCCCGAGAAGGTCCGACCACGGTCGCTGGTGACACGAGATCCGGAGGCGATCGAGCGGTTCGTCGCCGAAGTCGGCCACAGCGTCGTCAAACCGCTGTACGGGGCCAAGGGCCGCAACGTCTTCATGATCGAGGGCCCGGGAGAGACCAACCTCGCGCAGATGACGGAGGCGGTCCTGCAGGACGGCTACGCCATCGTCCAGGAGTTCATCGACGGAGCCAAGGACGGCGATGCCCGCATCTTCCTGCTGGAGGGCCGCATCCTCGAGCGCGACGGCAGGCCGGCCGCCTTCCGACGCGTGCCCACCGGCAACGACCCGCGCGCCAACATCAGCACCGGCGGTCGGTCGGTGCCTCTCGAGGTCGGTGAGGCCGAGCTCGGCGTCGTCGAGGCGATAGGCGACAAGCTCGTCGCCGATGGCTTGTTCCTCGTGGGCATCGACGTGATCGGCAGCCAGATCGTGGAGATCAACCCGGAGAGCCCCGGCGGGTTCCAGAGCGTCGAGAGGCTCTACGACATCGACATCGCCGAGACCGTCATCGAAGCCTTGGAGCGCCGCGCGAGCCCGGGTTCCTGAGCCGTACCGCCGGTCATCCGGCGACGAGGGGCTCCGTGGCCGGGTCGTGAAGGACCCGGGGCGCCGTGGTCGCTCCCATCTCATTGCACGCGGGTTGCACGAAGCGGGCACGAGAAAGGCCCCGCCAACGTTTCCGCTGGTCAGGGGCCTGTCTGCTGGCTCCCTCGACTGGACTCGAACCAGTAACCGTCCGATTAACAGTCGGATGCTCTGCCAATTGAGCTACGAGGGATCGTGCGGGAAGAAACTCTAGCAGCCGTCCGAGGGTGCCCCGGACAGGTCAGCGGGGGAGGCCGACGGCGTCGCGGACCTCGTCCTCGGCTGCGTCCACGACGGCTGCCACGGCCGGGTCGGAGAGGTCGATGGACGCGTCCCCGAGGACCTGCGTGAACATCGCCCCGGCCTCGTCGCGCCGCAGGACGACGCGGGCGCGCTGACCGCGGGGGAGTGTGACGGACACCGCATGCACCACGGACTGCTGCACGCGCTCGCGGAAGGTCTGGGAGAACGAGTACGACCCGGGCACCTCGGAGAACGTCAGCAGCTCCGACTCGCCCCACACCCAGCGCAGCGTCATCGTCCGCGTCGCGGGGTCCAGGGAGCCGTGGTCGACGTCGGACCACGGGTGCCGGACGACGGCACCGTCCGGCACCACGAGGTGCAGAGCCAGTCGGGACGCGACGGCCCACCGACCGTCGGACAGCTCGGTGCTGACCAGCACGGCGTCGCCGGGGCGCAGGTCCAGCCGGGTGCGGTCGGTCGAGGGCAGTCGACGACGGGAGAACGGGGCCACCGACTCACGGTACCCGCGCGTGCGCCGGCTCCGACGCAGCGGGAGCCTCGGTAGGGTGTGCGGTGCCTCGGGGCAGTAGCTCAGCCGGTCAGAGCAGCGGACTCATAATCCGTCGGTCGTGGGTTCAAGCCCCACCTGCCCCACCATCTCCCGAGCTCTCCGGTCGCCGGAGTGCGCCTCTCCTGCCACGATCAGCGCCGAGGGGGCCTGAGACGAGGAGATGAAGCGGTGACGACGAACGGCACGGTGAACGCACAACGGTCGTGGGAGCTGGCTGCCAGAGCGGGCTACGTGGTCAGCGGTGTGCTCCACATCCTGATCGGGGTCCTGGCGCTGCGTTTGGCCTTCGGGAGCGGCGGGGAGCAGGCGGACCAGTCCGGTGCGCTGAGCACGATCGCGAGCACCCCGTTCGGTGCGGTGGTCCTGTGGTTCTCGGTGGTCGCGTTCCTCGCGCTCGGTGCGTGGCAGGTGGCGAAGGCGATCCACGGGAGCTTCGGTTCCAACGACACGGGGGCGCGAGCGAAGGCGGCCGGTCGTGCGGCGGTGTACCTCGCGTTGGCGTTCGCGGCACTCAGCTTCGCCCGCGGTGGTGGCTCCGACGCGTCGACGCAGACCGCGGACGCGACCGCGAAGCTGATGTCGGCGCCCGGAGGGCGGCTGCTCGTCGGTGCGGTCGGTCTGGCGATCATCGGGGTGGGCGCGTACCACGTCTACAAGGGGTGGAAGAAGAAGTTCCTGGAGGACCTGCACAGGCTGCCGTCGGGGACGGCCGGCCCGGTCGTGCGGCGGCTCGGTGTGCTCGGGTACGTCTCCAAGGGGGTCGCGCTCGGCATCGTCGGTGTGCTCTTCGTCACCGCGGCGGTGGAGGCCGACCCGTCGAAGTCGACAGGTCTGGACGGTGCCTTGCACACCCTGCGCGACCAGCCCGCTGGGGTGGTCCTGCTGGTCATCATCGCGTTGGGTTTCGTGGCCTACGGGGTCTACTCGTTCGTCCGTGCCCGGTATGGACGCATCTGAATCACCCGTTTGCGCGCGAATCGTGCGGGAGGGCTTGTTGCACAAGCGTCCAGTTTCGGGCATAGTTCCCTTTGTCAGCGACAACGGCAAACCCGCTGCAAGGCGGGGACGCAAAGCCACGGGGCCTACATGGCCAGCCGAGCTACCGAACGACAGGAGATCCATCATGGCTGTTACCACCACGGACGCCCCCCTCTCGCAGGGTGCCCTGCTCACGCCGGGCGAGGTCGCCGTTCTCTTCCGCGTCGACCCGAAGACGGTCACGCGCTGGGCCCAGGCCGGCAAGCTCTCCGCCGTGCGGACCCTCGGCGGCCACCGCCGTTTCCACGAGTCCGAGGTGCGTTCGCTCCTCACCGGCGTCCCCACGCAGCGCGCGGCGGAGTGACTTCCCTCCCCACAGCACACAAGAAAGTCCCCCGAGCTCGTTGAGCACGGGGGGCTTTCTGCATTCTTCCCAGGTCGGCCGGTCGCGGCTCCTTGGGCTGGTCGATGCGGCGTCCGTCCCGTCGCGCACCGGCGCCGACGGCGCCGCCGTGTCGTCCTGCTCACACTCGGCTGCCGAGGCGGCGCACGAGGACCCGTCCCCGCCTCGTTGCCCGGCCTGCCGTGCGAGGATCTTCCGCATGGCCATGCGAGAGATCCGGACCGTCGGGGACCCCGTCCTGCGTACCCCCTGCGACCCGATCACCACGATCGACGACCGTGTGCGCGCTCTCGTCGACGACCTCCTCGAGACCGTCGACACCGAGGGGCGCGCCGGCCTGGCAGCGAACCAGATCGGCGTCAGCCTGCGGGCGTTCTCCTGGAACATCGACGACGAGGTCGGCTACGTCCTGAACCCCGTGATCGTGGAGCTGTCCGAGGACGAGTACCAGGACGGCGACGAGGGCTGCCTGTCGGTCCCGGGCCTGTGGTACCCGACGCACCGGTCCTGGTACGCGCGGGTCGTCGGCACGGACCTGGACGGCAAGGAGGTCGTCGTGGAGGGCGTCGAGCTCATGGCCCGGTGCCTGCAGCACGAGGTCGACCACCTCGACGGCATGCTCTACCTCGACCGCCTGGAGCGGTCCGTGCGCAAGAAGGCCATGCGCGCCATCCGCGACACGCTGTAGTTCGCTGGCGTGCCGGGGAAACGTCCGGCATGCTGTCCCCAGCACGCCGCGAAGCTGTCTGTCCGTCATGCGTAGGCCTGTGAACGTGACTGAGGTCGTTGGGGAAGGCGAACCTCGAGCCCGTTCAGGAGGACGACATGGCTGGTGCGATCACCCGCGGTGTACTTTTCGTGCACTCTGCACCGCGCGCGCTGTGCCCCCACGTGGAGTGGGCGGCAGGCAACGTGCTGGGCTCACGCACCACGTTCGACTGGACGGCTCAGCCGGCCGGTCCGGGGTTCTACCGCGCTGAGCACTCATGGCAGGGGCCGCAGGGCACCGGCGCGCGCCTGGCCTCGGCACTGCGCGGCTGGGCCCACCTGCGCTACGAGATCACCGAGGAAGCCAGCCACGGCGTCGACGGCTCCCGCTGGAGCCACACGCCCGAGCTGGGGATCTTCCACGCCGCGACCGACGTGCACGGCAACATCGTCGTGCCCGAGGACCGCATCCGCGCCGCCCTGGAGCACGCCGCTGACCCGCTTCGCCTGCGCACCGAGCTCGACCTCGCGCTCGGGCAGGCCTGGGACGACGAGCTGGAACCGTTCCGGTACGCCGGTGCCGGCGCTCCGGTCCGCTGGCTGCACCGCGTCGGCTGAGCCCCCGGTGGGCACGCAGGCCTAATCGCTTCGGCCGTCCTCTGGACGTTCACAGACGGTGACGGCGCCGCGCAGGGCCTGTGCGGGTCAGACGGAGGCGACGACCAGGGCGACGTTGTGGCCGCCGAAGCCGAACGAGTTGTTGATCGCCGCGATGTCGCCGTCACGCAGGGTGCGCGGCTTGTCCCGGACCAGGTCGAGCACGAGCTCGGGGTCGGGGTTGTCGACGTTGATGGTCGGCGGGGCGAGCCGGTCGCGCAGGGCGAGGATCGTGAAGATCGTCTCCAGCGCACCGGCGCCACCGAGCAGGTGGCCGGTCATCGACTTGGTGGCCGAGAGTGCCACGTGGTCCGCCTCGTCGCCCAGCAGGCCGCGGATCGAGCGGGCCTCGATGAGGTCGCCCACCACCGTCGAGGTCGCGTGCGCGTTGACGTGCACCACGTCGATGCGGGCGATCCCGGACTCCTCGAGCGCAGAGCGCATCGCGCGGATCTGACCTTCGCCGGACGGCTCGGGGGAGGTGATGTGGTAGCCGTCGGCGGAGAGGCCGACGCCGGCGATGCGGCCGTAGACGCGGGCGCCGCGAGCAGCGGCGTGCTCGGCACTCTCCAGGATGACCACACCGGCGCCGTCGCCCATCACGAAGCCGTCACGGTCGACGTCGTAGGGGCGCGACGCCCGCTCGGGGTCGTCATTGTGCAGCGACAGCGTGCGCGATGCGGCGAACGCCGCCACGTTCATCGGGTGGATCGCCGCCTCGGTGCCGCCGGCGATCACGATGTCGGCGCGTCCGGAACGGATCATCTCGACGCCGTAGCCGATGGCCTCGGCGCCCGAGGCGCACGCGGACACGACGGCGTGCGCGCCGGCGCGAGCACCGAACTCGAGCGACACGTAGGCCGTCGGGGAGTTGGGCATGAGCATCGGCACCGTCATGGGCAGGACCCGACGTGCACTGTTGTGCGTGAGAAGCGCCTCCCAGGCGTCCAGGATCGTGCGGATGCCACCGATGCCGGAGGACACGACGGAGCCCAGCCGGTCGCGGTCCACCTCGGGCGAGCCGGCGTCGGCCCAGGCCTCGCGGGCGGCGATGACCGCGTACTGCGCGGAGGGGTCCATCTTCTTCATCTCGGGCCGCGTCAGGGCCTCGGACGGGTCGACCTTGATGGTCGCCGCGAACTCGACGGGCAGGCCGAACTTCTCGACCCAGTCGTTGTCGAAGCGCCGGGCGCCCGACTCGCCGTTCAGGGCGGCGGCCCAGGTGCTGGGGACGTCACCGCCCAGCGGGGTGGTGGCTCCCAGTCCGGTGACGACGACGTCGGGTACGTGGCTCATCGGTGCTCCAGATCAGGGGTCGAGAGGCTGCGAGAGGGGTGGTCGGTCCCGGGCGTGTGGCCCGGGACCGACCCGGTCGCGCTGGATCAGGCCTGCGCGCCCGTGATGAACGTGACGGCGTCGCCGACGGTGGCGAGGTTCTTGACCTCGTCGTCGGGGATGCGCACGTCGAACTTCTCCTCGGCGAGCGTGACGATCGTCATCATCGACAGCGAGTCGATGTCGAGGTCGTCGGTGAAGGACTTCTCGGGCAGGACGGAGTCCGTGGGCAGACCGGTCTCCTCGCTGACGATCTCGGCCAGTCCGGCCAGGATCTCCTGCTCGCTGTACGCCATCGGTTTCTCCTCGTGTCTGTTTCTGCGGTGTGGGGTCGGACGAACGGTACAACCGGGGGGTCGTACCTCAGGACTCAGGGCAGGACGACGACCTGCGCTGCGTAGACCAGGCCGGCTCCGAAGCCGATCTGCAGGGCGAGCGCACCGCTGCTCACCTGACCCTCGCGCAGCAGCCGCTCGGTCGCCAGCGGGATCGACGCGGCCGACGTGTTGCCGGTCTCGGCGATGTCCCGGCCGACGACGACGGTGTCCGGGAGCTTGAGGGTCTTGATCATCTGGTCGATGATCCGCATGTTCGCCTGGTGCGGGATGAAGACCTCGATCTCGTCGGCCGTCACGCCTGCCGCGTCCAGAGCCTTCTGCGCCACCGGGGCCATCTGCCAGACGGCCCACTTGTAGACGCTCTGGCCCTCCTGGCGGAGCGTGGGCCAGCCGAGGCCCTCGTCCCGGGTGGCGAGCCACGAGTGCGTCTGGCGGATGGCCTGGGCCTGGCTGCCGTCCGAGCCCCAGATGGTCGGACCGATGCCGGGGGTGTCGGAGGGGCCGATGACGACCGCGCCCGCACCGTCGCCCAGCAGGAACGAGATGGAGCGGTCGGTCGGGTCGACCAGCTCGCTCATCTTCTCGGCGCCGATCACCAGCACGTTGCGCGCGGTGCCGGCACGGACCAGCGCGTCGGCCTGGCCGATGCCGTAGCAGTAGCCCGCGCACGCGGCCGAGATGTCGAACGCGGCCGCCGGCGTCGCGCCGATGCGGTCCGCGACGATGGCCGCACCCGCGGGCGTCTGGTGGAAGTAGGTGACCGTCGACAGGATCACCACGTCGATGTCGGCACCGGTGAGGCCGGCGTTCTCGAGCGCCGCGCGCGCAGCGCCCTCGGCGAGGTCGAGCACGTCGGTGCCGGCCTCGGCGCGGCGGCGGGTCACGATGCCGGTGCGCTGGCGGATCCACTCGTCCGAGGAGTCGATGGCGGCGACCAGCTCGTCGTTGGGGACGACCCGCTCGCCACGGACGCCTCCGACACCCAGGATGCGGGTGTGAGCCGGGCCGGTGGCCTGCGTGAGGGTGGGACGGGTCACGACGACTTCTCCTGGTGGCTCTCGGGGGTTCCGGTGTGTCGACGCACGAGGTCACGCGCGGCGTCCAGGTCGGCGGGGGTCTTGACGGCGACCGTCTCGACCCCGGGCAGCGTACGCCGGGCCAGGCCCGTGAGCACCCCTCCGGGGGCCACCTCGAGCACTCCTGTGACCCCCAGCGACTGCAGGGTGGACTGGCACAGGTCCCAGCGGACGGGGTTGGCCACCTGCGCGACGATCAGCTCGAGCGCTCGCGCGCCGGACGCGGCGACGGTCCCGTCGGAGTTGGTCAGCAGCGGGACCATCGGCTCGCCCGGTGTGACGTCGTCGGCCGCGGCGCGCAGCTCGGCGACGGCCGGTGCCATGTGCTCGGTGTGGAACGCCCCGGCCACCTGCAGCGCGACGACGCGGGCACGGGCCGGGGGAGCGGCGGCGAACGCGGCGAGGGCGTCGAGCGTGCCCGCCGCGACCACCTGGCCGCCGCCGTTCACGTTCGCGGGTACCAGGCCGTGCTCGGTGAGCGCGGCCAGCACCTCGTCGGGGTCGCCGCCCAGCACGGCGCACATGCCGGTCGGGGTCGTCGCCGCGGCGCGGGCCATCGCGGCGCCGCGCACGGCCACGAGGCGCAGGGCCTCGTCGTCGGTCAGGACGCCCGCGATCGCGGCCGCGGCGAGCTCGCCGACGGAGTGCCCCGCGGTCGCGCCGACCACCCGCTGCGCGGCGATGTCGAGGGCGTCGTCCGGCCCCAGGTCGAGGACCGCCCGCAGGCTCGCCAGCGCGGTCGCGACGAGCAGGGGCTGCGCCACCGCGGTGTCCCGGATGGTGTCGGCGTCCGACGTGGTGCCGTGGGCGAGGAGGTCCAGGCCGGTCGTGCGGGAGGCCCGCGCGATCGACTCGGTGACGGTCGGCAGCTCGAGCCACGGGGTGAGCATGCCGGGGGACTGGGCGCCCTGACCGGGGCAGACGACGACGAGCACCCGACCACTCTGCCTCGCAGAGCGGGCCGGCCCGGCTCACGGCGTGCACCAACCTTCCCGGACGCCCTTGTGCGAGTCCTACAACGCGCCGGGAGCATCGACGTGCATGGGTCAGCGGGCGCCGACCGTCGGAGCGGGCTCCACGGCGTCGAGCCGACCGAGCGCCAGCGCCGTCTGCAGCACGTACGACTCGCGGGCGTCCAGCGGGTCCCAGCCCGTCACGTCCGCCACCCGGCGCAGGCGGTAGCGGACGGTGTTGGGGTGCACGTACAACGTGCGGGCGGCCGCCTCGAGCGAGCGTCCCGTGCCTAGGTAGGCCGACAGCGTCTCGAGCAGGGATCCCTGGCTCGCCGCCAGCGGCGCGTAGGCCTGCGCGACGAGCGTGCGGCGCGCGACGACGTCCCCGACCAGGACGCGCTCAGGCAGGAGCTCGTCGGCCTGGACCGGGCGTGGAGCCTGCTCCCACGCCGGAGCCGCGAGGAGCCCGGACAGCGCGGCGCGCGCGGACCGGGCTGAGTCGGTGAGGTCGCCGACCACCGGTCCGATCACCACGGGCCCGGGGCCGAACCGGGGCAGGAGCGTGCCAGCGGCCGCGAGCAGGTCGCCCTCGCCGCCCAGGAAGACGACGAGCCTGTCGCCCTGGATGCCGACGAGGGCGTCGTCGGCGGCGCGACGGGTCGCACGACGGAGCTCGGCGGCGCGGACGTCGTCGAGCGCGGACGTCGTCGTCCCGACCATGACCAGCGTCGATCCCCGTCCGCTCCAGCCGAGCGCGGCGATCCGTGAGCGCAGCGCGTCGTCGACGTCCCCCCGCACGAGTGCGTCGACGACGAGGGCTTCGAGGCGGGCGTCCCAGGCGCCGCGGACCTCGGCGGCGCGGGCATAGACCTCGGCCGCGGAGAACGCGACCTCCCGGGAGTAGCGCAGCACGGCCTCGCGGACCTCGCGCTCGTCACCCGGGGCCGCGAGGCGGTCGCTGTGCGACTCGACGACGTCCACGACGACCCGGACCAGCTGGAGCGTGTGCTGCAACGAGATGGACCGCGTGAGTTCGGGCGGGGCGGCGGCGAAGATGTCACCGACGCCGTGAGGCGGGCGGGTGGGCTCCGCGAACCAGGTGACGAACGCGGTGATGCCCGCCTGGGCGACCAGGCCGACCCACGAACGGTCCTCCGCCGGCAGGGCGCGGTACCACTCGAGGTCGTCGTCGAGGCGGCGCATGGCCGCGGCGGACAGCAGCCCGGCGCTGTCGCGCACCCTGCGCTGCGTCTCGGGGCCGCCGCGCGCCTCGAGCACGGGTGCGCGCAGGCGGGCGGTCGCCGAGCGGCGGGGTCGGCCGGCCGTCGGCGACGGGTCCGGCTGGTCGGGCCGATCGGGCCGATCGGACGCAGCGGCGGGGGCGGAGCCCTTCCCGCGCAGGGTGCTGGACATGGGCCGAGCATAGGGTCCGGCCTTGTGGGAAGTCGACAAAAGCCGAGGAAGGGCAACCGGTGCGGTGGAGCGCCGGGAATGTGAGGTACGTCGACAAGAGGGTGTGGTTCGCCCCCAGCGGATAGGGTCGCGTCATGGCTCTTCTGCCCCGTCTGCGTCAGCTCATGCGACGGCCGTCCTCGGCGTCGCGGGTCGGCGCGCGCCGACCGACGAAGGCTGCGCGGCGCGGCGACACCCTCCACGAGGACGCGCTGCGCTCCATGCTCAGCGACGACCCGAACAACGAGCGCGCGTTCGTCGCCCTCGCGGAGATCGTCCGTCGCCGAGCCGCCGAGGCCAGCCCCGACCAGGACCCGCTCTCCGCGGAGACCACCGACACCGAGCGACAGCGCGCCGCCGACCTGGCCGTGTGGGCGCTCGGCGAGGAGCTCGCCGGGAACCCGCGCGCCTGGTTCGCGCTCATCGAGGTGGCCCGCCTGTCGGTGCACGACGACCACGAGGGCACCCTGCGCCGGCTGACCACGGCCGCTGAGCGGGACCCGTCCGGCAAGGCGCTGGTCGAGGCCCTCGCGCTCCTGCGGACCGCCGGTCTGCCGGTGGACGCGCTCGGCCTCGGGGTCGGCCACTGGCGGCCCCGCGAGCACGACCCGGAGGTCGCCCGCCAGCTGGTGCTGGCGTCGATCGAGGCCGGGCGTCCGCTCGAGGCCAAGCAGCACATCGCCGCTCTCGACCTGTACCCGAACCAGCGGGCGGTGGCCGAGCTCAAGAGCGAGCTCGCCCGCGAGGTCGCGCACGCCGAGCAGACGATCCCCGGCACCTGACGCACTGCACGCACGACGAAGGCCCGGACTCCGTGGAGCCCGGGCCTTCGTCGTGCTGCGGTCAGCTCAGCTGTCGCCGCCTGTGTTGCCGGACGTGCCGGCCGTGACGTCGTACAGCCGGTAACGCTCGATCGCCTGCGCCGGTGCCTCGGGAGCCACCGCGCCGGAGCGGGCGAGCTGCTGGAGCACGCGCACCACCGTCGACGGGCCGTCGATCTTGAAGTGACGACGGGCCGCCGCGCGGGTGTCCGAGAAGCCGAAGCCGTCGGCGCCGAGCGTGGCGTACGTGCCGGGGATCCACGCGCGCACCTGGTCGGCGACGAGGTGGTCGAAGTCCGTCGTCGCGACGAACGGACCCTCGGCACCCTGGAGCTTGGCCGTCAGATACGGGACACGCTCCTCCTCGCCGGGGTGCAGGTAGGCGTGCTGGTCCGCGGCCAGGCCGTCGCGACGCAGCTCGTTCCAGCTGGTCACCGACCACACCGCGGCCTGGACGCCCCAGTCCTCGGCCAGCAGCTTCTTGGCCTCGAGCGCCCACGGCACCGCGACGCCCGACGCAAGGATCTGGGCGCGGGGCCCGTCACCCTCGGCCGCGGCGATCTGGTGGATACCGCGCAGGATGCCCTCGACGTCGACGCCCTCGGGCTCCGCCGGCTGCTGCATCGGCTCGTTGTAGACGGTGATGTAGTAGATGACGTCGCGGTCACGGTCGTGACCCTCGCCGTACATCCGCTCGATGCCGTCCTTGACGATGTGCCGGATCTCGTACCCGTAGGCCGGGTCGTAGTGCACGACGTGGGACATCGTGCCGGCGAGCAGCGGCGAGTGGCCGTCGGCGTGCTGCAGGCCCTCGCCCGTCAGCGTGGTGCGACCGGCGGTGGCGCCGATGAGGAACCCGCGGGTCATCTGGTCGCCGGCGGCCCAGAACTGGTCACCGGTGCGCTGGAACCCGAACATCGAGTAGTAGAAGTAGAACGGGATGAGCGGCTCACCGTGCGTCGCGTACGACGTGCCGACGGCCTGGAACGCCGACGCGGAACCGGCCTCGTTGATGCCCGTGTGCATGATCTGGCCGGACTCGGACTCCTTGTAGGAGAGCATGAGCTCGCGGTCCACGGCCATGTAGTTCTGGCCGTTCGTGTTGAAGATCTTGGCGCTCGGGAAGATCGAGTCCAGGCCGAACGTGCGGGCCTCGTCGGGGATGATCGGCACCAGCCGGTGGCCGAACTCCTTGTCCCGCACCAGGTCCTTAAACAGGCGCACGAGCGCCATCGTCGTGGCGACCTCCTGGTGCCCCGAACCCTTGGCCAGACCCTCGTAGACCTTGTCCGGGGGCAGCACGAGCGGCTTGTGCGTCGTGCGGCGCTCCGGGACGAAGCCACCCAGCTGGCGGCGACGCTCGAGCAGGTACTGGATGCCCTCGTCGTCGGCGCCCGGGTGGAAGTACGGCGGGACATACGGGTTCTCGTCGATCTGCTCGTCCGTGATCGGGATGTGCAGCGAGTCGCGCAGCGTCTTGAGGTCGTCGGACTTCAGCTTCTTCATCTGGTGCGTGGCGTTGCGGCCCGCGAACCCGGATCCCAGGCCGTAGCCCTTGATCGTGTGGGCCAGGATGACCGTCGGCTGTCCGGTGTGCTCCCGGGCGGCCTTGTAGGCGGCGTAGATCTTGCGGTAGTCGTGCCCGCCGCGCTTGAGCGCCCAGATCTCGTCGTCGGACATCTTCTCGACGAGCTGCTTGGTCCGCGGGTCGCGGCCGAAGAAGTGCTCGCGGATGAACGCACCGCTCTCGGCGCGGTACGTCTGGAAGTCGCCGTCGGGCGTCGTGTTCATCAGGTTGACGAGCGCACGGTCCTTGTCGGCGTTGAGCAGGGCGTCCCACTCGCGGCCCCAGATCACCTTGATGACGTTCCATCCGGCGCCGCGGAACTGCGCCTCGAGCTCCTGGATGATCTTGCCGTTGCCGCGGACGGGACCGTCGAGCCGCTGCAGGTTGCAGTTGACGACGAAGGTCAGGTTGTCGAGGCCCTGCTGGCCCGCCAGCTGGAGCATGCCGCGGGACTCGGGCTCGTCCATCTCGCCGTCACCCAGGAACGCCCAGACATCCTGCTGGCTGGTGTCCTTGATGCCGCGCAGGTGCAGGTACCGGTTGGTCCAGGCCTGGTAGATGGCCGACGCCGGGCCGAGGCCCATCGAGACCGTCGGGAACTCCCACAGGTCGGGCGCGAGGCGAGGGTGCGGGTAGGACGGCAGGCCGCCGCCCGGGTGGGAGAGCTCCTGGCGGAACCCGTCCAGCTGGTGGGCGCTCAGGCGGCCCTCGAGGTAGGCGCGGGCGTAGACGCCGGGGGAGGCGTGGCCCTGGAAGTAGACCTGGTCACCGCCGCCCGGGTGGTCCTTGCCGCGGAAGAAGTGGTTGAGGCCGACCTCGGTGAGCGTCGCGACCGACGCGTACGAGGAGATGTGCCCGCCCACGCCCACCCCGGGACGCTGCGCGCGCGTCACCATGACGGCGGCGTTCCAGCGGATCCACGAGCGGTAGCGCCGCTCGAGGGCCTCGTCGCCCGGGAAGTAGGGCTCGTCGTGCACCGCGATGGTGTTGACGTAGGGGGTGGTGAGCGAGGCCGGGATGGCCACGTTCCGCTGTCGCGCGTGCCGCAGCATGCTCAGCAGCACATAACGCGCGCGGGGTCCGCCCTTCTCGTCGATGAGTCCGTCGAGGGACTCCACCCACTCGCCGGTCTCGTCCGGATCGATGTCCGGTACCTGGCTGAGCAGGCCACCGATGAGCGGTCCTGTCTCGTCGATCGAAGCCACCAGCGCTCCTTGCCTCTCGTCCGCGCGCACGAGCCCGGTCGGCATCGGCGGCGCATCTGGCCCGGCCCGTCTCAGCACGCCCAGTGGGCGGTGAGTCAGGTGCGGGTAGTCGGTCCATTCTCTGACCCCGGGGACCCGAAAGTCACACTGAGCGGCGTGACGTCTGCGACAGTCAGGGTGATTCGGTCTCCACGGGAGCCTCCGCAACGATCCCGGAACGCATGTGGGCCACCGGCGGCACCATGACGGCGCCCGGAGGGACGTCGCGGACGACGACCGCGTGAGCCCCGATCTGAGCCCCGTCGCCCACCAGGAGACGATGCCCGCGGCGTGGCCTGACGAGGGCCCCCGTGCCGACGACGACGCCGTCACCGAGCACGACCGCTAGGGCCGAGCCGCGGCTCTGTGATCCGGCGGTGATCGTCACGTTGTGGCCGATCTTGACGTTGTGCCCGATCCGGGTGTTCGGGTGCACCACGGTGCCCAGGCCGTGGTGCCACAGGGTCACGTCGCGCGGTACGTCGCACTCGTATGGGAGAACCGCGTGGAACAGCAGGAAGTTCAGCGCCTTGAGCAGGCGGGCCGCCGGGGTCAACCGACGCCGGTGCAGGCGGCAGGACAGCCACCAGAGGGTCTCCGGGCGCATCCACCCTCCAGGGCTCGCGGGAGCTCGAACATATCGGCTGGCACGGTCGCCGACACCATTCTCAGTGCAAGCCTTGCGTGCGCCCGTCCCGGTGCGGTGGGCTAGCGTGTGCGGCAATGAGCAGGCGGCGCCCGACGTGGTCGCCTAGACGGAAGGGAGCGGTCCGGACGTGTCATCCACCGCGGACGAAGGCGCGTCGCATGCGGCCGCCCGCTTGGGCTTCACCTCGGGCCAGGTGGTCCAGGAGTTCGGCTACGACGACGACGTCGATGACGAGCTGCGCAGCAGCCTCGAGACCGTCACCGGCACGGAGCTGGTCGACGAGGAGTACGACGACGTCACGGACGGCGCTGTGATCTGGTTCCGCGACGGCGATGGTGACCTCACGGACGCGCTCGTCGACGCCATGACAGTGCTGGACGACGGCGGTCCGATCTGGGTGCTGACGCCGAAGGCCGGACGCTCGGGGCACGTGTCGCACAGCGACATCGAAGAGGCGGCAACGACATCCGGCCTGCACGCGATGAGCACGTTCTCGATCGCGCCTGACTGGTCCGCGACCCGCCTCGGGGCGCGCGGACGCGGGCGTTGACCACCCGGCGCTGCCACCCCGATGACGCACGAGAAGGGGTCCTGGCCACACGGCCATGACCCCTTCTCGTGCCTCTCAGCTCACGGTGCCAGGCTCGGGAGGGCTGGCTGGCGCGGTGTGCCGCCTCCACCTGGGGTCGTGGCCGTGTTGTTTGTGATCACCCGCATGAGCGGGTAGAGCTGCCGGAAGTCGGTGCTCGCCGCCTGCGCCTGCACCGAGTTGCACGACTGCTCGCAGAACAGTGACGCGGTCCCGGAGCGGACGAGCACGAGTGCGCCGTAGTCCTGCAATGCGTGGCCGAGTGCCCTGCCCTCGGGGGTCAGGTTCATGGCGTCGATGTTCACGTTCGGCGGGATCGCCGCCATGGTTCCCATGGGGACGTTGCCCGAGTACGCCGTCTTGCCGTTGGAGTCCTGCGTCCGGGCCGGCCAGACCGGGCCGTCCTTGAGCACCTCGTCGGGGAGCCCGATGGCCAGGACGTGATTGATCGAGAGCTCCGCGAGCTCCTTCTCGCGAATCAGACCGATGTAGAAGGAGATGCCCGACGCTCGCGCGCCGTCGGCCATGCCATCGCCCGTGAGGTCGGTCTGGACGGCTCGCGTGGTTGTCCACCTGTCGGTGCCGACGTTGGTGAACTTGTAGAACTCCCACGCCGTACGGCCGTCGGGCTGGATCACCCCGACGTGCTTGTCCGTGCCGTAGGTGGGCTCCGTGTCCCGCGGGACCCGAACCTTGTACACGGCGCCGTTGTTGAGGTTGGTCACCGTTGCGAGCGGGTCGTCGTTCGTGGCGATCTCCACAGCGATCGACCAGCGCGTGGAGTTGACGACGGGCGTCTCACGGAGGAAGTCGGCGGTGCGGGGAGCGGTGGCCGACTCGAACTGGGCCGCCGAGCCGACGGCGATGTTCCACGGCGCGGACGACGCGAACGGGTAGTACACGGGGTCGCGCGTCCCGGGCTTCGGAAGTGCCGAACCGCCGCTCGTGGCCGAGGGGGTCGGGGTCGGTGTTGCGGTCGTCGGGGCCGGGGCCGGGGCCGGGGCCGGGGCCGGGGTCGGGGTCGGGGTCGGTGCGGTCGTCGGCGTCGGCTCGGGGGCCGCGGTCGGGGTGGGGGTCGGTGATGCGGCGACCACGCCACGGTCCGTCGGGATGGCCCAGACCACCTTGCCGTCCGAGAGGGCTACCACCCGACCGTCGTCCTGGACCGCGACGGTGGCGCAGGAGGATGAGACGCTGTTGTGCCAGACGAGAGCGCCTTCGGCGGTGACGAGCTGCAGGTCGCCGCTGGTGGTGAGGTTCAGTCGTGCACCCGGTCCGCCGGACTTCTTCCAGACCGATCCGCCCGTTTCGGTCCTGATCAGGAGGTCGCCACCGACGTTCAGGACCAACGTGTACGTACCCCGGGGCGACGAGATCTGCTGGCCGACGGCAAGGCTTTCGCCCGGCACGAGTCGGTCGGCGAGGTTCGGTGCGCACGCACTGGGGGTCGGCTGGGCCCCCCATCCCACGACGGCCGCTCTCTTCGCGCGGGTGGAGGGGATGCTCCAGAGCTCGGTCGTGTTCTCGGCGAGGACCACCCGTCCGTCATTGAGGACGACGACCGCGGCGCAGTCGGACTTGATGCCGGTGCGCCATAGCGCGACACCGGCCTTGTCACGCACGACGAGGTCGCTTCCATCCTCGACGGCCAGCGTCGAGCCGGCACCGTAGGGCCCCTTCTTCCAGAGCGCTCCGCCGGTGGCGGTCCGGATCGCGACCGTGCCGTCAAACTCGAGTCCGAACGTGTACCTGCCGTCGAGCGAGGCGATGTTCTGGCCAGGACTCAGCTTCTCACCGGGGATCAGCCGGTCGCTCCTGGACGGGGCGCACGCGTCAGACCCGGCTTGGGCCATCTGGGGCAGGACGAGCGGGATCGCGAGGAGTCCTGCGGCGAGCGCGGCGGCGACGAGGGTCTTGCGGAAGCGAGTCAGCATGCACAGTCCTCCTGGTGGCGGCGGTCCCCGCCACACGGGGAGGGGTGCGTTCTGGCGTACTCCCGATCGAACCGGACGGCTACGGTCGTCCAGCACGCGAGTTGCCATGAATGGTGCCGACGACTAGATCGGATGTCCAGGTCGCCCACCTGCGCCCACGGTGTCTGGTTCACCCGATTAGCTCTGAATGAGCGGTGCGGCTCTGTGATAAAGCGTGTCCGAATCGTTACATCGTGCCAGGTGAGCGGTGTGAACCCCGGCACACCGCTGACGCATAGATCGGGCTGACGACGGGCAGCCCGAGGCTCGCCCGACCGTGTTCAGCATGTGGACGGCCAGGGCTTCCCTGACGGCTCCTCGCCGTTGTTACAGTCCGCGCCATGGATGACATCGCCCGCTCGACCCCGGCTGTCGGCGCACCCGCTCCCCAGTTCTCGCTCCCTGACACGCACGGCACACCGGTGACCCTCAGCGGGCTGCGCGGCGGTCCCGTCGTGATCGTCTTCGTGCCGTTCGCGTTCTCCGGCACGTGCACCGGTGAGCTGTGCGAGCTCCGGGACAACATCAAGGAGTTCGAGGAGGCCGGCGTCCACGTCGTGGTCGTCTCGTGCGACCCGGGCCACTCGTTGCGCGCGTGGGCTGCGCAGGAGGGCTTCGGCTTCGACCTGCTCTCGGACTTCTGGCCGCATGGTGAGGTGGCGCGCGCCTACGGCGTCTTCGACGAGACGCGGGGGTTCGCCGTGCGGGGCAGCTTCCTCGTCGACGCCGAGGGTGTCCTGCGGTGGAGCGTGGTCAACCCTCCCGGGCGCGCCCGCGACTTCGGGTCCTACCGTGCTGCGCTGGCGGACCTCGCCGCCTGACTGCCGCCCGCGCCGGTAGGCTGTGCGGTCGTCGAGACGCCCGCCAGACGGGCGGCTCAGGGGCCTGTAGCTCAGCTGGTCAGAGCGCCGCGCTTACACCGCGGAGGTCGCCGGTTCGAAACCGGCCGGGCCCACCGCAACGCTGAGCCCTGGCGTCGGCAACATGGTCGACGCCAGGGCTCGGGACGTCACGCCAGGCGGGTGAGGCGGACGTGCCAGGCGTCCGGTCCGTCCACCAGCACCTCGACGTCGATCTCCGCGCGCTCGCGCAGCTGGGCGATCAGCGGCAGGGGCAGGTGCGGTGCGACGAGGACGAGCGACTGGCCCGGCGGGATCGCGTCGAACGCGCCGAAGACGGTCGCGTGCCGGATCGCGTGCGGGATCGGGCGGACGTCGAGCACCGGGTCGGCCTCGTCGTGGCCGCCGCAGCCGCAGGAGTGGCCGGCGGGCTCCGGGGCGGTGGGCAGGATCTCGACGTGCTCGGCGGTCATGGTTCTCTCCTCGGTTGGGTGGTGCAGGACGTCGGGCAGGGTCAGCGGCGTGCGCCGGGACGCTCGACGCGTTCCCAGCCGCGTCGGGGGGTGCGCGAGCCCAGGCGGACGGTGTCACGGGTCCGGTACACGATGTAGGGCCGCGTGAGGTACCCCAGCGGCGCCGAGAACACGTGCACCAGCCGCGTGAAGGGCCAGAGCCCGAACAGCGCGAGGGCGCACAGGATGTGCAGCTGGAAAGCGAGCGGAACGTCGGCCATGAGAGCAGGGTCGGGCTGGAACGTCAGCAGCCCGCGCACCCACGGTGACACCGTGCCGCGGTAGTCGTAGGCGTCGCCGAGCACCTGGAACATCACCGTCGCGGTCGTGCCGAACGCCAGGGTCGCACCCAGCACGACGTACATGAGCTTGTCCATGCGCGTCGTCGCGAGGAAGACGGGTCCGACCGTCCGGCGGCGGTAGACGAGGGTCGCGAGCCCGGCGAGGGTGAGCACCGCGGCGATCGTGCCCGCCCACGTCGCGACCAGGTGGTACGCGTGCTCGGTGACGCCGACGGCCTCGAGCCACGCGCGCGGGATCAGCAGGCCGACGACGTGCCCGCCGATCACCATGAGGATCCCGACGTGGAACATCGGCGAGCCCGCCCGCAGCAGCCGCGACTCGTAGACCTGAGACGAGCGCGTGGTCCAGCCGAAGCGGTCGTACCGGTACCGCCACAGGTGCCCGACGACGAACACCGCCCCGGCTATGTACGGGAGCACCACCCAGAGCAGGATGTCGCGCGTCGTCATGCCGGCACCTCCGAGCGGACCGTCGGGAAGGGGAGCAGCGGTGCGGACAGGCCGACGGTCTCGCTCGGCGGCCCGCTGGCGACCAGGTCGGCGAACCGGGCGGCCGTCGCCTCGTCGACCGCGGGCAGCGTGAGGCAGATGGCGTCGACCACGTGCGCGTACGGGCTGCCGACGTGGTGCAGGGCCGAGCGCAGCAGCTCGATCCCGGCGCGATGCGTGCCCAGCAGCGTGTCCGCGACGGGTCCGGGGTCCCGGGCGGACAGCTCGAGGACGGTCGGCAGGTGGTCGGGCAGCTCGTCGTCCCGCGGGACCCAGCCGCACGCGCGGTAGGCCTCGACGAAGGTCACCAGGGCCATGCCGCGCCGCCGGGTGTCGCCGGCGGCGTAGTAGCTCAGGTACAGGGCGCACCGGCGGCGCTGGTCGAACGTCTCCACGTAGTGCACCTGCTGGGCGTCGAGGTCCAGCGCGTCGGCCGCATCGAGGAACCGGCCGAACGCTGCTGCGACGTCGGCGGACAGGGTCCCCGTCGCGTCGCGCAGCAGGGTGAGCTGGTCGCGCAGCCGCTGCGTCGGGTACTCCAGCAGCAGCGACGCGGACATGTGCGCGACGACGCGCTCGATCGGGTGCGCGACGACGGGCTCGAGGAACGGCAGCGACGGTGGGCGTCCCGTGCCGGTGCGGCGGCGGCTCATCCGTGGGCCTCCGGTCCCTCGCCGTAGCCGTCCTGGCCAGGTTCCGGCGGGAACAGTCCGGGTGGTGCGCCGTTGCCGTCCCAGTTGAGCAGGTTGACCCGGCTCGGCTGCGACGGCCCGGCGGCGTTGTCCGCGGTCTGCCGGTTGCGCAGCGCGTGGAACGTCTCGACCGCGGCGCGCACCGGGCGACCCGACGACGAGCCGAACCGCCCGCCGCCGCCCATGCCGGGTCCGCCGTCGACGTCGAGCGAGCAGCCGGAGGCGGTCTCCTCCAGCGCGGCGGCGCTCTCGGCGTGCGCGGCGGGGATGACGTAGCGGTCCTCGTACTTCGCGATCGCGAGCAGGCGGTACATCGCCTCGATCTCGGCGGCCGTCATGCCGACCGCCTGGGCGATGCGCGGGTCCTGCTCGGTGCCGAGGTTCACGTTGCGCATGTGCGCCCGCATCGCGGCGAGTCGCTGCAGGACGGCCGTGACCGGTGCCGTCTCGCCCGCGGTGAACAGGCCCGCCAGGTACTCGACGGGGATGCGGAGCCGGTCGATGGCGGCGAACAGCGTCCGCGCGTCCTCGCCGTCGTTGCCCGAGCCGGTAACGACATCGACCACCGGCGAGAGTGGCGGGATGTACCAGACCATCGGCATCGTGCGGTACTCGGGGTGCAGCGGCAGGGCCACCTGGTAGGTGCTGATGAGCGACCAGATGGGCGAGCGCTGCGCCGCGTCGATCCAGTCGCGCGGGATGCCCTCGCGCTCGGCTCCCGCGATCACCTCGGGGTCGTGCGGGTCCAGGAGCACGGACCGTTGGGCGTCGAGCAGCTCGGCCGGGTCCTCGACGGACGCGGCCTCCAGCACGCGATCGGCGTCGTAGAGCACGAGACCGAGGTAGCGCAGGCGCCCGACGCACGTCTCCGAGCACACGGTGGGCAGGCCGACCTCGAGGCGCGGGTAGCACATCGTGCACTTCTCGGCCTTGCCGGTCTTGTGGTTGAAGTAGACCTTCTTGTAGGGGCAGCCCGACACGCACATGCGCCAGCCGCGGCACTGGTCCTGGTCGACGAGCACGATGCCGTCCTCGGCGCGCTTGTACATCGCACCCGAGGGGCACGACGCGACGCACGACGGGTTGAGGCAGTGCTCGCAGATGCGCGGCAGGTAGAACATGAACGCCTGCTCGAGCTCGGCCGTGACGCTCTCGCTCATCTGCTTCAGGACCGGGTCGTCCTGCATGGTCTCCATCGACCCGCCCAGGTTGTCGTCCCAGTTCGCCGACCAGTGGATCTGCATGGCCTTGCCCGTGAGCAGCGACATGGGCCGCGCGACGGGTGTGTGCTCGCCCTGCGGGGCGGACAGCAGGGTGTCGTACTCGTACGTCCACGGCTCGTAGTAGTCGTGGATCTCCGGGAGCCTCGGGTTCGAGAAGATGTGCGCCAGCTTGGTGAACCGCCCGCCGGACCGGAGCTTCAGCCGTCCGCGCTTGGTGCGGACCCAGCCGCCGCCCCACTTCTCCTGGTCCTCGTAGCCGCGCGGGTAGCCGACGCCCGGGCGGGTCTCGACGTTGTTGAACCAGACGTACTCGACGCCGGTGCGGTTCGTCCACGCCTGCTTGCAGGTGACGGAGCACGTGTGGCAGCCGATGCACTTGTCGAGGTTCATCACCATCGCCATCTGTGCCATGACCTTCATGCGATGCTCCCCATCAGTACGTCACGTCCTGCGAGCGACGTCGGATCGTCGTGACCTCGTCGCGCTGGTTGCCCGTGGGGCCCAGGTAGTTGAAGGCGAACGACAGCTGCGCGTACCCGCCGACCAGGTGCGACGGCTTGAGCAGGACGCGGGTCAGCGAGTTGTGGATGCCGCCACGCAGGCCGGACGTCTCGGAACGCGGGACGTCCACTGTCCGGTCCTTGGCGTGGTACATGAACACGGTCCCGGCGGGCATCCGGTGGCTGACGATGGCGCGGGCGACGACGACACCGTTGCGGTTGTAGGCCTCGACCCACTCGTTGTCGCGGACGCCGATCGTCGTGGCGTCCTGCGGGGACATCCAGATCGTCGGACCGCCTCGCGACAGCGAGAGCATGAAGAGGTTGTCCTGGTACTCGGAGTGGATCGACCACTTCGAGTGCGGCGTCAGGTAGCGCACCGTCACCTCGGCGTGACCCTCGGACCCGGGTGCGCCCGACGGCTCCGTCGAGCCAGGGCGGCGGTCCCCGAAGAGCCGGCCCAGGTCGAGCGGCGGCCGGTACACCGGCATGTTCTCGCCCAGCTCGCTCATCCAGTCGTGGTCGAGGAAGAAGTGCTGCCGGCCCGTGAGGGTGTGCCACGGCTTGAGCTGCTCGACGTTGATCGCGAACGCGGTGTACCGGCGGCCCCCGTGCTCCGAGCCCGACCACTCCGGGGACGTGATGACCGGGACCGGCCGCGCCTGCACGTCGGGGAACGTGATGCGCTTGCCCTCGTGCTCGCGCGCGAGCCAGGCGAGCTCGGTGCCCGACTGCTTCTCGACGTCCTCGAACCCCTGCACCGCGAGCCGGCCGTTCGTCGTGCCGGACAGCGCGAGGATCGTCTCGCACACGTTCTGGGCGGTCGCCAGGCGCGGCCGACCCGCAGCCGGCCCGTCGGCGACGACGCCGTTCAGCCGACCGAGCTCGGCGACCTCCTGGTCGGGCATGAATCTCACACCCTTGGTCACCATGCCCGCCGTCGCAGTGAGCGGGCCGAGCGACGTGAGGCGGTCGGCCAGCGCGGTGTAGTCCCGCTCGACGACCACGAGCTTCGGCATCGTCACACCCGGGATGAGGTCGTCCACGGCGGTGACCCGGCCGTGCGGCGTGCTCATCTCGTCCGGAGTGTCGTGCATCAGTGGCACCGCGACGAGGTCCTCGCGCGTGCCCAGGTGCCCGACCGACAACCGGGAGACCGCCTTCGCCAGCGTGACGAAGATGTCGAAGTCCGTGCGGGTCTGCCACGGCGGCGCGATCGCCGGGTTGAACGAGTGCACGAAGGGGTGCATGTCCGTCGTGGACAGGTCGTGCTTCTCGTACCAGGTCGCCGCGGGCAGCACCACGTCGGAGAAGAGCGTCGTCGACGTCATGCGGAAGTCGCTCGTGACGAGCAGGTCGAGCTTCCCCCGCGGGGCCTCGTCGTGCCACGTCATCGTGCTCGGGCGACGGTCCGGACCCGACTCTTCGGCCATGACGGCCGAGTCGGTGCCGAGCAGGTGGCGCAGGAAGTACTCGTTGCCCTTGCCCGACGAGCCGAGGATGTTCGCCCGCCAGACCGTCAGGACGCGCGGGAAGTTGGCGGGGTCGTCCGGGTCCTCGACGGCGAACTTCAGCCGCCCGCTCTTGAGCTCGTCGACGACGTGCTGCGCGGGGTCCTTGCCCGCCGCGCGGGCCTCGTCGACCAGGTCCAGCGGGTTGCGGTCGAACGTCGGGTACGACGGCATCCACCCTCGCTTGGCGGACTCGACGAGGCAGTCGGCAGTGGTCCGGCCCGCGAACAGGCCCTCGGCCAGCGGTGACGCGAGGGCGTCGGCGGGCAGGCCGTCGTAGCGCCACTGGTCGGTGGCCAGGTACCAGAACGCGGTGCCGATCATCTGCCGCGGTGGCCGCACCCAGTCCAGGCCGAACGCGTACTGCGCCCAGCCGGTGACGGGCCGGCACTTCTCCTGGCCGACGTAGTGCGCCCAGCCGCCGCCGTTCACGCCCTGGCAGCCGGTCATCGTCACGAGCGCGAGGAACGTGCGGTAGATCGTGTCGGAGTGGAACCAGTGGTTGGTGCCGGCGCCCATGAGGATCATCGAGCGGCCGCCCGACGCCTCGGCGTTCTCGGCGAACTCCCGCCCGATGCGCTCCGCCGACGCGGCGGGCACCCCAGTGATCTCCTCCTGCCACGCAGGGGTGCCCGGGGTGCTCGGGTCGTCGTAACCCGTCGGCCAGGTGCCGGGCAGCCCGTCGCGCCCGACGCCGTACTGGGCGAGCAGGAGGTCGAACACCGTCGTGACGAGAGCGTCGCCGAGGCGGATGACGGGCACGCCGCGACGGACGACGCCCGCGCCGCCCGTGTGCTCGCCGACAGAGTCGTCGCGGCCCACAGCCGCGACGTCGAACCGCGGCAGGTCGACCGCGACGGCCGCCCCGTCGTGGGTGTCGAGGTCCCCGACGGACATCACCGGCCGGATCGTGCCGAGGTCCAGGTTCCAGGAGCCGGCCTGCGCCGGGTCGAACCGGTGCCCGAGGCTCCCGTTCGGCACACGCGGGGAGCCGTCGGCGTCGAGCACGACGGTCATGAACGCGGCGTCCCGGCCGCGGGTGTCGCGCGGCGTGCCGTCGGGCCCGGCGACCGGCCCGTCGAGCGCGTCGGCGGTGAGGAACTTGTCCGGCACCCACGCGTCGCCGCGCTGGCGCAGCGTGATGAGGTGGGTCGCGTCGGTGAACGTCGACATGTACTCGGCGAACCGGGCGGTGCGCCGCTCGACGAGGAACTCCCGCAGGATCACGTGGCCCATCGCGGTCGCGAGCGCGCCGTCCGTGCCGGGGTGCGGGGCCAGCCACTCGTCGGCGAACTTCGTGTTGTCCGCGTAGTCGGGGGAGACCGTGACCACCTTCTGGCCCCGGTAGCGGGCCTCGGTCATGAAGTGCGCGTCGGGCGTCCGCGTCACCGGCACGTTCGAGCCCCACATCATGAGGTAGCTCGCGTTCCACCAGTCGGCCGACTCCGGGACGTCCGTCTGGTCGCCGAAGACCTGCGGGGAGGCGACGGGCAGGTCCGCGTACCAGTCGTAGAACGACAGCATTGTGCCGCCGAGCATCGAGACGAACCGCGCGCCCGAGCCGTGCGAGACCATCGACATCGCGGGGATCGGAGAGAAGCCGGCGACGCGGTCCGGGCCGTACGTCTTGATGGTGTGCACGTGCGCGGCCGCGACGATCTCGGAGGCCTCGTCCCACGTGGCGCGGACGAGCCCGCCCTTGCCGCGCGCCGACTTGTACGAGCGCGCGGTCTCGGGGTCGCCGGTGACCTCGGCCCACGCGAGGACCGGATCGCCCGTGCGTTCCTTCGCCGCCCGGTACGCCCGCAGCAGGGCCCCGCGCACGTACGGGTACCGGACGCGTGTCGGCGAGTATGTGTACCAGGAGAAGGCGGCACCGCGCGGGCAGCCGCGGGGCTCGTACTCGGGGGAGTCGGGGCCGACCGACGGGTAGTCGGTCTGCTGGGTCTCCCAGGTGATGATCCCGTCCTTGACGTACACCTTCCACGAGCACGACCCCGTGCAGTTCACGCCGTGCGTCGAGCGGACCACCTTGTCGTGCGACCAGCGGTCCCGGTAGAACGCGTCACCCTCGCGGCCACCCTCGAGGAACAGCGCTCGGTTGTCGGGCGACATCGTGCCGGGCCGCAGGTGGGAGCCGAGGCGCAGGAGGGCGTCGACGGCGGCGTTGTCCGTGCCGGGCCTGTCGGTGCGTGCGGTCACGACGTCCTCCTTCAGCTGGGGCGGGGGGCGCCGGGGCGCGCGTACTGGTTCCACACCAGGACGGTGCAGAGCGCGAAGTACACGGCGGCCCCGATGAAGAACGCCTGGGGTGCGACGAGCGAGAGGCCGACGCCCACGAGGAACGGGCCGAAGGCCGCGATGGCGGAGGTGAACCCGATGACGCCACCGGCACGACGGCGGTCGAAGATCATCGGCATCTGCTTGAACGTGCCCGCGTTGCCGATGCCGGCGAAAGTGAAGATCGCGAGCATGCCGCCGAGGAAGAGCCCGAACGTGCTGGTGTCGGTCGGTGTCAGGAAGAAGGCGGTGAAGACGGTCGCGGCAGTCATGCCGACGCCGGCGACGAGCGACCACACGGCGCCGCCGAACCGGTCGCACAGCGGGCCCCAGGCCGCCCGGGTGATCGAGCCGAGCAGCGGACCGAGGAAGACATACTTCAGCGGGTCGGGCGCACCCTCCATGCCGTCGTACATGTTCTTGATCAGCAGGCCGAGCTGGGCCGCGAAGCCGGAGAAGGCGCCGAACGTCATGAGGTATACGGCCGTCATGTACCAGGTGTGCTTCTCGCCGAAGATGTCGAGCTGCTCACGGAAGTTGGCCTTGACGGGGACGCGCCGCAGCCACACGGCGGCGAGCACCATGCCGAGCAGCACCCAGGGGATGAGCACCAGACCGGCGTTGTGCAGCCAGATCGAGGTGCCGTCCGCACGCTGTTGCGGGGTGAGTGCCGCGGTCCCGAGGAGACCGAAACCCACGACCCACGGCACGAGCAGCTGGATGAGGCTGACGCCGAAGTTGCCGATGCCGGCCTGCAGGCCCAGCGCGGTGCCCGCCATGCGGCGGGGGAAGAAGTAGCTGGTCGAGGGCATGAACCCCGCGAACGCACCGCCGCCGACGCCCGACGCCGCCGCGAGGAGCAGGAGCACCGCGTACGACGTGCCCGGATCCCGTACGGCGAGCACCCAGCCCACCATTGGCAGCAGGAGCAGCGTGGCGGAACCGCCGACGAGCGTCCGGGTGCCGACGACCGGGGGAAGGAACATGTAGATGAGCCGCGCGAGGCCTGCTGCGAGCCCGGGGATCGCCGCGAGCCAGTAGAGCTGGCCCGTCGTCAGGTCGTACCCGATGTCGTTGAGCCGCGGGGCGATCGCGCTGACGAGGTACCAGACGCAGAACGCCAGCGTCAGGTTGTACGTCGTGATCCACAGCGTGCGCCACGCGAGCCGGCGGTCCCAGGTGGCCTCGTTCTCCGGGTCCCAGTGGGACAGGTCCGGCCCGCGCAGGGTCAGGGTGGACATCGGGACCTCCCGCAGTCATCCGTACCGTGGCCCGGTCTCGGGCTCACGGCGAGCATGTCCGCGGGGCCCGCGGTGGTGCGCGCGAAAAGACCGTGGAAAACCCGAACGGCTCAGCGAGGGTCGGGCGAGGGTCCCTGCTCATCTGCCGCGAGCTGCAGGACGCAGTGCTCCGGCCCGACGAACGGCAGGAGCTCGCGTGCCCCCACCGGTCCGGGGACGGCGTCGAGCACCCCCTGCGCGAGGCCCAGGTGCACGTTGCACACGACCTCCGGCCGCGCCTTCGCCAGGTCGAGGAACGGGCAGCGGTACAGGTGGAACGCCATCTGCGACCGGTCGAGCTCCGGGTCGAAGCCGAGCCGCTCGAGGTGGCCCTCGAGCGCGTCGAGCTGGCGGTCGGCCTCCGTGGTCCCCGGCGCGGTCTGCGCGGGCACGGACCGCAGTGCCGGGTCGTCGAGCATCGCGCGACCGGCAGCCTGCGCGGCGGACGTCGGCGAGCCGACCTCGCGGCCGTACCCCTCGAGCAGGACCCGGGTCAGGGCCACCCGCGCGATCGACTCCTCGATCCGGCGCTGCGCGTGCGGGTCGGTGCGCAGGTCGTCCGCGGACACCGCGCGGTACACCATCCGCGGGCGGCCGCGCACGGTCCGCCGCTCGGGGGTGCGCTGCGCGAACCCGTCGGAGACGAGCCGCTGCAGGTGCTCACGCGTCGTGTTCTCGTGCAGCCCTGTCGCCGCGGCGAGCTCGCCGATCGTGTGCTCGCCGCCGTCCTGCAGCAGGTGCAGCAGGTCCACGCGGCTGCCGGACGCGAGCGTGCGTGCGGCCGGTGTGCGGCGGACGGACATGGGAGAAGTATGCGACCGGGCAATGGAGTTGGAAGTCGCGTGAGGCGGGACGTTCGTCCCGGGACGACGCGGGCCGTGGATAACTACCGTCGGAGCCGTGGAAAACCATCCCGGCACGGGCCGCCCACCACTGCGGCTCGTGCTGCTCGCGCCCGCCGGTCTCGCCATGCTCGCGGGGCTCGACGGAGCCCTCCTGCTGCTGGGCGTCCCCGCGCCGATCCGGCTCCACCGGCTCGCCGACGTGCACGGGCAGCTCATGGTCCTCGGCGTCGTCGGCACCCTCGTCGCGCTCGAGCGAGCCGTCGCGGTGCGCCGACGCGCTGCCTTCCTCGCCCCGCTGCTGCTCGCCGCCGGGTCGGTCGCGCTGCTGAGTGCCGCACCGGTCGCCGTCGGGCACGCGCTCCACCTCGGTGGGACCGTCGCGCTCGTCGGGACGTACGTCGTCGTCTGGCGCCGGCAGCCGGCACCCGCGATCGCCGTGCAGGGCGCCGGTGCCGCCGCGGCCGTGGGATCCGCTCTGCTGCTCCTCGCGGGCGTTCCGGTCGCCGCGGTCACGCCGTGGTTCGTCGCCTTCCTCGTCCTGACCGTCGTGGGCGAGCGCCTCGAGCTCATGCGCGTCGCCGCGCCGCCGGCGGCCGTCCGCGCGGGGATCCTCGTCGCCGGGATCGCGCTGCTCCTGGGCGCGGCCGTCGCCCTGCTGCACCCGCGGGCCGGCGGTGCCGTGCTGGGTCTGGCGCTCCTGGCGCTCGCGGTCCTCCTGACGCGCCACGACGTGGCCCGCCGGACGGTCCGCAGCACCGGGCTCCCGCGGTTCATGGCGCTCGCCATGCTCGCGGGGTTCGGGTGGCTCGCGGTCGCGGGAGGCGTGTGGCTGCTCGGCGGCGCGGTGACCGACGGACGCGCGTACGACGCCGTGCTGCACGCCGTGTTCCTCGGATTCGTCATGTCGATGGTGATGGCGCACGCGCCCGTGATCCTGCCGGCCGTGCTGCGGCGACCGCTGCCGTACCGACCGGTGATGCTCGCCCCGCTGGTCCTGCTGCACGTCTCGCTCGGGTTCCGGCTGGTGGTCGGAGACGGCTGGGGGAGCGTCACCGCCGTCCGCGTGGGCGGCGTCGCGAACGTCGTGGCCGTCCTGGCATTCCTCGCGGTGGCGGTCTGGAGCGTCGCCGTCGGTGCGCCGGCCCGGCCGACGGTGGCCGCCGTGCCGACTATGTCGGCTGTGCCGGTCGAGCCGCTCGTCGCGTCGGCGGCGCTGCGATGAACCGCGCGTCCTGGCACCTGCGAGCGAACGCCCTCGTCGGCGCGTGGCTGGTGGCCGCGGCGTTGCTCGCGCTAGGCCACCGGGCCGTCCCGGCCGCCCCGTGGCTGCTCGTCCACCTGCTCCTGCTCGGCGCCGTGAGCACGGCGATCCTCGTCTGGAGCCAGCACTTCGCGGACACCCTCCTGCGCCGGCCCGCGCGGGGCGGACGCGCCGGCCTCACCGCGCGGCTCGCCGCCCACACCGGCGGCGCCCTGGCCGTCGTGCTCGGCGTCGCCGCGTCGCTCGGGTGGCTCGTCGTCGCCGGTGGGGCGCTCGTTGCGGCGGCCGCCCTCGCGCAGGTGGTCGTCATGGTCGTGCAGTCGCGTGCCGCGCTCCCGTCGCGGTTCGGTCACGCGGTCCGGTACTACGTGGCCGCCGGGCTGGTGCTGCCCGTCGCGCTGGCGTGCGGCGTCGTGATGGCGCGCGGCGACGTGGGTGATGTCCTCCACGCCCGGCTGTACGTCGGGCACGTCGCTCTCGCGCTCCTGGGCTGGGTCGGGCTCACGGTGCTCGGGACACTCGTCGTCCTGTGGCCGACGGTCCTGCACGCCCGGATCGAGGCGGGGCACGAGCGCGCCGGGCGCCGAGCGCTGCCCGTCGTGCTGGTCGGCCTCACGCTCGTGGCCCTCGGCGCGGCGACCGGGTGGCGCGTCCTCGTCGGTCTCGGCGCGGTCGTCGTCGTCCTCGGCACGGCGATCTCGGGCAGCGTGATGGTCGCCCAGGCGCGCACGGCGCCGCCGCGCACGTACGCCGCCTGGAGCCTCGCGGCGGCTCTCGCGTGGTTCGCGGCATGCACGGCGGCGTTCGGTGTGCTGGTCGTCACTGCCCCGGGCTGGGTCGCGGCCGCGGCCGACCTCCGCGTGCTGGTGGCTCCCTTCGCGGTGGGCTTCGCCGCGCAGATCCTCGTCGGCGCGCTCTCGCACCTGCTGCCCGTGGTCCTCGGCGGTGGACCGGCCGTCGCGCGCCGGACCGCGGCAGAGCTCGACCGCGGTGCGCTCGTGCGGGTCGTGCTCATCAACGGGGGGCTCGTCCTGTTCGCCGCGCCGGTGCCCAGCGCCGTGCGCGTCCTCGCCTCGTTCGTCGTGCTCGGTGCGCTCGTCACGTTCCTGGTCCTTGCCGGCCGCGCGGTGCGTGCTGCTCGCCGTCACGAGAGCGTCCCGGTGCCCGGGCCCGGGTCGTCGCGCAGCGGTGCAGCGGTCGTCGCGACCGGCCTGCTGGCGATGGTCGTCGCGCTGGGGGTCGCCATCGACCCCGCGGCCGCGGGGATCGGGTCGAGTGCGCCGACGGACCCGAGCGTCGCGACGGGGCGCACGACGATGGTCGCCGTGCGCGCGCTCGACATGCGTTTCAGCCCGTCGACGGTCCAGGTCCCGGCGGGCGACCGGCTCGTCCTCGAGGTGACCAACGAGGACGACGACGTCCACGAGCTCGTCGTCGAGAACGGCGCCGGGTCCGGGCGTCTGTCGCCCGGCGAGCAGGGCACGGTCGACGTGGGTGTCGTCGGCAGCGACCTCGACGGATGGTGCCCCGTGGCCGGCCATCGCCAGATGGGGATGACGCTGACGATCGTCGTCACCGGTGCACCCGCCGCGGAGGCCGAGCACGCGGAGCGCGCCGACGCGGACCCCGCCGAGCCCGACCTCATGGCGACGCCCGGGCCGACATTCCAGCCCCACGAGGCGGCGCTGCCGTCTAGCGAGCCCGGTCCGACGACACACCGCGTGACCCTCGCCGTCGAGGAGGTCGTCCGCGAGGTATCTCCCGGGGTGACGCAGCGGCTGTGGACCTTCGGTGGCCAGGCGCCAGGGCCGGTGCTGCGCGGACGCGTCGGCGACCGGTTCGAGATCACCCTCGTCAACGACGGCTCCATCGGCCACTCGATCGACTTCCACGCGGGTGCGCTTGCGCCCGACGAGGTGATGCGGACGATCCCGCCGGGGGAGTCGCTCACGTACGCGTTCACGGCGACCCGGTCGGGGATCTGGATGTACCACTGCTCGACCATGCCGATGTCGCTGCACATCGCGAACGGGATGTTCGGCGCCGTCATCATCGACCCGCCCGGCCTGCCCGAGGTGGACCGCGAGTACGTGCTGGTGCAGTCCGAGCTGTATCTGGGCCCGCAGGGGGACGTCGCCGACGCGGCGAAGGTGGCCGCGCGCACCCCCGACCTCGTGGTGTTCAACGGGTACGCGAACCAGTACCGCGACCGACCGCTGGCGGCCGTGGCGGGCGAGCGGGTCCGGTTCTGGCTGCTCGACGCCGGACCGAACCTGCCCAGCGCGTTCCACGTGGTCGGTGGCCAGTTCGACACCGTCTACCGCGAGGGCGACTGGGTGCTGCGCGACGGCGGCTCCACTGGCACCGGCGGCGCGCAGGTGCTCCACCTCGCGCCGGCCCAGGGCGGATTCGCGGAGCTGACCCTCCCCGAGCCCGGCACCTACGCCTTCGTCTCGCACGCCATGGCCGACGCCGAGTCCGGGGCACTCGGCCGGGTCGTCGTCACGGGGAGGTGACCCGCGAAGCAGGGCACCCGGTTGTTAGGGTCCCACCATGTCGGAGCCAGCCCTCGCCGTCTCGGCGCTCACCGTGTTCCCGGTGAAGTCGTTCGCAGGGACCCCGATGACGTCGATGGAGCTCGAGATCGCGGGCCCGCGTGGCGACCGCCGGTGGATGGTGGTCGACGAGCACGGCTCGACGCTCACCGCTCGCAGCCACCCGCGCATGCTCGCCGCCCGGGCCACGTCGTACGACGGCGGGGTCCGCATGTGGGCCGACGACCTGCCGACGCTCGACGTGGACGAGCCGTCCGGGCCGCCGGACCTCCCCGTGCAGCTCCGGCGGCTCGACACCGCGACCCGTGCGGGCGACGAGGCCGACGCGTGGGTCTCGGAGCTTCTCGGGCAGCGCGCGAGGCTCGTCTGGCTCGACGACCCGGCCCGCCGGGGGATGTCGGAGAAGCACGGCGGGACGCTCGCGGACCCGCTCGCCCTGACCGACACCGGACCGGTGCACGTGGCGACCACGGCCTCGCTGCGCCGCCTCGACACGTGGGCTGCCGAGCTGCACGACGAACGGGTCGCCCGCGCGCTGGAGAAGGGCGAACCGGCACCCCCTGCGCGTCAGGCGCTCGACATGCGGCGGTTCCGTCCGAACCTCGTGGTCGACGGTGACCTCGAGCCGTTCGTCGAGGACGGCTGGGCCACCCTGGTCGTCGGGGACGCCGAGCTGAGGTTCGCCGACCACTGCGGGCGGTGCGTCCTGACGACGATCGACCCCGACACGCAGGTCAAGGGCAAGGAGCCCCTCGCCTCGTTGGCGCGGCACCGGCGTCGTGACGGCGAGGTCTGGTTCGGCATCCAGATGGTCCCGGTCCGCGCCGGCCGTGTCGCCGTCGGTGACCGCGTCGAGGCGTCGGCCCGGTAGCGTGCGGCACGTGAGCGCACCGGTTCTCAGGGACGTCGTCCGGCTTCTCGAGCGCCGCTACCCGCCGTCGACGGCGGAGTCGTGGGACGCGGTCGGTCTCGTCACCGGCGACCCGGAGCAGCCCGTCGGCCGGGTGCTGTTCGCGGTCGACCCCGTGGCGGCGGTCATCGACGAGGCGATCGCGTGGGGCGCGGACCTCGTCGTGACGCACCACCCGCTCCTGCTGCGGCCGGTCCACTCGATCGCCGGCACCACGTTCAAGGGAGCGTTGCTGCACAGGCTGGTCCGCTCCGGCGTCGCCCTGTACACCGCGCACACCAATGCCGACGCCGCGACCGGCGGTGTGTGCGACGCGCTCGCGGACGCCGTGGGCCTCCTCGGGACGACGCCGCTGGAGGCCGCACCCACCGAGGCGCTCGACAAGCACGTGGTGTTCGTCCCGGTGGGCGACGCCGAACGGGTCGTCGACGCGCTGGCCGCCGCGGGCGCCGGCGCGATCGGGGAGTACACCCGGTGCGCGTGGACGTCGACCGGCGAGGGGACGTTCACGCCGTCGGAGAATGCGTCGCCGACGATCGGCTCTGCGGGTCAGGCGTCGCGCGTCGTCGAGGCACGCGTCGAGATGGTCGCCCCTCGTCGGCTGCGGTCGCAGGTCGTGGCTGCGATGCGCTCGGCCCATCCCTATGAGGAGCCGGCGTTCGATGTGCTCGAGCTTGCGGCCTGGCCCGGGTCCACAGGCTCCGGACGCGTGGGCGTGCTGCCCGAGCCGACGACCCTGAGCAGCTTCGCCTCCGCCGTCGCCGCTGCCCTTCCTGCCACCGCCCAGGGCGTCCGGTTCGCGGGCGATCCCGACGGCCGGGTCGAGCGCGTCGCCGTCGTCGGGGGTTCCGGCGACTCGTTCTTCGACGCGGTCCGCGCGAGCGGCGTGGACGCGTACGTGACCGCGGACCTGCGCCACCACCCGGTCTCGGAGCTACGGGAGCGGGCCGAGCACGACGGCTCGTCCACCCCGTACCTCGTCGACGTCGCGCACTTCGCGTCCGAGTGGCCGTGGCTCGCGTACGCCGCGCGTGACCTCGGGCAGGACGTCGGTGCGGCGGGGACTACGGTGGTGACCCGCGTCAGCACGGTGAGCACGGACCCGTGGACGGGTCGCGTCGCGAGCCCGGAACCGCCGCAAGCCCTTGTTCCCACAGCACCGCCGGAAGGACACCCGTGACGACTGCACCCGCAGCGGACCAGCGCCGACTGCTCGACGTCCAGGCTCTCGACACCCGCCTGGACCAGATCGCCCACAAGAAGCGCACGCTGCCGGAGCTCGCGCGGCTGACCGAGCTGGCCTCGCAGGTCACGGACCTGCACACCGCCCTCGTGACGTCGCAGACGGCGGTCAGTGACCTCCAGCGGGAGCTGCGCAAGGCGGAGGCGGACGTCGAGCAGGTGCGGGTTCGCGCCGCGCGCGACCAGGCTCGGCTGGATTCCGGCACGGGCAGCCCCAAGGACCTCCAGGCACTGCAGAGCGAGCTGGGCACCCTCGGTCGTCGGCAGGCCGAGCTCGAAGAGGTCGAGCTCGACGTCATGGAGCGGCTCGAGGCCCACGAGAAAGCGCTCGCCGAGGTCACGACCGCGCACGAGTCGCTCGCGGAGAAGCGCGCCGGTGTGGAGGCGGAGCGCGACGCCGCATACGCCGCGCTCGACGCCGAGGCGGAGACGGTCCGTGCCGAGCGTGCGGCGGCCGCCGAGGGGCTGGACGCGGCACTGGTGACCCTGTACGAGCGGCTGCGCGCTCAGTTGGGTGGCAAGGGCGCCGGTGCCCTGCGCGGTCGCCGGTGCGAGAGCTGCCGGCTCGAGCTGAACCCGCTCGACGTCGAGGCGATCGTCAAGTCCCCCGAGGACCAGGTGGCGCGGTGCGAGGAGTGCGGTCGCATCCTCGTGCGTCTCCCGGAGCCCGCGAAGGGCTGACCTGCGGGTCGCGCGTCCGGCGACGGAGCGACAGACTGCCTGTCGTGAGCGACGCAGCTGTTCCGTTGGAGCCCAAAGCCGCCGACCCTGCCGGTTCGCCGCCGACGCGGGCACCTCGACCCTCCGGGGCGGGTGTCCGCTTCGACGAGGAGCAGCCGGTCACCGTGGTCCTCGTCCGGCACGGCCAGACGACGATGACCGTCTCGCGCGGGTACTCCGGTTCCGGCGAGCCCGGGCCGCCCCTCGACGAGACCGGTCTGCGGCAGGCGCGCGACGCCGCCGACCTGGTCGACCGCGTCGGACGGGACCTGTGGGGCGACATCCCGTACCCGAGCGAGATCATCGCCTCGCCCATGGTCCGCACGCAGCAGACCGGCGCGGTCATCGCCGAGAAGCTCGGGCTGCCCGTCCGGACGGATGCCACGTTCCAGGAGGCGAACTTCGGGGAGTGGCAAGGGCTCACCGCCGAGCAGATCGAGGAGCGATGGCCCGGTCAGCTCGAGCCGTGGCACACCAAGGCCGACCTGCGGCCGCCGGGCGGAGAGTCGATCGAGGACGTCGGCCGCCGGCTGCAGCGAGGCCTCGACGGGTTGCTGGCCCAGGGCGTCGACCGGACGGTCGTCGTCGTGAGCCACGCCGTCTCGATCCGCGCGGCGCTCGGAGTCACCATGGGCGCGCAGCCGTCGTCCTGGAGCCAGCTGCGGGTCGCGCCCGCCTCGGTGAGCATCGTGCGCCTCTTCGCGGACCGTCGCGACGAGATCGCCGTGGTCGGTGTGCCGAGCGAGGGCTGGTCGGGCTGAGCCCTCAGGCCACGACGAGCTCGAGCGTGCGGGCACCGCGGGTCGTCGGGCCGAGCTCGACGGCGAGGAGCGCCGAGCCGACGAGCTCCGCGGCGACGCGGGTCAGCGACGCAGCGTCCTGCGGCGCGCGGCCACGACGCGTCAGCAGGTGGCGGGTGAGCACCCCGCGCGTGTGCTTGGCGTTGTGCGAGACGACGGACCGCACCCCGTCCGCCTCACGCAGGACTCGTACCTGCACCCAGTCGGCCGACCGCGGCGGGTGCCACGCCGCGAGGTAGGTCGCGGACCGGCAGTCGACCACGAGCTCACCGTCGGCCCGAGCGTCGAGCTCCACCCCGAGAGCGCCACGCCACGCACCCGCCAGAGGACCGATGCCCGGCAGGTCGGTGCCCATGGAGAGGCGATAGGCCGGGATGCGGTCGTCAGGTGCGACGAGCCCCCACAGGCCGGACACGATCCGGACGCTGTCCGCGGCGCGCGCCCGCCCCGTCGGGGTGAGCTGGTCCAGGCCGGCCGCCGCGTAGAGCACGCCGGAGTACACGTGTTTCGCCGCGCGGGTCGGGAGGGTGCGCAGGTGCACGTTGCGCGCCACCTCGGCGTCGAGACTCGCGCCGACGCCGAGCACCTTCATGGCATCGGCCGACGCGCTGACCTCGATCAACGCGTCCAGAACCTTCTCCCTCATGGGGTTGAGGCCGGGCGAGGAGAGGCTGTCGAGGTCGAGCTGGGGGCCGCGGGCGCGCGGCGGCGTCTTGCCCTCGGAGGGCGGCAGGAGCACGAGCACGCCTGAACTGTAGGCTCCCGCGCGACGGTGCCGCGCGAGGAGGACCCAGATGGCGCACGTGAAGATCTACGGCCGACGCGACGTCTGGCAGGACCGCCGAGGGTCCGTGTCCGACGCCGTGCACCGTGCGATCGTCGGCACGTGGGGCCTGCCCGAGGACAAGCGGTTCCACCGCTTCCTGCTCCTCGACGGCGACGACCTGGTGGCACCCCGCAGCAAGGACTACCTGGTCGTCGAGATCCTCTGCTTCACCGGCCGCTCGCGCGAGGCCCGGCGTGCGCTCATCGCCGCGTTCTACGACGACGTCGCCCCCACCCTCGGGCTCAGTGCAGACGACCTCGAGATCATCATCATCGAGAGCCCGCCGGAGAACTGGGGGATCCGCGGCGTCTCCGGCGACGAGCTGTCCCTGACCTACCGCGTCGACGTCTGACCGTCGTTCGGCGCCCCGGCGGCGACGACTATGCTGGCGCTCGCGGATGAGTCAGTCAGGCGGCCGCGTCGAGCCCTCGGGCTCGCCGAGGAACGTCCGGGCTCCGCAGAGCAGGGTGGTGGGTAACACCCACCCGGGGTGACCCGCGGGAAAGTGCCACAGAGAACAGACCGCCCGACCGGTCCGCCGGTCGGGTAAGGGTGAAACGGTGGTGTAAGAGACCACCAGCGTGCCGGGTGACCGGTGCGGCTCGGTAAACCCCACCCGGAGCAAGGTCAGACAGGGAGCGTTCGAGGGCTGCTCGCCCGAGCTCCCGGGTAGGCCGCTGGAGGCGTGCGGCAACGTACGTCGTAGAGGGATGGCCGCCACTCGCGCAGTGCGGGCAACCGCGCGCGAGGACAGAACCCGGCGTATCGACTGACTCATCCGCATTTAGGCCGCTGACGTGCAGGGATACCCTCAGCCGTTGGCCACAGTCCGCACAGAGTCCGCAGGATTCTGGCCGAGGACCTCGTCGACGGCCTCCCTGGTGCGGTCATCGGAGTCGCTCCAGAGGTGGGAGTAGGTGTCCAGGGTCTCGACCGCGGACTTGTGTCCGAGGCGCGCCTGGACGACCTTGACGGACTCCCCGTGCCGGATCAGCAGGCTCGCGTAGTAGTGCCGGAGGTCATGGAACGTCACGTCCTCGAGCCCCGCCTTCACGAGCGCCCTCTGCCAGGTGGTCCACATGCTCGTGCGCCGCATCGGCGTTCCGAGCCGGTTCGTGAACACCAGGCCTTCGCGGCCCTGCACTGGAAAGGCGGCGAGGTGCGCGGCGAGCTCGTCGATGACCACCGTGGGCAGCGGCACCGTCCGGTAGGACGCATCGGTCTTCGGTGGCCCGAAGTACGGCGGCTTCCCGGCGATCTGCAGGAGTTGTCGGTCTACGACGACCTGGCGGCGCAGGAAGTCGATGTGCCCGAGCGAGAGGCCGAGAACCTCTCCGAGCCTTAGGCCGGTACCTGCGGCGAGCATGACGGCTGCGCGCCACTCCCTCGGCACCGAGTCCGCGAGCGCGATGACAGCCGAGGTCTCGATCGGCACCACCTTGGCCTTCCGCGGCTTCGGCACCGACACCGAAGCGCAAGGGGAGACCGCAATGCGGCGGTCCGCGACCGCGGCCTTGAAGATCGCCGAGACGTGACGGTAGATCACGGAGACAGTGCTGGGCGCGAGCGTCTCCGACATACGCCTCACGAGAGCCTTCAGATCCGATGGCAGTACAGAGTTGATCGGTCGATCCCCGATCGCGGGATAGACGTGCTTGCGCAACGCGCGCTCGACCGTGTCCGCAGTGGATCTGCGGTGTGCGGCCACGGCCCGCCACTGCTCTGCGTACTCCCTAAAGTTCACCTTTCCTGCACCCGGGTCGACGTACATGCCGGTGACGACGGACGTCGTGACCTCGTCAAGCCACCGCTGCGCGTCGAGCTTGCGGGTGAAGTGCTGTGCGTGTTCTCGGCCGTCGACGTCGCGGTACCGCGCACGCCACGCGCCATCAGGTCGCTTCTTGATACTGGACATGAGTGGACCTCTCCCGTCGGTGGCATGCGGGGCCTAGGTGGTTCTAGGAGCTCCAGCCGACGACGGGCAGTTCGTCCTCGCCGGTGAGCTGTCGGAGCGGTATCTCGAGCGCCTCGCAGAGCACGAGCGCTTCCCTGAGCTTGATCGCTCGCTCCCCGGCCTCGACCTTGGCCAGCGTGGTCTGGTGCCAGTTCAGCTTGAAGCTCTGGTTGACGAACGCGACCAGGAGCTCCTGGGAGATCCCTCGATCCGTCCGGGCCAGGCGAAGTTCTCGTGCGAACACCGGCTCGAGCTGCTCGAGCCACCGCCTGCGGCGTGGGTCGTGCACCGTCGTCTCAAAGCGATCCCAGTCTGATCTCATACCTCATCCAACCTCTGATCGGTTGACAGGGCAAGATCGGTGCCGGACCCTGAGGGCTCATGTCCAACCGATGAGAGGTTGAAAGATGGAGCCAGAAGCGCTCGGGGATCTCATGACGACGGGTGAGGTCGCCGCCATGCTGCGCACGAGCGAGAACACCCTGCGGTGGTGGCGCTACAACGGCCGGGGACCCACGAGCTTCCTGGTCGGCCGTCACGTGCGCTACCTGCGCGCCGACGTCGAACGGTGGGTGAGGGATCAGCGAGATGCCTGCTAGGCGCGACGCCCGGGGATCGTTTCAGCAGGGCTCGGACGGGTAGGTGCGCGCTGATCGCAGCGTTGCGCGCATCCTCAGTCGAGAGAATTACGTCGGAGAATTGGACGCAGGCAATGGACGTCCACGCTGGCGGGGTCTGGACGACGCGATCGACGCCGACGTGCCGTTCTTCGTCTTCGTCCACGACGTGTTCGTGGTTGCAGACTTCGATCAGAGTGACGGCGACCTCCGTGCCCGCACTCTGCATCGGGAGGCGCTACTGGCTGGCTTCGTCCCGGTGATGTGTGCGAGCCGTTCTGGAGCCGACGACACCGGCCGAAGGCATGTGCTGATCCGGGCGGAGAATGACGAGGATCGTCGATTTTGGGCGATGCGAGCGAAAGAACTCGGTGCGGACGTCAAACTGACCATTCGTCCGCCGTACGCCCGGCATCGAGACAGGGGCCACCGCTCGCTGCCGATCTATCCTTCGTCACGGCACGCGGTCATCGACCGGCTCACGAATCCCATCCGTCGCACGATGCCGCCGTCAACGCGGGCTGACATCTTCGAGTTGGTGGGGGTTCGAGGCTCGCAATCGGACATCATCCGTGGCTTCGCGAACTACGCCGCCAGTGGCGGGTGGACAGTCGACGAGGCGCTGCTCGTCCTTCATGACGAGCGCCTGGCAATCGGAAGGACCTACGCCGAGGCCGTCGAGAATCGCCATCACCCCGAAGACGACTGGTTCCGGAGACACGTCTGGCCGACAGCTCACTTCACCGTTCGGCGGTTGCGCGCAGCAGCGCCGTGCGTGCTTCCGAAGGCATCGACCCGGCCCACCGACGGCAGCGTCTACGAGGCGTTCCTGCAGTTGGCAGAGGACATCGGTTCGCTCGTGGTCGACATGTCTGTACGCGAGCTGCAGATACGCGCCGAGGTCGGCTCACCCCGCACGGTGATCGACAGCCTCCGGCGGCTCGTCAGTGCCGGGTTGCTCGATGTCGTCGGCGACGGCGTCGAGATCGGCCACGCACGGACCTACCGGCTCGTCGTTCGTCAGGACCTCGGCCCAGAGGAGCACTATCGCGAACAAGCGCTCTACCTGCCGATGCTCGCGTTCCGGAACACCTCGGGCTTCGGTGCGGGCGTGGGCCTTACGTACCGCGCCATCGCCGTCAGCGCAGACGGGTTGACTGCTGCGGAGGCCGGGCTCGTGTCGGGGTTCTCACGCCGCACCGTACTCAAGCATCTTGGGAAGCTCGTCGAGTTGGGCTTGCTGGTCGCGGTCGACGGTTTCTGGCGAACGACGGACGTTAGCGTCGCGGACGTGACGCCGAAGTCTGCGATGGACGCCCGCGACGCCGCGGCGCAGCGGCACCAGTCGCAGCGGGAGCTATACCGGCAGGTCATCGCGGAGCGCCGTGGTACGCAGGATCCGTGACGTCCGAAGGTGCACGACCTGAAGCACACATATGGGGGGTGTGTTGTGTGCTTCAGTTTGCGTCGATGTTGGGACGCCGATCTTCGGGTGCCGTGCGCCCGTGCTGAGCTGACCGAGATGCCCTTGATGGTCCTCGTCGTCTTCATCGAGTGCACCTTGGGGTAACGACTGAATCCACGCGCGCGGCGCTCGGTCACGTTCCCTGTTGGTCATCACCCGGGCTACGGGCGGCGAGCGGCTGCCTCCGGCTCGGTCCCGCGAGGGGCGCGTGCGGCTCGCAGCCGTGCAGCCAGGTCTATCAGAGACCCGCTGTAGGGCGAGGCATCCGGCGGTTGGGCTGCGCCGCCCTGCCGTGCAACCGAGCCGTTCGTGGCGTCGGCCCTCGCAGCCTCGGGGCCCGTGCCCGACGAAACGACCGGGCTGATCGGCGTCGGGCCTCCAGCCGTGGCTCGGGTCTCGCCTCGCAGCAGGCGGTGCATGGAGGACGCGCTGATCCCGTGCATCCGAGCCAGGGCGTCGAGGGTGTACTTGCCAGTGGCATTCCGCTTGCGGGCTTGGCGGACTTCCACATCGGTCATCGAGTTCGGGTTGCGCCGGGCGGACGTGACTGCAGGGGGGCCTTCGGCGGCCTTGGGCTCCTCGACCGCACAGACCCCCCAGCGCATCGGACCGTCAATGGCGACTCGCGCGTGTCGACGGAGCACGTCGTGCATCTCGGCGAGGCTCATCCCGTACTTCAGGGCAAGCGCGCGTTGCAAGGCGTAGTCGTCGTCGAGTTTCCGGGGGGTCGCCACGACATAAGTCTCGACGATTGGCGTCGCCCCCCATTGAGACCAAAGTCCTGTTGGTGGTGTTTAGCTAATCTCGGTCAGAAACTGAGTGTGGTTCACGCCGAGGTCTCATGGGCGTCGCCGCTGCGGCTCCCGCTGACGCCAGACCGACCCCGCGACGGGGATCGCCGCCACATGCTGCTCGCTGATTTTTACACGCACGCTCCGCCACGATGCGCGACGGGTCGTTGTCAGGTGCAGGGGCGAAGGTCGGCGACGTCCTCGACCCAGCCAATGCGCCACCGTGGGTCGGAGTCGATCGTCTTGATGGTGTACCGCTTGGTCCAGATGCCGCACTCGCCCCCGTTCGCGGGGTCTCCGAGGCGTTCGATCTCGACGTCGGCGATGTACGCGCCGTCCTCGCGCGTCTGCACGGAAACGACCCTCACCGCCTGCCAGTAGATCGACGTCATCGACGCCCCCCACTTGTCCTGGGAGCCGAGGTACTCCTGCATCTTCGGCGTGAAGTCGCTGAATGCCACTCCGTAGTCCCCGGCGTTGATCGCCGTGCCGTGCACACGCAGGAGATCGGCGACGGTTGAGGCTCCGGGATCGCTCGTAGCAACCCGGACGTCCAGCACGAACGAGCTCATCGGCGGTTGGGTGCCGAGGTCCCGGGCACTTGAGCATGCCGGGAAGGTGGTCGTCGTGCTGGATCCCTTCCACCCCGCGACCTGATTCGCAATAGCGTTCGCGGGCACGGCAAAGCCGGTGACGTTCGCGTCGTCCTTCCCAGCGGACACCATGCCCACGACGGATTCGTCGAGCGTGATCAGAGGGCCACCGCTGCTTCCGTGGTTGAGTCCCGCGTCCGTCTGGATCATGTCGTTCCGTGTAAACGACTCTGTGGTGACCGGCTGGTCGAGGCCACTCACCCGGCCTTGGGTAGCCACGACGGTTGTCGCATCCAAGGGATACCCGAGACCGGTGACCTCGTCACCCTTGTGCACCGGTGTCGTAGACAGCCTGAATACATGCCCCGTCAGTGGCGCATCGGTCTGGATGAGCGCGAGGTCACCGGCGCGGTCGAAACCGATCACGTGCGCCTGAGTCGAGGTGCCACCCAGTTCGACGACGACGTCCTGGGAGCCGTCGACGACGTGTGCAGCTGTCAGCAATTGGGTCGGGCTGAGCAGGAACGCTGTCCCGGTGCCACCCCCGTCGCAGGTGGTCGACGTGACCAGAGCGACGCCCGTCTCCGTCGCCGCGATGGTGTCGGTCCAGGTCGCGGCTCTCGCTGTCGCGGTCTCTGCGGTCGTTGTCTCTACTGCCGGGGTCTCGGCTTGGGAGGTGCCGGAGCCGACGTTCACCGTGCAGCTCGCCAGAACGAGCACGCCAACGGCCGCGACCCCGGGCAGCAGGAGCATCCTCGCCGTGCGTGGTCGCCGTTCCGACGGGCCGCGGCGGGCGCGGGCGAGATCGGCTCGCTCAGGCGCAGCGGCGCGCGTCCTGTCATTGGGCATGCAATGAGTCTTCACGACCGCCGCACCGAAACTGGGTGACCAAGGTCCTGTACGTCCACGCGCTGGGTCATGTTTCGGAGGGACCATGGCACCACGCCGAAGATCGCCACCAGAACCGCTGGTCGACGCCGGTAGTTCAGCGCGGTCCCCGCGTCCCACGGGGTCTCTTGATTTGCGCGCATCGTCTTAGCGGAAGCTGCCCGTCTGAGCGTCTAATTCCGCGGCGTCGCGGATGGCAGCCTGTGCCCGATCGGCCGCTTCGGCTACCCGCAGCTCTGCTCGCCCAATGCGGTCTCGATCTCCGGATTTCTGTGCCAGAGATAGCTCGGCGGTTGCGTTTTCTCGATCTCGAACAGCCTTGATCGCATCAGACCGAGCCCGAATGACCTCAGCCTTAGATGGCCCGGTCCGGCTCTCCCACACCTTGATGTAGGGCTTGCCGTCTTCATTCCAGCCGATCAGAGGCGACGGGCGGTGGCGGAACGTCCCTAGGTCGCGCATCGCCCACCCTGCCTCGGCGAACTCGGTGACGAGGGTTTGCAGCTCGTCGCGGCTCAGCGACACCCTGTCGCTCGGAACGGCTGATCCGTCGTCCGGGCGCTCCTCGCCGACGCCCGGCGCGACGGGCTCGACCACGTCGAGCGCGACCTCGGCTTCCGTCTTCGCCTTCGCCTCCTCGAACTTGGCCGATGCGGGACCCGCCCCGACCTCCTTCAGGTGGCTGATGCGCTCAGCGATTGGTTCGCGGAACACCAGAAACGCGACGACTATGACGACCGGCCACACGATGGCAGCGAGGAAGTCGAGGAGCATCTGCGTCCAGTCCATGGCCGGACCGTACCGGTGTCCGGCGTTCACGGACTGGGCAACGCACGGACGGCCCGTCAGACTGCCGCGAGGTCCGCCAGCAGGGACGGGCGGAGCGACTCGAACGCGTACATGTCCTCCGACTTCGGGTACCGGCCAATCGGCAGCGTCAGGTCGGTCCCGTCCGAGTAGTGCAGGGCGAGCTGGTAGGAGCCCGGCCAGGTGTTCCAGCTGACGTTGTCGGACAGCAGGTTCGTCGTGCTCTCCGTCGACTCGATGCCCGTCAGGGTCCGGCGAGGGATGGCCCGGACGGTCACGACGGCACTGTTCGAGCGTGCGTCGGCGACGTGGGCGATGACGAGTGCCGAAGCGGAGAACGCGACGATGATTGCGGACCGCTGCCCGTTCTCGTCGTCGTCCTCGTCCCCGCGGCACGTCAGGTAGGGCAGCTCGTCGAAGCCAGTCAGGGTGAGCATGCGCGAGATGGTAGAACCGAGCCATCCCGGAGCCCGTCCCCAGAACGGCTCGAACAGTCCCTGGCTCTGGAACGCGTCGTTGATGCGCTTGGCCGCTGCGCGCGCGGTGTCCGTCTCGGTGTCCGTCATGGTCGGCAACGTAGCGGCGACCGCCGACACCGGCTGTGCGTGTCGCGCCGACCGACGTCGACGCACCCGGGATCATCGGGTCCATGACCGGAGCGGCTGAATCATCATCGACGGGATGGAGACGAGGGTCGGTTGTCACCCCCATCGACCAACTTGCCGAGCACCTGCTCGCCGTCGGATCCCACCACGCGCGGATCGCTGTCCGGGATGCCGGGGTGGGCGACGGCCTCGTGCAGCTCGACGCTGCGATCCACGCTGGTGGTGCCATCGAGATGGTGGCGAAGGCGGCAATCGCGGAGTTCGAACCGCTCCTGCTCAGTAGCGGTTCTATTAACAAGGGGGAGTTGCTCGACGCACTGGCAGCACTGAAGGACGTAGGCATCCGCGCGACGAGGATGTTGCGGACCATCGATGCATCGGTCGCGGTCGACATGGTGGGACGGATCCATCCGTCGTGCGCGGTTCAGGCGAAGGCAGCATCCCAGGTGCTCGATGTCCGTAACGCGGCCGTCCACATGGGCACGGTCGACCCTGGACACCTTGCAGCTGCGGTGGGGGCGATGGCTGCGTACATCAACGCGATCCTTGATGCGCAGAGCCTCGACCCTGAACTGTTCTGGCAGGAGGAGGCCAGCGAGGCTCGGAGGTTGCAGGAGGCCCGCTCTCGACGGCTGAAGCGCATCGCGGAGTACCGCATCGGCATCGCGAAGCAGGTATTCGACCTCAAGGTCGAGACCTGGGGCGAAGAACACCGAGAGGGGTACATCCAGGGCCTTGAGAGGGTACGACCCACGTTCGACGAAACGCTCGACGTCGATTGTCCGGCCTGCGGCCGGTCGGCCGTACTGGGCTGGACTGCGGATATCGAGGTGGAGCGGGACTCGGACGGCGACTACTACGCGGCGGTCGGCGGGATGGATTTCGAAGGTCTGCGCTGTCCAGTGTGCGACCTGTCGCTCGACGCCGATGAGGCACAGGCGACAGGATTCGACGGCACCTGGGTGCCGTCACCCCCCGAGGTGGACTTTTACCCGGACTGGCTCGACGAGGTCATAGACCAGACGGACACCGAGGCCGAGAGCTAGTCCGTGTCCGTGGGGTTGACCAGCGTCGTCGGTCGATTCCGATGACGCCAGGCGACGTCGCGCTCTAGATGGGGTCGCCCCGGCTACCCTCCGACGATGGGGATCGCGCGGACGCTCGGAACGTCACCGGTCGTCGCCGTCGGCCAGTCACCACCGTCGGGTGACGCCTCCAGGCACTCGGACGACGTGACGCATGGCGGAGTGTCGCGGGACGGCCCTGGTATCGGCTGGTCGACAACCGGCCACCGGGCGCAATCCGAGAGACGACGTCCGCGCAGGTGCCGCGTGGAAAAGGCACGCACCTCTGCTGGGATGCTCGCGCGGGCCAGGGATGCAGCATGACCGAAACCCAAGGCATCGACGGAGTACGCCCGGACGACGCCCGGTGGCGCGTCATAGCCGGGATTCTCACGGCCGGTACAGGCACCGGTGGCACCGTGGAGATCCTCGTCGAGGATGGTGCCCTGTTGGACGCAGGGGCTCTGGACCTGCCTTGGCCCACCGGGGTCTCGGTCCACGTTGCCGGGCATGAGGGCGCGTCCGCCTCGGAGATTCTCCAAAACTGTGTGGAGCTCGGTCTTCCCGTCGTGATCGCCACACGGTGGGAAGGGAAGACGGGGCCGGTCGCAGCCCAGCGCCGTGAGTGGGTGGCCGGAGTCGAGCCATCGGGAGGCCCGATGTCAATGCTGCTACCCGCCGCCGCGCTTTCCAGTGAGGTATATGCAAAGTTCCGCTCGAAATTAATGTCCAGATGGGCGGTTACGCGCGTCGCAGAATGGAGCGGCCTGCCCGGGATCCACCCATCCTTCGAAATCGCCCTCGTCACGCTCGAGCGCCGAGCAGACTACCCCGGCCCGACCCGATTCTTCCAGGTGCCTCATGGTCCTCTGGGCGACGACGTCCTGGCTGACTTCGCGAACCTGACGCGCAGAGACGGCGGTCGCTCCGCCCACGGATTCGTGGTTCGGCGCGTCCTCGAAAGAAATGAGTCTTGGAGCGTCGCGGCACATGATCCAGCTGTGGCCGATCATGCTCGATCTCTCGATAGTTATGGATCCGCCGAATCCCTGTCCGATGTCTTCGAGGTACTTCGGGGGACCTGGAGGTCGGGCACAGAAGGGAGCGCGGTGCGATCAGTGGTCGCAGCGCGCGGGATCGGTCGCGATGGTCGTGTCGAGACCGCGCGGTCGCGTGGAACGGTGGTGGGCAACGATTTAGAGCTTCGTGTTGGCGATCTCGTCCTGAGAGCTGTTGTGCATCGAGAAGCGCCGCTCGTCGTCGGCGAGATCCACCCGATCCATCTGCCCGCCATCGCTAGTGCGCACGTGATCGTGCTTCGGGCCAAGGATGAGCTGGTTCGTGGGGACCTGGGCTTTCTCGCTGCCTACCTTCGCTCAGCGGCAGCCAGACGTCACCTATCAGCGTTGGCGGCCGGTTCGTCGATGCTGAAACTGGACGCACTGCGGCGGTTGCCCCTGCCGATACCCGACGCCGCGTTGCGTGCCGCAGTGCGCGACATCGAGACCGCGGAGTCGAGTTTTGCGCTCTGGAAGCAGTCAGCAGACCTCGTCCTGCGTGAGGCCTTCGACGGGCCGACGCCGCAGGCCAGCCGCGCGCACATAATCGACTCAAGCAGGATATTGAGGCAGCGGCTTGATGCAGCCGGGCTTCTCGATGACCCGGCACAGATCTACGCGACCCGCTACCCCCAACCGATTGCCGTCCGATGGTCCATCGCGCAGAACGAGTGGACCCGTGGCCACGGCGAGGCGTATATCCGCGCGGCGCTCGACTGCTACGAAACGCTCCTGGCGTATGCGGCCAACGTCGCACTGGCCTTGGCGCGGTTCCGGGGGTTGGAGCTCAGTGCGGCTAGTGACTTACGCCGAAAGATTCGACGTGGGCAGGGACCGACCATCGGAACGTGGCGCGCAATCCTGCAAGAGGTCGGCGGTCGCAGGGAACTTCGAACCCCCGAAGGGGCCAGCAGCACCATGGGCAGACTTGGAGCGCTTCTCGCCGAGAGCAGCGACGCGGCAGCGGCGTCACGCTTGCTGTCGGACACGAGGAACGACCTCGCACACCAGCGGACGATCCTTGAACCGCAAGAAGTCGCCGAGCGGATCTCTGATGCCCTTGGACTCTTGATGGCGCGCGCGGACTTCCTCATGGACCTTGCAGCCGTCCACGTTCGTCACACCGTTTGGGACGACCTGACAAGGACTGCAACGCTCGAAGTCCAGCACCTCGTAGGAGACCGCGTCGTGATGCCTGACGCCACCATGCAAGGAGATGCGCCCACGATCGAAGAGGGCAGCCTTTACGTCACCGATCTGGAGAGCCAGTTCCATCTCCTGAGGCCGTTCGTACAGCGACGACAATGCCCCGAGTGCCACAACTTGTCGACGTTCCACATCGACCGGATCGTCGGTGACAAGGTGTCGCTCCGCAGTCTTCAGGACGGGCATCAGATGATCACTGACGACACGGCCGCGTTCGAAGCAGTCGGGCTGCTGTGATGCCGGGTGTGTTGAGTTCTACGGGAACTCAGCACGCCACCGTTGAGCCTGGCCGTCCGTGCACGTGCCGGAGCTGGCAAGGCACCGGCCGAGGTAGGACCTAGGTACCGGGTGACCCGTGGAAACGCCGCCGACACTGGTGCGATGACGGATCACACACCGCGCGGACGCGCGCACGAGCCGATGACGGGCACCGGCATGGCGACCACCGTCACGACCCGGCGACGCCGGTGGGTCTTGCCCACGGGGGTAGCCGCAGCGGGTGCCCTGGTGCTGGCTCTCGCCGGGTGCCAGTCCGCAGCCGGTCCCCAGGACGGCCCGAGCGCGCCACCGAGCGCTTCGCCCACGGTGACCGCGAGCCCGACCCCGACGCCCACCACATCGGCGACGGACCTGAGCGATCCGACCTCGGAAGCCTGCGTCTATGCCCGTGGCGTACTCGTCGGGATGATCCAGGAGCAGTGGCAGCCCGTCGTCGACCTCTTCACCGGACCGGAGGACCTCAGGTTCCAGCAGCTCGAAGCGTCCGTCGTCGGCGTGTTCAGCCTCGAGGTGCTCCAGGCGGCTGAGCTGCCGGAGGTAGCCGGGACCTGGCAGTGTCTGGGTGCCGAAGGGGCTATCTACGACGCCGCAGTGGACGACCTGATCGACGCGAACCTCAAGGACTACTACCTCGAGGACTACTTCCCCCCGGTGCAGAGGGCTGTGGACGCCCTCGTCGCCTCTGCCGAGACGACCACCACGGCTGCCCCAAGCCCCGCCTCGCAGCCAGAAGGGCTCCGCGAGACGTTTGACGCGATGCTGGCGGCGATGGCCGCCGACGGCGAGCCTGGCCTGGTCTCGTTCCTCGCGAACCCCTCGGACGGAGATCTGTGGGGCATCGCGAGCTGGGCCTGGACCAACCCGCAGTGCCAGGACGACGCTGCCCCGGCTGAAGGCGCTGAGGGCTCCTGCTCGGCGACGTTCACCAAGGACGGCGCACCGCTCGAGAACATCTTCACGTTCACGATGAGCGATGGGACGTGGCGGCTCACAGACAGCTGGGTCTGGGACGAGAACGGCTAACCCCAGAGATCAATGTGCTCCATCGTCGAAAGGCCGGGCATGGGTAAGAACCCACCGCAGAGCGTACGGACAGTCACCGCCGCTGACCGGGCTGCCTTGCTGGTTGCTGTCGGCGGGGACGTCGAGCAGTACCTGACGGACTTGGACGGCGCAGGGCTGACCGTGGAGATGATCCAGCGGGACATTCGGGTCAGGTCGAACAGGACGGTTGACCTGCCCCTAGAACGGGTGGCGCTGCTTGTGGAGGTCGCCAAGGACAGGTGCGTGTTCACGACAGCCGAACACATCCACGAGGACGGCGTAGTCGTGTCCGGGCGGCTCGGGATGCCCGTCAAGGAGTTCATTGCACAGTTTCCTACCGGGACACCCCAGGGCACGATCGTCAAGGCGGTCCTGGCGGCCCTGACCGAACCCCTGCCGTTCCGCGAGGGACGCCTTGAACGGCTCGTCAAGGTAACGCTGCATCCAAACGCGAAGGTCGGTGCCTGGCCGTTGCCGACGGTGCCCGGTGTGGGAGCAACTCCGATGTTCTCGCCCGTGCGTCAACCGATGTCGACGCCCGTCAAGGTCAAGCAGTTCAGCGGCGAAGGCACCGCGACCGTCGGCAAGACGAGGGTGACGGCACCCAGGAAGGCTTCCACGGTGAGACGGAGGACCGTGCCCTCGCCTGGGCCGAAGAAGAAGAAGAGTCCGATGCGTCGGCTCGAAGAGGAGCTCGACGCGGTGCTGGGGTCGTCGTCAGGCGCGTTCGCGATCAAGCACGCAAAGATCGCGAAATCCAAAGGTGCTGTCAGCAACCGTGACCTGTTCGACCCGACAGCCGCGATGCTTCGCGCTCGAGGAGCTCGGACTGACCTGACAGGTGAGGACATCATGACGATCGCCCGGGCGCATGGTTGGCAGACGGACAAGGAACGCGAACGTCAACGTCAAAAAGAGCGTCAGCGGGCTCGGCACCCATTCAGTTCCAGCAACGCCCGCAGCGAACCGCGCGGGTTCTGGGGTGACATCCGGCACCAGACGAACGTGCGGTCCGTCGGCGGTGGGCTACCTACCCTCGGCAAGCGACGGTGAAAGGGCGACGACCGTCAGGTCAGCGTCGCCTGCCGTGCAGCGCGGGGTGCATGCCCCACTCACGGGCGGCTGAACGGACCTGAACGCACGAAAGGCGGTCAGGCCCCGACCGCCCGCGCGACGCGGGCGGCCGGGGCCGATGACTCTCACAAAGAACGACCTGGCAGACAACGGCGCGGGACACCTAGGGCGGCCCCGATCACGGTTGAGAACCTCCGTCAGTCAGAGCGTCCCGGAGCCGCTGAAGAGAGGGTCGTGCAGGCGCAGCGCGCGGTTGGATCCCCGTGCCGTCACACGTCGTTGCCGAGCCAGCCGAACGGGTTCGACCGCAGCGCGTGGGCGTAAACGTCCAACGTCGTCGACGCGCGGGCGTGCCCAAGGGCCATCTGCACGCTGACGACATCGGCACCGGCAGCGATGAGGGTCGAGGCGTACAGGTGGCGCAGGTCGTGCAACCGGAGCCGGGCGTCCAGCCCGTGCTGCACCTTGGCCGAGTGCCACTGACGGGTCAGTGTGCCGGGGTGGACCGGTCCTCCGCTGTGGCCCGGGACAACCCAGATCTGTGGGTCGACGTCATGGCCGCGAGATGCCAGAAGCTCGGCCAGGCGCGGGTCCAGGGTGATCGAGCGCTCCGAGCCCGCCTTAGGCGGGACCAGGGCCCACCCGCCCCCAGGCGAGCTCTGTACCTGTTGGCGCACCGTGATCACGCCGGAGGCTGGGTTGACGTCCGACCACCGCAGGCCGCGGGCCTCCCCGAGGCGCAGCCCCGCCCACGCGGCCAGGGCGACGGTGGTGCCCAGCGGGGTGGGGGCCACCGCCACCACCGTCGCGACGGTGATCGGGTCGGGCAGGACGATCTGCACCTGCCGCCGCATCGGTGCAGGTGTGCGTACCCCGATGCATGGGTTGCGCTGGATGACGTCATCCAGGACAGCTCCGGCCAGCACGGTGTTCAATGACTTGAACCTGGTCCGCACCGTGGTGGCAGCCAAGGACGCATCGACCATGGACTTGACCCAGGTCTGCACGTCGGACCGCCGGATCTCGTCCAGCGGGCGGGAGGCGAACCGGCACGAGCGGATCGTCAGGTCCACCGACCGGCGCGTGCTCGGACTCCATATCTGCCGGTCGGAGAACTGCTCGAAGTACTGGTTCAGGGTCGGCAACGTCGTCGCCGTTGCCCCGGTACGGATCCGCTGCGACCTCACCGACAAGGCTCGAGATGAATGTGTTGTACGCACTGGCTATGAATCCTTTCAAGGATGTAAAGGCGCACTCCTCATAGTTGCGTCGAGCGCCTCACGGCAAGCCGCGATTCACCAATTGCGATCTATTTCGGAGCGATTTCGGAGCAATTGCGGAGGGAAAGAGAGCGTGCCTGCTACGGCTTGTCTCGGTGCACCCAGCCGGGCGGTACGGCACCGGCCACGAGCATGTGCAGGAGCACTGCCAGCCGGTAGCCGGGCCGGGCGGACAGGGCCTCCTGCAAGTGCCGGTCCGCCAGAGCACCGTCGCCGGACCACCAGGCGATGAGCCCCAGGAGCGTCCGGCAGGGTGCGGTGCGTTCTGTTGGAAGCGCTCGTGCCAGGGCCGTCAGCACCGTGACGTCGTCGGCGATGCTTGCCGGTGGGCGCACACCGGTTGAGCTGGACAGCACCGGGTCGAGGGCTTGTTCGATCGTTGCGTCGTCAGCACAGCCGTCAGCGACGAGGCGGGCGGTGTCGTGATCCGCGCCGAGGATCATGACGAGGATCGCGTCGCGGTGAGCACCATGCTCGATGCCCAGGGCCAGACGCCCGAGCAGCGGTGGCGGTAGCCGACGACATCCGTGAGCCGCCAGGCGGCGCAACGTGTCGTACACCCGGGCGACGTCGTCGGCCTGCTCCGTCCAGCCGTCGACGACGGCCCGCACGTCGGCGTCTGCCGGGTCCAGGCGTGCGATGTCGACCCGCCGTGGTGCGTCAGAGATGGTCTCGTCGACCACCGTCGTGGACGCTCTGGTGATCGCGTGTGCGTCGAGGAACTGGTCTAGGTCCCGATCCATCGGCCGCAGCTGGGCGAAGGGTCGGGTGCTGAAGTACAGGACGTGGACGGCGGAGGCGTTCGCGACGTGAAATGGCCGTGAGAGGCGGTCGAAGAGGGCGATCCGGATGTCGGTGTCCTCAAGCGAGGACAGGTCCAGACGGGCAATCGTGCCGCCGTAGCTCGTGTCGGCAGCGACGAGGACGAGAGCCAATGACTCCTCGGGTTCGAACCCGAGCTGGTCGATCACGGATCGTACGAGGGCGCTTCTGGTCGTGCTCACGATGGTGCTCATTGGTGTCTCCAGACATGAAGAAAGCCCCGCCGGATACCGGCGGGGCTGGGGGATAAGAAGGGTCAGACGGTCACGCGGGACAGCAGTGGGCTGAGCTCGTTCCACGTCGCCCGGTCGACGGCCTCGAACTGACCAGCGACGGCACGCAACGTGTTCCGTGCGGCCCGATCTGTGCCCCGGACGGGTCGCAGGTGGTGTTCGTAGGTGTTGACCGCCTGGATCACCCCGTAGGCGGTCCCGGCCCACGGCGCGACGCGCGGATCGACCCGGTACAGGTCGTCCAAGGCGGCGCGACGCCGGTCGGTTGTCGTCCTGGCCCGCCCCGCCAGTGGTGCGCCGGTGGTGTCGACGGACGGTGCCCAGCCGTCGAGGAACTGGCCCCACTGGCGGGCTTCGACGTCGATCGCGCACATGGCTCGGATCTCGTCGGCGAAGTCCTCGGCCATCGAGTGGACGACGGCGAGGGCGTCCCGGGCGCTCGCCAATCGCAACGCCGAGCGTCGGGAGTGCTTGACCTTCACCTGCAGACCCGCCTCCGCCAGAGCCAGGCCGCGGGTGTTGTCGCAGACGACGTTCGTCACCGTTCGCTTGTAGGTCGTGGCCAGCGACCCGTCGAAGGTCGTCGTCGCGAGCAGGTTCGGGCGGAACTCCACCCCCTCGGGAGTGCGGATGGACTCCGGGACCGAAACCTCGACCCACGCCACCGCGCCGTCGCGCAGAAGCCCGGCAGAGCTGATCGACAGGTCGTCGTCCAGGATGTTCGCGACCGACCCCAGCAGCCACTCGTCGTATTGGTGCGGGACGTAGGACTCGGTGAACATCCCCATCACCGTCCCGTCGGAGCGGTCCGATCGAGCAACTGCCAGACGATCCGGGACCACAACCCACCGCGCAGGCGAGCCCGTGGCGTTGAGGTGGGTCATCGTGAGCAGGTCCGCCGGTCGTTCGATCGCGACCGGAAGTTGGACTGCCTGCCAGTCGAACAGTCGGCGCTGGACGTCGGCGATCGGGATCGGACCCGAGTAGTGGTTGGGCTCGGTGCCCTGCAGGTCGGCCCGGTAGTGCCAGGCCGTGCCACGGTGACGGGTGTTGCCGATCAGCGTGTAGGTGTTCAGGTCGAGCAAGGATTCTCGTGACATGGGTACTTCCTCCAGACATGACAAAGCCCCGACACCGTCGGTGCCGGGGCGGGGATTGGGATCGATCAGGCGAACACTGGGTCGTCCCCGTCGCCGAGGATCTCCATTGCTCGCAGCAGGACCTGGCAGACGAACACGACGATCCAGAACAGGGTCGCGCGTGGCCCTCGTCGAGCCGCCATGGCCAAGCCCTGGAAGAACTCGGAGAGGACCACGCGGCGGAACTGCGGATCGCCACGCCACTGAGCCACACACGAGCGCCACAGCACCGCGACATCCTCGCCCAGCTGACGACATTCGACGACAATGCGGGCGACGAACGTGCGGACGCCCGACAAGTTCGAGCTTGAAATTGACATCACTATCCCTTCAGAAACGACGAAAGCCCGACCGTCGAATACGGCCGGGCTCGGTGCCTATTACTTTCACCGGCCAGGCCATGGTCGTCACCCGCTCCCGTCAGCATGCCGTGCGGTACAAGCTCGCCGTCGACGCCTACATCAAGGCCAAGGGGTACGACACCGGTGCGCGCCCGCTGCACGCCCTGGTCGCGTTCTCCGGGTCCCTCGATGACGAGGGCGTCACCTACACAGAGGCCATGATGAACGGCTTCGGCGAGGGTGAGCTGCCCAAGAAGTTCGACGGGGACGAGTACCACCTGCTGGTGGTGGCGGAGAAGTACCAGACCGGGTTCGACCAACCGCTCCTGCACACCATGTACGTGGACAAGAAGCTCGCCGGTGTCCGAGCCGTGCAGACCCTCTCTCGGTTGAACCGCATCCACCCGGGCAAGACCGACACCTTCGTCCTGGACTTCGCCAACACCGTCGAGGAGATCCAGGACGCGTTCGCCCCGTTCTATGAGTCCACCGCTGCCTTCGCCGCCGAACCGAACGACATCTACAACCTGCAGCACTCCCTGATGGCCGCCAACGTGCTCGACGAGCACGAGATGGACGTCGCGGTGGCGGCGTTGCTGTCCGGGCAGGCGTCCAAGCAGAAGTACCTATACGCCGAGCTGACCAAGGCCGTCGACCGGTTCGTCGCGCTGGATGACGACGAGCAGGAGGCTTTCCGCGGCACCCTGACCGCCTACGTGCGCGCGTACGCGTTCATGGCGCAGATCATGACCTGGACCGACCGTGAGCTCGAACGGCTGTACCTGTTCGGTAAGGCTCTGGCCACCCAGTTGCCCAGGGGTGACGACGAGCCGATCCCGCTGGTCTCCGACCAGGTCGAGCTCACCCACCTGCGCACGGCCCTGACCGCGGAGGAAGAGAACGCCGCCCTCACGGAGGGTGACGACACCCCGGGCGAGGTCCTGCCCGGGGAGGGCAAGGGCGGACAAGAGCCGGTCGTCGACAAGCTCTCCGCCTTGGTCGAGCGGCTCAACGACAAGTTCGGCATCGGCACCACCGACGCTGACAAGGTCTGGTTCGAGCAGCAACGCCTCGAGGTGATGAACGACGACGAGCTTCGCGTCGTGGCTCTGAACAACACACGCGACCACTTCGACCTGATCCTGCGTGACAAGCTCCCGCATCACGTTGCAGCCCGGCACGGGGAGAACACCAAGATGTTCGACCTCTTCTTCAACAAGCCGGGCTTCCAGCAACTTGTCGTGGAGTACCTCGGCGAGCTGTACGACGAGTTCCGCAGCGAGCCGACCGGAGAAGTCCCAGCATGACGCGCGCCAATTCCAACGAGGTGGGTCAACAGTGATCAGTAGGGACTCGCGCCTGCCCTTCACCATGCTGCTGCCCGACACCCGCACGGAACCGATCGAGATCATCGACCACCTGACGGCGCTGCGCATGTGCGTCGTCGAGAAGGACTCCGTTGCCCACCTCGACGGGTCTTGGGACGTCCCAGGTGCTTACGTCCTACTCGACCCACCAGACGCAGCCGGAGGCTACGGCGTCTACGTTGGTAAAGCGCCCGCAGGCATCCGGTCTCGACTCCTCGACCACGAGCGCAAACGAACTTGGCTTCGAGGCCTGCTCATTCGCCGGGATGTATCGACCGGCCTGTCCTCTGCCCAGGCCGGATGGCTCGAGGGGGATCTCTACCAGCTATTCCACTCGGCCGACCGCGCGACCCTTCACAACGCGGTCCAACCACGCGACGACACGGTGCCCTCCTACGAGCTGCGGATCCTCGAGACCTTCCGGGACCCCATCAACCGCGTCCTTCGACTTCTCGGATACGACACGGGAACCGCGGACGACACCCAAGTCCACGCGCCTCGGCGAACGTCAACCTTCCACGGCATCACCATGGGACAGCTCCTCGAGGCCGGACTGGTTCAACCGGGCGAGCGACTGATCTCCACCAACGGAGCCTGGCCCGCGTCGGCAGTGGTCCTGCCCAACGCGAAGATCGACTACAACGGCGGGGCCTACGACACCCCGTCTTCGGCGGCGCAGGCTGTCAAGAACGGTGCGGCGGTGAATGGCTGGGACTTCTGGGCGGTCGAACGCTCGACCGGCTCCGAACGACTCTCCTCGCTCCGGACTGCGTTGGCAGACTCCGTAACGAGGACCATCGCAACCCCGTGACGGCGTCGTCAGACTCCGAGTGTCGTCAGACTCCGAGTACAGCCAGGGTCGTCACGGGTCGCCATCGTTGCGAATGAGCCGGAAGATCCGCTCCTCGACCTGAGCCGGTGCGAGTCCATAAGGGCTGCCCCACGACTGCATGAGCCCGACGTACCGCGCGTAGTCGGCCGTCTGACCGGCTCGCAACACAACACCAGCGTTGTCTGCGAGCCACGTGAGCACTAGCGCGTCGAGTACCGGTGCCGCGTCGTCGGAGTTCTCGTCAGCGCGCGCGGTGACGAAGTACAGCCACTTGGTGAAGAAGGCCGGTCCCAGGCCGTCGATCTTGCCTGGTCTGTTGTTCAGGAATCGGTAGCCCTCGACAGGGCCACTCGCGCGGGCGATGGCGATGGACTCGTTCAGTCGGCTCTCGACGTCCGGGGACACCGGTTCGCCTGCCGGTCTCTTCATTCCGGTGAGCACTCGTGCGGTGCGGTAGGGGCCGTACCCGGACCAGCCGTGCCCCCAGATCATGGAGACGGCGAACGCACCGGCGGCGTTGCTGGGGAGCAGGTCCTCGACGAGTCGTGCCGTCGTGCTGCGGTCCAGGGCCGCGGGCAAGGTCGCCATGACCGGCGCGACCCCATCCAGGTGTGCGGTCCAGGCTTGCCAGCGTTCGCCGGGGTAGGTGAATGCGCGCTGTGGGCCTGGCTCTCCGGCGAGGAGGGTCTCGAGGTCTGACGGCGGAGGCTGCACCTGCGCATCTTGGCAGCGCCACGGCGCGCGCGCTCGTTGGCTTCGTTCGCGCTCGCGTCGTGCGCGCATGGTGCAGAGCTGCCAGTCCGCACCCAGTCCGCAAGAAGTCCGCAAGATGGTCGGCAGGGCTCGGATCCAGCCATCGGCCTCCGTCGGTCACGCACCGACGTAGTTGCAGGTCAACGTACGTTTCCGAGCGCTGCCGTCGTCAGCCGTCTGCACCCGTCTCTGGCCTTGGCAGAACCCGGCGTATCGACTGACTCATCCGCTCTCAGGGCGTTTGTCCGAACTTGTCCCCACCGGTAGCCGAGGGTCGTCGTCGACGCCTCGCGCCGGGACCATACCCGCGCCCGGTGCGGCCGTCCGGTTCAGGGTATTTGCCCTGATCAGAGGACTTTTTTCATCCCACTCATGGGACCTTGGGCCTAGGTGGATCCTGCGGCGACTTTGCATGGTTGACCCATGTTTCCCGCACCGGCGCGGGTGCTCGGATCAGAGCCGATCAGGAGGAAGCGAGTCACCCTCGGTTCCGCGACCTTCAATCGGCGGGTCATGCGTCCAAAGCCTGTGCGGAGTTCCTGCGTCAGCGTCTCGTCGTTCACCGGCGAGCCTGCCAGCTCCCGCTCGCCACACTGTGACCGGCGGTGCACGACTCCCAGCGATCCTCCCTGGGCCTGTGTATCCATCTCCACGAAAGGCTTCACCCCCATGAAGAAGTACTCCATCGCAGCGAGCGTGGCCCTGGCCGCTGCCGCACTCGTCGCCACGTCCGGCATTGCCAACGCCAGCGTGACGATCGATCCGCTCACCGGCTCCGGCTTCGTGGGCAAGGGTGACGTGCAGACGGCCCTCGGCTGGAACAACGCCACGCTCCAGAAGAACGCCGACGACCTGACGTTCACGACCACGCAGGCCACCTCGCAGGCCCTCTCCCAGGCGCTCACCCAGACCCGCACCCAGTCCGGCTCGGTGCTCGTGGTCCAGTCCGCCGCCCAGATCGGCACCCAGTCCGCCACGCAGGAGATGACCGAGGTCCTCTCCTGCACCAAGATCAACGGCAGCCAGATCCAGCAGACGCGTTCCGGTGTCCGTGAGGGCGAGCGCACCGCCGAGCGCCAGGGCACCCGCGACGGGACCCGCTTCGGCAGCCGGGACGCCGAGCGCACGGGCGAGCGCTCTGGCTCGGTAGCCGGGACCCTGGCGGGCAGCCTGGCCAGCGAGGTCGACTTCGAGGCCCGCAAGGCGAACCAGATCACAGGCTTCATCCTGACGAACTTCGTCGGTAGCCCGGCCTACACCCCAGGTGCGACCACGTGGGGCGAGCCGGTGTTCGACGAGTACGGCTCCTTCGGTGCGTGGGCGTACGGGGACCCGGTGTTCACCACCGACTACTCGTTCGGTGCGTACGGCTCGTTCGGTGCCTACTCCTTCGGCACGACCGCGTGGAAGGACTTCGAGTTCGCACCCACCGAGGACCCGGACGTCTGCGTCGAGGGCGCGAAGAACATCGTCCCCGGCTCAGTCGTGAGCGTCGTCACGCCGGGTGACATCACAGGGGGTGCCATCGTCGATGGGGCGATCATTTTTGAGGGTGGCGCGTACCCCGCCGGTGCCACGGTTCCCGGTGCGATCGAGGACGGCTCGATCTCCGAGGGTGCCATCACCAAGGGTGCGGTCACCTCAGGCCCGATCCAGGTGCTCGTCAAGGGCATGCCCCTCGCGGCTGTCTGACCTGCCTCCGGCGGCTCCCGGCTCCGGTCGGGAGGTGTCGGAGGGGGATCAGCAAGTCTTCCTGCTCCACTCACATCAAGGAGACAGACATGCACGCTCGCGGGTCCATGGCGGCGCTCGGCGCTGGTGTCTGGTCGGCGTCGGGCTGATCAGTGCTGCCAGTGCTGCCAGTGCGGCCCTCGGCGAGGAGTGCATCGTCAACGGCGACTGCTACGACGTCGGCCCCAACGGTTGAACTCGTCGGGGCCACCTCCGGGTTCGCCTCACCACGTCGCTCGCCCAGACCACCGGCCCTGGCAACGGCGACATGTACGACCCCGGCCGCTACGTCGCCGGCGACGCCCCGCTGGACGTCCACAACCTGTGGGCCGACTTCGGCGACACCTGCGACAACATGCTGATCGCCAACGGCTTCCAGACCGAGAACCAGATGGTCTGGCAGCAGACCGTCACGCCGTGTACTTGTGCCACTGGGTCGAACATCACGTTCGACGTCACGGCGGAGGCGACGAACATCCTGCCGCTGTCGGCCTCCTCGGACGGTGGCGCGAACATCTCGGTCTATGTCGGGACCACACTGATCGGCCAGGAGGATCTGACCGGCTTCGGCCCCGGCAACCCCCCTTTTCCGCCGTCCATCGGGGGCAAGACGATCGGGTTCTGGAACGAACAAAAGAACGGCACGGCTGCCGGTGCTCCACTGTGGAGCGACGTGTACTCGGCCTTCCTACTGATGTAGGTCGACCTCATCGCCCCGAGCAGAGCTGGATCGCCGCGGGTTTGCTCTGACTAGATGGTTTGCGGGGGTGCAACGACACGCGTCAGCGGTCGTTTGGCGGGCGCTCATGCGACGCGCTCGGGCACTTGTGCTGAGAGTTCTCCGCGAGATGGACCGCATGCCCCTGGACAGCGCGGAAGGGATCCTGGCGGAAGTCGCCCTCGTGAGAGCTGTCATGATCGAGCGGCACCCCGACCCTTCCTCCCAGGCGCTGAACGACATGCTCCAAGGACTTCTACGTGGGGCACCGCTTAGGTCGACGCCGAGTCCGCCAGCTGGTCGAACGACAGCCCCGTCAGCGGCGGATCAGCGGGGTGTGCGGCTCGGGGTCCTCGATCACGCGGCACAGGACGTCGAACACGTCCTCGACGGTCGTCGGCGTGATCACCTCCGACGGACTACCCGATGCGACCACCGGGCGTCCACGACTCGCTGGGCCGGGATTGGAACGCTCGACGCCTGCTCGGTACTGGCGAGGGCAGTCCGACGGTCGTCGTCGACGGCCCGGCTGGGACCACCCGGTGTCCGGGCGCCGGCTCGGGGATTCTCCTGATCAGCGGCCCTGAAACCGTCCGTGAGGTGGGACCTTGGGCCCACATGACGTCGACGGCGAGCATCCAGACTTGGACCCATAGTCCAGCACCGGCGCTGGTGCGCTGATCGGAGCTGATCAGGAGGAAGCGAGACACCTGCGGGTGCCGCACCTTCGATCGCGAAGTCTGCGCCCAGCGCCTCTGAGAGTCCTGCGTCAGCGACTCGTCCTTCATCGGCGAACCTGCTGCCAGCATCCCGGTCACCCGTAGAGGAGCCGGACCACCACGACTGGCCGAGATAACCGCACGGTCTTCCCTCGGCACCGATTTGATCCACCCAGGAGTGGACCAACTGAGAGGAACGACATGTTCCGCAAGTTCATCATTGCCGCTGGCGTCGGGCTTGCGCTCGTCGTCGGCACGTCGGGGGCCGCGTTCGCCACCGGCACCCACCAGGACGACCCGCCGCCGAACGACGGCAAGTGTTACGAGGTCGACGTCGCCGGTCACGAGGTCAAGGTCCGTGACGAGATTCCCGGCCACGAGGAGACGTTCAGCGACGTGTTCTACCGGTACACGTACATCAACCAGAACGACGACGGCGAGGACAAGGGCGACCCGCCCACGGGCACGCCGATCACCGACCCGGGCAACTGGAACCTCGACCAGAAGCCCGACCCCAAGGACGACCCGATCGGCTCCGCGTTCCAGCAGGGCGGGGGCAACGGCTCCTGGTCCTTCTGGGTCAAGGACAAGGTCAGCAACAACGACTACGTGGAGCACGAGGACGCGGAGTATGAGTGGGTCCAGGCGACCTACCGCGAGGTCCCTTGTGACGAGGAACCCGGCCTCGCGTCGGCCTCGTGGAACACGATCGCACCCACGTGTAACGACCTCAACGGGTCCGGCGTACTCGCTCGTGACCACGCCACGCTCGTCAGTGCAACGCTCAACGGTGAGGACTACCCGAGCCTGGGTGACTTCGCCGCGTCGATCCACAACGACCCGGCTCCGTCGGGCTCCGACTGGGTGCTGACGTTCAAGGCGGACGAGGGCTTCCTGTTCGACAACGGGACCAACGTGCTCGACGTGCCGTTCTCTGTGCCGACGTACCTGACCGCCGAGGGCTGCAACCCGTCGAACCTGAACGTCGCGCAGTTCAACGCCGGGCCGCTGGCTCCGACGTGTGACGTTGCGGGCTCGTTCGACGCTGACCTGACCGGGCTCACGCTGCTCGACACCGACCCCTCGGGGAAGGTGAAGGTCTACGGCTTCGGCGCTGACAGCACCACGCGGCTCGTCATCGGTCGGGGCACCCCCGGCCAGGTCGACCTGTGGCTCGTCAGCATCGACCGCGACACCGTGTTCACGGGTCTGTCGTCGGCGTGGGCCGTCACCGATGGTGGGCGCTCCGCGACCCGCACCATCACGCTGGGTGCGCAGTTGAGCGGGCCGGTCGCCTGCCCGGTCAGAACGCCTCCGGTCGTCACGCCCCCTGTGGTCGTGCCGCCGGTCGCCGCCGCGCCGGTGCCCGCAGTCGTCGTGGTCCCGGATCCGGTCCCGGCTGCGGTCGTCACCGAGGTCCTTGCGACGGACGACCCCGCTCAAGGCGAGCTGGCGTCCACCGGTAGCGACGGCGTCGCGATCACGCTGGGTGCTGCACTGCTCCTCGCCCTGTCCGGCCTGAGCCTGACAGCGATCCGTCGGCGGGCTACCCGCTGACGTCGGTCGATCTCATCGCCATCGTGTGCTCGGCCTGGATGGGTTGAGCGAGTGTGACGGCGCGCGTCAGCCGTCGTTGACGGCCAAGACCTCCGGTCGTGGAGCGGGACCTGCTGAAAGGTTCCGCACCGCGACCGGAGGCCTTCGTGCACCGGGCGGCCGGTCACGTGCCGGCGGTCGCGTCCCCTCCACACATTCCGACTGCGCCGGACGTCACTCCCGGGGCACGATGGCTCCCATGAGCACCCTCGACCAGCTGACGTCCGACCTGACCACCGCCATGAAGGCCCGCGACACCGAGCGCACGGGCGTCCTGCGCCAGATTATCGGGGCGGTGCGCTTCGAGGCGAAGGCCGGCACGGTCGAGAAGGAGCTGTCGGACGACGAGGTGCTGAAGATCCTGGCGCGTGAGGTCAAGAAGCGCCGCGACTCGGCGCAGATCTACACGGACGCGGGCGCACCGGAGCGTGCCGCGACGGAGACCGCCGAGGCGGACCTCATAGAGACGTACCTGCCGGCGCAGCTGTCGGACGACGAGCTGCAGGCGCTGGTGACGTCGGTGATCGCCGACGTCGGCGCCACCTCGGTGCGCGACATGGGTGCGGTGATGAAGGAGGCGTCCGCGCGCGCCGGTGCGTCGGCGGACGGCAAGAAGCTGTCGACGCTGGTGCGCGCCGCGCTCAGCTGACGGACGCGGGAGCGTCAGGAGTCGGACGCCGCGGCGGCGAGGGCTGCGGCCACCTGGTCGGGGGTGCTGCGCAGCAGGCAGAACTCGTTGCCCTCGGGGTCGGCCAGCACGTGCCAGGGGACGTCGCCCTGCCCGATGTCGACGCGCGTGGCTCCGAACGAGAGCAGGCGGTCGAGCTCCGCGGACTGGTCGGAGCCGTTGGCCGGACGCAGGTCGGCGTGCAGGCGGTTCTTGACGGACTTGGCGTCGGGGACCTTGATGAACAGCCACCCTGTTGCGGCGCCGTCGGTGGGTTCGATGGCGATCTCGTCGTCATCGTCCGCGGGTTCCCAGACGTAGGACCACCCGAGGACGTCGCGCCACCAGCGGGCGAGGGTGTGCGGGTCGGCGGCGTCGATCGTCAGGTGGGAGACCACAGGCGTCATGCCACGCACGCTAGAGGCGACCACCCACGCGCGCGACGGGTTACTTCGGCGACGGTCCCTGGTCCAGGCGCACGACACCCGAGTCGAGGTCGAGCCGACCGGCCGCGTCCCCGGTCTGCCTGATGTCCAGCTGCTGGCGGTCCTGCTCGGCCGTGAGGTACTCGCGGTTGGGCTGGAACACGTCCACGAGCGCACCGAACGCCCCGGCGCCACCCACGCCTCCGGTCGGGTGGCGCTTCCGTGGGCGGCTGCGGTCGAACCAGCCGTGCGCCATCAAGCGGTCCACTGCGACGAGCATCAGCGCGAGCGTGACGACCGCACCGGCGATGAGCCATCCCATGCCTGTCATGGTCCCACGGCTGCCTGGTGCGCGGCATGGGCGGCGGCGGTCCAGGGCGCGGTGTGCCGGTCGTCGGCGATGTCCACCCCGGCGACGAGCGCGGAGAGATAGGCGCGGTCGGCGGCGAGACGTCGGCCGAGATCACCCCCGACGTGCCCGTGCCCGGGGACGACGAGCTCGGCGTCGGTCGCCTCCAGGAGCGCGAGCGCTCGCAGGTAGTCCTCGACCGGGTCGTCCGCCGACAGGTCGAGCAACGGGATCTCGACGTCGGAGAGCATGTCGCCCGCCACCAGGACGCCGGAGTCGGGCAGGACGAGGGCGGTGTGAGGGCGCGCGTGCCCGGCGTGGACGAGGACCTGGACGGGAGGCCCCGGCCAGTCGAGCACGCCGGCCGAGCGCTGGGGGAACGCGATCGCGGGTGCGGCGATGGGTGCCGGGGGCCCCCCGTTCCGGGCGAGCTCGGGGTCGGCGTCGCGCTCCGCCGCGAGCGTCTCTCGATCGGTGGCAGGGACGTCGGCGGACCAGCGGGGGAGGTGCGCGAGCGCGGGACCGTCGAGCAGGTGGTCCCAGTGCGCGTGCGTCGACCAGACGGCCACGGGCGTCCACCCGCGCGCACGGATGGTCGCGGCGAGACCGTCCACCTCTCGGGCGGTCACGGCCGGGTCGACCACCAGGCACGCCCCGTCGGGACCGACGACGACGGTCGATGTCGTCGTGTACACGGCGCTCGTCGCGACGTGGACCCCCGGGGCGACCTCGACGAGCTCGCGCAGGACGTCAGCCGTGGGCCTGTGCCGCCAGCGCGGCCGCGCCGACGATGCCCGCCGCGTTGCGCAGCTGTGCCGGGATGATCTTGGTGCGGATGTCGAGCAGCGGCAGGAACTGGCCGTGGTGCTTGCTCACCCCACCGCCGACGACGAACAGGTCGGGCCAGAACAGGTTCTCCACCACCGTGAAGTAGCGCTGCAGGCGCTCCGCCCACTGCGCCCAGTCGAGGTTCTCCCGGTCGCGCACGCTCTCGGCGGCCCGCGACTCCGCGTCGTACCCGTCGATCTCCAGGTGACCGAGCTCGGTGTTCGGCACCAGGTGCCCGTCCACGATGAGTGCCGAACCGATGCCGGTGCCCAGCGTCACGACGAGCACCACGCCCCGCACGCCCTTGGCGGCGCCGTACTGCACCTCCGCGAACCCGGCGGCGTCGGCGTCGTTGACGGCGAGCACCCTGCGACCTGTCGCGTCGTGCACCGCCTTCTCGACGTCGGTGCCGATCCACGACTTGTCGACGTTCGCCGCGGACTGCGCGACACCGTGCAGGATCACGGCGGGGAACGTCACGCCGATCGGCACGTCCTTGCCCAGGTGGAACGAGTCCACGACCTTCGCGACCGTCGCCGCGACGGCGTCGGGGGTAGACGGCTGGGGTGTCGGGATGCGCAACCGGTCCGCGGCGAACTGTCCGTCGGACAGCGACACCGGGGCGCCCTTGATCCCGCTCCCGCCGATGTCGATGCCGAACGCGGTCTCGGGGGTCAGCTTGTGCTTGTTCTCGCTCATGGCAGGGTCAGGATCTCCGCTCCGGTGTCGGTGACCAGCAGGGTGTGCTCGAACTGCGCGCTGCGTCGGCCGTCGGCCGTCAGGACGGTCCAGTCGTCGTCCCACATGACCCAGTCGGGGGTGCCGAGGTTGAGCATGGGCTCGATGGTGAACACCATCCCCGGCTCGATGATCGTGTCGTAGGCGGGCGCGGCGTCGTAGTGGGGGACGACGAGCCCGGTGTGGAAGGCGGGACCGACGCCGTGCCCGGTGTAGTCCCGGACGACGCCGTACCCGAAGCGCGCGGCGTACTTCTCGATCACGCGGCCGACCACGTTGATCTCGCGCCCGGGGAGCACGGCCTTGATCGCGCGTGCGAGCGACTCCTTCGTGCGTTCGACCAGCAGCCGGGACTCTTCGTCGACATCGCCGGCGAGGAACGTCGCGTTGTTGTCGCCGTGCACGCCGCCGATGTAGGCGGTGATGTCGATGTTCACGATGTCGCCGTCCTCGATCTCCGTCGAGTCCGGGATGCCGTGGCAGATGACCTCGTTGACCGACGTGCACAGCGACTTGGGGAAGCCGCGGTAGCCGAGCGTCGACGGGTACGCGCCGTGCTCGACCAGGAAGTCGTGCCCGATCGCGTCCAGCTCGTCGGTCGTGATGCCGGGAGCGACATGGCTGCCGACGAGCTCGAGAGCCTGGGCGGCGAGCCGGGCGGCGAGCCGGACGCGGTCGATCATGTCGGCGTCGAGGACGTCGCTGCCGGTCCACCGCGCGGGACCGGTCCGGCCGACGTACTCGGGACGGGCGATCGCCGAGGGGACGGACCGGCGTGGGCTCAGGGTGCCCGGGACCAGGGCGGATCGTGGCGCGTGGACGGGCGACATACCTGGCAGTCTACGGACAGGAGGGCATCGCGGCCGGTCAGTGACGGTCGGCCACCGGAGCCCCGAAGGAAGGGAGAGCACCGTGGCAGACAAGTTCTGGTTCAACATCGAGACCCACGAGGTCGAGGAGGGCCGGCAGAGCGACTGGACCAAGCTCATGGGGCCGTACGCGACCCGCGACGAGGCGACGCACGCTCTGGAGAAGGCGCGCAAGCGCAACCAGGACTGGGAGGCGCAGGACGAGGAGCAGTCCTGAGCCCGAGCGGTACAGGGCTCAGGCGAGGACGCCAGCCGCCGTCGTCACTTGTCGAACTGGTGGTCCGCGTCCGGGAACGTGCCGCTGCGCACCTCGTCGGCGTAGGCCGACGCGGCGGCCTTGAGCGCCGCGCCGACCTCGCCGAACCGCTTGGCGAAGCGCGGGGACCAGTCGGTCATCCCGGCCATGTCCACCCAGACCAGCACCTGGCCGTCGCACTGCGTGCCGGCGCCGATGCCGATCGTGGGGATGTGCAGGATCTCGGTGACGCGTGCGGCCACGGGGGCGGGCACCATCTCGAGGACCACGGCGACCGCTCCGGCCTCCTGGATTGCTACGGCGTCCTCGCAGAGCAGCTCGGCCGCGATGTCGCCGCGACCCTGCACGCGCGGACCGCCGAGCAGGTTCTCCGACTGCGGCGTGTACCCGAGGTGCCCGACGACCGGGATGCCCGCGTCGGTGATCGCCTTGATCTGCGGGACGACCCGCTTGCCACCCTCGAACTTCACGGCGGCGACGCCGGTCTCCTTCATCATCCGCACGGCGGTCGCCAGAGCCTGCTCGGGTCCGGCCTCGTAGGAGCCGAACGGCAGGTCGGCGACGACGAACGCGCGCTTGGCGGCACCGGCGACCGCCCGTGATGGCGGGATCAGATCGTCGACCGTCACGGGCAGCGTCGTCGTGTGCCCGTGCATGGTGTTCCCGATCGAGTCGCCGACGAGCAGCATGTCGATGCCGGCCTCGTCGAAGATCCGCGCGGTGACGGCGTCGTAGGCCGTGAGCATGGTCAGGCGCTCGCCGCGCTCCTTCGCCTCGCGCAGGTGGTGCACGCGCACGCGCTTGGGTGTGGGGGCCATTCGTGGAGCTCCTGTCGGGGTGGTCACGGCTCGCGCCACTGAGTGGTGATGGGCAGCCGGCGGTCGCGGCCGAAAGCCAGGGCGGTCACCTTGGTGCCGGGCGGGTACTGGCGTCGCTTCCACTCTGCCCGGTCGACCAGGGCCAGCACCTTGTCGACGACGGCCGGGTCGAAGCCTTGGGCCAGCAGCTCCGCCCGCCCTTCGGCGTTCTCGACGTAGGCGTCGAGGACCTCGTCGAGGATCTCGTACGGGGGGAGCGAGTCCTGGTCGACCTGGCCAGGGCGCAGCTCCGCCGACGGCGGCTTGGTGATCGAGGACTCCGGGATCGGGGGCAGCTCGTCGGGACCGAACACGCCGTCCAGGGCGGCGTTGTTGCGCCAGCGGGCCAGCGCCCACACCCGGGACTTGTCGATGTCCTTGATCGGCGCGAACCCGCCGACGGCGTCGCCGTAGATCGTCGAGTACCCGACCGCGAGCTCCGTCTTGTTGCCCGGTGCGAGCACGAGGTGGCCCTCCGAGTTGGACAGCGCCATGAGGATCACACCGCGCACCCGGGCCTGCAGGTTCTCCGCCGCGAGACCGTCCAGCGCCAGCTCGCCCTCGAACGCGTCGACCATCGGGGCGATCGGCTGCACCCGGTAGTCCGCGCCGATCCGCTTGGCCAGGTCGGCCGCGTCGTCCTTGCTGTGGTCCGAGGAGTACACCGACGGCATGGACACGCCGACGACGTTCTCGCCCCCGATCGCGTCCGCGGCGATCGCGGCGACCAGCGCCGAGTCGATGCCGCCGGACATCCCGAACACCACCGACCGGAAGCCGTTCTTGGTCACGTAGCCGTGCAGGCCGGTCACCAGGGCGCGGTAGACCTCCTCGTCGGGTGCCAGCGGGGGCGCGACGTGGCCAGTCGCGGGGGCGTCGTCGTCACCGAGCAGGTCCCACACCAGCAGGTGCTCGACGAACTGCGGGGCCCGCGTGAGCACCGTGCCGTCGGTGGCGATGACGAACGACCCGCCGTCGAACACGAGGTCGTCCTGCGCGCCCACCAGGTTCACGTACGCGACGGGTGCCTCCACCTCGTGCGCACGGCGCGCGGCGAGCTCGACGCGCTGGTGTCCCTTGCCCTCCTCGTACGGGGACGCGTTGAGGACGACCAGCAGGGAGACCTCGTTCTCGTCCATCTGGGAGACGGGTCCGCCGTCCTGCCAGATGTCCTCGCAGATCACGACGCCCACCCGCCGGCCCGCGACGTCGATCACGCACACGTCGTCGCCGGCCGCGAAGATCCGGTACTCGTCGAAGACCCCGTAGTTGGGCAGGTGGTGCTTGTCGTACCGCACCTGCACCTGGCCGTGCTGGAGCAGCACCGCCTGGTTGGTGGGTCGTCTCGGACCCTCGGGCGCACCGGGCTCGTGCACCGGGGTCACCGACTTCTCCCCGACAGTCCCGACGAGGACCGCCAGGTTTCCGAGGCCCTCGGCGCCCAGCGCCGCTGCCGTGCGCTGCAGCGCGGCCTCGGCCCCGCGGCGGAACGACGCGCGCAGCGCGAGGTCCTCGATGGGGTAGCCGGTCAGGGTCATCTCGGGGAAGACGACCAGGTCGGCGCCCGCCTGGGCGGCTGTCCGGGCCCAGTCGAGGACGGCCTGGGCGTTCGCGTCGACGTCGCCCACGCGCGTGTCGATCTGCGCGAGGGCGATGCGGGGGGAAGGCATGTGGCCGAGCCTAACCATCTCGTGCGACCCGCCCCGGACACTGGCCTCGTGCCGGACCGTTCATCAGGCAGGATGTACCGCATGGACAGGCAGCAGGAGTTCGTGCTCCGCACGGTCGAGGAGCGGGACATCCGCTTCATCCGTCTCTGGTTCACCGACGTGCTCGGGATCCTGAAGTCGGTGGCGGTGGCACCCGCGGAGCTCGAGGCTGCCTTCTCCGAGGGCATCGGTTTCGACGGCAGCGCCATCGAGGGACTGACCCGGGTGTACGAGGCGGACATGATCGCCAAGCCCGACCCGTCGACGTTCCAGATCCTGCCCTGGCGCGGCGAGCGGCACGGGACCGCCCGCATGTTCTGCGACCTGCTGACGCCGGACGGGGAGCCGTCGCTGGCGGACTCGCGAACCGTGCTCAAGCGCGCCCTGTCCAAGGCCGCGGACCAGGGGTTCACCTTCTACACGCACCCCGAGGTCGAGTTCTACCTGTTCGACGCCCCCGCCGACCCGACCCTCCCGCTGGTGCCCGTCGACCAGGGTGGCTACTTCGACCACGTGCCGCGCGGCACCGCGCACGACTTCCGACGCGCCGCGATCACGATGCTCGAGTCGATGGGCATCTCGGTGGAGTTCTCCCACCACGAGGCCGGACCGGGCCAGAACGAGATCGACCTGCGCTACGCCGACGCCCTGACCACCGCGGACAACATCATGACGTTCCGCACCGTGGTCAAGGAGGTGGCCCTCGAGCAGGGTGTCTTCGCCAGCTTCATGCCCAAGCCCCTGGCGGACCAGCCCGGCTCCGGCATGCACACGCACTTGTCCCTGTTCCAGGGCGACCGCAACGCGTTCCACGAGGCCGGCGGCCACCTGGAGCTGTCGAAGACGGCGCGGTCCTTCATCGCGGGCCTGCTCAAGCACGCGGCGGAGATCACCGCGGTGACCAACCAGTTCGTGAACTCCTACAAGCGGCTCTGGGGTGGCGCCGAGGCGCCGAGCTATATCTGCTGGGGCCACAACAACCGGTCAGCCCTCGTGCGGGTCCCGATGTACAAGCCGGGCAAGGGCAACTCGAGCCGCATCGAGTACCGCGCGGTCGACTCGGCCACCAACCCCTATCTCGCGTTCGCTCTCCTGCTCACGGCCGGTCTCAAGGGTGTCGAGGACGGCTTGGAGCTGCCGGAGGGCGCCGAGGACGACGTCTGGGAGCTCACCGACGCGGAGCGCCGCGCGCTGGGGATCGAGCCGCTGCCGACATCGCTGGACGCCGCGATCACGATCATGGAGCGCTCGGAGCTCGTCGCGGAGACGCTGGGCGAGCACGTGTTCGACTACTTCCTGCGCAACAAGCGCCAGGAGTGGGAGGCCTACCGCTCGCAGGTGACGCCGTACGAGCTGCGGCGGTTCCTCCCGGTGCTGTGAGCGTGAGCTCGACGGCCGGCCGCGGTTCGTCGCTGGCCGGCCGCCTCACCCGGGTCGGGGTGACCGACGCCGGCCGCGCGGAGCGGCTGCTGGCAGACGCCGCCCTCCTGCAGGTCGTCGAGTCGCCGTCGGACCTGCTCATCCCGCCGCTGGCGGACGTGGCGGACCCGGACCAGGCGCTGCTGACGTTGGCCAAGCTCGCCGGGTCGGTGGTCGGGGACCCTGAGCTGACGGGAGTGCTGCGGGGAATCCTCGAGGAGGACGGCTCGCCGCGCGCGCGGCTGCTCGCCGTGATCGGCGCGTCCGTGGCACTGGGGGACACGCTCGTCGCGCACCCGGAGTCGTTGCGGGTGCTCCTCGAGGAGGCGCCCGGGACGGGCGTCCCCGTGGCGGAGGTCCGGGCCGAGCTGTTGCTCGCGGTCGGTGCCGACGCCGACGCGGACGTCCCGGTGGCGACGCTCGCCGGTGCCGCGGGGACGGACGCGATGCGGCTGGCGTACCGGACACGGCTGCTGCGCATCGCGGCGACCGACCTCACCAGCACCGACCCGCTGAGCCGTCTCCCCGGGGTCGCGTCGGCGCTGGCAGACCTGGCGGGTGCCGCGCTGGAGGCGGCCCTGGCTCTGGCTCGGGCCGATCTCGACGACCACGGCCGCGGTGTCCGGCTCGCGGTCATCGGTATGGGCAAGGGCGGCGGCCGCGAGCTGAACTACGTGAGCGACGTCGACGTCATCTACGTCGCGGAGCCGGCTGACGGGGTCGACGAGGCCGAGGCCCTCGCCGCGGGGTCGCGGCTCGCGGCGGGTCTGGCGCGCGCCTGCTCGACGCCGTCGGGCGAGCCGGCGCTGTGGCCGGTCGACGCCGCGCTGCGACCCGAGGGCAAGGACGGGCCTCTCGTCCGCACGATCGCGAGCCACAGGGCGTACTACGAGCGCTGGGCCAAGACGTGGGAGTTCCAGGCGCTGCTCAAGGCGCGGCCGCTGGCGGGCGATGCCGCGCTCGGGCGTGAGTACGTCGAGATGACGCAGCCGTTCGTGTGGAGCGCGGTGACCCGCGAGCACTTCGTGGAGGACTCGCAGGCCATGCGCCGACGGGTGGAGGGGCACGTGCCCGCCGCGGAGGCCGACCGGCAGCTCAAGCTCGGCGTCGGCGGCCTGCGGGACGTCGAGTTCACCGTGCAGCTGCTGCAGCTGGTGCACGGGCGCGCCGACGAGTCGATCCGCAGCCCGAGCACGCTGACAGCGCTCGCCGCGCTGGCCGCCGGCGGGTACGTCGGCCGCAACCACGCGGCCCAGCTGGCTGTCTGCTACCGCCTGCTGCGCGTGCTCGAGCACCGGATCCAGCTGTACCGGCTGCGCCGCACGCACCTCATGCCGACGTCCGAGCCGGACCTGCGTCGGCTCGCACGCTCGATCGGCATGCGGGCCGAGGGTGCCGACGGACTGACCGAGCGCTGGCGTGCCACGCGTCGCGAGGTCCGGGGCCTGCACGAGGAGCTGTTCTACCGGCCGCTCCTGCCCGCGACCGCCCAGCTGTCGACGGCGGAGGCCAGCCTCGCCCCGGCGGCCGCCAAGGCCCGGCTCGCGGCCATCGGTTACACCGACCCGGCGGGCGCCATGCGCCACATCGCGGCGCTGACCGAGGGGGTGTCGCGCCGGGCGTCGATCCAGCGCCAGCTGCTCCCGGTGATGCTGGGGTGGTTCGCGGACGGAGCGGATCCGGACGGAGGCCTGCTGGCGTTCCGCCGCCTGTCCGACGAGCTGGGCACCACGCACTGGTACCTCAAGCTGCTCCGGGACTCGGGTACGGCGGCACGTCGGCTCGCGCAGGTGCTGTCGACGTCCCGCTACGTCGCCGATGCGCTGACCAGGTCGCCGGAGTCCGTCACCTGGCTGGCCGACGACGCGGACCTGGTGCCGCGCACGTTCGAGCGGCTGACCGCCGAGGCCGACGCGATCCTCACCCGCTCCGACGAGCCCGTGCCGGCAGTCACCGCCCTGCGCGGGCTGCGGCGCAGGGAGCTGGCGCGCACCGCCGCGGCGGACGTGCTCGGTGTCGTGACCGGGGAGCGGGCGTCGCGGAGCCTGAGCGTCGCGGCGGACGTCGTCCTGGTCGGCGCCCTGCGCGTGGCGGAGTGGGAGGCGCGCGCGGACAAGGGCCTCGAGGTGAGCCCGACCCGGCTGCTCGTCGTCGCGATGGGTCGGTGGGGCGGCGCCGAGATGGGCTACTCCTCCGACGCCGACGTGCTGTTCGTGCACGACCCCGTCGAGGGGGCGGACCCGCGGTCGGCGCAGGAGTTCGCACTCCTGGTGACGACGAAGCTGCGCACGCTGCTCGGGTCCGTCGGGCCGGAGCCGACCCTCGAGGTCGACGCCGACCTGCGTCCGGAAGGCCGCAACGGACCGCTCGTCCGGTCGTTCGACTCCTACGTCGAGTACTACGAGCGCTGGTCCTCGCCATGGGAGAGCCAGGCGCTGCTGCGGGCGCGCCCGGTGGCCGGTGACGACGAGCTCGGCGAACGGTTCCTGCGGCTGATCGACCCGTTGCGATACCCGGTCGGTGGGGTCGATCCGGCGGTGGAGCGCGAGGTGCGGCGGATCAAGGCGCGGGTCGAGTCCGAGCGACTACCGCGGGGTGTGGAGCCGGCCCGGCACCTCAAGCTCGGGCGCGGGGGGATCGCGGACGTCGAGTGGACGGCCCAGCTCCTCCAGCTCCAGCACGCCCACGACGTGCCCGCGCTGCGGACCACCGCGACGCTCGAAGCACTCGAGGCCGCCGCCGCTGCCGGGCTCCTCGACGCGGACGACGCGCGGGTGCTGAACGAGGCCTGGCTCCTGGCCAGCCGGCTACGGGACGCCAACGTGCTGTGGAGCGGTCGCGGGGGAGCGCACGCGGACGTCCTGCCGCACGACAGGCAGGCGCTCGCCGGGCTGGCCCGGGTGGTCGGGTACCCCGCGGGGTCCGGCGGCGAGCTGGAGCAGGACTACCTGCGGACCGCCCGCCGGGCGCGCGCCGTGGTCGAACGCGTCTTCTACGGCTGATCGGCCGGGCGGTCCGACGTGTCGTCCGACGTGCGGTCCTGCTCGTCCTCGGGCACGTCGACCCAGCCGTGCTCCTGGCGCGCCTGCTCGTCCTCCTTGAGCAGCTCGTCGTCGACCAGGTCGTGCCGGCGGACGTACGTGGAGGAGACCGCCTGGATCGTCGCGGCGACCGGCAGCGCGAGGAAAGCACCGATCGGGCCGAACACCGCGCCGAACGCGATCACCGCCAGGAACGCGATCGCGGGGTTGATCTCGAGCGACCGCGACGAGACCTTGGGGGAGAAGATCAGGTTCTCGACCTGCTGGTACCCGACGATGAACGCCAGGGTGAGCAGGCCTTTGACGGGGTCGACGGCGAGCGCCACCGCGATGGGCAGCGCGCCGCCGATGTACGTGCCGATGGTCGGGACGAACTGCGAGACCACACCGGTGAACGCGGCGAGCGGCAGCGCGTACGGGATACCGAGGATCGTCAGGAAGATGAACGTGAAGGCCGTCGACAAGGCCGCGAGGACGATGCGCGAGTTGATGAAGTCGGCGACCTTCTCCTGCGAGACCTCCCACAGGCGCAGCACCTCGCGCTGCCGGGCGGGTGCGAGCAACCGGCAGATCGCCGCCCGGAGCCTCGGGCCTGCGCTCGCCATGTAGTACACGACGAGCAGCACGGCGCTGGCGGTGAACAGCCCCCCGAGGATCGACGATCCGAGGCCGATGAGGCCCGGGGCCAGCTGCTGCCAGTTCTCGCTCAGCCCCGCGAGCAGGTCGTCGGCCGCCGGCATCTCGACCGGGAACCGCTGCGTGACCCAGTCGACGAACTGCTCGTAGTACTCCGGCAGCGACTGGACGAGCTCGATGACCTGCGTGACGAACAGTCCGCCGAACAGCGCGATCACCGCGAGGATCCCCACCAGCGAGGCGACCATCACCAGGCCCGTGGCACGGGTGCGTCGCAGACCGCGGGCGACCAGCCAGCGGATCAGCGGCTCCATCGCCAGCGCGAGGAACCACGAGATCACCACGATGAAGATGACGTTCCCGAGCAGGGACAGCGCCCGCCACGTCGCCAGCCCGAGGAACACCGCGAACCCGGTCATCAGCAGCGCACGAGGGAGCCACAGCGGCGGTTTGCGGGGGTCGCGTGTGCCGACGCGGACCGCGCGGGTCGCAGGGCTGTTCGGCATGTATGTCCCCCGTGCGGGCAGGCGAGCGGGCTCGCGGGCGGCGATCGTCTCGGGTGGCACGGTACCCGTCCGTGTGCCCGCGGCGCCGGTCCCGCGCCCGAGCCGTCGATCGGCGCGGGCCTGCCTCTCGCGCGCTGAGCAGCGCAACTGACATGCTCGGCAGGTCGCACCATGTTTCACCTGTCGGGAGGGCACTTCGTGGTCGAGAACAAGCCGTCGCCCCGTAAGCCGCGAGGAGCCGGCGCGCAGCCGCCGGCCGGAGCGCCGGACCCAGTGGTGGGCGCGCCCGCCACCGACGACACCGCCGGGATGCCGGACACGGCGTCGCCCTTCGTGACACCGGACGAGGAGGTCCCGGACGACACGGGGCCGTCGGACGCGGTGGCGTCGCCGCAGGACCAGCAGGACACGGCGGAGATCCCGACCGGCTCCCCGCACGACACCGCGGAGATCCCGACGAGCATCGACGTCGAGGTTCCCGCGTCCTCGCCGACGGAGGACCGCGCCGTGCTGCTCGCGCGCCTCCAGCTGCTGGAGACGGAGAACGCGCGCCTGCGGGCGACGGCGACCGTCCCGCCGTCTGCCCCTGCGGGACCGCGGCCCCGGCGCAAGGTGGGCCGCTCGACGGCCGCGGTCGTCCTGATCCTGATCGGCGCACTGCTCGCCCCGCTCGCGGTCGTCGGCAGCTGGGCGCGCGGTCTCGTCGTCGACACCGAGCGCTACGTCGAGACGGTGGCGCCGATCGCCGCCGACCCGCTGGTGCAGTCGGCGGTGGCGAACCGGGTCACCCTCGCGGTCGTGGACGCTCTCAACGTCGAGGAGCTGACCACGCAGGCGACCGACGCGGTGGCCGGGCTGGACCTGCCGCCCCTGGTCGGGCAGGCGGTGACCTCGTTGCAGGCGCCGCTGCAGGAGGCGATCACAGGGTTCATCAGCAAGAACGTGACCAAGATCGTCAGCTCGGACGCGTTCGAGAACGTCTGGGAAGAGGCCAACAGGGCAGCCCACGAGCAGATCGTCGCCACCCTGCGAGGCGATCCCGACGCGCTCGCGCAGATCACCGACAGCGGCACCCTGACGCTCGACGTGACGCCGATCATCGAGCAGGTCAAGACCTCGTTGGAAGAGGCTGGCTTCTCGCTGGTCAGCCGGATCCCGACGATCACCGTCACCTACCCGATCGCGTCGAGCGCCGACCTCGTGCGGTTGCAGAGCGCGTACCGACTGATCGACGTCGTCGGTGGACTGCTGCCGTACCTGTCCCTGGCACTGCTCGCCGCGGGGGTGCTCGCCGCACGCCACCGGTCGCGGGCGCTGGTCGTGGCGGGTCTGTCGCTGGCCGGAGCGATGCTGCTGCTCGGCCTCGCGCTGCTGATCGGCAGGTCGTTGTACGCGAGCTCTCTGCCGCCCACCGTGCAGCGTGTGGACACCGCGGTCTCGATCTACGACCAGTTCGTCTCCCTGCTGCGCATCGAGCTGCGGGTGGGCCTGGTGCTCGGTCTGCTCCTGGCGATCATCGCGTTCGTCGCGGGCGGCACGACGGCGGCCCGGCAGCTGCGGGCATCGTCGTCCCGCGCCGCCGCGTCGCTGCGCACGGCGGGTGATCGGCGGGGCATCAGCACCGGTCCGGTCGGCGTGTGGCTGGACCAGCAGCGCATCCTGATCCGCGTCGTGGTCTTCTCCCTGGTCGCGCTCGCGCTCGTCCTGGCCGACGAGCTCACCCCCGCCTACGTGGTCGCGGTGTTCGTCGTCGCGCTCGTCGTGCTGGGCCTCGTGACCCTGGCGGCACGACCGCGATCGCTCGCGCCCGTCGAGGAGGCCGAGGACGCCGTCCTGGTGTGACGGCAGGTCATCGGTCGGCCGCGCACCACGCGTCGGTGGCGGGCTGCTCGGCCGCCAGGACCTGTGCGGCGCGCTCCCGGCCGACGTTCCAGCCACCGATGCCCGTGGCCGACGAGACGCTGGCGGACGCAAGCAGGCACCGGCGCAGGGCAGGATCGCCCTCGATCTGGTCGAAGGCGGGGATCGCGTCGGCGGACAGCCCCGCGAGGTAGTCGGCGTCGAGGGTGGTCACCAGGTCGGCCGTCGTGTTGTGGCGGACGATCTGCGCGTCCGGGTTGAGGAGCGCCAGGCCGAGCATCGCCACGCCCACCACCTGGAGCACGGCACGCGGCAGCCATCCGCCGCGCCACCGGATCCCCGCGACGAGCAGCAGCACGAAGACCGCGGCGAGGGCGACCTCCGTGACGGTCACGACGATGCGCAGCCGGGTGAGGCCGAACGCGTCGACGTACAGGTCCATCCGTCGCAGGGCGGACGCCACCACGCCGAGCGTGCCCACGCAGAGCGCACCGAGTGCCAGCCGGGACAGCAGCCGGTCCTGCGGGGTCTCGCGGGGTGCGCGTCGCGCGGCGACCGCCACGACGACGAGGGTGAGGGCGGTGACCACCACCAGCTGGGCGAACCCCTGCCGCGCGTACTCGGCGTAGGTGAGGCCCTCGGTCTCCAGCACGTGGCGGTGTCCGCCGAGCAGCGCGCCGACCTGGACCGTCACGAACAGCAGGACCATCGCGTCGAGCGCGAGGACCGGAAGGAGCCACTCACCGCGCTTCGCCGCCGGGCGCGGTGCGAGCCGGGCGTCGGTCCAGCTGGGCGGTGCGAGAGCGAGGTGGGCGAGGGTCGCAGCGACGACGGCGACGAGCACGCCGACGACGAGCTGGCCCGGGAGCAGGACCGCCTCCACGCGCGGCATCATCCTGGCGAAGACGCGGTCGGCGCTGGCGAACAGCAGACCGAACACCACCAGCAGGCCGACGGTGATCCCGACGCTGCGCAGCGCGACGACCAGCTGCCCACGACGCGCACCGGCGAGGGTCTCGACGCCCTTCGCCACCCACGGCAGCGCCCGGACGGCGCCCGCCGCCCAGGTCAGCGGCGCCAGCACGGCGGCGGGCGCGGACCGGGACGACGTCACGGCCACCACGCCGGTCCAGGCGGCGACGAGCGCGCACAGCGCTACGACCCAGCCCGCGTCACGCAGGGCGACGACGGCGAAGAGAGTGATCGACAGCGCGGCCGTGATCAGGTCGTTCACGTCGCGCCGACGGACGAGGGTGGGGGCGGCCGCAGCCCAGACGACCAGCCCGATCAGCGCCGCACCGAGGCCGGGTGCGTGCCCGACGAGCAGGACGCCACCGAGCACCCCCACCACGCCGCACAGGCCGAGCGTGCTCGCCGCGACCGGTCGTCGCCGCTCCTCCCAGAAGCTCATGAGGACCTGCGCGAGCTTTCCGGCCTCGCGCGGGACGGGCACGCCTCGGCCCGCCACCCAACTGGGTGGCGGGCCGGGGAGAGCAGGGAGAGCAGGGGGAGTCGGGGGCGTCGTTGCTCCGGTGTCGCTCATGGACGACACGGTAGGCACCCGCTGTCCCTGCAGGTCAGAGACTTGCGCGATGGTCCGGTGCACGTTGTGTGCACAGGCGCCGGGGCCCTGCACAACTGGCCCCCAGCCCGCGCACAGGTCAGCTCCGCACGGTCACCACCCGCTCGGCCGTCGACGTGCTCCCGGCGTCGTTGCTGAGAACCGCGACGAACCGGTAGGTGCCCGGCTCGAGGCCGGTCACGACGGTCGTGACGGTCTGCCGCCGTGGGGTCGCGGCCGTGAGCTCCTGCTCGTCGACCATCACCCCGTCGCGGTACAGGGCGTAGTGCGTCGCGTTGGTGCCCCACCACAGGTTGGTGGTCACGGTGAACGAGCCGTCACCGTCGCGGTTGTCGTCGGAGAGGACGGCGAGCGCGGGCGCCGCGTCCTTCACGACGACGGTGTGCGGGCGGGAGGTGCTGGTGCCGTACGGGTTGAGCAGCTCCACCACGTAGGTGTAGGTCCCGTCGACCCTGCCGGTGATCGGGAACTTCACCGTCTGACGGGCGGGCGTCGTGCCGGTGAGCCACTCGGCATCGACGAGCACGCCGTTCTCGTAGAGCTTGGCCACCGTGGCGTTCTGTCCCCAGTAGAGGTTCGCCGTGACCGTGTAGGAGCCGTCGAACAGGCCCGTGCCCTGGCCGTTGTCGTCGGAGAGCACGGCGACGCCAGGCGCTGCCGTCGCCACGGGGGTGCCGGAGGCGACCACACCGGCGCCCGCCTGGGCGCGGACGATCTCCGGGACGTCCGCGACCGGGTCGAGTGTGTAGTCGTACACGTCGGCCGGGTTCCAGCGCGCCGTCGGTGCCAGCGGGACCGGAGCGGTCGCATTGAACGCGGCGAGGATGTCGGTCGGCTGGCCGTTCACGGTCGAGCCGGTCTCGAACAGCTGCGTGCCCGCCCAGCGCGTGATGATCCGTCCAGGGTCGACGCCGGGCGCCAGCTCGAACGCGTTGCTCTCCGCGTAGATGCTCGACTCGATGCCGGCGCCCCAGTAGTACTGGAACAGTCCCTCGGCGGTCTGCGTGTAGAGGTTGTCGTAGAGGTGCACGTCGCCGAACCGCACGCGCGGTGCCCGCTGGCCGATGTCGATCCAGTGGTTGTGGTGCAACGTCACGCGGTGCTGACCGCGGTCCTGGGGCCGCGAGTCCGACGAGCCGATGAGCTCGGTCTTGTCGTGCTGCTCGAGCTTGTTGTAGCTGACGGTCACCAGGTCGGAGCCGTGCGTGATGTCGAGCAGCCCGTCGTGGGTCTCGAACGGCCGGCCGAAGACGACCGGCAGCGCGGAGTGCGGGTGGGCGCCGTCGTTGAACGTGTTGTGGTCCACCCAGACGCTCGTCGACGTCCACACCGAGACGTTGTCGTAGGCGGAGTTCCAGTTGCCGACAGCGGTGTCGGTGGGGTCCCAGACGGGGAAGCAGTCGTACGCGTCCGCGATCGTCAGGTTCCGGACGATCACGTTGTGCGCGTCGCGGATCCGCATGCTGGCGCCGACGATCTGCGCGTCGTCGCCGACGCCGACCAGGGTGACGTTCGAGCCCACGTGCTGGAGCGTCTTTGTCGCCTGGATCGCGGCGGCGGCGATGCGGGCGTTCTCGAGCGGCCCGCTCGGCTTGACCTTGCCCCAGGGACCGGCGGGGTCGTAGTAGGCGATGTAGTCGGCCATCCGGAACGGCTGCCCGGTGTCGGACACAGTGACCTGGCTGGCGAAGTCGTCGCACGTGGCGGGGTCGAAGGCGGTGATGGTCCCCGTGACGTAGATGATGCGGGGGACCGTGTTGCTGCGCGCGTCGGTCTGGCTGCCGCCGGCCTTGCCGGCGAGGGCGTCACGCAGCTCCTGCCAGGTGTCGACGACGTACACCTGGGCGGGGTCCGCGGCCGCTCCGCCGGTGGTCCCGGTGGCGACCGTGGGCTTGCCATCGGGGACGGTCGGACCCTCGTAGGAGGCCCAACCGTCGCCGGGCGGGAGGACCTCGTGGCCGAGGTCGATGGCGGGGGGCGGGGAAGTGGCACTCGCGGTCGTCGAGGGGAGCAGGAGGGCTCCTGCGGCGAGGGTGACGACGAGGGTAAGACGAGCTCTCATGAGACGTCCTTGTCTCCGACATGTGGGTGAGAAACCGGTTTCCGTACGGTGTCATACGATGCCGGTAAGCGCAATCCTCCTAGGGGATTCTGACAGGGTTCTCGCATGACCCTCTGGCGCACGCGCAGCACCACCACCGTGTACGAGAACCCGTGGATCCGGGTGCGGGAGGACGCCGTCGATCGCCCGGACGGCAGCGCGGGGATCTACGGCGTGGTGGAGGTCCGCAACCCGGCCGTCTTCATCGTGCCCGTGACCGCTGACGACGAGGTGGTGCTCGTCGAGGTGGACCGCTACACCACCGGCCTGTCGCTGGAGGTCCCCGCAGGTGGCTCCGACGGCGAGGACCTGCTTCTCGCCGCGCGACGGGAGCTGCGGGAGGAGACCGGTCTCGTCGCGGACTCCTGGGAGCGCGTGGGATCGATGTTCGCGCTGAACGGGATCAGCAACGCACCGGAGCACGTCTTCCTCGCTCGCGGCCTGCGTCCGTCGGACGAACCCACCGAGCACGCCGTTGAAGGCATCACCGCGGTCCGGACCGTCCCCTGGGCTGGCGTCGTGGGCATGGTCGCGGACGGCACGATCACCGACGGCGAGACGGTGGCCGCGCTCATGTACGCGGCGATCGCCCTGCGCCGGATCACGTGACCGTCGTCAAAGACGCCGGTCCGGGACCAGGCGGCGTCATGGCTGCGGGGTCACGGTCCAGGTGCCGTCCGTGCGGATGGCGAAGATGCCTGGCATCGGCAGGTCCACCACCTCGGTGAACGCTTCGTCGTTGCCGAACAGCTGCTGGTCGCCGTTGCCGAAGAAGCGGCCGGCGAAGGCGTCGTCGGGCCCCGCCGGGGTCCAGGTCACCTCGGCGTGGGAGCCCTGGTCCACCAGGTGCAGCACGGTGGAGCCGGTGCCGCTCTGTGGCCCGGTCGTGCCCGGGACGTCGTTCCAGCTCTCGAACCGGATCGACCAGGGACCCTCAGCCTGCAACCACACCGACTGCTCGGGCGCGCTGCCTTCGAACACGTCCATGAGGTACGACCCAGCGAGCGCGCCAGGAGCCTCGTCGTACGGGCTCCTCCTGCCCGGGCCTGTCAGCACCGTGGGTGACGTGCCCGCTGCGCACGCGGTGCAGTCGAGGACGATGACGACGGCGAACTCACCGCCACGGGTGTAGGTCACCTCCGCGCTGCCGACACCCGCTGCCTGCGCCGGCGTGCCGTCCGCGACCCCGCCGGCCGTGACGAGCTGAGCGGGAGCGGCGGTGGGGCGCTCCGAGGTGACCGTGACCGACGGGGTCGGCACGGCGGCCGCGGACGTCGTGGCCGGAGGCGTGCTCGTCGACGCGGTGGTCGGCTGGTCGGAGTCACCGCCCGAGCCGCAGGCGGCGACGAGGAGCAGGACGGGGACGAGCGAAGCGAGCGCCGCTGCCGAACGAGGGGTGCGCGAGGATGCCATGGCGCAACCCTGTCGGTCCGTCCGCGCTGCGCGAGCCGCGTGTCGCTGTGACGTGCGGCACCTCCGCTGCCACCAGGGCGACGGAGCGCGGCGCCGGGTCGCCTGACCTCGCGTCAGACGACGAGGCCGAGCGCCGTCCCGATCAGCGCAGCCAACACCAGTCCGGCCACGGCCCACGCGAGCATGCTCCCCGCCAGGTAGGCCACGAACCGCTTGTGCTCACCGGCCGACTCGCCCCAGACCGGCGCGGGCGCCCACTTGATCGTGCCGGCAAGGTGCCGGATGCGGTCACGCGAGGCGGGGGACGGGTGGATGGCGGCCATGAGAGCTCCTTGTGGGTGCATACGGACAGCGCCGGGGTTGCCGGCACCACCATCGTCCACCGTGCCGGCCGTGCGTCGCCCGGGCCAAAGGTCCCGCTCGGGGGCGCCGGTGCGCCCGGACACCCCCGAGGTCGACGTCAGTGGCAGTACAGCCGCTGCAGCGTCTGACCTGTGTCGAGGTACCGACGGGTCACCCAGCCCAGGTTGACTGAGTAGGCGCACGCCGGGTCGGCCGAGACGTCGATCGGGATGCCGCCCGTGCTCGTGCTGTTGTGCGGGCCGGACGCGCCGCCGCGGAACGAGTAGGTCCCGGTTGTGAACGCCCCGGAGGGCGTCTGCGGCGGCGCGTGGACCGTGCCGCCGTTGTTGTTGATCGTGACGGCGAAGTTCCTCAGGTGCGGGTGGTCCACCGTGTGGAGCAGGTGGATCGTGGTCGCGCCGGACAGCGGGTTGCAGCCGTTGAGCCGCAGCTCCTCGAGGTCGAGCGTGGCGATGACCGCCGAGTTGTCGAAGATGATCGAGTCGAGCTGGTCGGTGTGGGTCGTGGTGTTGGTGACGGCGTCGCGCACCTCGAAGCCCACCCGGTAGCGCCGGACCGGTTCCTGCTCGGCCGTCGGCAGCGTCTCGCCCGCCTGTGCCTTGGCCAGACCACCAGGCTTCTTCGGTGGGTGCAGCGCGGTGATCGCCGCGGTGTTGAGCTCCAGCAGGTCGAACGTGCGCAGGAAGTTCGAGCTGCTTACGTTGACCACCGCGGTCGAGCCCGGCGGGTTGTACATCTGCACGGTGACCGGCAGGCCGTCGACCTGCACGAAGCCGTCGGCGTCGAGGTTGGCCGCGGTCACGACGACGGCAGCCGACTGCGCCTGGCTGTTGCCGTCGGTGTAGAAGACGTAGCCGACGTGCGTGCCGGTGACCTGCGTCGTCACCGGCGTCATGCTCGCGGGGGCGACGGTCGGCGGGTTCGCCGCGTCGTCCATGCCGCCGGTCCAGGTGTACTCGCCCACCAGGAACCGGTACTTCAGCGGGTGCCCCGTGCCGACGTCGGTGAGCGGGCAGTTGCCGCGCAGCGTCACGGAGCCGCCGAACACGAACGCACCGCCCGCGGGATCGGCGTACCCGAGCGTGTCGAACGTGGAACCCGGCTGGCCGTTGCCCGGGTGGATGTCGAACACCTCGACCTGCTGCCAGTGCGGCACGGTCTCGGGGCCACCGGGCAGCTTCTCGGTGCACAGGTCCAGGCAGAAGCAGTGCCCCACGTTCTGCCGTCCCGGCTGGCGCCCGTCCGCCTGCGTCTCGGTGATGATCGGCTGCCCGCCGAGCTCCACCCGGGCGTACACGTCCGGACCCTCGGTCAGCTCGACGTTGATGAACGGCGAGAACGGTGTGCGCCGGAAGTCCGATGCGAGGTAGGTGAGGACGTAGTGGCCGGTCCCATCGGTCGTCGCCGTGCCGAGCGGGTCGTCCTGCAACCAGTCGGCGTCGAAGGCCGAGACCACGGCGCCCGGGATCGGCGTCTTGTCGTCGCAGGTCGTGATCCGGCCGCTGATGGTCCAGATGCCGAACAGCGCGAGGATGTGGCACCAGAACCGGTTCGGGATCGCGTACTCCCAGATCGCGACAGTGTTCTTCCTGGTCTGTCGCCAGCGCGGCTGGAGCGTGGTCACCGCGAACTGACGAGGCTTCGCGGTCGGGTCGTGCCGCGGTCGGGGCGGCTTCTCGACGTACAGGTCGAGGTCCAGCGGCCCGCCGTCGTACTCCTTGTCGTCGATCGTCAGGACGTACGCTCCCGACTCGTCGACGCGGGCCACGGCGATCGGTGCTCCCGTGCGCTCGCCCTCGACGACCTCGTGGAACGTCTCCTTGTCGGCCGCGACCGCCTGCTCCGTGACCCGGTCGCCTTTGGACCGGTACGCGCGCAGCTCGAGGCCGGCGAGCGGCTCCCGGACGTTGTGACACAGCGTTCCCCACAGGGATCCGCGGATCTCGTATGCCATGGTCTTCTGCCCCCTGATGCATGCGGGCACCTCGGTGTGCCCGCTCGACGTTCAGGAGCGGATGGGCGAGCGAGGAGATACGTCACGCGGTCCGTCGACGCTCGTTGTCGGATTCAGCGTGCGCGCTGTCGCCGTCTGGGCATGCTGGCGTTGTCCCGGATCGTCGTCGGGACTCGGTCCACCACCGAGGCGCAGACCCCGACAGGAACTCGAACAGCCAGAGGAGTGACAGCTGCGTCGGGACCTGTCTTCGGGTGCGCCGGTCGGCGTAGATTGGCGGTCGTCGGAGCGTCCCCTGTGGCGCGGGCGAAAGCGAGTGACGTGACCACGACGGGGAGCCTGCCCCTCCTGTCCGACGAGCTGCTCCGGTTGCGCGAGCTGCTCAAGGGCGCCGACAGCGTCGAGCTGAAGGTGACGGTGCCCGAGCTCGCCCATCGGTCGACGACCGTGACGCTCGGCCTGGACCCGCTCGACGCTCAGATCCGGCACGTGTACTTCTTCGACACCCCGGACCTCGCCCTCAATCGGGCCGGTGTCGTGGTGCGAGCCCGGCGGATCCAGGGAGCGGGGAACGACTCGGTCGTGAAGCTGCGGCCGGTGGTTCCCACCGAGCTCCCCAGCGACATCCGCCGGTCGCCGAGCTTCGCCGTCGAGGTGGACATCGTGCCCGGCAGCTATGTGTGCTCCGCGTCGCTGAAGAACAAGCTCCCCGCCACCGCGGTCCGCACCTCGGTGTCCGGTGAGCGACCACTGCACAAGCTGTTCTCGAAGGAGCAGCGGGCATTCTTCGCCGAGCACGCCCCCGACGGACTCGCGATCGACGACCTGTCGATCCTCGGCCCGATCTTCGTGCTCAAGCTCAAGGTCGTGCCGGAGACGTTCCACCGCCGCCTCGTCGCCGAGATGTGGATCTACCCGGACGGCTCCCGCATCCTCGAGCTGTCCACCAAGTGCCCCCCGGAGGAAGCGGTGCCGGTCACTGCCGAGCTCCGGCGGCTCCTCGAGGACAAGGGCATCGACCTCACCGCGCAACAGCAGACCAAGACGAAGACGGCACTCGAGTTCTTCTCGGCGGAGCTGCAAGCCAAGCCGGCATGAGTACGGTCACGGTGCAGACGGAGATCATCCCCCGCTGGGAGTGGCGGACGTTCGGCGTGGCGTTCGGCCCCGCGGAGGAGTACCTGGCCGGCCTGGAACCCACGGGCGTCCAGGAGAGCGACGAGCTCTACCTCCTGTCCGTGCACGGCGACACCGTCAAGGTCCGCGGCGGCCTCATGGACATCAAGCTCCTGCGCGAGGTGGGTCTCGGTGGGCTGGAACGGTGGGAACCGATCCTCAAGGCTCCCTTCCCCCTCGGCCGCAGCGCGATCGCGGCGATCTTCGAGGCTTTGCGCGAGCCCATGCCCGACCTCGCGCGCGAGACCTACAGCCTCGACGAGTTCCTCCGCGAGCTGGCCGACCCCCACCCCGGCGTTCGTGCGGTACCCGTCCACAAGCGGCGTGTCCGTCACACGATCGAGGGCTGCATCGGCGAGCTCTCCGAGGTCGAGGTCGGCGAGTGGGTGACCAGGACGATCGCGATCGAGTCGGAGGATCGGGACGCCGTCGTGGCGGCGGTCCGTGCCGTGGGACTGGGCAACCGGGTCAACACGAGCTACCCGCGTGGCCTGGGTGCGCTGTTCGACGGGGCGCCGCCCCGCTACGCGACCATCGATGTCGGCACGAACTCCGTGAAGCTCCACATCGGCCAGCCGATCATGGGCGGGCGGTGGGAGGCGCTGGTCGATCGTGCCGAGGTGACCCAGCTCGGCGCCGGCCTCGCGCAGACGGGCAGGATCTCGACCGCAGCGATCGAGCGCACGACGCAGGCGATCCGCGGGATGGTCGAGGAGGCCCGCGCACACCTGGTCAGAGAGATCGCTGCAGTCGGAACCGCCGGGTTGCGCATGGCCGAGAACCGCACCGAGGTCCTGGAGGTCATCCAGGGGGAGACGGGAGTCTCCATCGACGTCATCTCCGGCGACGAGGAGAGCCGTCTGGCCTACGTCGCCGCCCTTGCCGGTCTCGGCGGGTCGGACGGCTCGGTGGTGGTCTTCGACACCGGCGGCGGCAGCTCCCAGTTCACGTTCGGTCGAGGCGCTGACGTCGACGAGCGCTTCAGCGTCGACGTCGGAGCTGCCCGCTACACGGAGCGCTTCGGCCTGGACCGCCAGGTCTCGTCCGAGACGCTCCAGGAGGCGCTGGGCGCGATCGCGGCCGACCTGCACCGGCTCGGCGACCGGCAGGCGCCGGATGCCCTGGTGGGCATGGGCGGTGCGATGACGAATCTCACCGCCGTGATGCTCGGCCTCGAGAGCTACGACCCGGTCGCCGTGCAGGGCTCGATCCTCGAGCGCGGCGAGGTCGACCGCCAGATCGAGATGTACCGGACGCTCGACGCCGACGCCCGCCGGTCGATCGTGGGCCTGCAGCCGAAGCGCGCCGAGGTGATCCTCGCCGGCGCCTGCATCGTGCGCACCGTCATGGACAAGCTCGGTGCGGATCGGCTGACGGTCAGCGACCGCGGCCTGCGGCACGGTCTCATCGACGAGCGCTTCGGCGTCGGCGAGACGGAGGCGCACAGCAGGCCGGCGTCATCCGGCGGACCGCGAGAGGCCTGAGCACCCCAGCGAGTGCGGCCGGTGCCGGTTACGCGGTGAGCGCGAGCAGGTCAGTCAGGCGTTCGAGCTCACGCAGGTTCGCCTGCAGGTCGGCCCGAGCCTTCTGCTGCGCTGCCGCTGGGGCGCGTTCCACAAACCGCGCATCGGCCAGCCTGGAGGACAGCGTCCGGATCTGCTCCTGCGCCTCCTCGAGGCGACGCGTGAGGGTGCGCCGCTGTGCGTCGTCGAGCTGCGGCGCCGCCGGCAACGTCAGCGTCCCGCCGAGCCGGCGGAAGCGGCTGCCGTCCTGCGGGTCGGCGTCCGTCAGCCGGGCCGTGCGGCACAGCTCAGCCCACAGCTCGATGCCCTCGCCGCGCGCCGGCAGCCAAGCGCCGGCCTCGAACCCCTGCCGCGCCCTGTGCGACCGCGCTGCGTCGCGCAGCTCGCGCAGCTGGGCACCGGCCGCTGCTGCCTCCTCGTCGGGCGGCATCGGCGCGGGGAACTGCTCCTGGTCCATGATCCCGGACCAGCCGATCTGCTCGGCGAGCTCCTCGGTGAGGAACGGCAGCAGGGGGTGCAGCGCCAGCAGCAGCGCGGTCAGCGAGTACGACAGCGTCGCGATGGCGTCGGAGTTCCCGTCGTAGAGGTCGTCCTTGCGCGCCTCGAGGTAGAGACCGGACAGGTCGTCCTCAGCCAGGAGCGTCAGAGCGTCCCCGGTGCGTGCCAGGTCGCCGGCTTCGTAGCCCGCGTCCGCGTCCGCCAGGGCAGACGCGAGACGGGCCAGCAGCCAGCGGTCGAGCAGGTGAGCGGGGGAGGGGCGGGACGTCTGCCAGGTGCACCCGAGGCGGGCCGCCAGGTTGGTGATGCTGCGCAGCTTGTTCAGGTACCCGCGGGCGATTCTCAGGTCATCGGCACCGAACGGGATGTCCGCACCCGGGCGGCCCTTGCGTGCCAACGCGAAACGCAACGTGTCCGCCCCGTGCTCCGCGATGAGGGGGAGCGGGTCGATCGTGTTGCCGAAGCTCTTCGACATCTTCTTGCCGCCGGCGTCGCGGATCATCCCGTGGAACAGCATCCGGGAAAACGGTGGCGTGCCTGTCAGGTGGGTGCACAGCAGGTTCATCCGCATGGCCCAGAAGAAGATCAGGTCGTTGCCGGTGATGAGCAGGTCGTTCGGGTAGAAGCGGCGCAGGTCCGCGGTGTCGTCCGGCCACCCGAGCGTCGACAACGGCCACAACGCCGAGGAGAACCACGTGTCCAGCGTGTCCTCGTCCTGCGCCCACCCCTCCGGGATCTGCTCGTCCGACGCGAAGGCGCGAGCCTCGCCGTCTGGGCCGTACCAGATGGGGATCCGGTGCCCCCACCACAGCTGCCGGGAGATGCACCAGTCACCCAGGTTCCCGGCCCACCGCAGGTAGTCGCGCCGAGCCTCGTCCGGCTCGATGCTGGTCGCACCGCTCGTGATCGCGTCCGTCGCCGCCGCCGCGAGCGCGCTCGTGCGCAGATACCACTGCGGGGTGGAGCTGATCTCGAGTGCGGTGCTGCAGCGCGAGCACGCCGGACCCGTCGCAGTCTCGCTCGCCTCGATGTCGGACAGCGTCGTTGCACACCCAGGGCACCACAGGGTCTCTCGCTCGGCCCGGTAGATCAGCCCCTCGTCGAACAGCCGCGTGAACGCCGTGCGAGTCGCCCGGCTCGGGCCTTCGTCGAGCGTGAACGTCAACCGGTCCCAGTCGGGGCTGGCTCCGAGCTGCCGCATCTGGGCCGTGATGCCAGCCGCGCACGACGCCTTCCACTCCCAGGCGCGACGGGCGAACTCCTCCCGCCCGATCTCGTCCCGGCTCGTCCCCTCCGCGCGCAGCCGACGCTCGAGGAGCGCGTTCGTGGCGATGGCGGCGTGGTCGAGACCGGGCAGCCACAGGGTCTCCGCACCCCGCATCCGCTGACGGCGCGCTATGGCATCGGACAGGGAGTGCTCGTAGGCGTGCCCCATGTGGAGGTCGCCGGTGATGTTCGGCGGGGGCAGGATCATCGCCCAGGTGGGCGCGTCGGCGGCGTCGTGGGTGGTGAACGCGCCGGTGTCCTCCCAGCGTCGGTAGCGGTCGCCGGAGGTCGTGAGGGTGTGCATGGTCGTCGTCCGTTCGTGCGGTCCTGGGGTCTTCGCTCGAGTCGAGACCTGCTCGACGAGCACAGGGGCGAGCCCTCGCCAGGAGTCCTACGGACAGGCGAGGGCTACGGTACGACGACGGGGCAGAGCGAACCCATGAAGCGGGGTGCGCGTCCGGTGTCCATGCCTCTAGTGTGCTCCTCCTGCTCCCGGGCGCAATCATCCCGGGCGGCAGCGCGGTGATGCGTCCCCCAGCGCCGCCTACGCCCGCGTCGTCGTCGAGGGCTGCGCACCTGCGATCGTCGACAGGTACGTCCGGATGCGCTCGGCATCCCACCCATGACCCTCCCGGAGCCCGGTGGCCATCGTGGACAGGTAGGCCTCGCTCGGACCGTTCAGCGGCGCCGCGTCGCACCGGTGGGCGGTCAGGGTCAGGAGCGGTATCCCGTCGAGGGTCCCGAGGCGCACGACCGTCTCGTAGCGTCCGGGTCCCAGCTGATGGTGCCCGTCACGCGCCAGCGCAGGGAGGTCGAGGTCCGTCCCGGGCTCGCGGCGCATCTCCTGGGCCAGGACGTCCGCCAGCTGTCCCGGACGCAGGAGGTAGGCCATCGCAGGGACCTCGCCGGGCGCGGACGGGTCGAGGACGGCGGTGCCACCGCCCCAGGTCGTCGACGCTCCGGTGAAGTACAGGCGACCTGCGATCACGAGGGGTGCTGTGCGCTCGGGGTCGCGGCGGTCCCGGCACCCGGGGTACGTGCGGCGGCTGCCGGGCGGCCTCCCACCCCGCAGGTAGTGGCGGAAGCGGTCGGCGCTGAGGTTCGAGCCGTACGCGACGTACCAGAGCCGATCCGTGGGTGCCGGCGTCATGCCGGAAGCTCCGACGCACGGCCAGCCGCTGTCGCCTCGGTCAGCAGGATCTGCTCAGCGCGCCGGAAGAGGTCCATCGCCTCGTCCGGGGTGCTCCCGACCGCGGTCAGCCCGACCCGGCCCAGCTCGGTCAGACAGCTGATCATGTGGAACACGACACCCGTCTCGCGGGACTGGTCGAAGTGCAGCCGGTGGCGGGCGACGGCGTCGAAGAGGTCACCGACCCGCAGGGCACGCAACGCCGGGCTCTCCAGATGGTCTGTCGCGACGAGGTGCCGCTCGGCGCCTGTCGACGTGAGGAAGCGCCCGGACGGTCCGTCGTAGCGGCCGTCGGTGAGGAACTGCAGAGTGAGGAACGGGTGGGTGGTGCCTCCCTTGCGCAGGTTCAGCTCGATCGCGTGCGCCTCCCACTCGCCCGCGTCGTCGCGCACGACGACGAAGTCGACGGCGAACCGGCCGAGGACGCCTTCCGCCGCGAGGCGCCGGCCGATGACCTCCGCCGGGCCGCTGATCAGTCGGGAGTACGCGGGGTCCGCCGGGAAGGTGCAGCCGACGTAGCGCTGGCCACTGGGACCGCCGAGCAGCTGGTCGTGGGTGGACAGGAGCTCGACCTGGCCGTCGGGCAGGACCCGGAGCTGGACGCTCGGGCTGCGCAGCTCGGTGCCGGTGACCCGCTCTTCGACGATGCCACCGTCGCGGGCGAACCGCTCCCAGTACTCGTCGCGCGTGAGAGTGGGCGACTCCAGCTCGAGCACCGCGACACGCTCGGCCACGAGCGCCCGACGATCTCCGCCGACGCCCCGTAGGTCGACCGTGGCGTTGCCGTTGCCGGCCACGCCGTCGTTCAGCTTGACGATCATCGATGCCGTGCCGGGGTGCTCGGCGAGCACCGACATGATGGCGTCGACGACCGCCTCCCGGTCCCGGAGCCCTTCGGCGCCCAGCGGGTGCCGGACGCCCTCCTCTGCGAAGAGCCGACGGCATCCCGACTTGGTGCCGAGGGCGGACAGCCGCGGGTCCGAGCCGTACATCGGGATGCCGAGGGTCAGCGCGAGATCCCTCTCGCGGTCCGTCGTGCTGTACGCGATCAGGTGGCTGCGCTCGCGGTTGAGGATGCCGGCCCCGATGTCCGCGAGCAGCCTCGGCCGCTCGAGCAGCTTCTCGGCGAGCGGTCGCGACGTCGAGTCGTCGACCGACACGAGCGTCAGCCGGGCACGTGCGTGGCTCGGGATCACCCCCGGCAGGAGCGCGAGGTAGTACTCGATGATGCCGTCCTTGATCGGGGTCGACGTCACGTAGGTCATCCGGAGCGCGGGTTGCCGCAGCAGGAGAAGGAGGAAGAGGAAGCGTTCCTCGAACGCCTGCGCGAGGCCAGCGCTGGACAGGGGGTCGACCACCACCGAGGGCACGATCACGACCGACTCGTCGTCGTGATCGAGACGCATCATGTCCCAGACGGCCCTCATCCGCTGCTGGAGCCCGACGAACCGCTCCCACCGCGCCGCATCGTCGAGCTCGTCCAGCGTCGTCATGACTGGCTCACCTCGGCACTCCCGATCTCGAAGGTGCTCACGGGTCGGCTGAACCCGCGCAGGTCGAGGGCGCCGACCGGCTGCCCGGCGACGCGGTCCTCGACGGCTGCGAAGACGCGTTCGCTCGCCAGGACCTGCCCAGGACCGGCCGCGGCGCAGAGCCGTGCCGCAAGGTTGGTGACGCTTCCGATCGCGGCATAGTCCGAGCGGCCCTCGAAGCCGATCCGTCCGAGGGTGGCGAAGCCCTGCGCGACGCCGACGCCGAAGCCGAGCTCGTGCCCGCGGCGCGTCCATCCCTGGGCCAGGCGGGCGACGCGGTCGCGCATCGCCATCGCCATCGCGACCGCGCGCCAGGCCGGGTCGTCGCAGGGGACCGGGTCATTGAAGAAGACCATGAGACCGTCACCGGTGAATCGCTCGAGGGTCCCCTCGTACTCGACGATGAGCTCGCCGAGCTCGCGGTGGTACTCGCTCAGGACCCACATCACCTCCTCCGGCTCGGACTGCTCGGCGAACGGCGTGAACCCGCGGAGGTCGCAGAACACGACGACGATCTCCCGGCGGTGGCTGTCGAGCAGCGACTCGTCCCCGGAGTCGATGACGAGGTCCGCGAGCTGGGGCGGCAGGAAACGTCGGAGCCGCTGGAGCCGCTGCAGCTCGTCCACCTGCGTGCGGACGCGCGTCTCGAGCTCTCGGTTCCACTCCGCGAGCTCGCTTGCCTGCCGCGCGATCGTGTCCTGGTACCGCTTCACCCGGGCCAGCGATGCCACCCGTGCGACGAGCTCGCCCTGGTGGAAGGGCTTCGCGACGAAGTCGTCGGCGCCGGCCTCGATCGCCTGCAGCTTCTCCTGGTCCCCGCTCGCGGTGATCATCACCACGGGCAGGTACGCGGTGCGCGGGTCGGCCCTGACCCGGCGACAGACCTCGTACCCGTCGATGCCGGCCATCACGATGTCGAGGAGCACCAGGTCGACCGCCTGGTCGGGCTTCGCCAGGAACGCCAGCGCCTCCTCGCCCGACGACGCAAGCTCCAGCCGGTAGCCGCGCGGCTCGAGGACCGCCTGGAGCAGCCGCAGGTTCTGCGGCAGGTCGTCGACAGCGAGGATCGTCACCTGGTCAGCCATGGGGGTGGCCGCGGACGAGGAAGGCGTCGACCTGGGACGGAAGGGCTCGCACGCTGATCGGTTTGGACAGGTAGCCGTCGAAGCCGTCCGCGTAGGCGCGCTCCCGGTCCTCCTCCATGGCGAAGGCGGTGACGGCCACCACCGGCACGTCGCCGACGACGGGATCCTGGCGGATCTGGTGCAGCGCTTCGACCCCGTCGATGCCGGGGAGCTGCAGGTCCATCAGGACGAGGTCGGGGGAGCAGTCGTGAGCGAGGTGGACTCCTTCCTCACCTGACCGTGCCTCGACGACGTCATAGCCGCCGACCTGCAGCACGTCCCGGATCAGCTTGAGGTTGAGCGCGTTGTCCTCGACCACGAGGATCCGGCCACCCGTCATCGCTGCGCTCCCTCCGTCGACGTGGCCCTGAGCTCGGTGGGCAGGGTGGCGGGCAGCGCGCCGGTCCGTCGCAGAGCGCTCACCAGCTCGTCACGGCCGACCGGCTTGACGAGGTACGCCGAGGCGCCCATCGCCAGGCCGCGTGCCCGCTCGTCGAGGATCGAGGCGACGACGACAGGGATGTCTCGTGTGGTCGCGTCAGCTTTCAGGTGCTCGAGCACCTCCCAGCCGTCCATCCCCGGGAGCCGGATGTCGAGGACTACCGCCGCGGGCCGGGTGGATCGGACCGCGTCGAGCCCTGCTCGCCCGTCCCGGGCCTGGAGGACGCGCACGCCGAGCCCGTCGAGGTAGGCGGCGAGGAGGTCCAGTGAGGCGCGATCGTCGTCGACCACCAGTACCAGCGGGGCGTCGACAGGTGGTGCGGTGGCGGTGGGCGTCGCACTGCCGGCTGGGACGGCGAAGCCGAAGGTGCTCCCGGCGCCGGTCTCCGTCTCCAGCCAGATCCGTCCGCCGAGGAGCGCGACGAGACGCCGGCACAGGGTCAGACCCAGACCCGTGCCCTCCTCCTTCGGTGCTCCCCGTCGCCCCTGCTGGAACGCCTCGAAGATGCGCTCTCGATCCTCGGGCGCGATGCCGGGGCCGTCGTCTCGCACCGTGACCTCGACGTCCCGCCCGACCTGGTGCGCGCCGACGAAGACGTGACCACCGTCGGGAGTGAACTTCACCGCGTTGCTGAGCAGGTTCACGAGCACCTGCTTGAACTTCAGCTCGTCGGACTCGACCATGTCGAGCGCAGGATCGACGTCGAGCGTGATCGTGATCCCGTGGACGGCCGCACGCCCCCGGACCATCGCGATGCCGTAGTCCAACGCCGCTGGGACCGAGAACGTGGACGGCTCCAGCTCCATACGACCGGCCTCGACCTTCGACAGGTCGAGAATCTCGTTCAGCAGCTCGAGGAGGTGCTGGCCGGAGCTGAGGATGTCCCGCAGGTAATCTTCCTGCCGCTCGTTGAGGTCGCCGAAGAGTCGCTCGAGCAGCACCTCGGAGAAGCCGATCACGGCATTGAGTGGGGTCCGGAGCTCGTGCGACATGCTCGCCAGGAACTCGGACTTGTGCTGGCTCACCACCTCCAGCTCGGCGGACTTGACCTCGAGCTCCCGGAAGAGCCGCGCGTTCGTCACGGCCAGGGCGGACTGGCCGGCGAACGTCTCCAGGAAGTCGACCGTCTCGGGTGCGAAGGCGCCCGGGGTCCGGCGTCGCACCACGAGGGCACCGATGATCCGCTCACCGCGCAGGACCGGCACGGCGAGCACGGAACGCCAGCCGTCGTCGTGCAGCACCGCGAGATGAGGGTCGAGGTCCACGTCGTCCAGGTCCGGGACGGCGATCGGGTGGCGTTCGCGTGCAGCGCGGCCGACGAGGGTCGTCTCCAGCTCGATCCGCACCCCGCGGAGCCGGGCGAGGAGCTCGGGGCTGCTGGCGTAGGCGCTACGGACCGAGAACGAGTGGTCGTCCTCGATGTACTCCATGACGGATCCACCGTCGCAGCCCGAGAAGCGGACGGCGTTCTTGATGATCGTCGACAGCACCTCGTCCAGCACCAGGCTCGAGCTCACCAGGCCGCCGACCTCGCTGAGCGCCTCGAGCTGGTCGACCCGGCGCGCGAGCTCGACGCCGCGCGTGTCGAGGGCCGCGAGCAGGTGCACGTGGCGCACGACGACCGCCGCCTGGGCGGCGAAGGTCTCGAGCAGGGCGGACCCGCTCGCGTCGAACGGGTTGACGTCGCTCCGGAGCAACGACAACGCGCCCACGACCTCGTCGTCCAGGAGCATCGGCGCTGCGATCACCGTGCGGAACCCGGCGATCTCCTGGATGTCACGGCGGCGGTACGCAGGGTCCTCCTGCGCGTCGGCGATCTGCTGGACGCTGTGGTCGGTAGCCGCCCGTCCCACCATCGTGTCCCGGTCCACCCGGATCGGGTGCGCCTGCAGGTGACTCCGGAGCTCGTCGGTCACGCCGACAGAGGACGCGAGCGTGAAGCTGTCGCCGTCGATGAGGTACACCTGCGCGGCCTGGGCCCGGCACAGGCGACAAGCGGAGTCCACGATCGTGTCGAGGACGGCGTCGGGGTCCATGGCCGACCGGCCGAGGGCGGAGAGGACGGCGTTCGCTGCGGTGAACTGGTCCGTGGCGTCGTCGCGCGCGCGTCGCAGACGTTCGCGCTCCGCCTCGTCCGTCGCCGTGCCGTGCTCGGCCATCGTCGGCCGCCCTTCCCCGGTGGTGTCGAGTCCCGGGCCGTCTTCGAGTCTCCTCGCCGGACGGTGTCGCGTCCAACATCGTGCGCACGCGCACCGGCGTCTGGGCGCACCATCGTGAGCTCGTCCCTGAGGCGAGGACGGGTGCACCCCCCACCCTCCACACGTGCGGCACCCCCGCCGCCACGAGGCGACGGGGGTGCCGTCACTGCAGGTCACCGCCTCACGGGAGCAGCCGCGAGGCGGGACGATCACACGTCGTAGTAGAGCTCGAACTCGTGGGGATGCGGGCGCAGACGGATCGGGTCGACCTCGGCGTTGCGCTTGTAGTCGATCCACGTCGAGATCAGGTCGGGCGTGAAGACGTTGCCCGCCGTGAGGAAGTCGTGGTCGGCCTCGAGGTGGTCGAGTACCTCGCCGAGCGAGCCCGGGACCTGCTGGATCTGGGCGTGCTCCTCGGGGGGAAGCTCGTACAGGTCCTTGTCCACCGGGTCCGGCGGCTCGATCCGGTTCTGGATGCCGTCGATGCCGGCCATGAGCATGGCCGCGAACGCCAGGTAGGGGTTCGACGACGGGTCCGGCACGCGGAACTCGATGCGCTTGGCCTTCGGGTTCGAACCGGTGACCGGGATGCGGATGCACGCGGAGCGGTTGCGGGCCGAGTAGACCAGGTTGACGGGGGCCTCGAAGCCGGGGACCAGGCGGTGGTAGGAGTTCACCGTCGGGTTGGTGAACGCGAGCAGCGACGGCGCGTGCTTGAGCAGGCCACCGATGTACCAGCGCGCCAGGTCGGACAGGCCGCCGTAGCCCTTCTCGTCGAAGAACAGCGGCTCGCCGTCCTTCCAGAGGGACTGGTGGACGTGCATGCCCGAGCCGTTGTCACCGAAGAGCGGCTTCGGCATGAACGTCGCCGTCTTGCCGTTCTCGTGGGCCACGTTCTTCACGACGTACTTGAAGAGCATGACCTTGTCGCCGGAGATGGCGAGCTTGTCGAAGCGGTAGTTGATCTCCTGCTGGCCGGCGGTGCCGACCTCGTGGTGGGCACGCTCGACACCGAGACCAAGGGCATCCAGCTGCAGGCTGATCTGGTCGCGGATGTCCGAGAAGCCGTCGACCGGGGGGACGGGGAAGTAGCCGCCCTTGTAGGGGATCTTGTGGCCGAGGTTGCCACCGGCCTCCTCGCGGCCCGTGTTCCAGGCGGCCTCGAAGGAGTCGATCGAGTAGAACGACTCGTTCTGCTTCGTGTGGAAGCGGACGTCGTCGAAGATGTAGAACTCGGCCTCGGGGGCGAAGAACGCCGTGTCCGCGATGCCGGTCGACTTCAGGTACGCCTCGGCCTTCGCGGCGACCTGACGCGGGTCGCGGCTGTAGGGCTCGTCGGTGTACGGGTCCACGATGTGGAAGTTGATGTTAAGCGTCTTCTCGACCCGGAACGGGTCGAGGTACGCCGTGCTGATGTCCGGGATCAGCTTCATGTCCGACTCGTGGATCGCCTGGAAGCCGCGGATCGAGGACCCGTCGAACATCTGGCCGTCCGTGAAGAAGTCGAGCTCCAGCGAGTAGGCCGGGACGTTGAAGTGCTGCATCGTGCCGGGCAGGTCACAGAACCGGACGTCGACGAACTTCACGTCCTCGCTCTTGATGAACGCCAGGACTTCCTCTGGCTTGCTGAACATCCGCTGCTCCTCGGTCGGTGGTACCCGTGGGGTCGGGCAAGGCGAGGTTACGAGCGCCCGGTTTCTCTGTCGTGTACCGAGTGTTTCGACAGCGTTACGGGGCCGTCCCTCGTGTAACGAATGTTGACCCTATGCCCTGCGGGAGGGCGCGGGCGGGGGGCGTCCCACGGGTGGACGGCGACAGGTCTCGTCGACCTGCTCACCGTACGGAGGTCCCGTGGCAGACCGGTTTCCGGGACGTTGCGGTCTCGCTCCGACCTCTCGCCGCTCGTCGCCTACCCTTCTCGGGTGGCAGATCGCGGCGACCTCAGCTCCTGGCTCGGCGGCGGACCCGCACCGGATCCCGGCAGCAGCCGAGGTGGACGGCTGGGCCTGCCGTCCACCGGGCCGGGCTCGATGGCGCCCCTGGGCCGACGGGTTGGCGCATTGGCCATCGACTGGGTGGCCTGCCTGCTGATCTCGGGCGCCTTCTTCGCGAGCGTCCCGGACGCGTTCCTCCTGAGCCGCGGGAACCCCATGGCGACCCTGGGGATCTTCGCCCTGGATAACGTGCTCCTGGTCGGCTCGATCGGTCACACCCTCGGGCACCGGCTCGTGGGGCTGCGGGTGCGGCGCGTGTTCCCGGGGCAGACGCGGGACGAGGCAGCGTGGGCGACGATGGCGCCGGGGTTCCTCAGCGCCCTGACCCGCACCCTGCTCCTGTGCCTCGTGGTCCCGGCCGTCGTCTGGGACTCGGACGGGCGGGGGCTGCACGACCGGGTGGCAGGGACGGCGATCGTCCGGCGATGACCGCTCAGGCGGGTGACTGCCTGACCAGGCTGTACCGCCAGTAGAGAGGCGCCGGCGCCGCTGCGCGGCGAGGTCCCGGAGCGTGTCGTCCGGTGCGCCAGTGACTTTGCGCGCGACCTGTCGCCCCTCAGCGGCCGCGCATGCCCTTGCGGTCGGGGCGCGCGCGCATGGGATCGACACCCTTCGGCACGGGGAGCTTGACGCCGCCGAGCGCGGTCAGCCGCTTGTTCACCTCGGCGACCTCCTGCTTGGTCAGCTTCGGGCGGAGCTTCTGGACCGCGCGCGGGAGCTTGCGCAGCGGGACCTGGCCGTCGCCGTCGCCGACCTGGATCAGCGTGATCGGGGCACCGGAGATGACGCGGGCGGTCCGCTTGCGCTCCGACTCCAGCAGCTTGGCGATGCGAGGCGCCGGACCTTCGCCGACGAGGACGACGCCAGGTCGGCCCACCCCCCGGAACACGAGGTCCTGCGATCGGGGGTCGATGGCGACGGGCTCCTGCGTGAAGGTCCAGCCGCGCCGGATGGTGCCCAGCGCGGCGTAGGCGGCTCCGGGTTGCCCCTCGATCTGCGTGTACGCGGCCGTCTCCGCGCGGCGGGCGAGGATGAACATCGCCGCGAGCAGGGCGAACGGGATGCTGAGCAGCAGGACGTAGACCAGCGCGTTGAGCAGGAACCCGATGAGCAGGCCCAGCGCGATGACGCCGAAGAACACCGCCAGGATGATCCAGGTGACCGCGGGGTCGTTCCTCCGGGTCATCTGGTACGCCTGCCACACCTGGTGGTACCAGCGGGTCTTCTTCACCTTGGGCGTCGGTGCAGCGTCGGGAGCGTTGTTGCGGGCCATGGGCCCGAAGTCTACCGACGGATCAGGGCGGTTCCGACGGTGTCAGCGGGCGAGCAGGCTCGCCGCCTCCTGGCGGGACGTCGTCGGCTCGGCGAAGTGGGCCAGGGCCTCCGGGATCGGGCGGCCGTACCGGCGCATCGCCTGTCCCCACAGGCGTCCGGCGCGGTACGACGAACGCACCAGCGGACCCGACATGACGCCGAGGAACCCGAGGCGCTCGGCCTCCTGGGACAGCTCGACGAACTCCTCCGGGCGCACCCAGCGCGACACCGGGTGGTGGCGCACGGACGGGCGAAGGTACTGCGTGATCGTGATGAGGTCGCAGCCGGCCTCGTGCAGCTGGCCCAGGGCCTCGACGACCTCCTCGGTGGTCTCGCCCATGCCGAGGATGAGGTTGGACTTGGTGACGAGCCCCGCCTCGTGCGCGCGAGTGATCACCGAGAGAGACCGGTCGTAACGGAAACCGGGGCGGATCGTCTTGAAGATGCGGGGGACGGTCTCGAGGTTGTGGGCCAGGACCTCGGGCTGCGACGAGAAGACCTCGTCCAGCAGCTCGGGGGTGGCGTTGAAGTCGGGGATGAGCAGCTCGACACCGGTGCCCGGGTTGACCGCGTGGATCTGGCGGACCGTCTCGGCGTAGAGCCAGGCGCCGCCGTCGGGCAGGTCGTCGCGGGCCACGCCGGTCACGGTCGAGTACTTCAGGCCCATCGCCTGCACGGACGCGGCGACCCGGCGAGGCTCGTCGGCGTCGAAGTCGGCAGGCTTGCCCGTGTCGATCTGGCAGAAGTCGCAGCGCCGCGTGCACTGGTCGCCGCCGATGAGGAACGTCGCCTCGCGGTCTTCCCAGCACTCGAAGATGTTGGGGCAACCGGCTTCCTCGCACACCGTGTTCAGACCCTCGCGCTTCACCAGGCCCTTCAGCTCGGTGTACTCGGGACCCATAGTGGCGCGCGTGCGGATCCACTCGGGCTTGCGTTCGATGGGGGTCTCGGAGTTGCGCGCCTCGATGCGGAGCATGCGTCGGCCATCGGCTGCGATCGTCACGCTGGTCAGACTAACCCGCCGTCGAGGCGGCGGCTGCGGGGGAGTCGCGCGTCACACCGGGGCGACGGCGGGGCGCGCGTCGAGGATCGGCGCCAGGGACTCGACGAGGTGCCCGCGCACGAGGGGGAGGACCTCCGAGATCGTGACCCGCCGGCCCGTCTCGACGGACAGCGAGGTCACGTCGGCATCCTCGATCCCGCACGGCACGATGCGGTCGAACGCCGTCAGGTCCGGCTCGCAGTTCAGCGCGAACCCGTGCATCGTGACCCCGCGGGACACACGCACGCCGATCGCGGCGACCTTGCGCTCACGACGCGTGTCGTCGGCGGCGAGCCACACCCCGCTGCGCCCGTCGACGCGGATGGCGGTCAGACCGAGGTCCGCGCACGTCCGGATGAGGGCCTCCTCGAGGGCGCGCACGTAGCGGACCACGTCGATGGGTGTGGCCAGCTTCACGATGGGGTAGCCGACGAGCTGACCGGGCCCGTGCCACGTGATGCGACCACCCCGGTCCACGTCCGTGACGGGGGTGCCGTCGACCGGGCGGTCCCACGACGCCGTGCGCTTGCCGGCCGTGTAGACGTCCTCGTGCTCGCACAGCAGGACGACGTCCTCACGGGTCCCGTCGGCGACCTCCGCGAGCACCTCGCGCTGCAGCTGCCAGGTGGGCTCGTAAGGGAGCAGGCGGGTTCCGAGGTCCAGCTCGACGAACTGCATGCCGGTCAGGCTAACCCGTGACGCTGACCGTCGGTCGAGGGGTCGTCGGGTCGGGCGACGATGACGAGGAGACGACGCAGCTGCTCGGCCTGCTCCGTCGTCAGGTCGCGCGTCACCAGGTTCTCCGCAAGCTCGCGGTCCGACGCCACCACGAACGCACCGCGACCGGCGTCGGTGATCGCGATGACGTGCCGGCGGCGGTCGTCGTCGTGAGGCGTGCGTGTGATGTACCCGGTGCGCTCCATCCGGGCCAGGACGCGGCTCATGGTCTGCTCGGTGACACCGCACGCCGTCGCCAGCTCGCGCTGTGACATCGGGGCCCGCAGAAGGTGTGCCAGCACGGACAGGCTCGCGTGGTTGAGGTCCCAGGTGGCCAGGTGCGCGTTCCAGTCTCGCTCGACGCGGCGGGCGGCCGAGGACAGCAGCCGACCGATCGGCCACTGCGCCGGATCAGGCGAGGCAGGGTCGAGCGTGCGGCTCGGGCTGCTCTCCTGCTCCATGCTCCCGCCTCCATTTGCTGATTCGAGGAACAACCCCAATGATACTCAGCATGCTGAGTAATCGCCGCTCCACCATCCTCCGTGCCGTGCTCGTCGGCCTCTCCCTGGTCGTGTGGCTCGGCATCGGGTCGGCCGGCGGGATGGCGCAGGGCAAGCTCTCGCAGGTCCAGACGAACGACGCCTCCGCGTTCCTGCCGTCGTCGGCCGAGTCCACGCGGGCCGCCGAGGAGAGCAAGGCCTTCGTCGACACCGAGACACTACCTGCGCTGGTGGTGCTGCAGCCCGCCGACGGCAGCGACGTCACTCCCGACCAGCTGGCGGCGGTGCAGGAGTGGGCGGAGGCGGTGCCGGAGCAGGCGCTCCCGCCGGGCAACGAGGGGACCTGGTCCGACTACCTGGTGGGCGACGTGGCGGTCGTCCCGTCCGAGGACGGCGAGGCGGTGCTCGTCGTGTACTCGCTGGACGGCGCCAAGGCCGATGAGCTCCTGGCCGACGAGGAGGGCGTCACGGAGTCGTTCGTGACGGCCCTGCGTGAGTCGCTGGAGTCCGAGCTGGGCGCCACCGCCACCTCCGCCGGCGAGCTCGGCCTCCAGGCATGGGTGACGGGTCCCGCAGGCTTCGTCGCGGACCTCGTCACCGCGTTCGGCGGGATCGACGGCGTCCTCCTGCTGGTCGCCCTCGGCGCCGTGCTCCTCATCCTCGTGCTGGTCTACCGCTCGCCGTTCCTGCCGTTCGTCGTGATCTTCACCGCGGTGTTCGCGCTGTGCCTGGCCGGGCTGGTGATCTACAACCTCGCCGCGAACGGCACGCTCGTGCTCAACGGGCAGTCCCAGGGGATCCTGTCGATCCTCGTCGTCGGCGCCTCCGTCGACTACGCGTTGCTGCTCGTCGCGCGCTACCGCGAGGAGCTCGCCCGCGTCGAGCACCCCGCACAGGCGATGGGGCGAGCCCTGCGGGCGTGCGTCGAGCCCATCGCCGCCAGCGCCGGCACGGTGATCGCCGGCGTGCTGTGCCTCCTGCTGTCCGATCTCGGCTCCAACCGCAGCCTCGGCCCGGTCGCCGCGATCGGCATCGCGTCCGCCCTGCTCGGTTCGCTCACGCTCCTGCCCGCGCTGCTGCTCGTCTTCGGCAGGCGTTCGCGCATCCTGTTCTGGCCGCGCGCCCCGCGCCCCGTGCCGGCCGCTGCGGCTGACACCCAGCACCCGCACGTCGACACGACGATCGAGCCCGACCCCGCCGACGGGACCGGCCTGTGGCCGCGACTGGCACGGTTCGTCGGCCGCAAGGCCAGGCCGGTCTGGATCGTCACCGCCCTCGCCCTCGCGGTCGGTGCAGCGTTCCTGCCCACGCTCAACGCGTCCGGGACCAATCAGGTCGACATCTTCCTCACGGACGTCGACGCGGTCGCGGGTGAGGAGGTCCTGGCCGAGCACTTCCCGGCGGGCGCCGTGCAGCCGGCGATCGTCCTCGTCGACGAGGCGGACGTGGACGCCGTCACGGCCGCGGCCGAGGGTGTCGACGGCGTGGAGTCCGTGACGCCGTACACCGGTGCTCCGGCAGGCGCCGGTGCTGCGGCCGGTGACGCGCCGCCGATCGTGGTCGACGGGCGCGTGCGCCTGGACGTCGCCACGACCGCGTCGGCCGACACGCAGGATGCGGTCGACACCGTCGAGGACCTGCGCACGGCCGTCCACGAGGTGAGCCCGACAGCGCTCGTCGGTGGCGCCGCTGCTGAGACGCTCGACACCAACCTGGCCAGCGAGCGGGACCTGCGCGTCATCGTCCCCGTCGTGCTGCTGGTCATCGGGGTGATCCTGATGTTCCTCCTGCGCTCGGTCGTGGCGGCCGGGCTCCTGCTCGCGGCGAACGTGCTCTCGTTCGCGGCAGCGCTGGGAGTCTCTGCGATCGTCTTCAACCACGTGTTCGGCTTCGCCGGTGCCGATCCGGTGGTCCCGCTGTTCGCGTTCGTGTTCCTCGTCGCCCTGGGCGTCGACTACTCGATCTTCCTGATGACCCGCGTCCGCGAGGAGTCGCTCAAGGTCGGGACGCGCGCGGGCGTGGTGCGCGGGCTCGCCGTGACGGGTGGCGTGATCACCTCGGCGGGCGTCGTGCTGGCCACGACATTCGCCGCGCTCGGCGTCATCCCGTTGCTGTTCCTCGCGCAGATCGCGTTCATCGTCGCGTTCGGCGTCCTGCTGGACACGCTCGTGGTCCGCAGCCTGCTCGTCCCGGCGCTCGTGCACGACCTCGGACGTCGGACCTGGTGGCCGAGCGCCCTGTCCCGGCACCAGGAGCACGGGCTGCACAAGGTCACGCCCGACCTAGAGTGAGGCGCATGGAGGCGCTGCGGGTCGGACTGGTCGGGTACGGGGGAGCGGGCCGGGGGATCCACGCGCGCCTGCTGCGCGAGGCCGGTCAGCGGGTGACGGTCGTGGTCACCCGCAGCCGCGCGCAGCAGGTCGAGGCGGACTGGCCGGGAGCAGTCGTCGTCCCCGACATCGACGGTCTCCTGGCGCACGCGGACCAGCTCGACCTCGTGGTGATCGCCAGCCCGACCGGCGAGCACGTGGCGCACGTGCTCGCATCGCTCGACGCCGGTCTGCACGTGCTCGTCGACAAACCGCTGGCCACCACAGCCGACGACGCCGATCTCCTGGCGTCGCACGCCGACGGACGGCTCACCGTGTTCCAGAACCGCCGCTGGGACACCGAGCAGCTGACCCTGCTCGAGGTCATCGCGAGCGGACGGCTCGGGACCGTGCACCGGTTCGAACGGCGGTGGGAGAGGTTCCGGCCCGTTCCGCAGGACCGCTGGAAGGAGAACGACCCCGACTCGGGCGGGCTCCTGCTCGACCTCGGCGCGCACCTCGTCGACTCGGCCGTCCAGCTGTTCGGGCCCGTCGCGCAGGTGTACGCCGAGCTCCACGCCCGCACCACGCCGGCAGTCGACGACGTGTTCCTCGCGCTCGTCCACGCCGGCAGCGGCGTCGTGAGCCACCTGCAGGCTGGTGCCGTCGTGGGCGCGCCCGGACCGCGCACGCGGGTGCTCGGCGACGGTGGCGCGTACGTGGTGACCAGCTTCGAGGGGGAGCCGACGCCGTTCGCCGCGCTGGACGACGCCTACGAGGAGACCCGCCGCCCTGGAGAGCCCGTGCACGAGGGCTGGCTGGTGCGCGGCGCGGACCGGCAGCCTGTGCCGCAGGCCGCAGGAGGTCACGTCGACCTGTACCGCGCGGTCGTCCGATGGGTCGTCGACGGTGGTCCGCCCCCCGTCGAGCCGGCCGACGCGGCCCGCACCGCCCGTGTCCTCGACGCCGCGTCGCTGTCCGCCGCCGAGCGCCGGGTGGTCCAGCTGCCCTGACCCGGGCTGTGGACGACGGGCGCCGTGCGCGCGCCGACCAGGCTTGGATGCCCGGATGGACAGGTTCGTCGTGCCGACCGATGTCGAGTCCGCCCTCGCGGGCGCCGGCTTCCGCCCGATCGAGGCCGCCGGAACCGGCTGGCTGGCCGTGGCGCTCGACGACCCCGACCGACGGCTCGAGATGCACGTGGTCCCCGCGGTCGCCGATGTCGGGACGTCCGAACGCGCCGCCCGGCTGTGCGCGGTTCGGCACGAGCACCTGCCGCAGGTCCTGGACGTCGTCGAGCTGTCGTCGGGGCGGCTCGGGCTGGTGGTCGAGCACGTCGACGGCCTGTCGCTCGCGCAGATCCGCGCCGCACGCGCGCCGCTCGCCGACGGCGAGGCGGTCACGGTGGCCATCCCGGCGGCGGGTGCACTCGCGGCGCTGCACGACGCTGGCCTGTCCCACGGAGCAGTGAGCGAGTCGACGATCGTGGTCCGCCCCGACGGCCGTCCCGTGCTGACCGACCTGCGGGGCGCTCTTGCCGGCGCTCTCGACATCGAGGGGGACCTGCGCCGTCTGGTCGCCACCGTCCTCGACCAGATGCCCGGAGCGGACGCCCACCTGGTCTCCGACCACGTGGGCGAGGGGAGCCTGCGGGAGGCGCTCGAGGGGCTGCTGACCGTGCCCGGCCTCGACGCCGACCAACTGGTCGACGCGTGCTACGACGCGACGGGCCCCGAACCGGTCCGGCTCCCCGACGCGGGCGCACGGGCGTCGTCCGCGCTGACCGCCATGGCTCGCGAGGGCGATCAGGCGCGGGTGCCAGGGGTGACCCGCCGGCAGGACCGGGAGCGACGGCGGAGCCGCGCTGCGCGGGTCGGTGCGGTCGTGGTGACCGCCGTGGCGGTGCTGGCGTCGGGCGTCGCGGGCTGGCGCCTGCTGGATCACGAGCCTGCACCGTCCCCGGTGGCCGACGACCCGGTGCAGGCCGCCGTCGAGCTCAGCCGGGTGCGGGCCCAGGTCATCGGGGCCGGCGACGTGTCCCGGCTCGAGACGGTCGACATCGCCGGCGGTCCGGCGTCCGTCGCGGACCTGCAGCTGCTCGCGGGGCTGGACGGCGCGCGGGTCGACGGGCTCGCGGTGGACGTCCAAGATGCCAGGCTCGTCGAGGACAACGGCAGTCGAGGTGAGACGACGGATGTCGCGGTGACGTCGGTGATGTCCGCCCACTCGCGGGTGCCCGCCGACGGCGGCGCCACGGTCCCGGTGGCGGCCTCCGAGGCGCGGACCGTCGTGCTCGGCCTGCGGTGGACCGACGGCGGGTGGCGTGTCTGGGACGTCGTCGAGCCGTGAAATCAGTCGCGCCGCGCGACCCACCGGGCAGCGGTGACGAGGTCCGCGTGGACGGGCTCGAAGCCGCTGGCGTCTAGCACGGCCGGGATCGCACGGATCGACCCGAGCACCTCCGACGAGAAGTCACCGAGCACAGCGCGCAGTGCGAACGCGGGCACCGGCACCACCGCGGGCCGGTGCATCGCCCGGGCGAGCGCGGCGACCACCTCGGCGTTGCGCGCCGGGGCCGTCACGAGGTTGACGGGTCCGTGCACCGGCGCGGTCAGCAGGTGCTCGACTGCCCGGACGTGGTCGAGCAGCGTGATCCACGGCCAGAACTGCCGACCTGACCCGAGGCGCCCCCCGACCCCCGCCCGGAGCAGCGGCAGCAGGCGACCGAGTGCACCGCCGCCCTGCCCCAGTACGATGCCCGTCCGCTGGTGGACCACTCGCACCCCCGCGTCCTGCGCGGGCGCGGTCGCCGCTTCCCAGTGCCGCACGACGTGCGCAAAGAACGTGGTCCCGATCGGCTCGTCCTCGTCCAGCACGTCGTCCCCGCGGGAGCCGTACGCGCCGATCCCGGACGCCTGGAGCAGCACTCGCGGCCCGTCGTCGAGCGCGGCGAGCGTCCGCGACAGCAAGCCGGTGGTGTTCAGGCGCGACGAGAGGACCTCGCGCTTGCGGGCCTTCGTGAGCGGCCTGGAGCCGGGATTGACGCCCGCAAGGTTGACGACGGCATCGGCGCCGGCCACCGCGTCGGGGTCGAGTCGTCCGGCGTCCGGGTCCCAGGAGATCTGCGCGGTGCCCTGCGCGGGGCCGCGAACCAGGACGCGGACGTCATGGCCCCCGCGCCGGAGGTGGGGGACGAGGGCGGACCCGATGAAGCCGTGCGACCCGGCGATGACGACCTGCATGGCGCTCACCCTACGGTCCGTCCTCGTCGCCGGCCCGGCGGGACCGGACGCACGACGACCCGGTCTCCTCGTCGGGGACCGGGTCATCGTGGTGCGTCAGGTGCTGCGGGTCAGAGACCGACCTCCGACTCGAACGAGCCGTCTTCGATGCGGCTCTTGACCGCGGCGAGGTAGCGGGACGCGTCGGCGCCGTCGACCAGGCGGTGGTCGTAGGACAGCGACAGGTAGCACATCGACCGGATCGCGATGACCTCGGCGCCGTCGGCATCCTGGATGACGACCGGGCGCTTGACGATCGCACCGGTTCCCAGGATCGCGGAGGTGCCGCCCGGGACGATCGGGGTGTCGATGATCGCGCCGCCCGAGCCCGTGTTGGTCACGGTGAAGGTGGCGCCGCTGAGCTCGTCCGGCGTGACCTTGTTCTGGCGGGTGCGGCCCGCCAGGTCGACGATCTTGCGCGAGATGCCGGCGAGGTTGAGGTCGCCCGCGTCGCGGATCACCGGGACGAGCAGGCCCTTCTCAGTGTCGACCGCGATGCCGACGTTCTCCTGCGCGTGGTACGTGATCTGGTTGCCCTCGAGCACACCGTTGATCTTGGGGAACGCCTTGAGCGCCTCGACGGCGGCCAGCACGAAGAACGGCAGGAACGTGAGGTTGACGCCCTCCCGTGCCTTGAAGTCCTCCTTGGCCTTGGCGCGCAGCCGGGCGACCCGCGTCACGTCGACCTCGACGACAGTCGTCAGCTGTGCCTGCGAGTGCAGGGCGTCGACCATGCGCTCGGCGATGATCTGGCGCAGCCGGCTGGCCTTCTCCGTGGTGCCCCGCAGCGGCGAGACCGCCGGTACGGCGGCGGCGGGCTTGGCAGGTGCCGCCGGCGCTGCGGCAGCGGGCTGGGCCTTGGCTGCCTCGGCAGCCGCCTTCTCCGCCTCGGCCTTCGCCGCGGCGTCGAGGACGTCCTCCTTGCGGATCCGACCTCCCACACCGGTGCCGACCAGCGACGCCACGTCGACACCCTTCTCGGCCGCGAGCTTGCGGACGAGAGGGGTCAGGTAGGTGCCAGACACCGACGAGGACACCGCAGGGGCCTCAGCGGCCGACGCAGCAGCCGGGGCGGGGACCGGTGCAGGCGTCGGGGTCGCCGAGACCGGTGCGGGGGTGGCCGCGGCCTTCTCCTGCTCGGCGGCCGGCTCCGGCGCGGTCTGCGGCTCAGGCTTGGCCTCCGGCTCCGGGGCCTTCTCCTGCGCCGCGGGTGCGGGTGCCTTCTCCTCGGCTGCAGCGGGTGCGGACGCGCCCGATCCGATCACGGCGAGCACCGCACCGACCTCGACGGTCTCGTCCTCCTGGACCAGGATCTGCTGCAACGTGCCGGCGAACGGCGACGGGATCTCCGTGTCGACCTTGTCGGTCGAGATCTCGAGCAGCGCCTCGTCCACCGCGACCTCGTCCCCGACCGCCTTGAGCCAGCGGGTGACGGTGCCCTCGGTGACGGACTCGCCCAGCGCGGGGAGCGTGACGTTCTCGCCGGAGCCCCCCTGCTCAGCGGCAGCAGGCGCGGCGGCGGGCTCCTCGTGCTCCTCGACCGGCTGCGCCTCGGGAGCGGCCTCGGCGGCCGGCTCCTCGGCGGGTGCCTGCTCGGCGGCCGGCTCCGGCGCCGACTCCTGCGCGTCCTGGGCCGGTGCGGCCTCCTCCTGCGAGGACGAACCCTCCCCGGAGCCGATCACGGCAAGCGTGGCGCCCACCTCCACGGTCTCGTCCTCCTGGACCAGGATCTGCTCGAGCACGCCGGCGAACGGCGACGGGATCTCGGTGTCGACCTTGTCGGTCGAGATCTCGAGCAGCGGCTCGTCGACCTCCACCGTGTCGCCCACGTTCTTCAGCCAGCGGGTGACGGTCCCCTCGGTGACGGACTCACCGAGTGCGGGCAGCTGCACGTTGTCGGACATGACCGCTCGTGTCTCCTTCGATTCGTGAGGTCAGTTGTGGGCGTGCAGCGGCTTGCCGGCGAGCGCGAGGTGCGCCTCCCCGAGGGCCTCGTTCTGCGTGGGGTGGGCGTGCACGAGGGAGGCGACGTCCTCGGGGTAGGCCTCCCAGTTCACGATGAGCTGGCCCTCGCCGATGAGCTCGCCGACGCGCGCACCGATCATGTGGACGCCGACGACCGGGCCGTCCTTCTGGCGCACGAGCTTGATGAATCCCTGCGTGCTGAGGATCTGGCTCTTGCCGTTGCCGCCGAGGTTGTACTCGAGCGTCTCGACGCCGTCGGCCCCGTGGACCTCCTTGGCACGCGCCTCCGTGAGACCGACCGAGGCGACCTCGGGGTCGGAGTAGGTCACGCGCGGGATCCCCGACTCGACGATGGCGGCCGGCTCGAGGCCGGCGATCTCCTCGGCGACGAAGATGCCCTGAGCGAAGCCGCGGTGCGCGAGCTGCAGGCCGGGGACGATGTCGCCGACGGCGTAGATGTGGCCGACGCCGGTGTGCAGACGCTCGTCGGTGATGACGAAGCCCCGGTCGAGCGTGATGCCCTGCTCCTCGAAGCCGACGCCCGAGGTGCGGGGACCGCGGCCGACGGCGACGAGCAGCAGGTCGGCGTCGAACGTCTTGCCGTCCTCGAGCGAGACGTGCACGCCGTTGTCGTCCTGCGTGACGCCCGAGAACCGGACGCCCACGTTGAAGTTGATGCCGCGCTTGCGGTACGCGCGCTCGAACGCCTTGGACAGCGCCTCGTCCTCGTTGGGGACGAGGTGGGGGAGCGCCTCGATGATCGTGACGTCCGCACCGAAGGACTTCCAGACGCTGGCGAACTCCGACCCGATGACGCCGCCGCCGAGGATGATCGCGGACTTGGGCACCCAGTCGAGCTGGAGCGCCTGGTCCGACGTGATCACCCGGCCACCGATCTCGAGGCCGGGCAGCGACCGCGCGTACGAGCCCGTGGCGATGATGACGTGCCCACCGGTGACGCGCTGGCCATTGACCTCGACGGTGTCCGGTTCGACGAGCTTGCCGAAGCCCTCGAAGACCGTGATCTTGCGGGACTTGATCAGACCCTGCAGGCCCTTGTAAAGGCGGCCGATGACGGTGGCCTTGTACTCGTTCACGCCGTTCATGTCGATGTGGTCGAGGCTGGTGTGGACGCCAAAGTGGGCGCCGTCGCGGGCATTGTCCGCCAGCTCGGCGGCGTGCAGCAGCGCCTTGGTCGGGATGCACCCGTAGTGGAGGCAGGTCCCACCCACCTTGTCGGCCTCGATGAGGGCGACGGTCTTGCCCAGCTGTGCGGCGCGAAGTGCGGCTGCGTAGCCGCCGCTGCCTCCGCCCAGGACGACGATGTCGAAAGCGGTGCCGTTCGTGTCGGCCACGTGCAGACTCCTCATACGCAGACTTGGTGGTCTCGAGCTCGCCGACCATCCTGTCATCCCCGCAGGCTTGGAACGACCCGGACGGCGCAGGCGACCATGTGACACTTCGAACAGTCGTCCCATGACTGATGTTCCGCCCGCGGCGTCACACCCGGCAGATGGTCAGGTTCGCAGGCTACCCTCGTCCGCCATGGGCCTGTTCTCACGCCGCAAGCCGGCCGCCGCCACCACCGACGCGCCGACGGACCGTGACGCACGCGAGGCGACCGTCGCGCACCTGAAGGACTTCGTCGCCACGCGCGTCGGCGTCGAGGCGTACGTCGAGCCGGTGACCAACTCCACCCCGACGACGATGATGCTCGTCGCCACCGACGGTGAGTGGACGCGGCGCCGGGTCCCGGACCCGAAGACGGCCTGGGAGCTGGCGCACGACATGGGCATCCCCGTGTACGACGTGCAGCGGACCGGCTACCCGCAGCGCGTCCGCGACTGGAACTCGCGGCAGAGGCTCGCGCGCAAGCGCAAGCACGCCTAGGCCTTCGGCGCCCGACCTTCGAGGAGCGCCAGCAGCGTCCGCACCCCGACGCCTGTGCCACCGACGGGCGTGTAGCCGTGCGCGGTCCGCTCGTTGAAGGCGGGTCCGGCGATGTCGAGGTGGGCCCAGGGGGTCTGCCCGACGAACTCTTGCAGGAAGATCCCCGCGGTGAGCATGCCGCCGAAGCGGTCGCCGATGTTCGCGATGTCCGCGACCTTCGACTTGAGCGAGGCCCGCAGGTCGGCGGGCAGCGGCATGGGCCAGAACTGCTCGCCGCTGACCTCCGCGGCAGCGACGACCTCACCGCGCACGTCGTCGGTGCCCATCACGGCAGACACGCGGTGCCCGAGCGCGACCAGCTGAGCGCCGGTCAGCGTCGCGATGTCGAGGACGACGTCGGGCTTCTCCTCGATCGCCGCGACGAGACCGTCGGCCATGACCAGGCGGCCCTCGGCGTCGGTGTTGAGGACCTCGACCGTCTTCCCGCCCCGGATCGTCAGCACGTCCGACGGGCGCTGGGCCGTGCCGGAGGGCATGTTCTCCGCCAGGCACAGCCAGCCGGTGACCGCGACGGGGAGCTCGAGGCGTGCGGCGGCAAGGACCGTGTGCAGCACGGCGGCGGCACCGGCCATGTCCGACTTCATGGCCTCCATGCCGGCGGCGGGCTTGATCGAGATGCCGCCCGAGTCGAAGGTGATCCCCTTGCCGACGAGCGCGACCTTGCCCTTCGGACGCGACGGCGAGTAGGACACCTTCACGAGCCGGGGACCGCGCACGGAGCCCTGACCTACGCCGACCAGGCCGCCGTAGCCGCCGGCGGCGAGCGCCTTGTCGTCGAGCACGGTGACCTTGAGGCCCTTGGCGCCGGAGTCCTTGACGGCGGCCTTCGCGATGTCCGCGAACGCGGCCGGGTACAGGTCGTTCGGGGCGGCGTTGACCAGGTCGCGGGTGCCGTGCACGGCGGTGGCGACGATCTCCGCGCGGGCGACCGCTGCCAGCGTCGCGCGGTCACGGGGGTGCTCGGTGACGACCTGGATCGCGCTCACGGGGGCCTGCTTGGCTGCCTCGGAGGCGCGGTAGCGGGTGTAGGAGTACGCGCCGAACAGGGCGCCCTCCGCGACGGCGGCGACCGACTCGGCATCGGCGGCAGGGAGCGCGAGACCGACGCTCGCGGTGCCGGCGAGCTCACGCGTCGCCGCGCCGGCCGCACGTCGGAGAGTCTCGGGGGTGATCTTGTCCGCCGGTCCGACGCCCGTGAGCACGACGACGGTGGCGGTCAGCCCGGTGCCGGGGAGTCGCCGGACCTCGTCGGCCGCGCCGGTGATCCCGAGCGCCGCGGCGTCGGCGAGCTGGGCGCGCAGCTCCTTGGGCAGTCGCTCGACCCCGAGGACGGTCGGGCCTCCGTCCTGCTGAGCGACCGCGACCACGAGGGCGTCGACGGCGAGGCGGGCAGGGTCGTGGGAGGTCAGCGAGACGGTCACGGGTCGATGATAGGTCCGGCGGTGCACAGATCCGTTCTCGACCGCCGGTACGGTGGGGCACCGTGATCGTCCCCCTCGCGCTGCTCGTCGGCGCCCTGTGCCTGGCGCTCGGTGCGTGGGCCGCATGGTTCGTCGTCCGGGACCGAGCCGTGGTGCTCCGGCAGCTGTGGGGCGCCGCCGTCATCGAGGGCGTGCTCGTCCTGCAGGCCGCGATCGCCGGCATCCTCGCCGCGACGGGCTCTCCCGACATCGACGGCGTCCTGCTCTGGGGCTATGTCCTCACGCAGGCCCTGGTGCTGCCGATCGCCGCCGCGTGGGCGTTCGCCGAGCGCACCCGGTGGAGCTCGGTGGTGCTGCTCGTCGCGGCGCTGACAGTGGCCTTCCTCGAGTTCCGACTGCTCCAGATCTGGGGGAACGTGTGACTGACCGACACGCAGGCCAACAGCGACGGACGGGGAGCGGCCCGGGACGCCTCCTCGTCGCGGTGTACGGGATCCTCGCGCTCGCCGCGACGGCCCGCGGGATCTACCAGGTCACCACCAAGCTCGACGAGGCGCCGGTCGCCTACCTGCTCTCGCTCGGCGCGGGCCTGGTCTACGTCGTCGCGACCATCGCGCTGGCGACGGACCGTCGCAGGCTCGCCTGGTGGGCGGTGTCCATCGAGATGGTCGGCGTGCTGGCGGTCGGGGTGCTGTCGCTGGTCGACGTGGGGGACTTCCCTGACGAGACGGTGTGGTCGGCGTTCGGGCAGGGTTACGGCTACGTCCCGCTGGTGCTGCCGTTCCTGGGCCTGGTCTGGCTGTGGCGCACCGGGCGGACGTCCGACGTGCCAGCGGCGTCGGACGACCTAGGGTGAATCACGTGTACCGACTGCTGTTCGACCTCGTGTTCCGTCGCATGGATCCGGAGCGCGCGCACGACCTCGCGTTCCGCCTCATCCGGGTGGTGGCGCAGGTCCCGATCCTGCGCGGCGCCGTGCACCGGGTCTTCCGGTCCTCCGAGGAGGGCGCCGTCGAGGTCTGGGGGCGACGGTTCCCCTCGCGGTTCGGGCTGGCGGCCGGGTTCGACAAGAACGCGGTCGGGGTCGCGGGCCTGACGATGCTCGGCTTCGGCTTCGTGGAGGTGGGCACGGTCACCGCGCACGCGCAGCCGGGCAACGAGCCGCCACGGCTCTGGCGCGTCCTGGACCAGCGGGCGCTGCGCAACCGGATGGGCTTCAACAACGAGGGTTCGGCGGCGGTCGCGAGCCGGTTGCGGCGCCTTCGCGCGACCCCTGCCGGCCGACGCCTGGTGGTCGGGGTGAACATCGGCAAGACCAAGGCGACCCCTGCGGAGCAGGCGCCGGCGGACTACGCGACCAGCGCTGCCAGGCTCGCGCCGTACGCCGACTACCTGGTGGTGAACGTGTCGTCCCCGAACACCCCCGGGCTGCGCGACCTGCAGTCGGTCGAGGCCCTGCGCCCGATCCTGGAGGCCACCCGCGTGGCGGCCGACGAGGCGACGGCGTCGGCCGGGCTCGCTCCCGTGCCGCTGCTCGTCAAGATCGCCCCGGACCTCTCCGACGACGACGTGGACGCGGTGGCCGAGCTGGCCGCCGAGCTGGGCCTGGACGGGATCGTCGCGGTCAACACCACCATCGGCCACGACCTCGGGCCGGGCGGACTGTCCGGCCCGCCCGTGCTCGCGCGCGGACTCGACGTGGTGGCGCGCCTGCGCAACCAGCTGGGGCCTGACGCCGTCATCATCGGGGTGGGCGGGATCACGACCGCCGCCGACGCCCGCGAGTACGTCGCTGTCGGCGCGACGCTCGTGCAGGGCTACACCGGGCTCATCTACGTGGGCCCGGCCTATGCGTCCCGGATCGCCCGCGCCCTCGCGGCGGACGAGGCGTTGCGTGCTCCGGCTCGGCGTAGGGCGGTCGCGTGATGGTGGTGCGGCCGCAGTGGGAGTGGCGTTTCGACGGTGCGGACGGGTCCGCGCTCGACCGGCCGGTCAGCCCGGTGTTCACGACGCAGTACGACGCTGAGCAGTGGCTCGGTGAGCACTGGCGCACGCTGGCCGCCCAGGGCGTGCAGGCGGTCGGCCTGCTGCACGAGGGTGCTCAGGCGACGCCGACCCTCACGCTGCCCCTGATCTGACCGTCACACCAGCGCGGGCACCCGGTCGGGTCCGGTCACCGGTGCGGTGATCCCCAGCCCTGCCCATGCCGCGGCGAGCCCGGCGACGGCTCGGCGCAGGTCGTCGGGTGACGTGGTGAACGGCACCCGCAGGTTCCGCTCGAAGCTCCCGTCCACGCCGAACGCCGTGCCCGGTACCACCCGGACCCCGTGCCGGGTCGAGATCGCGGCCAGCGCGCTGGACACCGGTGCGCCGAGGTCCGCCCACAGCGCCAGCCCGCCCGCAGGCACGTCGAACCGCCAGGACGGCAGCTGGTCGAGCAGCAGCCCGACGAGCAGGTCCCGACGGGCGCGCAGCTCGGTCCGGCGACGGTCCAGGAGGTCGGTCGGTTGCGCGAGGAGCTCGGCCACGACCAGCTGCTCCAGCACCGCTGTCCCGTGGTCGGTGTGCGCACGCGTGGTGGCGAGCCGGGAGACCAGGTCCGGGTGCGCGCGGACCCAGCCGACCCGCAACCCGCCCCAGTAGCTCTTGGACGCCGAGCCGATCGAGATGACGTAGGCCGACGCCGTGCCGTCGCCTGCGTACGAGCGGGGCGCCGGGCCGTCGATGGTCAGCTCGGTCAGGACGTCGTCGCCGACGATCGCCGTGCGGTACCGACGGGCCAAGGCACGCACCTGGGCGCGCTCATCGTCGTCGAGGCTGGTCCCGGTGGGGTTGTGGTGGTCGGGGATCAGGTAGACCAGCCGGGGCGACACCTGCCGCAGGGTCGACTCGAGCAGGTCGATGTCCAGACCGGAACCGCCTGACGGGACCGGCACCGGGCGGGCCCCGACGCTCCGCACCACGTCGATCGCCAGCGGGTAGGTGGGGTGCTCCACCACCACGCGGTCTCCGGGTCCGGCATGCGCCGTGACCAGCAGGTGGATCGCCTGCTGCGCGCCCGTCGTGATCAGCACCTGGTCGGGGCTCGTGGGGGTGCCGCGACGGGTGTACCACCGCGCGACAGCCTCGCGCAGCACAGGGAGCCCGAGCGGCGAGTAGCCCGTGCCGGACAGGTGGCGGGGGAGCGCGTCGAGCGCCGCGAGGTAGGCACCGTGCAGTGACGACGGGGCTGACGGTGCCGCCATCGCGAGGTCGACGACCCCCGGCTCGTGCCCGACGGACTCCGCCATCGACGCGCGCGCTCCCGGGCCTGAGGGGAGCGTCGTGACCGTGCCCGAGCCGCGCCGGCTCACGAGGTAGCCCTCGTCGCGCAGGAGCCCGTAGGTGGCGGTGGTGGTCGTGCGGGAGACGCCGGCGGCGTCGGCCAGCTCGCGCTCGCTAGGCAGGCGGGTGCTCAGCGGGACCGATCCGGAGAGGATCGCGGCCCGCAGCGCGTCGGCGAGGGCGACGTACGCCGGACCGGGGCGCTGCCATGCGCCCAGCACGGTGTCCAGCCGCCGTCCGCTGATCCGGCGGTCCGCTGGCAGGTCTTCGAGAGGCATAGGGCCACTATGCCAGAAGTGGCTATGTCAAACGAGTCCACTAAGGGTCCAGAGTTGCTGTTCATGGAGATGTGGTTGTGGTTGGGGATATCGCTCGTCCCGCTCGCGGGACTCGTGGTCGCGCTGCGGCGCACGCTCCAGAAGGACGGGCTGGGGCACAGGCCCCCGCCGGCTTCGCGCTACGACTGGTTCGAGCAGCACGATCAGCACGGTCAGCTCACGTGAGCGCCGACGACGAGCGCACGTATGCTCGCGCGGTGCCGTCCTGGATGCGACCCGGTGCACGCCCCGTGCGCCGGGCCGTGCAGCTGCTGATCGGCCTCGTCCTGTATGCGGCGTCGATCGCGATGCTCGTGGACGCCGGCCTGGGCAGCATGCCGTGGGACGTCCTCACCCAGGGCATCGTGCGACGCACGGGTCTGTCCTTCGGCGTCGTCACCCTGCTGACCGGGCTGGTGGTCCTGGCGTGCTGGATCCCGCTGCGTCAGCGCCCGGGCGTCGGCACGGTCGCGAACATCGTCGTGATCAGCGCGCTCGTGGACCCGTTCCTCGCACTGCTCGATGGACTGCCGGACGCGATGGGTATCCGCATCACGCTGGCCACCAGCGGCATCGTGCTCAACGGTCTCGCGACGGGCCTGTACGTCGGTGCGCGGCTCGGGCCCGGTCCGCGTGACGGGCTCATGACCGGGCTCGTGCGCCGGACCGGCCGCTCCGTACGACTGGTCCGCACCAGCATCGAGGTGGGGGTGGTGTCGGTCGGCTGGCTGCTCGGCGGCACCGTGGGGTTCGCGACGCTCGCCTACGCGCTCGCGATCGGCCCGCTCGTGCACCTGTTCCTGCCGCGCCTGACGGTGCAGACCGCGGTGCCCGAAACCGTCGAACACGTCGAAGCTGTCGCAGTGTGAGGGAGGCCCGGCCCCGTCACCGGGGCCGGGCCGACGCTCAGCGCGCAGGCGGTGCGTTCTTCGCGGTCTCGCCCGGGTCCGACACGACGGAGTCGCCCAGGATCGAGTCGATCCGTGCGAGCAGCTCCGCCGGGATCGTGACACCGGACGCCTTGACGTTCTCCGTGACCTGCTCGGGCCGCGAGGCGCCGATGATCGCCGCGGCGACGTTCTGGTTCTGCAGCACCCACGCCACGGCCAGCTGGGCCAGGGACAGCCCGAGCTCGTCGGCGACCGGCGTGAGGTCCTGCACGCGCTGCAGCACGTCCGGCTGGTCGAGGAAGCGGCCGATGAAGCGGGCGCCGCCCTTCTCGTCGGTCGCGCGCGACCCCTCCGGAGGTGCCTGGCCCGGCTTGTACTTGCCGGTCAGCACACCCTGTGCCACCGGGGACCAGACGATCTGCGAGAGCCCGAGCTCTTCCGAGGTGGGGACGACCTCGCCCTCGATGACCCGCCAGAGAGCCGAGTACTGGGGCTGGTTGGAGATCAGCTGGACGCCGAGCTCCTGCGCGAGGGCGTGCCCGGCGCGGATCTGGTCCGCGGTCCACTCGCTCACGCCGATGTACAGCGCCTTGCCCGAGCGCACGACGTCCGCGAACGCCTGCATCGTCTCCTCGAGCGGGGTCGACAGGTCGTAGCGGTGCGCCTGGTACAGGTCGACGTAGTCTGTCTGGAGGCGCTGCAGCGAGCCGTCGATCGACTCGAGGATGTGCTTGCGCGAGAGGCCCGAGTCGTTGGCGCCCCCGGGGCCGGTGGGCCAGTAGACCTTGGTGAAGATCTCGAGCGACTGGCGTCGCTCGCCCTTGAGGGCCTCGCCGAGGACGGTCTCGGCCTTGGTGTTGGCGTAGACGTCCGCGGTGTCGAAGCTCGTGATGCCCGCGTCGAGCGCGGCCCGCACACAGGCCTTCGCGGTGTCGTTCTCCACCTGCGAGCCGTGCGTGAGCCAGTTGCCGTAGGTGATCTCGGTGATCTTGAGGCCGGAGCGGCCCAGGTAGCGGTAGGAAACCATGCCCGCCACCCTACGGCGGCGTCAGACGGGCCGCTGCCCGTGCTTGACCTGGGCCTTCGGCATGCGCGACGGACGGATCTGGAACGCCCGCAGGACCGCGTACATGGCAGCACCGCGCGGGATCTGGTCGATCCCGAACTTGGCGACGAGGCGCTTCTTCAGTCCCCGCCACATCAGCCAGACGTCGATCACCGCCGCGATGATGTAGACGTACAGCGCCAGGATGGCGAAGACGGCGAAGCCCGTCTTGGCCAGGGCGAACTGGATGACGAGGAAGACGGCGGCCATCGGCAGGAAGAACTCGCCCAGGTTCCAGCGGGCGTCGACCGAGTCGCGGATGAATCGACGCACAGGCCCGCGGTCTTTGGCCGGCATGTTGCGCTCGTCGCCGGTCTGCATCGCCCGGTACTCGATGTCGCGCTGCGCCTTGGCCTGCTCGCGGCTGGCCTTCTTGGTGGTCGGCGCCACGAGGGGGCGCTTGTTCGCGGCCTCGGAGACCTTCCGCTTCGGCGTCGGACGGCCCTTGCCAGGGTCCGTCGGCGACGGGGTGCTCTCCGTCAGGGCGGGAGTCACGGGCTGGGGGTCGTTGCTGCGTCCGAACACCCCGCCAGGGTAGTCGAGTAGCGTGCTCGTCCGTGACCGACGCCGCCCCCACCCCGTCCCACCTCCCCGGCGACCGCACGGACGCGCTGCGTGCGCGGACCGCGGCCGCGTTCGGCGCGCTGCGCGCGGACCTGGAGGCCCTCGTGCGCATCCCGAGCGTCTCCAACGCCGAGTTCGACCAGGAGCGCGTGGCGGCGAGCGCGGACGCCGTCGTGGCGCTCCTGCGCGGCGCGGGTCTCGACGACGTCCAGGTCCTGTCGGTGCCGTCGGGTGCTCCCGCGGTCGTGGGCCGCCGCCCGGCGCCGGAGGGTGCGCCGACGGTGCTCCTGTACGCGCACCACGACGTGCAGCCGCCCGGGGACGATGCCGACTGGGACAGCCCGCCGTTCGAGCCGACCGAACGCGACGGCCGCCTCTACGGGCGCGGTGCCGCGGACGACAAGGCCGGGGTGATCGCGCACGTGGGTGCACTGCGCGTCCTCGGCGACGAGCTGGGCGTGGGCGTCACGGTCTTCGTCGAGGGCGAGGAGGAGATCGGCTCGCCGACGTTCACCCAGTTCCTGCACACCTACCGGGACCTGCTTCGTGCGGACGTCATCGTCGTCGCGGACTCCTCCAACTGGGCGATCGGGGTCCCCGGCCTGACCACGTCGCTGCGTGGGCTGGTGGACTGCGTGGTGGAGGTGGCCGTGCTGGAGCACGCCGTGCACTCGGGCATGTTCGGCGGGCCGGTCCTCGACGCGCCGACCTTGCTGGCGCGCCTGATCACCACGCTCCATGACGACGAGGGCAACGTCGCGGTCGACGGTCTCTCGCACGCGCCGGACCCGACGGTCGACTACGACGAGGCGGCGTTCCGCGCCGACGCGAGCGTGCTCGACGGGGTCCGCCTCGCCGGCACCGGGCCGATCACGGCACGGCTGTGGACGCGCCCGGCGATCGGCGTCATCGGGTTCGACGCCCCCCGCGTGGCGAGCGCGTCGAACACGATCACCCCGCGGGCGTCGGCCAAGCTCTCGGTCCGTCTCGCACCGGGTCAGGACCCGGACGCCGCGATGGACGCACTGCGGGCGCACCTCGTCGGGAACGCGCCCTTCGGTGCGCGCGTCACCGTGACGGACGGCGAGAAGGGCAAGCCGTTCCAGGCGCCGACGGACTCACCGGCGATGCAGGCGGCGCGGTGGGCGTTCACGCAGTCGTGGGGGACCGAGCCGGTGGACATCGGTGTCGGCGGGTCGATCCCGTTCATCGCCGACCTGCTGGAGGTCTTCCCCGACGCCGCGATCCTGGTCACAGGTGTGGAGGACCCCGACAGCCGCGCGCACGGCGCGAACGAGTCGGTGCACCTGGGGGAGCTGGAGAAGGTCGTGCTCGCCGAGGCGCTGCTGCTGCAGCGGCTGGCGTCCGGCCGGTAGCTCGTGCTGGCCCGCTGACGCAGGGCGTCAGGCCGCCGGCTGTCCCCGGTGCGCCACGCCGACGGCCTCGGCCCACGCCCGGACCTCGGCAGGGAGATCCGGCGAGGGGCCGTCGTGCGTGCCCAGCAGGCCGACGACGTCCGGCGCCGGCACGCGACCACCGTCGCGGGCCAAGAACCGACCAGCGACCACACCGCGAGCGACGTGCTCGTCGCCGCGGGTGAAGACCTGCTCCAGGTACGCGCAGCGCGCGTCCCAGCCGAGCAGGCGGGTGGTGATCTCGAACCGCTGGCCCAGGGTCAGCGAGCGTCGGTAGGAGACGGTCGACGAGGCGACGACCGGGTACCAGCCGCGCTCGTTCAGCAGCGGGAACGCTCCGAGGTCGGCGAGGTAGTTGCTCCGCGCGACGTCCATCATCTGCAGGTACACGCCGTTGTTCACGTGACGGTAGAAGTCGAGGTCGCCGATGCGCACCCGCATCCGCGTGACCGACGGCTCGAGCACACCCCGGCCGGCGACTGCACGGCGTGGACGGGTCGTGGCCAGCGCGAGCTGGATCATCCGGGTCATGCCGCGAGGTTACTCGCGAGTACGTTCGACCGGAACGGGCACGAATGCTCGACCACCGGGAACGGCTCGTAGAAGTGGTGCAGCAGCTCGCGCCACCGCGTGTACTGCGGCGACGCACGGAACCCGGCCTCGTGGGCCCCGACCGAGTCCCACCCGATCAGCAGCAAGTACGTCCCCGGTCGTTCGACACCACGCGAGACGTGGATCCCGCGGAAGCCGGGGATGCCCGACACGAGCGGCACAGCCTCGGCCATCGCCGCCTCGAACGCGGCCTCCTCACCTGCCCGAACCGGCAGATGGGCCTGCTCGAGCACCGGGGCGTCGAGCAGCCCGGTCATACGGGCGGCTCGGGGTCGTACTGGATGCCGCGGCGCACGGCGCGAGCAGCGTCGACCGACTCCAGCCGAGCCACCAGGTGCAGGGCCATGTCGATCCCCGCGGAGACGCCCGCCGACGTGACGATGTCGCCGTCGTCGACGAACCGGGCCTCGGTGTCGGCCAGGACGCTCGGGTCGATCACGGCGAGCTCGTCGAAGGCTTGCCAGTGGGTGGTCGCGGGGCGCCCGGACAGCAGCCCGGCAGCTGCGTAGACGAGCGCGCCCGTGCAGACGCTGGTCATCAGCGGCGTCGTCGCCCGCATCCCGCGCACCCACTCGAGGTGCGCCGGGTCGCGCAGGAGCGCGCGGGTGCCGAAGCCTCCTGGGTAGACCAGGACGTGCAACGGCGCCACCTGGTCCACGCTCAGGTCGGGGACGAGGCGCAGGCCCTTGGCGCAGCGGATCCCGCTGCCGTCGAGCGAGAACGTCACCACCTCCGGCCGCAGCTCCGAGTGCTCGGCCCAGGAGGCGAGCACCTCGTACGGCCCGACGACGTCGAGCTCCTCGGCGTCGTCGAACACGAAGACGCCCACCCGCAGATGGTGTCCGGTCGACATCGTCAGTAGCCCGGAAGCGCGAGCATCTGGTCGAGGGCGACCCGGGCCCAGTGGGCGTCGTCGGCGTCCACCACGATCCGGTTGACCGGGCGGCCCGCCACCAGGGACTCCATCGCCCACACCAGATGCGGAAGGTCGATGCGGTTCATGGTCGAGCAGAAGCAGACGGTCGAGTCGAGGTAATGGATGTTCTTGTCCGGGTGCGCGGCCGCGAGCCGGCGGACCAGGTTGAGCTCGGTGCCGACGGCCCAGGAGCTCCCCGGAGCGGCGGCGTCGAGCGCCTTGACGATGTACTCCGTCGAGCCCACGAGGTCGGCCGCGAGGACCACCTCGTGCTGGCACTCCGGGTGCACGATGACGGTCACGTCAGGGACGGCTGCGCGGATGTCGGTGACGTTCCGGACGGAGAACCGTCCGTGCACCGAGCAGTGGCCGCGCCACAGGATCATGCGCGCGTCGCGCAGCTGCTCCGTGGTCAGGCCGCCACCGGGCTTGCGAGGATCGAACACCACGCAGTCCTCGAGCGAGAGGCCCAGCTGCTGGACGGCGGTGTTGCGTCCGAGGTGCTGGTCCGGCATGAAGAGGACCTTGCCGGTGCCGCCGAGGCCGCCCACCTTGTCGAACGCCCACCGCAGCGCGACGTGCGCGTTGGACGACGTGCAGATGGTGCCGCCGTGCCGGCCGGTGAACGCCTTGATCGACGCCGCGGAGTTCATGTACGTCACGGGCACGGTCGACTCCGCGATGCCGGCGTCGACCAGCACGTCCCACGCGTCCTCGACCTGGTCGATCGCCGCCATGTCCGCCATGGAGCAGCCCGCTGCGAGGTCCGGCAGGATCACCTGCTGGTGGTCCGAGGTGAGGATGTCGGCGGACTCGGCCATGAAGTGCACCCCGCAGAACAGGATGAACTCGGCCTCGGGCCGCGCGGCCGCCTCACGCGCGAGCTTGAACGAGTCGCCCGTGACGTCGGCGAACTCGATGACCTCGTCGCGCTGGTAGTGGTGGCCCAGCACGAACGCACGGGAACCGAGGGCGGCGCGCGCGGCTCGGGCGCGCTCGACGAGGTCCGGGTCGCTCGGTGCCGGGAGGCCGCCGACGCACTCGACGCCGCGCTCGGAAGCCAGGTCGACACCGCGCCCCAGCAGCAGGAGGGCCGACGGAGCCGGCTCGGAGAAGGTGCTCGTGCTCACGCGGCGATCCTCCCACACAGGCGACTCACGCTCCCGTCCAGGACCGTGCCACGATGCGGCCGTGCGCGTGCTCATCGCCCCCGACAGCTTCGGCTCCAGCCTGACGGCCGCCGAGGCTGCCGAGGCGATCGCCGGTGCCTGGCGGACGACCGCCCCGCACGACGAGGTCACCAGCTGCCCGCTGTCCGACGGCGGCCCTGGCTTCGTCCCCACGCTGCAGTCGGCGCTCGGTGGTGAGCTCGTCCCGGTCACCGTCACGTCGCCCGTCGGCGAGCCTGTCCCCGCGGTGGTCCTGCTCGTGGGGACGACCGCCTACCTCGAGTCGGCGCACGCCGTCGGACTCCCGCTGGTCCCGGACGCGCTGCGGGATCCCACCCGCACCTCGAGCCGGGGAGTGGGGGAGCTGCTCGCCGCTGCCCTTGACGCGGGGGCGCGACGCGTCGTCGTCGGGCTCGGAGGCTCCGCCACCAACGACGCCGGCGCCGGTGCACTGGTGGGACTGGCTCGTGCCCTCGGGTTCCCGGGTCCGGCGGAGATCCTCGGTGCCGGCGGCGGGCGGCTCGGTGACGTGACCGCCGACGACCTCGCCGGGCTGCGGGAGCTGCGTGACCGGCTGCGGGGCGTCGAGCTCGTGGTCGCCACCGACGTCGACGTCCCGTTGCTCGGGCTGCACGGTGCGAGCGCCGGGTTCGCGGCCCAGAAGGGGGCGACGCCCGAGCAGGCGCAGGAGCTGGAGCGTGCGCTGGGCCACTTCGCGCACGCGGCGACGGCCGCCCTCGGGGATGCCGTCCGCCCGGACCTTCTCGCCGGCGCCCGTCCGTCGTCGACCGCGTCCCGGCTCACGGCCGCACCCGGCGCAGGCGCGGCCGGCGGTCTGGGTTTCGGGCTGGCGCTGCTCGGTGCCCGGCTGGTGCCCGGCTCGGTCTTCGTGGCGGACGCGGTGGGCCTGGGCGACCTGATCGCGGACCATGACGTCGTCGTCACCGGCGAGGGCAGGTTCGACTGGCAGTCGCTGCACGGAAAGGTCGTGTCCGAGGTGGCGTCGCGCGCGCTCGCCCACGCGGTCCCGACCGTCGTCGTCGCCGGGGAGGTGCTCGTGGGTCGTCGCGAGCTGTCTGCCGCGGGGATCACGGCCGCCTACGCGGTCGGGGAGACCCCCGACCAGGTGGCCGCCGCGCTCGCCGCTCCCGCGCGCACCCTCGCGGCGCGCGCCGCTCGCGTGGCGAGAACCTGGTCACGTTGAGCGGAGGTCGGCCGCAGGAGTCGTACCCTGGACGGGAACAACCTCGGGTCAGGTGCTGTTGCCCAGTTTGACGCACCAGATCTGCTGTCCAGCGAGCACCCAGGAGAGACTATGAGCGAGACCACCGCGACGCAGAACGCGACCGAGACGCACGGCGTGCTCCTCACGGACTTCGCCGCCTCGAAGGTCCGCAGCCTCCTCGAGCAGGAGGGCCGCGACGACCTCCGTCTGCGGGTCGCCGTCCAGCCCGGTGGCTGCTCCGGCCTCATCTACCAGCTGTACTTCGACGAGCGGGTCCTCGACGGTGACGTCGTCAAGGACTACGACGGTGTCGAGGTCGTCGTGGACCGCATGAGCGTGCCCTACCTCGACGGAGCGACGATCGACTTCGCCGACTCGATCGAGAAGCAGGGATTCACCATCGACAACCCGAACGCCGGCAGCGCGTGCGCGTGCGGCGGCTCGTTCAGCTGATCTGACGCTCGGCACAGGCCCGGTCTCCCTCGAGGGAACCGGGCCTGTGTCATGCGTGCGTCCGCACGGTGAGCGAGTGCACGCCGTCCTGCTCGGTCGCACTGACCATCTCGTGGCCCCGCATGCGGGCCCAGGCCGGCACATCGTGCACGGCCGCCGGGTCGGTGGCCAGCACGGTCAGCTCCGTGCCGGGCGGCGCGTCGGCAGCAGCCCGCGCGAGGCGGATCACCGGTGCGGGGCAGCGCAGCCCGCGCGCGTCGACCGTCGTCACAGCCCGCCGACCCCCCAGGCCTGCCTGACTCCGGCGACGATGCCGGGCAGCTCCGCCAGGAACCGCTCGACGTCCTCCGCCGTCGTGCCCCGCGGGAGCGCGAGACGGATGTTGCCGTGCGTCAGCGCGCCCATGGCGGCCAGCACGTGGCTCGGCTCCAGCGCGCTCGACGTGCAGGCCGACCCCGAGCCCACCGCGAAGCCGCGCTCGTCGAGCGCCGCCAGGAGTGCCTCGCCCTCGACGTACAGGCACGAGAACGTCACGACGTGGGGGAGCCGGTCGACGGCATGGCCGACCACGTCGACGTCGGGGACATCCGCGGCGACGCGCGTGCGCACGGTGTCGACGAGCCGACGGCGAGCGGCGTCGTCGGCGGACCGCGTCGAGATCGCCACCTGGAGCGCGACCGCGGCCGACAGTGCCGCGGGCACGCTCACCCCGCCCGGGAACCACCGGTCCTCGTCCTCCGGCCAGTCGGGGGAGCGCCGGACACCGGAACGCGACACGAGCACACCGAGCCCGCCCGGACCGCCCCAGTCGCCCGCGTCCGCCGCGAGCAGGTCCCACGCGTCGCCGACGTCCATGTGGCCGAGGCTGGCGCCGGCGTCCACCAGCAGCGGGACTCCCGCCGTTCGCGCTGCGTCGTGCACGGCCCCGACCGGTTGCAGGGTGCCCACCTCACCGTTCGCGTGCTGGAGCGCGGCGAGCGCCACGCCCGGACGGGTGAGGGCGGCCGAGAACTCCTGCGCGTCGACCCGACCGTGCCGGTCGACCGGGACGGTGGTGCGGTCACCGGTGAAGTCCGCCGCGTTGAGCACCGCCGCGCGCTCGACCGCGCTGACGACGACGCCCGACCCGGTCCGGCGACGCCCTCGGGCGACGGACCGGACGGCGGCGTGCAGCGCGGCGGTGTGCGACGGGGCCAGGTCGACCTCCGGTGTGCGGGCGCCGACCGACGCGGCGATCGCCTCGCGCGCACCGTCGAGCAGCATCCGCGCGCGGCGACCCTCGGCATGCAGCCGCCGAGGGTCTGCCCAGCCCTGGTCGAGGGCCTCCAGGAACGCGGTGCGCGCCTCCGGCAGCAGAGGCGCCCGTCCACCGGCGTCCAGGATCGCGCGACGAGTAGTGGCGTGCGTCACAGGGCCGGCTGTCGCGCTGTCCGCGCCGCCATGGTCGGTCGGGCTGCTCACGGGGGCACCGTAACCCCGGAGAGCCGTCACCAGGCGCGGGGCGACGGGCCCAGGATCGTCGGCACGGTCAGGTCCGGTGGAGGAAGTGAGATGTGATGGTGCTGACACCGTGTCGTCAACGGGTGTCGTCAGCACGAAAGGATCTGGTCGGCGCGCTAGGCTGCACGGGTCGAGGACGAAGGTCCCGGACGGTGCCCTTCTGCAATGCAGGGGTGTCGACGGGACGCGAGTGAGAGGTCCCCCGTTGCATCCGGACACCCCCCGTCGCACGCGGCGACCAGCCGCGTTGCTGGCCGGTCTGCTTGGCGTCGCCGCCGTCGCACTCAGCGGTTGTTCCGCCGAGGTGCAGCGCGGCTTCCTGCCCGGCAGCTCCGACGCCGAGATCACCGACCAGACAGGTCGCATCACCAACCTGTGGGTCGGCTCGTGGATCGCCGCCCTCATCGTCGGCCTCATCACCTGGGGCCTGATCCTGTGGTGCGTCGCGGTCTACCGGAAGCGCAAGGGTGACGACACCCTCCCCGTGCAGCTCCGGTACCACGTGCCGCTCGAGGTCATGTACGTGATCCTGCCGATCATCATGATCGGGGTGCTCTTCTACTACACGAACCGCGACACCACCGCGATCACGGACACCTCCGCCGAGGCCGACGTCCACATCCAGGTGATCGGCAAGCAGTGGAGCTGGGACTTCAACTACCTCGACGACGACGCCTACGACAGCGGACAGCACGCGCAGGATGTCGGTTCCGCCGGCACCGGGGTGCTCGAGGACCAGGTCACCCTGTACCTGCCGGTGGACGAGCGGATCGAGTTCACGCTCGACTCCCGCGACGTCATCCACTCCTTCTGGGTCCCCGCGTTCCTCTTCAAGATGGACATGATCCCGGGCAAGACGAACACGTTCCAGGTGACGCCGACCGAAGAGGGCGAGTACCTGGGCAAGTGCGCCGAGCTCTGCGGCGAGTACCACTCGTCGATGCTGTTCAACGTGCACGTCGTGTCTCGTGAGGAGTACGACGCACACATCGAGGAGCTCAAGGACAAGGGTCAGGAAGGCTCGCTCGGTCTCGAGTACAGCCGTCAGCAGGTCCTGGACGAAGCTCCGAAGGAAGGCGAGAACTGATGGCCGCCGTCGCGGAGCACATCCCGGGGCTGGCGCCCTCGCGTCAGACCCTCGGTCGCACGGTGATCAAGTGGATCACCTCGACCGACCACAAGACGATCGGGTACCTGTACCTCATCACGTCGTTCGTCTGGTTCGCCATCGGTGGCATCCTCGCGCTGCTGATCCGCGCCGAGCTCTTCGCCCCCGGCATGGACCTCTTCCAGTCGCGCGAGCAGTACAACCAGGCGTTCACCATGCACGGCACGATCATGCTGCTGCTGTTCGCCACCCCACTGTTCGCGGGCTTCGCCAACGTGATCATGCCGCTGCAGATCGGCGCGCCCGACGTCGCGTTCCCGCGGCTGAACATGCTCGCGTACTGGATGTTCTTCTTCGGCGGCATCATCGCCGGCGCCGGCTTCTTCACGCCGCAGGGCGCCGCGTCGTTCGGCTGGTTCGCGTACGCGCCCCTGTCGAACACCGTGTACTCGCCAGGGCTCGGCGGTGACTTGTGGGTCTTCGGGCTCGCGCTCGCCGGCTTCGGCACCATCCTCGGTGCCGTCAACTTCATCACCACGATCGTCACCATGCGCGCGCCCGGCATGACGATGTTCCGGATGCCGATCTTCACCTGGAACACCCTGGTGACGTCGCTCCTGGTGCTCATGGCGTTCCCGCCGCTCGCCTCGGCGCTGTTCGCGCTCGGCGCGGACCGCCGCCTCGGTGCCCAGGTGTTCAACCCCGAGAACGGGGGAGCCATCCTGTGGCAGCACCTGTTCTGGTTCTTCGGGCACCCCGAGGTCTACATCATCGCCCTGCCGTTCTTCGGCATCATCACGGAGATCCTGCCGGTCTTCAGCCGCAAGCCGATCTTCGGCTACAAGGGTCTGATCTACGCGACGATCGCGATCGCGGCCCTGTCCGTGACCGTGTGGGCGCACCACATGTACGTCACCGGCTCCGTGCTCCTGCCGTTCTTCGCGTTCATGACCATGCTCATCGCGGTCCCGACCGGTGTGAAGTTCTTCAACTGGATCGGCACGATGTGGCGCGGCAAGCTCACGTTCGAGACACCGATGCTGTGGACGATCGGCTTCCTGGTCACGTTCCTCTTCGGTGGCCTGACCGGCATCATCCTGTCCAGCCCGGCACTCGACTTCCCGCTCTCGGACTCCTACTTCGTGGTCGCGCACTTCCACTACGTGGTCTTCGGCACCGTCGTGTTCGCGATGTTCGCCGGCTTCTACTTCTGGTGGCCCAAGATGACGGGCCGGATGCTCGACGAGAAGCTGGGCAAGATCCACTTCTGGATGCTGTTCATCGGCTTCCACACCACGTTCCTCATCCAGCACTGGCTGGGCGTCAAGGGCATGCCGCGGCGCTACGCGGACTACTCGCCCGATGACGGCTTCACATGGATGAACCAGCTGTCCACCGTCGGCGCAGTCATCCTCGCCGCCTCGACGCTGCCGTTCCTCTGGAACGTCTACACGACCTGGCGCAACGCGCCGCTCGTCACGGTCGACGACCCGTGGGGCTATGGCGCGTCGCTCGAGTGGGCCACCAGCTGCCCGCCGCCGCGGCACAACTTCACCTCGCTGCCGCGGATCCGGTCCGAGCGCCCGGCGTTCGACCTGCACCACCCCGAGGTCGCCGCCATGGACCACGTCGAGCCCAATCCCGGACCACTGGACTGGGAGGCGGACCGCCGCGGTGAGGGCCAGGTCGCCGCCGACCGTGTCGTGAACGACAAGGGTGAGCCGGAGCAGTCGTCCGCGACGATCGTCGACGAGCGCCCGGGCACGGACGAGGAGGGCACCCGATGAAGCTCGAGACCAAGCTCTTCCTCTACGGAGTGCTGTTCTTCGTCCCCGTCGGCCTCATCTATGCAGCCTGGAGCGATGGCGAGGCCGTCGGTACCGTCGCGATCCCGCTGGTCGGCGGACTCGTCGGGATGATCGGCGCCTACTTCGCACTGCTCTCCCGCCGGATCGACGACCGCCCCGAGGACGACCCGCTGGGGGAGATCGAACAGGGCGCGGGCGACCAGGGTGTGTTCAGCCCGTGGAGCTGGTGGCCGCTGGTGCTCGGCCTCTCCGCCGCGATCACGTTCGCCGGGCTCGCGATCGGGTGGTGGCTCTCCTACATCGGCATCGCGCTCGGCGTCATCGGCCTGGTCGGCTGGGTGTTCGAGTTCTCCCGCGGCCAGCACGCACACTGATCCACACGCTCGAGGAACCCCTGCCGACAGGTGGGGGTTTTCTCGTGCGCACTGCGCTAACGTCACCGATATGAGGCCTTTGCGCGGAATTGTCGCTTGCACTTTCGCGCTCTTCGTCGTCGCCGGAGGTGTACTCACCGGGTGCGCGAGCAGCTCCGGCTCGGGAGCTGAGCTCTCCCCGACCGACGTCGCCGGCACGTGGACGGAGCCGGACTCGAAGCCGCCGGTCTACCTGGAGCTCGCCGAGGACGGAGGCCTCACCGGGAGCGATGGCTGCAACCAGCTCACGGGGACATGGGAGGTCGACGGCACCAAGGTCGACTTCAGTGAGCTGGCGGCGACCATGATGGCGTGCGCGGACGTGGACACCTGGCTGGTGGGCGCCGAGTCGGCGACCATCGACGGTGCTGAGATGACCGTCCTGGGTGAGGGCGACAAGGAGATCGGCATCTTGGAGATCTCTGAGTGAGCCGGTCCCGGTCCGGGCTGACCGCGCCGAACGTCTTCCACGCTCGCGAGTGGGAATGAGTCGACGGCTCCGCGCGGAGCGCCTCTGTCCGCCCGGTACGGGACCGAGCTCGTGACCACCTCCTGACACGACTGAGGGCCGCCTCCGCGAGCGGGGGCGGCCCTCAGCCGTGAGAGGGGATCAGACGGGGACGATGAGCCCGGCGGTCTGCGTCCGTGCACGGTCGAAGCGCGAGGCCGCGTCGGCCCAGTTCACGATGTTCCACCACGCCTTGACGTAGTCGGCCTTGACGTTCACGTAGTCGAGGTAGAACGCGTGCTCCCACATGTCGAGGACGACGACGGGGACCAGGCCGAGGGCGATGTTGCTCTGCTGGTCGTACAGCTGCACGATCACGAGCTTCTGGCCGATCGAGTCCCACGCGAGGATCGACCAGCCGGAACCCTGGATGCCGAGGGCGTTGGCGGCGAAGTGCTTCTGGAACGCCTCGAACGAGCCGAAGAACTCGTCGATCGCCGCACCCAGCTCACCGGTCGGCTTGTCGCCACCGTCGGGGGACAGGTTCTGCCAGAAGACGGAGTGGTTGACGTGGCCGCCGAGGTTGAACGCGAGGTTCTTCTCGTGCAGGTTCACGGCAGCGAAGTCGTCGGCCGCACGGGCGGCCGCGAGCTTCTCGAGCGCAGTGTTCGCGCCCGTCACGTACGCGGCGTGGTGCTTGTCATGGTGCAGCTCCATGATCCGGCCAGAGATGTGCGGCTCGAGCGCCGCGTAGTCGTAAGGCAGATCCGGAAGCGAGTAGTCAGCCATGCGTGAGTACACCTCTCCTGCGTCGGTGTGGGACCACGTGTCGCGGTCCGCTCTGTACAAAGGAACGGGCGGCTCGCCGTCACGGCGAGCCGCCCGACTCCACGGTCAACTCTTGCTCAGGATCAGCGATTCCGCCCGTCGGCGGTCGTCTCGTCCTGTGGATCAACCAGGTGCTGCCCGCCGCCCACGGCACCGGTCAGCTCGGCCGGCGCGTGCTCGGTGGTGGGCTCGATCGCGTCGTGCTCGCCGTGCGAGTGCGACGCGGCCAGCTCGGCGGGCGTGACGGGCTCGACGCGGTCCTCGTAGAACGTCTGCGAGATGCGCTGGCGCAACCGGTCCAACCCATAGCCCTTGCGGCGGACGCCGCGGGAGTCCTCCGCCGGCTCGATCTCGAGCGGGCGGATCGCTTCGTGCTGCACCCGCAGCCAGCGCTCGTGCGCGTCCAGGGGCTTGTGCACCTCGATGTACTCACCGTTGGCGAACCGCACGATGCGGCCCGTCTCGTGGCCGTGCAGGACCAGCTCGCGGTCCTTGCGCTGCAGACCGAGGCAGATGCGCTTGGTCACCCAGAACGCGAACCACGGGCCGAAGAAGATCAGGACACGGAACGCCCACGTGATGTCGTTGAGCGACATGTGGAAGTGCGTGGCGATCAGGTCGTTGGACCCGGCGAGGATCAGGATGAAGAACGCGGTCAGGAGAGAGACACCGAACGCCGTCCGGAACGGGCGGTTGCGGGGGCGGTCGAGGACGTGGTGCTCACGCTTGTCACCGGTCACGAAGGCCTCGATGAACGGGTACGCCGCCAGCAGCGTGAACAGGATGCCCGGCACGACCATCGCCGGGATGAGCACGTTGAGCGACAACGTGTAGTGCCCGATGACGACCTCGGTGAACCCTGGCATCAGGCGCAGCGATCCCTCGAGGAAGAGCATGTACCAGTCCGGTTGAGCACCCGCCGAGATCGGTGAGGGGTCGTACGGACCGTAGTTCCAGACCGGGTTGATCGACATCGTCGCCGCCATGAGCGCGATGACACCGAAGACCGTGAAGAAGTAACCGCCGGCCTTCGCCACGTAGATCGGGAACAGCGGGTAGCCGACGACGATCTTGTCCGACCGACCAGATCCCGGGTACTGCGTGTGCTTGTGCAGCACGACGAAGAACAGGTGCAGCCCGATGAGCGCCAGGATGATGCCCGGCACCAGCAGGATGTGCACCGTGAACAGGCGAGGGATGAGGTCCTGGCCCGGGAACTCGCCGCCGAAGATGAAGTACGACGTGTAGCTGCCGATGATCGGGATGGCCCGCACGACACCGTCGGTGATGCGCAGACCGTTGCCCGACAGGACGTCGTCCGGGAGCGAGTAGCCCGAGAAGCCGGCGGCCAGGCCGAGGATGAGCAGCGTGAAGCCGACCACCCAGTTGACCTCGCGCGGCTTGCGGAACGCACCGGTGAAGAACACGCGCATCATGTGGGTGACGATCGCGGCCATGAAGATCAGGGCGGCCCAGTGGTGGATCTGCCGCATCAGCAGGCCGCCGCGCACCTCGAACGACAGCCGCAGCGTCGAGGCGAACGCCTCGGACATCTCGACACCGTTCATGGCGGCCCAGGGGCCCTCGTAGTGCACCTCGGTCATGCTCGGCACGAAGAAGATCGTGAGGAAGACGCCCGAGATCAGGATCGTGATGAAGCTGAACAGGGCGATCTCACCGAGCAGGAACGACCAGTGGTCCGGGAAGATCTTGCGCGCGAACGTCTTGACGAACGTCCCGACGCCGGTGCGCTGGTCCAGGTAGTCCGCTGTGCCCGCGGCGAGCTTCTCGACGGGGGTCGGGGTGGCTGTGGTCGTCATCGGGCCAGACGCTCCCAGTAGCTCGGGCCGACAGGCTCCGTGAAGTCGCTCTGAGCGATCAGGTAGCCCTCGTCATCGACAGTGATCGGCAGCTGCGGCAGGGGCCGCTTAGCCGGTCCGAACACGACCTTCGCTCCGTCCGCCACGTCGAACGTCGACTGGTGGCACGGGCACAGGAGGTGGTGAGTCTGCTGCTCGTACAGCGCGACCGGACAACCCACGTGGGTGCAGATCTTCGAGTATGCGACGATCCCGTCGTAGGACCAACCCTTGCGGTCCTCGGCCTCCGTGAGGTCGGCCGGGTCGAGGCGGACCAGCAGGACGACGGCCTTGGCCTTCTCGTCAAGGGGGTGCTCCGCCTCGTGGAGGTCCTCCGGGATGACGTGGAACACGGAGCCGATGGTGACGTCGGCGGCCTTGATCGGCCGGCCGGACGGGTCGGTGGCGAGCTTGGTGCCCTTCTTCCACATCGTGTGCCGGAACTTCGAGACGTTCCAGTCGTCGCCGATGTTGCCGACGAAGGGCACGATGATCGCGAGCGGGAAGAGTGCGAGGGCCGAGATCATCGCACCCTGGAGCACGCCGCGCCGGCCGATGGCCGAGTCCGCTGCGCCCTCCTTGAGGACGTTGACCGCGGCTTCGCGGTTCTCGTCCGAGCTGCGCTGGACGTGACGGTCCTCGGACTTCTCGTGGTCGTTCATGAGCGCCTTGGCCCAGTGGACGGCGGCGAAGCCGATGCCCAGGAGGCTGAGCGCGAGCCCGAGACCCAGCGCGAGGTTCGAGCGGAGCATCGACTCCGGGGTGTCGCCCGGCGGGAGCGCGAAGTACGCGACCAGGAAGCCGAGCGTGGCGATGACCGAGATCCCGAACAGCGCGACGACCTGCAGCTCGGCCTTCTTGTTCGCCTTCGGGTCGTTGTCGCCGAGGCGGGCGTGGTGATCCGGGTGGCCCGGGTCCTGGAACCTGTCGGGCAGCGCGCCCGGCTCGTGCGTGACGATCTCGTTGCTGGCCCCGTGGCCCGCGTCGTGGTTGGTCACGAGGACTTCGCTCCGATCCAGACGGCTGCGCCGATGAGCAGGCCCATGCCGACGACCCAGGCCCACAGGCCCTCGCTCACCGGACCGAGGGCACCCAGGTCGAGACCGCCGGGCGACGTGCCGCCCTGCTCGTCGATGAACGCGATGATGTCGCGCTTCTCCTCGGGCGTGATGTTCGCGTCGTTGAACACGGGCATCGACTGCGGGCCGGTCAGCATGGCCTCGTACAGGTGGGTGGGTGTGGTCTCCCACAGGTTGGGGGCGAACTTGCCCTGGGACAACGCACCGCCGGCGCCGATGGCGTTGTGGCACATCGCGCAGTTGGTGCGGAAGACCAGCATGCCGTTCGCCACGTCGCCGAGGGCGGGGTCGACCTGCTCAGCGGTGGGGATGGCGGGTCCGGCGCCCAGCGACGCGACGAACGCGGCGAGCTGGTTGATCTGCTCCTGGTCGAACTGGACCGGCTTGACCTGCGCCTGCGGTCCGCTCATTTGCATGGGCATACGACCGGTACCGACCTGGAAGTCGACAGCGGCGGCGCCCACACCGATGAGGGACGGGCCGCTCGCCGTGCCGGACGCGGCCGGTCCGTGGCAGGAGGCGCAGTTGGCCTGGAACAGCTTCTCGCCGGTCGCGATGTCGTTGGTGCTCGCCTGGACAGGCGTCGCGTCGGCCGACGTCGGTGCCAGCACCGCGTACAGGCCACCGGTGAGCAGCAGCGCCAGCAGGAGCAGCACGATCGGCGCACGCCGATCCTGCCTGCGGGCTGCGAGTGCCTTCACGGATCGATCCTCGTCTCGCACGTGGGGGATAGGGACTACGAGGCGTGGGCGGGGCGCCCGCCGCCTCTACTTCAAGAGGTAGATGACGGCGAAGAGCGCGATCCACACGACGTCGACGAAGTGCCAGTAGTACGACGTCACGATCGCGGTGGTGGCCTCGTGGTGGCCGAAGCGCTTGGCGGTGAACGAGCGGCCGAGCAGGAACAGGAAGGCGAGCAGACCGCCGACGACGTGCAGGCCGTGGAATCCGGTCGTCAGGTAGAACACCGAGCCGTAGGGGCTCGACGCGATGGTCAGGCCCTCCTGGACGAGTGCGGCGTACTCGTAGATCTGACCGCCGATGAAGAAGGCGCCCATGAGGTAGGTGAGCGCCATCCACTCGTTCATGCCCCAGCGGTTCACCTGGACCAGGGAGCCGGTGCGCACGGGCTGGAACCGTTCGGCGGCCCACACACCCATCTGGCACGTCACGGAGGACAGCACCAGCACCGTCGTGTTGATCGCGGCGAAGGTGATGTTGAGCTTGGGCGTGTTCTCCGCCCATGCCTCAGGAGCCGCGCCACGCAGCGTGAAGTACATGGCGAAGAGGCCGGCGAAGAACATGAGTTCGCTGGCCAGCCAGACGATCGTCCCTACCGACACGGGGTTCGGTCGGTTGACACTCACGTGGGGGCTCGTGCGCGGGGCAGCCGTTGCGGTCGACACGTTGGACATTATGGCTGATGACACCGCCTCGTGGGACGTCGGACGCTCAGCGTGGCCACAGGTAAATGTCACACCGTCACGATCTTCGGCCTCGCGCGCGAGGAGTCGCCCGGAGATCACGCGGATCTGCACCGTCCGCGGGGGTGTCGGACGCGGGCGCGTCCCGTCCGTCGCGTCCTCGCGTCCGGCGCGTCGGAGCCCCCGTGTTATGCGTCTGGGTGGCCCGTCCGCGGTCATGCCGACGCTGGTCGGACGAGCCGTGCCAGAATCCCCATCGGACGCACGTCGACGACGAGTGAGGACCTTCCATGAGCACGGCGCAGCCCGAGAACGCAGGAGCCGCCACCACCGCTGGCCCGCGGATCCTTCTGTACAGCGACGACGTCGACGCCCGCGCCCAGGTGCGGCTCGCGGTCGGCCGTCGGCTCCGGCGCGGTGCTCCCGATATCGAGTGGGTGGAGGTGGCCACAGCCGCCGCCGTCATCGCGCAGGCCGAGTCCGGCGCGCTCGATCTGCTGATCCTCGACGGTGAGGCCGACAAGGTCGGTGGCCTCGGGCTCGCGCGTCAGCTCAAGGACGAGATCTTCCGGTGCCCGCCGACCCTGGTCCTGACCGGACGCCCCCAGGATGCCTGGCTCGCGTCCTGGTCGAACGCCGACGCCGTCGTCAGCCGTCCCCTCGACCCGGTCGAGCTGCACGGTGCCGTCGCGGCGCTCGTCGAGCCGTCGGCCGTCCCCCGATGACGGACGCCTCCACCGCACCGGCTGCGCCCACCTGGCCCGACCTGTTCGCCAGGCTCGCGGCACGGCAGGACCTCTCGACGGACCAGACGGTCTGGGCGATGTCCGAGATCATGAGCGGTGCGGCCTCGACGCCGAAGATCGCGGCGTTCCTCCTCGGGCTGAAGACCAAGGGCGAGTCCGTCGGTGAGCTCACCGCGCTGGCCGACACGATGCTCGCGCACGCCGTGCGCATCGAGGTGCCCGGCAGGACCCTCGACATCGTCGGTACCGGCGGCGACCGGTCGCACACGGTCAACATCTCGACGATGTCCGCCCTCGTCATCGCCGGCGCGGGGATCACGGTCGTCAAGCACGGCAACCGCGCCGCGTCGTCGTCGTCCGGCGCGGCCGACGTGCTCGAAGCTCTCGGCATCCGGCTCGATCACCCGCCCGCCCGCGTCGCCGAGCTCGCCACCGAGGTGGGCATCACCTTCTGCTTCGCGCAGATGTTCCACCCCTCGTTCCGGCACACCGCCGCGGCGCGCACGGAGCTGGGGATCGGGACGGCGTTCAACTTCCTCGGTCCGCTCACCAACCCCGCCCAGCCGCGGTCCGCCGCGGTCGGCGTCGCCGAGGCCCGGATGGCGCCCCTGCTCGCCGGCGTCCTCGCAGGACGAGGCGCCCGCGCGCTCGTGTTCCGTGGCGAGGACGGGCTCGACGAGATCGCCCCGACCGGACCGACCCGGATCTGGGAGGTACGGGACGGAAGCGTCACGGAGTCGGTGATCGACTGGCAGACGGACCTCGGAGTCGCGCGGATCACCCTCGAGTCGCTGCGGGGGGCGAAGGCGGACTACAACGCCGACGTCGCACGGCGGCTGCTCGACGGCCAGACCGGTCCCGTGCGCGAGACCGTCGTGCTCAACACAGCGGCGGCGCTGGTGGCCGACGGCACTCTGCCCGGCACTGCCGACGGCACCCTGGTCGAACGCCTGGCGGCGGGCAGCGAGCACGCGCGCGCGGCCCTGGACAGCGGCGCGGCCGCGGATGCGCTCGCACGGTGGAGAGCGGCCAGCGCGAGCTGAGGGCGCGCCGACAGGTGCGCTCAGTGCGGGCGCGTCACCAGCAGTCCCTGTGCTGTCGTCGGACTGGCCAAGCGCTTCCCTGCGGCCGAGTGGCGCTTCGCGCCGGTTCGCGTGGTCGTCTCGGAGGACGCGTCACCAACAGTCCCTGTTCTTGTGGTCGGACTGAGCCTCCGCTCCGCTCCGCGCGAGTGACGCTCCGCGCCCCTCACGCTCCGCTGCGCTCCGGCTCAGTCCTCCAGCCCGAGGGCGAATGCTTGTTCCAGGTCGTGCTGGGAGTACGTGCGGAACGCGATGTAGGTCTGGGTGCGGAGGACGCCGTCGACCTTGCTCACCTTGTCCGCGATGACGTCCGCGAGGTCGTCGTGCTCGCGCACGCGGACCATAGCGATCAGGTCGACCTCTCCGGTCACGGAGTAGACCTCGCTGACGCCGGGCAGGTCCGCGATCGCGGCGGCGACCTCCGGGATCTTCGCGGCGTCCGAGTCGATGAGCACGATGGCGGTCAGCATGCTCGTCATCATGCCGTGCGAGGCGGGCGGGCGCTGATCGGGATGACCCGCGCGTCGTCCAGGTCGAGCGTCACCGGCCGCGCCTCGGTGATGTCGAGCTCGCGCTCCCCAGGAACGCCGTCGGACGCCGGCACCAGCTGGACGACGCGGCCGTCCGCGTCGGTGGCGAGACGCGGACGGACCAGGGTGCCGACTGCCGTGGCGGGGTCGCCCAGCGCCTCGGCGGACCGCACTGGGCACGCCCAGGGCGTCTCGACGGCGACCAGCCGCACTCCAGGCTTCTCGAGCCACGCGAGGATCAGGTCGGTCTCCTCCGGGTGCGCCGCGGTCGCGGGCGCCACGGCGGGCTCGACCTGCTCGCCGGTGGCCTGCAGCGTGGCGATCGTCGGGCGGGGATCGGTGCGACGGTCGACGCGCGCAGTGCCCGCGAGGCGCCCGTGCCGCACGAGCACGATCTCCCACCCGCCGTCGTCGCTCCGTCGCGCGGCGACGAGCTCGGGGCATGCGGCGAGCGGCGCGAAGCGCTGGGCTCGTGCCGCACCGCGCAGGAACCCGCCGAGCCGGTCCCGGACGGTCGCGGCCTCCTCGAACCGTTCCTGAGCTGCGAGCCAGGCGATCCGGTCGGCGTGGGCTTGGACCACCGGTCCCGCGTCGGCGAGCATCGCGTGCCGGACCCGGGCGACCACGGCCGCGTAGTCGGGTGCGCTCTGGTGGCCGGTGCACGGCGCACCGCACTTGCCCATCTCGGCGAGCACGCACGCGGAGGATCCCGAGAGGGCCACCAGGGGGAGCCGACGGGTGCACTGGCGGATCGGGAAGCTCTCGTGCAGCGCCTCGACGGCCAGCTGCGCGGTCGACGCCGAGGAGAACGGGCCGATGTAGGTGGCGCCGTCCTCGTCCTTGACCTCCCGGACCACGGAGAGGCGCGGGTACGGCTCCGAGGTGAGCCTGACCCACGGCATGCGCTCGGGGAACCGGGAGCGGCGGTTGTACCGGGGGGAGTGGGCGGCGATGAGGCGCAGCTCCCGGACGCGCGCCTCGAGCGGCGTCGCGCACGGGATCGGGTCGACGCGGTGGGCGACCCGGACCATCTCGATCATCCGGCTGCGCTTCTCTGCCGAGGTGAAGTACGACCGCACGCGCTGGCGCAGCGAGGTGGTGGACGTGCCGACGTACAGGACCTCGTCGCCCGGTCCGCGGAACAGGTACACGCCAGGGCTGTCCGGCAGCCCGTCCGCGAGGGTGCGCTTGCGCCGCACGTCCTGCGGCACGGGGTCGGTCGCCGTGGCCAGGTCTTCGAGGTGCGTGACGCCGAGAGGCGCGAGACGCGACAGGAGGGCGTGCAGCACGTCCACTGTCGCCTGCGCGTCGGACAACGCCCGGTGGTTGGGCGTCACCGTGGCATGGAACAGCCCGGCGAGGGTCGAGAGCTTGTGGTTCGGCGCTTCGTCGCGGGTGACGACGCGCCGGGCCAGCCGGACGGTGTCCACCACCTGGTTGCCGGGCCACGCGTGGCCGGTCCGCGCCGCGGCGGCCTTGAGGAAGCCGATGTCGAACGGGGCGTTGTGCGCGACGAGCACGGCCCCGCGGGAGAACTCTAGGAAGCTGGGCAGCACCTGCTCGATCGGTGGGGCCCCGATCAGCATGGTGGTGGTGATCCCGGTGAGCACCTGGATGAAGGGCGGCACCGGGCCGCCGGGGTCCACGAGCGTCTGGAACTCGCCGAGGACCTCACCACCGCGCACCTTGACCGCCCCGATCTCGGTGATCGCACAGTCCACGGGGGTGCCCCCGGTGGTCTCCAGGTCGACGACGACGAACGTGACGTCCGACAACGGGGTCCCCAGGTCCTCCAGGCTGAGCTGCACTGGGCGCCCGGCGTGGTCGGGGGAAGCGTCCGCCCAGACGGGGCGCAAGGGGCGGACGGTCGACATGACGGGGACGCTACCCACGGCCACCGACACGACCGGGATCTCCGCACGGTGCGTCGCGGCCGCGTGGGATCCCCTGCGGGTGGCGGGTCGATCGTGTCGACCGATGGTGCTGAACTGCGCCGGATCGTCGCCGGTCGGGGTGTGGCCGCGTTCGGTGCGGGTGGGCACCGCGACCACCGCGCTCGGTGCAACCACGCCCTGACGTCATCCCGACGTGCGCGCGCCCCGGCGTTCACCCCGGACAGGGTGGCCGTCGGGCCGCGTCCCGTCGCGCGGCCACCTAGGGTGCTGGGCATGGGAGGCGAGGACGGGACCGGCGACGACGCCGAGCAGGTGCCGGTCGCGTTGCGGTCGGCGTTGGTGCAGGTCGCCGCCGACGTGCTGGGTGCCACCGAGCCGCTCGAGGTGCCGCCGTCACTGCGCGCCGTGCACAAGTTCGCCCCCCGCCGTCGCGCGACCGCCGGCGCGGGGCCGCTGTGGGCGGCACTGCAGGACGAGGCCTTCCGAGCGCGAGTGGCTCGGGTGTGGGCACAAGCGAACCCGGAGCTCGCTGCCTCCGTCGCAGCCGACGCCCGGGAACCGGCGCAGCCGTCCCTGCGGGCAGCCGTCGGTGCCTGGCTCCTCGGGACCACCACGTGGCGCGACCTGCTGCCGCCGGACGACGTGCCCGCCGACGGCGGCGCGCAGGTCCAGGCACGGCTCGATCGCGCGCAGGTCGAGCTGGAACGGCTCCGGGCGGACGCCGCTGCGGCACGGGACGAGGCGCGCGCAGCCCAGGACCAGCTCGGGGCGCTGCAGCGTGAGCTGCGACGGCTGCGGTCGGATGCGGACCGCGCCCGCAGCGAGGGCAGGCGTGCGGCCGACGACGCTCGAGCATCGCTCGACGCGGCCGAGCTGGCGCGGTCCCGCGCCGAGGCCGACCTGCGACAGGCGAGCGACGAGCGGCGAACCGCACACGCCGAGCGCACTGCAGCCCGTGCCGAGCTCCGCGCTGCCCGCAAGCTGGCCGACGTCCGCGTGCGCCTCCTGCTCGACACCATCGTCGATGCCGCGAGCGGCCTGCGATCCGAGCTGGCCCTGCCGCCGGTCGCGGAGCTCCCCGCCGACCTCGTCAGCCCGCCGACGGAGCACCCTGCCGCGCGCCCCGGATCTCGCGGGCGCTCGGTGGACGACCCCGCTCTCCTCGACGAGTTGCTGCGGCAGCCCTGGGCGCACCTGCTGGTCGACGGCTACAACGTCTCCAAGTCGGGGTTCGGGGAGCTGTCGCTGGCCGAGCAGCGTCGCCGTCTCGTCGACGGGCTCTCCGTGATCGCGGCCCGCACCGGCGCCGAGGTGACCTGCTGCTTCGACGGGCAGGACGGTCAGACGCAGCCGTCCGGCGGGTCGTCGCGGGGCGTCCGGGTGCTGTTCTCGGTGGGCGAGATCGCCGACGACCTGATCCGTCGGCTCGTCCAGGCGGAGCCGCCGGGACGGGTGCTCGTCGTCGTCACGAGCGACCGGGAGGTCGTCCGCGACGTCGAGACCGCCGGTGCGTGGGTCGTGCCGTCGAGCACGCTGGTCGCGCGCCTGCAGCGCCTCTGACGTCGTTGTCGGTGGTCGTGGTTAGCGTCCGGGGCATGATCATCGACTGCGACACCTGCACGGCGCACGCCACCGCGTGCGCGGACTGCGTCGTGACGTTCCTGACCATCCCCGTGCGCGCATCGCCTCCTGCACCGGTGTCCGCCGGTACGGAGCCGAGCGCAGCCGCAGGGGCGGTCGAGCTCGATGCCGCGGAGCAGCACGCCATCGGCGTGCTCGCGGCGTCGGGCCTCGTCCCGCCCCTGCGCCTGGTGCGCGCGGTGTGAGCCGTCAGTCCTGCGCCGGGCCGTCGTAGAGCGCGTCGACCTCGCCCGCGTAGTCCTTGAGCACCTCGTTGCGTCGGATGCTGAGCTTCGGTGTGAGGTAGCCGTTGGCGATGGTGAGGTCCGTGTCGAGGATCCGGTACTTGCGGACCGACTCCGCGCGGGACACGGCCTTGTTCGCCTTCTCGACCGCCTTGTCGAGCGACGCCAGGACGTCCGCGTCCTTGCTCGCTTCCGCGAGCGTCATCTCCGGCTTGCCGTGCGCTGCCAGCCAGCCCGGCACGCCCTCGGGGTCGAGAGTGATGAGCGCGCCGATGTACGGACGCTGGTCACCGACCACGACCACCTGGCTGACCAGCGGGTGCGCACGGATGCGGTCCTCGAGCACCGCCGGCGCGACGTTCTTGCCGCCGGCCGTGACGATGATCTCCTTCTTGCGTCCCGTGATCCGCAGGTAGCCGTCGTCGTCGAGCGACCCGAGGTCGCCGGTCCGGAACCACCCGTCGTGCACGGACTCCGCGGTCGCGGCGTCGTTGTTGTGGTAGCCGCGGAACACCTGGATACCCTGCAGCTCGATCTCGCCGTCGGCGGCGATCCGGACCCCGCTGCCCGGCAGCGGGAGCCCGACCGTGCCGATCTTGGTCCCTCGGCCGGGGCGGTTGACCGTCGCGGGCGCGGTCGTCTCGGTGAGCCCGTAGCCCTCGAGCACGTTCAGGCCGAGGCCACGGTAGAAGTGACCCAGGCGCTCACCGAGGGGCGCGCCGCCCGAGACTGCCCAGCGCGCCTGACCACCCAGGGCGTTGCGGAGCTTGTGCAGCACGAGGGCGTCCGCCACCTTGTGCTGGAGGCGGAGCCACAGGCTGGGCCCGCGCGGGTTGTCGAGGGCGCGCGAGTAGACGATCGAGGTCTTGGCGGCCCGCTGGAAGATCGATCCCTTGCCGGCGGCGGCAGCCTTCTGCTCGGCGGAGTTGTAGACCTTCTCGAACACGCGGGGGACCGCGAGGATGAACGTCGGGCGGAACGTGCCGAGGTCCTCCAGCAGCGTGACGGTGCTGGGGCTGTGCCCGAGGACCGCACCCGCGGGGATGCACAGCACCTCGATGAACCGCGCGAAGACGTGCGCGAGCGGCATGAAGAGCAGGGTGCGTGCGTTGGGCTCGCTGAACACCTCGTGCAGGTCGGCGACGGCGTTCACCGTCAGCACGTAGAAGTTGCCGTGCGTCAGCTCGACGCCCTTGGGCCGACCGGTGGTGCCTGACGTGTAGATGATCGTCGCGACGTCGGTCAGCGACGCGAGCGCACGCCGACGTGCGATCTCGTCGTCGCCCACCCCGGCGCCGCCCGTGACGAGCGTGTCGATCGCGCCGTCGTCGATGACCAGCAGCTCGCGCAGGTGGGGTGTCTCCGCGCGGACCTCGTCGGCGACGGCCGCGTGCGCGGCGGACTCGACGACCAGCAGCGAGACGTCCGCATCGGTCAGGATCCACAGGACCTGCTCGGCCGACGAGGTCTCGTAGAGCGGGACCGGCACGGCGCCGGCGGCCCAGATGGCCCAGTCGAGGAGCGACCACTCGTAGCGGGTCCGCGACATGATGCCGACGCGGTCACCGGGCTGCACGCCGCGCGCGACGAGGCCCTTGGCGACGGCGACGACCTCGGCGTCGAACTCCCGCGCGGTCAGGGGGATCCAGGGTCCGTCCTGCTGCGACTTGTGCTCGACCAGGACACCGTCGGGCGTGCTGCTGACGCGCTCGGCGAACAGGTCGTTGAGGTTTTTCGAGGGGTCGACCTCGATGCGCAACGGGAGGTGGAACTCGTCCATGCTGGCTCCAGTGACAGAGGGGCGAAGTGTGCCCTGAGGATACGGGACGTGCGGCCCGCCGCAGGGAGCACCCGAATGGGTACGCTCTGCGGCGGACAGGTGGCGGTGTCTCCGGACGCGTGCGCCCGGCGCCGCACAGGCGGATAGCGTGGGAGCCCGCACCGGACGGTAGCGAGCACGGGAACGAGCGCGTAGGAGCACACACGAACATGCACGCCATCGGTGTGGACATCGGCGGGACGAAGATCGCGGCGGGGGTCGTCGACGAGGACGGCACGATCCTTGCCCAGACGCGACGCGACACGTCGCCCGACGACGTCGCAGGCATCGACAAGGCGATCGCCGAGGTCTACCTGGAGCTGAGCGGGTCCTACGAGATCGGTGCCGTCGGCGTGGCAGCGGCCGGGTTCGTCTCCGCGGACCGGTCCTCGGTGCTCTTCGCGCCGAACATCGCGTGGCGGGACTACCCCCTGCGCCAGAAGGTCCAGGCCATCCTGGGGGACGAGGACGTCCTGATCGTCGTCGAGAACGACGCCAACGCGGCCGGCTGGGCCGAGTTCCAGTTCGGTGCCGCGCGCGACGTCGACGACATGCTCATGCTCACGGTGGGCACCGGTCTTGGTGGCGCGATCGTGTCCAACGGAAAACTCGTCCGCGGCGCGTGGGGTGTCGCCGCCGAGATCGGGCACATGCGGGTGGTACCCGGCGGGCACTACTGCGGCTGCGGCCACGAGGGCTGCTGGGAGCAGTACGCATCGGGGAGCGCCCTGGTCCGAGATGCGCAGGCCACGGTCATCATCCACCCGGAGCGCGCGACGCGGCTTCTGGAGCTGGCCGGCGGCGACGCCGTCAGGCTGACCGGTCCGCAGGTCACGCAGGCGGCGCAGGAGGGCGACCCGCTCGCCGTCGAGCTGCTCACGGAGCTCGGCCGGTGGGTCGGCGAAGGCGCCGCGTCGGCCACGGCGCTCCTCGACCCCGCGCTGATCGTCGTCGGCGGTGGCGTGGCGGACGCGGGCGACCTGCTCCTTGCACCGGCTCGCAAGAGCTTCGCGGAGCAGCTCTCGGGTCGCGGGCACCGCCCCGAGGCGTCGATCGTCGTGGCGTCGATGGGCAACGACGCGGGCCTGGTCGGCGCGGCCGACCTCGCGCGCGGCTGACGACGGGGTGCCGATCACCACGCTCACCCGCGCCGGTCAGACCACCGCGCCGGAGTCGTCGTCGTCGGGATCCCTGCGGTGCGGCATCCGCCACAGCAGCACCCCGACGCCGACGACGAAGAGCGCGGCGGCCGCCTGCACGAGGGCCGGGGGAGCGTCACGCCAGAGAACGAGCACGATCAGCAAGAAGATCGGGACGCCCGCGGCCGCGCACCACGCCATCGTGAGCAGCGGGTCGCCGCCGAGGACAGGCCCGGGGTCCGGCGGCACGAAGTGCTCCTCCGCGTCGATGCTCGCCTCGGCGTCGTCGATCTGCGAGGTCCCGTCCCAGTCACGACCGCTCAGCTCCGGCGACACGTCCGCAGCGGGTCGCGCGACGCGCCGGTCCGCGACCCAGGGCGCGACCGGGAAGGTGAGCCCCGACGTCGGCTCGGTGCTCGCACTCGTCGGCGGGATGCTCTCGGGCTCCGGAGACTGCTCCTCGCCGCTGTACCCGTCGAGCTCGCCGAGCTCGGCGACGATCGCCGCCCACGCCTCGTCGTCGGTGGGTCGCGGTGGAACGGCATGATCGGGCAGCTCTCCAGCCGCGTCGGTCGAGGATGGCGGGACGTCCGCGCCCGTCGGCTGGACGCCGTCGTCGGAGTCGTCAGGGCGAGGTGCCATAAGAGCACTCTAGAGTCGGACCGAGCAGTCGGGGTCGTTCGCGCTGGGTCCCGGTTGCCGCACAGGGTCGTCGGGAGCGTGCGCCGGGCTCGGGTGGACGGACAGTCCGTGTGTCGGGTCGAGAGGTGAGCCGTTGTTCTACTGGTTGATGAAGCGGGTGTTCGTGGGCCCGCTGCTGCACCTGGTCTACCGGCCGTGGGTGCGCGGCGCCGAGAACGTGCCGGAGGAGGGCGCCGCCATCATGGCGAGCAACCACCTCGCGGTGATCGACTCGTTCTTCCTGCCCCTGGTCCTCGATCGTGAGCTCGTGTTCATCGGCAAGCAGGAGTACTTCACGGGTGCCGGGATCAAGGGCCGGCTGACCGCTGGGTTCATGCGTGGCGTCGGCACGATCCCCGTGGACCGCGGGGGCGGCAAGGCGAGCGAGGCTGCGCTGCGCACCGGCCTGCGTCGCCTGGCGGACGGGGACCTCTTCGGTATCTACCCCGAGGGCACCCGCAGCCCTGACGGTCGGTTGTACCGCGGCAAGACGGGCATCGCGCGGCTGGCTCTGGAGTCCGGCGCCCCGGTGATCCCGGTCGCGATGGTCGGCACCGACGAGGCGCAGCCCCCGGGCCGGCGGATCCCGAAGGTCATGCGCATCGGCGTCGTCATCGGCGAGCCGCTCGACTTCAGCCGCTACAAGGGCATGGAGAACGACCGGTTCATCCTGCGCTCCGTGACGGACGAGATCATGTACGCCGTGATGAGCCTGTCGGGCCAGGAGTACGTCGACGTGTACGCGGCGACGCAGAAGGCCCGGATCGCGACCGGTCACCCGGCCGTCGCGGGCGACGCGGTCGACCACCTGCCGGCCGCGCCGGGCGGACGTCCGGTGCCGGACGTCCAGGTGCCGGTACCGCCGCAGGACGAGGCCGGGACGTCAGTAGGATGACGCGGTCGGCCGTAGCGCCGACATCGTGGCGCGCCGCTGATGCCGGTGCGCCGAAGGTTGTCTACGAGAGGTGTGTCTCATGTCGGTTCGTCGCGTCGCCCTCCTGACCGCAGGTGGCTTCGCCCCGTGCCTGTCGTCCGCCGTCGGCGGACTCATCGAGCGATACACGCAGATCGCTCCCGACATCGAGATCATCGCGTACCAGCACGGGTACTACGGCCTGCTGCGCGGCGACAAGATCGTCGTCGACGACGAGACGCGCGCGAAGGCCGGCATCCTGCACAAGTTCGGCGGCTCGCCGATCGGCAACTCGCGCGTCAAGCTCACCAACGCGAAGGACTGCGTGAAGCGTGGGCTCGTCCAGGAGGGTCAGGACCCGCTGCAGGTCGCTGCGGAGCAGCTCAAGGCCGACGGCGTCGACGTGCTGCACACCATCGGTGGCGACGACACGAACACGACGGCCGCGGACCTCGCCGCCTACCTGCACGAGAACGGCTACGACCTGACCGTCGTCGGCCTGCCCAAGACGATCGACAACGACGTGGTGCCCATCAAGCAGTCGCTGGGTGCCTGGACCGCTGCCGAGGAGGCCGCGGGCTTCGCCGCGAACATCATCGGTGAGCACCGCTCCGGACCGCGCATGCTCATCGTGCACGAGGTCATGGGCCGGCACTGCGGGTGGCTCACCGCCGCCGCGGCCGCGGAGTACCGCAAGTGGCTCGACACCCAGGAGTGGGTCCCCGGCATCGGCCTCACTCGGGAGCGGTGGGACATCCACGCGGTGTTCGTGCCCGAGCTCGCGCTCGACATCGACGCCGAGGCCGCCCGCCTCAAGGCGATCATGGACGAGCAGGGCAACGTCAACATCTTCCTGTCCGAGGGCGCCGGCATGCACGAGATCGTCGAGCAGCTCGAGGCCGCCGGCACGCCGGTGGAGCGCGACCCGTTCGGTCACGTGAAGCTGGACACCGTGAACCCGGGGCAGTGGTTCGCCAAGCAGTTCGGCGAGAAGCTGGGCGCCGAGAAGACGATGGTGCAGAAGTCCGGGTACTACTCGCGCGCCGCGGCCGCGAACGCCGAGGACCTGCGGCTCATCAAGTCGATGACCGACCTCGCGGTCGACTCCGCCCTGCGCGGCGAGTCCGGCGTGATCGGTCACGACGAGGAGCAGGGCGACGTCCTGCGTGCCATCGAGTTCCCGCGCATCGCGGGCGGCAAGGCGTTCGACGTCTCCCAGCCGTGGTTCGGCGCGCTGCTCGAGGACATCGGTCAGCCACTGGTCCCTGCGAGCCACTCATGAGCGTCGAGACGGACCCGCAGGTCGTCGCCGGGCTGGACGCCTGGCGGTCGATGGGGGCGCTCCAGCAGCCACAGTGGCCGGACGCGACCGCCCTCGACGCGGTGACGTCGAAGCTGTCCACGCTCCCGCCGCTCGTCTTCGCCGGCGAGGCCGATCACCTGCGCGCTCAGCTGGCCGCGGCGGGTCGGGGCGAGGCGTTCCTGCTCCAGGGCGGAGACTGTGCGGAGACGTTCAGCACCGCGACCGCGGACAACATCCGCAACAAGATCAAGACGATCCTGCAGATGGCTGTCGTGCTGACGTACGGCGCCAGCCTGCCCGTCATCAAGATGGGCCGGATGGCCGGGCAGTACGCCAAGCCCCGCAGCTCGGACTCGGAGACCCGTGACGGTGTGACGTTGCCCGCGTTCCGCGGCGACATCATCAACGACTACGAGTTCACGCCGCAGGCCCGCACGCCGGACCCGCAGCGGCTGCTCGAGGCGTACCACACGTCCGCCTCGACGCTGAACCTCATCCGGGCGTTCACGACGGGCGGCTTCGCCTCGCTGCTGCGGGTGCACGAGTGGAACCGCGGATTCATGGCGAACCCGTCGTACTCGCGCTACGAGGAGATCGCGGCGGAGATCGACCGGGCCATCCGCTTCATGGCGGCCTGCGGTGCCGACTTCGACGCGCTCCGGTCCGTCGACTTCTTCTCGAGCCACGAGGGCCTGCTGCTCGACTACGAGCGCCCGCTGACCCGCATCGACTCGCGGACCGGGCTGCCGTACGACTGCTCTGCGCACTTCGTGTGGATCGGCGAGCGCACCCGTCAGCTCGGCGGAGCGCACGTGGACTACTTCTCGCGCGTGCAGAACCCGCTCGGCATCAAGCTGGGCCCGACGACGACGGGCGACGACGCGCTGGCGCTCATCGACAAGCTGAACCCGCAGGGGGAGGCCGGTCGCATCACGTTCATCACCCGCATGGGTGCCGGCAAGGTGCGCGACCTGCTGCCCGCTCTCGTCGAGAAGGTGACGGCGGACGGTCGGCCGGTGACCTGGGTGTGCGACCCGATGCACGGCAACGGGATCACGTCCGCGTCCGGCTACAAGACCCGGCGCTTCTCCGACGTCATGGACGAGGTCGCCGGGTTCTTCGAGGTGCACCGCGGGCTCGGCACCGTGCCCGGCGGCCTGCACATCGAGCTCACCGGTGACGACGTCACCGAGGTGCTGGGCGGGTCCGAGGAGATCGACGACGAGGGCCTGGCACGACGGTACGAGACGCTCGTCGACCCGCGGCTGAACCACCAGCAGTCGCTGGAGATGGCGTTCCAGGTCGTGGAGCTGCTCCGGGCGTCCTGACGACGACACACCAGTCCGCCGCCGTCCTGGTCCGCTCCCGCGGGCGGGGCGGCGGCGCTGTCAGAAGACGTTGATGGTGATCGTGCTGCCCTTGGGCGCCGTCTTGCCCTCGCCGCCCGCGGGCTTCTGGGAGTAGACGATGTTGAGCGGGGAGATGCCCTGCGGGTGCTCGACCTTCACCACGAATCCGGCCGCCTGCAGTGCGGCTTCTGCCGCCTTGACGTTCTGGCCGTACGTGCTGGGGAGCGCCAGCATCTCCGGGCCCTTGGAGATGTTGACCGCGATCGTGTCCCCGCGGTGGCCCTCGGCGCCCGCGACGGGGTCCTGGTCGATGATCAGACCGGCGGCGACCGTGTCGCTGAAGACCTCGGTCGGCGCGAGCTTGAGGTTGTCCGCCTCCAGCTGACCGGTCGCATCCTCGAGAGTCGTCCCGACGACGGACGTGATCGTGACCGGTTCTGGACCCTTCGACACGGTGAGCCGCACGTCCGTGCCCCTGATCGTCGGCGCACCGGGCTCGGCGGGGGTGCCGTCCGGGAGGGTCGCGCTGATGATCTGGGCGTTCCCCACCGAGTCGCTGAACCGTGGCTCGGCGTAGCTGGCCTCGAGCCCCGCGGCGATGAGTGCGGCCTCGGCGTCGGCCTGGACCGCACCGACGACCCCCTCGGGGAACGGCACGTAGTCGGGGCCCTTGGAGATCGTGAAGGCGACGGTGCCGTCCTTGCGGATCCGGTCGCCCTGGCCGGGGTCGGTCGCGAAGACCTCGCCGACCGAGGCTTCACCGTCGAACTCCGACGACGGGTCGGCGCCGAGCCCGGCGCGTTCGAGGATCGCCGTCGCCTCCGCCTCGTTCTGGCCGATGATCGTCGGGACCGTCGTGTAGGCACCTGCTCCTACCTGGAGGTACCACCACGTCGCGCCGCCGATCAGGGCCGCGAGCACGGCGAGCAGGACGAACCACCGGGCGCGGTGGCGCTTGGCGGGCGGCTCGGTCGGGGGGGCGGTGATGACCTGCACCCCGACACCGAGACCGATGGGCAGGGCGACGGTCGTGCCGCGGGCGTCCCCGGCCTCGATCAGGGTGGTCTCGTCGTTGTCGGTCGCCGCCGACTGGGCCTCGGCCGGCTCGTCCGCGTCGTCGGCCGACACCTCGGCGTCGAGGTCGGTCTCGTCCGGGTCCGTGGCTGCGGGGAGCACGATGGACGGGTCGACGTCTGCGTGACGCGCGAGCGTCTCGTCGTCGAGGGCCGCGCGGGTGCGGCGCAGGAGCGCGAGGGCGGCCGCGGCGTCGACCGGTCGGTCGTCGGGATCGCGCGCGGCTAGGGCGCGCACCGCGTCGTCGACCTCGATGGGGAGCCAGCCGACCAGCTCCGACGGAGCGGGGACATCGTTGTTGACGTGCTGGAAGGCGACCTGGATGGGGGTCTCGCCCGTGAACGGCTGCCGGCCGGTGAGCATCTCGTACAGCAGGATCCCGCAGGCGTACACGTCGGTGCGGGTGTCACTGACGCCGCGGACGACCAGCTCGGGGGCGAGGTACGCGACCGTGCCCAGCACGGTGCCGGTCGTGGTGGACGTGACCTCGGTGACCGCGCGTGCCAGCCCGAAGTCGGCGAGCTTCACGCGTCCGTCGGAGGCGAGAAGCACGTTCTCGGGCTTGATGTCCCGGTGCACCAGGCCGACGCGGTGCGCCGCGGCCAGGGCGTCGAGCACGCTCTCACCGATGCGCAGCGCGTCGTCGACGGTCAGCGCCCCCCGCTCGCCGATGTGCCGGCGCAGGTTGCAGCCGTCGATGTACTCCATCGTCAGATAGCTGGTCTCACCGTCGACACCCTGGTCGAACACGCCGACGAGGCCGGGATGCGTGAGGCGGGCGGCCGTCCGGGCCTCGCGCCGGAAGCGGGCGACGAAGTCGGAGCCGGACGTTCCCTCGGCGAGGTGGGCGTGCATCACCTTCAGCGCGACGTCACGGTCGAGGCGTCGGTCGACCGCGAGGTACACGGTGGCCATGCCTCCGCGGGCGATGCGGGACACGACCTCGTACCGACTGTCGACCAGGCGGCCGACGAACGGATCGGTGACGGTGGCTCCCACGCCAGGGAGTCTACGGTCGCAGATGTCCCGGATGCGGCAGGCAGGGCCTCACTGGAACCGCGTCATGTGCGTCTGGACGTTGGCGACGTAGCGCCGGGTGTCATCGAACATGCCGTTCTTCTTCACGGACGACGCCCCCTGGTAGTAGCCCGCGATCGCGGTGGGCAGGTCCGGGGCGTTGCCGACGAGCGCGCGCAGGATGGCGACGCCCGCGATGACGTTGTCGTCCGGATTCACGAGGTTGAGCTGGCGGCCCACGAGCTCCGACGCCCACTGCCCCGAGCTCGGGATGACCTGCATGGTGCCGATCGCGTTGGCGGGGGAGACGACGGCGTGCTTGAACCCCGACTCCTGGAACGCGATCGCCTGGGCCAGGGCCGGGTCGACGCCCATGGCGCGTGCAGTCGCGGCGATCTTCGCCTGCATCTGCGCCTTCGACGGAGTCGGCGAGCTGCGCAGCGTGGTGAGGTTCGCGTTGGCGGCGGCGACGACCGAGTCCGCGTAGGTGCGTCCGGCGAACGTGTTGCCCACCGCGGCGGCGGCCACGGGCACGGGGACGGTGAGGGTCTGCCCGATGCGGATCATGGCGCGGGAGTCCAGCCCGTTGGCCGCGACGACGGCGGCGACGGTGGCGCCGTGCTTCGCGGCGATGGCGGTGACCGTCTCCCCGGACCGCACCGTGTGCGAGACGGAGCCGGTGGCCTGTGCGACAGCAGCGGGGGCGGGAGCAGCAGCTGGAGCGGCGGCGACGGCGGCGCCCGGGATGGAGAGTGACTGGCCGATGCGGATGAACGCGCGGGCGTCCAGCCCGTTGGCCGCGATCACGGCGGCGACCGTCGTGCCGTGCTTCGTGGCGATGCGGCCGACCGTGTCGCCGGCGACGACCGTGTAGGCGGCCGAGACGGGCGCCGCCGCCGCGGGAGCCGGGGCGGAGGCGGACGACGTCGTCGGGATGGTCAGCACCTGACCGATGCGGATGCGGGAGGCGTCACCCAGGGCGTTGGCGCGGGCGATCGCGGCCACGGTGGTACCGCTGCGGGCGGCGATGTGGCTGACGGTGTCGCCGGTACGGACCGTGTAGCTGTCGTCGGCGTGGGCCGCACCTGCGGTCGCGGTCATGCCGACGACGGCCAGCGCGAGCGTCGCGCCGGTCCCGGTGGCGACGCGGCGGGCGGTGGCGTGCTGGTGCGACATGTTGCCTACCTCATGGTGCGGAAGTGAACGGATGGTGCCTGTGTGACTGGAGTGACAGAATGCGAACGTATCCGAATACGGCACAAGAGGAAAGCGCGCGGGGGAATTGCGTGGGTGTAATTCAACGATGCGTACTCTTGTCGGGTGAACGATTCCGCAGAGACCCTCGACCGACTGGTCGACGAGTGGCTCACCGTCCCTGATGTCGCCGAGCGCCTCGGCCTCGACGCCTCCAAGGTGCGCCGGATCGTGCAGGAGCGTCGGATCATCGGCGTCCGGCGCGGCGATCCCCGCATCTTCGTCGTCCCCGCGGCCTTCCTCGTGCCGGGACACCTCGCCAACCCGGCGCAGCCCACCGCGCCCCACGCGGACCAGCCGTGGACGGTCCTGGCCTCGCTGCAGGGCACGCTGACTGTCCTGACAGATGCAGGTTTCAGCGACGAGGCGGCGATCGAGTGGCTCTTCACGCCCGACGACTCCCTGCCGGGGACGCCGATCGAGGCGTTGCGCACGGGCCGCAAGACCGAGATCCGGCGCAGGGCCGCGGCCGAGCTCTGACCGACGTCTGCCCGGCACCGTCGAGTCAGGGCGGCTGCGCGGACGCGCTCAGGCGTGCCGGTCGACCGCTGCGTGCGCCAGCCCGATCAGCTGCGTGCGCGCAGGCTCGTCCCACGGGCGCTCGTCCATGAGGGCGAAGGCGACGCCGGCCAGGTCGACGATGAGCCCTTCGACGTCGTCGGGTGCTCCCGTGTCCCGGATGGCCGCAGCGAGGATGGCGACGTCGGCGTCCGTGAGCGCCCGGTCACCGAGGCGCGTCCGCAGGAGCTCCACGGTGGCCTCGTCGGACCTGGCCCGAGCGCGAGCGACCGCTCGGGCCGTCAGGATCGTGCGCTTGCCCTCACGAAGGTCGTCCCCTGAGGGCTTGCCGGTCGTCTCCGGGTCGCCGAACACCCCGAGCAGGTCGTCACGGAGCTGGAACGCCTCGCCGAGCGGGAGGCCGAGCGCGCGGCACGCGGAGAGCTCGCTCTCCTCGGCGTCGGCGAGCGAGGCACCGAGGACGATCGGGTGCTCGACGCTGTAGCGCGCGGCCTTCGCGCGGATGACCTCGCGCGCGCGGGCCTCGTCGGCCGCCGGGTCGTCGCCCCACGGCAACGCCTGCGCGAGCACGTCCAGGTACTGGCCGACCGTGACCTCTGTCCGCATCAGGTCGAACACGGCACGCGCGCGCTCGGTCCGTACGAGTGGTTGCAAGGCCAGCGCCCCCGCGAACTCCTGCTCGCTCGCGATCAGGGTGAGGTCGCCGAGAAGGATCGCGGCCGACATCCCGAAGCGCTCGGCGTCGCCGGAGAGGCCGCGCTGGGCGTGGAGGCTCGCGAACGCCCGGTGCGCCGCGGGGAAGCCGCGCCGGGTGTCGGAGTCGTCCATGACGTCGTCGTGGAAGAGCGCAGCCGCCTGGAACAGCTCGAGCGCGGCGCCCACGCGCAGCACCGCGTCCGCCTCGGCGGTCCCGGCCCGCCCTCCGTGCGCGCGCCAGGACCAGTAGCAGAACGCCGCCCGTAGCCGCTTCCCGCCCGTGAGGATCTGGGCGACCGCGTCGGCGAGCACGTCCGCGTCGTCGCTGGCCGCGGCCAGCACGGACCGCAGCTGTGCGACGTGCCTGGTCAGCACCTCGTCGACGCGGGATCGGACGTCCTCGACGTCGACGAGGGACGGGGTCGTGGGGCTCACGCGGGCAGCCTACGGCGCCGTTGCGCGGACCCGCCCGCCGAGGGTGAGAGTGCGCTCCCCGTCACGGTCGAGGATGCCGACGACGAGCAGCTCGGAGCCGTCGCCACGGGAGAACGTGGACTGCGCGGCCAACCCCGGCTCGGCCGCGGGTGTGGCGTTCTCGACGAATCCCGCCGCGAGGAGCGGTGCCCGGACGGCGTCGAGCAGCCCGGCGGTGTCCTGGGCGGTGCGAAGGTTCAGGCTGACGTCGGTGAGGTCCGTGCCGTCGACGGGCGCGGCGGACGAGAGCAGCACCTCGGCACCGGTCGGCACCGGGACGAGTGCGACTGGGAAGCCGGTGACGAGCTCTCCGACCGCGGAGTGCGGGGCGCCGTCCGCGTCGGGCAGCAGCGTCTCCGAAGGGCTGGGCTCGGGTGTGGCAAGGGCGACGGCGGTCCCGGTGGGGGAGGCCTGCCCGGGAGCGCTGGTCGAGCAGGCTGCTGTGGCCACGCCGACGACCAGCGCGACGACCGCGGCGGCGAGGCCGCAGCGGACGCGCGCGGCGAGGGGCGCGGGACGGAGCACCGCGACAGGTTAGCCGTCCGTGCCCCGCACCGAGACGCCCACATGCCCCTCGTCCGGAGGCGGCGTGCACAGATCGGCCGACGGGTCGGCGCGGTCGGCCGCTGGTCGGGTGGGCTGACGTCATGCAGACCACCACGCTCCGGGTGAGCGAACCCCAGGAGATCCTCGCGCTCGTCCCTCATCGACTCGGCTTCCGGCCGCGCGACAGCGCGGTCGCCGTGAGCCTGCGGCCCCCGCGCGGTGAGGTCGGGCTCGTCGTGCGCGTTGACCTGCCGCACCTCGCGGACGTGGCCGACGGGCCGCTGCTGGCACGGACGCTCGTCGCGCACCTCGGGCGTGACCAGGCCCGCCGCGGCATCCTCGTGCTCTACACCGACCGGGACCCCCGCGGTGGGGACGGCGCCGCACAGCTCGCCGCCCGGCACGTCCGGGAGGCGGCGGCGGACGCGCTCGGGGATGTTCCGGTGTGGGTGGTCACGCCGGCCGGCTACCTCTCCCTGGACTGCGTCGAGGACTGCTGCCCACCGGGTGGAAGGCCGCTGCGGGACCTCGACTCCACGCAGGTGGGCGCCACGCTGGTGCTGGCGGGCTCCGCCGTCGCCGAGTCGCGGGAGGACATCGCCCGGATCCGTCCGCAGAACGGTGACGTCCGCCGCTCGGTGGCGCGGGTCCGGCGTCGGTGGGAGCACCAGTGCGAGGAGGCGCTGGTTGCGGGCGAAGACGCGGTGAGCCGATGGCGGGAGGACTCGCTGGCGGCCTGGCGGAAGGCGGTCGCGATCGTCGAGGCGGGGGAACCTGGGCCCGGCGGGGCGCCGTGGGGGCGGATCGAGGCCGGTCTGGCCGACCGCCGTGTGCGGGACGGCGTGCTCGTCGCGCTGGTCCCCGGCACGTCGGACCTGCCCGAGCGGTGCGTCCGTACCGTGCCGTCGACGCCCGAGGTGGACGCGGCGCTCGGCGCGGCGATGGCCCTGATCCTCGACCCGAACCGGGGAGTCGTGCCTCCCGAGCGGGCGACGGCGGTGCACGAGGCGGTCCTGGAGGCCGTCGTGGCGCGCGGGCGGGCCGGGGCGCAGGCTCCCGCCCTGACCCTCCTGGCGCTGCTCTCGTGGTGGCGCGGGGACGGCGCGCGGGCTCGTCTCCTGCTGGACGGAGCGCTCGATGCCGACGCCGACTACCACCTGGCGGAGCTGCTGGACGACGCGTTGATGGCCGCCATCCCGCCCGGGTGGGTCCGCCACGCCGACTGACCTGCGAGGAGATCCTGCCCATGAGGTCGTCGGGACCGGTCGCCTCCGGTAGCGTCACGGTCACGGCGGTGTTGCCGCGAGACGAGGGGAGGACCGATGGGCATCGTGGTCGGCTATCTGGCCACTCCGGAAGGTCGGGCGGCCCTCGGGGCGGCTATCGAGGAAGCACGACAGCGCGACACGCGCGTCGTGGTCGTCGTGAGCACACGTCCCGATGTTCCGGACGAGCAGCGCAGTGCCCTCGAGGCGGAGCTCGACCGCGTCCGCGCGGAGCTGGCGTCGGCGGACGTTGACCACGAGGTGCGGCTGCTCAGCGGTGGCGACGTCGCGGACGACCTCATCCTGACCGCGGAACAGGTGGGCGCCCAGCTGATCGTCCTCGGCCTGCGGCGCCGCAGCCCCGTCGGCAAGCTCATCCTGGGGGCCAACGCGCAGCGTGTGCTGTTCGACGCCCCGTGCCCGGTGCTCACGGTCAAGCCCGGTCCCGCCTGACGCGGCCGGTCGGGTCGCCGACGCACCCGATGGCTGATCGTCGGGATCCGCCAATACGTCGTTCGTAGGCGGGAATCTCTGGTGGCTGCCGTTCGTTGAGCACCGTAACCCCGTGACCGCCGTCCGCGACGGCCGACTCGTCGTGCCCGTGATCGCGCCGAGCGGCCCGTGGGGTCGGTACAATATCCATCTACCTCCCGGCCCCGTTCCGGGTGTCGCGCTGCCGAAAGGTCGTTCGTGTCGTCCCAGACCCCGCATCCCGCTCTTCCGCGTGAGTTCGAGCACCCCGCCCTGCAGGACCTCGTCCTGCGCGGGCGCACCCACGGCACCGTGGGCGCCGAGGAGCTGCGCACCGCGTGCGAGCAGGCGGACGTCCAGGACGCCAAGCGCCTGCGCGCCGTCGTCCGCGGCCTGTCAACCGCCGGGATCGGCGTCCGCGAGCCAGCTCCTGCGGCACCGGCCCGTGCCGTCGCTGCGACCAGCGCGAAGGCTCGCCCGTCGACCAAGGCCTCCGTGACGCCCGACGAGGGCGCAGCCGCGCCCGCCACGACCCCGCGCACCCGGGCGACGTCGGCGAAGACGGCCGCCGCCAAGACTGCGGCCGCCAAGACCGCGGCTGCCAAGCCCGGCGCTGCCAAGCCGGCCGCCACGTCGGCTGCCGCCAAGAAGGCGGCGACCGCCGGTGTCGACGAGGTCGAGATCGTCGAGGGCGACGAGCCGGACATCGAGTCGATCGAAGAGGTCGTCGTCGTCGACGTCGTGGAGGTGGTCGAGGTCGTCGAGGACGCCACCGACGCGGACGACGACGACTCGGAGGACGGCGAGAAGAAGCCCGCCGCGAAGGAGGAGGAGAGCGAGGACAGTGGCTTCGTCTACTCCGACGCCGACGACGACGACGCTCCCGCCCAGCAGGTCGTCACGGCCGGCGCGACAGCCGACCCGGTCAAGGACTACCTGAAGCAGATCGGCAAGGTCGCGCTGCTGAACGCCGAGCAGGAGGTCGACCTCGCGAAGCGCATCGAGGCCGGGCTCTTCGCAGAGGAGCGGCTGAACGCGGGCATCACGATGGAGCCCAAGATCAAGCGTGAGCTCGAGTGGATCGCCAACGACGGCCGGCGCGCCAAGAATCACCTGCTCGAGGCCAACCTGCGTCTCGTCGTCTCCCTGGCCAAGCGCTACACCGGTCGCGGCATGCTGTTCCTGGATCTCATCCAGGAGGGCAACCTGGGCCTGATCCGTGCGGTCGAGAAGTTCGACTACACCAAGGGCTACAAGTTCTCGACGTACGCCACCTGGTGGATCCGTCAGGCCATCACGCGCGCCATGGCCGACCAGGCCCGCACCATCCGCATCCCGGTGCACATGGTCGAGGTCATCAACAAGCTCGCCCGCGTCCAGCGCCAAATGCTCCAGGACCTGGGCCGTGAGCCCACGCCTGAGGAGCTGGCCAAGGAGCTCGACATGACGCCTGAGAAGGTCGTCGAGGTCCAGAAGTACGGTCGTGAGCCCATCTCGCTGCACACGCCGCTCGGTGAGGACGGCGACAGCGAGTTCGGTGACCTCATCGAGGACTCCGAAGCAGTCGTCCCCGCCGACGCCGTGAGCTTCACGCTCCTGCAGGAGCAGCTGCACCAGGTGCTGGACACCCTCTCCGAGCGTGAGGCCGGCGTGGTGTCGATGCGCTTCGGCCTCACGGACGGTCAGCCCAAGACGCTCGACGAGATCGGCAAGGTCTACGGCGTCACGCGCGAGCGGATCCGGCAGATCGAGTCCAAGACCATGTCGAAGCTGCGGCACCCGTCGCGCTCGCAGGTGCTGCGCGACTACCTGGACTGACGGGACCCACGCATGACAGAGAGACCCGGACCTTCTGGTCCGGGTCTCTCTGTCATGGGGTCCGACCTGCCGTGGAGACGTCAGCGGGTGATGTACCAGAGGATCAGGTCGTGAGCCTTGTGGGCCTTCTCCACACCGCGGAAGTCGGCCTCGTGCACCGTGCCGCCGACGTCGATGGCGATGCTGCTGCTGGACGCGAACTTGCCGGCGAACGACGTGTTGCTGACGATCGAGACGGAGCGCACGTGCTTGTACGGGATCGAGGTGATCGCGTGGCGCTTGCCGACGAAGCTCTTGTCCTGCATGACCACCCGCAGCGTCGTGAGCCCGACGAAGCCGGTCCCGGTGCCGATGCAGTCGTAGACGGCCAGCACCTCCTCACCCTGCAGAAGACCACGGCGGACGAGCTCGAGCTGCTCGGCCTTGTCGACGTCGGGCTCTGTCACGGGACGACTCCTGCTCGTTCGGGGACGACAGACCGCGGTGCCTGTCGTCGCAGAGCATAGGGGCGATGCGGTGCCGCCCGGGCATAGAGCGAGGCCCGGACCAGCAGGTCCGGGCCTCGCGTCGTCAGGTGGTGGTGCGCTGCGTCAGATCGCGGCGCCGGCTCCGGCGCCGTGCTCGGCGAGCAGGCGGTCGGTCTCGTCCTGCACGTGGGTCGCCAGCTCGGCGAACTTCGGTGCGTGCTCGCGCGCGTGGTGGGCGCAGAACAGCAGCTCTCCCACAGCGAGGACAACTCGGACATAGGCCTGTGCGCCGCAGCGGTCGCAGCGGTCGGCCGCGGTCAGTGGTTGCGTCATGGTCCCGGTCACAGATCCATACAACCATCCCGGCGCCAGATCCATCGCACTGGGCGCGGGTGGTTCGCTCACCGCGTAGCAGACCGTAACCGGCCCGCAACACGCTCGTTGCAGGCGGCATGGTGCCGGGTGCCTGTCAGGCCCGGCGACTACCATCGCCCCGTGACGACGACCTCCCCGCAGTCCGGTTACACCGCCCGGCACCTGTCGGTGCTGGAGGGGCTCGAGGCGGTGCGCAAGCGCCCCGGGATGTATATCGGGACCACCGACAGCCGTGGCCTGATGCACTGCCTGTGGGAGATCATCGACAACTCGGTGGACGAGGCTCTGGGTGGCCACGGGGACCGGATCGAGATCGTGCTGCACGCAGACTCGTCGGTGGAGGTGCGTGACAACGCCCGCGGCATCCCGGTGGACATCGAGCCGAAGACGGGTCTGACCGGGGTCGAGGTGGTGTTCACCAAGCTGCACGCCGGTGGCAAGTTCGGTGGCGGGTCCTACGGGGCCTCGGGTGGTCTGCACGGCGTCGGCGCGTCGGTCGTCAACGCCCTGTCGGCGCGCCTCGACGTCGAGGTCGACCGGGGCGGTCGTACCCATCGGATGACCTTCCACCGCGGCGAGCCCGGCATCTTCGACGACCGTGGCGGCATCAGTCCGGACAACCCGTTCGAGCCGTTCGTGTCCGGGTCCGAGCTCGAGGTATGCGGCAAGGTCGCCCGCGCGCGGACCGGGACGCGCGTGCGGTACTGGGCGGACCCGCAGATCTTCCCCAAGACGGCCGTCTTCGCGTACGACGAGCTGGTCACCCGCGCGCGGCAGACCAGCTTCCTCGTGCCGGGCCTGACCCTGACGGTGCGCGACGAGCGCGGCATCGCGGGCACGCCCGGTGCCGACGGCCCGCACGAGGAGACGTTCCTGCACAGCGGGGGCGTCGTCGACTTCGTGGACCACCTGGCACCCGACACCGCGGTCACCGACACGTGGCACCTGACCGGGTCGGGCACGTTCACCGAGACGGTCCCGGTCCTCGACGACCGCGGGCACATGACGGCGCAGGAGGTGTCCCGGACCTGCGAGGTCGACATCGCCATGCGGTGGGGGACCGGCTACGAGACCGAGGTCCGCAGCTTCGTCAACATCATCTCGACGCCGAAGGGCGGCACCCACCTGGCCGGGTTCGAGGCCGGGTTGCTGCGCACCATGCGCAAGGCGGTCGACGCGAACGCCCGGCGGCTCAAGATCTCGGCGAGGGACACCTCCGAGCGGATCGAGAAGGAGGACGTGCTCGCCGGGATGACCGCGGTCGTGACCGTCCGGCTGGCCGAGCCGCAGTTCGAGGGCCAGACCAAAGAGGTGCTCGGCACCGGACCGGTGCGTGCCATCGTCGCCAAGGTCCTGGACACCGAGCTCGGCGCGATCTTCGTCTCGCCCAAGCGCGACCACAAGGCGCAGTCGTCGCTGCTGCTGGACAAGGTCGTCGGCGAGATGCGCGCCCGGTTGTCCGCCCGCAAGCAGAAGGAGATCTCCCGGCGCAAGAACGCGCTCGAGACCTCGTCGCTGCCGGCCAAGCTGGCTGACTGCCGCAGCGACGACGTCGAGCGCAGCGAGCTCTTCATCGTCGAGGGTGACAGCGCTCTGGGCACCGCCAAGCTGGCGCGCAGCTCGGACTTCCAGGCGCTGCTCCCCATCCGCGGCAAGATCCTCAACGTCCAGAAGGCGTCCGTCACGGACATGCTCAAGAACGCGGAGTGTGCGGCGATCATCCAGGTGGTCGGCGCCGGGTCGGGTCGCTCGTTCGACCTGGAGGCCGCGCGCTACGGGAAGATCGTCCTGATGACCGACGCCGACGTCGACGGCGCCCACATCCGCACCCTGCTGCTCACGCTGCTGTTCCGATACATGCGACCGCTGGTCGAGGCCGGACGCGTCTACGCCGCCGTCCCGCCGCTGCACCGCGTCGAGGTCATCGGTGGTGGTGGGCGCAAGAACGAGTACGTCTACACCTACTCCGAGGCCGAGCTCGTGGCGACCCTCAAGAAGCTGGACCGGGCCGGCAAGCGGTACAAGGACGACATCCAGCGGTACAAGGGACTCGGGGAGATGGACGCGGACCAGCTGGCGGAGACGACGATGGACCCACGGCACCGCACGCTGCGCCGGGTCACCGTCGAGGGTGCGCAGCGGGCGGAGGAGATCTTCGAGCTGCTCATGGGCTCCGACGTCGCACCGCGCAAGGACTTCATCGTCGCCGGCGCCGACGGCCTGGACCGCAGCCGTATCGACGCCTGAGCCATTTCGGTTGCCGTCACGAGGACCGACCGGCGATCGTAGTCCGGTGACCACCGCCGACCTCGCACCCCTCGCCGAACGCGTCGCCGCCCCGGCGGACGTGCGTGTGCCGGCCGACATCGACGGACTGACGTGGCGCCCGCTCACCCGCAACGACGTCCCGGCCCTCACTCGGCTGCTCAACGCGGTCGAGGAGGCCGACTCCACGCCCTACCGGACCTCGGCGGAGGAGGTCGACGAAGAGTTCGACGGTGACTGGAAGGACCACGCGCGGGACACGCTCGCCGGCATCGACGCCGACGGCGTCATCCGCGCGTACGCGCGGGTCAACCAGCCTCCGGGGGATGCGCGGGTGGTCCGTGCGTTCCTCGACGGTGCCGTCGACCCGCTGTGGCGGGGTCGAGGGATCGGCCGGCAGGTGCTCGCGTGGGAGCAGGCGCGTGGGCGGCAGCTCCTCGCGGCGTCGGGCAAGGAGCTCCCGGCCAGGCTGGCGTCGTTCACGGACGACGGCGCCGAGGCCACGGTCCGGCTGCTCCGCGCGAGCGGCTTCACGCCGGCCCGGTTCTACGCCGAGATGCGGCGGCCGCTCGACGTCGAGCTCCCCGCGATCGAGGTCCCCGACGGGCTGAGCATCGTGCCGTGGAGCGCGGAGCTGGACGAGCAGGTGCGGCTCGCGCACAACGAGGCGTTCGCCGACCACTGGGGGAGCGAGCCACGCACGGTCGAGGAGTGGAGCCAGGGGCGCAGCATGTTCGCCCCCCGGTGGAGTTTCGTGGCGGTGGACGACGGGACCGGCGAGGTCGCCGGGTATCTCCTGTCGGGAAGGTACGAGCACGACTGGCCGGTCATCGGCTACAAGGCCGGCTACACCGACCTGCTCGGCGTGCGGCGAGCGTGGCGCGGGCGGCGGCTGGCTCGGGCGCTGCTCGCCACGGTGATGGCCGCGTACCAGGCGGACGGGATGGACTTCGCCGAGCTGGGCGTCGACACGGCGAACCAGACCGGCGCCCACCGGCTCTACGAGGGGCTCGGGTACGCGGTCTTCCACAGCTCCACGCTGTTCTCGATCGAGCTGTGAGCCGCACGAGCGAACGTCCTCCACGCCCTCGCGTCGCGGGTTAGCATCGGCGCGGCGGGACGACGAGGTCCGGCCATCACTGTCGCCGGACGAGGACGTCCGCCGTCGAGGAGGTCGTCGTGGGACGCTCGCTGTCCATGGCCGCGCGGGTGTGGGTCGCGGTCGCCGTCATGCTGGTGCTCGTGCACCTGGTCGCGCAGCTCGCCGGGGCTGAAGGGCTCGCCCGCGTCAGCCAGTGGACACTCATGCCGGCGCTCGCCGCCGTCGTCGTGACCGCGACGCGCTGGCCGCGTGGTCACGTCGTGACGTGGACGCTCGTCGCCCTCGGCTTCTCGTGGCTCGGCGACCTCGTCCCGTCGCTCGTCGGCGAGGACGCGTCCTTCCTCATCATGGTCGGGTTCTTCCTGCTCGCGCAGGTGGCGTACGTCGTGGCGTTCGCGCCCCTCGTCCGACGCTCCGTCGTGCACACCCGCCCGGTCCTCCTGCTGCCGTACGCGGCCGTGCTCGCCGCGCTCGTCGGTCTGTGCGCACCGGGAGCGGACGCCCTGCTCGTGCCGGTCGCGATCTACGGCGGCGTCCTGGTCGCGATGGCGGTGCTCGCGACAGGTCTGGGCCGCCTCGCGACGGTCGGAGGGGCCGTCTTCGTGGTCAGCGACGGCCTGATCGCGCTCGAGGCGTTCGTGCCGGGGTGGGACCTGGCCGGGCAGGGCTTCTGGGTGATGCTCACGTACACCGTCGGCCAAGGGCTCCTTGCCGCCGCGGTGATCGGGCGCAACGTCGCCGAGCGTCGGGCGCCCGAGCCGAGGCCGGTCCGCACCTACGCCCAGCGACCCCCGGTGCCGGACAACGTGGTCGCACTCGTCTGACGGTCAGCCGATGGCGTGCACGGGCGCGGACAGCGGCGTGCCCGACATGTCGCGCCGGGGGTCGAGCGCGGGCAGCTCGATCGGCTGACCGGCAGAACCCGTCGCCCATGCGGGCGCCGCCCCGACCCACGCGAGCAGGAGCGCGTCCTCGTTGCGCAGGAACCGGTGCGCCCGGACACCGCCGGTCGCGCGGCCCTTGCCCGGGTACGCCTCGAACGGGGTGACCTTCGCCGAACCGGCCTGCGTGCCCGGGAGCGCGCCGGACGCACCCGCGACGGTCACGACGACCGCCTCGGCGAGGCCGTCGGCCGGGACCGCGCCGAATGCGACGACCCGTTGGCCGGCCGCGAGCTTGATGCCTGCCATGCCTCCCGCGGAACGCCCCTGCGGCCGGACGGCCGACGCAGGGAAGTGCAGCAGGGACGCGTCGGAGGACACGATGACCAGCTCGTCGGCGTCGCGCACCGCGACCGCACCGACCACCTCGTCGCCGTCCCTGAGCGAGATCGCCTCCCACGCGTCCCGGTTCCCCGGGATGTCGCCCGATGCCACGCGCTTGACGGTGCCCTGGACGGTGGCGAGCGCGAGCGTCGGCGCGTCGGCCTCGAGAGAGGTCAGGCCCACCACGCGTTCGCGGGGGAGGAGCGTCACCACCTCGCCGAGCGGCACGCCGCCCGAGAGGGAGGGGGCACCGTCCGTGGGTGGCAGTCCGGGCAGGTCGAGTACGGAGACGCGCACGATGCGGCCCTGCGACGTCACGACGCCGACCTCGGCTCGCGCGGTGGCCGGGATCGACGCCGCGACGACGTCGTGCTTGGCCCGCCGGGCGCCGTCGGTGCGCGCCGGCAGGTCCTCCGACGCCGTGCGCGCCAGGAGCCCGGTGCCGGACAGCAGCACCCAGCAGGGGGTGTCGGCGATCTCAAGCGGTGCCGTCGCACCGCGAGCCGCAGGGGCGCCGGTGATCGAGGTGCCGCCGGCCGACTCGAGCAGGATCGTGCGGCGCGGGGTGCCGTACGTGGCGGCGACCTCGGCCATCTCGTCCGAGACCAGCCCTCGCAGCCTGGCCTCGTCGGCGAGGATCGCCTGCAGCTCGGCGATCTCCTCGACGAGCTGCTGCTGCTCCTTCTCCAGCTCGATCCGGGAGAACCGGGTGAGGCGGCGCAGCCGCAGCTCCAGGATGTACTCCGCCTGGGGCTCGGACAGGTCGAAGACGCTGCGCAGCCGGGCTCGGGCGGTGTCGGCGTCGTCGGACGTGCGGATCACCTGGATGACCTCGTCGATGTCGAGGATCGCGACGAGCAGGCCTTCGACCAGGTGCAGGCGTTCCAGCCGCTTCGCGAGCCGGTGCTGCGAGCGTCGGCGCACCACGACGAGGCGGTGCTCGACCCACACGACCAGCAGCTCGCGCAGCCCGAGCGTGCGCGGCTGGCCGTCGACGAGGGCGACGTTGTTGATCGAGAACGAGTCCTCGAGCGGGGTGTAGCGGTAGAGCTGCTCGAGGACGGCCTCCGGGACGAAGCCCGTCTTGATCTCGATGACCAGGCGTAGGCCGTGCTGCCGGTCGGTCAGGTCGACGGCGTCGGAGATGCCCGAGAGCTTCTTGCTCTGCACGCCCTCCTTGATCTTCTCGATGACCTTCTCCGGGCCCACCGTGTACGGCAGCTCGGTGATGACGATGCCCTTGCGCTTGGGCGTGACGTTCTCGATCCGGGCCGTCGCGCGCGTGCGGAACGCGCCGCGACCGGTGCGGTAGGCGTCGCGGACCCCGTCGAGGCCGACGATCTTGCCGCCCGAGGGCAGGTCGGGGCCGGGGACGAAGCGCAGCAGGTCCTCGAGCGTGGCGTCGGGGTGCAGGACGAGGTGGCGGGCCGCGGCCACCACCTCGACGAGGTTGTGCGGCGCCATGTTGGTGGCCATGCCGACCGCGATGCCAGACGCCCCGTTGACCAGCAGGTTCGGGATCGCGGCGGGGAGCACCTCGGGCTGCGTGAGCTTGTTGTCGTAGTTGGGCACGAAGTCGACGACGTCCTCGTCGAGCCCTGTCGTCATCGCGAGCGCCGCCGGCGCCATGCGCGCCTCGGTGTACCGCGGAGCGGCGGGGCCGTCGTCGAGCGAGCCGAAGTTCCCGTGGCCGTCGACCAGAGGAAGGCGCAGCGAGAAGGGCTGGGCCAGGCGCACCATCGCGTCGTAGATCGCCGCGTCGCCGTGCGGGTGCAGCTTGCCCATGACCTCGCCGACGACGCGCGCCGACTTCACGTACGGACGGTCCTGGCGCAGGCCCATGTCCGACATCTGGTAGAGGATCCGGCGCTGCACCGGCTTGAGCCCGTCGCGGGCGTCGGGCAGGGCTCGCGAGTAGATGACGGAGTAGGCGTACTCGAGGAACGAGCCCTCCATCTCGGTCGCGACGTCGATGTCGACGATGCGCTCGACGAGGTCCTCGGGCGGGAGGTCAGGGGTCGCGGGGCGACGCGCCATGGTGCTTGCTCCTCGGGGGCCGGTCTGCTGTGCGCCGACCATTGTGGACCGTCTGTGACCTTTGACGGGCGCGGCGCGCTGGCTCGTGGTCCCAGTGGGCGGCTGCCCGCACTAGCGTGACGCTCATGGCAGACGTCACGGCTGACGACCACGCCCGACCGGGTCCCGCGTACCCGGCCGCGTGGGAGGCCGACGTCGTGCTGCACGACGGCTCGACCACGCACGTCCGACCACTGCGCCCGGACGACGCCGACGCCCTCCAGGCGTTCCACGTCGGGCAGTCGGAGCGATCGACCTACCTGCGGTTCTTCGCCCCGCTGGAGCGGCTGTCCGAGCGGGACCTCGAGCGGCTGGTCACCGTCGACCACGTGGACCGCGTCGCGCTGGCGGCCGTGTCCAGCGCCACCGATCCCGACGACGTCGACCAGATCATCGGCGTCGCCCGGTACGACCGCATCGGCACCGACGAGGCCGAGGTCGCCTTCAACATCGCGGACGCCCACCAGGGGCGCGGCCTCGGGTCCGTGCTGCTCGAGCATCTCGCCGCGGCTGCCCGGGAGCGGGGCGTGCGGCGGTTCGTCGCGGAGGTCCTGCCGCAGAACGGCCGCATGATCGCCGTCTTCAAGCAGGCCGGGTACGAGGTCCGGCAGCGCACCGAGGACGGCGTCGTGGCCGTCGGCTTCGACATCGACCCCACCGACCGGTCTCTGGCCGTGATGGCGGACCGCGAGCACCGCGCGGAGGCCCTGTCGATGCGCGGCGTGCTGCACGCGTCGTCCGTGGTCGTCGTCGGGCCGGGGACGCACGAGGGCGAGACGCTCGCCGGCCGGCTGGCCGCGCGCGTGCTGGCGGACCTGCTCGTCGGGGACCCGTCCGTGGTCGTGCATGCGGTCGGGGTCCCGGGCGACCAGGCCGTGCAGGTGCACGCGCGGCTGGCGGACGTGCCCGGACCGGTCGAGCTCGCTGTCGTGGCCGTTGCCGCCGACGCCGCGACCGACGTCGCCCGAGAGCTCGCGCGCCTCCACGTGCGCGGGATCGTCCTGCTGACCTCGGGCTTCGCCGAACAAGGCCCCGACGGCCTGGACCGACAGCGCGCGGTGCTGCGTGCGGCGCACGGGGCCGGGATGCGGGTGGTCGGCCCCAGCTCGTTCGGGATCATCTCGACGCGGGAGGGCGGCCTGCAGCTGAACGCGTCCCTGGCGCAGTCCCCGCCGGCGCCGGGACGGATCGGTCTCTTCTGCCAGTCCGCCCCGCTGTCCGTCGCGCTGCTCGCGGCGGTCCGGCGCCGGGGCATAGGCGTCTCGCAGTTCGTGTCCGCCGGGCATCGCGCCGACGTGTCCGGCAACGACCTGATGCAGTTCTGGGCCGACGACGACCGCACGGACGTCGTCGGTCTGTACCTCGAGTCGCTGGGCAATCCCCGCAAGTTCTCCCGGGTGGCCCGGCGCCTCTCGCTGATCAAGCCCGTGATCGTCGTGACGGCCGGACGGTCCGGTCAGGTGGTGCCACCGGGACACGCCGTCCGGCCGACGCACGCCCCCCCGCGCACGCTCGCCGAGATGTTGCGCCAGTCGGGCGTGGTGCGCGTGGAGAACACGCACCAGCTGCTCGACGTCGCGCAGGTGCTCGCGCACCAGCCGCTGCCCGCGGGCCGACGAACCGCGATCCTGGCCAGCTCCGCGTCCGTGGCGGCCCTCGTCGCCGAGGCGGTCGCGGCCGCCGGGCTCGTGGTCAGCGGGCACGTGCAGCTGCTCGCCGAGGACGCCCCACCGGAGCGGGTCCGAGCGGCCGTCGACGCGCTCTACGACGATCCCGACAGCGACGTCGTGGTCGTGGTCCGCATCCCGACCGTCGGCGGTCCCGACGCCGTCCTGCAGGACGCTGTCGCGTCGAGGGCCGCGCGGTCCCGGCGGACGACCGTCGCGTGCATCTACGACCTGCACGGCCTGACCGCGGAGCTGACCGCCCGCGACGACGAGGGCCGGGAGTGGACCGTCCCCGCGTACAGCACCCCCGAGGACGCGGCGCTGGCGCTCGGGCACGCGGCACGCTACGCACGCTGGCGGGCCGGGGACCGGGGCCGACCCCTGCACCCCGAGGGCGCCGAGACGCGAGCCGCCCGACGCCTGGTCGCCGGGTGGCTCGCCGCGGAGGCCCCAGGGGACACGGTGCTCGCCCTCGACAGCGAGCGCACCGCGCAGCTGCTCGCCACGGTCGGGGTGCGGCCGCTGCCGTCGACCCGCGTGCACGACGCGGACGAGGCCGTGGCGGCCGCGGAGCGGATCGGCTGGCCGGTGGCGCTCAAGACGACGGTGTCCGCGCTGCGCCATCGTGCCGACCTCGGCGGGGTGCGCCTGGACGTCGCGGACGAGGCCGAGCTGCKGGCGGACGTGGCGCAGGTGCTCGCGCTCGCCTCGGGGCTCGAGACGACGGACGGCGACGAGCCCCTGGAGGTGCAGGCGATGGCCCCTCACGGCTCCGCGTGCGTCGTGCGCTCGGTCGAGGACCCCCTGTTCGGCCCGATCATCAGCTTCGGGTTGGCGGGTGACGCGTCCGACCTGCTGGGCGACGTCGCGTATGGCGTGCCGCCCCTCACCGACGTGGACGTCTCCGAGCTGGTCCGCACGGCGCGCGCAGCCCCTCGGCTGTTCGGCTACCGCGGGCTGCCGGCGCTCGACGTCGCCGCGCTGGAGGACCTCATCGCACGCGTCTCGGTGCTCGCCGACGACCTGCCGGAGCTGCGGTCCCTGGAGCTCAACCCGGTGGTCGTCTCCGAGCACGGCGCGGTGGTCCTCGGCGCCCGCGCCTCGGTGTCCCACGCGGACCGTGCGGACGCCACCCGGCGGCTGCCGAGGGTGTGACCCTGTGCGAGTTCGCAGGAGACGGTCGCCGAGGTGGGAGGATGGAGGCGTGCCCGCTGCTGCTCCCGCCCTGCACCACGATCTCCACCGTGCCGGCTACTACCCCGAGCTCGTCGTCGACGTGCTCGACGTGGCCCTCGCCGACGAAGAGGTCGTGGCTCACCTGGTCCACCCCGAGACGACGTTCGACGCCGCCGAGGTGCGCCGCCACGTCACGGTGCTGGTGCTGACGCCGACGCGGCTGATCGTCGCGCACGTCGACGACCACCCGGCCGACTCCGAGCACCCGTCCGCCTCCGCGTCGGCCACGACCGAGGCGGTGCCGCTGGCGGAGCTGACGTCGGTCGCGATGACCCACGTCGTGCCGCTGCCGGAGAAGCACGAACGCGGCCGACCCGCGCAGGAGCTGACCTTGGTGATCGGCTGGGGCGCGGTCTCCCGGGTGGACCTGGAGCCGGCCACCTGCGGCGACCCCAACTGCGACGCCGACCACGGCCTCACCGGCACGCTCGCGCCCGACGACGTGGTCGTGCGGGTGAGCGCGGCCGCGGAGGGCCTGGACTCGGTGCGCGCCGCCACGGCGTTCGCCCGCCAGCTGTCCGCGGCGAGCGCCCGGGCCCGATGACCCGCCTCGAGGCGCCGGTGACTGGTGTGCCCTCGACGGCCCCGACGCAGACGCGGGTGGACCTCGAGGCGGCTGACTTCGTGGCGCCGGGTGCGGACCACCCGTGCCTGGGCCGCGTGCTCCCGGCCGTCGCCGGCGCGCTCGGGGTGCTCGACGTGCCCGACGCGAGCGACTCGCAGCGCGTGCTCGGGCTTCCCGACGCGACACGCGTCTGCGTGGTGCTCGTCGACGGGCTGGGGCACACCAACCTCGCCGAGCGCGCCGGCCACGCGCCGTTCCTGCGTCGCCGGCTCAGCGAGTCCATCCCCCTGACCAGCACGTTCCCCTCCACGACCGCGACCGCGATGGGTACGTTCGGGGTCGCCTTGCCGCCGGGTCGTACGGGCATGCTCGGCTACACCGTGCGGGACCCCGCGACCGGCGACCTGGGCAACCTGGTCAGCTGGACCGGACTCCCGCCTGCACGACAGTGGCAGCGCGAGACGACCGTCTTCGAGCGCCTCGTCGCGGCCGGCACCGGCGTGACGAGCATCGGCCCGGCTCGGTTCGCGGGCTCCGGGCTCACCGAGGCCGCTCTGCGCGGTCCCACCTACAAGGCCGCCGAGTCGCTGGCGGTCCGGGTCGATGCCACCGTGGACGCGCTGCGCCGCCCGGGCGTGGCGTACCTGTACTGGGGAGACGTCGACAAGGCGGGCCACCACCACGGGTGGGGGTCGTGGCAGTGGGGGGACGCGCTCGCGGAGCTCGACGCGGAGCTGGGCAGGCTCGCCCGCCTGCTGCCGCGGGACACCGTCCTGGTCGTGACCGCCGACCACGGGATGGTCGACGTCGACCGGACGCAGCGGTGGGACGTCGCCACCGACGACGTCCTGGGCGCCGGGGTCGCGCTGGTCGCGGGGGAGCCCCGCGCGCTGCACCTGCATGTCGAGCCGGGGGCGGACGCGACGCAGGTGGCGGACCGGTGGCGGGACGCGCTGGGCCCCGCGGCGGTCGTCGCAACCCGCAGCGAGGCGATGTCCGACGCGTGGTTCGGGGACGTGTCCGAGCACGTCCTGCCCGTGATCGGGGACGTCGTGGTGGCGATGACGGGCCGCGCGACCGTCGTCGACTCGCGGACACAGACGCCGGCGTCGCTGGACCTCGTCGGCGTGCACGGCTCGTTGACGAGGCACGAGATGCTCGTCCCCTGCTTGGTGGTGGCCTGATGGCCGAGCTGGTCTTCTTCTCCGGCACCATGGACAGCGGCAAGTCGACGCTCGCGCTCCAGATGCACCACAACCACGCGGCCCGCGGGCGCGACGGTGTGCTGTTCACGCGGCACGACCGCGCGGGCGCCGCGACGATCTCCTCCCGGCTCGGGCTGACGCAGCAGGCGCACGAGGTGGACGACTCGACGGACTTCTGGTCGGACGTCATCTCCCGCCGCACACGCGGTCGACCCGTCGACTACCTGATCGGTGACGAGGCGCAGTTCTACACCGCCGAGCAGGTGGAGCAGCTGGCACGGGTCGTCGACGAGCTCGGGGTCGACGTCTTCGTGTTCGGCATCTCGACCGACTTCCGGGCCCGGCTCTTCCCCGGCGCCGCCCGGCTGGTCGAGCTGGCCGACCGGGTGGAGATCCTGCAGGTCCGCGCGCTGTGCTGGTGCGGTTCCCGGGCGACCCACAACGCCCGCACCGTCGGCGGGACCATGGTGGTCGAGGGAGCGCAGGTCGTCGTGGGCGACGTCGAGGCCGGGGCCGACGAGGTCGGCTACGAGGTCCTCTGCCGTCGGCACCACATGCGACGCATGACCGCCGCCACCGCCCGGGCGTCCTCGCCGAGCCCGCAGACGCTCACCTCCGCGGAGGAGCTGACCATCTGAGGCGCTCGACGGTCACGCAGCCTCATTCAGGTTTCGCGCCGAAGACGATCTCGTCCCAGCTGGGCACCTTGGCTCGGCCCCGGCGCGCCGCCCGCGGACGCTCGCTGTCCTCGTGCTCGGCCGCCGGGGTGGTGACCGGTTCGGGAACGGCGACGGGCGCCGGGTAGACCTGGGCCTCTGCCGCGTCGTCGGCGTCGGCGGGATGGGCGCCGGGTACGGACGCGTCGGGCCGTCCGAAGTCGAACGCGTGCGGCGGCCCGAAGCCCTCGAACTCCTCGGAGTCGTCGTCGAGCTCCACGTTCTGCCGGACACCGCGGCGGCTGCGCAGGTCGTCCAGCAGGGACGCGGTCTCCTCCTGCGGGTCGGGCGCAGGTTCAGGCTCGTCGGCAGGGACGTCCTGCGGGCTGGGCAGGACGCCGTCGCCCTGGAAGTCGAAGACCACGTCGCGCACCGCAGCGAGGTGACGGCGTGAGACGGGCTCGTCGGGCAGCTCGGTCTCCGAGAGCCAGCGAGCCTCGTCCTCGTCGGCGACGACTGTGCGCTTGGCCAGGTCGAAGGTCCAGCGGGCCTCGTGCTCGGCGTCGGCGACCGCGAACCGCGCCAGGACCATCCACGGTCCCGACGCGTCGCGCGCGGCGTCCCACGCGAGCGAGGCGGGATCGACGCCGCGAGCGGCGAGACGGTCCGTCACCAGGTCGCCCAGCGTCGGCGCGCCGACGTCCCGCCCGACGCGGGTGCCACGTGCCAGCTCCGCGACGTGCTCGCGCTCGGCGAGCACGGGACCCTCGTACCGGCGGACGCGTTCGACCGGCAGGCCGGCGGACTCCGCCACCTCCTGAGTCGTGGCACCCGCACGGATCCGTGCCTGGATCTCCCGCGGGCTCAGCGTCCCGGCGCTCTCCGCGCGCAGCTGCTCCAGCTGCGGGCGGTCGCGGCGCACGGCCGCGCGCAGCGGTTCGTCGATGCGCACACGAAAGCGCGCCCCGTCCGGGGCCACCAGGACGAGATGCTCCCCGTCCTCGTGCAGACCCACCAGCTCCAGCTCACCCATGCGACCTCCCGGGAACTCGGCACGAGCCTGCCACCGATCCGCCCCGTCGGCGCGCACCCGGGGCGGTGCGGCGCAGGATCGTCACCGCGACGCGACGCGACGACGAGGGTCCGGGACCTCTCCGAGGCGCGCTGCCATGATCGGCCACGTGGACACCGACATCCCCCTGGAGCCCGTCCTCGAGCTGGTCGGGGTCTTCGTCGGGGCGATGTCCGGGGCGCTGGCCGCGGTGCGCAAGCAGTTCGACGTGTTCGGCATCCTCGTGCTCGCCTGGGCCGCGGGGTTGGGCGGTGGCATCCTGCGTGACGTCCTCATCGGCGCGGTGCCTCCCGTTGGGATCTCGAACTGGCGGTTCATCGCGACCGCTGTCGCCGGCGCCACCCTCATCTACTTCTTGCATCCCCGGCTCGAGCGCGCGCGCCGCTTCATCGTGGTGCTGGACGCCGGGGCGCTCGCCCTGTTCAGCGTCGTCGGCACGACCAAGGGGCTCGAGTACGGCACGACGCTGACCGCTGCCGTCATCGTCGGCGTCATGACCGGCGTGGGCGGGGGAGTGCTGCGCGACCTGCTGTCGGGCGAGGTGCCGGTGGTGCTGCACCATCGCCAGCTCTACGCGATCCCCGCGCTGCTCGGGTCGACCGTGACGGCGATCCTGTGGTGGCAGGGCGCGCTCACCACGGCGACCAGTGTGATCGTGGTGATCGCGGTGTTCGTGCTGCGGGTGGTCGCGCTGCGGTACCAGCTGAAGGCGCCGGGGCCGTGGCGGGGGTCGGTGCGCTGACCGTGCGCTGAGAGGATGCGTGGGTGAACCCCGACTCTCCTGACCAGGTCCGTCCGCTCATCGAGGTTGCCGAGGCGCTGGCCCGGGAGGCCGGTGCGCTCGTCCGGGACGGGCGACGGCGGCTGGTCACCGTGGCGGCCACGAAGTCCAGCGACCAGGACGTGGTGACGGCGATGGACCTCGCGTCCGAGTCGCTGCTGCGGAGCCGGCTCGCGGAGATGCGGCCCGACGACGCGATCCTCGGCGAGGAGGAAGCCTTCCGGCCGGGCACCTCCGGCGTCACCTGGGTGGTGGACCCGATCGACGGGACGGTCAACTATCTGTACGGGTCGCCGGCCTACGCCGTGTCCGTCGCTGCTGTGATCGGTCTCGACCCGGGAGTCGCCCCCGACCCCGCCACCTGGACGGCGGTCGCCGGGTGCGTGTTCGCTCCCGAGGACGGCCGGTCGTTCACGGCGGGGCGTGGGCTGGGAGCGACGCTCGACGGGGTCGCCCTGCGTGTGGGCGCCGCGCGACCGTTGATCGACTCTCTGGTCGGCACCGGCTTCGGATACGTCTCGGCGAGGAGGCAGGCGCAGGGACGAATCGTCGCGGAACTGTTGCCGCGGGTACGTGATATTCGCCGCGTGGGTTGTGCGTCACTCGACCTGTGCGCGATCGCCGCCGGAACGCTCGACCTGTACTACGAGCGCGGGCTGCAGCCGTGGGACCTCGCCGCCGGCTCGCTGGTCGCCCAGGAGGCAGGCGCGCAGGTCACAGGGCTTCGAGGGCAGGCGGCGCAGGAGTCGATGACTGTCGCGGGACCGCCCGGGCGCGTCGAGGAGCTGAGGGCGTTCCTCGAAGGTCTCGACGCCGACTCCGACGGGTGAAAACGCTCCCACGACGCGTGTGACGAAATCGGTCGCGCGTCCGGTTCGCTCCGCGCTCGAAAGTGGTGCAGAATCCCACCGCGCGCGGGAACAAAAAGCGCGTCGCGTGCATTGATCCCGCGTATGACTTTCCATCAAGACCACGGAGTGTGACGCCGCACATGGCTACCGACTACGACGCCCCGCGCAAGACCGAGGAGGACCTGAGCGAGGACTCGCTCCAGGAGCTTCAGGCTCGGCGCTCCGACAAGAACTCGGGCGTGGTGGACGAGGACGAGACCGAAGCGGCCGAAGGGTTCGAGCTCCCGGGCGCGGACCTGTCCGGCGAAGAGCTCTCCGTCCGCGTGCTGCCTCGGCAGGCGGACGAGTTCACCTGCTCGAGCTGTTACCTGGTCCACCACCGCAGCCAGCTGGCCTACGAGCGCGACGGTCGTCCCGTCTGCTCGGAGTGCGCTGCCTGACGGTCGGCACCGAGAACACGCACGGCTCACCTGAGGGTCGGCCGCCCAGCAGCACCGGGCGACCGGCCCTCAGGCGTGCAGTGCGGCGACGAGCGCCTCCGGCCGACGCGTGGACACCACCCAGTACGGCGTGGGGTCCTGTGGGTCGTCGACCTCGACCCGGACGGCCGAGTGGATCCAGCCGCGCAGGCACACGTGGGCGCGCGCATCGAGCCGCGGGCCGAGCTCGGCCCGGGTCGCGTCCGCGTCGAGCGTCACCGCTGGGCCGAGCAGATCGACCGGGATGTGTGCGCCGCCGGCGCGGAAGACGCCGTCCCGCACCTCGACGCGCGGTGCCAGCACCACCAGGATGATCGCGCCGGCGACCAGGACACCGCCGCCGACCAGGGCCGCGATGCGCGGGCTCAGCGGGACGAACGCGACCGCCATCATCGCCGCGAACACGACGAGCAGCACCCAGCCGAGCGGACCGAGCCACAGCCGCTCGGTGTACGTCGGCGCTGTCGCCCGGGGTGGGGGCAGAGGGGTTCCACGGGGAGCTTCGGGCATGCACCCAGCATCCCATCCGGCGGGTAGGGTCGGGCTCCGTGACGGCCGACCCCAGTACCGAGGTGCTCCTGCTGCGCCTCGACCCCGAGCTTCCCGCGCCCGCCTACGCGCACCCCGGTGACGCCGGTGCCGACCTGGTCTCCAGGATCGACGTCGTGATCCCGCCGCAGGGCCGCGTGACCGTTCCCACCGGGGTCGCCATCGCGCTGCCTGACGGGTACGCCGCGTTCGTGCACCCGCGGTCCGGGCTGGCCATGCGGCACGGTCTGACCATCGTCAACGCCCCCGGGACCGTCGACGCCGGCTACCGCGGCGAGATCGCCGTGACGCTGCTGAACACGGACGTCGAGCACGCGCTCGAGCTGCACCGGGGCGACCGGATCGCGCAGCTCGTGATCCAGCGTGTCGAGCGGGTGCGGTTCGTGGAGGCCGAGCACCTGCCCGGGTCGCACCGCGGCGACGGCGGCTTCGGGTCGAGCGGCGGCTGGAAGGCTGCGCCGACGCCCTAGGTCGGGACTACTGTCGATCTGTTGGCAACTGATGCGCGCGAGCGCGTCGAAGAGGAGTGAGCACGTGGCGCTGTTCCGGCGTGGTGGGAAGGATCCCGCCCCCCAAGATACGGTGGAGACCGAGGCCGGCGAGCCGACGGTCGTCGACGACCGTCTCGAGCTCGACGACGACCCGCAGGCGTCACCTGCCCCGGTCGAGCGGACCGGCGGCCCGTGGGACGCCGCGCAGGTCGACGACGATCTCCCGCGCGTGGATCTCGGCGCCATCCTCCTTCCCGGCGTGCAGGGCATGGAGCTGCGGATGGAGATCGACAAGGCGACCAACGTGGTGTCCGCTGCCTCGATCCTCCTGGACGGCTCCTCGCTGCAGGTGCAGGCGTTCGCCGCACCCCGCACGGACGGCATCTGGGACGAGATCCGCGCCGAGATCGCCGAGTCCGTGACCCAGCAGGGTGGCTCCGCCGACGACCTGCCGGGCCCGTTCGGCCGCGAGCTCCTGGCCAGGCTCCCCATCCGGACGCCGGAGGGGCGCACGGGACACCGTCCGGCCCGGTTCATCGGCGCCGACGGCCCGCGATGGTTCGTGCGAGGCGTGATCACCGGTCGTGCGGCGGTCGACCCGGCGGCCGCGACCGCGCTCGAGCAGCTCTTCGCCGGGATCGTGGTGGTTCGCGGCACGGACGCCCGTCCGCCCCGAGACCTGCTCACGTTGCGCCTCCCAGGACCGGGCACACCCAACCTCAAGCCCTCCGACGCGGCGACGTCGCCGGAGGCCGGCGAGACGCCGGCGGCTCCCGACTTCGACCCGCTGACCCGCGGTCCGGAGATCACGGAGACCCGATGAGCCTCAAGGAGCTCCTGAAGAAGGCGGTCGCGTCCCAGGCCCAGATCGAGGCGGACGAGGAGCGTGCCGACGCCCACCGCTCGGTCGGCTGCACCCCCGTCGACCAGCTGACGGACCGTTCACGCGCCAGCGTCTCGGGCGTCATCCGGTCGGTCACCCTGCGGCCGCGCGAGGGTGTACCTGCGCTGGAGGCCGAGCTGTACGACGGGAGCGGTGCGCTCGACCTGGTCTGGCTCGGACGACGAGAGATCGGGGGAGTCACCCCGGGTCGCAGGCTCAAGATCGAGGGCCTCGTGTGCCTGATCGACGGCCGGCGGACGGTGTTCAACCCCCGCTACGAGCTCAGGCCTCGTCCCGGTGAGTGAGGAGAGCCCCCTCGACGCCATCGACGACGTCGTCCCGCCCGAGGAAGGCGGCATGCGGGGCATGCGCCAGCTGACCGCCGAGCAGTTCTCGGCCGCCGATGCCGTGGGCGGCGTGCGCGGGGTCGTCGAGTCCGTCGCGCCCGGGCTGCTCTTCGTGGTCGTCTATATCGCGGCGGGCCAGCAGCTTGCACCGGCGCTCATCGCCGCGTCGGCTGCGGCCGTCGTCGCGGTCGTCGTCCGCCTGGCCCAGCGCACGCCCATCACCCAGGCGCTCTCTGGGCTGCTCGGGGTCGGGATCGGTGTCGTCTGGGCGTGGCGGTCTGGCGACGCGTCGGACTACTTCGCCTACGGGCTCTGGGTCAACGCGGCGTACCTGGTCGGCACCCTGGTCTCGATCCTCGTCGGATGGCCGCTGGTCGGCCTCGTCATGGGCCTGTTCCGGCCCGAGGGCCCGCTGTCGAGCACCGGGTCGTGGGGGGCGGCCGTCGCGTGGCGGGCCGACCCTGCGCTCCGACGCCGGTACGCGCTGGCGACCTGGCCGTGGGTCGCGATGTTCGCGCTGCGCCTCGTGGTCCAGGTGCCGCTCTACCTGGCGGACGAGGTGGCGTGGCTCGGCACCGCCAAGCTCGCCATGGGTCTGCCGCTGACTGCGCTGACGCTCTGGCTCAGCTGGTCGTTGGTCCGTGGGTCAGCAGCTCTTCCAGCGCAGACTCGTCCGCCTCGCGAGCCGTGACGAACAGCAGCTCGTCCCGACCCTCGAGCGTGTCGTCGGGGCTGGGGGCGATGGGGCGGGCGTCACGCACGATGCACGCCAGCACCGTGTCCGTGGGCCACTCGATCTGACCGACGCGCACCCCCGCCAGCGGCGAGTCGTCCGGGAGCGTGAGCTCGAGGATGTCGGCGCGGGACTGGTGGAACGTGAAGATGCGCACCAGGTCGCCGACCGTCACAGCCTCCTCGACCATCGCCGTCATGATCCGGGGCGTGGAGACGGCCACGTCGACGCCCCACGCCTCGTCGAACATCCACTCGTTCTTCGGGTTGTTCACCCGGGCGACCGTGCGGGGGACGCCGAACTCGGTCTTGGCCAAGAGCGAGATGACCAGGTTGGCCTTGTCGTCGCCTGTCGCCGCCACGACCACGTCGCACTCGTCGGTCTTGACCTGACGCAGGGTGGGCAGCTCGCAGGCGTCCGCCAGCAGCCAGTCCGCCTCGGCCACCTGCGAGACACGCATGGCCGACGGCTGACGGTCGATGAGGGTCACCTCGTGGCCGTGCCCCAACAGCTCGCGCGCGATGGAGCGGCCGACGGAGCCGGCTCCGGCGATGACGACCCTCACGCGGTCACCGCCGGTGCGCTGGTGAGGATGCGTTCGACCAGGGCGGAGGTGTCCGCCCGCATGAGCACGTGCACGGTGTCGTTCTCCTGCAGGACGGTGGTCGACGTCGGCAGGAGGCCGTCGCCGTAACGGGTGACGTACGCGATCCGGGCGCCGGTGGCATCTTCCAGAACCCGTAGCGGCTTGCCCACCCAGCCCTCGTGGACGTCGACCTGCGCGAGCTGGATCTGCCCGGAGGCGTCGCGCCACTCGTCGGTGGCGCCCATGGGCAGGAGGCGTCGCAGGACCTGGTGGGCGGTCCAGCGGACCGTCGCGACCGTCGGGATGCCGAGCCGCTGGTAGATCTCGGCGCGGTGCGGGTCGTAGATGCGGGCGACGACGTTCTCGATGCCGAACGTCTCGCGCACCACCCGGGCCGCGAGGATGTTCGAGTTGTCACCGTCGGACACCGCCGCGAACGCGAAGGCGTCCTCGATCCCCGCCTGCCTCAGCGTGTCGCGGTCGAACCCGAGCCCGGTGACCTTGTTCCCGCCGAACTCGGAGTCGAGCCGCCGGAACGCCTCGGGGTTCTGGTCGATGACGGACACGGAGTGCCCGTTGTCCTCGAGGCTCTTTGCCAGCGTCGCGCCGACGCGGCCGCATCCCATGATCACGAAGTGCACAGTGCGGCACGCTATACCGTCCACCTCTCCCGGCGCGCCGGGAGGTGTGGTGTGGGCAGCCGCGCGCGGGCCTAGCATTGCGGATCGTGTCGGACCTCTCGGATGCCGCCAAACGCCTGTTGCTCGGACGTCCCGTCCGCAGCGACCGCCTCGGCCACACGCTCCTTCCGAAGCGCATCGCGCTGCCGGTGTTCGCGTCGGACGCTCTCTCGTCGGTGGCGTACGCCCCTGACGAGATCCTGCTGACGCTCTCGCTCGCCGGGATGGCGGCGCTCGTCATCTCGCCCTGGGTCGGCCTGGCCGTCGTCGCGGTGATGCTCGTCGTCGTCGCGTCATACCGGCAGAACGTGCACGCGTACCCGTCCGGTGGTGGCGACTACGAGGTCGCGACGACGAACCTCGGCAAGAACGCCGGCGTCACCGTGGCCAGCGCGCTGCTGGTCGACTACGTCCTCACCGTCGCGGTGTCGATCTCGTCCGGTGCCCAGTACGCCGCGTCCGCCTTCCCGGCGCTGCGCGGTCACGAGGCGATGTTCGCCATCGGCCTGGTCGTGCTGCTGACCGTCGCCAACCTGCGCGGGGTGAAGGAGTCCGGGAGCCTTTTCGCGCTCCCCGTCTACCTGTTCATGCTCGCCATCGGCTCGGTCGCCGTCATCGGCGCGATCCAGATGCTCACGGGCAACCTGACGATGGCGGAGAGCTCGGGTCTCGAGCTCGCACCCGACGCGGCGTTCGAGCAGGGCCTCACGGGGCTGGCCGGGTTCTTCCTGATCCTGCGGGCGTTCGCGTCCGGGTGCGCCGCCCTGACGGGTGTCGAGGCGATCAGCAACGGCGTGCCGGCCTTCAAGAAGCCGAAGTCGAAGAACGCGGCGACGACGCTGGCGCTGCTGGGCGGCCTGTCGATCGTGATGATCATGTCGATCCTGCTGCTCTCCCGCGCGACGGGCGTGGTGTTCGCCGACGACCCGCAGACGCAGCTGCTGGAGAACGGTGTCCCCGTCGGGGAGAGCTATGTCCAGCATCCCGTGATCAGCCAGCTGTCGTCCGCGGTGTTCTCGGGAGTGCCCATCGTCGCGGTGCTCATCTCGATCGTCACGGGGCTGATCCTCGTGCTCGCCGCGAACACGGCGTTCAACGGGTTCCCGGTGCTCGGCTCGATCCTCGCGCGTGACGGCTACCTGCCACGCCAGCTGCACACTCGCGGCGACCGGCTGGCGTTCTCCAACGGCATCGTCACCCTGGCGCTCGTCGCGATCGCGCTCATCTGGGCGTTCGACGCGCAGGTCACCCGCCTGATCCAGCTCTACATCGTCGGCGTCTTCGTGTCGTTCACCGTGAGCCAGCTGGGCATGGTCCGGCACTGGACGCGACACCTGCGCACCGAGCCGGACCCTGCCACGCGCACACGGATGAAGCGGTCGCGGATCATCAACTCGGTCGGCCTGGCGATGACCGCGACCGTGCTCGTCATCGTGCTCGTCACCAAGTTCACGCACGGGGCGTGGATCGCGATCCTGGCGATGGTGGTCATCTACGTCCTCATGCAGTCCATCCACCGGCACTACGCGCTGGTACGCGCCGAGCTGGCGCTGGGCACCGACGCGGAGGCTGCCCGGGCGCTGCCCAGCCGCGTGCACGCGATCGTGCTGGTGTCGCACCTGCACCGGCCGACGATGCGCGCGCTCGCGTACGCCCGCGCCTCCCGCCCGCAGCTGTTGGAGGCCCTGACCGTCGGCGTCGACCCGGAGGACGTCGACGTCCTGCGCGAGCAGTGGGAGGCGCTGAACATCCCCGTGCCGCTGCGCGTGCTCGACTCCCCGTTCCGGGAGATCACGCGCCCGGTGCTCACGTACGTGCGCTCGATCCGTCGGGACAGCCCGCGCGACCTCGTCGTGGTCTACATCCCCGAGTACGTCGTCGGGCACTGGTGGGAGCACCTGCTGCACAACCAGAGCGCGCTGCGGCTCAAAGGCCGGCTGCTGTTCACGCCGGGAGTCGTGGTGGCATCCGTACCGTGGCAGCTGGCGTCCTCCGAGGGGCAGACGGGGCTCGAGGAGCCGGTCCGGGGTACCGTTCCGCGTGGCTACTGACCCTGCAGACGACCGCTCGCACGACTTTGTCGAGGTGGAGCTCGAGATCGGCCCGGTCGCCCACGGTGGCCACTGCGTGGCACGCCACGAGGGCCGCGTCATCTTCGTCCGGCACACCCTTCCGGGCGAGCGCGTCCGGGCACGGCTGACCGACGCGGGGGAGACCGCGAAGTTCTGGCGCGCCGACGCCGTCGAGGTGCTGGAGGCGTCCCCCGACCGCGTGGAGTCCGCGTGGCCGGCAGCCGGCCCGGGTGGTGTCGGCGGCGGTGAGCTCGCGCACGTGTCCTTGCCGGCCCAGCGGGTGTGGAAGGCCGCGGTCCTCGCGGAGCAGCTGCGCCGTCTGGCCAAGCTCGACCTCGAGGTTCCGGTGCAGGCGGCACCCGGTGACGACGAGCGCGGCGGCCTCGGGTGGCGCACGCGCATCGACCTGGTCACCGACGCCGAGGGGCGGGCCGGCATGCACGGCTTCCGCTCGCACGACATCCACCTGCTGGACTCGATGCCCCTGGCCAACGAGGCGATCGCTGCGCTCGACCTGTTCGGTCGCCGGTGGTCCGGGGGCGCACGGGTCGAGGCGATCGCACCGTCCAGCGGTGACACCCCGCTCGTGCTCGTCGACGGCGCGCCGTTCGACATCGGCCGCGGGCGCTTGGACGGCCGGCCCAACGCCCGCACGGCCGTCAAGGAGCACGTCCAGCACGGCGAGGTGGGGTACGAGTTCCGCGTCGCGGGCGCCGGGTTCTGGCAGGTCCACCGCGAGGCGCCTGACCTGCTGGTAGCCGCGGTGCTGGCCGGGCTCGGCGACGTCGACGGCGCAGCGGTCCTGGACCTCTACTCCGGTGCCGGGCTGTTCACCGCACCGCTCTCCGACGCGGTGGGGGAGACCGGTGAGGTGGTCTCCATCGAGGGTGACGCACGGGCCGTGAAGGACGCTCGCCGCAACCTGCACCAGCGCCGCAACGTCGAGCTGCACACCGGGGACGTCGCCCAGGTGCTCACCGGGCGGGTCGACGCCGACTCGGACGTGGTGCACGCGGACGTGGTCGTGCTCGACCCGCCGCGCACCGGCGCCGGACGCAAGGTCGTCGCCGGGATCACCGAGCTCCGCCCCGAGCGTGTGGTGTACGTGGCGTGCGACCCGGCCGCGCTGGCCCGCGACATCGCGCTGTTCGCCGACGCCGGCTACGCGCTGGCGGACCTGGCGGCCTACGACCTGTTCCCCATGACCCACCATCTCGAAGCGGTCGCCGTCCTGACGCGCTGAGGCGGGCGGTCTCAGATGCTGACGCGGAGCGCGCTGACGCGGGTGCGTCCGGCCGAGCCCCGGACTAGCGTGGAACGCATCGCCGGACCGGCCCCGGCCCGGCAGGGAGGAGCGCCACTGTGAGCGAGAAGGACGCGGTCAGCCGGCTGGCGGAGGCCAAGCGGCTGGTGACCCAGGAGCTGCACAAGCAGGGCACACCCGAGTACGACCCGCGATCCCACCAGCGTGCGATCGAGGCCGAGCGCAAGGCACAGGACGCCGTCGACGCGGAGCAGGCCGCGCGGCACTGAGGAACGCATCCGAGCAGCGACGGACGCCGGGCCCGCGTGGCCCCCGCGCCTACGCGCCACGCGGACGTGGACGTACGTGCGCGGGGGCCCGCCAGCATGTATCTTGATGTCGAGATAAATCGCGACCCGGCCACCAGGCCGAGAGGTCGCACCGCCCAGCGGTCCGGGTGACTACCCATCCCCGGCAGCACCACCGGCAGACTCGCCAGCGAAGGAGCCCCCGTGAGCAGCGTCGACAGCTTCGGTTCGAAGGGAACACTCGAGGTCGGTGACGCCTCGTACGAGGTGTTCCGTCTCTCGGCCGTCCCGGGGGTGGAGCGCCTGCCGTTCAGCCTCAAGGTGCTCGCGGAGAACCTTCTGCGCACCGAGGACGGTGCCAACATCACGGCCGACCACGTGCGCGCCCTCGCCGAGTGGGACCCGGACGCCCAGCCCGACACCGAGATCCAGTTCACGCCCGCCCGCGTGATCATGCAGGACTTCACCGGCGTGCCCTGCGTCGTCGACCTGGCCACCATGCGTGAGGCCGTCGTCGACCTCGGCGGTGACGCGAGCCGGATCAACCCGCTCGCCCCTGCCGAGCTCGTCATCGACCACTCCGTGCAGATCGACGTCGCCGGCCGTGCCGACGCGTTCGAGCGCAACGTGGCGCTGGAGTACGAGCGCAACTTCGAGCGCTACCAGTTCCTGCGCTGGGGCCAGACGGCGTTCGACGACTTCAAGGTCGTCCCGCCGGGCACCGGCATCGTGCACCAGGTGAACATCGAGTACCTGGCTCGTGGGGTCATGACGCGATCGGTGGAGACGACCGAAGGCCGTGTCCTGCGCGCCTACCCCGACACCTGCGTCGGCACCGATTCGCACACCACCATGGTCAACGGCCTGGGCGTGCTGGGCTGGGGCGTCGGCGGCATCGAGGCCGAGGCGGCCATGCTGGGCCAGCCCGTGTCGATGCTCATCCCGCGCGTCGTCGGCTTCAAGCTCACGGGCACCATCCCGCTGGGCGTCACGGCCACCGACATCGTGCTCACCATCACGCAGAAGCTCCGTCAGCACGGCGTCGTCGGCAAGTTCGTCGAGTTCTACGGCGAGGGCGTCGCAGCGGTGCCGCTGGCCAACCGCGCGACCATCGGCAACATGAGCCCCGAGTTCGGCTCGACCGCCGCGATCTTCCCGATCGACTCGGTGACGATCGAGTACCTGCGCCTGACCGGGCGTTCCGAGGAGCAGCTCGCGCTCGTCGAGGCGTACGCCAAGGAACAGGGCATGTGGCTGGACCCGACGTCGGACGGCTACGTCCAGCCGGTGTTCTCCGAGTACCTCGAGCTCGACCTGTCTACCGTCGTGCCGTCGATCGCCGGTCCGAAGCGCCCGCAGGACCGCATCGAGCTGTCGCGGGCCAAGGAGCAGTTCCAGCGCGACCTGCCGACCTACGCGCCCGAGGCCACCAACGGCGTCGACGAGGCCGAGCGCGAGTCGTTCCCCGCGTCCGACTCGCCCGCGATCACGTCGTCGGCGACCCGCGTCTACCCGACCACCGACACGCAGGGCCGGTCGTTCGACCTGTTCCACGGGGCGGTCGCCATCGCGTCCATCACGAGCTGCACCAACACGTCGAACCCGTCGGTGATGATCGCCGCCGCGCTCGTCGCCAAGAAGGCCGTCGAGAAGGGCCTGAGCGCCAAGCCGTGGGTCAAGACGTCGATGGCGCCCGGCTCGCAGGTCGTCACCAACTACTACGAGAAAGCCGGCCTGTGGCCGTACCTCGAGAAGCTGGGCTTCCACCTGGTCGGCTACGGCTGCGCCACCTGCATCGGTAACTCCGGACCGCTCGACGAGAAGGTCTCGGAGACCGTGCAGGAGCACGACCTCGCCGTGGCCGCCGTGCTGTCCGGCAACCGCAACTTCGAGGGGCGCATCAACCCCGACATCAAGATGAACTACCTCGCGTCCCCGCCCCTGGTCATCGCGTACGCGCTGGCCGGGACCATGGACTTCGACTTCGAGTCCGACCCGCTGGGCCGCGACGAGGCCGGTCAGCCCATCTTCCTGAAGGACATCTGGCCGACGCCCGACGAGGTGCAGTCGACGATCGACGCGTCGATCGACCGTGCGATGTTCACCAAGGACTACGCCGACGTGTTCACCGGGGACGAGCGGTGGCGCGCGCTGCCGACGCCCGAGGGCGACACGTTCGAGTGGGATCCCGAGTCGACCTACGTGCGCAAGCCCCCGTACTTCGACGGGATGCAGGCGGAGCCGTCCCCGGTGGTCGACTTCCACGGTGCACGCGTCCTGGCCAAGCTGGGTGACTCGGTGACCACCGACCACATCAGCCCGGCCGGCTCGATCAAGGCCGACAGCCCCGCGGGCCTGTACCTGGCCGAGCACGGCGTCGGTCGTCGCGACTTCAACTCCTACGGCTCGCGCCGTGGCAACCACGAGGTCATGATCCGCGGCACGTTCGCCAACATCCGGCTGCGCAACCAGCTGGTTCCTGGCGTCGAGGGCGGGTTCACGCTGAACCTGCTCACGGGGGAGCAGTCCTCGATCTACGACGCGGCGCAGGCCTACCAGGAGGCGGGCATCCCGCTCGTCGTGCTCGGCGGCAAGGAGTACGGCTCCGGGTCGTCGCGCGACTGGGCCGCCAAGGGCACCAGCCTGCTGGGCGTCAAGGCGGTCATCACCGAGAGCTTCGAGCGGATCCACCGCTCCAACCTCATCGGGATGGGCGTGCTGCCGCTGCAGTTCCCGGACGGCGAGTCGGCCGACTCGCTCGGCCTGGACGGCACGGAGACGTTCGACATCACCGGTGTCACGGCGCTCAACGAGGGCACGACGCCGCGCACGCTGGCCGTGACGGCCACGAAGACCGACGGCACGGTCGTCGCCTTCGACGCGGTGCTGCGCATCGACACCCCCGGCGAGGCGGACTACTACCGCAACGGTGGGATCCTGCAGTACGTGCTGCGCTCGCTCGTCAAGGCCTGACGCACCCACGCACCCGCGAGCCCGGCCCCCTCCGAGAGGGCCGGGCTCGCGGCGTCGACGGGACGGATCGTTCCCCGGTGTCACCGGGCGGTTGAGAGGGCGGCTCCGAGCAGCTCGACGAGGGCGCGCATCCATGTCCCGTGCTCGTCGTCGCGGTCGGGGTTGGCCTCGGTGACGACGATCCCTGACCAGCGGGGATCCGACGCGAGACCTGCGAGCAGCTCGCGCAGGACCGCCGGGGTCAGGCCTCGCCCGTACTGCGGGATGTCCGCGAGGGGCAGCGTGAACATGTCCAGCACGTCGACGTCGAGGTGCACGAGAAAGCCGTCGGCAGCCGCGTCCACGGCGGCGACGGACCGTCGAGCGGCTGCGGCAGGGTCGTCCAGCACCGCTGCCGCGGGGATGCGTGCGGACGGGACCTGGCCGTGGACGTCTTCCTCGTCGTCGGCGTAGCCCACGAAGCACAGGCGGTCGCCCGCCAGGAGCGGGCGCCTCGGCCCGAGGCCCGCGAGGGCGTCGTGGGCACCCGGCAGGTCGAGCAGGTGCGCCACGCCCATCGAGTCCGCGATCGGCTCCTCGGGGTGGTCCGCGGGGAGGTGGAGGTCCTGCCCGCCGTCGACGTAGACCAGGCCCAGGTCGGCCCCGAGGTCTGCGGCCGCGGCCAGCACCGCCAGCGCCACGGTGCACTCGCCACCGAGCACCACGGGCACGTGGCCCGCCGACAGGACCGACCGCACGCCGGCTCGTGCGTCCTGCAGGACGGCCGCGACGCGCGCGACGTCGTGCGGGTTGGACCGTTCGGGCGGATCGTGCCGCCACCGGGCGGGCAACGTGTCGCCGTGGTCCACGACCCGACGACCGGTGCGCGCGAGCGCGCGAACCAGCCCGGCGGCGCGGAGCGCGGCAGGGGAGCGTTCGAGGCCCGGGGCGTGGGCCGCGGCACTGGACGGCACGCCGAGGATGCCGAGAGGTCGGGACGACATCCGGTCAGGCTAGGTGCGAGCGCCGACACTCACCCGGCGTACGGGCCGGACAGCCGGGTGCCGAACGTCCCCGCGGTCACCGCGGTGTACGAGCGGCGGACCATCTCCTCGAGGACGCCGAGGTCGACGGTGTCCAGGTCCTTGACGTACAGACAGCTCTTGCCGACGGTGTGCGGGCCGAGTCCGGCGAGCAGGTCGGCGTAGGTCTCGACGCCGTCCGGGAAGTAGATCGTCGTCGCCGCCTTGCGCGGCGAGAATCCGGCAGCGCCTGCGTCGCCCTCGCGGCCCGACGGGTACTTGTAGTGGTAGGTGCCGAAACCGACGAGAGTCGTTCCCCACATCTGCGGTTGCTCGCCGGTCACCCGGGTCATCAGCTCGATCAGGCGCTGCGCGTCACGACGGCGGACCGGGTGCTCCACGGCCGCGACGAACGCGTCGACGTCGGCGTCGGTGGGGCGGGTCTTGTTGGGCTCGGGCGCCATCGCGCCAGTATCCCGCCGAGTCAGTCGGCGAGCGCCTGCACGACGCCGTGGCGTCCGATCTCCGCGAGATGCGGGTGGTCGACCGGGTGCATCTGGAGCGTGACAGCCATGTGCAGCGCCCAGGCCTGCGCGCGACGCCACGTCGCCGCATCGTGCGCCAGCCGCTCCCGAAACGCCCCGCGACCGTCGGCGTCGAACGTCAACCACGCGGTCGACAGGTCGGAGGCCGGGTCGCCGGAGGTCACGTCGCCGAAGTCGATGACCGCGCGCAGCTGTCCGTCGTGGACCAGGAGGTTCGCGGGATGGGGGTCGCCGTGCAGCCACAGGGCCGGACCGTCCCACGCGGGGGCGCCGGCCAGCTCACGCCAGTGCTCGAGGACGCGGTCGCCGTCGGGCAGCGCGAGCGTCTCCAGCCGCTCGCGCAGCGGCTGCTCGCGGGGGGCGATCGGCACGCCGCGGAACGGGTTCACCGGGGCATCGTCCGGTGCCGGGCGGTGCAGCGCCACGAACACCTCCGCGAGCTGCGGCGCCCACTGTGAGCGGCTCGCCACCGGGGTGTGGTGCGAGGCGACGGCCTCGAACCACGGGACGACGCTCCAGGCCCAGGGGTAGGTGGACGACGGCACGCCGACCCGGACAGGGGTCGGCACGTCGACCGGCAGCCAGGGTGCGAGGGTGGGCAGCCAGCGCTGCTCGTGGACCACCAGTGGCGAGCTGACCGCCCGCACCGGGAACCGCGCGGCCAGGTGCTCGCCGAGGCGCCAGAGGGCGTTGTCCCAGCCCGTGCCGGCCCAGGTTAGCGGCAGGTCGGCCAGGTCCGGGTGCTGCTCGCGCAGGAGCGAGCGGGCGAGGTCCTGGGTGACCTCGATCTCCGGGACGGGATGCACCACGTCAGCGGGCCTGCACGATGCGGTGCACGTCGTACGGCACGGACCAGCCGAGTGCGTCGAACATCCGGGCCAGCACGATGCCGGTGAACCCCCACACGAGCACGCCGTCGACGGTGAACGCGGGCGTGCGGACGGTCCGGCCCCACCGCAGGTGCTCGACACTCGCCCGGTTCGCCGGCTCCAAGAGGTCCGCCACCGGGACGCGGAACACGTCCACGGTCTCAGCGTGGTCGACCGCAGCGACCTGGGACGGGCGCGTCCACCACGCGGGGACGGGCGTGACCAGGTGGTTGCTCACCGGCACGGGCATCGGAGGCAGGGTGCCGAGCACCTCGACGCCCGACGCGTCGAGCCCGACCTCTTCGACGGCCTCGCGGACCGCGGCCTCCCGTGGACCGGCGTCGGACGGCTCGAGCCGACCGCCGGGGAAGGCGATCTGTCCGGCATGGTGGCCCAGGGTCCGGGAGCGCCGCTGGAGCAGCACGTCGAGATCGCGGGCGACCACGGGGTCCGGCGTGCGCGAGGGGGTCGCGTCGAGCGCACCGAACAGGACCAGCACCGCGGCCGGCCGTGCGGTGGAGGGGTCTTCCAGCACCCGGGCGGGATCCACGCGCCAGTCGAGGCCGCGCGCGCACAGGTCGATGAGCTCCGCGCGCGCCCCACGTGCCGCCTCGGTCGGACCCGTCATCCGCGTGCCCGTACGAGCTCCCCGAAGGCGGCGAACATCTTTGTCGCGGCGGGAACCAGCCCGGGCAGGTGCTCCGCGCCGGCCGCGCGGATCTCCTCGACCTCCTCGGGGGAGAGTTCCCCGACCATGTCCGGCGTCGAGAGCCACAGGTCGAGCATCCCTGCGTCGAGCTCGGGGTGGAACTGCACCCCGAGCGCGCTGCCGGCCCGGAACGCCTGCACGGGCGCGGCGGCCGTCGAGGCCAGGAGCGTGGCGCCGGTCGGCAGGTCGACGGTGTCGGAGTGCCAGTGGAGCACCGTCGGCCGCTCGCCGAGCGCACCCAGCATCAGGTCCTCCGCGACGATGTCGACCGGGGCGAAGCCGATCTCGGTCTCGGCGCGCAGGTGCAGCCGCGAGCCGAGAGCCAGGGCGAGGATCTGCATGCCGAGACAGACGCCCAGCACCGGCACGTCGGCGTCGACCGCCGCCGCCAGCAGGGCGCGCTCCGCCGCGAGACCCGGGTGACCGGGCACGTCGTCGGCGTCCATCGGGCCGCCCATGACGACCACCCCGGACACCTCGTCGAGACCCGGGAGGCGGGCGTCCTCCAGGTCGAGGACGGTGCGCACCCGGATGGGGGCGTCCATGCCGCGTGAGATGAGCCCGGGTCCTTCGTGGGGCGCGTGCATCACCACCAGGACGGGACGCATGCCGGTCACCACCCGTCGGGCAGCGGGCGCCCCTCCTCGTAACCCGCCGCGGACTGGATGCCGACCACGGCGCGCTCGTGCAGCTCGTCGAGCGACGTCGCGCCGACGTAGGTCGCCGCCGAGCGCACGCCCGCCGTGATGTGGTCGATGAGGTCCTCGACGCCGGGCCGCCGGGGGTCCAGGAACATCCGGGAGGACGAGATGCCCTCCTCGTAGAGCGCCTTGCGAGCCCGGTCGAACGCTGAGCCCCCACGGGTGCGGGCCGCGACCGCGCGAGCCGACGCCATGCCGAAGCTCTCCTTGTAGAGGCGCCCGTTGCCGTCCTCGTGCAGGTCGCCCGGCGACTCGTGGGTGCCGGCGAACCAGGACCCGACCATGACCTGCGACGCACCGGCCGCGAGCGCCAGCGCGACGTCGCGCGGGTGGCGGACGCCACCGTCGGCCCACACGTGCTTGCCCAGCCGGCGCGCCTCGGCGGCGCACTCCAGCACCGCGGAGAACTGCGGACGACCGACGGCGGTCATCATGCGCGTGGTGCACATGGCGCCGGGTCCGACGCCGACCTTGACGATGTCCGCGCCCGCAGCGATCAGGTCCCTGGTGCCCTCGGCGGTGACGACGTTGCCTGCGACGACGGGCACCTGCGGGTCGAGCGAGCGGACGGCGCCGAGCGCGTCGAGCATCTTGCGCTGGTGCCCGTGCGCGGTGTCGACGACGAGCACGTCGACGCCGGCCTCCAGCAGCTCGAGGGCCTTCTGCTTGACGTCGCCGTTGATGCCGACGGCCGCGGCCACGCGTAGGCGTCCCTGTGCGTCGAGGGCAGGCTGGTAGATGGACGAGCGCAGCGCACCCACCTGCGTGAGCACGCCGACCAGCTCACCGTCGCGGACCACGGGGGAGAACTTGCGGCGTGAGCCGTGCAGCTTCTCGAACGCCGCCTCGAGGCCGCGCAACCCGCCCTGCTCGATGATCGCGAGGTCCACGGTGGTCGGGTGGGCGCTCATGACCGCCTCGACCTGCGTGAAGCGGTCGACGCCCTGGCAGTCCACCTCGGTGACGACGCCGACCGGCTTCCCGCCGTCGACCACGACCGCGGCGCCGTGCGCCCGCTTGCCGATCAGAGTCAGCGCCGTGTGCACCGTGTCGTGCGGGCTGACGACGACCGCGGACTCGACGACGGTGTGCCGCGCCTTGACCGACGAGACGACGTCGGCGACCACGTCCGTCGGCACGTCCTGCGGCAGGACGGTGATGCCGCCGCGGCGGGCCACCGTCTCGGCCATGCGGCGGCCGGCGACGGCCGTCATGTTCGCGACGACGACGGGGATGGTGGTGCCGGTGCCGTCGACCGCGGTGAGGTCGACGTCGAAGCGGGAGGTGACCTCGGAACGAGACGGGACGAGGAAGACGTCGCCGTACGTGAGGTCAGAGGTGGCCGCGTGGCCGGGCAGGAAGCGCATGGGTTTCCCCCTTTCCTGTCCATGGTAGTCGCTCGCCGGGTCGTCTTCACGGGGCCTCCACACGGCGCTGACCTGCGTCAGCGCGTGGGCTTGTTCGGCTCGGCCTACAGTGTGGGCAAGCTTTCGGCGTCCGCACGTGCGGCATCGTCGCCGCGCACCGGAGGAGGAGGCACCACCATGGGTCAGCTGATGCGCATCAACTCCCCGGACGACGTGCGCCGGCTCACCTCGCGCCAGGCCGACGACCTCGCAGCCGAGATCCGGACGTTCCTGGTCGAGCAGGTCTCGCGCACCGGCGGTCACCTCGGACCCAACCTCGGCGTCGTCGAGCTGACCATCGCGATGCACCGGGTGTTCGAGTCGCCGCTCGACACCATGGTGTTCGACACGGGCCACCAGGCGTACGTGCACAAGCTGCTGACCGGCCGCCGCGACTTCTCGCAGCTGCGCAGCCAGGGCGGGCTGTCCGGGTACCCCAGCCGGGCGGAGTCCGAGCACGACGTCGTCGAGAACTCGCACGCCTCCACCGCGCTCAGCTGGGCCGACGGCATCGCCAAGGCCAACGAGCTGCAGGGCCGCGGCGACCGGCACGTCGTCGCAGTGATCGGCGACGGCGCCCTGACGGGCGGGATGGCCTGGGAGGCGCTCAACAACATCGCGGCCGGGCAGGACCGCAGGCTCGTGATCGTCGTCAACGACAACGGCCGCTCCTACGCGCCGACCATCGGCGGCCTCGCCCACCACCTCGACACCCTGCGCACGACGCGGGGGTACGAGAACGTCCTGTCCTGGGGCAAGCGGACGCTGCGCCGGTCCGGCGCACCCGGTCGCGCGACGTACGACGCGCTGCACGGGATGAAGAAGGGCATCAAGGACGTCCTGGTGCCGCAGGGGATGTTCGAGGACCTGGGCATCAAGTACGTCGGCCCGGTGGACGGGCACGACGTGCGTGCTGTCGAGCGGGCGCTGAGCAACGCGAAGGCGTTCGGCGGTCCTGTCATCGTGCACGTCATCACCGAGAAGGGCCGCGGGTACGTCCCGGCCGAGCAGGACGTCGCGGACCGTTTCCACGCGGTCGGTCAGATCCACCCCGAGACGGGGCTGCCGGTCGCGCCGTCGCGGTTCGAGTGGACGAGCGTGTTCGCCGACGAGCTCGTGCGCATCGGCCGTCGGCGCCCCGACGTCGTGGCCATCACCGCGGCGATGCTCCAGCCGGTCGGCCTCGCGCCGTTCGCCGCGGAGTTCCCGACGCGTGTGTTCGACGTCGGGATCGCCGAGCAGCACGCGGCGACGTCCGCCGCCGGGATGGCCTTCGGTGGGCTGCACCCGGTCGTCGCGGTCTACGCGACGTTCCTCAACCGCGCGTTCGACCAGGTCCTCATGGACGTCGCGCTGCACAAGGCCGGCGTCACGTTCGTGCTCGACCGCGCCGGGCTCACGGGCTCCGACGGCGCGAGCCACAACGGCATGTGGGACATGGCGATGCTCGGTGTCGTCCCCGGGCTGCGGCTGGCGGCTCCGCGCGACGAGGAGACGCTGCGCGACGCGCTGCGCACCGCGGTCGACGTGGACGACGCTCCCACGGTGATCCGCTACCCGAAGGGCGCGCTGGTCGACCCGGTCCCCGCCATCGACCACCTCGACGGCGTCGACGTCCTCGCCCGGCACGACGGCGCGGCCGACGCGCAGCACGTGCTCGTCGTCGGGTTCGGCGCCATGGCGCAGACCGGGCTCGAGACCGCCGAGGTCCTCGCTGCGCACGGCCTGCGCGTCACCGTCGTCGACCCGCGGTGGGTGATGCCCGTCCCCGCGGCGCTCACCAAGCTGGTGGGGGACCACGACCACGTGGTCACCATCGAGGACGGCGTCGTCGACGGCGGACTGGGGTCGCTCGTGGCGCAGCGTGCACGCGAGGCGGGCATCGCGACACCCGTGCAGGCCCTCGGCATCCCGCGCGCGTTCCTCGACCACGCCACCCGCGAGCAGCTGGTGACCGAGCTCCGGCTCCGGCCGGCGGACATCGCGCGCGATACGCTGGCCGAACTGGGGCGCCCTTCCTGAGTCCTAGGGTCTTTGGACCCAAGACATGGGACGAGTTCCCTCCGTAGCGTCGAGTACATCGACCACCGTCGGAGGAGCAGCAGAATGTCCACCAGCACCCTGTCCGTGAACACCCCCACCCAGCCCGCCCGTCAGCCGGCGTGGAGCGGCTTCGCCGAGGGGCCGTGGACGGACCAGATCGACGTGCGCGACTTCATCCAGCGCAACTACACGCCCTTCACCGGTGACGCCTCGTTCCTGGCCGGTCCCACGCCGCGCACGACCGCGATGTGGGCGCGGCTGACCGCGATGTTCCCAGCCGAGCGGGCGCGCGGCATCCACGACGTCGACCCGCACACCCCGTCGACGATCACGTCGCACGAGCCCGGCTACATCGACCGGCACAACGAGCTGATCGTCGGCCTGCAGACCGACGCGCCCCTCAAGCGCGCGATCATGCCCAACGGCGGCTACCGGATGGTCGAGAAGGCGCTCGAGACCTACGGGTTCGAGCCGGACCCGGTCGTCGGCGAGATCTTCACCAAGTACCGCAAGACCCACAACGACGGCGTCTTCGACGTCTACCCGCCGGCGGTGCGCGCGGCGCGCTCGGCGCACCTCATCACGGGCCTGCCGGACGCCTACGGGCGCGGCCGGATCATCGGCGACTACCGTCGCGTCGCCCTGTACGGCGTCGACGCGCTGATCGCGGCCAAGCGCAAGGACCGTGCCGGGCTGGACCAGGAGCGCTCGTCGGAGTCCGTGATCCGGGACCGCGAGGAGAACGCGGAGCAGATCCGCGCCCTGGGCGAGCTCAAGACCATGGCCGCGTCGTACGGCTACGACATCTCCGGTCCCGCGACGACCGCGAAGGAAGCCGTCCAGTGGCTGTACTTCGCGTACCTCGGCGCCGTGAAGGAGCAGAACGGTGCGGCGATGTCGCTGGGCCGCACCTCGACGTTCCTCGACGTGTACCTGCAGCGTGACCTCGCCGCGGGCCGGATCACCGAGCAGGACGCGCAGGAGCTGATCGACGACCTGGTCATCAAGCTCCGCATCGTGCGGTTCCTGCGCACCCCCGAGTACGACGAGCTGTTCTCCGGCGACCCCACCTGGGTGACGGAGTCCATCGGCGGGATGGGGGAGGACGGTCGGACGCTGGTCACCAAGACCTCGTTCCGGTACCTGCAGACCCTCTACAACCTGGGTCCGGCCCCCGAGCCGAACCTGACCGTGTTCTGGACGGACCGGCTGCCTGACGGGTTCAAGCGCTTCTGCACGCAGGTCTCCATCGACACGTCCGCGCTGCAGTACGAGTCGGACGATCTCATCCGTGAGTCCTGGGGGGACGACGCGGCGATCGCCTGCTGCGTGTCGCCCATGCGCGTGGGCAAGCAGATGCAGTTCTTCGGAGCGCGCGTCAACCTGGCCAAGGCCCTGCTGTACGCGATCAACGGGGGCCGTGACGAGCTGACGGGCAAGCAGGTGGCGCCCGCCGCGCCGGCCGTCGTCGGCGACGTCCTCGACTACGACGACGTCGTCGCGAAGTTCGACGTGATGCTCGACTGGCTCGCGCAGACGTACGTCGACGCGCTCAACTGCGTGCACTTCATGCACGACAAGTACGCCTACGAGCGCCTCGAGATGGCTCTGCACGACAAGGCGGTGCTGCGGACGATGGCGTGCGGGATCGCCGGGCTGTCCGTCGTCGCCGACTCGCTGTCGGCCATCAAGCACGCGGGCGTCCACCCGGTGCGCAACGCCGACGGACTGGTCACCGAGTACACGGTGGACGGGGACTTCCCCACCTACGGCAACGACGACGACCGGGCCGACGAGATCGCGGTCTGGCTGGTCGAGACGTTCATGGCGAAGATCCGCCGCACCCCCACGTACCGCGACTCGATCCACACGCAGTCCGTGCTCACCATCACCTCGAACGTCGTCTACGGGAAGTCGACGGGCTCCACGCCCGACGGTCGCGTGGCCGGCCAGCCATTCGCTCCGGGGGCCAACCCGATGAACGGCCGGGACTCGCACGGGATGCTCGCCTCCGCGCTCTCGGTGGCAAAGCTCCCGTACGCCGAGGCGATGGACGGGATCTCGCTGACGTCGTCGGTCATCCCGACCGGCTTGGGCCGGACGCGCGACGAGCAGGTGACCAACCTGGTCGGGCTGCTCGACGCGTACATGATGTCGTCGGGCTACCACCTGAACATCAACGTGCTCAACCGCGAGACGCTGGAGGACGCCATGGAGCACCCCGAGGACTACCCGCAGCTGACCATCCGGGTGTCGGGCTACGCCGTGAACTTCGTGCGGCTCACGCGCGAGCAGCAGCTCGACGTGCTGTCCCGGACGTTCCACGGCTCGGTGTGAGCCGACGATGACACAGACCACCCAGGTGCACGGCGTGGCTCCGTGGCCGACCGTGCACCTGGGTCTGCCCCGGGCGAAGGCCGGCACGGCCGGTCTCTCCTCTGTCGAGCTCGACCACGCGGCGAAGATGGCGGCCGTGCGTGCGGGCGACCTCGGCTCGGTGCACTCGTGGGAGCTCGTCACCGCGGTCGACGGGCCCGGCACGCGCCTGACGGTGTTCCTCGCCGGCTGCCCGTTGCAGTGCCTGTACTGCCACAACCCCGACACCATGCAGATGCGGCGCGGGACGGACGTGACGGCCGACGAGATCCTGGCGCGGGTCGCCCGGTACCGGACGGTGTTCACGGCGACCGGTGGCGGTCTGACGATCTCCGGCGGTGAGCCCTTGATGCAGCCGGCGTTCGTCGCGCGGCTGCTGCGCGGCGCGAAGGCGATGGGCGTGCACACCACGGTGGACACGTCCGGCTTCCTGGGCAGCCAGTGCAGCGACGCGATGCTCGCGGACATCGACCTCGTGCTCCTGGACATCAAGTCCGGGCTGCCCGACACCTACCGTCGCGTCACGGGCCGGGCCCTGCAGCCGACGCTGGGCTTCGGGCGCCGGCTGCGCGAGAGCGGCACCCGCACGTGGGTGCGGTTCGTCCTCGTCCCCGGGCTGACGGACGCGCCCGAGAACGTCGAGGCGGTCGCGGAGCACGTCGTGGCGCTCGGGAACGTCGTCGAGCGCGTCGAGGTCCTGCCGTTCCACCAGATGGGGCGCGACAAGTGGGACGAGCTGGGGATGCGGTACGAGCTGGGGGACACCGAGCCCCCGACCCCGGAGCTCGTCGAGCGCGTGCGCGCGACGTTCCGGGACCGGGGACTCTCGGTCTACTAGGCGTTCGGCACGTTGGCGACGCCGTCGGCGAGGATCCGCCGCCCGAGCACCCGCTCGGAGTAACCCGTGCGGTCCAGGTACGGCGTGAGCCCACCGAGGTGGAAGCCCCAGCCGGCGCCCAGGATCATGCACAGGTCGATCTGCTGCGGGGTGGCGACGACACCCTCCTCGAGCATGTGCCCGACCTCGACCGTGAGCGCCGTGAGCACGCTGTCGAGCACGCCCGCCTCGTCCAGCGGAGCGTCTCCGGAGCCTGTGCCGTCGAACACCGCCTGGATGGCGGGGTCGACCGGCTTGGGCAGCCCCTTGGCCTTCGCGGGGAGCACCACGGTGGTGCCGTCCGCGACGAGCTTCTCCAGGCCGGGGGAGCGGGGGAACCGATCGCCCAGCTCCTCGCGCAGCGACGTCAGCACGTGCAGGCCGACGGCCGGGCCGACCAGGTCGAACAGCTCGAACGGCGGCATCGGCAGGCCGAGCGGACGCAGGGCGCGGTCCGCGACCTCGACCGGCGTGCCCTTCTCGACGGCGTCGACGATCACGCCGAGGAGCAGGACGAGCAGCCGGTTGACGACGAAGCCCGGACGGTCCGCCACGAGGACGGCCGTCTTGCGCAGTTTCGCCGCCACGGCGAACCCGGTGGCCAGAGCCTCGAGCGACGTCGTCGAGGCCTGCACGACCTCCACCAGCGGCATCGCGGCCACGGGGTTGAAGAAGTGCAGCCCCACGACGCGCTCGGGGTGCTGCAGGTCGGCGGCCATCGCGGTCACGGACAGCGCGGAGGTGTTGGTCGCGAGGATCGTCGTCGGGGAGATGACGGTCTCCAGCTCGGCGAACACCTTCTTCTTCAGGTCGAGGATCTCGGTGACGGCCTCGATGACGAGGTCGCACGACGCGAACTCGGCGAGGTCCGTGGTGCCGTGGATCGACCCGAGCAGGCGGCTCGCGGCCGACTCGCTCATCCGGCCCGTCGACGTCAGGCGGTCGACGGAGGACCGCACCGCGGCGAGGCCCTTGTCGACGCGCTCCTGGTCCAGGTCCCGCATGACGACCGGGACGCCGAGCCGCTGCGCGAACAGCATCGCGATCTGCGCCGCCATGAGCCCGGCGCCGACGATGCCGACGCGCGTGACGGGCTGCGCGAGAGAGCGGTCGGGGGCGCCGACCGGCTTCTTGCCGCCGGACACGAGCCCGAACGCGTACACCGACGCGCGCATCTCGTCGCTCATGATCAGGTCGGCGAGCGCCTCGTCCTCGGCCGCGAAGGCCTCCTCGCGGGAGGCGGTGCGCGCTGCGGCGACCAGGTCGAGCGCACGGTACGGCGCGGGCCGGGAACGGTGGATCACCGTGTCCAGGCGCTGACGGGCCGCGGCGACGACGCCGTCCCAGACCTCGGCGCCGTCCAGCTCCCGGCGGGGGACGACGACCTCGCCGGTCACCACGCGGGCAGCCCAGCGGATGGACTCCTCGAGGAAGTCGGCGGGGTCGAGGACGACGTCCATGAGACCGATCTTCGTGGCCTCGACCGCGGCGAACGGCTTGTTGGCCGCGGGCCGCGTGAGGATGACGTCGAGCGCCTTCTCGACGCCGACGAGGCGCGGCACGATGTAGGCGCCGCCCCAGCCGGGGACCAGACCCAGGCCGGTCTCCGGGAGCGCGAGCGCCCGGACGTCGGAGGCGACGGTGCGGTAGTCACAGTTCAGCGCCAGCTCGAGGCCGCCGCCGAGCGCGACACCGTTGACGAACGCGAACGTCGGGACGCCCATGGAGTGCAGGAGCTCGTACGCACGGTGGCCGTTGCGACCGAGCCCGAGAGCGCCCTCGCGGCCGGGGATGGTGCCGATCTGCGTGAGGTCCGCGCCGGCGGCCAGGTAGTACGGCTTGCCCGTGACCGCGACGGCGGCGACCTCGCCGGCCGCGACGCGCGCCTGCACGGCAGTCAGCGTGGCGGTCAGCTCGGCGATGCCCAGCGGGCCGAGCGTCGTCGGCTTGGTGTGGTCGAGGCCGTTGTCGATGGTGACGAGCACCAGCGTGCCGGCGCCGCCGGGAAGGGCGACGTCGCGGCCGATGGCGTGGCTCACGCGCTCGGCGCGAGGAGTCTCGGTGCTCATGTCGCTCACTTGGTCGTCCCCTCGAGAGGCTCGTAGTCGGCGTGGTGCGGGTTCTCCCAGATGACCGTCCCGCCCTGGCCCAGACCCACGCACATGGTGGTCAGGCCGAAGCGGACGTCCGGGTTCTCCTCGAACTGGCGGGCCAGCTGCGTCATCAGGCGCACGCCCGACGAGGCGAGCGGGTGGCCCACGGCGATCGCGCCGCCGTACTGGTTGACGCGGGGATCGTCGTCGGCGATGCCGAACGCGTCGAGGAACGACAGCACCTGGACGGCGAACGCCTCGTTGATCTCGAACAGGCCGATGTCCTCGATGGACAGACCCGCACGGTCGAGCGCCTTGACGGTGGCCGGCACCGGGCCGATGCCCATGATCTCGGGCTCGACGCCCGCGTACGCGAAGGACACCAGACGCATGCGCGTGGGCAGGCCCAGCTCGGCGGCGGTCTCCTCGGCGGCGAGCAGGCAGGCCGCGGCGCCGTCGGTCAGGGGCGCTGCGGTGCCGGCGGTCACGCGGCCGCCGGCGCGGAACGGCGTGGACAGCTTCTGGATCGCCTCGACGGTGGTGCCGGGGCGCGGCGGCTCGTCGGCGGTGGCCAGGCCCCAGCCGTTCTCCGGGTCGCGCAGCGCGACGGGGACCAGGTCGGGGTCGATCTTGCCGGCGGCCAGCGCCGCGGCGTACTTGTCCTGGCTGGCGACGCCGTACGCGTCCGCCCGCTCACGGGTCAGCGCGGGGAACGTGTCGTGCAGGTTCTCGGCCGTCACGCCCATGTTCAGGGCGTCGTTGGCGACGAGCCGCTCGGACAGGAACCGCGGGTTCGGGTCCGCGTCGAAGCCCATCGGGTGGTGCCCCATGTGCTCGACACCGCCGGCGAGGGCCACGTCCTGCGCACCGAAGCCGATCGCGGCCGCCGTGTTCGTCACCGCGGTCATCGCACCGGCGCACATGCGGTCGATGGCGTATCCGGGCACGGACCGGGGGAGCCCGGCCAGCACGCCGACCGTGCGGCCGAGGGTCAGGCCCTGGTCGCCCTGCTGCGTGGTCGCGGCGATGGCGACCTCGTCGATGCGCTCGGGCGGGAGCTCGGGGTGTCGGCGGAGCAGCTCCCGCACGGTCTTCACCGACAGGTCGTCGGCGCGGGTGTGGGCGTACAGCCCGTCCTTGCGCGCGCGGCCGAACGGGGTGCGGACCCCGTCGACGAACACGACGCGGCGGACCAGTGCTGCGGGGCGGGGAGATGCGGTGGGCATCGAGCCTCCAGGGCGGGACGGCGGTGTCCGACGAGCACGCGAGAGCGGGCCCGTGACGGCCGACGCTACCCGGGTCTCCCGGGCAGAGCCAGCCATAAGTTACTCAAGAGTAACACCGGCGTCAGGCGCGCGGGAGGGCCTCGAAGGCGTCCGCCAAGGGCTGCGCGACCAGCCCGATCTGCCACGGTCGGGCGCCGCCGGCCTGCAGGAACCCGGAGATCCCCTCGACGTCGAGCACCGCAGGGGGTGTCCAGCAGAGCCGGCGCAGCAGGTCGGGCTGCAGCAGGTTCTCTGCCGGCACCACGTGCGTGGTGGACAGGTCGGTGACCACCTGGCGGGCCGCGACCAGGCGCGCGGCGGCAGACGGGTCCTTCTCTGCCCACGCCCGCGGCGGCGGCGGCGCGTCGCTCTTGGGGCCGCGCACCGACGGCAGGTCGGCGTCGGGTGTCGCCAGACCGCGGTCCACGGCCTGCTGCCACAGCGCGGCGCGGCGGCGGGTGCCCTTGCCGGCGAACGCCGGGAGCGCTGTCAGCTCGGGGACCGAGCGCGGGAGAGCCTGCGCCGCGGCGACGATCGCGAAGTCAGGCAGGACGCGGCCGGGGGAGATGTCACGCGTCCGCGCGTTCTGGTCGCGCGTCAGCCACAGCTCGCGGACGACGGCCAGGCGGCGCGCGTCGCGGATGGCGTGCAGTCCGGAGACCCGTCGCCAGGGCTCGACCCGGGGCGGCGGGAGCGGTGCGGTGCGGACTGCCTCGAACTCCTGCGCGGCCCACTCGGCCTTGCCGGCGACGGCCAGGCGCTCGGCCAGCACCTCACGGAGCTCCACCAGCACCTCGACGTCGAGCGCCGCGTACCGCAACCACTCGGACGGCAGCGGTCGGGTGGACCAGTCGACCGCCGAGTGCTCCTTGGCCAGGCCCAGCCCGAGGGCGTCGGCGACGACGGCGGCCAGCCCCACCCGGTCCAGGCCGAGCAGCCGAGCGCCCAGCTCGGTGTCGAACACCCGGCTCGGCCTCATCCCCTGCTCGGCGAGCCCGGGCAGGTCCTGCGACGCGGCGTGCAGGACCCACTCGACGCCGACCAGCGCATCGGAGAGCGCTGACAGGTCGGGCACCGCGACGGGGTCGATGAGCGCGGTCCCGGCACCCTCGCGCCGCAGCTGCACCAGGTAGGTCCGCTGGCCGTAGCGGTACCCCGAGGCGCGCTCGGCATCGACGGCCACCGGCCCGGTGCCGGCGCCGAACGCGGCGACGACCGCGGCCAGGGCCTCGGGCGTCTCCACGACGGGCGGGATGCCCTCCGCGGGCTCGGTGAGCATGGTGATCTGGGGGAGGTCGACCTCGACGTCAGGGTCAGAGGTCGGAGGCGGCACGGGCCCCTCAGGGGCGCCGGTCGTCACCTCGGGTCGCATGAGGTCCACGGTAAGCGACGACGCCGACCCTGCTGTGCAGGCCGCGCGGAGGGCGGGGTACTTCCACCCCGATGGCGCCTGTACATCCAGGTCAGGCGAGCACGCCGCCGCGGATGGAGATGGCGACGAGCTCCGCACGGTCACCCGTGCCGAGCTTGCGCGAGATCCGGGCCAGGTGGCTCTTCACCGTCAGTGCTGACAGGCCGAGGTCCTCGCCGATGAGGCGGTTGGTGCGCCCGTCGGCGACGAGCTTGAGCACGCTGATCTCCCGCGCGGTCAGGTCGGGCAGCGGCGGAGGCGGCGCAGCGGCGACGGCGGCGCGGTGCAGGGTCGGCACGGTGGAGCCGGCGACGACCCCGCGCAGCCCGCCCTGCAGCAGGATGCCGAGCTCGGGGCGGCTGGCGCGCCGGGTGAGGACCACGACGCGCGGAGCACCACGGCGACGCAGGTTGCGCACGAGAGGAGCGCCGTCGCCGTCGGCGACCTCGGTCACGACGACGCACATCTGCTGCGTGGACGACGGCGGCGTGCGCGAGCCGGACACGGTGGGCCTGAGCCCGGGCCGTCGGGCCGGGGCCAGGTCGCGTCGCAGGGGCTCGATGGTCACGTGCCAGTCATCGGCATCGTCACCTCGTGACTTGAGCCGGATCCTGTGAGCTGGCCCCCCCGAGCCCTCGATCAGCGCCGTGGCCCGAAGGCGATGACGCCGTCGGGCAGTGGTTCGAGTCCCGCTGCGGTGCACAGCAGGGTTCCCCAGGCCTGGAGATGGCGTCCGAGATCCTCGTCGGCTGCGGTCCAGGAGGCGCGGATCTCGAGCTCGGTCTGCTCGGAGCGGCGCTCCAGCGCACCGAAGCTCTGCGAGAGCACCCGGGTGACGGTCCCCCCGGCGGCGTGAGTGTCGAGGCCCGAGTCCTCCAGCGCGTCGGTGAACCACGTCCACGCCACCTCGGCGAGGAGAGGATCCGCACCGACCTCGGCCTCGAGGGTCGCCCGCACGAGCGTGACCAGCCGGAACCGACCGTCCCAGGCCTCCTGCCCCGCCGGGTCGTACAGCACGACGAACCGACCGGAGGCCAGCTCGGCCGCAGCGACGGACCGCCGGGCCGTGCGCACCTCGGCGGTGAGCGCAGCGGAGAAGGGGGCGATGCGGGCAGGACCCGGTACCTCGTCGAGGACGACCTCGGGGCGGAGGGTCACCCGGCGCAACGAGCGCAGCGCGCTCACGAACTCGACGGGGACGTCCTCCGGACCAGCGGGTGTCACGCAGTGGAGCGTACGGGTGAGGGGCTCTGAGCACGCGTCCGGCACGCCGCTCGCCGGGCCGCAAAGCGGGAGGACGACCCCCCGGCGCCGTCGGCGCCGCGGACTGCGCTCAGCAGCAGCGTGCCCCGGGGTGGGCGTCCTGGTCCGCGTGACGTGCGCGCCAGTAGGCGGCCTCCGTCCCCGGGTCGGTGCCGGGGTGCACACGAGCGACGTGCGCGACGTAGCGGGCGTAGTCGTGGTCGCCCAGGAGGGAGGTCGTGTACCACCGCACGGCACGGCCGGTCCGCGCCAGTGCGTGCACCAGCCGGGGGAGGGTGCGGCGCTGATTCACGAGCCGGCTCCCGTCGGCGTCCGCTCCCGCTCGCGCGCGGCCCAGAGGGCCTGCACCTCGCGCTCGGCGGGTGTCGGGATCATCCCGCGCGGGGCGAAGGTGCGTGACGGCTCGTCGGGCTCCTCGGTCGTGGGAGAGCCACCGGCGCGGACGGACCGCACCATCACGACGACCCCGACCGCCACGATGATCAGCACCAGGACGGCGAAGATGATCGACAACGTCCCCTGGATGGCCGTGTTGCGGATGACCGCGTCCATCGCCTCGGGCGACGTGGCGACGCCGAACGTCTCCTCACCGGCGGCCTTGGCGTCCTGGAAGGCCCGGTGCTGCGCCCAGTACCCGATGCGCGGCTCGCTGGAGAAGATCTTCTGGTACGACGCGGTCATCGTCACGGCCAGGTCCCACACCAGCGGGACGGCAGGGATCCACACCCAGCGGTAGAGCTGCTTCTTGACGACGACGACGGTCACGACGGTGAGGGCGATGGCGGCGAGCAGCTGGTTCGCGATCCCGAAGAGCGGGAAGAGCGTGTTGATCCCGCCGAGCGGGTCGGTCACTCCCATCAGGAGGATCGCCCCCCAGAGGACGACCACCACGATCGAGCAGATCCACGCGCCGACGCGCCACGACGGGTCGCGGAACTTGCGCATGGGTCCACCGATGTTGCCGAGGCTGTCGGAGAGCATGAACCGCGCGACGCGGGTCCCCGCGTCGACCGTCGTCAGGATGAACAACGCTTCGAACATGATCGCGAAGTGGTACCAGAAGGCGGCCAGCCCGGTGCCGCCGAACACCGAGCTGAGCACCTGGGACATGCCGAACGCCAGCGTCGGTGCACCGCCGGTCCGGGAGACGACCGACTCCTCGCCGACCGACTCGGCGGCACCCTCGATCTCCCCGGCCGTGATGGGTGGCCCGCTCAGGCCGAGCCCGTTGACGTAGTCGGCGGCCGTCTCGGGCGTGCCGCCCGTCGCGCCGGCCGGGGCGTTCATCGCGAAGTAGAGGTGCTGGTCGATGACGACCGCGGTGATGAGAGCCATCACGGCGACGAACGACTCCGTGAGCATCCCGCCGTACCCGATGGGCCGCGCCTGGCTCTCCTTCTCCAGCAGCTTCGGCGTGGTCCCGGAGGCGATGAGCGAGTGGAACCCGGACAGCGCACCGCACGCGATCGTGATGAACAGGAACGGGAACAGGGTGCCGGCGAACACCGGGCCGTCGCCCTGGAGCGCGAACGACGACACGGCCGGTGCCTGCACCTCCGGCCGCGCGATCAGGATGCCGACCGCGAGCAGCACGATCACTCCGACCTTCATGAAGGTCGACAGGTAGTCGCGCGGCGCGAGCAGCAGCCACACCGGCAGCACCGATGCCGCGAAACCGTACGCGGCCAGCCACCATGCGAGCGCCACCGGGCTCAGTGTGAACCAGTCCTGCCCCCACTGCGTCTCGGCCACCCAGCCGCCGGCGACGATCGCCAGCAGCAGCAGGGCGACGCCGATCGCCGTGACCTCGGAGATCCGGCCGGGTCGGAGGAAGCGCAGGTAGACGCCCATGAACAGCGCGATCGGAATCGTCATCGCGATGGAGAAGACGCCCCACGGGCTCTCTGCCAGCGCGTTGACCACCACGAGCGCCAAGACCGCGATGATGATGATCATGATGACGAAAACGGCGATGAGCGCAGCGACGCCCCCGAACCGCCCGAGCTCGTCGCGGGCCATCTGACCGAGGCTGCGACCTCGACGCCGGACCGAGATCGACAGCACCAGATAGTCCTGTACGGCCCCACCGAGGACGCAGCCGACGATGATCCACACCGTGCCCGGCAGGTAGCCCATCTGCGCCGCCAGCACCGGACCGACGAGCGGCCCCGCGCCGGCGATCGCGGCGAAATGGTGCCCGAACAGCACGCGCCGGTCGGTCGGCATGAAGTCCTTGGCGTTGTCGTACCGCTCGGCCGGGGTGGCCCGGTCGTTCCGCGGGCGCACGATCTTCGCCTCGATGAGCCGCGAGTAGAACCGGTACCCGATGACGTACGAGCACACGGCGGCGAACACGATCCACACGGCGTTGATCTGCTCGCCGCGGGCCAGGGCGACCACCGACCACGCGACCGCGCCGATGATGGCGACGACGGTGAAGGCGAGGCGGTGCGACGCGGGCATCGGTCGCCGTTCCACGACGGCGACCGGCGGCAGGTCTGGGTCGGTCCGGATGTGCTCAGTCTCCGTGCTCGCGACCATGAGCTGCCCCCTTCGGCATCGTCGTCGACGAGCACCGACGCTAGTGGGTGCGTGGCATGCCGCAACAGGGCGGTCGACGCGGACAGCGCCACGGCGGTCGTGGACACGCTCGGCCCGGTACGGAGAACAGGCTCTAGGCTGGTCGGCGCACCCAGAACCCCCGGACGTCGCCACACCCGACCTGCGCCTGCACGTGCCCCCCACGCGCTCGACGCCGTCGCGGCCGCGGCACGAGCCGGGCCGTCGATCGAAGGAGCTCTCCCGCATGGTCGCCTCAGGAACTGCCACCGGAACCGCGCAGATCGGTGTCACCGGGTTGGCGGTGATGGGCCGCAACCTCGCCCGGAACTTTGCACGCAACGGCTTCACCGTGGCCATCCACAACCGCTCGTACGCCAAGACCGAGTCCCTGGTGGCCGACCACGGTGACGAGGGCGCGTTCGTCCCGTCCGAGTCCGTCGAGGACTTCGTCGCGTCGCTGGCCCGGCCCCGCAAGGTCGTCGTCATGGTGAAGGCCGGCGGTCCCACGGACGCGGTCATCGACGAGCTGGTGCCCTTCCTGGAGGAGGGCGACATCGTCGTGGACGCGGGCAACGCGCACTTCCCGGACACGATCCGGCGTGAGGCCGCACTGCGCGAGAAGGGCCTGCACTTCGTGGGCTCGGGCGTCTCGGGCGGCGAGGAGGGTGCGCTGCTCGGCCCCTCGATCATGCCCGGTGGTACCAAGGAGTCGTACGAGTCGCTCGGCCCGATCCTCGAGAAGATCTCGGCCAAGGTCGACGGCGTGCCGTGCTGCACCTACGTGGGCCCCGACGGCGCCGGACACTTCGTGAAGATGGTCCACAACGGCATCGAGTACGCGGACATGCAGCTCATCGCGGAGGCGTACGACCTGCTGCGCCAGGGCTTGGGTGCTTCGGCCGCGGAGATCGGCCAGATCTTCGCCGACTGGAACACCGGTGACCTCGAGTCGTTCCTCATCGAGATCACCGCGGACGTCCTGCAGCACGTCGACGCCGAGACGGGGTCGGCGTTCGTCGACATCGTGCTCGACCAGGCGGAGCAGAAGGGCACCGGGCGCTGGACCGTGCAGAACGGTCTGGACCTCGGGGTGCCGATCACGGGGATCGCGGAGGCCACGTTCGCCCGCGCGCTGTCCGGCTCGGTGCCGCAGCGCTCGGCCGCCGCCGGCGTCCTTCAGGCCCACACCACCGAGTGGGACGTCACGGACCGCGACGCGTTCATCGAGGACGTCCGGCTCGCCCTGTACGCGTCCAAGGTCGTCGCCTACTCGCAGGGCTTCGACCAGATCGCGGCCGCCAGCGCCGAGTTCGGATGGGACATCGACCGCGGGGCCATGGCCCGCATCTGGCGTGGCGGCTGCATCATCCGCGCGCGCTTCCTCAACCGCATCACCGAGGCGTACGAGCGCGACGCGCACCTGCCCCTGCTGCTCGCCGACGAGTACTTCACCGGGGCGGTCGGGAACGGCGTCGAGGCGTGGCGCCGGATCGTCGCGGGCGCGGCGCTGCACGGCGTGCCCACCCCGGCGTTCTCGTCGTCGCTCGCGTACTACGACGGTGTCCGTGCCGAGCGGCTGCCCGCCGCGCTGATCCAGGCGCAGCGCGACTTCTTCGGAGCGCACACGTACCGCCGCACCGACAAGGACGGCACCTTCCACACCACCTGGTCGGGCGACCGCTCCGAGCAGACCGCGTGAACGACGGGTCCTCGGCTGCAGCGACCTCCGGGCCGCTGCAGCCGGTCATCCTGGGCGCCGACATCGGCGTGTACGCCCTGGCTCGCTCGTTCCACGAGGCGTACGGCGTCACGTCGGTGGTCGTCGCCGGTGCCGCCCTCGGGCCGGTGGCCCACTCGCGCATCGTGCGGCACGAGATCGTCGAGGACGGCCACGATCCCCGCCAGCTGGTGGACCGGCTCGTGGCGGTCGCGCAGTCGATGCCCGACCGCCGCCTGCTGCTCATGGCCAACTCGGACTGGCTGGTCCGGGTCGTCGTCCAGCACCGCGCGCTGCTGGAGCAGTACTACGTGGTTCCGTTCCTGTCCGAGCACCTGCTCGACCAGATCTCGGACAAGGCCACGTTCGCGCAGATCTGCGACGACCTCGGCATCTCGGTGCCGCGGACGCTCGTGCAGGAGTTCGGCTCCGCGGGGCCGTGGGAGGCCGTGCCGGTCGACCTGGAGTACCCGCTGATCGCGAAGGCCGCCAGCAGCGCGGACTACCAGGACGTCGAGTTCGAGGGCAAGAAGAAGGTCTTCGAGATCGCCACGCCCGAGGAGCTCACCTGGCTCTGGGGCGCGCTGCGGTCGGCGGGGTACCGCGGCCGGTTCGTGGTGCAGGAGCTGGTGCCGGGCGACGACACGCAGATGCGGTCGATCACGGCGTACGTGGACACCCACGGCGAGATCACGCTGCTCTGCTCGGCGCACGTGCTGCTCGAAGAGCACACGCCGTCCGGGCTGGGCAACCCGGCGGCGATGATCACCTACCGCGACGACCCGATGCTCGCGCAGGCGCGGACGTTCCTCGCGTCGACCGGGTACCGCGGGTTCGCCAACTTCGACGTGAAGGTGGACCCGCGCACCGAGCAGTTCCGGTTCTTCGAGGTCAACCCGCGCATCGGCCGGAACAACTACTACGTGACCGCAGCGGGGGCCAACCCGATGCGGTTCGTGGTCGAGGACGCGGTCGAGGGCCGGTCGGTGACGCCGGTCGTGGTCGAGAAGGAGATCCTCTACTCGGTCGTGCCGAACCGACTGCTGCTGCGCTACGTGCGCGACGCACGCCTGGCCGCGCGCGTCCGGCAGCTGATCAGGGCGAAGGCGGTCGTCCGTCCGCTGCAGTACCGCAGGGACCTGTCACCCCGCCGACGGCTGTACGTCGCGCTGGCGCTGGTCAACCAGGTGCGCAAGTTCCGCCGGTACTACCCGGAGGTCACCTCCACGGGCTTCTGACGCCGCTCCCGACCCGCGGGACTAGGTGGTCCCGTGGGTCGGGAGGCGGAGCTCCGCGACGAGGCCGCCGTCGGGGCGCGGGGTCAGGAGGAGCCGGCCGCCGTGATGGTCGGCGACGGCCTGCACCACGGTGAGCCCCAGCCCGACGCCGCCGCCGGCCGCGGTCCGGTCGGCGGCGCCACGCCGGAACGGGAGGACGAGGTCCGCGGCGGCCCCCGGTGGCACCAGCGGACCGGTGTTCTCGACGACCACCCGCCCGATGCCCGGCTCGGCGGTCAGCCGGATCGCGACGTGGCCGTGCTCCACGTTGTGGTGTTCCGCGTTGTCCACGAGGTTCGCCACCGCGCGGGCCAGCAGGGCCGGCTCGCCGGGCACGGTCACGTCGGTGAGGTGCACCTCCCAGGTGAGCTCGTCCTCGGGCGTGCGGGTCTGGTCCACGGCGTCGGCGACCAGGGCCCGTAGGTCCACCGGGCGGGGCGGTCCGGTCGCCTCGCCGGACTGCGCGCGGGCGAGCACGAGCAGCCCGTCGATCGTCCGGGCTGCCCGCCGGCTCTGCTCGAGCGCGGTCGTCGCGGCGGCGCGCAGGTCGTCGGCGTCGGCGTCGGGGTCCGCGAGCGCGACGTCGAGTGCCGCCCGCTGGTTGGCCAGGGGAGTCCGCAGCTCGTGCGACATCGTGGCCACGAGTCGGCGCTCCGAGGTCACCGTGCTCTGCACCCGGCCCAGCAGCTCGTCGAACGTGTCGGCCAGCGCGCGCAGCTCGTCGCGCGGGCCACCCAGGGCGATGCGTTCGTCGAGGGAGTCCGCGGAGATGCGCCGTGCCCGGGCGGTGATGGTGTGGACGGGAGCGAGGAGCCGGCCCGCGACGACCCAGCCGATGCCGACGGACACCGCCGTGACGAAGGCCAGCGCGAACCACGAGCTCTGGGCGAGCTGCGCTGTCTCGTCCGTGCCGTCGTCGTCGCGCGACTCCGTGACGACGGGCCCGGGGGGCGGGCCGTCGGCGTCTGCGCCCGGTGCCTGCTGCGTCGTCGCGCTGCCGGACTGCACCTCGCCCCGCGTGACCAGCCCGTACACGAGCGTGAGCAGCACCGCGCCGGACACCGCGATGATGACGGTGTACGCGATGGTGAGCCGCCAGCGGACGCTCAGCGACCGTCTCACGCGATCACGCCAGCACGCGGTATCCGGCGCCGCGGAGCGTCTCGACGAGCGGAGGGTCGCCGAGCTTGCGGCGCAGCCCGACCATCGTGACCCGGACAGCGTTGGTAAACGGGTCGGCGTTCTCGTCCCACACGCGCGCCAGCAGGTCCTCGGCGGACACCACGGCGCCGGCGGCCCGCACCAGCTCGACGAGGACGCCGTACTCCTTGAGCGTGAGGTCGAGCGGTCGACGGTCGCGCGTCACGGCGCGTCGGGCGACGTCCACCCGGAGGCCGGCTGCCTCGAGGACGGGCGGTTGCGCCGGCGCGGTGCGGCGGGCCAGGGCCTGCACGCGGGCGAGCAGCTCCGCGAACGCGAACGGCTTGGCCAGGTAGTCGTCCGCGCCGAGACCGAACCCGTCGACCTTCTCCTGCAGCCCGCCCGCCGCGGTGAGCATGAGGATCCTGGCCGGCGACCCGGACGCGAGGAGCGCACGGCACACGTCGTCCCCGTGCACCACCGGCAGGTCGCGGTCGAGCAGGATCACGTCGTAGGGGTTGAGCGTCGCGAGCTCGAGGGCCGTGCCGCCGTCCATGGCCACGTCGGCGGCGTATCCCGCCCGGCGCAGGCCACGGGCCAGCGCGTCGGCCATCACCTCTTCGTCCTCGGCCACGAGCACACGCACCGCGCACCTCCGTCCCGGCCCCCACGTGGGCCGTCCGCGCAGCATCGGCTCCGTCGTGTTCAGCCAGCGTAAGGGCGTGGCCCCGCCGGACGTCGAGGCCCAACGCTCGCCGAACGGGCGACGCGGTGGGCTGGCCCCATCAGCCGACCATGACGAGGAGAACGACCATGAGCCCTCTGGCCGCCACCCCACCGCGCGCCGGCCGACGTCGCCGCGTCGCTCAGGCCCTCGCGGCTGTGTGCCTGCTCGGCGCGGTCGCCGCGTGCACCCCGGCGAAGGGCCCCCTGCTTCCCGGAGCCGGGGGAGCGACGTCCGGGGCCCCGTCGGCGTCCTCCTCCGCCCTCGCCCCCGAGGACGCGATGCTCGCATGGGCGCAGTGCATGCGCGACCACGGCGTGGACGTGCCCGACCCGACCGACGGGCAGTACCGGCTCGGCGACGGTGGCAGCCTCACGCCCGGGCAGGGCGAGGCCGCGGACGACGCGTGCGAGCCCTGGCAACGGATGGCCGAGTCGGGTGCGGGCGCGGAGCCCCTGACCGCGGAGCAGAAGCAGTCGTTCCTGGACCACGCCCAGTGCATGCGCGACCGCGGCTGGGACATGCCCGACCCGACGTTCGACGGCGGACAGGTGAAGTCCGAGTTCCGGCGTGGCGCCGAGAGCGGCACCGGCGACCCCGCACCGGGCGACCCGCAGTTCGAGCAGGACATGCAGGAGTGCACCGTCGAGGCGGGCGTGGAGCTGCCGGACGGCTCGACCGAGGGACAGGAGAAGTGACGAAGCCGCGGCACGCCGCCGGACTGGCCCTCGCAGTCGTCGTCCCGCTGGCCGCGTGCGGTGCGCCACCGGGCGGCGCCGATCCGACGGCGTCGCCACCCGCATGGACCACCCGGACGGTCGCCCGCACCGACCTTGTCTCGACCGCGACCGCGAGCGGCGAGGTCGGCCACGGGGCGACGACCTCGGTCGCGGCGCGTACGCCCGGCACGGTGACGTGGCTCGCCGCCGTCGGATCGACGGTGGCGGCCGGTCAACCCGTCTACGCCATCGACACCCGGCCCGTCGTTCGTCTTGCGGGGGCCGCCCCGGCGTGGCGTGACCTCGGTCCCTCCTCCGCCGCCGGCGCCGACGTCCGCCAGCTCGAGCAGGCGATCACGGACCTCGGGTACGCCGCCGGCCTGGACCTGACCGTCGACGAGGACTGGACGTCGGTCACGACCGCGGCCGTCAAGCGGTGGCAGAAGTCCCTGGGCGTGACGCAGACCGGCACGGTCCGGCTCGGCGACGTGCTGTTCACGCCGCGGGACGTCCGCGTCGTCGAGCAGCTGGCCGAGCTCGGCGCGCCCGTCGACCCGGGGATGCCGGTGCTCGCTCTGGGCGCGACGCACCGGGTCGTCACGGTCCCCCTGCGGTCCAGTCAGGCCGCGCTCGCGCCGGTCGGCGGGACCGCGTCCCTCACGCTGCCCGACGGCACGACGGCGGAGGGCACGATCACGGCGGCGGAGATCGTGACCGTCGACGAGCAGCAACAGCTCTCGGTCACGATCACGCCCGCCGAGCAGCACCTCGACGGGCTGGCGGAGGGCACGCCCGTCGAGGTCGGCCTCGACCAGACCGTCGCGACCGACGTGCTCGTCGTGCCGGTGACCGCGCTGGTCGCGCTCGCCGACGGCGGGTACGGCGTGCAGAAGGTGCTCGCAGACGGCACGTCGAGCTATGTCACGGCGAGCACCGGAGCGTTCGCCGGGACGTCCGTCGAGATCTCCGGCGACGAGGTCGCCGAGGGTGACGAGGTCGTGGTGACCCCGTGAGCGTCCTCGACCTCGTCGGTGTCACGAAGACGTACGGCAGCGGCCCGGCGGCTCTCACGGTGCTGCACGGCGTCGACCTCGCCGTGGAGGCGGGGGACTACATGGCGGTCGTCGGGCCGTCGGGATCGGGCAAGTCGACGCTGCTGCACGTCATGGGCGCGCTCGACCGACCGACGACGGGCCGCGTGCGGCTGGTCGGCGACGACGTGACGACGCTGTCCGACGCCGCGCTGTCCCGGGTCCGCGCCGTGCGTCTCGGCTTCGTGTTCCAGCAGTTCTTCCTGCTGGACGGCCGGTCGGCGCTCGAGAACGTGGCCGACGGGCTGCTCTACCAGGGTGTCCGGCGGCCCGAGCGGCTGCGCCAGGCGCGGGCGGCGCTGGACCGGGTGGGGCTCTCCGACCGCGTGCGGCACACCCCGACGGAGCTGTCGGGCGGGGAGTGCCAGCGCGTCGCCGTGGCACGGGCGCTCGTGCACGCGCCGCAGATCCTCCTGGCGGACGAGCCGACGGGCAACCTCGACCAGGCGTCCGGCGCCGCCGTGCTCGAGCTGCTCGACTCGTTGCACGCGGACGGCGCGACGATCGTCGTCGTCACGCACGACGAACGGATCGCGGGACGGCTCCCGCGGGTGGTCTCCATGCGCGACGGCCGCGTCGAGCACGAGACCTGCCCGGGGGTGGCGGCATGACGCGGACGGAGGTCCGCCGCATGTCCGTTGCCGACCTGCTCCGGGTGAGCGCCCGAGGACTCACGGTGCGCCCGGGCCGCACCGCCCTGTCCGCCCTGGGCATCGCGATCGGGATCACGGCGCTCGTCGGGGTGCTCGGGCTGTCGGAGTCGTCGCGTGCCGACCTGCGCGCCCAGCTGGACGCGCTCGGCACCAACCTCCTCACGGTCGCCCCGGGGCAGGGGCTCCTGGGAGACGAGGGCACGCTGCCCGACGAGTCGGTCGCGATGGTCGCCCGGATCCCCACCGTCTTGGCGGCCTCGGCGGTCCGTGCCGTCGACGCCACCGTGCGCCGGTCCGACAAGGTCCCCGAGAGCCGGACCAGCGGAATCTCCGTGCTCGCGGCCGACCTCGACCTGCTCGACGCGGTGGCCGCGTCCGTGCAGGAGGGGCGGTGGCTCGACGCGGCGACGGAGCGCTACCCCGCGGTCGTGCTCGGGGCGACGACCGCCCGACGGCTCGGCATCGGCCCGCTCGCCGGCGGGGTCGACGTGTCGCTCGCGGGCCGTCCGTTCACGGTCGTCGGGATCCTCGACCCCGTGGTGCTCGCCCCCGAGCTGGACGAGGCGGCGCTGGTCGGGACGACGGTCGCGTCCACGTTCGTCGACGACGACCTCCACCCGTCCGCCGTCTACGTGCGCGTCGACCCGGAGCAGGTGGTGGCCACCCGCGCGGTCCTCGGTCGGACGGCGGACCCCGCCGCCCCCGACGAGGTCCGCGTGTCCCGTCCGTCCGACGCCCTTGCGGCTGGAGCGGCGGCCGACCGGTCGTTCACGCTCCTCGCGGTCGGGCTCGGCGCGGTCGCGCTGCTCGTCGGCGGTGTGGGCATCGCCAACGTCATGGTCGTGTCGGTGCTCGAGCGGCGCCGCGAGATCGGGGTGCGACGGGCGCTCGGCGCCCCGCGGAGCTCGATCGGCGGCCAGTTCCTCATCGAGTCGGTGCTGCTGTCCCTGCTCGGCGGGATCGCCGGTGTCGTGCTCGGCGTCGCGGTGACCTGGGTGTTTGCCTCTCACCAAGGGCGGGCCGTGATGGTGCCGTGGCTGCCCGTGATCGCCGGCCTCGCCTGCTCGCTCGCCGTGGGGTCGATCGTCGGTCTCTACCCGGCGCTGCGGGCGGCCCGGGTGCCTCCGACCGAGGCACTGCGCTCGGTCTGACGGGCGGACATGACGACGGGCGGGACGTCCCGAGTGGGGTGTCCCGCCCGTCGGCTGACGTCAGCCGAGCTCGCTGGTGCCCGAGTACAGGTGCAGCACGGGGACCTGGAGCTCCTCGCGGGCCCGGGAGGCCCAGTCGCGGTGGAACGTGTCCTCGATCGCGTGCGGGTAGGTCACGACGGCGACCTCGACCACGTCGCCGTCGGCGACCGCGGCCTTCAGCGCGGGCAGCGGGTCGTCGTCGACCACGGAGCCCGTGGCGGGACGGCCGGCCGTGATGAAGGCGGCGATGCTGCCGGCCAGCCGCTCGTCCGCCGTGGCCTTCGCCTCGTGGGAGGAGGGCTCCTTGCCGAGGGCGCGGTGCCACGCCTCCTTGAGCTCCCCGAGGCTGAGGTTGTCGATGATCGTGGAGATGAGGGGCCGGTCCGTGTCCGCCGGGACGAGGACGCGGTACGCGTACGTATCGCCCTCGTGCAGGGCGAGCAGCTTCTCGACGTCGGCGCTGGCGAGGGTGTCCTCCGTGAGGACGATGATCGTGTCGGTCACGCGCCGAGCCTAACCACCTGCCAGCGACCCAGCAGCACGCCGTCCGCGTGGAGCAGGTGCGACAGGGTCAGGGCGCGGGCCGGTGCGAACCAGGTCGGCAGGTGGGTGACGCGACCGGCGGGTCCGCCGACCAGCTGCGGGCTCCACGTCAGGCACAGCTCGTCGACCAGGTCGGCGTCCACCAGCTGGGCCAGCAGGGTCGGTCCACCTTCGGCGAGGACGTGCACCAGCCCGCGGTCGGCGAGGGCCGCGATGACGGCACGGGGGTCGACCGCCCCGGGCACCCCGGCGTCCGCGACGATCACCCGGTCGGCGCCGACGCGCGCACGCAGCGTGTCCAGTGACGGGGCCGAGCCGGTGGTGAGCACGAGCGGGGGGCGGTCGGTGTCGAGCAGGGAGTCGGGGAGGTCCCCGCTCGCCGTGACGACCGCGAGCTCGAGAGCGTCGGCGCGCCCGAGCGCTGCGCGTGCCGCCCGGAGCTCCGCCGGGACGTCCAGAGGCGTGTAGCGCTCCGCGCGGACCGTGCCGGCGCCGACCAGGACCACGTCCGCCAGCGCGCGCAGCACGCGGAACACGCGGAAGTCCGCGGGCCCGTTGATGGACCCGCTCACCCGGTTGGCGCCCGTCGCCGCGCCGTCGACGGTACCGACCATGTTGGCGCGCACATGCGGTCCTCCCGTCGACCCGGACGCGAACAGCGCGACCAGCTCTGCCTCGTCGGACCGCGGCGCGAGCAGGCGGACCGGTGCGTCCACCGGGACCAGGAGGTCGAGTGCAGGCAGGTCGGGCACGTCGCCAACCTAGGCCAGGACGTCCGCCAGGGCAGCGACGTCGCCGATCACCACGACCGCCGGGTTGCCGACACCGCGCTCCCGGGCAAGGTCCGCGATGTCGGCGAGGGTGCCGACGGTGGTGCGCTGTCCGGGCAGCGTGCCCTTCTCCACGATGGCGACGGGCGTGCCGGGGTCCTTGCCGTGCGTCAGGAGCGCCCGAGTGTGCGACGACAGCTGCGCGACGCCCATCAGCAGCACGAGCGTGCCCTCGAGGCGCGCGAGCACCTCCCAGTCGGGGGCCGCGTCGTGCGCCGACAGGATGGTGAGCTGGCGGGCGAGCCCACGGTGCGTGACGGGGATGCCGGCGGCCGCGGGGACGGCGAGCGCGCTCGTCACCCCGGGGACGACCTCGACCGGGACGCCCGCGGACACGCACGCGAGCACCTCCTCGCCGCCGCGGCCTAGCACGAACGGGTCGCCGCCCTTGAGCCGCACCACCCGGTTGCCGGCCTGGGCGCGCTCGACGAGCACGGCGTTGATCTCGGTCTGGGTGAGGGTGTGCGCGTGCGGGGACTTGCCCGCTTCGATGATCTCGACCGCAGGGTCGAGCTCGGCCAGCAGGGCGCGGGGTGCCAGGCGGTCGACGACGACCACGTCGGCCTCGGCCAGCGCCCGGCGACCGCGGGTGGTGATGAGCCCGGGATCACCCGGGCCGCCGCCGACGAGCGTGACGCTGCCCGTCGTGGGGCGGTGATGCCGCAGAGGCAGCCCTCCGGTGTCGAGCAGGAGCGCGACGGCGTCGCGCAGGGCGACGGCCCGGCGGGGGTCACCGCCGGCGCCGACGGCGACGGTGACGCTGCCGGACCGGGCGACGGCGGGCGTCCAGGCGCTCGACGCGCTCGCGGCGTCCGCCCGTACGCACCAGAGGCGCGAGGCCTCGGCGTCGGCCGCGACGGCGTCGTCCACCGCGCGGTCGCCCGTGGCCGTGTGGACCAGCCAGGCGCCGTCGAGGTCGGTGGTCAGGTACTCCCGTGCCCGCCAGGTCACGCGGCCCGCGGCGACGTGCTCCGTGAGGTCCTCGCAGAGCGCCGGCGCGACGACGAGGACGTCGCCGCCGTCCTCGATCAGCCGAGCCGCGCGTCGAGCGGCGACCGGACCGCCGCCGACGACGACGACGCGTCGGCCGGTGACGTCGAGGAAGAGCGGGTGCGCAGGCACCGTCAGATCCCTGATCCGGCGAACCAGTCGTCGTCGTCCTGGGCGGTCGACGTGGGCGTGAGCCGGTCGAGCAGCGTGGCGCCGATCATCCCGGCGGCCAGCGTGGTGCCGTCCGCGGGGTCGACCAGCAGGAACCCACCGGTCCGACGGTGCGTGGCGTACTCGTCGAGCACGACCGGCTCGGCCAGCCGGATCTTGACCCGCCCGATCGCGTTGAGCGTCAGCGCGCGCGGCGGGATGTCCGAGGACGTGTCCGTGGCGTCCACCGCGTGCAGGGTGTCCACACCGTCCCAGGCCTCGACCGTGAGGGTGTCGACATCGAGCCGGGCGTTGACCTCGCGCAGCAGCGCACGAACGGTGCGGGTGCCGACCCGGACCAGGAGGCGGGCGCCCAGCACGCTGCGCTTCTCGGCCAGCCAGCAGACGGTGCCGACGAGGTCCGTGCCGACCTCGATCGCGGCGGCGCTCGGGACGAGCACGTCGCCCCGGGCCACGTCGACGTCGTCGGCGAGCCGGAGCGTCACGGACTGCGGCGCGTGCGCCTCCGTGAGCGGCCCGTCGAACGTGTCGATGCCGACGACCGTGCTGCGCTTGCCCGACGGCAGCACCGTGACCTCGTCACCGACCGACACCACGCCGGACGCGACCCGACCGGCGTAGCCGCGGTAGTCGGGGTGCTCGGCGGTGCGCGGGCGGATGACCACCTGCACGGGGAACCGGAAGGGCTCGGACAGGGCGTCGCGACCCACCGGCACCGACTCGAGGTGCTCCAGCAGCGTCGGGCCGTCGTACCAGGGCGTCCGCGTGGAGCGGTCCACCACGTTGTCGCCCGTGAGCGCCGAGAGCGGGACGGCCGTGACGTCGGGGATGCCGAGGCTGAGCGCGTAGGCGGTGAACTCATCCGCGATCGCGCGGAACGTGGCCTCGTCGAAGCCGACCAGGTCCATCTTGTTCACGGCGAGCACGACGTGCGGGACGCGCAGCAGCGCGGTGATCGTGGCGTGCCGACGGGTCTGCTCCAGCACACCCTTGCGGGCGTCGACGAGCACGATCGCCAGCTCGGCCGTGGACGCGCCGGTCACCATGTTGCGCGTGTACTGCACGTGCCCCGGGGTGTCGGCCAGCACGAACGCGCGGGTGGCGGTCGAGAAATAGCGGTACGCGACGTCGATCGTGATGCCCTGCTCGCGCTCGGCCCGCAGCCCGTCGGTGAGCAGCGCCAGGTCCACCTCGCCACCGCCACGGGCCAGCGTCGCCGCCTCGACCGCGCTCAGCTGGTCCGCCAGCACCGACTTCGTGTCGTACAGCAGCCGGCCGATCAGGGTGCTCTTGCCGTCGTCGACGGATCCGGCGGTGGCCAGGCGCAGGAGGTCCCGCGTCGCGTGCTCGGTCACCGTGTGGATCTCCTCTGTCGTGGTCGGCTGCGTCGTGAGAGCGGGGCCCATCAGAAGTAGCCCTCGCGCTTGCGGTCTTCCATCGCCGCCTCCGACGCGCGGTCGTCGGCGCGCGTGGCGCCCCGCTCGGTGAGCCGGCTGGCACCCACCTCGGCGATGACCTCGGGGATCGTGGCCGCCGTGGACTCGACGGCGCCCGTGCAGCTCATGTCGCCGACGGTGCGGTACCGGACGGTGCGGACCTCGAGCGTCTCGCCGGTGCGCGGACCGCCCCAGCCGCCCGGCGCCAGCCACATGCCGTCGCGCAGGAAGACCTCGCGCTGGTGGGAGTAGTAGATCGCGGGGAGCTCGATCTGCTCGCGCTCGATGTAGCGCCACACGTCCAGCTCGGTCCAGTTGGACAGCGGGAAGACGCGCACGTGCTCGCCGGGCTTGTGGCGACCGTTGTAGAGGTCCCACAGCTCGGGTCGCTGCCGGCGCGGGTCCCACTGGCCGAACTCGTCGCGCAGCGAGAACACTCGCTCCTTGGCTCTCGCCTTCTCCTCGTCGCGACGACCGCCGCCGAACACCGCGTCGAACCTGTTCGCCGTGATGCCGTCGAGCAGCGGGACCGTCTGCAGCGGGTTGCGGGAGCCGTCCGCCCGCTCGGCGACGCGGCCGTCGTCGATGGCGTCCTGCACGCTGGCCACGACGAGCCGCAGCCCGTGCTCGGCCACCACGCGGTCGCGGTACTCGATGACCTCCGGGAAGTTGTGCCCGGTGTCGACGTGCATGAGCGTGAACGGCACGGGGGACGGCCAGAACGCCTTGCGGGCCAGGTGCAGCATGACGATCGAGTCCTTGCCGCCGCTGAACAGCAGCACCGGACGCTCGAACTCACCGGCCACCTCGCGCATGACGTGGATGCCCTCGGACTCCAGGGCGTCCAGCTGCGTGAGCGCGGTCCGCTCGGACAGAGTCGTCATGTGTGCAACCCGCATTCGATCTTGGAGGTTCCGGACCAGCGACCCGCGCGCGGGTCCTCACCAGGGGCGACGGCGCGCGTGCAGGGAGCGCAGCCGATGGACGCGTAGCCCGCCTGGCGCAGGGGGTTGAGCACCACGTGGTGCTCCTCGACGTAGGCGTCCACGTCGTCCTGCGTCCACGCGGCCAGGGGGTTGAGCTTGACCTTGCCGCGCTTGGCGTCCCAGCCGACGACCGTGATGTCGGTGCGCGTCGGGGCGTCCTCGCGGCGCATGCCGGTGACCCACGCGGTGTAGGGCGCGAGACCGCGCTCGAGCGGCTCGACCTTGCGCAGGGCGCAGCACAGGTTCGGGTCGCGGTCGTGGAGCTTCTCCCCGTGCTCCGCGTCCTGCTCGGCGACCGTGCGCAGCGGCAGGATGGTGCGCAGCGAGATGTTCGTGAAGTCGGCGTAGTAGTCGCGCGTCCCCAGCGTCTCGGCGAAGTGGTACCCGGTGTCGAGGAAGATCACGTCGATCCCCGGCACGGCCTCCGCCGCGATGTGCACCAGCACCTCGTCGCCCATCGAGGACGCGAGGACCAGGTCGGTGCCGAAGGTCTGCGCAGCCCACCGCAGGATCTCGGCGGGGTGGGCGCCCTCGAGGTCGCGGCCGGCCTGCTCAGCGAGCTCCATGAGGTCCGTGGTGATCATGACCGCGCCACCAGCCCGACGAACTTCAGGGCGAACGCCCGGGTGCACGAGCGGCACTCCCACTGGCCGTGGGTCTCACCGGCCGGCCACAGGTCCTCGCTCGCGCAGAACGGGCAGTAGTAGGGGACCGCTCGCTCGGAGCTGCTGGTGCTCATCGCAGGTCCTCCTCGTCCGCCCGCTGGGTCCACTGCGCGAACAGCTCGCCCTCGAGGCGCTGCTCGTCGAACTTGCGCGTGACGCGCTCGATGTAGTCGGGGAGCTCCTCGGCGGGAACGCGCAGGCCACGCAGCGTCTTCCCGAGCCCACTGGTCAGCCCGAGGCCGCCTCCGAGGTGCACCTGGTAGCCGTCCTCGCCGTTCGCCAGCGCACCCTTGAGGCCGATGTCGGCGGTCTGGATGCGGGCGCACGAGTTGGGGCAGCCGTTGAGGTTGATCGTGATCGGCTGGTCGAAGGTGGGCAGCCGGTCCTCCAGCTCACCGATCAGGTGCGTGGCACGGGCCTTGGTCTCGACGATCGCGAGCTTGCAGAACTCGATCCCGGTGCACGCCATGGTGCCGCGACGGAACGTCGACGCGGTCCGGACGTGCAGCCCGGCGGCCTCCAGGCCATCCACGAGCGCGTCGACCTTGTCGGGCGCGACGTCGAGGATGACGAGCTTCTGCTCGACGGTCAGCCGCACCCGGCCGGAACCGGCCGTCTCCACCAGGTCCGAGACCTGCCCGAGCAGCTCGCCGGAGATGCGGCCGACCGTGGGCGCGACCCCGACGTAGAAGTTGCCGTCCTTCTGGGGGTGCACGCCGACGTGATCGCGGCGACCCGACGGCGGCGGGGGCGGCGCGGGGCCGTCCTCCATGGTCCAGCCCAGGTACTCGCCCTCCAGCACCTGCCGGAACAGCTCGGCGCCCCAGTCGGCGACGAGGAACTTCAGGCGCGCTCGGGTGCGCAGCCGGCGGTAGCCGTAGTCGCGGAAGATGCCGACGACGCCGGTCCAGACCTCGGGGACCTGGTCGAGCGTGACGAACGCGCCGAGTCGAACCCCGAGCTTGGGGTTGGTGGACAGGGCGCCACCGACCCAGACGTCGAAGCCCGGTCCGAGCTCGGGGTGCACGACGCCGACGAACGCCACGTCGTTGATCTCGTGGGCGACGTCGTGGTGCGGGGAGCCGCTGATCGCCGTCTTGAACTTGCGCGGCAGGTTGGAGAACGCCGGGTCGCCGATGTAGCGCTCCGCGATCTCCCGGATGGCCGGGGTGCCGTCGATGATCTCGTCCGCGGCCACGCCGGCCACGGGGGAGCCGAGGATGACACGAGGTGTGTCTCCGCAGGCCTCCTGCGTGCTCAGGCCGGTGGCCTCGAGCCGGCGCCAGATCTCCGGGACGTCCTCGATGCGGATCCAGTGCAGCTGGATGTTCTGCCGGTCCGTGATGTCCGCGGTCCCGCGGCCGAACTCGACCGAGATCTGGGAGATCACGCGCAGCTGCTCGAGGCTCAGCGCACCGCCGTCGCAGCGGACGCGGAGCATGAAGTACTCGTCGTCCAGCTCGTGCGGCTCGAGGGTGGCCGTCTTGCCGCCGTCGATGCCGGGCTTGCGCTGCGTGTAGAGGCCCCACCAGCGCATCCGTCCGCGCAGGTCCTCGGGCGCGATCGACGCGAAGCCCTCACGGGAGTAGACCGTCTCGATCCGGTGCCGGACGTTGAGGCCGTCGTCGTCCTGCTTGAACTGCTCGTTCCCGTTGAGGGGTTCGCGCTGGTCGAAGGCCCACTGGCCCTCGGCACGAGCAGCGGGCGGGGCGATCCTGGTCTGCGCCATAGGGGCGATATCTCCGGGAGAACGTGGACGTGCGCCTGCACCCACCGCTGGGGAGCGGTTCTCTGGACGCAGACCGCGCGCCCGGGGGGACGAGGGGCGGGGTCAGTTGCTCCGCGGACAGCAGCACACGCACAGGTCCGCGGCGACGGTGCGCGTGCAGACGCACACACACAGCCACGAGAGGCGGAACCCGGGGGCGATCACCCGATGAGGTTGTCACGCGGGCGCCCCAGGCGGGAGGGGGCGTCCGGATCATGAGATGTTCGGGTCGACATGTGGGACGGGCGTCCATGACGCGGTAAGAAGACCGATCCAGTGGGGATTTATCGTCTCCGCGCTCGCGACGTAGGCTCCTCGATCGTGACATCTCCGGACGCCCCGGGCGGCGCGCCCAGCCTGGCCCAGCGTCGACCGGTCGTACCGCCGGACCGCCTGCTGGCCGAGCTCGTCCCGCCCCGGCACTTCGCGGACGAGTCGTTCGCCACCTACCGACCGGACCCGGCGCACCCGTCGCAGGCCGCCGCGGTGACCCGGCTTTCGGCGGCCGCCGAGCAGATCCTCCGCGGCGGGCAGAAGTCCTTCTGGAAGCGCGGAAAGGCCACCCCGGTCGCCGTGTACCTCGACGGCGGGTTCGGCGTCGGCAAGACCCACCTGCTCACGTCCCTGGCCCACGCGGTCGGCGTCGAGAACGCCGCCTACGGCACGTTCGTGGAGTACACCAACCTGGTCGGCGCCCTCGGCTTCCTGCCGACCGTCGAGGCCCTCGCCACCCGCCGCCTCGTCTGCATCGACGAGTTCGAGCTGGACGACCCGGGCGACACGGTCCTCATGTCGCGACTGCTGCGCGAGCTCGCCGACCGCGGGGTCGCGCTCGCCGCCACGTCGAACACCCTGCCCGGGTCGCTGGGCGAGGGCCGGTTCGCCGCCGAGGACTTCCTGCGCGAGATCCAGGCGCTCGCCGCCCGGTTCGAGGTCCTGCGCGTCGACGGCGACGACTACCGCCACCGGTCGGTCGTCACCGACGCCGACGGGCTCGACGACGACGAGGTCCGGGTGGCGGCAGGCCGGCGACCGGACGCGACCCTGGACGACTTCGGGGACCTGCTGGCGCACCTCGCGACCGTCCACCCGAGCCGCTATGGCGCCCTCCTCGACGGCGTCCGGCTCGTGGCCCTGACCGGCGTGCACGCCGTCCCCACGCAGGACGTGGCGCTGCGGCTCGTCGTGCTCGTCGACCGGCTCTACGACCGCGACGTGCCCGTCCTGCTGGGCGGCGCAGGGGAGCGGGACCTGTTCTCGGCCGAGATGCTGGCCGGCGGGTACCGCAAGAAGTACTACCGCGCGCTCTCCCGACTGGGCTCGCTGGCGGCTGACGGCGCTGCGCTGGTCGGCTGACCGCGCGAGCTCCGGACCGGAGTCAGGCGAGGACGACCACCGAGCGCGGGGGCGTCGTGACGAGGGCGCCGTCGGGGGTCGCCTCGATCGAGGCGGGATCCCACGCCGCCACCACGTCGAGCGATCCGTCGGTGTGCACCGGCACCGCGACCTCTTCGCCCGACAGGTTGACGACCACCCGAGCCGAGCCACGGTGGAGCACCATCCAGCCGTCCCACGGGACGTCCGACTGGTCGCGCTCGGACGCACCGCCCCACACCAGGTCGGTGGCGGACAGGTCACCCGACGTGAGGTCCGGCACGGTGCGGCGGACGGCGATGAGCGACCGGTACCAGTCGCGCAGGCGGGCGTGCTCGGGGTGCGCGGGGTCGTCGAGCTCGGTGCGGTCGAGGACGCTGGCGCGGAACGTCGCGGGGTCCTGCGGGTCGGGCAGCTCGATGTCGCCGCCGTACAGGACGTCCCACCCGTGGCCGCCGAACTCGCGGCGGCGGCCTACACGGACGGCGGCGGCCAGGTCGGGCTCGGGGTGGTCGGTGAAGAACTGCCACGGCGTGCGAGCGCCCCACTCCTCGCCCATGAAGAGCATCGGGCTGAACGGGGCGAGCAGGACGAGCGCGGCCTCCGCGGCGAGCCGGCCGGGGTCCAGACGGGCCGACGGGCGATCGCCGAGCGCGCGGTTGCCCACCTGGTCGTGCGTGGACGTGGCGACGACGAACCGGTGGCCGTCCGTCCCGGGCGGCACGGGTCGGCCCCAGTGGCGTCCGCGGAACGTCGACATCCCGCCGTCGTGGACGAACACCCTGGTCAGCGCCTTGTGCAGCACCTCGGGGGAGCCGAAGTCGCCGTAGTAGCCGTGCCGTTCTCCGGTGACCAGCGTGTGGATGGCGTGGTGCACGTCGTCGTCCCACTGCGCGGTCATGCCCCAGCCGCCGTCGGCGGTCGGGGTCACCGTGATCGGGTCGTTGAGGTCCGACTCGGCGACCAACGAGAGCGGCCGGCCCAGCTCCTCGGCCAGCGCGGCGACCTCGTCGGACAGCTGGGACAGGACGTGCCTCTCGGACAGGTCGATGAGCGCGTGCACGGCGTCGAGGCGCAGCGCGTCCACGTGGAAGTCGCGGAACCAGCGCAGCGCGCTGTCGCACACCCAGCGGCGAACCTCGTCGGACCCCGGCCCGTCCAGGTTGATCGCCGCGCCCCACGGCGTCTGGTGCGCGTCGGTGAAGTACGGGCCGAACACGCCGAGGTAGTTGCCCGACGGGCCCAGGTGGTTGTGCACGACGTCCAGGCAGACGCCCAGACCGCGAGCGTGGGCAGCGTCGACGAACGACTGCAGGCCGGCAGGCCCGCCGTAGGGCTCGTGCACGGCGAACGTCGCGACGCCGTCGTACCCCCAGCCCCGCACGCCGCTGAACGGCGCCACCGGCATGAGCTCCACCAGGTCGACGCCGAGCGAGACCAGCTCGTCGAGGTGCTCGATCGCGGAGGCGAGCGTGCCCTCGTCGCTGAACGTGCCGACGTGCAGCTCATATGTCACGTGCCCGCTGACGTCGACCCCGGACCACCCGTCGTCCGACCACGCGAAGGTCGTGGGGTCGTAGACGCGGCTGGCGCCGTGGACGCCGTGCGGCTGCCACGCGCTGCGGGGGTCCGGCCGCGGCGGGCCGTCGTCGACCGAGAAGGCGTAGTCGGTGCCGTGCGGGAGGTCGATCTCGCCGACCCACCACTCGCCGTCTGCGGTCAGCGGTCGGTGCTCGTCGCCGACGACCACGTCGACGCGTGCGGCAGTCGGTGCCCAGACCCGGGGGAGCACCTCAGCCCTCCGCGCGCACGAGCAGAGCGACAGGCAGCCGGTCCAGCAGCGGTCCGACGTCGATGACGCCCCCGACCACGGCCCGGTCCGTGAGCACGTCGTGCCAGTCGCCCTCGGGGAGCGCGACCGAGTGGTCGGCCCACCCGCCGAGCCGGTCCACAGCCGCAGCCAGCCGGGTGGCGACGACGGCGACCCGCGGGTCGCCGGCCACCGTGCGGGCGTAGGTGAGCGAGTGCCCGGAGGAGTGCGCGAGCGGAAGGAACCCGCTGGCCGGGCCGACGAACGCCTCCGGCAGCGCACGGCGCAGGCGCAGCGCTCGCGAGGTGACCAGCAGCTTCTCGTCGGCGAGGTCGCGCGGGCCGGCGCCGTCGTCGAGCCGGGCCAGGCGGGCGACCAGAGGCTCCAGCGGGACCGGTCGCCGGTTGTCCGGGTCGACGAGGACCGGTCTCGGCACCTCCGTGCCCTGGTAGACGTCCGGGACGCCGGGCAGCGTCAGCTGGACCAGCTTCGTGCCGAGTGTCGCTGCGCGCACGGCGGCGCGGGTGCGCAGCTCCCAGCCGGAGAACAGCTCGGCGACCGTCGGGTCGACCAGCGCCTGCCGCGCGGCATCGAGCACCGCGGCCTCGTACGGCTCGTCGGGCGCCGTCCACGTGGTCCGGCTCTTCGCCTCCCGGATCGCCTTGGTCAGGTACTCGACGAGCCGGTCCTCGCTGATCGGGCCGTCGTCCGTCCAGGTGCCGGCCAGCGTCTGCCAGAGCAGGTACTCGGTGCGCCCGTCGAGCAGAGCGCTGCGGTACGGCGCGGAGGCGGCCCGCAGGGAGTCGACGAGCACGGACCACTCGCGGGGGAGCTCGCTGAGCACCCCGAGCCGGGCCCGGGTGTCCTCGCCGCGCTTGGTGTCGTGCGTCGACAAGGTCGTCATGCCCAGCGGCGCCGACACCTGCATCTCCGCCGCCCACGCCGACAGGTCGGTGGGCGTGAGCGCGAACTGCTCCGGGTCGCCGCCCACTTCGCACAGGCCGATGAGATGGGTCCAGCGGTAGAACGCGGTGTCCTCGACGCCCTTGGCCATCACGGCGCCGCAGGTCTGCTGGAACCGCACGACGAGCTCATCTCGGCGCGCCCCCCGCGTGCGCCCCGCGCTGCCGACCTCGCGACCGAGCAGGAGGTCGACGACGACGTCCATCGTCGCGCTGCGCTCCACGGAGAGCTGGGCGCGGGCGTGGGCGGCAGCGACCTGCATGACCTCGAGCGACTCGGGGTGCACGGGCTCGCCGGGCACGACGTACGCGCGGTACCGGTCGAACGCGACGAGCAGCTCGATCAGACAGTCCTCCAGAGCGCGCCAGGTGTGGTCGCGCAGGCGAAGGTCGTCGCGGCAGATGTCCGCCGCGAGCGAGGTCAGGCGGTGCACCTCGGCGTACAGCGGGCCGTCGACGATCTCTCGTTTGGCCGACTCGGCCATCGACGCGAACGCGTCCGAGGTGTCGCCGGTGAGCCGGTGCATCACGGCGCCGAGCACCGCTGCCCCGCCCGGGTCGACGAACGTCTGCTGGATCCGCCACAGCGCCTCGTACCCGGTGCTGCCGGCGGTCTCCCAGTCCGGCGGGAGCGTCTCGGGGCCCTCGAGGATCTTCTCGACGACCACCCAGGCGCCACCGCTCGCCTCACGCAGCCGCGCGAGGTACCCCGCCGGGTCCGCGAGGCCGTCCGGGTGGTCGATGCGCAGGCCGTCGATCGTGCCGTCCGCGAGGAGCGACAGGACGAGCGCATGCGTGGCGTCGAACACGGCCGGGTCCTCCACGCGGACCGCGAGCAGGGTGCCGACGTCGAAGAACCGCCGGTAGTTGAGCTCCTCGTCGGCGACCCGCCAGTACGCGAGCCGGTAGTGCTGGCGCTCCACCAGCTCCGCCAGGGAGAGCGACTCGGTGCCCGGTCGGACCGGGAACACGTGGTCGTGGTAGCGCAGGACGGTCCGCGTGCCCTCGCCCGGGATCTCGACCTCGTCCAGGGCCAGCTCGTCGCGACCCAGCACCGCGCCGATCCGGTCTCCGAGCACCGGCATGAGCACCGCGCCGTCGCCCGCCGTCCAGTCCACGTCGAACCAGTCCGCGTACGGGGAGTCCGGCCCCTCGGCCAGCACCGACCACAAGGCGTGGTTGTGCCAGACGGGCGTGGGGACGGCCATGTGGTTGGGCACGATGTCGAGCACCAGCCCGAGGCCCGCCTCGTGCGCCGCCGTCGCCAGACGCCGCAGCGCAGGCAGCCCGCCCAGCTCCGGAGCGATCTCGTCGTGGTCGACGACGTCGTACCCGTGGGTGGACCCCGGCGCGGCCCGCAGGATCGGCGACAGATACACGTGCGTCACGCCCAGCGACGCCAGGTACGGCACGCGCTGCACCGCGTCGTCGAGCGTCAGGTCCGTGCCCAGCTGCAACCGGTACGTCGAGCCCGGTACGGGCTTGCCCGCCGTCGGCAACCGGCGGGTGGGCGTCGGGCGCGGCTCGCTCATGCGGTCGGGCGCGGCCGGGTCGTGCGCCGCTTCGGTTTGTCCTCCGTCGCCGTCGCGGACACCCGTCGCTTCTTCGCCTGCTTCGCCGCCTCGCGCGAGGCCGTCGCGACCACACCGATGCCCGACGAGGTGGCCGACGACGTGATGGGCGGACGGGTGAACACGATGATCGACTTCTCGCGCAGCGTCAGCTCCGCCCCCGCGTTCACGGTGCTGCCGGTCTCGATCTGCGAGTCGGTGTCGATCACGGCGGTCCAGCCGGCACCGAAGTCGCCGTCCGGGAGCGTGAACGTCGCCGGGTCCGGCTGCCCGTTGAACAAGATGAGGAAGCTGTCGTCGACGATCTCCTCGCCGCGCCGGTCCGGCTCCGGGATGGCGTCGCCGTTGAGGAACACCGTGACGGCGCGCGCCTGGTCGGCGCCCCACGCCTCGTCCCGCATGTGCTCGCCGCTCGGCGAGAGCCATGCGATGTCGAGGAGGTCCGACTCGCCGCCGTGCTCGGGCGCGCCGGCGAAGAAGCGCCGACGCCGGAACACAGGGTGATCCTGGCGGAGCCGGACGATGCGCCGCGTGAACTCGAGGAGCGCGTTCTTGTCCTCGTCGAGGTCCCAGTCGACCCAGGAGATCGGGCCGTCCTGGCAGTAGACGTTGTTGTTGCCGTGCTGGGTCCGACCCAGCTCGTCGCCGTGCGCGAGCATCGGCACGCCCTGCGAGAGCAGGAGCGTCGTGAGGAAGTTCCGCCGTTGGCGTGCCCGCAGGGCGAGGATCCCCGGGTCGTCCGTGGGACCCTCCGCGCCGCAGTTCCAGGAGCGGTTGTGGTTCTCGCCGTCGTTGTTGCCCTCGCCGTTGGCGGCGTTGTGCTTGCCGTTGTACGAGACGAGGTCATTGAGCGTGAAGCCGTCGTGCGCGGTGACGAAGTTGACGCTCGCGATCGGCCGGCGTCCGGTGTGCGCGTACAGGTCCGACGAGCCGGACAGCCGGCTGGCGAACTCCCCGAGCGTCGACGGCTCGCCACGCCAGAAGTCGCGGACGGTGTCGCGGTACTTGCCGTTCCACTCCGACCACAGCGGCGGGAACCCGCCCACCTGGTAGCCGCCGTCGCCCACGTCCCACGGCTCGGCGATGAGCTTGACCTGCGAGACGACCGGGTCCTGGTGCACCAGGTCGAAGAACGCCGACAGGCGGTCGACCTCATGGAACTGCCGGGCGAGCGTGGCCGCCAGGTCGAACCGGAACCCGTCGACGTGCATCTCGGTCACCCAGTAGCGCAGCGAGTCCATGATCAGCTGCAGCACGTGCGGGGAGCGCATGAGCAGCGAGTTCCCCGTACCGGTGGTGTCGAAGTAGTGCGCCTGGTCGGTGTCGACGAGCCGGTAGTAGTTGGCGTTGTCGATCCCCCGGAAGCTCAGCGTCGGGCCCATGTGGTTGCCCTCGGCGGTGTGGTTGTAGACCACGTCGAGGATGACCTCGATGTCCGCCTCGTGGAGCGCGCGGACCATGGCCTTGAACTCCTGCACCTGCTGCCCCGACGAGGCGAACGCCGAGTAGCCGTTGTGCGGCGCGAAGAAGCCGATCGTGTTGTAGCCCCAGTAGTTGGACAGGCCCCGCTCGACCAGGGACGGGTCGTTGACGAACTGGTGGACGGGCATGAGCTCGACAGCGGTCACGCCCAGCGATGTCAGGTGCTCGATGACGGCGGGGTGCGCGAGCCCGAGGTACGTGCCCCGCAGCTCCTCGGGCACGGCCGGGTGCTGCATCGTCAGACCCCGCACGTGCGCCTCGTAGATGACCGACTCGTGGTACTCGTGCTGCGGCGGGCGGTCGTGGCCCCAGTCGAAGTAGGGGTTGATGACGACCGACTTCATGGTGTGCGGCGCGGAGTCGTCGTCGTTGCGCTCACCGGGGGCACCGAACTGGTACGAGTACAGAGACGCGTCGCCGTCGATCTGCCCGTCGATCGCCTTGGCGTACGGGTCGAGCAGCAGCTTGTTCGGGTTGCAGCGGTGACCCTGCGCCGGGTTGTCGGGCCCGTGCACGCGGTAGCCGTAACGCTGGCCGGGGGAGATCACCGGCAGGTAGCCGTGCCAGACGAACGCGTCCACCTCGGGCAGGTCGATCCGGGTCTCCGTCCCGTCCTCGGCGAACAGGCACAGCTCGACTCGTTCAGCCACCTCGGAGAACAGGGTGAAGTTCGTCCCGGTCCCGTCGTAGGTGGCGCCCAGGGGGTAGGGGCGGCCCGGCCACATCAGCATGGCCCCAGGGTGCCAGTCGACCGCCCATCCGGCGCGTGGTGGGGGGCAGTCGGGACGTGGACTTCGCCACACTCTGCCCACCGGACCACCATTGCGCGCACGCCCGCGACCTGGTGCGCTTACCCTCGGCGGTCCGGTGAGGCAGGGGAGTGACGTGAGCGGTCAGGTCGTGGTCGTGGGTGCCGGGCTGGCGGGGGCGAAGACCGTCGAGGGGCTGCGTGATCGGGGATACGACGGGGGGATCGTCCTGCTCGGCACCGAGACCGAGCGGCCGTACGAGCGTCCGCCGTTGTCGAAGGGCTACCTGCAGGGCAGCGACGAGCGCGACGGCGCGTTCGTGCACCCGGCCGACTGGTACGGCGCCCACGACGTCGACCTGCGGCTCGGCACGACCGTCCGGTCGATCGACCTGGGCGCGCGCGACGTCGTCGACGGCTCCGGGACCCGCACGGGCTGGGACCACCTCGTCCTCGCGACCGGTTCGGAGCCGCGTCGGCTCGACGTCCCCGGTGCCGGTCTCGACGGCGTCGTGAACCTGCGCACCCTCGACGACAGCGACCGTCTGCGCACCCTGCTGACGGCGGGCAGGCGCGTGGTGGTCGTCGGCGGTGGGTGGATCGGGCTGGAGGTCACCGCCGCGGCCCGCGCGGCCGGCTGCGAGGTGAGCGTCCTCGTGCGCGACCCCTTGCCGCTGCTCGCCGTGCTCGGCCCCGAGCTCGCTGCGATGTTCGCGGACCTGCACCGGGAGAACGGGGTCGACCTGCGGACGCGGACGGAGATCTCCGAGATCGTGGCCGCGGGCGACGGGACGCACGTGGGTGCGGTCGAGCTGGCGGACGGCACGCTGATCGACGCCGACCTGGTGGTCGTCGGGATCGGGGCTGCCCCCCGCGTCGACCTCGCCAAGGCGGCAGGGCTGCACGTCGAGAACGGCGTCGTCGTCGATGCCCACCTGCGCTCGTCGAACCCGCACGTGCTGGCCGTCGGCGACATCGCCCGCGCGCACCACCCGCTCCTGGGCACCCATGTCCGCGTGGAGCACTGGGCGAATGCCCTGAACCAGCCGGCGACCGCCGCAGCGACGATCGTGGGCGCCGACGAGCCGTACGACAAGCTCCCCTACTTCTTCACCGACCAGTTCGACCTCGGCATGGAGTACGTCGGCTACGTCGGGTCCCACGGGTACGACGAGGTCGTGGTGCGCGGTGACCTGCAGGGCAGGGAGCTCATCGCGTTCTGGCGGCGCGAGGGTCGGGTGCTGGCCGCGATGAACGTCAACGTGTGGGACGTCGTCGAGGACGTGCAGGCGCTGATCCGCTCGGGCGCCGTGGTCGACCACGACCGGCTCGCCGACCCCGACGTCCCGTTGACCGACCTCCTCTAGACGGCCAGCGTCCGGTCCACCGCACGGCGGACCACCTCGTCGTCGTCGGCGCCCTCCGCTCGCCAGCCGAGCTGCTGGATGGCGCCGTTGCCGCGCCGCAGCACCGTCGCGACGTGTCGTTCCACCCACTCCAGGTCACCGGCCTCGGCCAGGGCCGGCCGCACGTGATCGACCAGCTGCGCGATGACCTCGGCAGCAGGCAGCGGTGTGCCGGTCAGCGGACTGACCAGGTCGCCCGTCAGGCCGGACCGGGCGGCGCGCCAGGTCGCGGCGCGCAGCAGCTCGGTGCGCGGCTGGGGCACCGGTTCGCCCGTCGCCGTCTCGGCGATCCCGCGCACGAGCGCTGCCTGCAGGGCGGCGTCGTCGGCGTCCAGGCACACGTCCGCCACCCGGACCTCGACCGTCGGGTACCGCGACGAGAGCCGGGCGTCGAAGTAGATCATCCCCTCGTCGAGGATCGTCCCCGTGCGCAGGAGCTCGTCGATGACCGCGCGGTAGCCGGCCGCGTCGCCGAACGCCGCGGTCGGGCCCGCCGTCGGCCAGCGGCCCCACACCTGCGAGCGGTACGACGCGTAGCCGGTGGAGGCACCCTGCCACGACGGGCTGTTGCCGGACAGGGCGAGCAGCACGGCGTTCCACGGCCGGAGGTGGTCGAGGATGCGCACGCCCTCGTCCGCGTCGGCGATGGAGACGTGGACGTGGCAGCCACAGGTGAGCTGGTCGCGGGCCGTCTGCCCGAACTGGGCCCGGATGGCGTAGGCGCGCCGGTCCGGCAGCACCGTGGACTCGACAGCCTGCGGGGCCGTGGCCAGCGCAGCGATCCGCGCACCGGCCGCGCGCGCGACCGCGTCCGTGCGCGCCCGGCCGGCACGGATCTCCGCCACCAGCTCGGAGAGGTCGGCGCGCGGAGGTGTCGACGTCTCGATCTGCTCCTGCTTGAACTCCTTCTCCAGGTCGCCGCCGGGCTCGTCGGCAGGGGAGGGCGCCACCGTCGACGCGTGCCGGAGCACGGTCGTGGCCACCGGCTGCGGCCGCCCCTCGGGGGTGACCAGCAGGAACTCCTCCTCGACGCCCAGGGTTCGCATCGGATCAGTGTGGTGGTGTGGGCATCGCCGCGCGCGGTGACGCGGGCGGCCCGGCGCGCGGGTCTGAGTCTGTCGACCTTCTTGCGCCCCCGAATCCGTTGACCGAGCGTCACGCGAAACGTACCGTGCAGTAACGCTGCCGTCCGAATGGTGAGATCGCGCATGAGGCTCTTCCCGACCGTCCACGCGACAGGTGAGCTGCCGCCCGCCCACCGGGCCCACCTGGAGCTCCATGGCCTGGTCTTCGTCGCTGCCGACGACGACCCGGACCTGGTCCTCGTCCTGCCGGGCACGGCCCTCACCGGCCCCGCCGAGCGCGCCGGTGCGGTCGTGCTCGCGACGGGAGCCGAGACGCCGGAGGTCGCCCACCTGCTCGCCTCCCGCGGGATCTCCGTGCGCGCCGCATCCGTCCCGGCGAGCGCTCTGGTCCCCGCCGACCTCACCGCAGACGACCTCCTCGCGTGGACCACCGACGTGGTGCTGCCCGTTCGCGCGGCCCTGGACGTCGACGGTCCCGCCGTGCCGCTCCTGCGCACCGCCACGGGAAGCCAGGCGCTCGGACTCACGGTGGCCGCCGGGCTGCGCGACGAGCGCGGCGCGCTGCTCGTGCTGGGCGTCGACGTGCTCGGGTCGCCGGAGGTCCTGCTCAACGCAGCGGTGTGGGCCGCGCGCCCGGCCGCCCCGGTCGCTGCCGACGACAGGCACACCGAGCTCGTGACGCACCCGGCGTGGACGCGGCTGAAGCGGGACGTCACCGAGCTGCAGGGCCTGCAGGTCAAGGACGGGTCCGTGCCGGACGACGAGCAGCACCCCCGCGCCCGCGAGCTGGTGCAGGCGATCGTGCGGTCAGTCGACGAGCTCGCGCCCGCATTGCCGCACGACGAGGACTACCTGACGGCTGTCGGCAAGGACCTGACGCGCTGGTCCGAGACCGGGTTCGGGGTCCCGGACTTCCTCGACTCCCTCGTCGCGTTCCACCCGCAGCGGCAGCGCATCGACGGGCTGCCTCACCTGGTGCTCTTCCCCATGTACACGCAGAACGGCAGCACCGACCGGCGGGTCGAAGCGGTCCTGCTGCAGGTGCGCTGGCCGGACGTCGTCGCGCACCTGGAGGCCGAGCAGTTCAGCAACGCGCTCTTCGTCCCGGTGACGTTCCTCGACTTCACGCCGGGCTACGACACCAACTCCGCGGTCCTCTTCCCGGAGACCGTCGCCGTCCGCGAGGTGCCGACGTTCACGTGGGGTGCGATCTTCGCGGACCGGGAGGCCGCCCGGTTCCGCCGCGTCGTCCGCGCCGCGGCGGACACCACCCGGCTGGCTCTGCCTCCTGACGCCGCCCGGCTGCTGGACGACCAGCGGCTCGCCGAGGAGACGTTCGTCCTGTGGGACCTGGTCCACGACCGCACCCACATGCGGGGCGACCTGCCCTTCGACCCGTTCATGATCAAGCAGCGGATGCCGTTCTTCCTCTACTCGCTGGAGGAGCTGCGCTGCGACCTGACGGCGTTCCGCGCGGCGGTGCGGCTCGAGGGCGACGGCGTCCCGCACGCGCGGTACGTGCAGTACGCGATCCTGTTCGACCGCCTGTTCCGGTTCCCGGTGACGGGCACGCGGGTGCGCAACTACGACGGGCTCGGGGGGCAGCTGCTGTTCGCCTGGCTGCATCAGCACCACGTGCTGCACTGGACGGACTCGCGCCTGACGATCGACTGGCCACAGGTGCCCGACGCGGTGATCGCGCTCGCCGAGCAGATCGAGCAGCTGTACTGGCGCTCGATCGACCGCCCGAAGACAGCGCACTGGCTCGCCGCGTACGCGTTGGTGTCCAGCACGGTGACGCCGCACCCCGCGTCAGCCTGGGCGCGCGGTCACCTGCCGTTGGACGGGCCGCCCAAGGGGTTCACCGACGCCGTGCTGGACGACGAGTTCCCCCTGTCGATGTTCTACGAGGCGCTGTCCCGCAAGATCGGTGACGTCGTGGCGTCGACCAGCGGGATCACAGCCTGACAGCGCGGTAGTTCACGGACAGCGTGGGGTCGGGCGGCACCAGGTCCACTCCGCCGCCGCCGGAGTCTGCGCCCGGCCTCGGGCCGCCCGTGGACAGGGTCAGGCTGCACATCTCGTCGACCTCCCGCCAGAAGGACTCGTCGTACCAGTAGCCCGTGTGGCTCAGGACCCGCGGCAACGGCTGGTCCACGACGTACCGGTGCGTCGGCGGGTCGACGAGCGTGACGTCGACGCTGTCGGTGATCGTGGAGCTGCCGGTGCTGACGCGGCCGCCGATGTAGTCGGTCGCGTAGGAGACGTTGCGCCATAGGACCGGGCCGATGCCCGCGCGATCGTCGGGGATCCCCGCGAGGAATCCGTCGCTGAACAGCGCGGGGAACGCCCAGCGGTACAGCTTGCCGAGGGGCGATCCGAAGGTCACGACGCCGATCGTCGGCTCCTGCCCGGCCCGACCCGATGTCCGGCCGAGCGCCGCGGCCGCGATGACGCTGCCCTGGGAGTGGGCGGACACCACGACCCGACCGCCGTTGTCGTGCAGGCGCCAGATCCGTCGCGTCAGCTCGGGGACCGCGCGCTCGGCGTACGCGGGGGGGGCGAACGGGTGGAACGCCCGCGGGAAGAACGTGCCGACGTCGAAGAGAGACCCGAGGACGCGCCGCCAGCGCTCGTTGCGCCACGCGAGGGTCAGCACCAGGACGTACAGGGGAGGGAAGGCGACGGCGACCTTGGTGCCGATCCCGACGAAGAACATCGGTGGCTCGCGGTGCTGGAGCAGCACCTGGTTGAGGAACAGCACGAGCCCGAGCACCGCACTCACGGTCAGTGCGATGAACAGGACGGCGACGGCGCGCGAGTGGTCGCCGACGAACCGCATGGTCGTGACCTTGTGCACCCACGGCGTCGGCCGGCCGCGACGCTGCCGACCGCGAACGCCGAACAGCGGCGGGTCGAAGGCCGACCGCCACCACGCCGCCTCGGTCCCAGCGGGCGCGCTGGCCTCGACGTCGGGGATCCCTGCCTCGGCGTACTTCGTGCGCAGGTCCGCCTCGACCGTCGGGGCGTTCAGTCGGGTCCGGCGGCGGAGCACCACGACGAACGTGAGCCCGAACAGGACCACCAGGAGGATGAGCCCGAGCGAGAGGATCGATGCGAGCGAGCCGATCGCCATGGGGACGTAGATCGTGCCGGGTGCTGCGCTGGTCCCCTCAGCGGGTCCGAAGCCCCAGGCGACGGTGCCGAGGACACCCGCCACGTAGACGATCGCGGACAGCAGGACCGTGTTGGCGACGACCATCGCGATCGTGTTCATGACGAACGGGCCGGCCCACGGGAAGACGCTGAGGCGGGGTACCGGTCGGTGCTGTGCGCGCAGCTTGCGTGACTGCCGCAGCCGGTAGAGCCACGCGAAGGACTGCTGCACCGCGAGAGGGACCAGCAGGACGAGGCTGACACCCCAGACGACGTTGAGCGCCGGGCGGGCACCCGGCAGCATCCCCGCCGGACCCGCGTCCGACGGGAGCAGGACCGCGGCCGTCCCCGCGAGGACCAGGGCAGCCGTGGTGAGCGTGAGCGCGATCCAGCCGAGGTCCGGCTGCGCGTCGTCGAAGGTGAGCAGCCCCATCACCAGGAGCAGCGCGGCGGCCGAGGCCACGGTCGCCACCAGCCCGAAGTAGGCCGCATCGGTGCCCGCACCGAGTGCCCACGTCGACCAGCCGAGCATGAGGGCCACGACGGCGAGGCAGGCCGTGAGGTGGATCCGGGACAGGAACCTGTGCCACTCGAGACCCGCCCAGAAGTCCGGGGCGCGCAGGCCGCCGTCGAGGGCCGCCGCGCAGCGCAGGTTCGGCGGCGGCGGGGCCGTGGTGGTGACGTCGGGCGCGCCGGGTTCGGCGCTGATCGGCGTCGGCGGCACGACGCTCTCGTAGGACGAGCGCGAGTGGCGTGCGAGCACCGCGAACACGAGCGCCACCAGGACGGCCGCGACAGCCCCGAGCACGATGCGGTTGCCCGGACGGTCGACCGCGGTCCACGTCTCGACGGTCTGGTTCCACCAGGACGTGACGCCGCCCGGAACTCCGTCCGGCTGTGCGGCGCGGTCCGGGCTCGGCAGCGGGTCGGTCCGACCCCACTGGTAGGCGAGGACGTCGAGGGCGAGGTAGGTCACCATCGCCGCGGTGCTCAGTGTCAGAGCCAGCGCCGACAGCCGCGCGAACCACCGGAACTCCCACCGGGTGGCCGGCCGGATGACCTCCTCCTCGCCGGCCGTCACCCAGCGACGGGCCATCCAGCCGGCCATGTTCGCCAGCATCGACGGCAGCAGGAGCGCCCAGAGCGCCCGCATCCGGCTGCGTGAGGTCAGGCCGCCCCAGGAGTAGGCCTCGCGATGACGCCCGGCGGCGTCCGAGGTCCGGTAGAAGCCGGCGACACGGTCGCCGGCGACGCGGGTGGGAGTCGAGTCGCCGAGGAGCGACTCAGGGCTGGTCCCGCCGACGCCGTGCACGCGGATCTCGGTGAGCCCGCCGAGCTCGACGGGTGCGGGCACCAGCCCGCCCGATCCTGACTCTGTCGACATCGGTGCCTCCTGTTCCACGGGCGAGAGCTCTGCTGATGACGAGGGGACGGCGGCACGGTGCGCAGATACGTGTGCGGCGCAGGGTGCGCCGGTCAGCGTGGACGGAACGTGCCCTCGCTCATGGTCTGGGCGGAGAAGCCCGTCACTCGTCGGTGCCCTCGGGGAGGACTGCCTCCGACCGGCCGTGGAACGCGGCGACCAGCCGGGCGACGAGGACGGCGAGGAACACCTGGCCGACGAGCGCCTCGAACGTGGCGATGCTGCGACCCGGGAACATGGCCGCGGTGTAGTCGCCGTACCCGAGCGTGGTCAGGGTCGTGTACGAGAAGTACTGGAACGAGCGCGCGTTGGCTTCCTCACCGGAGGCGAAGAACGGGCCGTCGGTGACCGCGTCCATGACGCCGAACAGGCTGGCGAAGAACATCCCGATGATCAGGTACGCGCTCAGGGCACCGGCGAGGGACTGCACCGTGACGGCGGTGCGCCGCAGGATCCGGTCGAGGATCACGACCAGCGCGGTCATGAGGATCACGCAGACCACCGCGTCGAGCACCCCGTCGGCCGCGGCCTGCGGCAGAGCGAGGAGCGCCACCGCCGCCACGACCGCGGACACGACGAGCACGATCCGGACGAACCGCTTCTGGTGCGGCATCGGGCGGGAGGTGCGGACCGCGAGACCGAGGGTGAACAGGTAGAGCACGAGGACGATCAGCTCGACCCACAGTGCGGAGCTCAGCGCGTAGGCGACGTACGCCGTGACCAGCAGTGACAGGACGATCCCGAAGTCGTCGGTGCCTGTCCGCCGGGCGAGGAAGGAGCGGCGACGATGGGGCGTCGTGCCGCCTGTCTCGTCCGGTTCTGTCACGTTTCGGAGGCTAGCAGCGCGGACCTCAGCCGAGCGTGACCAGGTCCCGCACGTCGTCGTTCGGCAGGACGTCCGCGACGGCGCTCACCTCGAGCTCCATGAGGTCGGCGTACCCGTGGTGCACGTTGAGGAACGCGGTGTCGGAGGCGTCACGGCCGGTCGCGATCCGCACCAGGCTGGTGCGCGGCGCCAGCGTGGTCGCGTCCACGACGTACCACTGGCCGTCCAGGTTCGCCTCGGCCACGGCATGGAAGTCCATGGGTGACAGCCCCGGTGCGTAGACGGACACCAGCCGCGCCGGGACGTCCAGCGCGCGCAGGAGCGCGATGACGAGGTGCGCGTAGTCGCGGCAGACGCCCTCCCTGCCCAGGAGCGTCTGCACCGCGCCGTCGGTGGGCAGGCTCGACCCCGGGACGTACGACAACCGGGACCCTACCCAGGAGCTGACCGCGGACAGCAGGTCGTACCCCCGCAGGCCGGCGAACTCGGCGTACGCCGTCGGCCCGAGGGTGTCGGACTCGCAGTAGCGGCTCGGCCGCAGGTAGCGCAGCAGGTCGGCCTCGTCGGACGCGACGGGCGTCCCGCGGCCGTCGATGGAAGCCGAGTAGTCCAGGACGAGCCGACCGACGTCGGCGCGCACGACGTGCAGCCGGGTCCCGTGGTGGTCGTGGACCTCCTGCGCGGTGACCGGCGTGCCGTCGAGGGTGATCCGCAGCGACTCGCGCGCGGCGAGCTGGGTGGACACGGCGAGCTCGAACGCGAGGGTGGCGGGGGTGGTGACGTCGAGGGACAGGTGGGCACTCAGATCGCGATGCACGCGCTCATCGTGGTGCACGCACGCGGAGCCCGCCTCTGGGGACTACCAGGCGGAACGCACGTAGTCCTTGAGGAAGCAGCCGTACAGGTCCTCGCCGGCCTCGCCGCGCACGATCGGGTCGTACACGCGCGCGGCGCCGTCGACCAGGTCGAGCGGGGCGTGGAACCCCTCCTCGGCCAGCCGGACCTTGGTCGGGTGGGGGCGTTCGTCGGTGATCCAGCCGGTGTCGACGCTGGTCATGAGGATGCCGTCGTCGGCCAGCTCGGTCGCGCTGGTGCGGGTCAGCATGTTGAGCGCGGCCTTGGCCATGTTCGTGTGCGGGTGGCCCGGACCCTTGTACCCGCGGGAGAAGACGCCCTCCATCGCGGAGACGTTCACCACGTACGCGCGGGCACCCTCGGTCGCCTTCATGGCGCCGCGCAGACGGCTGACCAGGATGAACGGCGCCGTCTGGTTGCACAGCTGGACCTCGAGCAGCTCCATGGGGTCCACCTGGTCGACGGTGTGCACCCAGCTGTTGGTCTCGGCCGTGTCGGGCACCAGCCCGCCGGCGTCGATCGCGGTGCCGGCCACGAGCCGCTCCAGCGAGGCGTGCTCGGCGGTGAGCGCCAAGGCGGAGACGCCCGCAGCGGCACCCGCGGAGATGCTCGTCAGCTCGGTGACCGAGCCGGCGAGCGCGACCGGGTGGGCGCTGCTGGTGCGGCCGAACGTGGTGATCTGCGGCAGCGGACGGTCGGGCAGCGGTTCGAGCTCCGCGTCGGCCAGGTGCGTGTACGCACCGGGGGAGCGACGGACGGTCTGCGCGGCGTTGTTGATGAGGATGTCGAGCGGCCCCTGCGCGGCGACGGAGTCCGCGAGCGCGACGACCTGGGCCGGGTCGCGCAGGTCGATGCCGACGATGCTCAGGCGGTCCAGCCAGTCGGCGCTGTCCGGCATCGCGGCGAACCGGCGGGCGGCGTCGCGGGGGAACCGGGTCGTGATCGTGGTCGTCGCGCCGTCCCGCAGGAGTCGCAGCGCGATGTACATGCCGATCTTCGCCCGCCCGCCCGTCAGCAGCGCGCGCTTGCCCGTCAGGTCGGTGCGTGCGTCGCGCTTGGCGTGGTTCAGGCGGGCGCAGGCCGGGCAGAGCTGGTGGTAGAACGCGTCGACCTCGACGTACGGCTCCTTGCAGATGTAGCAGGGCCGTGCCTTGAGCAGCGTCCCTGCCGTCGCGCCCTGCGCGTTGGAGACCAGCGGGATGCCCTGGGTCTCGTCGTCGATGCGGCCCGGACTGCCGGTGGCCGTCGCGTGGATGACCGCGCGGTCGGCGGCGCTGATGGCGTCCCGCTTCTCGGCGCGGCGCTGCTTCTTGGCGGCCTTGAACAGAGCCGACGTCGCGCGCCGGGCCAGCGCCAGGTGCGGGTGGTCGGAGGGGAGCCTGCTGATCTGGTCCGCGACGCGGAGGAAGACGTCGAGATCGGTGGGATCGACGCCGTCGGTCGTGGGGGGAGCGGTCGAGAGGGCAGTCATCGTGCGGCGTCCTAGCTGGTCGTCAGGGAGTGGCCGACGAGCGGGGGAGCACGAGAGCCGGGCGCAGGGGGAACGCCTGATCGTACCCGTCGGCCGTCCAGCACCGTCTGGGACCTTGGGCCAGGTCCAGCCAGGTCCTTCCCGAGATCGGGCATACGGGACAGAAGCGCCTGCGTCGCGCTACGTTCGATCGCGCAGGTGCCCGCCGGAGACGGCAGTCAGCCGAAGCTCCGGACAGGGATGAACTGGAGGAGCACAGGTGAGCGAGACGTCCGACCCGTTCGGCCCGATCCACGGCCGGCCCAGCTTCCGCGAGCACATCGACCGCGGGACGTTCCCCGCCCACGGCCTGGAGCCGGACGAGGCCTACGAGCTCATCCACACCGGCCTCATGCTCGACGGCCGGGAGACGCTCAACCTCGCGTCCTTCGTCACCACCTGGATGGAGCCGCAGGCCGAGAAGCTGATCCACGACACGCTCCGCAAGAACCACATCGACCACGAGGAGTACCCGGCGGCGTCGCTGATCGAGGAAGCCTGCGTGCACATGCTGGGCGACCTCTTCAACGCCCCGGACTCCTCGGCGGTGGTCGGGGTGGCGACGATCGGGTCGTCCGAGGCGATCATGCTGGGTCTGCTCGCCCACAAGCGTGCGTGGCGGGACCGTCGGCAGGCCGCGGGGTTGCGGACGGACCGGCCCAACGTGGTCTTCGGCGCGGAGACGCACGTGGTGTGGGACAAGTTCGCCAACTACTTCGACGTCGAGATGCGCAAGATCCCGATGAAGGCGGACCGGTTCGTGCTCAGCGCCGGGGACGTCGAGGCGCACATCGACGAGAACACCATCGCCGTCGGCGCGGTGCTGGGGACGACGCACATCGGTGAGGCCGACCCCATCGAGCAGATCAACGACCTCCTGGTGCGGATCAAGGCCGAGAAGGGGTGGGACATCCCGCTGCACGTCGACGGTGCGAGCGGCGCGTTCATCGCCCCGTTCGCGGAGCCCGACCTGCGCTGGGACTTCCGGCTCGAGCAGGTGGCGTCCATCAACGTGTCGGGCCACAAGTACGGCCTGGTCTACCCGGGCGTGGGCTGGCTGATCTTCCGGGACGCCTCGAAGCTGCCCGAGGACCTCGTCTTCAGCGTGAACTACCTCGGCGGCGCGCAGCCGACCTACACGTTCAACTTCTCGCGCGGCTCGGCCATGATCCAGGCGCAGATGTACAACTTCCTGCGGCTCGGGCGCAGCGGGTACACGTCGATCGTCGAGACGATGCTGGCCAACGCCCGGTTCCTCAACGAGAGCCTCGAGGCGAGCGGGAAGTTCGAGATCCTCAACCCGGGGCTGGCGGAGCCGGTCGTCACGTTCTCGATCAAGGGTGACCCGGGGTTCGACGTGTACCACCTCTCCGCGCGGCTGCGCGAGGACGGCTGGATCGTCCCGGCATACAGCCTGCCGCCCGACGCCGATGCCGTGCACCTCCTGCGCGTCGTGGTCCGGCTCGACCTGAGCCGGATGATGGTCGAGATGCTGCTGCGCGACGTGTTCGCCGCGTGGGACGCGCTCGTCGCCGAGCAACCCGTGCAACGCCCGGCCGCCAAGCCCGACGTGTGGACGTCACCCGCGCACGCCGCGGCGAAGAGCAAGGCGCGCACCGGTCTGCGCACGTGACGTCGCGCGTTCCCGACCTGCCCGACGGCTGGCGGGTCGTGCACACGCACGGCCCGCCGGGGTTCGTCACGCACGCGGTGCTCGTGCGCCCGGACGGCAGCGAGGTCGAGTGGAGCTCGCGGCGCCACCGCAAGGGTCTCGGTCTGCGCCTCGTGGGCGTCCGTGCCGAGGGCGGGCGGGCCAGCGCCATGAGCTGGTGGATCGGGAGCCTGTTCGCGATCGGGTCGCTCTGCTTCGCGCTCGGCTCGGTGCCGCTGTACGTCGACGCGCTCGACCCGGCCGTCGTCGCCTGGACGTTCTTCGTCGGGTCGATCTTCTTCACGTCGGCCGCCTACCTGCAGTTCCACGAGACGCTGCGAGCGCCGGGAGGGGTGCTCACGCAGTCCTCGCGGCCCCGGCCGATCGCCTCGCTGGTGGGCTGGAAGCCGCACCGGATCGACTTCTGGGCGGTGCTGGTCCAGCTGGTGGGCACGGTGTTCTTCAACATCAGCACCTTCGCCGCCACGCAGGCGGACCTGACGGCGGCACAGGCCCGGCACCTGGTCTGGGCGCCCGACGTCTACGGGTCCATCTGCTTCCTCGTCGCCAGCTGGTTCGCGTACGCCGAGGTCAACCGTGGGGTCCTGCCGCGCTCGGACCGCTCGGTGGGATGGCGCATCGCGGCGCTCAACATGCTCGGTTCGGTCGCGTTCGGCGTCTCGGCGGTCGCGGCCCGGTACGTGCCGTCCACGGGGGAGTCGGCCAACCTCGCGCTGGTGAACCTCGGCACGTTCCTCGGCGCGGTGTGCTTCCTCGTCGGCGCCGTGCTGCTGCCGGTGGAGTCGGCGAGGGAGCGATCGTCGGCCTGACCCCGCAGACTGCGTGCGTGGACGACGACCCGATCGCGCGGCTGCTCGCCGACCCGCCCGACCTTCCGGTGCGCGACGGGCTCGCCGACGTCGTGGAAGCGCTGCGAGCCCGAGGGGTCGTCGTCGTGCAGGCGCCGCCGGGGACGGGGAAGACGACCCTGGTCCCGCCCGCGGTCGCCGCGGCAGTCCACGGGCGCGTCGTGGTCACCCAGCCGCGGCGGATCGCGGCACGAGCGGCCGCGCGCCGGCTCGCCCACCTGCTCGGCGAGCCCGTCGGCCGCACCGTCGGGTTCTCCGTCCGGGGGGAGAGCCTGACCAGCGCTGCGACGCGGGTGGAGGTCGTGACCACGGGCGTTCTCCTGCGGCGCCTGCAGCGCGACCCGGAGCTGCCCGGGGTCTCGGCGGTGGTCCTGGACGAGGTTCACGAGCGGCACCTCGTCGACGACCTCGCGCTCGCCCTGCTGGTCGACGTCCGGGCCCACCTGCGCGACGACCTCGCCCTCGTCGCGATGTCCGCGACGGTCGAGGCCGCCCGCACCGCGGCGCTCCTCGGTGGCCCCGAGCCTGCCCCGGTGGTGGCCGTCCCGGGTGCCCTGTACCCGGTCGACACCCTCTGGTGCCCCGCGCCTGTGCGCACCGCGCGGACCGACGAGCGCGGTGTGACCCCGGCGTTCCTCGACCATGTGGCGGCGACGGTCCGGCGCTCCCTGGACGAGCGCACCGGAGACGTCCTCGTCTTCGTGCCGGGCGCCGGCGAGGTCGACGGCGTGGTGCGCCGGCTCGCCGGGCTCAACGTCGACGTACGGCCCCTGCACGGGCGGCTGCCCGCCCACGCGCAGGACCTCGCGCTCGCGGCGGGTGCACGGCGGCGGGTGGTCGTGTCGACAGCCGTGGCGGAGTCGTCGCTCACGGTGCCGGGCGTCCGGCTGGTGGTCGACGCGGGGCTCTCGCGCGAGCCGCGCACCGACCACCGCCGCGGGCTCGCGGGATTGGTCACGGTCGGGGTGAGCCGTGCGTCCGCGGAGCAGCGGGCCGGCCGTGCCGGGCGCGAAGGGCCCGGGGCGGTGTACCGGTGCTGGTCCGCGCACGACCACGCGCGGCTCGCCGCTCATCCGGAGCCGGAGATCCTCACGGCGGACCTCACCGCGTTCGCGCTCGAGCTCGCGTGCTGGGGGAGCCCCGACGGCGCCGGGCTCGCCCTGCTCGACCGGCCCCCTGCCGCGGCCATGGCCGTCGCGCACGCGACGCTCGTCGCCCTCGGCGCCGTCGACACCGACGGGCACCCGACCGCGCGGGGACGGGCCGTGTCCGCCGTCCCCGCCGACCCCCGGCTCGCCCGGGCGCTGCTGGACGGCGCCGCGCTCGTCGGTGCGCGGCGCGCGGCCGAGGTGGTCGCGCTCCTCTCCGACGACGTGCGCGCCCCTGGTGGCGACCTGGTCGCGTCGCTGCGCGCGCTGCGCCGCGGCGGGCCGCAGTACGGGTCGTGGAAGGCCCAGGCGGGACGGCTGCGGGCCTCGGTCCCGGACCGGCGCGCCCCCGAGCACCTCAGCGACGACCTGGCCGTCGGGCTCGTGGTCGCCCTGGCCCACCCCGACCGCATCGCCCGTCTGCGTCCCGGCGGGTCGACGTACCTCATGACGTCCGGCACGGGCGCGGTGCTGCCCCCAGGGTCCGGGCTGACCGGGCTCCCTTGGCTTGCCGTCGCCGACGCCGACCGCGGCGCCGGCCGCCGGGACGCCGCCATCCGGTCCGCCGCGCCGATCGACCTCGACCTGGCCGCGGAGGCTGCGCCGGCGCTGCTGCGCGAGGACGAGGTCGTCGCGTGGGCGGACGGTGCGGTGGTCGCGCGCCGCGTCCGGCGGCTCGGCGCGATCGAGCTCACGTCCGCGCCCCTTGCCGACCCGTCGCCGGATCTCGTGGTGCAGGCGATGCGCGACGGGCTGGCACGCGGGGGGCTGGCCCTGCTCCGCTGGACGGACGCCGCCACGGGCCTGCGGCAGCGGATGGCGTTCCTGCACGGCGCGCTCGGGGCGCCGTGGCCCGACGTGTCCGACGACGCGCTGCTGGTGGACCTGCAGGCCTGGCTGGGACCGGATCTCGCTCGCGTGCGGGGCGCCCGGGACCTCGGCCGCGTCGACGTGGTGCAGGCGCTGCGCCGGCTACTGCCGTGGCCCGACGCGAGCCGGCTCGACGCCCTCGCGCCCGAGCGCCTCACGGTGCCCAGCGGGTCGAGCCTGCGCGTCGACTACACCGGCGACCAGCCGGTGCTCCCGGTCCGTCTGCAGGAGGTCTTCGGGTGGCGCGCCACTCCGCGCCTGGCGGACGGACGGGTCCCGGTGCTTCTGCACCTGCTCTCACCCGCGGGGCGCCCGGCGGCCGTCACCGCCGACCTGGGGTCGTTCTGGACCACCGGCTACCTGGCGGTCCGCGCCGAGCTGAGGGGCCGGTACCCCAAGCACGCCTGGCCCGACGACCCCCTCTCGGCGGCACCCGTGCGCGGCGTCCGCCGGTAGGTCAGTCGGCCTGGCCCGTGGCGTCGCACGGCGGAGTCACCTCGACGCCGAGCTCGACCAGCTCCGCATTCACGATGCGCACGGTTCGCTCCATCGCGACAGGCTCGAGCTTGCCGATCTCGTCGCCGTGCGGGTGGTCGAAGAACCCCAGCAGGAGCAGGAGCAGCGTGATGACGACCGTCACGCTCCCCATGAGCAGACCTTGCGTGACCGCCCCCTCCGCCGCGTCGGCGAAGAACAGGACGTACACGAAGATCACGGCGGAGATGACGTACAGGACGAGCCACAGGGGTAGGGGGATCAGACCTTCCGCACCGTGCACGCGGTCGATGCGTGCCTGCTCGCGGTCGGACGTCTGGTCCATCCAGCGGTCGTACGCGGACTGTTCGACGTCGGTCTGCGGCTCGACGGTCTTGATGGTCTGGAACAGCGCCGGACCCCAGGGGTTGAACGCGTCGCCCAGCGTGCCGTCCTGCATCTTCGGCCACTCGACGCCGACCACGGCCCGCGCGTAGCAGACGAGCTGGCCCGTGAGCTCCTCGCGCACGTCGGCGGGCAGGAACTGCGCGGTCTGCACCTGCTGTGCGACCGTGACGGCCTCGGTCTCCGCACCGGAGCGTGCCTCGTCGTACGACTGGAACGCCAGGAAGATGATGAACCCGAGCAGGACGGAGAAGCCCGTCGCCAGGACCCCGAACACGCCGGAGGCGCGGTCCCCGTCGCTGAAGTAGCTGCCCTGCGGCGCGCGCCGCCGCACCAGCAGCATCGAGCCCACCGTGAACACGGTGACCCCGAGCGTGATCAGGGCGCCCACGACGATGTTCATGCGGCGAGGCTCACAGGGCGGTGGAGTCGGGGCACGTGCTCAAGATAGGGCCACAACAGTCCAGTCGTGCGGCACCATGTCGGCATGCACGATGCGTCGAGGACGTCCGGTGGTCCGTTCCGCCAGACCTGGTGGCGGGCCCGCGACTACGCCTCGGTGCTCGGGTGGCAGGCGGCCGGCATCGTCTCGCGTGTGGACCCCGAGGCCCTGCGGCGACCCGAGAACCCGGTCGGGCCACCGGTCGTCCTGGTCCCGGGGGTGTACGAGTCGTGGCACTTCCTGCTCCCGCTGGCGACGCTCCTGCACGACAACGGGGTGCGGGTCCACGTGCTGCCGGACCTGGGCACCAACCGCCGACCCGTGCTGCGCGGAGCGAGCGTGCTCGGTCGCTACCTCGAGGCGCACGACCTGCGCGACGTCGCGGTGGTGGCGCACAGCAAGGGCGGGCTGATCGGCAAGCTCGCCATGCTGCAGGAGGACCCCACCGGCCGGATCGCCTCGATGATCGCCATCAACACCCCGTTCGCCGGGTCGTCGTACGCGCGCTGGTTCGTGACCCCCGCGGTGCGCGCGTTCATCCCGAGCGACGCCACGATCGTCGCGCTCGACGCCGAGCGCACGGTCAACCACAAGATCACCTCCGTGTACAGCTGGTGGGACCCGCACATCCCGGCCGGGAGCGCGCTCGACGGCGCCACGGAGATCGTGCTCGACACGCCCGGGCACTTCCGTCCGCTGGCGGACCCGCGCCTGCACGCGCTCCTGCTGGAGCGGATCGTCGGTCGGTGAGCTGTCAGCTCCGCGGGAGCTGCAGCACCCGGGTGTAGCCGGGGGAGTCGGGGTCGTCGACGATCTCGCGTCCGTCGAGCCACGACGTGATCACGTGCGAGAGCTCGCCGGGGTGGCTGAAGTTGATCGCGTGCGCGGCGCCCTCGATCAGGGCGACGGTGGTGTGGTCGCTCGCCAGCCGGCTGACCTCCCTGACCCGCGCGGGCGGCGGCATCAGCGGGTCCTTGCTCCCGATGACCGCCAGCGTCGGCACCTGCGTCTTCAGGAGGCGCTCCAGCGAGGGAAAGCGCGTCATCTCGCTGAACAGGTGGAACGTGTTGACAGGGCCGAACCGCAGGTAGTCCGGCACCGCCACCCTGGCCATCCTCCGGTTCTCCCGCGCACCGTCCTGCGCCAGCTGCCGGACGGCCCTGCCCAGGCCCTGGTTGTGGATGCCACCCGCGGGCGACACCAGCACGATCCGGTCGACCCGGTCGGGTGCGGCGTGCGCGACCTCGAGACTGATCGGGCAGCCCATGGAGTTGCCGACCAGGACGACCTTCTCCAGGCCGAGCTCGTCCAGGATGTGCAGAAGGGCGACCGCGAGCGCGGGGATGCCGAGGGTGTAGCCCCAGTTCTCGCTCTTGCCGTATCCCGGCAGGTCAGGCACCACATTGGTGGCGCGTGACGCGAGCTTGCGGGCGGTCGGCATGAGGTACGCGCCGGAGATCCCGAAGCCGTGCACGTGCACGATCGGCAGTGCGCCCGGGACGTCGGTGCTCTGCCGGTAGAAGACGTTGTGGCCCTCCACCTCGACGGTGCTCTCGGTCCATCCAGCATCGGTGTCCACCACGGGACCGATCGTGGCAGAGCGGCTCGTCGATTGCGAGCGCGCCGCCGCGCGCCGCGCGGACATGGCCTGCAGGGACGCGCCAGAGCGGCACCTCGTGGCCGAGGTGCCGCTCTGGTCGACGGTCTGCGCGGTCAGCGCAGCCAGCCGAACCGCTGCACGAGGGGGAGCCGCGCCCACCGGCGACCGAGGCCCCAGGTGTCTCCGGCGAGGAGCGTCGCGCAGACGACCAGGACCAGTGCGTAGATCAGGTGGTAGTCCATCACCGGGTTGGTCGAGCCCTGGATCAGGGGCCACTCGGCGACCCACATCGAGACCATCAGCAGCGAGCCGGCGATCGCCGACACCCGCAGGCCGATGCCCAGCATCACGGCCGTGCCGACACCCAGCAGGCAGAGCATGAAGAGCCAGTCGGTGACCGGGCCGGCCATCGAGGCGAACATGTCCTTGAACGGGCCGATGGCGGCGAACTTCATGAAGCCCTGGCTCGGGGTGCCCCCGTTGAGCCAGGAGAGGCTCGGGTCGCCCTCGGCGACCGCAGCGGCGGTGCTGTAGTGCAGGCCGAAGGTCTTGTCGAGGAACGCCCACAGGAAGATGAACCCCGTCGAGAGCCTCGTGACGGCGAGCCAGCGTCGGCCCGTCGAGGATGTGACGAGGTCGTCTTCGACCAGCGTCGCGGGTTGCGTCGAGGTGCTGACCTCGGGATGGATGGTGGCCATGGTGATCCTTCTCCTCCGTGGGGGTTCCGTGAAGAACCGGGGCGTGAACCGTGCCGATGGCTCCAGGCTGCTCCGGCCCGCAATGGCCTCCCAGGGCCGAAGGTCCCGGTCTTCGCGCAGATCACGGGCCTGTGTCAGCGCGCGACTGAAGCCGCCCGGACGCGGAGGAGCGCTCGGGCAGCTTCGGCCCCGTCAGGACAGCGGCACCGACCACCGCAGGTGGGTCCCGCCCTCGGGCAGAGCGGTGACGACGACGGTGCCGCCCCGCCGGGCGGCACGGTTCTCGAGGTTGGCCAGCCCGCTGTGGCGTGGGACGTCGGCAGGGATCCCCACGCCGTCGTCCTGAACCTCGACCACCAGGTTCCGGCCGACCTCCACCCGGACCACGACGTCGTGCGCGCGCGCGTGCCGTGCGACGTTCGCCAGGGCTTCCCGGACCACCGCGACCGCGTCCTCCACGACGTCGTCCGGCACCGTCGCGGTCACCCCGTCCGTGCGCAGGCGCGGCAGGAAGCCCAGCCCCTGGCGCGCGCTGACCACCTCGGCGTCGATCCGGTGGCGCAGCCCGGTCCCCGACCCGTCGGCCCGTGCACCCAGCCGGAAGATGGTGGTGCGCACGTCCTTGATCGTCTCGTCGAGGTCGTCGACCGCGGCCTCCAGCCGGCGTGCGACCTCGGGCCGCACCGTCTCCTGCGCGGCGGCGCCCTGCACGTCGAGCCCGATGGCGAACAGTCGCTGGATCACCATGTCGTGCAGGTCTCGGGCGATCCGTTCGCGGTCCTCGAGGACGGCCAGCCGCGCTCGGTCCGCCTGGGCGTCCGCGACGTCGAGGGCGAGCGCGAGCTGTTCGCCGAACCCGGCGACGCTGGGCAGGTCCAGCTGCGGCGCCTCGCCCGCGGGCCAGTACACGGCCAGCGCGCTGACCCAGCGCTCTCCGCTGCGCAGCGGCAGCGCGAGAGCCCACGTCCCGTCCTCCAGCTCGCGCAGCACCGGCCAGACGCCCGCGAGCTCCTCCGCGAGCGACGTCGGCAGCTCGTCCGTCTCCCCGAACAGGGCGGAGCCCGTCGCGCGGGCGCTCTCCTGGACCCTCACCAGCACCGCGGCCAGGGCCTCGTCCCGGGGCAGGCCGCCGGTGAGCCACGACGACGTCGCGGCGGCCGTCTCCAGCCACAGCTCGTGCTCGCGGGCCTGGTGGTAGGCGCGCGCGTGACCGACCGCCACGCCGGCTGCGGCCGCCAGGGCGACCGCGACCTGCTCGTCGCGTGCGGTGAAGTCGACGGGCGCGCCCGTCGGGCCGATCTTGTCGGTGAGGTACAGGTTGCCGAACACCGCTCCGCGGGCCCGCACCGGCACCCCGAGGAACGTCCGCATCGGTGGGTGGTTCGCCGGGAAGCCGACCGACGACGGATGGTCGGCGATGTCGTGCAGCCGCAGCACGTCCGGGGAGGTCGAGAGGTGACCGAGCACCCCGCGACCCTCGGGCGGATCACCGATCAGCAGCGCGGTCTTGTGGTCGATGCCCTGGTAGACGAACTCCTGGAGACCACCGTGCTCCCCGAGCACCCCCAGGGCCCCGTACCGGGCGCCCGTCAGGCTGCACCCCGCGGCGACGAGCCGCTCCAGCACGCTGGCCATGTCGAGGTCGGCTGTCATCGAGACGACCGCGTCCATCATCGCCTCGAGGCGCTCGTCGCGTTCGGTGCTGGAGTCCATGCCGTTGCGCTGCATGGTCGGAGCATAGGTCGGCTATCGGTGCATCAGGGTCTTTCGGCCCTGGGTGCCGGCAGGCGCCGGGCGAACCCTGGAGGTGACGCGAGACCGAGGCACAAGGAGGTGGTGACGATGCGCGCACTGGTGGTGTACGAGTCGTCGTTCGGGAACACGGGACAGGTGGCGACCGCAGTCTGGGAGGGCATGTTCCAGCGTCTGCCGGACGTCGCCCTGCTCGAGGTCTCGGCCGCCCCGCGACGGCTGCCGCCGGAGCTGGAGCTGCTGGTCGTCGGTGCGCCGACGCAGGCCTTCGGCATGAGCCGGCCCAAGACGCGTGAGGACGCGCTGAGGACCGCGGGCACGGAGCTGACCGGCCCCACTTTCGGGGTGCGGGAGTGGCTCCGGGAGCTCGAACCCCCCCAGCGTCCGGTGTACGCGGCGACGTTCGACACCCGTATCCACACCCCGCACGTGCCCGGTTCCGCCGCGGTCGGAGCGTGGCGCGTGCTGCGACGCGCCGGCTTCGAGGTGTCGGCCGAGGTGGAGAGCTTCTGGGTGCTGGGGATCCGGGGCCCCCTGCGCGACGGGGAGCTCGACCGGGCACAGTCCTGGGGCGTGAGCCTGGTCAGCCTCCTCCCGGGCCAGCACCCCGTGGGCGCGCGCTGAGTGCCGGTCTACTCGGGGTGCAGGCGGTTCTGCTCGGTGATGAACAGTGCGGCCTGCGTGCGCCCGCGCACCTCGATCTTGGCGAGCAGGCTCGAGATGTAGTTCTTCACGGTCTTCTCCGCGAGGAACATCCGCTCGGCGATCTCCCGGTTGCTCAGGCCTTCCCCGATGAGGTCGAGCACGGCTGCCTCCTGGGTGGTGAGCAGCTCGAGCCGGGGGTCGCGCTGGTGGGACTCACGCAGCCGGACGAGCACGCGCTCGGTGGTCGCGGGGTCCAGCAGCGACCGGCCGCTCGCCACGAGGCGGATCGAGTCGAGCAGCTGTGAGCCGCGGATCTCCTTGAGCACGTAGCCGGCCGCGCCCGCGGTGATCGCCGCGAGGAGGGCCTCGTCGTCCTCGTAGGACGTGAGCATGAGGCAGCGGACGCTCGGGGCCGTCGAGGCGAGCTCGCGGCACACCTCGATGCCGTTGCCGTCCGGCAGGCGCACGTCCAGCAAGGCGACGTCGGCCTCGGAGCGAGGGATGCGGACGAGGGCTTCTTGCGCCGTCCCCGCCTCGCCGACGACGGTGATGTCCTCGGTCGAATCGAGAAGGCGCAGCAGCCCTTGACGGACGACCTCGTGGTCGTCGAGCAGGAACACCCGGATCTGTGACATGGCGACACTGTGCCCCATCATCGCGGTGCGTGGCGGTCGAGAAACGCGTACACCTCAGCATCTTCGACGCCGGGGAACGCGCCGGTGGGCAGCGGCGAGAGCACGTGGGCGTGCACCGTGGCGCTCGGCCACGCGTGCGGCGCCCACCGCGCGGCCAGTCCCGGGTCGGGCTGCCGGCAGCAGGTCGGGTCCGGGCACCGGGACTCGCGACGCCGCGACGTGTCCCGACCGCGGAACCACTTCGCGGCGCCGAAGGGGACGCCCACGGTGATGGAGAACCCGCCCGCCGACGTGGAGCCCGTCTGCGTCGTGCACCAGAACGTGCCCTCGGGCGTGTCGGTGTACTGGTAGTACTCCCCGGCGCGGTCGCGACGCGTGAACGCCGAGCGGGCGGCCCACTCGCGGCACACCACCTGCCCCTCGATGGCGCCGGTGCTGTCGGTGGGGAACCGGACGGCGTCGTTGCTGTAGCCCTTGAACAGGGTGCCGTCGTCGCCCACACGCAGGAAGTGCAGGCGGATGTCGAGGTGCTCGGTCAGCAGGTTGGTGAGTCGTTGCGCAGCGGCCTCGTGCGTCACACCGAACGAGTCGCGGAAGTCCTCGACGGCCAGCTCCTTGCGGCGCTTGGCGGCGCTGAGGTGGGCGACGGCCGCGGTCCGGGGCATGAGGCAGGCGGCGGCGAAGTAGGTGATCTCGACGCGCTGGCGCAGGAAGTCCGCGTAGCTGCGAGGCGTCGAGTGGGCCAGGACCCGGTGGGCGATCGCCTGGAGCGCCAGGGAGCGCAGGCCGTGGCCGCCCGGGATCGACGCCGGAGGCAGGTAGATTCGGCCGTTGGCCAGGTCGGTCACCGTGCGCGTCGAGTGGGGCAGGTCGTCGACGTGGATCAGCGTGAAGCCGAGGTCGGCGGCCATCGACGCCACGGCGCTGTGGGTCAGGGCGCCCGTGGAGTAGCCCGCCCGCCGGACCAGGTCCTCGGCGGCGGTCTCGATCTCGGGGAGGTGGTTGTTGCGCTCGCGCATCCACAGGCGCAGCTCGGTCGTGGCACGGCGGGCCTCCTCGGGCGTCGCGATGGCGGCGTCGTCCCTGCGGGCCAGCTCGCGGTGCAGGCCGACGAGTGCCTCGAGGGCCTCCGTCGACAGGTTCTTCGCCGGCCGCACGGTTGGCAGACCCAGCGCGGCGTACGTCGCCGTGCCCTGCGCCCGGTCCAGATCGATCTCGAGGGCGGCGCGCCTCGACGGCGGGGCGGCGTCGAGGAGGTCCGTCGTCGTCGTGCCCAGCGCGGCGGCCAGGGACTGCAAGAGGCTCAGCCGTGGTTCCCGCCGGCCGTTCTCCACCAGCGACAGCTGGCTGGCCGTCGAGCCGACCAGCTGCCCGAGCTCGTCGAGAGTGAGGCCCCTCTCGGTGCGGGCGTGCCGGATGCGCCGACCGAGCAGGAGCATCTGGCTCCCCGCTGCGGTCGGCTCGCGCGGGTCGGACGGCAGGTCGATGACCGGCCGGGGCGAGTCGATGGCCATGACGTTGACGGTAGGCCAAGAAGAGAACTTCTTGCGCGAGCGGCGCCCTTGAGGAGGTCCGCGAGTAGCGTGGACGCTTGAAGGAGACGGGTATTCCTCCCGTCCAGCCCTGCGAACAGGAGCCCTTCATGACGAGCTACGTCTCCCGGTTCCGTGACGGTGACAAGGACCAGAAGGACCTGCTGGGCGGCAAGGGCGCCAACCTGGCGGAGATGACGAACCTGGACCTTCCGGTCCCGCCGGGGTTCACCATCACCACCGAGGCGTGCCGGGCGTACATGCGCGACGGGCACGTCCCCCCGGAGCTGCGCGTCGAGGTGACGCTCGCCGTCCGGGAGATCGAGGACACCATCGGTCGGCGGCTGGGGGACTTCCACGAGCCGCTCCTGGTCTCCGTCCGCTCCGGCGCGAAGTTCTCCATGCCCGGGATGATGGAGACCGTCCTGAACATCGGGCTCAACGACGCGTCCGTCAAGGGGCTGACCGAGTTCTCGGGCGACGAGCGGTTCGCCTGGGACTCCTACCGCCGGCTCATCCAGATGTTCGGCAAGACCGTGCTCGGGATCGACGGTGACCAGTTCGCGACGGCGCTGGACGAGCGCAAGGCCGCGGTGGGCGCGGCGACCGACGTCGAGCTGTCCGCGCAGGACCTGCGCGTGCTCGTGCACACGTTCAAGGAGATCGTCCTGGCGCAGACGGGCCGCGAGTTCCCGCAGCACCCCCGCGAGCAGCTCGACATGGCGATCGAGGCCGTCCTCGGCTCGTGGAACACGGACCGCGCGCGGCTGTACCGGCGCCGCGAGCGCATCCCGCACGACCTGGGCACCGCGGTCAACGTGGTGAGCATGGTGTTCGGCAACCTCGGTGAGACGTCGGGCACAGGGGTCTGCTTCACGCGGGACCCGTCCACGGGGGAGACCGGTGTGTACGGGGACTACCTCCCGAACGCGCAGGGCGAGGACGTCGTCGCGGGGATCCGCAACACCCTGCCGCTGGCGGAGCTCGAGGTGCTCGACCCGGTCTCGTACGACGCGCTGCGGCACGCGATGCGACGCCTCGAGACGCACTTCCGCGACCTGTGCGACATCGAGTTCACCATCGAGCGCGGCAAGCTGTGGCTCCTGCAGACGCGGGTGGGCAAGCGGACCGCGGCAGCGGCGTTCCGGATCGCGACCGAGCTGGTCGACGAGAGCCTCATCACGATGGACGAGGCGATCACCCGGTGCACGGGCGACAAGCTCAGCCAGCTCCTCTTCCCGCAGTTCGACTCGGCCGCGGCCAGGCAGCTGCTCACCAGGGCCATGCCGGCGTCGCCGGGTGCGGCCGTGGGGGAGATCGTGCTGGACAACGCGCAGGCGCTCGAACGGACCGCGGCGGGCGCGCACGTGATCCTGGTCCGCCGCGAGACGAACCCGGACGACCTGCAGGGGATGATCGTCGCCGACGGTGTGCTGACCGCCCGCGGGGGCAAGACGTCGCACGCTGCGGTCGTCGCGCGCGGGATGGGGACGTGCGCGGTCGTCGGGGCCGAGGAGCTCGACGTGGACCCGGCCCACGGCGAGGTACGGGTGCGCGGTGAGGTGCTGCGCGCGGGGGAGATCATCGCGATCGACGGCGCCACGGGCGAGGTCTTCCGCGGCGAGGTGCCCGTGGTCGACTCCCCGGTGATGGTCTATGTCTCCGACGGGCTGGACGCCGGGCTCGCCGCGGCCCGCGATCCGGAGGCCCGCGCGCTGGTCATGGCCGTCGACCGCGTGCTCCGGCACGCCGACCACGTGCGCCGCATGCACGTGCGCGCCAACGCCGACTCCGCCGACGACGCCCGTCGCGCCCGCGCCCGCGGGGCCGAGGGGGTCGGGCTGTGCCGCACGGAGCACCAGTTCCTCGGGGAGCGCCGCCAGTACATCGAGCGCCTCGTGCTGGCCGACACCGACGACGACCGTCGGGCCGCGCTCGACGCGCTGCTCCCACTGCAGCGGGACGACTTCACCGGTCTGCTCGAGGCGATGGACGGCCTGCCCACGACCATCCGACTCATCGACCCGCCGTTGCACGAGTTCCTGCCGGACCTCACCGAGCTGGCGGTCAAGGTCGCCACCGCTCCCGAACCGGACCCGAAGGACGTCGCCCTCCTGGCGGCCGTGGAGCGGATGCACGAGCAGAACCCGATGCTCGGCCTGCGCGGGGTCCGCCTGGGGCTGACGTTGCCGGGCCTGTTCGCGCTCCAGGTGCGGGCGATCGCCGAGGCGACAGTGCAGCTGCGCCAGGCGGGGCTGGACCCGCAGCCGGAGATCATGGTGCCGCTGGTGGGGTCCGTGCGGGAGCTGCAGCTGGTCCGCGAGGAGGCGGAGCGCGTGCTGGAGGAGGTCAGCGCGTCCTCCGGTGTGCCGCTCGACGTGCCCATCGGCTGCATGATCGAGCTGCCTCGCGCTGCGCTGACCGCGCACCGGATCGCCGAGGAAGCCGACTTCTTCTCGTTCGGCACCAACGACCTCACCCAGACCACGTGGGGCTTCTCCCGTGACGACGTCGAGCGGGCGTTCTTCGCGGACTACCTGCAGAACGGTGTGCTCACCATCTCCCCGTTCGAGACGCTCGACGCCGACGGCGTCGGCGCGCTGGTCCGAGCGGGCGCCGAGGGCGGCCGGGCGACGAAGCCCGGTCTGCACCTCGGCGTCTGTGGGGAGCACGGGGGAGACCCGGAGTCGATCCACTTCTTCCATGACGTGGGTCTCGACTACGTGTCGTGCTCGCCGTTCCGGGTCCCGATCGCCCGGTTGGAGGCCGGTCGGGCGGCCGTGTCTCCACGGCGGCTGAACCGCTGACACGGCCGCCCGCCTCGGGCCTACGGCGTGACGGTCAGCGGCGTGCCGCCGGACGTCAGCTGCCAGTCGGGGTTGGTCGACGAGAAGAGCACCGGGTCGATCACCTCGTTGGCGATCACCCAGTCGATGAGCAGCTGCCGGATCTCGACCTGCCGGTTGTAGACGACGGGGGCCGTCGTGACACCCGGGAAGTTGCCCCCGCCGGACTGCCGGTAGTTGTTGATCGCGACGACGAACTCCTGGGTATCGGTGACGGGGACGCCACCGTAGGCCAGCCCCACGATGCGGCTGCCCACCGGCTGCGCGAGGTCGATGTCGTAGGTGAGCGGCTGGTCGAGCCCACCCATGACGTCGTAGTTGTAGTCGGGCGTGCCGTTCGGAGCCGTCGGCGTCACCGCGTTGGTGAGGTCGGCGGCCGCGTACGTGCCTGGCGTCGGAGCGGCCTTGAAGTACTCCGCCGACTTCTCCAGGTACGCCTTGACCTGTGCACCCGTGAGCTTGATGCCCAGGAGGGTGTTGTCGTAGATGTACAGGCCGGCGATGTCCCGGACGGACACGTCACCCTGCGGGATCGCAGCGTCCTTGTTGAACGGCGCCGCGATGGACAGCACGGGGAGCTCGGCGTCGGCGCCCGTGAGCTCGGCCTTGACGGCGCCTGCCTGCACGTAGTTGATGAAGTCGAGCACCGCGGTGTCCTCGTACCGGGCGGTCGCGGCGGACATGGCCTCGGTCGAGGTGCCGATCACGCTGTTGACGTAGTCGACGACGGTCTTCTGCTCGTCGGCGAGCATGCTGACGATCGCCGGGTCTTCCGGGACGGTGTTCGAGTTGAGCACCGAGGCGTCCACCGACTCCACGGTCCAGCTCCCACGGCTGTACGACAGGTCGATGTCGAACACCGACAGGCGCTCGCCCCACTTCAACGGCTCGGACAGGACGACGGGCTTGCCCGTGGCGGTGTTGGTGACCACGCGCTCGGCGATCTCCTGGTGGGCGTGGCCCACGAGGATCGCGTCGATGCCCGGCACCTGCTGGGCGACGAGGGTCGCGGCGTTCTCCGGGTACGGCAGCGCGTCGCCGTAGGACGACGAGGTGTCGGCGCCCGAGTGCGCGGCGACGACGACGACGTCGGCACCCTTGCGCTTCATCTCGGGCACGTACGCCGCCGCCTGCTCGACCAGCCCGCCGAAGCTCATCTGCCCCTCGACGTTCGCCTTGTCCCAGATCGCGATGCCCGGGTTGGTCAGGCCGAGGATGCCGACCTTCACCGGCTTGCCGTTCGGTGTCCGCACGGACTTGATGACGTACGGCGTGAACGCGGCCTGCCCGTTCTCGTCGTTCGTGGCGTTGGCGGCGAGCAGCGGGAAGTCGAGCTGCTTCTCGAAGGTGCGCAGGTAGGGGATCCCGTAGTTGAACTCGTGGTTGCCCAGCGCGGCGGCGTCGTAGCCGATCGCGTTCATCGCCGCGGCCATCGGGTGCTCGACGCTCTTCGAGATCGGCTGGATCTTGGCGTAGTAGTACGCCAGCGAGGTGCCCTGGATGGTGTCGCCGGCGTCGATGAGCAGCGTGTTCTGGTCACCGCGGTCCGCGCGGACCTGGTCGACGAGCGTCGACACCTTGGCCAGGCCCACGTCGTTGTGAGCGCTGTCGTCGTACTCGGCGTTCTTGAAGTAGTCCCAGTTCAGTGCGCTGCCGTGCAGGTCCGTGGTGCCCATGACGGTGAGCTGATAGTCCGTGCTCTTGCCCTGTCCGTGGCCGTCGCCGGCCGTTGCCGGCGAGGCGAGCGCCACGACGAGGAGTGCGGCTGTGGTCGCCACTCCCGCCCTGACCCCGCCACGTCGCAGGTTGCTGACGCTCATGTCCTATGTCTCCCATGCTGTCGGTTCTGCACCGGATTGCGGTGCGCCGGGCACGGTACTCCGTCCAGGTGTGCACGACATGTCGGGCGGGTGACCGACCGGCTCACCACCAGCCCTGCCGTTTCGCCCACCACAGCAGGCTCCCGGACATCGCGAGCATGACCGCGAGCGCGACCGTGAGCGGGACCACCGTCGTCCGGTCGTTGACGATGAGGTTCATCCCGAGCACCGAGGCGAGCGCGGTGATCGGCAGGGTCACGACCGCGATCACCGCGAGCCGTTCGGCGGCGATGGTCATCTTCGTCTCGGTCCGGGTCCGGTAGAACTCGATGACGCCCTGCAGGTAGTCCTTCTCCTCGCCCGCCAGGCCCGCGATCCGGTCGAACTGGTCGATCAGGTCGGTCACGAGGTGTCGGCTCTCCTCGGGAACGGCGCGCGGCAGTCCGGCCAGGCGCCGGTAGATCTCCGCGGTCTGCGCCGCGATCGTCCTGACGGCCAGGAGCCCGTGCCGCGTGCGGAACATCTCGTCGAGGAAGTGCTCAGGGTTGCCGTAGGCGCCGTCGGTGACGCGTCCCTCCAGCTCCCACACGTCGCTCGTGAGGTCCTCGACGAACTTCTCCATCCGCCGCGTCAGCGTCGAGACGATCGCGTGAGAGATGTCGAACGAGGTCCGCGGCCGCAGACGTCCGGCGCGGATGCGCTCGAGGACCTCGTGGGTGTCGCGCAGGGCGACCTCGATCGGGACTGCCGGGTTGACGGGGCCGTGCACGGTGACGAGGTACCGGGGCCCGATCAGCCGGTCGAGCTCGACGTGGTGGACGTGGCCGCCGGCACCGCGCTCGGGGGCGTGCAGGACGAGGAAGAGCGAGCCCGGGTACGCGTGCAGCTTGGGCAGCCGGTTGCGGACCTCGCAGTCGTGCACGGCGAGCGGGTGCAGCCCGAACGTGGTCGTGAGCACGTCGGCCGCCTCGGCGGACCACTGCGGGATGTCCACCCACACGATCCCGTGCCGTCCGGTGAGCAGCTCGGGCAGCTCGTCGACCGCGCAGTCGCGGACGCCGTCGTCGGTGATGAGGTACACGTCCACGGCCCGCCTCCTGCCGCCATCATCCTGCGGGAGGTCGGCGCTCGCGCCCGCTGGCGACGACGTCGTGGAAAAGCCGTTCGTAGTCGTCGACCATCCGGTCCGCGCTGAACCGGGTCTCGGCCTCGCGACGGCAGTCCTGCCGGCGGATCGTGGGCAGCCTGCCGACGGCGGTGACCGCCTCGTCAGCGTCGGCCACGAGGAAGCCGGTCGCTCCGTCCCGCAGCAGCTCGGGGAGCGACCCGCGTGGTGTGGCGATCACGGGCGTCCCCGCAGCGAGCGCCTCGACCACGGAGAGCCCGAACGGCTCCTCGAAGTCGATGAGGTGCAGCAGCGCGGCGGCGCCCCCCAGCAGCCGGTCCCGCTCGGCAGGGCCGACCGACCCGACGAAGCGCACGAGGTCGCCGTCGACGTGCGGCTCGACGAGCGTGCGGAAGTAGGCCTCGTCGTGCACGACGCCCGCGATGACCAGCGGCATCCCCGTGCGACGAGCGACCTCGATCGCGAGATGGGCGCCCTTGTCCGGATGGATGCGGCCGAGGAAGAGCAGGTAGCCGCCGTCGCCCGGACCGGGGGTGAACTGCGTGAGGTCGAGACCGTGGTGGATCGTGGCGGCGTAGCGCAGGGCCGGGTGCCGGTTCGCATCGCTGATCGACACGTAGTGCGCGATGTCGTCGTAGGCGCGGTAGACCGGCACGATGCGTTCTGACGAGAAGCCGTGGATCGTCGTCACCACCGGCGTCGCGGTCAGGCGGCTGTAGGTCAGCGGCAGGAAGTCGAACTGGTTGGAGATGACGTCGAACCGCGCTGCCCGCTCGAAGACCGCCGCGATGTGCAGCGACTCGCACACCTTGACGTCGATGGACGGGTCCTCCTCGTAGCCGGCGGGCGCCTCGGCGTGCAGGCGTGCGGCGGTCAGGGAGTCGGCGGTGGCGAAGAGGGTGACGTCGTGACCGCGCGCCACCAGGCCTTCCGCCAGGGTGGAGGCGACCTGCTCCCACGGCCCGTACGAGCGGGGCGGCGTGCGGTGGGCGATCGAGGCGAGAACGGCGATCCTGACGGCGTGCCTCCACGGCTGGGGGCGGTCGCGGGCCCGGAAGAGTCCCGACCGCGACTGGTAGCCTAGTCATGCGGTGCCCGGTCCGGCTGTGAGCACGACCAGCGGACCAGGACGCCCGGGGATGTCGATCAGGCCCCGCCCGAGGTCGGTAGCGCACTCCGCTGCGAAGCACCACCACCGTGAAGGGCCTCCATGGCCATCAGGTTCGGCATCCTCAGCACGTTTCCCCCCACGCAGTGCGGCCTGGCGACGTTCTCCTCGGCGCTCGCCACCCACCTGATCGAGGCCGGTGCCGACGTGTCGGTCGTCCGCCTCGTCGACAGCATGCAGCCGACGCTGCCGCTCGTCTCGCACCAGCTGGTCACAGATGCGCCGGACGAGGCGCGCGCCGCAGCGGCGGCCCTGAACGCGTGCGACGTGGCGCTCGTCCAGCACGAGTACGGGATCTACGGCGGGCCCGACGGCGCCGACGTCGTCGACGTCCTGGCCCGCGTCCGCGTCCCGGTGGTCACCGTGCTGCACACGGTGCTTGCCCACCCGACCCCTCACCAGCACGAGGTGCTCGCCCGCGTCGTCGCCGCGTCGTCCATGACAGTGACGATGACCGAGGCCGGTCGCCGGCGGCTGATCGACGGCTGGGGCGTCGACCCGGCGTCCGTCACGGTGATCGCGCACGGCGCCCGGGACAACCGGATGCTCGGCGACGTCCGCACGCCGCCGCGGGCGTCCCCCACGGTGCTGACCTGGGGACTGCTCGGTGAGGGCAAGGGGATCGAGTGGGCGCTCGAGGCGATGGCCGGGCTCACCGACCTCCGGCCCCGTCCCACCTACCGGATCGTCGGTCAGACGCACCCGAAGGTCCTGGAGCGCTCCGGCGAGGTGTACCGCCGCCGGCTGGAGCGTCTGGTAGACCGGCTCGGCCTGGGCCGGATGGTCCAGCTCGACGACCGGTACCTCGACGTCCTGACGCTGCAACGGATCGTCGCGGCGGCCGACGTGGTGCTCCTGCCCTACGACTCACCGGACCAGGTGACCTCGGGCGTGCTGACGGAGGCGGTCGTCGCGGGCAGGCCGGTGGTGTCCACGGCCTTTCCCCACGCCGTCGAGCTGCTCTCGGGTGGCGCAGGCATCCTGGTGCCGCGACGCGACCCGGCGGCGATCCGCTCCGCCCTGCGCCGCGTGATCACGGAGCCTGGGCTCGCGGCGTCGATGGCGGCAGCGTCCCGTCAGCTGGCGCCCGGCCTGCTGTGGTCCGCGGTCGCCGAGAGGTACGTCGACCTCGCCGCGGAGCTGCTGCGCGCCCGCACGCTGTCGGTGGCCTGATGTACCCGGCGCCGGTCTTCGACCACCTGGAGCACCTGTCCACCCCGGTCGGGCTGTTCGAGCACGCGCTGCTCACAGAGCCCCGGCCCGAGCACGGCTACTGCCTCGACGACGTGGCCCGGGGTCTCGTCGTGACGTCGCGCCAGCTGGGGCCGTCGGCGCAGGTCGAGGGGCTCAGGGCGACCTACCTGCGGTTCACCCTCTTCGCGCAGGACGGGCTCGGGCGGTTCCACAACCGGCGGGACGCCGCCGGCCGGTGGACGGACACCGCGACGGTCGAGGACCACTGGGGGCGTGCCCTGTGGGCTCTCGGGACGACGGCCGCGGTGACGCCCGACCCTCGGGTGCGGCGGGCCGCACTGGACGCGGCCGTGGTCAGCCTCGAGAGACGCTCGCCCTGGTGGCACGCCATGGCGTACGCCGCGCTCGGCGCCTCGGAGGTCCTCGACGCGCAGCCCGGCAGCCGGGTGGCCCGGGCGCTGCTCGTCGACGCCCGTACGCTCCTGGCGTGCCCGACGGACCCCACCTGGCCGTGGCCGGACGCCCGGCTCACGTACGCCAACGCGGTGCTCCCGGAGGCGCTGGTGGCCATCGGCTCGGCGCTCGGTGACGACGACACCCTTGACGCGGGCCTGAGCCTGCTGCACTGGCTCCTCGCGCAGGAGACCCACGACGGCCACCTGTCCCTGACACCGGTCGGTGGCCGGCAGGACGGCGACGAGCGACCGGGCTTCGACCAGCAGCCGATCGAGGTCTCGGCCCTGGCGGAAGCGAGCTGGCGGGCCTTCTGCGCGACGCGCGACGAGGTCTGGCTGGGCTACCTGGACCGCTGCGTGCGGTGGTTCCTGGGCGACAACGACAACGGGATGGTCCTCTACGACGCCGTCTCGGGCGGAGGCTTCGACGGTCTGCACACGCACGGGGTCAACCAGAACCAGGGCGCCGAGTCGACCCTCGCCGCGCTGTCGACGCTCCAGCTCGGACGACTGGCGCTGGTCCAGGCGGTCGCATGACCGCGGCCGGCGCGCCGCTCCTGCGGCGTACGGACCATGTGCTGCGCCCGGACGCGTCCCGGGTGGTCAGCCTGCCGTTCCTGCCCGGTGAGGAGATCCGGGGGGCGGGCCTCTCGCGCCGGGCTGTCGTGCTGGAACGGCTGCTGGCGCTTCCCGACGCCGAGGTGGATGCGGCGCTCATCGACGTCCTGACGTTGTTCACTGCGCGTCACGACGACCTGGCCGGGCTGCTCGACGAGCGGTTCGCCCTGGTCGCCCGGCACGTGGAGCACGCCGGCACCCTGTCGTCGGAGCGGCGTCGGCTCATCGGTGCGTGCATGAGCCAGGAGTACGCGATCGAGTCCGCCGCGCTGTTCAACCCGTCGATGGTCGCCCACCCCGACCAGAGCGGGCTCCCCGAGGGTTCCACGCGGTTCGTGATGAGCGTCCGCGGAGTCGGCGAAGGGCACGTGTCCTGCGTCGAGCTGCGCACGGGTGTGGTCGACGCGTCGAGCACCGTCACGTTCGACACGCCAGGTCCGACGACGACCCGTCCGGTCCGCCACGACATCGAGCACTCCCGCTCGCACCTGCGCCGGCAGAACGACGAGCTCGCCGGGGACCCGGCGGACGCCGACGCCCTGCTCAGAGCCTTGCCGGACACCTTCCCGCCGGAAGCGGTTCGGGCCGACCCGCGGCTCGCCTGGCTGTCCGCGTGCTCGTACGACGTGACGTTCCCGGCGGACGGCGCGATCGACTCACGCGTGCTGCTGCCGGGCAGCGCCGCCGAGCGGGGCGGCATCGAGGACCTCCGGCTGGTCGAGGTCGAGCACGCCGACGGACGCAGCCGTTACCTCGGGACGTACACGGCGTTCGACGGCGAGTCCGTCGCGCCGCACCTGCTGGAGACCGACGACTTCGTGACCTTCCGGCTGCGCCGGCTGACCGGCCCGGGCGCGAAGAACAAGGGCATGGCGATCTTCCCGCGGCAGGTCGGTGGGCAATACTTCGCTCTGTCGCGCTGGGACCGCGAGAGCAACTCCCTCGCCGTGTCCGCGGACCTGATGCACTGGGACGACCTGGGCACGCTCAGCGCACCCACGCTGGCCTGGGAGATCATCCAGGTGGGCAACTGCGGGTCACCGATCGAGACGCCCGACGGGTGGCTCGTCCTCACGCACGGCGTCGGCCCGATGCGTCAGTACGGCATCGGGGCGATGCTCCTGGACCTCGAGGACCCGCGCACGGTCATCGGAAGCCTCGCCGCGCCCCTCCTGACGCCCGCACCCGACGAACGCGACGGGTACGTCCCGAACGTCGTCTACACGTGCGGAGCCCTGCTGCACGGAGAGACCCTCGTCCTGCCGTACGGGTGCAGCGACGCGGCGGTCCGCGTGGCTCTGGTCGACGTGCCGACGCTGCTCGAGCGGATCGTCCCCAGCGCCTGAACGGGCCCCGACGCCCGGGTCCGGCCCCGCCCCGTGGACGGCGTGAGCGCCGTCACTTTCCCACATGGTGGACCTGCTCTCACCCCTGTGACCAGGCGCACCGCCGCTGGGGTGGACAGGTTCCCATGTCCTCCGTAGCGTCTTTCGCATCCACAAGGCGGCGGCGCCAGTCGAGTTCCGGATCTCCGGACCTCGCGGTCGTCGCCTTCGTGCATATGGCGCCAATGTCGCTGTCACATCGGTCAGGTGGGCCTCTGAACCACCCGGCCGTCCGACTGGACGACCGAAGGGCGCGACCTATGTCAACGACGTTCGACAAGCTTGTGATGGAACCTCGGCAGAGCGAGCAGATCAAGATCAAGCCGACCAGGGCGACCGAGAACGCGTCAGCCCAGAGCCCGTCCCTCATGCTGCTGGTGCTGCTGGCCTGCGCCGGCGTCATCATCTACGCGGTGTTCCTGCTCAACCCGGCGAACCGGGGCGACTGGCTGCCGTACTCCCTCGTGATCGTCGCGGAGTCCGTCCTCGTGGCGCACGCCCTGCTGGCGATGTGGACCGTGCTGTCCAGCGGCTCCGACCCCCGGGGCTTCACGTTCCACCACGCCCAGGACCGGCTCTACGACATCGGGGAGATCATCCGGGACGGCACCGAGAAGGACCCGCAGGCGTGGCGCATGTACCTGCAGGAGTGGCCCATCAGCGTCGACGTCTTCATCACGACGTACGGCGAGGACCTCGAGACCATCCGACGCACGGTCTCGGCGGCCGTGGGGATGCAGGGCAAGCACGACACGTGGGTGCTCGACGACGGGCGCTCCGACGAGGTCCGTGACCTCGCGGCCGCGCTCGGTGCCCGCTACGTCCGGCGGCTGTCCACCAACGGCGCCAAGGCAGGGAACATCAACCACGCCCTGTCGATCGCCAAGGGCGACTTCTTCGTCATCTTCGACGCCGACTTCGTGCCGCTGCCGCAGTTCCTGCACGAGACCGTGCCGTTCTTCGCCAGCGACGACGTGGCGTTCGTGCAGACGCCCCAGGTGTACGGCAACCTCGACACGGTCATCTCCAAGGGCGCCGGCTACATGCAGTCGGTGTTCTACAAGTTCATCCAGCCGGGGCGGAACCGCTTCAACGCGGCGTTCTCGGTGGGGACCAACGTCATCTACCGACGGTCGGCGGCAGACTCGATCGGCGGCATCTACTCGGACTCCAAGTCGGAGGACGTCTGGACGTCGCTGATGCTGCACGAGAAGGGCTGGCGCACGGTCTACATCCCGACCGAGCTGGCCGTGGGGGACACCCCGGAGACCGTCGAGGCCTACACCAAGCAGCAGCTGCGCTGGGCCACGGGCGGCTTCGAGATCATGCTCACGCACAACCCGCTGTCCCCGAAGCGCACGCTGACCATGGACCAGCGGATCCAGTACCTGGTGACCTCCACGCACTACCTGACCGGCATCGCACCCCTGCTGCTGATCCTCGTGCCGCCGTTGCAGATCTACTTCAACCTCACCCCGATGAACCTCACGATCACCCCCATGACGTGGCTGCTGTACTACGCCGGCTTCTACGTCATGCAGATCCTGGTGGCGTTCTACACGCTGGGCTCGTTCCGGTGGCAGGTGCTCCTGCTCGCCGCGGTGTCGTTCCCGATCTACACCCGCGCACTCATCAACGCCATCTTCAAGAAGGACCAGAAGTGGCACGTGACCGGCCAGAAGGGCGCCTATCGGTCGCCCTTCGCGTTCATGATGCCGCAGGTCCTGTTCTTCCAGTTCCTGCTCATCACCACGGTGGTCGGCGTGTGGAAGGACCTGGGCAACGGCTACCCGAGCCTTGCGCTCGCGTGGAACGCCACCAACACCCTGATCCTCGGGAGCTTCGTCCTCACCGCATGGAAGGAAGGCCACCGCGCCCGAGCCGCCGTCAAGGCGCAGCGCGCCCCCCGTCATGACCTCGCGACCGTCCCCGCCACCGCACTTCCTGGAGGTGCCGCATGACCTGGACCAGCCGCATCCGACTACTCGGGGGCATGCTTCTCGTGCTCGTCCTCGCCGCCCTGGCGACCTATCAGCTCAACGAGACCCGGGGCGTCGCCGTGAGCGACTCCGCGCAGATCCTCGCCAAGACCTACGGCGTCGGGACGCCCTACTCGGGCCTCGTCGTCGACCAGCTCGTCGACGTCGGTGACCCGGTGACCACCGGGCAGCAGCTGTTCGTCATCGACTCCGCCACCCTCCAGTACGACGTCGAGAACGGCTTCGCACGCCCCGCGACGGAGGCGACCCAGATCGACGCCGCGGGCCGGCTCGTCGTGCTCGCCACGGGCGACGGCGTGGTCACGGAGGTCATGTCCGAGCGCGGCACGTTCGTCCAGTCGGCAGCCCAGCTGGCGACGGTGCAACGCGCGAACACCCTGTACGTGCAGGCCGAGTACACCCTCACCCCGAACGAGTACGCACGAGTGGCGGACGACGCCACCGCCACGGTCGTGCTGCCGAACCAGCGCGCGATCACCGCGCACGTGTCCGAGGTCCAGGTCGAGACGGTCGCGGGTAGCGCCCAGGCGGTGCTCACGCTGACCGGGGCCTCTCTCAAGGACGGCGCGGAGAACGGGCTCGTGTCCGCCGGAACGCCGGTGACGGCCGAGCTGCAGCTGGACAACGACGGAGTGGTGACGCGCACCGCGGCCTCCGTCAAGACCTACCTGGGAGGACTCTTCGGATGACCACTCGAACAACTGACACCCTGACCGAGGTACGCCCCCCGCCCACGTCCCGTCGCCGGTGGTGGGTCATCGGACTCGCGGCCGCCGTCGTCGTCACCCTGGTCGCCGTGCTCGTGGCGGTCGCCCCCTGGGCGGACGACGACGCGGCCTCCGGCGGAGACGACGGCGGATCCGCAGGTTCGGCCCCCGTCGCCGACGTCGACGGACCTCCCGACGCCACCCCGCCGGAGGTGGACTCCGCGGCTCTCGTCGCCGGCGTCCCCGCCGACGCCGTGGCCAAGATCGACCCGGTGCGCCTCGCCCCGGGCGTCGTGCCGCCCAGCAACCGCTGGTACAGCGGCCTGGTGTTCGGCGACCAGCCTCAGCCGGTGTTCGCCGAGCCGTTGTCGTTCGGCCTGACCGACTCGGGCTTCACGCTCGGGCTGCCGAGCCCGACCGTGGATGCGAAGGTCATCATCGCGCCGCACGTGCCCGCCGTGACCGTGGACGCCGGGGCGGCCACCGCCCAGGTGAGCGCCGCCGACCCGGTGAGCGTGACCATCGACCTGCTCGACGGGTCGGGCGAGGTGCTCGGCAAGGTCGTCGTGGCGGCGGGTTCGCCGTTCGTCAGCCTGACGGCCGTGCAGGACGTGACGCTGAGCAGCACCGTGTCCGGTGGCAGCTTCGCGCCCGGCGAGGACGGCGCAGCCACCGCGGATGCGGGGACCTCGCAGTGGGGACTCGTCGGCGGCCAGACGGACGGGGGGTCGACGACGCTGAGCTCCGGCGCGACGGCCACCTGGTACGCGCTGCCTCCCGACGCGTCGGACGCTGCCGCGACGGCCCTGCGCACCGCGGCGGCCGACCCCGTCACCGGCGTGGACGTGACCTACGGTGTGGACGACGCCGTCGCCCGCACCACCCTCACGTACCGCACGGCGGGCGGGTCGCCCACGGCGTACGTCCTCATGCCGCACCACCGCGCCGGCGAGCAGCCGACGCGCGCGGACTGCGGGCTGGGCGCGTACCCGAGCGTCTACGGCGACCTGGAGCTGTGCGCCGGGTCGCAGCTGACGTCGTTCGCGCCCGCCGTGGAGGCCAGCCGTCAGCTCGACCTGGACGGCATCTCCGACGACCAGCGCACGACGATCGTCGACGCGCTGACCGCCGACGTCGCGGCCACGCCGGCCTTCCCCTCCGACACCTACTTCGGGGGCAAGGCGCTCAACCGCGCGGCGTCGCTCGTCGTGCTGGGCGAGCAGCTGGGCGTTCCGGACGTGGTGGCCGACCTGAGGACGACGACCGTCGACGCCCTCAAGGAGTGGGCCGAGCCCGACGGCTGCACCGCACGCGAGGCCAGGTGCTTCGTGTACGACGAGGCTGCCCGCTCGGTCATCGGCCTGACGCCGTCCTTCGGCTCGGACGAGCTCAACGACCACCACTTCCACTACGGGTACTTCCTGGCGGCTGCGGGCCTGCTCGCGCAGGACGACGCCGCACTCGCGGCCGAGCTCGCACCGGTGATGGACCTGCTCGCGCAGGAGATCGCCGCGGCCCTGCCGTCCGACTCGCTGCCCCAGCTGCGGTCCTTCGACCCGTACGCGGGACACTCGTGGGCGTCCGGGACGTCCCCGTTCGCGGACGGGAACAACCAGGAGTCGTCGTCGGAGGCGGTCACCGCCTGGAACGGGCTGGGCCTGTGGGCGCAGGCCTCGGACCAGCCAGAGCTCGCGACGGAGGCGGCGTGGCTCGCCTCGACCGAGGCGCTGACCGCTCGGGAGTACTGGACGGCGCCGGACCTCGAGCAGTTCGGCGGGTTCGAGCACACGATCGTGTCCCTCAACTGGGGCGGCAAGCGGGACTACGCCACGTGGTTCAGCCCCGAGCCCAACGCCATCCTCGGCATCCAGCTCATCCCGATGGGCCCGGTCCAGACCTCGATGGCCGACGGTGTCGACCCGGAGCAGATCCGGGCGTCCGTCGACGAGGCGACACCGGGCGGTTACGGCGTGCAGTTCGGCGGCTACCTGCTGATGTACCGGGCGCTGGCCGGCCCGGACGACGCCGCTGACGCCTGGCAGGAGGCGACGAGCCTCCCGGACGTCGCGGTCGACGACGGCAGCTCGCGCTCCGCGATGCTCGCCTTCATCGCGGCGGCCGGCTGACCGCAGCCCGACGCACACGACGACGCCCGCTCCGGCTTCCCGGGGCGGGCGCCGTCGTCCTGCCCACGCGCGTCAAGAGGTCGTGCGGGCGATTTCTCGGGTGATCCAGCGCTTGACTTTCACCCGACCCGGGGTGAGGGTGAGTTGAGGAGTGACACGAGTCACCGGGATACGCGCCCTCACCGTCGAGGGTGCGCGCGCCGGGTCGGCTCGACATCCACCCCCCGGCCAGCACACGGTCCGCGTGCCCTGGCCGACTCACTGCGGGCGACCCACCCACCCGCACGTACCGCACCGGGCTGATGCCGTCAGCCCAGGGCTGACCGGGTCCAGCGCAGCGTCGCGCTGGGCCTGACGGCCCGCACGTCAGAGCGGCCGTCGACGCACGGTCGCACCACCGCGCCCTCGGTCCCGTCGTCGACCCAATCGTCGGCGCGGTGTGCCGCACCCGAACGGAGACACCCGGATGTCTGCCCACGCACGACCGATCCCGTCCCGTCGTCCTCTCGATCGCCGGCGTCTCATCGCGATGGTGGCGGTCGGCGCCCTGCTGGCGTACCTGGTGCAGGCGATCGCCCTCCCGGTGCCGCGCGCCGAGGCGGTGGACGTCGGATCGGGCAGCTACGCGGAGGGCACGCCCACCGGCGGCGCGGTCCCCACGGAGTGCAGCAACACCCCGATCACCGACCCCCGGGCGCACGTGACGACGAACTTCCCGGCCGGCGCGATCCCCACGAACGACTGGTGGACCTCGCTGCTGTGGCGCAAGTTCAGCTGCGCGTCGGTCTCCGAGAACCTCATGGCGCACCCGCTCGCGTTCCACGCCTACACCGACGGGCTCGGGGTGAGCTACCCGACGACGGCGAGCATCAGCGGGACCGCCACAGGCGTGGGGGAGTACCACTACAACTACGCCGAGGACTTCCGCCTCGGGATCGCAGGGCTCGACGCGGACGGCAAGGTCGACGACTACTCCGACTGGACAGTGAGCGAGCTGTGGACCAACGGCAGCAGCAGCCTGCGCACCACGTTCGGGCACGGCCTGCCCTTCGTCTACGCGACGAAGACCGGTGGCAACGCGACGCTCACGGGCGCGGCCGCACCGACGGTCTGGAGCAACGGCAACGCAGCCATCGGCTACACGATCAACGGCCACGACTACGCGGCGTTCGGCCCGACGGGATCCACCTGGTCGGTCTCCGGGAGCACCATCAGCTCGTCGCTGGACGGCGGATCCTTCTTCTCCGTGGCCGTCCTGCCCACCACGCCGAGCAGCAGCAACGCCGACCGGGCGGCCGCGCTGAGCGCCTACGCGCCGTACGCGCACAACCACGTGACCGACACCGTGGTCTCCTGGTCCTACAACGAGACGACCGCCAAGATGACCTCGACCTACGCGTTCACCACGACGGCGCGCCAGGGCTCCGGCACGGGCACGGTCTACGCCCTGTACCCGCACCAGCGCGACAACCTCACGGGCGCCACAGTCAGCAACTACTCGTACACCTCGCCGCGTGGTCCCATGCGGGTCGTGGTCGGCAGCTCGCAGTTCCAGACCGTCTCCACGTTCAACGGCGTTCTCCCGCAGCTGGCGAACACCGGCTTCGCCGCGGGCTCCGCGGACGCCACGCAGCTGGACGGCTACATCTCGCAGGTCGCGTCCACCGACCCGTTCGCCGGCTTCGGCGAGGACACGTACTGGACGGGCAAGGCGTTCGGGCGTGCCGCGCAGGTCGCCCACATGGCCAACCTGACCGGCAACACCTCCGCCCGCGACGCCCTCGTGGGGGCGATGAGGACCCGGCTGACGGACTGGATGACGGCGTCCCCCGGGGAGACCACCCGGTCGTTCTGGTACCACCCGGGCTGGGGCACCCTGATCGGCTACCCGGCCTCGTACGGGTCGGACACCGACCTCAACGACCACCACTTCCACTACGGCTACTACGTGGTGGGGGCCGCCACGGTCGCGCAGTTCGACCCCTCGTGGGCCGCGGACTCCGCCTACGGCGAGATGGTCAACACCGTCATCAAGGACGCGGCCAACTGGGACCGCACCGACACCCGGTTCCCGTTCCTACGCGACTTCGACATCTACGCGGGCCACGACTGGGCCGCCGGCCACGGAGCCTTCGCGGCCGGCAACAACCAGGAGTCGTCGTCGGAGGGCATGAACTTCGCCAGCGGGCTCATCCAGTGGGGTCAGGTGACCGGCAACACGACGGTCCGTGACCTGGGCATCTACCTGTACACGACGCAGGCCTCCGCCATCGAGAACTACTGGTTCGACACCGACGACGAGGCGTTCCCCGCCGCGTTCGGGCACTCCACGGTCGGCATGGTCTGGGGCGACGGCGGCTCCTACTCGACCTGGTTCAGCGCCGAGCCGGAGATGATCCAGGGCATCAACCTGCTGCCGAGCACGGCCGGTCACCTGTACCTGGGCTACAACCCGTCGTACATCGGCCGCAACCTCGCGGAGCTCGAACGCAACAACGGCGGTCCGGCGACGGTCTGGCAGGACATCGTCTGGGAGTTCCAGGCGCTGGCCGACGCCCCGACGGCGCTGACGCAGTTCCGCTCGCAGGCCGGCTCGTACGCGGTCGAGGAAGGGGAGTCGCGAGCGCACACGTTCTACTGGCTCAGGAACCTGTCGGGTCTCGGCACGGTCGACCGCTCCGTCACGGCGAACACCCCGCTGCACGCGGTGTTCGTGAAGAACGGCGTCCGCACCTACCAAGCAGCCAACATGAGCGGGTCGGCGATCACCGTCACCTTCTCCAACGGCGTCACGCTCGCCGTCCCGGCGCGGTCCGTGGCCAGCTCGAACACCACGGCGCCGCCGTCCGACACGACGGCACCCTCGACGCCGGCGTACCTGTCCGCCTCGGGCACGACGGCGACGTCGACCACCCTGTCCTGGACGGCGTCCACTGACGACGTGGGCGTCACCGGGTACGAGGTGCTCCGCAACGGGTCGGTCGTCGCCACCGCGTCGGGCACCACCTACGCCGCCTCCGGCCTGTCGCCGTCGACGACGTACTCGTTCACGGTCCGGGCCCTCGACGCGGCGAGCAACCGCTCGTCGAGCAGCACCCCCGTGTCCGTGACGACGTCCGCAGCCGGCGGCGACACGACCGCACCGTCGACCCCCTCCGGCCTGACCGCGTCGGGCACCACCTCGTCGGCGACGACCCTGGCCTGGTCGGCGTCCACGGACGACGTGGCCGTCACCGGGTACGAGGTGCTGCGGGGTGGCACCGTCATCGGCTCGACCCCGAACCGCACGTACACGGCGACGGCCCTGTCCGCCTCCACCGCCTACTCGTTCACCGTCCGGGCGTACGACGCGGCCGGCAACCGGTCGGCGGCCAGCAGCGCGGTGAACGTCACCACCTCCGCGGGGTCGACGGGCATCGACGCCACCTCCCGGATCCAGGCGGAGGCGTGGTCCGGCATGGCGGGAGTCGCCAAGGAGACGACGTCGGACACCGACGGCGGCCAGAACGTCGGGTGGATCGCCAACGGTGACCACCTCCGGTTCGACAACGTCAGCTTCGGGAGCACCGAGCGCAGGACGTTCAGCGCCCGGGTGGCGTCCGGGGCGGCCGGGGGGATCAGCGGGCTGGTCAACGTGCGGCTCGACAGCCTCACGGGCCCGTCGATCGGGAGCTTCGCGATCGCCAACACCGGTGGGTGGCAGAGCTGGCGGACGATCCCGGCGAACATCCAGCCCACGACCGGCACGCACACGGTCTACCTGACGTTCGACTCGGGGCAGCCGGCCAACTTCGTGAACGTCAACTGGTTCACGTTCAGCTAGCGGACGCCCGCCGCGGTCCGGCAGCGTCGAGGCGCTGTCGGACCCGGCGCGTCACGTCGAGTCGCGGGCGATGACGTGGAAGACGTCGTCCGGCTGGGCCGGCGGCTCGACCGTGTCGTCCAGCGCGGCCAGGACCGCATCCGCGAGGTAGCGGGCCTGCGCGTCGACGGCCTGCCAGATCGACGTGAGGGCGGGTGCGGCGAGGCGTGCGGCGGGGATGTCGTCGACCCCGATGACGGCGACGTCCTGCGGCGTGCGCAGCCCTTGCGCGCGCAGCCCGGACAGGACCGCGAGCGCCACCTCGTCGTTGTAGGCGGCGACGGCGGTCACCGGCTCGGCACGAGCACGCCAGCTCCTCACGGCGGCGGCGGCGGACGCCACGTCGAGGTCGACGGCCTGGACCTGGGGGGCGGGCAGGCCGAGCTGCTCGCACCCGAGCACGACGCCGGCCAGACGCCGGTCCGCGAACGCCGCCAGCCGGTCGTCGCTCGGGGCGGCGTACGCCAGGACGCGGTGACCGCGCGCGGCGAGGTGCTCGACCTGGAGCTGCCCGATCCTGGTCTGGGGGACCGTGAACGTCCCGGGGTGGGCGACCTCGTCCAGCGCGCTGCCCACCACCTGGATGCCGGCCTGGCGCATCGCGCGCTCGTCCTCCTCGGCGAACGGCGCGAGGCCGAGCACGACGCGCGGCGTGATCGCCCGCCACAGCTCGGACAGCGGACGTGGACCCCTCGTCTGGTGGACGAGGACGGAGAGGCCGCGGTCGGCCAGTCGCGTGCTCAGGTCGTCGAGCAGGGTGTCGATGACCGGGCCGATCGTCCAGTCGGGCAGGACGCACAGGACGAGGTCGCTGCGGCCGGAGCGCAGGGTCCGCGCGGCAGCGGAGGGGGTGTAACCGAGCCGGGCGGCGGCGTCGCGCACCCGCTGCCGGGTGGACTCCGGGATCGTGACGCCGGTCTTGCCGTTCAGGACGTAGCTCACGGTCGTGCGCGAGACGCCGCTCTCCCGCGCCACATCAGCGCTCGTCAACCGTGGCACGGCCCTTTCGCCTCCCCGTTGCAGGTCCGCAACACCTTAGTCCGCAGCCTCTGAGCGCTGATCCGCACACATGTCCTCCCGGTTGACGCGCGTCCTCGGGTGGGTGAGTCTGCGAGGGTGGCCGGCCGACGTGGATCCCACTCGTGAACACCCTGCCGGGCGCTGTGCTGGACGCCGTCGCCGCCGCTCGCCGGCCGGAGACGACCGACGCGCAGTGGGCTACCTTCACGGCCCGCGTCGACCGGCACGTCGGGCGGCTGGGTCGCCTCCTCGAGGAGGTGTACGGGCCGGGGGAGGCCACGACGCACGAGCTGGCGCTGCTCGCCGGGCAGCTCGCGGCCAGCTGGCAGGAGCGGCCCGCCGACCTGCGCGAGCTCGACGACGCGCGCGAGGCGGACCCGACCTGGTTCACGTCGCAGCGGATGCTCGGCGGCGTCCTGTACGTCGACCGGTACGCCGGTGACCTCGCCGGGGTCCGCAGGCAGATCCCGTACTTCCAGGAGCTCGGCCTGACGTACCTGCACCTGATGCCGCTGTTCGAGGCGCCGCAGGAGAACTCGGACGGCGGCTACGCGGTGTCGAGCTACCGCGACGTCGATCCGTCGGTGGGCACGATGACGGAGCTGGCGGACCTGGCGAACGAGCTGCGCGCGCACGGGATCGTCCTCGTCGTCGACCTCGTGTTCAACCACACGTCGGACGAGCACGCGTGGGCCCGTGCAGCCCGCGCCGGCGACCCCGAGCACGAGGCCTTCTACCGGATCTTCCCCGACCGGACGATGCCCGACGCGTACGAGCGGACGGCACGGGAGATCTTCCCCGACGACCACCCGGGCTCGTTCGTGCCGATCCCGACACCCGACGGGCGCGCCCAACGATGGGTGTGGGCGACGTTCCACTCGTTCCAGTGGGACCTGAACTACGCCAACCCCGCGGTGTTCCGGGCGATGGCGGCCGAGATGCTCTTCCTCGCGAACCAGGGGGTGGACATCCTGCGGATGGACGCCGTCGCGTTCATCTGGAAGGAGCTCGGCACGGCGTGCGAGTCGCTGCCCCAGGCGCACCTGCTGCTCCAGGCGTTCAACGCGGTCTGCCGGATCGCCGCGCCGGCCGTGCTGTTCAAGTCCGAGGCGATCGTCCACCCGGACGAGGTGATCGAGTACATCGGCGTCGACGAGTGCCAGCTCTCCTACGACCCGCTGCAGATGGCGCTGATCTGGAGCTCGCTGGCCAGCCGGGACGGGCGTCTGCTCCAGCAGGCTCTGGAACGGCGGCACGCGCTGCCGCCCGGGACGGCGTGGGTCGGCTACGTGCGCAGCCACGACGACATCGGCTGGACCTTCGCCGACGAGGACGCCGCCGAGCTCGGCATCGACGCCGCCGCGCACCGGCGGTTCCTCAACCAGTTCTACGTCGACCGGTTCCCCGGGTCGTTCGCGCGCGGCGTGCCCTTCCAGGACAACCCGCGGACCGGGGACTGCCGGATCGCGGGCACGACGGCGTCGCTGGCGGGCCTGGAGGCGGGGGACGCGGGCGCCGTCGACCGGATCGTGCTGGCGCACGCGATCGTCCTGTCCACCGGTGGCATGCCGTTGCTGTACCTCGGCGACGAGGTGGGCCAGCTCAACGACTACGGCGCGCTGGACGAACCGGGTCACGGTGAGGACACCCGCTGGGTGGGTCGACCGCGGTACCCGGCAGCCGCCTACGGGCAGCGGGACGACCCGTCGACGGACGCCGGCCGGATCTTCGGGCGTCTGCAGCACCTCGTCCGGGTCCGCCGCCGCACGCCCGAGCTGGCGGGCAACGCGCTGATCACGTTCGACACCTACAACCCGCACCTGGTGGCCTATCAGCGCCCTGGGCCGGACACCCTGGTCCTGGTGATCGCCAACGTGGCCGACGACCCGCAGCACGTGGACGCCACGACGCTCTCGGGGCTGCCTGCCTCGGCCGAGGACCTGCTCGCCGGGGACGTCGTCACCCTGCGCGGCGGGATCACCGTCCCGGCGCACGGGGTCCTGTGGTTGCGGGTCTCTACGCGTGACGAGGGAGGACCCCGTGAGTGAGACCGGACCGACCGGGGTGATCGACCCCCGATACGGCGACCCGTCGGCCACCGCACCACCGTGGACCGAGATCGAGCGGCGGCTCGCCGATGCGCAGCTCTACTGGATCGTGTCCGTCCGCTCGGACGGGCGCCCGCACGCCGTCCCGCTCGTCGGCGTCTGGCACGACGGCGCCTTCGCGTTCTGCACCGGCCCGCACGAGCAGAAGGTGCGCAACCTCGACGCCGACCCGCACGTGGCGGTGACGACCGGCAGCACCGGGGCCGGCGGCTGGGACACCGGGGTCGAGCTGGTCGTCGAGGGCGAGGCGCTGCGCGTCACCGACCCCGACGCTCTCCAGTCGCTGGCCGACGCCTGGTACGCCAAGTACGGCGACGACTGGGTGTTCGACGTGCGTGGCGAGGGATTCGTCGAGCGCAGCGACTCGGGCGGGGGATCCGAGGGCGCCTGGGTGTACCGGGTCGTCCCGGCCAAGGTCCTGGCGTTCGGTGGCGGTCACGGGCAGACGGCCTACCGCTGCTGAGTGCGACGAGACCCGCTACAGCCCGAACACCGCGGTGGGCCTCCCGCGCACCAGGTCGACGACGGCCTCGGCCGCCTCGTCCTCGTCGAGTCTGTGGTCCGCGACAAGGCCGGCCAGGTAGCCGGCGTCGAGCCGCCGTGCCATGTCGTGGCGGGCGGGGATCGAGCAGATCGCCCGGGTGTCGTCGATGAACCCGCTGGTGCGGGACAGGCCGGCGGTCTCGGAGACGGCGGACCGCCAGCGGCGGATGGCGTCCGGTGCGTCGAGGAACCACCAGGGCGCGCCGACGTACACCGACGGGTAGAAGCCGGCGAGCGGGGCGAGCTCGCGGGAGAACACGGACTCGTCGAGCGTGAAGAGCACGAGCGTGAGATTCGGGTGGGTGCCGTACCGGTCGAGCAGCGGCCGCAGGGCGTCCGTGAAGGCGCCGGGCAGCGGCAGGTCGTGGCCGGTGTCCGGCCCGAACCGAGCGCCCGTCGGCCGGTGGTGGCCCCGGCGCACCCCGGGGTGCAGCGTCATGGTGAGGCCGTCCTCGGTCGCCATCCGGGCCATCTCCAGCAGCATGTGCCTGCGCAGCGCCGTCGCCTGGCTCGCCTCGACGGTCCCGAGAAGCGCCTCGCTGTAGATCCGCTCGGCCTCGTCCGCGTCGAGCGGCTCGGTGCCGACGTCCTCGTGGCTGTGGTCGGTGGAGACGCCGCCGTGCCGCCGGAAGTGCGTGCGCCGGGTCTCCATCGCGGCGACCCAGCCGGCGTAGCAGCCGGTGTCGATGCCCGCGACCGCGCCGAGGTGCAGCACGTCGCGCGCCCAGTCGGGCCGTCCCGCCTCGAGGTACCTGTCGGGGCGGAACGTCGGCACCACCCGTCCGGTGAACGTCGGGTCGGCGCGAAGGGCCGCGTGGGCGGCCAGGTCGTCGACGGGGTCGTCGGTGGTGGCGAGGACCTCGATCCGGAACCGGTCGAACAGCGCCCGGGGACGGAAGGCGGGCTGCGCGAGCTGGTCGGCGATCCCGTCGTACAGCGCGTCGGCCGTCTCGGCGCTCGGCCTCAGGTCAAGGCCGAACACGTCGACCAGCGCGCTCTCCAGCCAGTACTTCACCGGGGTGCCGCGGTACACGGACCAGTTCTCGCACAGGAGGCGCCACCCCTCGCGAGCCGCCGCGGGGGAGAGCGGCCCCTGACCGACGCCGAGCCGGTCGAGCGGCACGCCGGACGCGTGGAGCAGCCGCGTGACGTAGTGGTCCGGCGTGACCAGCAGGGTCGTCGGGTCGGGGAAGGGCTGGTCCTCGAGGAGCAGCCGCGCCTCGACGTGCCCGTGCGGGGAGAGGATCGGCAGGTCGCGGACCTCGTCGTAGAGACGGCGGGCGATCGACCTCAGCTCGGGTGCTGCCGGGAGCAACCGGTCGGGGTGCAGGCGCAAGGCCTGCCCGGTGAGCGTCGGCACGCCTCAGTCCTCCCGTGCGGCGCGACGGGCGGCGACCTCGGCCACCATGCTCCGGAAGCGGGTCTCGGTCAGCGGGTAGAAGACCATGATGACGACGCCGACCAGGATGAACGCGGCGGGGACGAACCCAGCGATGTACCGGATGCCGTCCTGCGTCGCCTGGCTCTGCACGTCCTGCTGCGCCACGTACCCGACGAAGCCGAGCCCGTACGCGGCAGCGGCGCCGCCGACGGCCTGCCCGACCTTGCGGGTGAACGAGAAGACCGCGTAGGTCGTCCCCTCCGTGCGCACACCGGTCCGCCACTCGCCGTACTCGACGGTGTCTGCCTCGAGCGCCCACATCAGGGTGTTCACGGCGGCCAGGCCGACGCCGTAGAGGCCGAAGAACGTGATCGCCAGCCCGGGCAGGGTGGACGGCGTCAGCGCGATCCCGACGGCGGCGATGATCGCCAGCACGCTGCTGGCCACGTAGGCGGGCTTCTTGCCGACCGCCCGCACGATGCGGGGGATGAAGCCGGCGACGACGAACATCACGCCGGTGCTCACGACGGTCAGGATGATGAAGTAGTTGGCGTCGCCGAGCACGTCGCGGGCGTAGTACGCCTGCACGGTCTGCAGCGTGAACATGCCGACGAGGAACGACAGCGCGCTCAGGCACAGCATGAGAAGCGGACGGTTGCCCTTGAGCGTGCCCAGGCTCTGCTTGAGGGTCACGTGCGCCACGTCGCGGGCCACGCGCTCCTTCGACGTGGAGAACAGCAGCATGTAGAGGCCGAACCCGATCACGACGAACAGCAGCGTGGTCAGCGTCAGCGACTGCTGCAGGTTGTCCGAGCTCTTGATCTGCGGCGCCACGATGAACGCCAGAGCGATGATCGTCGCCGCGGTCCCCATCGACCGGAAGCTCGCCAGCCTGGCGCGCTCGACGGGCTCCTGCGTCATCGCGGACGCCAGCGAGCCGTAGGGGATGTTCACGAGGCTGTAGGCCAGCCCCAGCGCCGCGTAGGTGATGTACGCGTAGATGAGCTTGCCCGTGCCGCCCAGTCCGCCCGGGACGGTGAACGTGGCCACGGAGAGCAGCAGCAGGGGGAGCGAGCCGAACAGGAAGAAGGGGCGGAACTTGCCCCAGCGGGTCATCGTCTTGTCGACCTGCCGGCCGGCCCAGATGTCCGCGAAGGCGTCCCAGACGCGCACGACGAGGAACAGGGTCCCCGCCGCCGCGGCCGAGATGCCGACGACGTCGGTGTAGTAGAGCAGCAGGAACATCGACGTCATGGAGAACGCCAGGTTGTTGCCCGCGTCCCCGGCGGCGTAGCCGAGGTACGAGCGGAACCGGAGCTTGGGCGTGGTGGCAGGGGTGGCGATCGGGTCGGAGACAGCGACGGTGCTGGTCATGTCGACTCCTCGGTCGGGCCGCGCGGACGCGGCGGTGCTGGGGGTGGTCATGGCTTGGAGGTCCAGCGGCGGCGCAGCACGTGCGCGGCGGCCTTCGGGCGACGGTCCCGGGTGAAGACGCCCTTCTTGTTGCCGTCCACCCGGAACACGCTGTTCGAGGCGGTGGCGAAGTCCGCGAAGTTCCAGACCTGCTCACCGACGACGGCGTCGACCGCGTCGAACACGCGGTGGTTCATCTCCAGGTACTCGACCTGGTACTCCTCGGACCACGGCTGCGGGGTCAGCGAGTGCACCCCCGCGACGGTGTCCGCGCCGTACTCGGTGATGATGATCGGCTTGCCGTCGGTCGCCCACTGCTGCAGCTCCGCCAGCCACGCCGCCTCCGCCGCCACGAGGTCGCCCGTGTTGACGTACCACCCGTAGTAGCGGTTGAGCATGATCACGTCGCCGAGCTCGGAGACCTGGCACCTCCCGTGGGGTGCGAGCATCACGTTCACGAAGCCGACAGGCCGGCTCCGGTCCAGCTCGCGGGTGAGCGCGAAGAGCGGCTCGAAGTAGGCCCGTGCCGCGTCGGTGTCGGACTCGGGTTCGTTGGCGATCGACCAGAGCACGACGCTGGGGTGGTTCTTGTCCCGGCCGACCAGCTCACGGATCGCCTGCTTGTGCGCCTCCTGGCTGACGTCGTTGACGGTCTCCGGGGAGAACGTCGTGTAGTTCTCGCCGCCGAAGATCCCACCGGCCAGACCCATGTTCTGCCCCACGGCCGCGACCTCGTCGATGACGACGATGCCCTTGCGGTCCGCGTAGTCGTAGACCTCCTCGGCGTACGGGTAGTGCGACGTGCGGAACGAGTTGGCGCCGATCCAGTCGAGCAGCTCGAAGTCGTGCACCAGGTAGGCGTCGTCGTGGCCCTTGCCGCGCACGGCCGTGTCCTCGTGCTTGCCGAAGCCCTGGAAGTAGAACGGCTCGCCGTTGATGAGGAACTGCGTCCCGCGCACCTCGACGGTCCGGACGCCGACGCTCTGGTGGTAGCTGTCGACGGGCGTCCCCGAGGGGTCGAGGAGCTGGATCTGCGCGTCGTAGAGGTACCCGGCGCCGGGCTCCCAGCGGTGCACGTCCGGGACGGTCAGCTCGCCGCTGGGACCGTCGGCAATGGCCACGGCCCGGCCGTCGGCGTCGCGCAGCGTCACGCGCACGTCGTGCTGCGGCCCGCCCGCGACCGTGACGTCGTACGCGACGACACCCGTCGTGCCCTGCAGGTCCGTGACCACCACGATGTCGTCGACGTAGGTCGTCGGCGTCGCGTACAGCCAGACCGACCGGTGCAGGCCGGCGAAGTTGAAGAAGTCGTGGAAGTACTGCTGCCGACGCCCCTGCGGGGTGTCACGCACGATGCCCGGCGGGATGGTCTGGAACGTCAGCTCGTTGTTCACCACCACGGTGACGCGGACCTCGTCACCGGGGGAGACGAGGTCGGTGACGTCGGCCTCGAACGGCGTGTACCCGCCCTCGTGGCGGGCCACCTCGGTGTCCCCGACCCAGACGACCGCGGCGTGCGTCGCGGAGTCGAACCGCAGCACGACACGCTGACCGGCCCATCCGCGCGGCACCCGGACCGTGGTCTGGTACCAGGCGTCGCCGACGTGGTCCCGGCCGGTGGTCCCCACGAGCACGTCGTTGTAGCTCGCGGGGACCGGCATGGCCTGCGCACCGGCCAGCGGGGCACGGTGCCAGCCCTCACGCCGACCGGCGCCCGTCGCGTCGAGGCGGAAGTCCCACAAGCCGTTCAGGGTCTTGCGCTCGCGGCTCGCGGTGTCCTGTGGACGAAGCATCGGTGCTCTCCTCTCATCGCCGGCGACGCATCTGCGCAGTGGCCGGTAGAACTATTGAGGACCCGTGATCACGCGACGACAAGCGGTTGCCATGACTTGTCGCGGTGCCTACCGTCGGAAGGTGGAGGAGCACCGGGTCCCGACGATCTACGACGTGGCGCAGGCCTGTGGCGTCGCCCCGTCGACCGTGTCACGGGCGTTCTCCCGACCGGGCCGGGTGAACGCCGAGACGGCCGCTCGCATCCGGCAGGTGGCGGAGGAGATGGGCTACCGGGCGAACCCGTTGGCCCGCGCGCTGCCCACGGGCAAGACGTCGCTCCTGGCGCTCGTCGTCTCCGACGTGACCAACCCGTTCTACTTCGGCATCATCCGTGGGGCCGAGCTCGCGGCGAACGAGGCCGACTACACGTTGCTCGTGGCGGACGTGTACGAGTCGGCGGTGGTGGAGCGCAAGGCGCTCGAGCGCGCGCTGCCCCTCGTCGAAGGGGTCGTCCTGGGGACGTCGCGGATGTCGGACTCGGCGATCCGGGTGATGGCGCAGCAGCGTCCTACCGTGGTGCTCAACCGCGTGCTGACCGGGATCCCGAGCGTCGTCACGGACAACACCCGCGGGATGCGGAGCGCCGTCGAGCACCTCGCGGGGCTCGAGCACCGCACGGTGGCGTACGTCGCGGGACCAGAGGCGTCGTGGGCCGACGGCATGCGCTGGCGCGCCATGCGCGAGAGCGCCGACGAGCTCGGCCTGCGGGTGCTGCGGTTCGGTCCCTACGCTCCGACGCTCGGCGGCGGCGGTGAGGCCGCGGAGGCCGTCGCCGCGTCGGCAGCGACCGCGGTGGTCGCCTACAACGACGTGGTCGCCATCGGGCTCATGCGTGCGCTGCAGGCGTCTGGCGTGCGGGTGCCGCGGGACGTGAGCGTGGTGGGCTTCGACAACATCTTCGGCGCGGAGCTCTGCTCGCCCACCCTCACCACCGTGGCAGCCCCACTGGCAGCCCTGGGTGCGTACGCGGTCCGGACCCTCCTCGCGGGCATGGGCTCGCGCACACCGCCGCAGGTCCGTCCTGCGCTGCTCCCCGCGACGCTCGTGGTCCGGGAGTCCACGGCGCGACGGCTGCGCCGCCGACGCTGATGCCCGCAGCCCGCCGGGGCAAGTGACGGCAACCGGTTGCCTTCGGGTGACGACGGGGGCTCACTGGATCGAGGCCTCAGGCGAGGCCATCGGTCAGGAGGTGTTCATCGTGCACGACGAGACGGGTTGGGAGCGCACCGAAGCGCCCGCCACCGTACGGATCGTCCATCTGGGCCTCGGGGCGTTCGCCCGGGCACATCTGCTCTGGTACACCCAGCGCGCCAACGAGCTGTCAGACCCCGCCGACCGCTGGGGCGTGGCCGCGTTCACGGGCCGCTCGGCGGCGGCCGCTGCCCCGCTCAGGGCGCAGGACGGCCGGTACACGCTGCTCGTCCGGTCCGCGCGGCTGGACGAGGCCGAGGTCGTCGACGCCCTCGTGTCCGTGCACGACGGCGCCGACGGCGACGCCTGGCGCGGGTACCTGCGGCGTACCGAGGTCGGCGTCGTCAGCCTCACCGTCACCGAGGCGGGGTACCGGCGCGACGCGGACGGCGGGCTCGACCTGTCCGACGCCGACGTCGTCGGCGACCTCGAGCGCGACGCCGTCGACTCCACGACCGCACCCGGGCGTCTCGTCGACGGGTTGCGCGCCCGCCGCGACGCCGGAGCCGGCCAGATCGCGGTGGTCAGCTGCGACAACCTGCCCGACAACGGTGCCGTGCTGCGCCGGGTCACTCTCGAGATGGCGTCGGCTGTGGACGAGTCGCTGGCCGACTGGATCGCCCAGAACGTCTCCTTCGTCTCGACGATGGTCGACCGCATCACGCCGGCGACGACCGACACCGACCGCGCGATCACGTTCGTGCTGACAGGGCGCAGCGACCGCGCGCCCGTCGTCACGGAGCCGTTCAGCGAGTGGGTGCTGCAGGGCGACTTCCCGGCCGGCCGACCCGCCTGGTACCGCGTCGGCGCGCAGTTCGTCGACGACCTGGAGCCGTACGAGCGCCGCAAGCTGTGGCTGCTGAACGCCGGCCACACCCTCCTTGCGTACCGCGGAGCCCAGCGGGGGTGCACCACGGTGGCCGAGGCGTTCGCGGACCCCGTGTGCCGCGCCGAGGTGGAGGAGCTCTGGTCCGAGGCCGCGGAGGTGCTCCCGCTGCCCACCGAGACCGCGCTCGCCGCGCTGCGCGAGCGGTTCTCGAACCCTCGCATCGAGCACCGCCTGGCCCAGATCGGCCGCGACGGGTCACAGAAGCTGCCCGTCCGGATCCTGGCTGTCGCGCAGGCGCGAGCCGCCGCCGGGCTGCCCGTGGGCAAGGCGGGCGCGGGAGTCGTCGCCGACTGGATCCTGCACCTGCAGGACCACGACGTCACGACCTCCGACCCGCACGCCGTCGCACTGGCCGAACGCCTGCGCGGCCAGGGCAGCGCCACGGCGGCCCGGTCCGCCCTCGACGTCCTCGCGCCCGGCCTCGCACGCAAGGACGTGTACGCGCGTCACGTGGCCGAACAGCTCGTCCTCCGTACCCGCCCGCACCACCGCACCTTGTCAGGAGCCCGACCATGAAGATCGTCGCCGCCGACGTCGTCGTCACCAGCCCGAACCGCAACTTCGTCACCCTGAAGATCACGACAGACGAAGGTCTGACCGGGCTCGGTGACGCCACCCTCAACGGCCGCGAGCTGGCTGTCGTCAGCTACCTGCGCGACCACGTCGCGCCCCTGCTGATCGGCCGCGACGCGTCCCGCATCGAGGACACCTGGCAGTTCCTGTACCGCAGCGGCTACTGGCGCCGCGGCCCGGTGACCATGGCGGCCATCGCCGCGGTCGACATGGCCCTGTGGGACATCAAGGGCAAGGCCGCCGAGATGCCGGTCTATCAGCTGCTCGGGGGAGCCAGCCGGGACGGTCTCATGGCCTACGGGCACGCATCCGGGACGTCCCTGCCCGCGCTGTTCGACTCCATCCGCGAGCACCAGGAGCAGGGCTACCGCTCGATCCGCGTGCAGACCGGCGTGCCGGGGCTCAAGTCCATCTACGGCATCGCGGCACAGTCGACGACGGGGGAGCGGTACGACCACGAGCCGGCCCAGCGCGGCGCCTACCCCGCCGAGGAGGACTGGGACACCCGCTCCTACCTCCGCCACCTGCCGACCGTGTTCGAGGCGGTGCGCCACGAGTTCGGTCCGGACCTGCCGCTGCTGCACGACGGGCACCACCGGATGACCCCCATCCAGGCCGCCAGGCTGGGCAAGTCCCTCGAGCCGTACGACCTGTTCTGGCTCGAGGACTGCACGCCCGCCGAGAACCAGGAGGCCCTGCGTCTGGTCCGGCAGCACACCACGACCCCGCTGGCGATCGGCGAGATCTTCAACACCGTGTGGGACTTCCAGGCGCTCATCAAGGAACAGCTCATCGACTACGTCCGGGCCGCCTCGACGCACTTCGGGGGCATCAGCCCGCTGCGCAAGGTGATGGACTACGCCGCGCAGTACCAGGTCAAGTCCGGGTTCCACGGGCCGACGGACATCTCCCCGGTCGGGCTGGCCGCCCAGATGCACGTGGGCCTGGCCATCCACAACTTCGGCATCCAGGAGTACATGCAGCACGGCGCGAAGACCAACGCGGTGTTCCAGCAGTCGTTCACGTTCACCGACGGCTACCTGCACCCCGGCGACAAGCCCGGCCTCGGTGTCGAGCTCGACGTGGACGAGGCCGGCAGGTACCCCTACGAGGTCGCGTACCTGCCGTACAACCGGCTGGCCGACGGCACGGTGCACGACTGGTGACGCACCACGTCGTGATGGGCGTCTCCGGCTGCGGCAAGTCGACCGTGGGCGCGCTGCTCGCCGACCGGCTCGGAGTCCCGTTCCTCGACGCCGACGACCTCCATCCCGCGGGGAACCTGGCGAAGATGGCGCACGGCACGCCGCTCGACGACGCCGACCGGTGGCCGTGGCTGCGGCTCGTCGGCCTGGCGCTCGCCGCCCACCCGGACGGCGCGGTCGTGGCGTGCTCCGCGCTGCGACGTGCCTACCGCGACATGCTCCGCGACGCCGTCCCGGGTCTGCGGTTCGTGCACCTGGTCGGGACGCGCGAGCAGCTTGCGTCTCGTATGCGCGCCCGTGAGCGCCACTTCATGCCGGTGTCCCTCCTCGACACCCAGCTGGCGACGCTCGAGCCGCTGGGTGGCGACGAGGCCGGCGTCGTCCTCGACTGCACCCTCGACGCCGCGACGCTCGCCGCGCGTGCCGGCGAGCCCGGGCGTGTCGCGGTCATGCCGGGCCTTGTGGACAGATTCCGCGCAGGAGTAGACACGAGGTGACCCGAGGGGGCGGTCGCGATGGTGCGGATCTGCACGTGGAACCTGGAGAACCTGTTCCTCCCTGGCGAGGCGGCCGGCCCCGAGACCGCCGCCCAGTACCAGGCGAAGCTCACCGCGCTCGCCGACGTCATCGTCACGATGGCCCCCGACGTCCTCGCGGTCCAGGAGGTCGGTGACGTCGCTGCCCTGACCGACCTGGCCGAGCGCGTCGGCGGCACGTGGCACCAGGCGACGGCGGCGCCGGACCGGCGGGGCATCCGGGTCGGCTTTCTGTCCCGGCTCCCGATGACCTCCGTGCGCCAGTGGATCGCGTTCCCCGCCGGCCTGCGCCCGATCCAGGTCGACGACACAGCAGTGTCCAGCTCGACGATGGGGCGAGCCGCGCTCCAGGTCCGCGTGAACGTGGCCGGCCGCCGCATCGACCTCATCGCCTGCCACCTCAAGTCCAAGCTGCTGACGTTCCCCGGTGGTCGCTTCTCCACCGACGACGAGGGTGAGCGGGCACGGTTCGGTGCGTACGCCTTGCACCGGCGATCGGCCGAGTCGGTCACCGTTCGTGCGGCCGCGACCCGCAGGCTCGCCGCGGTCGACGGCGGTGCGGCCGTCGTGGTGCTGGGCGACCTCAACGACGAGCCGCAGGCGGCGACGGCGCAGATCCTGCTCGGCCCGACGGGCTCGGAGATCGGCACCGGGGGTTTCGCGCGACCCGACCTGGGCGACCGGCAGCGCCTGTGGAACCTGGCAGCCCGCATCCCCGAGGCGCAGCGGTACTCGCGCGAGTACCGCGGCCGCAAGGAGCTGATCGACCACATCCTCGTCAGCCACGCCCTCGTCGGCCTGGTCGCCGACGGTGCGGTCACCACCGACGGTGCGGGACCGGTCCCGTCGATCACCGACGACCCGAACGCCCGTCGCGGGGAGCCGGGCTCGGACCACCGTCCCGTCCTCGCGAACATCAGCCTGTAGAGAGGAGATCCCCCCATGGCTCTCACCACGGTCGCCGCGATCCAGGCCGCTCCCGTCCTCATGGACCAGCGGGCGTGCGTGGAGAAGGCGGCCCACCTGATCGCGAAGGCCGCCGCCGAGGGTGCCCAGCTCGTCGTCTTCCCGGAGGTCTTCATCCCGGGCACGCCCATCTGGATGGACTCCCGGCCCATCTGGGACGGCGACGAGGAGTGGTTCGCCCTCCTCCTCGACCAGGCTGTGGTCGTGCCCGGACCGGTGACCGAGGCGCTGGGTGCGGCCGCGGCGGAGGCCGGCGTGCACGTGGTGGTGAACGTCGAGGAGCGTGAGCCGCACGGCTCCACGATCTACAACACCACGCTCTACCTCGGTCCTGACGGGAGCCTGCTCGGCAAGCACCGCAAGCTCATGCCCACCGGGTCGGAGCGCACGGTCTGGGGCATGGGCGACGGGTCGACCCTGCCTGTCGTCGACACCCCGTTCGGCCGGCTCAGCGGCCTGACGTGCTGGGAGAACTACATGCCCTTGGCGCGCTTCTACCTCTACGCCCAAGGGGTCGACGTCTGGGTGGCCCCCACGCTCGCGACCGGCGACGGCTGGGTCGCGACCCTGCGCCACATCGCCCGTGAGGGACGCTGCTACGTCATCGGCGCGAACCCGTGCACCCACATCGACCAGATCCCGGCCGACTTCCCGCGCCGGGACGAGGTCTGGACAGTGAAGGAGGGCGACGACGGCTGGGTGGAACCCGGCAACAGCGTGATCGTGGGACCCAACGGCGAGCTTCTCGCCGGTCCGGCCCGCCACGAGGAGACCATCCTCACCGCCGACATCGACCTCGCCCAGGTCCGCGCGGCCCGCCGGCTGTTCGACCCCACCGGGCACTACCACCGACCGGACATCTTCCGGCTCACTGTCGACACCCGACCGCGACCGGCCGTCACGCTCGCCGACGGCTAGGTGCGGCCCGACGATCACCCGGGTGAGCGGGCCACCGGGTGAGCACGCCACCACAGCCCGCGCGCACGATGAGCAGACCCCGGGCGAAACGTCGTCCGGCGCCGGCGACCCCTCGGGGTCAACCGAAGGAGAGACACCATGCCGCGGATGCTGAGACGCGCAGCCGTCCTGGGGGCGACCGCCCACGTCGCCTCCAACCGGGGAGCCGCGCGAGCGAATGCCCAGAATGCCCAGCAGGCCGCGCAACAGCCGCCCGCGCCGCAGTACGAGGCCCCCGTGCCCGACGCCGCACCCGCTCCGACCGACATCTACGCGGAGCTCACCCAGCTCAAGGGGCTTCTCGACGCAGGCGTCCTGACCCAGGCGGAGTTCGACGCACAGAAGCAGAAGCTTCTCGCCGGCTGACAGCACGCCCGGAGACTCGACCACCCCAGCCCTGCTCAGCGCCCAGGAGACCAGCATGTCCATCGGACCCGTCCAGCTGCTCGTCGTCGCTTTCGACCGGCCGAACTTCACCGGCGAGATCCTCGACGAGCTCGCCTACCTGCGTGACAACGACCAGATCCGCCTCATCGACGTGCTCGCGGTGCAGAAGACCGAGCACGGGACGATCGAGGCGCTGCGGTGGAGCGACCTGTCGATCGAGGAGGCAGAGGATCTCGGCGCCACCGTCGGCGCCCTCCTCGGCCTGGGTGTCGCGGGGGAGGAGGGCGCCGAGGCCGGGGCGCGCGCGGGCTTCGAGGCCGGGTCGGACGGTCACCTCATCGACGACGCCCAGGTCTGGGACGTCGCCGACACGATCCCTGCCGGCAGTGCGGCCGCGATCGCGCTGATCGAGCACATCTGGGCGAAGCCCTTGCGCGAGACGATCGAGCGGGCCGGCGGCGTCGTGGTCAGCGGCGAGTTCATCCACCCGCTCGACCTGCTGGACGTCGGGCTGCTGACCTCGGTCGAGCTCGACCTCGAGACGTCGGACGGGTGACGCGGACGTCCCCGGAGCGATCGGTGATCCGAAGGAGACCCATGCGCAAGTCACTCGCCCTCGTGCCGCTGCTCGTCACGGCTCTTGCCCTCGGCGCCTGTTCATCGAACGAGCCGGAACCGGCGGCGACCCCGACGCCCACGCCGACGCCCACCGGGGTCACGGTCGCGCAGTGGGCCGACACCGTCTGCGTCTCCCTGGGGGAGCTCTCGACCGCGGTCAGCTCGGTCACACAGGGACTGAGCCTGGAGCTGGGCTCGGGCGACGCCGGGGAGCAGCTCAAGGAACAGCTCAGGGAGAAGGCGGAGACGGTCGGCACGACCGCTGAGGATCTCGTGTCCGCCATCAGGACGGCGCCGGACACCGAGGAGGCGAAGGAGCTCAGCGTCACGCTGCAGGATGCCGCCGAGGACGTCAGGTCCGCGACGCAGGACACGAAGGACGCCGCCCAGGCGGCCGCCGACGCGACGACGCGTGCGGAGTTCCTCGACGCCGCCGGCACGACGCTCGTCGCAGCGTCAGCGGCACTGGCGGCCACCGAGACCTTCGCCACGACGGTGGAGTCAGCCGCGTCCGTGACGGGGGACACCCTGAGCTCTGCGTTCGCCGACGTCGACAGCTGCGTGACACCGACCAGCACGCCGTGATCCGGAGACGCCGGGCCGCCTGCTAGGTGACCAGCTCGCGGGGGAACACGAGCACGTCGACCAGGGCGCCGTTGCGCCAGACGGTGATCTCGATCCGGCGGTCGATCGCGTCCTCGACCATGAGCTTCTGCACAGCGGTCGCCGTGACGACGCGGCTGCCGTCCAGCTCGACCACGATGTCGCCGCGGTGCAGGTCGGCCAGGGCGGCCGGGCTGCCGGGGGAGATCCCGGCGATCTGCAGCCCGGTCGGGGAGCCGATCCGCTCGGCCAGGTGCGGGGGCAGCGGGACCTGCGCGCCGATGATGCCCAGCCACGCTCGGCGCACACGACCGGTGGTCATCAGCGCGGTGATGATCTCCCGGGTGGTGGTGTTGATCGGCACCGCCAGGCCGACCCCGATGCCCGCCAGGGCCGTGTTCACGCCGACCATCCGGCCCGCGCTGTCCGCCAGCACACCGCCGCTGTTGCCGGGGTTGAGCGCGGCGTCGGTCTGCACCACCTCGTCGACGACTCGGCCTGAGGCAGTGGGCAGCGAGCGGCCGAGCGCGGAGACGATGCCGGCCGTGACGCTGCCGGCCAGACCCAACGGGTTGCCGAGCGCCACCACCAGCTGGCCGACCCGCAGCCGGGCGGCGTCGCCGAGGGTGACCGGCACGGGCACGTCGCCGCGGGCGAGCAGCACCGCGAGGTCCGAGAGCGGGTCACGCCCGACGACGTCGGCCTGCAAGGTGGTGCCGTTGCCGAACGCCGCCGTGGCGAGCGTGGCGCCGGCCACCACGTGCGCGCTGGTCAGCAGGTAGCCGTCGGCCGTGATGACGCTCGCGCTTCCGGCACCGGTCCGGCGTCCGGACCGGACGGTCAGGCTGGCGACGCTGGGCAGCACCGCCTCCGCGACGGACACGACCGTGCGCGAGTACGCGTCAAGCGGGTCTTCCTCCACGGCCTCTACAGCGACGTGCGGCCGGCCGGTATGCCGCGGTTCGCCCCGGGCGCAACAGCGCCGGTCCTGCGACGGGGCAGCGTCGGAGTATTCGGCGAGCGACGCCCCGAGCCGACGACCAGGCCGGCCCGGGGCGTTGTCCCGCTCAGTGCCCGCGACCGACGGGCTGGAAGTAGTTCGCCGCCGTGTAGTCGGCGACGTTCCAGCCGAGCACCTTCGCCTGGACGTCGGCGGTGCGGTAGTGCAGGCCCGCCCAGATGCGCGCCTCGGTGACCTCCGCGACCGACTCCGAGAAGCTCCCGAACGTGCGTGTGCGGGGATCAGCAGCACCCAGGAGTGTCGACAGGCTGGTGATCTGGTAGCCACCTTCGATCACGTCGCCGAAGAACATCTGCAGGACGCGCGTGTGTGCGCCGTCCAGACAGAGGTGGCCCGACGGGTGGTCCGGGTAGGGCGCCGAGATCAGCGGAATCCAGTCGTCGTCCGGCTCCGTCGCCATGTTGCCGTCCTCGGCTGCACGCGGGATGGCGTTCCACGGTCGCCAGAAGTCCCGGTAGTACTTGTCGTTCCAGCAGCTGATCGACGCGTCGGCACCGCTCAGGTTCTCCATCGCGAGGAGGCGGGCGCTGTCAGCGATGCTGAGGCTGTTCCGCACGGCGAGGTCCCTCGCCACCTGGTTCCAGCTGGCCACGGGCTGGCTCTGCCACCAGCGCGCGATGTAGGTCTGCAGCGGCGTTCTGACGGTGCTGTTCGCGGCTCCGAGCGCCTTGACCTCGTTGAACTCCTGGGCCCAGATGGCGCTGGACAGCGCACTCGGCCCGGGGGTGCGGAACTGCGAGGCGGTCTGCACGACGAAGGGGTCCACCTCGCCCACCCACGGCGTGGGATCGAGGATCAGCTGCCCGGTGGTCGGGTTCGTCTGCGGCCACCAGTGCCCCGGAGCAGTGTTCGGCACCCACACCGAAGGCCCGAAGCGTCCGTCGTCCTCGCGAGCGGCGATCATGGCGCCGGCTGCGGCGTTCCCGGCAGCGACCCCTTGGGTCTTGAAGGCGCCGTTCGGGACCTCGGCCAGCGCCGTCGCGTACTGCGCGGCGAGCGAGTCCAGCAGGGTCGCTCTCGCCGCGTCCGGGACGTTCGGCACGGTGGACACGATGTGGTGGAGGACGCCGTAGGCAGCCGTTGCGACGGCGGCGTCCTTCGAGGCGTTCGCCGAGAAGCGTCGGTCGAGGAGATACGGCCGGTAGTGCTTGGGCTCGGTCGCGTTGACAGCGTCGTACACCGCACCCTGGACCATCGCCACGTGGATCTGCGCGGCGGGCGGGGCTCCGCCCGCAGGACCGGGAAGCCCGATGAGCGTGTTCACGGCGATGGCGTTCCACTCCGTGACGGCGTTCCGGGGGGGATCCCCGCGTGCTGGAACGGACAGCGTGCTCAGCGCGAGCACCACGACGGCGACGGCCGCCAGCCTCACTCGATTCGTTCTCATCGCGTCCCCTTCTCAGGAGGGGCCACGACCAGAGTTCGGAGGGCCCCCGAACCGGATTCAGTGCATCCCAGTCAACGACGTCCGGTTTGAGGAGACAACCACCTGTATGGGCGATTTTCGGGCTCGACATGAGGTCGAGCAGCACGACGAAGAGCTCGCGCACGTCGAGGTCGGTCCGGCCGACTCGTGGGGCTGGCCTTCGCCGGCCGGCGGCCCTCGGTGCGCACCTGCGACCGCTGTCGCGGTCGTGCTCGCGCTGGTCGGGTTCGCGAAGCACCTGCGCGAGGAGCGAGAGCACGCTCGGGGCGTCGCGGCCCCTCACTGGAGGGAGGAGGGGCCGCGACGGTCTGTCAGATCGCGACGATGTCGATCTGCGCAAACTCCTCGTCACCGATGACGGACCGGATCCAGTCCTGCGCCGCCTGGGTGTCGACGCGGTACCCGAAGTCGGTGCCGCGGCAGTACGAGTTCAGACCGAACGACGTCACGGCCACGATGGTGTTCGAGGTGTAGCCGCCGTAGAACACCGGGCCGCCGGAGTCCCCGGAGCACGTGCCGCCCTTACCCTTGCCGTTGCCGGTGGTCTGGAGGTTGAACCCGCCGGTGTAGGCGCTCGTCAGGTTCGTCAGGCGAGCGGACGCCATCAGCCGCTCGCGGAACGACTCGACGCCGACGGGGCTGCTGTAGGACAGGCCGTACCCGCTCGCCGTGAACGTCACGTCCTTCGTGCCCTGCGCCGTCGCAAGGCTGTCGAGCGAGCCGACCGCGGCGAGCGAGCCGTACTCCTCCAGGTAGATCGGCTGGTCGAGGATCACCAGGCCGATGTCCTTGGTGTCGGGGAAGCCCGCGAAGTCGTCGAAGCCCCAGTTGTAGGTCTCGTCCGACGTCGCGCACACGACGCCGAGGGTGTCGCCGGCGCAGATGTCGGGGTAGCCGGTGATGGGGTCGCGCATGGTCACGGGGTCGTAGTTCACGCCGGCGTCCTGCTGGAAGTACACGACCGCGGTCGCGACGTCCTCCGTGCAGTGGCCGGCCGTGAGGAACACGGTCGGGGTGAGCAGCGAACCGGAGCACCGGCCCGCGAACACACCGTCGGCGTCGAAGGTGGTGAGCAGGCCGACGTACGGGTGCTCGAAGTCCTTGACGTAGTTGCCTGTGATCGCGGCGGCGGGTGACGCCGATGCGACGAGCAGGCCGAGCAGCGCGGTGAGCGCCAGGAGGATCTTGCGCACAGTGCCTCCCTGAGGGGATCGGACGGTCGGTCGACCGTCTCAGCGCAGGCTAGGACCGGATGGCGATTCGGGCATCCCGGGCGCACCGTGCGTGTCGGCCGCGGCGACGGCTCAGCGGCCGCCCGTCAGCCTGCGGTGGCGCTGTGCCACACCCGCAACCCCGTACGGGTAGTCGTCGACGATCGGCGCGCTGGCATCGGTGAGGCGGGTCAGCTCGTCGTCGGTGAGGTCGAGGTCCGTCGCACCCATGTTGTCGAGCAGCTGGTCGACCGTACGTGCACCGAGGATCACAGAGGTGACCGTGGGACGGCTGCTGAGCCAGGCGAGCGCGACCTGCGACATCGGCACGCTGTGCGACTGTGCGACGTCCCGCACGGTGTCCACGACCCGCCACGTGCGCTCCTGGGCGTTGCGCGCCTCCCAGGCCTCCATGCCGCGCTGCGGGTTCTCGCCGAGGCGCGTCGCTCCGTGCGGCGGCACGTCACGCTCGTACTTGCCGGTGAGCCAGCCCCCACCGAGCGGGGACCACGGCAGGAGACCGACACCCGCGTCCAGCGCGGCCGGGACGACTTCGTGCTCGATGTCCCGGACCAGCAGGTTGTACTGGGGCTGGAGGGTGACCGGCGTGGCCCAGCCGTGCGCCCGGGCGACGTGCACCGCCTTGGTCAGCTGCCAGCCGAGGTAGTTGGAGAAGCCGTAGTAGGAGATCTTCCCCGCTCGCACGGCATCGTCGAGGAAGCCGAGCGTCTCCTCGACCGGCGTGAGGGCGTCCCAGGCGTGCATCTGGTAGAGGTCCACGTGCTCGACGCCGAGTCGGCGCAACGACGCGTCGAGCGCATCGCGCAGGTGACGACGGGACAGGCCGAGGTCGTTCGGACCCTCTCCCATCGCGAAGCGCCCCTTCGTCGCCACGACGAGCTGGCGGGCCTCGGTCGGGTGGGCGGTCAGCCAGCGCCCGATGATCTCTTCCGAGGCGCCGGCAGAGTAGACGTCCGCCGTGTCGAGGAAGGTCCCGCCGTGCTCGACGAACGCCGTCAGGATGTCGGCCGACGTCGCCTCGTCGGCCTCCGACCCGAACGTCATCGTGCCGAGGCAGTGCGTCGAGACGACGGTGCCACTCGAGCCGAGGGTGCGGTACCGCATGGGAGGACCTCCTGAGCGACTGGACCTGAACAGTCCGAGAACACCACGGCCGCTCTGCACGCGCCAACGTTGGCTTCGAGTGCAATAGGCAGTCGGAGCCCACCGACAGGCTGTTCCCGTCAACTCCGACGTCGGCGCGAACGCGTCCCGCACCAGCCGGCCCTCCAAGAGGGCCGATTGCTACACCTGTTGCTGCACGCGTTTGCTACATCCTGCCTCGAAGCACACAGAAGGACCGCCTCGGAGCGTACCGAGACGGCCTCTGATATGCGGCAATGCTGGTGGGGATGCGGGGATCGAAGTGTTCTCAGCTGATTCGGCGTCACGGAGCTGTTGAAATCCTGTGTCTCACCTGGGGTCATGCGAAACAGTGCCCGTGCGATGAGAAGCCTATGCGGGAGGTGAATGTCCAATTCTGGTCACCTAGACATCGATTTTCCACGCCCTGTTCTCCCGTAAACGGCCGGGGCGGCAGCAGTCGGCTCGGATCTTCTCGGATTCGCTGGACGTCGGCCGGGTGAGGCCCTGTAGGGGGTCGGCGGGAGACGCCCGGCCGCCGCGACCGGGTCCAGGGGCCCCGTGGCGGGGCGCCGACCGGGGCATGAAGCGGTCGCCATGTCGTCCTCTGGCCCCCGTCGCGGTCGAGGTGCTCGTCCGCGGGGGTGCTGTGGGGCGTGATCACCGTCTGACGGTAGTCGCGTATGTCCAGCGCCGACTGCGTGCAGCCGTGCCGGATACGGCCGCGGACCGCCCGCGCAGGGCTCGGTCCCCTGCGGGTCGCCTCGCAGGCGGGGCCTTCGGCCGTCGTGCGATGGTTGAGCGATGACGTCTCCACAGGTCGACATCTCGGCCCTGCTCACGGCTGTGGAGGACGTCTCGCCTGCCGAGGCGATGTCCGTCGCTGCGGACGTGCTTCGAGGGACGCTCGGCGTGCAGTCCGCGTCGTTCCTCATCGCGGACGCTGCAGGGAGCACCCTGGTCGACCCTGCGAACCCTGAAGGGCGCTTCGCCCTCGACGGCTCGGACGCAGGGCTGGCCTGGCGCGAGCAGCGCACGGTGCACGACGGCCTCGGGTGGGCGTACACGCCCGTGACCGTCCGCGGCGACGCGCTCGGGGTGCTGGCCGTCCAGCTGCCTGCCCCCGAGGGTGGAGCAGACACTCGACGCGGAGTGGACGACACGACCCAGGACGGGTCCACGATCGGACAGCTCGCGGCCGTCGCGCACGCCCTTGGTTACGTCCTCATCGCGAACCAGCGACACACCGACAGGTACGAGACAGCGATGCGATCGGTGGATTTCACGCTCGCCCGCGAGATCCAACGACGCCTTCTGCCCCCCGGTTTCGTCTGCGAGGGCGGATCCTTCACGATCGCCGGGTGGCTCGAACCCTCGGCCAGCGCCGCTGGCGACACCTTCGACTACGTCGCGTCCCCCGACAGGCTCACGGCCTCGCTGACCGACGCGACCGGGCACGACCTCAGCGCCGCCATGGTGGCGACCCTCGCGGTGAATGCTTTGCGCAACGCCCGGAGGCGGGGTGCCGACCTGGTCGAGCAGGCGCACGCCGCCAACACGGCACTTCTCGAGCAAGACGGGGACCTCAGCCTCGTCACCGGGATCCTCCTGGAGATGGACCTGCGATCGTCGGGTGCCGAGCACGGCGACGACGACCGGACCGTGGCCCGGATCATCAACGCAGGGCACCCCGGTGCCCTCTTGCTGCACGAGGGAGAGGTCACCACCGTGGCGCCGGCCAACAACCCGTTGCTCGGGCTGCACGAGCACGAGTACCAGGTGCAGGAGATCGAGCTGTGTCCCGGAGATCGGCTGCTGCTCATGACCGACGGAATGTTCGAGCGCAGCGCCGCCAGCTTCGACCTGCCCGGTGCCTTTCGCGACACCGCCGACCAGCACACCCGCAGTGTGGCCCAGGGCATCTCGCGCATCTTCCTCGAGACGGTCGGCAACGACATCCAGGATGACGCGGCCCTGCTGCTCCTCGAGTGGCACGGCGGCACCACGAGCCGCACCACCCGCCGCGGGGCGGACCGCGAGCAGGCGTAGCGCTCGACCCGGTTCCGACGTCGCGCCACAATGGCCGCTCGGACAAAGGGAAGGCCCCCTCGAAAGGGGGCCTGACCTGCGGTAATGATGGTGGGCGATACTGGGATCGAACCAGTGACCTCTTCCGTGTCAGGCAGAAGAACGACGTCCGTCCATGTCCGCCACTGATCGTCTGCGCAGGTCACCAGACACTCCAGCCGCCGACGGACGCCAGCGAACACCGGCGAACGCAATCGCGTTGCTACACGAAACCGCAGACGCTCTGGACGTGGACTCGGCTCGGGTCGATGCATGGGTATGCATCGAGCTGCCGCACCCTTGCGAAAACTCGAACCCACGGCCTCTGTCCGCTGAGCAGCACGGTGGACCCGGATAGCAGACCCAACTGAACGCGCACAGGTCGACTGGATCGGAATAGGGTGCGAAGACCTGGCCTGTTGACGGGGTGTGGTGCGGGTATGGACGAGGATCGGGTCGCCGAGTTCCATCGGTTGCATCGTGCGGGGTGTTTCGTGATGCCGAACCCGTGGGACGTCGGGACCGCACGGCTCCTGGAGGGGCTGGGGTTCAAGGCGTTGGCCACGACGAGCGCCGGCTTGGCCTGGTCGCTTGGCCTCTCGGACGCCCAGGTCACCCGCGATCAGACGCTCGAGCATCTCCGTCAGATAGCCGGGGCAGTATCGGTGCCTGTCAACGCTGACTTCAGGGACGGTTATGCAGTGGATCCGGCTGGCGTCGCGGCGAATGTGAAGCTGGCCGCGGGGACGGGGATCGCCGGAATCTCGATCGAGGACTCGTCAGGAGATGAGGCTGATCCGCTGTTCGACTTCGAGCTGGCGGTGGCGCGGGTGGCCGCCGCACGCCAAGCGATCGATGAGAGCGGCACGGGGATTGTTCTGACGGGCCGCTCCGAGGGGTTCGTTTGCGGCCGTCCCGACATCGACGAGACGATCAGGAGGCTCCGTGCGTACGCGGACGTGGGCGCCGACTGTCTCTATGCTCCGCGGATCGTCAACCTGGAGCATGTGTCCGCGATCGTGGCCGCGGTGTCACCGAAGCCGGTGAACCTCCTGATCAATTCTCCGTTCACGACGGTTGCTGCGGCCGCGCAGCTCGGGGTCCGCCGTATCAGCGTGGGGGGCACGCTCGCGCGTACCGCGTGGGACGGAGTCCTGTCGGCCGCCAGGGAGATCGCGGAGCGGGGGACGTTCTCGCGGTTCGAGCGCCTACCCGACGTCGAGGCCCTCTTCGGCGACTGAGAGCGTCGAGCCCGGCGAGGACACCGCGTGCGGCGACGGTCCGTACCGGCGGGCCGCCCACACCCCGATCAGAAGGAGGGTCCGGTGGTTCCCTTCGGCGTCCCGACGACCTGGCCATCCGCGGAGCGCCGGTAATCGGTCGTCGCCTGGTTCACCTCCGCCTCCACGCCACCGACGTGACATTCATGGACTCGGTTGGCGTGCGGTTCATTGCCCGGTGCTCCGTCCATGGTCCCGTCAAGGCTGCTGCGTCCCTGTCCGTCCGGTTGTTGCTCCGTCTGCTCGCCATTGAAGACCTGCTCTTGTGACGGTCGCGGTCTAGATCTCGCCTCCGGCGCCGCCCTGGACACCTCGCCGATTGCTGGGGTCAAGGGGTCGCAGGTTCAGATCCTGTCAGTGTGGGCATGGATGGCGCGCAAGTCACCCGCCCTGCGTTGGCGTCGCTTCATCAAGCGACGCATCATCAGTCGGACGGCGCGTGGGCCTGTCTCGGTTCCCCGTCGGCGAGGGGCTCAAGATGCAGGGCCCGGACTCACCACGTGCGAGGTGTGCGATGAGCGAGCCGGCCCCCGACCCAGACAGCGCCAACACGCCAGACGCCAACAGCGATGTGCCGCTTCGAGCAGCAGTTGTGCCCGACGAGGTAATGGACGCTCTCACGCCCAGTTTCGGGCAGAATCTGCCGAGTGCCACGCACGAAGGAGTGCCGGTAGCTCAAGAGACCGCTCCAACGATGAGCGCTGGCCAGGTCATGACGATCGCTGCGGCTCTGGGCCGTGGTGGCTCTACCAGTTCTGGGCGTTCGTCACGCCCGGGCTGACCCGCCGCGAGCGCGGGTACGCCATCGGGTTCGTGGCCGTCGCCGTGCCGTTGTTCCTCGCCGGGGCCTACGTCGCGTGGTGGGTGCTGCCCAACGCGGTGCGGCTGCTCACCGAGTTCACGCCGTCGGGTGCGACCAACATCATCGACGCCCAGACGTACCTCGGGTTCGTCATGCGGATCATGCTCGCGTTCGGCATCGCCTTCCTGCTGCCCGTCGACATGGTCGCCCTGAACTTCGCCGGGGTCGGGACGGCCGCCACCTGGCGCAAGAGCTGGAGGTGGGCGGTCCTGCTCTCCTTCGTGTTCGCCGCTGTCGTCACCCCGACGCCCGACGCGATCACGATGCTCGCCATCGCCATCCCGACGAGCGCGCTGTACTTCCTGGCCCTCGGCGTCTGCGTCATCCACGACCGCCGCGTCGACCGCCGGCGGGTGGCCGCGGGACTCCCGCGGCTGGACGGCACGATGGCCGACGAGCCCGACGCCGCGACCGGCACGGCGTGATCCACCTACACAGGAGGTCGCACATGAATGGCAACGACGCCACCATGCCTAACGGGACGCTCGTCCCTGTCGACGCCGCGCTCACGCGGGTCGCTACGGGCGCGACGTGGAGCGAGGGGCCCGTATGGCTGCCTGACCTTGCGTTGCTTCGGTGGAGCGACATCCCTGGCGACCGGATCCTCGAGCTCGACCCGGCGACGGGGCGCTCGCGTGTCCACCGCACCGGCGTCGAGTTCACGAACGGGCGAACGCTCGACCGTGACGGCTCGGTCATCCAGTGCTCGCACGGGCGGCGCGCGGTCGAGCGCGAGTTCGACGGCGCCGTGTCGGTGCTCGTGGACCGCTGGGAGGGTGGTCGGTTCAACTCACCAAACGACGTCGTCGTGGCGTCCGACGGTGCGATCTGGTTCACCGACCCGCCCTACGGGATCCTCCAGCCGGACGAGGGACATCCGGGGGAACGCGAGTACGGAGCCAGCTACGTCTTCCGGTTCGACCGGGTCACCGGCGACGTGCGTCCGGTCGTCCTCGACGTCGAGGAGCCCAACGGCCTCGCGTTCTCGCCGGACGAGAGACTGCTCTACGTGTCGGACACGTCTGCCGCGATGCGGACGGACGGGTCGGGGAACCACCACATCACGGTGCGCGACGTCCGTCTGGCCGGCACCTGCTCAGACGGCCGGATCTTCGCGGTCATCGAGGACGGGCTGTCGGATGGGTTCCGGGTGGACGAGTCCGGTCGCCTCTGGACCTCGGCCGGCGCGGCGGTCCAGGTGTACGCCCCGACGGGGGAGCTTCTTCTCACCGTCCCGGTCCCCGAGCGCGTGGGCAACCTCTGCTTCGGCGGTCCGGACGGGACCGACCTCTTCATCGCGGCGAGCACGAGCATCTATCACCTGTCGACCCTCACCCGAGACGCGGTCGCCGTTCGGAGCGCGGCATGAGCACGCGGACCACGCCGCGTGCGGTCCCGTTCGCGGAGACACCCGCCCCGACGGCGTTGCGAGGCCATCCGGGTCCTCGAGACGATCAGCCGACCGACGACACCGTTGACGATCTCTGAGATGACGAGCTCGCGCAGGAGTTCCCTATTTGGATCCCTTTTTTGGTTCCTTTTCGTTTCGTCTCAATGCTGGCACGGGCTGATCGGGGGGTTCCTGGATGCTGCCGTTCGCCGCCTGGCACCCGATCGAGGACGCTCGGGCCCCGACCAGGGGGCCATTCCTCTCGACTACAAGACCGCCACGAACCTGGGCGTCATTGATGCCGACTTCGTCTCTTACGGCTCGTACGGCGAGCTGCAGATCTGGAGCACGACGACGCTGGAGGCGAAGCCGTGCCTCGCGATGGTCGCGGAAGATCGCATCATCATGGTCCGCTGCTCAGCACCGTCGCTCGACCCCGTCGCCGATCTGGACTTCCGCCCGACATGTTCCCACCCGCGCCGTCCGGTGAGCCGATCGCACCGGGGCGGCACACCACGCCGACCGAACGGAGGTAGCTGAGGGTTGCGGACGCCCCGCGCGTGGCCGGTTCAACTGGTCCGGTCGGCGGCTCAGGCTGTCGCTTCGACGGCTTGGAGAATGAGTTGGGTCGCGGCCTCGGGTCGGCCCGCCCGCGAGCACTCGGGACTCGGGAAGGACCATGTCCGAGCGTTCGAAGAGAAGAGGTCGCTCACCGATCGCCCGGAGCGGTGGCCTGCGCAGATGTCCCCGCTCGACCGCGCCGCAGTCCCATGACGCTCAGTCCGCCGACGTTCGTGGGCGTCCGCACTGCTACGCGCGTTGCTACACCCATCCCAGAATGCAAGAGGCGGCGCGGCCCCATGTGGGACACACACCGCTGACCTGCACAAACATTGTGGGCGATACTGGGATCGAACCAGTGACCTCTTCCGTGTCAGGGAAGCGCGCTACCGCTGCGCCAATCGCCCATGGTGAAGCATGGGTACTGCTGTGGTGATACGAGGTGGAGATGGGATTCGAACCCACGTATACGGCTTTGCAGGCCGCTGCCTCGCCACTCGGCCACTCCACCGTGAGACCGCAGTCCTCAGCGGCTGCGTTCAGCCGATCAGGAGTGTCTGCCCCCGAGCGGACGACGGGATTCGAACCCGCGACCCTCACCTTGGCAAGGTGATGCTCTACCACTGAGCCACGTCCGCACAGCACGTCCCCCCGGCATTCACCGGTGTTCCGTGTGCGTCCCGAACTCTAACTGACGATCTCCGCGAGAGTCCAACTGGCTCCGGGCACCCGGGTGATCGCGCGGATCGAGGGGGACATCGCAGGTGACGGTGCGCTGCTCGGTAGCGTGTGGGCGTGCCTGAGCAGACCGTCAGTCGGCGTGGCGTCGCGTGGTTCGCCGGTGTGGAGGCGGCCGGCGTCGTCGAGGTCGTGGACGTCCGGGCACAGCCGGAGCGGCTCGCGGAGCCTGGCTGGTGGGCGGTGGTGGGCGACTTCGACGGCACCGTGCGCGCGTGGCGGTTCGCGCACGTCGCACCCGCGCAGGTCGTGGTCACCAGCGGGTGGAGCGGCCCGTCGGCGACGTCGTGGTCGTCCTCGCTCGACCGTGCGGGTTACGTCGACGCGGTGGGCCGGGTGCGGGCGCACATCCAGGAAGGCGACGTCTACCAGGCCAATCTCTGCCGGGTGCTGAGCGCTCCGCTGCCTGGTGAGCCTGATGCGCGCTCCCTCGGTGCGCTGCTGGGCGCGGGCAACCCGGCGCCGTACGCCGGCGGTGTGCAGGTGCCGGGAGAGGTGTGGGTCGTCACGGCGTCGCCGGAGCTGTACCTGCGGGTCGAGGGCGGTGTCGTCACCAGCGGGCCGATCAAGGGGACCGCCGCCACGTCGGACGCGATGACGGACAAGGACCGCGCGGAGAACGTCATGATCACCGACCTGGTCCGCAACGACCTCCAGCGGGTCTGCGTGCCCGGCACGGTCGAGGTCACCACGCTCCTGGGTGAGGAACGTCACCCGGGACTGGTCCACCTGGTGAGCACGGTGCAGGGCGTGCTCGCCGACGACGTCGCGACCGCCCCCGACCTGTGGGCGCGGTTGCTCGACGCCACCTACCCGCCGGGCTCCGTCTCGGGTGCCCCGAAGTCGTCGGCGCTCGAGATCATCGCGGCGCTCGAGACGTCTCCGCGGGGGCCGTACTGCGGGGCCGTCGGGTGGATCGAGGTGGGCGCCGACGGGGGCGTCCGGGCGGAGCTGGCTGTCGGCATCCGGACCTTCTGGTGGGCGGACGACGTCCTGCGGTTCGGTACCGGCGCGGGGATCACGTGGGGGAGCGATCCCGAGAGCGAGTGGGCCGAGACCGAGCTCAAGGCCGCGCGGCTCGTCGCCCTCGCATCCGGTGTGGACGTCGAGACGATGACAGACTGACTCGATGGCTGTCGTGATCTGGTCGAACGGTCGTCTGCACGGCCCCGAGGACCTTCTGCTGTCCGGTGTCGACCACGGGCTCACGGTCGGCGACGGCGTCTTCGAGACCTGCGCGGTGTACGACGGCACGGCGTTCGCGCTGACCCGCCACCTGCGCCGCCTGAAGCGGTCCGCGCTCGGTCTAGGGCTGTCCGCGCCCGACGAGGGCGCCGTCCGCGAGGGGGTCGCAGCGGTGCTCGCGGACGCAGGGCCCGACGTCGGTCGTCTGCGGATCACGCTCACGGGCGGTCCGGGCCCGCTGGGGTCGAACCGGTTCGCGCCCGAGGAGCAGCGGCAGAGCATCCTCGTGCTCGCCGGCCCTGGAGCACGGTCCGAGGTCTCGCGGGTGATCCGCGTGCCGTGGGTGCGCAACGAGCGGTCGTCGGTGGTCGGCCTGAAGACGACCTCCTATGCGGAGAACGTCGTGGCTGTCTCGGAGGCGTACCGGCGGGGTGCCGACGAGGCCGTGCTGGCCAACACGGTCGGGGAGCTGTGCGAGGGCACCGCGTCGAACGTGTTCGTCGAGCGGGACGGCGTGCTGGTGACTCCGCCGCTGTCCAGCGGCTGCCTCGCCGGCATCACCCGGGAGCTGCTGCTGGAGTGGTCTGCGGCCGCAGGTCTCCCCGTCCGCGAGGCTGCACCGGGGGAGCTCCGGTACGAGGTGCTCGACGACGTGGCCAACGGGTCGGCGCACCTGATGCTCACCGGTTCCATCCGCAACGTCTCGCCGGTGGTCGGCCTCGACGGCCTCGACATCGACGCTGGGCCGCTCTCGCTGGAGGCGCAGCAGCTCTTCCAGGCGCGGCTGGCCGACGACCTCGACCCGTGACAGACGACGACCGGCCCCGCCCGAGGCGGAACCGGTCGCGTGGAGTGTGTGTCAGGCGGTCAGGAGAGCGGCGATGAGCGCCGTGATCTCGCCTTCCATCCGGTCGCTCTCGGTACCCAGCGGCACGAGTGCCTCGGTCCCGGCGAGGAATCGCTCGATGGGCTCGGTGGGAGCGGCCAGCAGCGCGCTGCCCTCGACTCCGCTGAGTGACACGAGCGTGTAGTCGGGGTCTTCGTCGCGCCACACCTGCACGTCACCGGTCCCGGCGGGTGCATCGGCCGTCGCGTCCATCCCCAGAGAGAGGAGCTCGCGGCCGATGAGCCAGGTCGACATGGTGTGCGGGCCGGTGAAGACCGCGCGTACCGTGTACGGATCGGTTGTCCTGAAGGAGAACTCGGCGCTCACCGGGATGACGCTGGCGTCGGATCCGATGAGCTGCATGGCGACGACCTCGACGACGTCGTAAGTCGAGCTCGGCATCGGGTCCTCCTGTTCGCAAGGGCTGGAGGTCCCATCATGGCAGGCCAGGTGCCGGATTGGACCGCTAGACGGCCTGAGTTCACCCGGAGGGGCGTGCCCCGAGTTGCCGGCGACACGTGACGTAACCCGCCTTGTCGAGCGCCCGTCCCTTGACTTCGGCGCGATGACCTGCAGGGAACGCTGGAATGCCCGGTTCGGATTCTTGACCCGACCCGGGTAGCATCCTCTTCGATGTCACCCGCGGGTGGTCGTCGCTCCCAGCACCAGGCGTGTCGCGGAGGGGTGACTCCGCGAACGACGGGCGATTGGCTCAGTTGGTAGAGCGCCTCGTTCACACCGAGGAGGTCATCGGTTCGAGTCCGGTATCGCCCACTCGATCAGGAGGGGTCGGCCCCACGGGCCGGCCCCTCCTGCCGTGCATATGGGGTCCGACATGCCGCGAGCCCGCCGGTAGCATCGAGTGGCTCGCCGCCAGGGCGAGCGGCCACGAAGGAGGATGTACCGGTGCCCGAGCTCATCACCCTCACCGTCGACGGGATCGCGACCACGGTGGAGCCGGGGACGACGGGTACCGACCTGTACTCCTCCCGGCGCGACGTCGTCGTCGTCCGCGTCGACGGCGAGCTGCGCGACCTGCACCTCCCGTTGGCCGCCGGCGATGATGGCGCAGTCGTGGAGGCTGTCACTCTCGACGAGCCCGACGGTCTCGCCGTGCTGCGGCACTCCGCGGCGCACGTGCTGGCGCAGGCCGTGCAGGAGATCAACCCGAAGGCACGCCTCGGCATCGGGCCGCCGATCACCGACGGCTTCTACTACGACTTCGACGTCGACACCCCGTTCACCCCGGACGACCTCAAGGCGATCGAGAAGGTCATGGGCCGGATCGCCAAGGAGGGCCAGACCTTCCGCCGGTGGGACGTCACCGAGGACGAGGCTCGTGCCGAGCTGCGCGACGAGCCCTACAAGCTGGAGCTCATCGGCCTCAAGGGCGACCCGCAGGCCGCCGACGGCGCGTCGGTCGAGGTCGGCCTGGGCGGTCTGAGCATCTACCAGAACGTGCGTGGCGCAGGACGCGATAGCGAGCAGGTCGTCTGGCAGGACCTGTGCCGCGGCCCGCACGTGCCGAGCACCCGCCTGCTGGGCAACGCGTTCCAGCTGACCCGGTCGGCCGCCGCGTACTGGCGGGGGTCGGAGAAGAACCCGCAGCTCCAGCGCGTGTACGGCACCGCGTGGCCGACCAAGGACGAGCTGCGCGCCTACCTCGAGCGCATCGCCGAGGCGGAGCGCCGGGACCACCGCAAGCTGGGCAACGAGCTGGACCTGTTCTCCTTCCCGGAGGAGATCGGCTCCGGGCTGGCCGTGTTCCACCCCAAGGGCGGCATCATCCGCATGGAGATGGAGCACTACTCCCGTCGTCGGCACGTGGAGGCGGGGTACTCGTTCGTCAACACCCCGCACATCACCAAGGAGCAGCTCTTCCAGATCTCGGGGCACCTCGACTGGTACGCCGACGGCATGTACCCGCCGATGGTGCTGGACGAGGAGCGCGACGCCGAGGGCCACGTCCGCAAGCAGGGGCAGAACTACTACCTCAAGCCGATGAACTGCCCGATGCACAACCTGATCTTCGCGGCGCGCGGGCGGTCCTACCGGGAGCTGCCCCTGCGGCTGTTCGAGTTCGGCACCGTCTACCGGTACGAGAAGTCCGGCGTCGTGCACGGCATGACCCGCGCGCGCGGGTTCACCCAGGACGACGCGCACATCTACTGCACCCGCGAGCAGATGAAGGACGAGCTCACCAGCCTGCTGACCTTCGTCCTTGACCTGCTCAAAGACTACGGGCTCGACGACTTCTACCTGGAGCTGTCGACCAAGAACCCCGAGAAGTTCGTCGGATCCGACGCGGTCTGGGACGAGGCGACCGAGACTTTGCGCCAGGTGGCCGAGGCGTCGGGTCTCGACCTGGTGCCCGACCCGGGCGGTGCCGCGTTCTACGGACCGAAGATCTCCGTGCAGGCCAAGGACGCGCTGGGCCGCACCTGGCAGATGTCCACCATCCAGCTCGACTTCAACCTGCCGGAGCGGTTCGAGCTCGAGTACACGGCACCCGACGGCACCCGCCAGCGGCCCGTGATGATCCACCGTGCGCTCTTCGGGTCGATCGAGCGGTTCTTCGCCGTCCTCACCGAGCACTACGCCGGAGCGTTCCCTGCGTGGCTGGCGCCGGTGCAGGTGCTCGCGGTGCCGGTCGCGGAGCCGTTCGAGGGGTACCTGGACGACGTCGTGAGCCAGCTGCGGGCGCAGGGGATCCGGGCGGAGGTCGACCGGTCCGACGACCGGTTCGGCAAGAAGATCCGGAACGCGAGCACGCAGAAGATCCCGTTCGTGCTCATCGCCGGTGGCGAAGACGCCGAGGCCGGAGCCGTCTCGTTCCGCTACCGGGACGGGCGCCAGGACAACGGTGTGCCCGTCGCGGAGGCGATCGAGCGGATCGTCTCGGCGGTGCGCGACCGCGTGCAGGTCTGACGGTGGCCGAGTCCGCCGACGACTTCGCGGGCGTTCCGGACGGCTTCCAGCGTCTCTGGACCCCGCACCGCATGGCGTACATCGGGGGACAAGACAAACCCGTCGACCGGGAGTCCGGGGACGGCTGCCCGTTCTGCCGCAGCCCCACGCTGAGCGACGAGGACGGCCTCATCGTGGCGAGGGGCGCGCTCGCGTACGTCGTGCTGAACCTGTACCCGTACAACTCGGGGCACCTGCTGGTCTGCCCGTACCGGCACGTCGCCGACTACACGGAGCTGACGGAGCCCGAGGTCGCCGAGGTCGCGGCGCTGACCCGCACCGCGATGACCGTCGTGCGGGAGGTGTCGGCGCCGCAGGGCTTCAACCTGGGCCTGAACCAGGGTGACGTCGCCGGCGCAGGGATCGCGGCGCACCTCCACCAGCACGTCGTGCCCCGATGGTCCGGAGACTCGAACTTCCTGCCGATCGTCGGCCGCAGTCGCGCGCTCCCGGAACTCCTGGGCGACACGCGGGCACGGCTGGCGGCCGCCTGGCCGACCGAAGCGAAAGGATGATCGGCTCGTGCTGAACGGACTGCGCGGTGCCATGACGCGCTTCTTCACCCCCATCGCCAGGGTGCTCCTCCGGCTGGGCGTCTCGCCGGACGCGGTGACGATCGCGGGCACGCTCGTCGTCGTCGTCACGGCGCTGTGGGCGTTCCCGACAGGTCACCTCCTGCTGGGCACCCTCGTCATCGCCTTCTTCGTGCTCACGGACTCGCTCGACGGCGTGATGGCTCGCCAGGCCGGGACGTCGGGTCCGTGGGGAGCGTTCCTCGACTCGACGCTCGACCGTTTCGGGGACGCGGCCATCTTCGCCGGCCTCGTCCTGTGGTTCACCGCCGGCGGCGACGACCGCCTCAGCGCGATCCTCGCGCTGGCGTGCCTCGTGCTCGGCTCGATCGTGCCGTACGCGCGGGCCCGGGCGGAGGGTCTCGGCATGACCGCGTCGGGCGGGATCGCGGAGCGCGCCGACCGCCTCGCGCTCGTCCTGGTCGCGACCGCCGCCGTCGGGTTCGGGGCCCCGGACGTGGTCCTCACGGTCGTGCTCGGTCTCCTCGCCCTCGCGTCGACCGTGACCATCGTGCAGCGCATGACGAAGGTGCACCGGCAGGCCGTGACGCGGGTGACCGAGTGAAGGTGGACGTCGCGCGGGCCTTCGCCCTCGCCTGGAAGGTGGCCGGACACCTACCCGGCCCGGTGCTGCGCGCGCTGTGCGACGGAGCAGCCGATGCCGTGTGGCTGCGCCACGGTGGCGGGGTCCGGCAGCTGGAGAAGAACCTCGCGCGGGTCCGTCCCGAGCTGGACGACCGAGCGCTGCGCCGGCTGAGTCGCGCGGGCATGCGCTCCTACATGCGGTACTTCGGTGAGTCGTTCGCCCTTGCGACGATGTCCCGTGAGCAGATCGACGCGCGCGTGCGCGCGGTCGGCATGGAGAACCTGCGGCGCTTCACGGACCAGGGCCAGGCGGTGATCCTCGCCGTCGGCCACACCGGGAACTGGGACCTCGCCGGGGCGTACTGCACCCGGGAGATCGCGCCCGTCACCACCGTGGCGGAACGGCTCGAGCCGGAGGAGCTCTTCCAGGAGTTCGTCGCGTTCCGGGAGAGCATCGGGATCACCATCTTCCCGCTGACCGGCGGCGGCGACGTGTTCCGGGGGCTGGTCCGTGCGGCGCGCGGAGGTGCAGCCCTCCTTCCGCTGCTGGCGGACCGCGACCTCACGTCCAAAGGCCTCGAGGTCGACCTGTTCGGGCACCGGGCCAGGGTCGCGGCGGGCCCGGCCGCGCTGGCGGTCACGACGGGTGCACCGCTGGTGACCACCGTCATCTACTACGAGCGGCTCCGGGGCGCTCAGCGCCGGGCAGCCGGCTCGCCGTGGGGGATCGTCATCCAGTTCAACAAGGCGATCGAGATGCCGGCGGACCTGCCTCGCGCCGACCGGGTACGAGCGTTGACCCAGGCGTGGGTCGACGAGTTCGCCGCGGGTGTCCGGCAGCGACCGCAGGACTGGCACATGCTCCAGAAGGTGTTCGTCGAGGACCTCGACCCGGAGCGCTACGCCGCCACGGTCGCGGCCCAGGCGGCTGCCGGATGACCCCGCGTCGCGCGGAGCGCACCCTTCGGGTCGGCATCGTGTGCCCGTACTCGTACGACGTCCCCGGTGGCGTCCAGTTCCACGTGCGGGACCTGGCGGAGGCGCTGATCGCGCGCGGGCACACCGTCTCCGTCCTGGCCCCGGCCGACGACGACACCCCGATCCCCGAGTACATGACCGCCGCCGGGCGTGCGATCCCTGTGCGGTACAACGGCGCGGTCGCACGCATGACCTTCGGACCGGTGACCGCGGCTCGCGTGCGCAAGTGGCTCGCGGCGGGGGAGTTCGACGTGCTGCACCTGCACGAGCCCGTCACCCCGAGCCTCGGCATGCTGGCGCTGTGGATCGCCGACGGACCCATCGTCGCGACGTTCCACACCGCCCTCATCCGGTCCCGCCCGCTCCAGATGGCCTACCCCTTGGTGCGGCAGTCGCTGGAGAAGATCTCCGCCCGGATCGCCGTGTCGGAGGACGCCCGGCGCACGCTCGTCGAGCACATGGGCGGCGACGCGGTCGTCATCCCGAACGGCGTGTACGTCGACGCGTTCACCGCTGCGCAGCCGGACCCTCGCTGGACCGGCACGCCCGAGCGCCCGACGATCGCGTTCCTCGGGCGTCTCGACGAGGAGCGCAAGGGCCTGCCCGTCCTGCTGGACGCGGTGCCGCGCGTGCTGGCCGAGATCCCCGGAGCGCGGTTCCTCGTCGCCGGCCGCGGCGAGACCGGGCCGGACGAGGTCCGTGAGCTGCTGGGCGACGAGGCGGCGGCCGCCGTCGAGTTCCTCGGCGGGATCTCCGACGACGACAAGGCCAACCTGCTGGCGTCGGTCGACGTGTACTGCGGCCCGCAGACCGGCGGCGAGAGCTTCGGCATCGTGCTCGTCGAGGCGATGAGTGCCGGCGCGACGGTCGTCGCGAGCGACCTCGGCGCCTTCTCGCGCGTCCTCGACGACGGTGCCGCCGGTGTCCTGTTCCACACCGGCGACAGCGCGGACCTGGCGACGACGCTGGTCCGTGTGCTGCGCGACCCGGACCTGCGGGCGCGGGTCTCCGCACACGCGCTCGAGGTGGTGCGGCAGTACGACTGGGCGACGGTCACCGACCAGGTCCTCGCCGTCTACGAGATGGTCGTCGCCGGCCGGGACGCGCCGGTCGGCGAGGATCCGTCGTCGGTCCGCGGTGCTCGGCTGCTCGAGCTGCGCCGCGGTCGTGGTGAGTCCCGATGAGATGGTCGGAGATCACGGTCTACGTGACGATCGTGCTGGCGCTCGCCCTGTGGTGGGTGTGGGTCGCCGCGTCGCGGCTCGACCGGCTGCACCGCAAGGTCGGCACCTCCCGTGCGGTCCTCGATGCTCAGCTGGTGCGCCGGGCAACGGCGGCTGCCGAGCTGGCGACGTCCGGCCTGCTGGACCCGGTGAGCTCGGTGCTGGTCGGGGAGGCGGCGTGGGCCGCGCTGTCGACGGGGGCGAGCGAGCTGCCGGCCGACCTCCTCGTCCTCGTGGGTCCCGACGACGTGCCCGCGGGAGGAGCCGCGCTCCTGGCGGTCGACCGCGGGCGCATCGAGAGCGAGCTCTCGGCGACGCTGCGCGAGGCGCTGGACGACCCTGACGAGGTGGCCGCCCTGCGCGCGGACCCTGCGGGCGACGAGCTGGTCGACCTGCTCGCGTCCGCCTGGTACCGCGTGCAGCTGGCCCGCCGTTTCCACAACGAGGCGGTCGCCCAGACGTCCCGCGCGCGACGCGGTCCGCTCGTCCGCCTGCTGCGTCTCGCGGGGCACGCCCCGGAGCCTCGCAGCCTCGAGCTGGACGACGCGTGGCCGGAGAACCTCGGCCGGCCCGGCACGCGTCGCGGGTCGGGCCAGAGCACTCCGCCCGGCTGAGACGGCGCCCGGGATCCCGGGCGCGACGGACTACGATTGACCGATCCGGCCGTCGAGGCGGCCGTCCCCACACCGCACGAGGATCTGCGAGGCTCGACGTGACCAGCGAGAACAGCCAGCCCACCACCGCGACGCACGCCGGCGTCATCGGCACCGCCCGCGTGAAGCGGGGGATGGCGGAGATGCTCAAGGGCGGAGTCATCATGGACGTCGTCAACGCGGAGCAGGCGAAGATCGCCGAGGACGCCGGCGCGGTCGCCGTCATGGCGCTCGAGCGGGTCCCCGCCGACATCCGGGCCCAGGGTGGCGTCGCGCGCATGAGCGACCCCGACCTCATCGACGGCATCATCGAGGCCGTCTCCATCCCTGTCATGGCGAAGGCCCGCATCGGGCACTTCGTCGAGGCGCAGGTGCTCCAGTCGCTGGGTGTCGACTACGTCGACGAGTCCGAGGTGCTGACGCCCGCGGACTACGAGCACCACATCGACAAGTGGGCCTTCACGGTCCCCTTCGTCTGCGGTGCCACCAACCTGGGCGAGGCCCTGCGCCGCATCACCGAGGGTGCGGCGATGATCCGCTCCAAGGGCGAGGCCGGCACGGGTGACGTCTCCAACGCCACGACGCACATGCGCACCCTGCGTGACCAGATCCGTCGCCTCACGTCTCTGCCGGAGGACGAGCTGTTCGTCGCCGCCAAGGAGCTCCAGGCGCCGTACGACCTGGTCAAGGAGGTCGCCCAGGCCGGCAAGCTCCCGGTCGTGCTGTTCACCGCCGGCGGCATCGCGACGCCCTCGGACGCCGCGATGATGATGCAGCTCGGTGCCGAGGGCGTGTTCGTCGGCTCCGGGATCTTCAAGTCGGGCAACCCGGCCGAGCGTGCCGCCGCGATCGTCAAGGCGACCACGTTCTTCGACGACCCGGACGTCATCGCCAAGGTCTCGCGCGGTCTGGGGGAGGCCATGGTCGGCATCAACGTCGAGGACGTCCCGGAGCCCCACCGTCTCGCTGAGCGCGGCTGGTGACTCAGCATCACGCCACGCCGGAGGCCGCGGACGAGTCGTCCGCGGCCTCTGCCGTCCCCTCCCGGTCGAGCGCCCACGGCGGCGGCCCGGTGCACGGTCTCGGTCCGGAGTGGCGCCGGGGTGACGACGGCCTGCTCTTCCGGGAGGCCGCGCGCGTGATCCTGCTCGACGAGGACGACCGGGTGCTGCTCATCCGCGGCCACGACGTGGACCAGCCCGACCGCAGCTGGTGGTTCACGGTCGGCGGCGGCATCGACGACGGGGAGGACCCCCTGTCGGCGGCCGTCCGTGAGGTCCGAGAGGAGACCGGCATCACCCTCGTCGCCTCCGACCTCGTGGGTCCCGTGTTCACCCGGTCGGCGATCTTCGACTTCTACGCCGAGCACTGCCGGCAGGACGAGACCCTCTACCTCGCGCGCGTGCCCGCGACCTCGTTCGGCGTCGTCGACCGCGGCGGATGGACGGACCTTGAGCTCGACGTCATCGACGAGCTGCGCTGGTGGTCCCTCGACGACCTCGACCGGGTGGACATCGAGGTGTTCCCCGAGCGTCTCGTCGACCTCGTCCGCGGCCTGCTCCCGGTGTGGGACGGCGAGACACGGCACCTCGGGCTCGTCCGCGAGTAGCTCAGTTGACAGCGTTGCGCGTCGTCCACGCCGGGTCGCGGTGCTCGCCACGGTCCAGCACGTCGCGCAGCTCACGCACCGCCGTGACCATGTCCGCGTGGGTCAGGTAGGGCGCGGCGACCCCCAGGCGCACCACGTCGGGGGAGCGGAAGTCACCGACCACCCCGCGTGCGGCCAGCGCCTGCACGATCCCGTAGGCGTCCGGGTGCCGCAGCGCGACCTGCGAGCCTCGGAGCCCGTCGGCCTCGGGTGAGGCGAACACGGCGTCGGGCAGGACGTCGGTGATCGCATCGCGCAGGAACCGGGTCAGGCTCAGCGAGCGCGCGCGGACGTCGCCGATGTCGATGCCGTCGAACGCCTGCAGCGCCGCCTCGAGGGCGAGCAGCGACAGCATCGGCGGGGTGCCGATGCGCGCGCGGGCGATGCCGGCGGCGCCCACGTAGTCGTCGGCCATTGCGAACGGCTCCGCATGCCCGTGCCAGCCGGGGACGACGTTGACGAACGCGTCCTGGTGCCGTCCCGCGACGTATCCGTACGCGGGCGCCCCGGGTCCGCCGTTGAGGTACTTGTACCCGCAGCCGACGGCGAGGTCGACGTGGTGCTGGTCGAGCCCGACCGGCACGGCTCCCGCCGAGTGGCACAGATCCCACAGGACCACGGCTCCGGCGTCGTGGGCTGCTGCGGTGATGCCCGGCAGGTCGAGCAGCTCGCCGGTGCGGTAGTCGACGTGGGACAGGACGACGACCGCGACGTCAGGGCCGACCCGGGCGGGGATCTCGGCAGGCGTGGCGTGCTCGACGCGCCAGCCGACCTGGTCCGCGACGCCGGCGACGACGTACTGGTCGGTCGGGAACGACCCGGGCTCCGTGAGCACCACCGACCGCCCCGGGCGCAGCGCTGCCGCCGCGTGCAGGGATTGGTGCAGGCGCACGCTCGTCGAGTCGCCGACGACCACCTGACCGCGCGCGGCACCGACCAGCCGGCCGATCGCGTCGCCCACGCGCACCGGCGCGTCCCACCACGCGTGCGAGTTCCACGACGCGACGAGGTCCCGACCCCACTGGCGCTCGACGGCGTCCCGGACTGCGGCGGGCACGGCCCGGGGGAGCGCGCCGAGGGAGTTGCCGTCGAGGTAGACGACTCCGGGCGGGAGCAGGAACCGCTCACGCAGGTCGGTCGCCGCATGCTCGGCGTCGAGGTGGGCCGCACGGGCGTCGAGCTGGTCGAAGGTCACACCGCGGGAGCGTACGGCCTGACCGGAGCACGCCTAGACTCGCCCGTCGTGACCGTGACCATCGGAGTCCTCGCCCTGCAGGGAGACGTGCGCGAGCACGTGCACGCCCTCGAGTCCGTGGGCGCGCACGCTGTGCCGGTCCGGCGGCAGCGCGAGCTCGACGCGGTCGATGCCCTCGTGATCCCCGGCGGCGAGTCGACGACGATCGACAAGCTCCTGCGCGCGTTCGAGCTGTTCGGGCCGCTCCAGGACCGGCTGCGCGCCGGCATGCCGGCCTACGGCTCGTGTGCCGGGATGATCCTGCTCGCCGACCGCGTGCTCGGGGGGATCGAGGGCCAGCGGACCCTGGGCGGGATCGACGTCACGGTGCGTCGCAACGCGTTCGGGCGGCAGGTCGAGTCGTTCGAGACCGACCTCGACATCGCGGGCATCGACGGCCCGGTGCACGGGGTGTTCATCCGCGCGCCGTGGGTCGAGGAGGTCGGACCGGCGGCGACCGTGCTGGCGCGCGTGGAGTCGGGCCCTGCCGCCGGTAGGATCGTGGCCGTCCGCCAGGGCTCGTTGCTCGTAACCTCGTTCCACCCGGAGGTCACAGGCGACACCCGGGTGCACCAACTGTTCGTAGAGATCGTCCGCGACAGCCTGTGAGGACCGGCGCAGCAGCCGCGTCCGGGGCACCCGGGCATGCACCGAAGACGAAGGGGTAGCTGAAGCGATGTCGGGTCACTCCAAGTGGGCCACCACCAAGCACAAGAAGGCCGTGGTCGACGCCAAGCGGAGCAAGCTCTTCGCCAAGCTGATCAAGAACATCGAGGTCGCGGCCCGGACCGGCGGAGGTGACCTCGCGGGCAACCCGACCCTCTTCGACGCGGTCCAGAAGGCCAAGAAGAACTCGGTCCCCATCGACAACATCAACCGCGCCGTCAAGCGCGGGTCCGGCCAGGAGGCCGGTGGCGCCGACTACTCGACGATCATGTACGAGGGCTACGGCGCCGGTGGCATCGCGGTGCTGGTCGAGTGCTTGACCGACAACCGGAACCGCGCCGCGTCCGACGTGCGCGTCGCGTTCACGCGCAACGGCGGGCAGATGGCCGACCCGGGCTCGGTCTCCTACCTGTTCTCCCGCAAGGGCGTCGTCATCGTGCCCAAGGAGGGCACCGACGAGGACTCCGTGATGGAGGCGGTCCTGGACGCCGGCGGCGAGGAGGTCAACGACCTCGGTGAGGCGTTCGAGGTGCTCTCCGAGGCCACTGACCTGGTCCCCGTCCGCTCGGCCCTGCAGGACGCCGGCATCGAGTACGACTCGGCCGACGTGGTGTTCTGGCCGGCCACGCAGATCGAGGTCGACGCCGAGGGCGCGCGCAAGATCCTGCGCCTCATCGACGCGCTCGAGGACTCCGACGACGTCCAGAACGTGTACGCGAACTTCGACGCGTCCGACGAGGTCATGGCGGAGCTCGAGGACGACTGACCGTCCGAATGGGCCTGGCCGCCGTGGCGGTCGGGCCCCTTCGTCGTCCCGGGCGTGGCCTCCCGGCGTCGCACCTGCCCGGCTGCGACCATGAGGCGGTGCGCGTCCTCGGAGTCGACCCCGGCCTGACCAGGTGCGGTCTCGGCGTCGTCGACGGCCTCCCGTCACGCCGGCTGTCGATGGTCGCGGTCGGCGTCGCCACGTCCGACGCGCTCTGGGACGTCGACCAGCGCCTCCTGTCGATCGAGCGGCAGATCGAGGAGTGGCTCGAGGAGCACGCCCCGGACGCCGTGGCGGTCGAGCGGGTGTTCGCGCAGCAGAACCTGCGTACCGTCATGGGGACCGCGCAGGTGGCGGGCATCGCGATGGTCGCGGCCGCGCGGCGGCGGATCCCCGTCGCGCTGCACACGCCCAGTGAGGTCAAGGCGGCGGTCACCGGCAACGGTCGGGCGGACAAGGCGCAGGTCCAGACGATGGTCCAGCGGCTGCTGCGGCTCGACGAGCTCCCGCGGCCGGCCGACGCTGCGGACGCGCTGGCCCTCGCCGTGTGCCACCTGTGGCGTCCCGCGGGAGCGCTCGGTGCGCCGCAGCGGGCGCCCGGCTCTCTGACCGCGGCGCAGCGTGCCTGGGCGACAGCCGAGCAGGCGGCTCGACGCCGGGGCTGACCGCGTGTCTTCGTACACCTGTTCGCCTGCGTGTGCCAGAGTGTCCGGCAGCAGACGGCGTCTCGACGACTATTTCTCGACCGTAGGGAGGGTGACCGGTGATCGCGTCGGTCCACGGCACGGTGCAGACGGTGCGGCTCGACGCCGCCGTGGTGGAGGTCGGGGGAGTGGGTCTCCTCGTGCACGCGACCCCCGCCACCCTGGCGGGGCTGCGCGTCGGGTCCTCCGCCCGGTTGGCCACCTCCCTGGTGGTCCGGGAGGACGCGCTGACCCTCTTCGGGTTCGCGGACGCCGACGAGCGCGAGATCTTCGAGACGGTGCAGACGGTCAGCGGCGTCGGTCCGCGCCTCGCGCTGGCGATGCTCGCGGTGCACACGCCGGACGGGCTGCGCCGGGCGGTGCTCGACGAGGACTTCAAGGCGCTGCAGCGCGTCCCGGGCATCGGCCTGAAGGGTGCGCAGCGGATCGTGCTGGAGCTCAAGGACCGGATCGGCGCGCCCGCCAGCGTGACCGCACCCGCGGCGGCCGTCTTCGGCGGGGACCGGCGCGACCAGGTCGTCGAGGCGCTCGTCGGCCTCGGCTGGAACGCGCGGGCGGCCGGGGACGCGGTGTCGACCGTCCTGGAGGGAACCGAGGGGCCCGTGGCTGCCGACGAGGTCGCCGGGGTCCTGCGTGCGGCCCTGCGGACCCTGGGCGGCGGGCATGGCTGACGATCGCGAGGAGCTGGTGACCGAGCGCTTCGCGGCCGAGTCGCTCGTCCAGTCGGGAGCCGACGACCTGGAACGCGCTGCGGAGGCCGCACTGCGCCCGCGCAGGCTGGACGAGTTTGTCGGCCAGCGCGTGGTGCGCGACCAGCTCTCCCTGGTGCTCGACGCCGCGCGCGGTCGGGGCAAGGCGCCCGACCACGTGCTGCTCTCCGGTCCGCCCGGGCTGGGCAAGACCACGCTCGCGATGATCATCGCGGCCGAGATGGGTGCCCCTCTGCGGGTCACCAGCGGTCCCGCCATCCAGCATGCGGGCGATCTCGCGGCCGTCCTGTCGTCGCTCGAGGAGGGCGAGGTCATCTTCCTGGACGAGATCCACCGCCTGGCGCGCCCCGCCGAGGAGCTCCTCTACATGGCGATGGAGGACTTCCGGGTCGACGTGATCGTCGGAAAGGGAGCGGGCGCCAGCGCGATCCCGCTCACCCTGCCACCGTTCACCGTCGTCGGCGCCACCACCCGGGCCGGACTGCTCCCTGCACCCCTGCGGGACAGGTTCGGCTTCACCGCGCACCTGGACTTCTACTCGGCAGAGGAGCTCGAACGGGTCCTCGTCCGGTCGGCTGGTCTGCTCGGCGTGCCCCTCGACCACGCGGCCGCCGCGGAGCTCGCATCGCGCTCTCGCGGCACCCCGCGCATTGCGAACCGCCTGCTCAGGCGTGTGCGGGACTGGGCGGAGGTACGCGGTGACGGCACCCTGAGCCTCGTCGCCGCACAGTCCGCCCTCGACGTCTACGAGGTCGACCAGCTCGGCCTGGACCGTCTCGACCGGGCGGTGCTCACCGCGCTCTGCACGCGGTTCGGTGGGGGACCGGTGGGCCTGACGACGCTGGCCGTGGCGGTCGGCGAGGAGCCCGAGACCGTCGAGACGGTCGCTGAGCCGTTCCTCGTGCGCGAGGGACTGGTCGGGCGGACGCCGCGTGGACGCATCGCGCTCCCGGCGGCCTGGACGCACCTCGGGCTCGAGGTTCCTCACGGATCGGGCACACTGTTCGGCTGAGCCGCCACCTCACGGAACCATGACCGGGGTCCATGCGTTGGAGCGGCGAGCCGCCGGGCCTAGACTGCGGCGGACACACCACCCGATCGGAGCCGTACCGCTGTGGAACTCTTCCTCATCCTGGCCATCGCCCTGGGCGCCCTCTGGCTCATGTCGAGCCGTACCCGCAAGCAGCAGCGCGTGGCGCAGGAGTTCCGGAACAACCTCGTCCCCGGTGACGAGGTCATGACAGCGTCGGGCCTGCTGGGCACGGTCGTGGCCGTCGAGGACGACGTCATCACCCTCGAGTCGAGCCCTGGCGCGCACACGCGCTGGATCCGGGCCGCGATCGCCAAGAAGATCGACCCCCCGGTCGAGGAGATCGACGACGTCGAGGACGACGCCGACCTCGACGACGAGGTCGACGAGCTCGACGACCTCGACCAGCGGGACGCAGTGGTGACCGATGCCGACCGCATCAGCCGCGCGAACGACGACGTCATCGACGTCCCGGACGACCTGTCCTCGCTCCCGCCCGCCCGCAAGGACGGGGAGCCGGACACCAAGTAGACAGACCGTTCGGTCCGGGTGACGACGCCCGGACCTCGACCCCACCGGTCCCCTGCGCGGCCGGTGCGCGCACGAGAGAAGAACTCCGTTGGCTCCTCCTACACGCCGTCAGAGGCCTGTCCGCACGCTCGTCGTGCTCGGCCTCATCATCTTCGCGCTGCTCGGCACCATCGCTGCGGGGACTAAGTGGTCCGACGCTTCCTGGACGCCGAACCTCGCACTCGACCTCGAGGGTGGCACGCAGATCATCCTGACGCCGGTCGCGGAGAACGGTGAGGACATCTCCTCGGAGACGATCGCGCAGGCGATCGACGTCATCCGCCAGCGGGTCGACTCCTCGGGTGTCGCCGAGGCGGAGATCACGAGCCAGAGCGGCGGCAAGATCGTCGTGGCACTCCCCGGCAACCCGAGCGAGGAGACCCTCGAGCTGGTCCGGACCTCCGCGCAGATGGCGTTCCGGCCGGTGCTGGCCATGGGGAACCCGACGCCGACGGACACCACGCCGACGCCGGAGCCGACCGAGTCGGCTGCCGCGACGGACCCGGCAGCGCCGGCCCCGACCCCGACGCCGACCGCTGCGGCGGAGGAGCCGTCGGACGAGCCGACCAAGGCTGCACCGGACAACCCGAGCGACACCGCGTACTACATCACCCCCGCCGTCCAGGCGGAGTTCGACGCCCTGGACTGCACGGACCCGGCCAACCTCACGGGTGGCGTCAACGGGGACCCGGACAAGGCCTTCGTCACGTGCGGCCAGGACGGCAGCGCGAAGTACATCCTTGGTCCGGTCGAGATCGAGGGCGCGCGGATCTCCAGCGCCACCTCCGGCCTGAACCAGCTGCCCAGCGGCGGTCAGGGCAACAAGTGGGTCGTCAACATCGCGTTCGACAACCAGGGCACCACCGAGTTCACGGACGTGACCACGCGTCTGCAGGGTCTGGCCGCGACGCCGCCGCAGAACCAGTTCGCGATGGTGCTCGACGGGCTCGTGATCTCGGCTCCGAGCCTCGACTCCGGCGTGATCATCGCGGACGGCAAGGCGGAGATCTCGGGCACGTTCACGCGAGAGTCCGCGGCGAGCCTGGCCAACCAGCTGAACTTCGGTTCGCTCCCGATGACGTTCACGGTCGAGAGCGAGGAGCAGATCTCCGCGACCCTGGGCTCCGAGCAGCTGCGGATGGGCCTGCTCGCCGGCCTCATCGGCCTCGGACTCGTCGTCGTCTACTCGCTCTTCCAGTACCGGGCCCTCGGCCTGGTGACGGTGGCATCGCTCATCGTCGCCGGTGTCCTCACGTACAGCGTCATCACGCTGCTGTCGTGGCTGCAGGGCTACCGGCTCTCGCTGCCCGGCGTCGCCGGACTGATCGTCGCCATCGGTATCACCGCCGACTCGTTCATCGTGTACTTCGAACGCATCCGTGACGAGCTGCGCGAGGGTCGCACGCTCGTCGCAGCCGTCGACCGTGGCTGGGAGCGGGCGCGCCGGACCATCCTGGCCTCCGACGCCGTCAACTTCCTGGCCGCGATCGTGCTCTACGTGCTCGCCGTCGGCAGCGTCCGCGGCTTCGCGTTCACGCTCGGTCTGACCACCCTGATCGACGTGCTCGTGGTCTTCATGTTCACGCACCCGATCATGCAGCTCATCGCCCGGACGAAGTTCTTCGGCCAGGGTCACCGGCTCTCCGGTCTGGACCCGCGGCGCCTCGGAGCGCCGGAGTCCAGGTACGTCGGGCGTGGCCGCGTCGTCCACGGTCCGCGACCCTCCGGGGTCGAGGACGCGCCAGTCGAGGACGCCGTCGTCGAGGACGAGCCGACACCGCGGGTGCCGGTGGCCGTCGGAGGGGGCGCCGCCGGGTTGACCATCGCGGAGCGCCGCGCCGCCGCGCGTGCCGCGGAGCAGAAGGCCGCGACGACCGACTCACCAGTCGACGCACCCACGCAGGAGTCCGAGCCCGAGTCCGGGCGCACCGAGGGGAACGAGCACTGATGGCCTCCGGATTCGCCCAGTGGGGCAACGACCTCTACACCGGCCGTCGGTCGTACGACATCGTCGGCCGCCGCAAGATCTGGTTCACGATCTCGACGATCCTCGTGATCCTGTCCGCGATCTTCCTCATCAAGCCAGGTCTCAACCCCGGCATCGAGTTCCGTGGCGGCTCCGAGTTCGTCGTGTCCGGGGTCTCCGACACCGACCAGCAGCTCGCGATCGAGACGGTCACCGCGGTCGCGCCCGACGAGCAGCCGAAGGTCACGACGGTCGGTAACGAGTCGCTGCGCATCCAGACGTCGACGCTCACCAACGACGAGGTGACCGAGGTCAAGAACGCCCTCGCGGAGGCGTACGACGTGCCGGTGACCAACGTCACCAGCTCGTTCATCGGGCCGTCGTGGGGCAAGGACATCTCGCAGAAGGCGCTCACCGGCATCGTGGTGTTCCTCCTGCTGGCGACTGTCGTCATGACGATCTACTTCCGCAACTGGCGGATGGCTGCTGCGGCGCTCATCGCGCTCTTCCACGACCTGCTCATCACCGTCGGCGTGTATGCCGCCATCGGCTGGGAGGTCACGCCGGCGACGGTGATCGGCTTCCTCACCATCCTCGGGTACTCGATCTACGACACCGTCGTCGTCTTCGACAAGGTGCGCGAGAACACCGCGGACACGCTCACGCAGACGCGGTACACCTACGCGGAGAAGGCAAACCTCGCGGTCAACCAGACGCTGGTGCGCTCGATCAACACCTCGGTGGTCGCGCTGCTCCCCGTGGGCGCGATCCTGTTCGTCGGGGCGTTCCTCCTCGGCGCCGGCACACTGCGGGACATCGCGCTCGCCCTGTTCGTCGGCATGCTGATCGGCACCTTCTCGTCGGTCTTCCTGGCGACGCCGTTCGAGGTGGTGCTGCGGCAGCGTGAGCCCGCGATCCGCGAGCACACCAAGAAGGTCCTGGACGCCCGGGCGGCGCGCGCGGCCGCTGGCGAGGACGAGCTGGTCTCTGCAGGAGACGTGCGCGTGGCGGTCGGCGCGCTCAAGCCGGGCGCTCACCAGGGCAACGCCGCGCAGCCGAAGCGCAAGCGATGACGTTTCCGGACGGCGCTGCGGAGGTGCTCCCGGGCGCCCCCACAGCGCGTGCGGAGGTTCTGCGGCGGATCGACGAGCTCGTCCGACTGGTGCCGGACTATCCGCAGCCGGGAATCCTGTTCCGCGACATCATGCCCCTGCTGGCGGATGCTGCTGCCTTCGCGGACGTGATCGCCGAGATCGCCGGACGCGTCGACGGCCCCGTCGACCTCGTCGCGGGGATGGAGGCGCGGGGCTTCCTGCTCGCCGCTCCGGTCGCCGTGGCGCTCGGGGCCGGCGTGCTGCCGGTGCGCAAGGCGGGCAAGCTGCCGGGTCCGACCGCGGCGCAGTCCTACGAGCTCGAGTACGGCACGGCGACCATCGAGATCCACCCCTCGACCGTTCCTGCGGGCGCACGGGTCCTCGTGATCGACGACGTGCTGGCGACCGGCGGCACGGCTGCCGCCACCGTGGCGCTGCTCGAGCGGTGCGGAGCCGAGGTGATCGGCCTGTCCTTCCTGGTGGAGCTCGAGTCGCTCGGAGGGCGTGAGCTGCTGACGGACCGCGCGATCGACGTGCTGCTCTCGGTGCCCTGACCAGCCCTCTCGTTGGGCTCGTGACCGTGTCGGCACGCACTCGGTCGTAGACTGTCGCCTCGACCGTGGGAGGGGGTGTGATGAGCGAAGACGTCCGCACGCCCGACACCGGTCTCACGCCGGCGCAGAGCGACTCCCCGTCGAGTCGCATGCGCTCGCGCCTGGGCCGCTTCGGCGCCCGCAGCGGTGCCGCGTTCCCGGCGATCGAGCCCGTCCTGCAGGCCGCGCGCACCAACCACCCCAAGGCCGACCTCGCGGTGGTCGAGCAGGCCTACGTGGTGGCCGAGAAGGCGCACCGCGGTCAGCTGCGCAAGAGCGGCGACCCGTACATCACGCACCCCGTTGCCGTCGCGACGATCCTGGCCGAGCTGGGTATGACCCCGTCGACGCTCGCTGCCGCGCTGCTGCACGACACCGTCGAGGACACCGACTACTCGCTCGACCAGCTGCGTCGCGAGTTCGGCCCCGAGATCGCGATGCTGGTCGACGGCGTGACCAAGCTGGACAAGGTCACCTACGGCGACGCGGCGCAGGCCGAGACCGTGCGCAAGATGGTCGTCGCCATGTCCCGGGACATCCGGGTGCTGGTCATCAAGCTCGCGGACCGCCTGCACAACGCCCGGACCTGGAAGTTCGTCGCGGCGGCGTCCGCGGAGAAGAAGGCGCGCGAGACGCTCGAGATCTACGCTCCGCTGGCACACCGCCTCGGCATGAACACGATCAAGTGGGAGCTGGAGGACCTGTCGTTCGCGACCCTCTACCCCAAGGTCTACGACGAGATCGTGCACCTGGTGGCCGAGCGGGCGCCGGCCCGTGAGGAGTACCTCGCGACGGTGCGGGAGCAGGTCGGTGCAGACCTGGGCAAGGCCAAGATCCGCGCGACGGTGACCGGTCGGCCGAAGCACTACTACTCGATCTACCAGAAGATGATCGTGCGCGGCCGCGACTTCGCGGACATCTACGACCTGGTCGGGGTCCGTGTCCTGGTCGACTCGGTGCGGGACTGCTACGCGGCGCTCGGTGCGCTGCACGCGCGGTGGAACCCGGTGCCGGGGCGGTTCAAGGACTACATCGCGATGCCCAAGTTCAACCTGTACCAGTCGTTGCACACGACGGTGATCGGACCCGGCGGCAAGCCGGTCGAGATCCAGATCCGCACGCACGACATGCACCGCCGCGCCGAGTACGGCGTCGCCGCGCACTGGAAGTACAAGGAGAGCGCGAAGAACGCGGGGACGACGGACAAGGACTCCGCCGGCAACGACATGCAGTGGCTGCGGCAGCTGGTCGACTGGCAGAAGGAGACGGCCGACCCGAGCGAGTTCCTCGACTCGCTGCGGTTCGAGATCGCCGGGTCCGAGGTCTACGTCTTCACGCCGAAGGGCGACGTGATCGGGCTGCCGTCCGGCTCGACCCCCGTCGACTTCGCGTACGCGGTGCACACCGAGGTGGGCCACCGCACGATGGGCGCCCGGGTCAACGGACGCCTGGTGCCGCTGGACTCGTCGCTCGAGAACGGCGACGTGGTCGACGTCTTCACGTCGAAGTCCGAGACTGCGGGCCCGTCACGCGACTGGCTCGGGTTCGTCAAGAGCCCTCGTGCGCGCAACAAGATCCGCCAATGGTTCTCCAAGGAGCGTCGCGAAGAGGCGATCGAGCACGGCAAGGACGCCATCGCCAAGGCGATGCGCAAGCAGAACCTGCCCATCCAGCGCCTCCTCTCGCACGAGTCCCTCGTGGCTCTCGCCAACGAGATGCGCTACGCGGACGTCTCGGCGCTGTACGCAGCGATCGGCGAGGGGCAGGTGTCGGCCGGCACGGTCGTGCAGCGTCTCGTGCAGTCGATGGGTGGGGAGCCGGCGGCCGAGGAGGACCTCGCCGAGGTTGCCCGGCCGGGCCAGACGCAGCGGCGGGTCCGCACGGGCGATCCCGGCGTCGTGGTCAAGGGCGTGGACGACATCTGGGTGAAGCTGGCCAAGTGCTGCACGCCGGTCCCGGGTGACGACATCGTCGGCTTTGTGACGCGCGGTGCAGGGGTAAGCGTGCACCGCAGCGACTGCATCAACGTGACGAGCCTCCGCTCGGAGCCGGAGCGCATGGTCGACGTCGCCTGGAGCCACAACAGCACGTCGCTGTTCCTCGTGCAGATCCAGGTCGAGGCGCTGGACCGTAGCCGTCTGCTCTCGGACGTCACGCGCGTGCTGTCCGACTCGCACGTGAACATCCTCTCGGCGTCGGTCTCGACGTCGCGTGACCGGGTCGCGCTCTCGCGGTTCGTGTTCGAGATGGCCGAGCCGGGGCACCTCGCCTCCGTCCTGGCCGCGGTGCGCAAGGTCGAGGGAGTGTTCGACGTCTACCGCATCACGGGGTCCAAGGCGGCCGAGGAGCCGGCGATCCGCGCCTGACCGTCACAGGTCCTGCAGCGTGGCGTGAGCCTGACGTATCCCGCGGTGTCCGCGCAGCTCGGCCAGCACGGCCAACGCGCGGGTGGGCTCGAAGCCGACGTCTTGCAGCGCCCGCAGGGTCGGTAAAGCTTCGGCGGCCGAAAGCATCCGTGCGATGTCGATGCCGGTGCGCTGGACCGACGTGGCCCGGTGCGCGCCGACGCGCACCACGTCCGCCGGTGACAGGTCCGCTTCTGCGGCGACACGGGCGGGGTGCGGGTCGGCCCGGCGCTCGCCCGTCCGGACCAGCACCTCGACCCGGACCGGCGGGAAGCGGCCAGTGTGCACCCAGGCGGCGGTCCGACGACCGATCACGCCCCGGGCAGGGACCAGAGGAGCGAGCGCGATCGCGCGTACATCGGGGGTGTCGACGAGATCCGCGGCGATGGCGACGTCCCCCCAGACGAGGCGGACGACCCCGTCGCGCAGCAGGCCGAACCACGCGGCGGCGCCGACGTCGTCGCGGCTCACTGTGCGGGGGAGGGCCGGGACGGTCGCGCGGAACTCGTCGAGGCGGCTGCTCACCGGAGCAGCATGACGCTCGGACAGGCAACCCAGCGGCGCGTGGCTGGATCTGTGGACGGACGAGGCCCCCGCCGCAGGGGCGAGGGCCTCGGACGGTCGACGAGGTCCGTCAGCCGCGCGCGTCCTGCGCGGCGCGCTGCACCTGCTCGAGCCAGGCACGACGGGCGTCGAGAGCGGCCTGCGCGTCGGCGATCTTGCGGGCGTCGCCCGCGGCCTTGGCACGGTCGAGGTCGGCCTCGAGCCCCGCGATCGCCTGCTCGAGCTGCGCCGCAGCCCCCTCGGCGCGCGCACGCGTCTCGGGGTTGGTGCGTCGCCACTGGGCCTGGTCGGTGTCCCGGATCGCGGTCTCGACGGCCCGAAGCCGGCCCTCGATGCGCTGGACGTCGGCGCGCGGGACCTTGCCGGCGGCCTCCCAGCGGTCCTGGATCCGGTGCAGCGCCGACTTGGCCGCGGCCAGGTCGGTCACGGGAAGGAGCGCCTCCGCCTCGACCAGCAGTGCCTCCTTGACCTCGAGGTTGGCGCGGAACTCCTCGTCGGTCGCGGCCGACTGGGCGTCACGGGCCGCGAAGAACGCGTCCTGCGCCGCACGGAAGCGGGCCCACAGGGCGTCGTCGTCGGCCCGGCTCGCCCGCCCGGCGGCCTTCCACTGCGCCATCAGGTCGCGGAACACCCCGGCGGTGGCACCCCAGTCGGTGCTGGACTGCAGCCGCTCGGCCTCGGTGACCAGGTTCTCCTTGACCTGCTTGGCGGACGCGTTGCGCGACTCCAGCTCGGCGAAGAAGTGGCGACGTTCGCGGTCGAACGTCGTGCGCGCGTGGCTGAACCGCTTCCAGAGCGACTCCTCCGTCGGCCGGTCGAGGCGCGGGCCGGTGCGCTGCGCTTCCTTCCACTGGTCGAGCAGGAGGCGCAGCTGCTCGCCCGCGGGACGCCACTGGATGCGCGACGGGTCGGTCGAGGCGATCTTCTCGGCCTGCTCGACGATCTCGGTCCGGGCGGCCACTGCAGCCTCCCGCGCCGCGGCCCGCTCGGCCTCGGCGACGGCTCGACGCTCCGCGGCGGTCGCGCGCAGCGCCTCGAGACGGGAACGCAGCCCGTCCAGGTCACCGACCGCGGCGGGCTCGGCCACCTCGTCCGTCAGCTTGGCCAGGGTCTGGTCGATCTCCTTGACCGACAGGTCCGTAGCGGCGAGGCGTGCCTCGAACAGCGTGACCTTCGCCTGCAGGTCGAGGAAACGACGCACGTAGAGCGCGAGCGCATCCTCGGTGGTCGCGCCGGGATACTGACCCACGACCCGCTCACCCGCGGCCTCGCGCACCGAGACGTTGCCCTCGTCGTCGACGCTGCCGAACGTCGCGGCGTGCGCCGCCTCCGCGGCATCCTGCGGAGGTGCGACCGGCGCGGCCGGAGCGGCGGCGGCGATCGTCGTCGGCGTGGGGTGGGCCGGCGGGTGCGGGACCGGGCGCGGGCGCGGAACCGGGCGAGCGGACGAGGGCATCGGCACGGGACTCGCCGCGGGGGTCGGCTCCGGCTCCGTCGTGGCGTCGGCCGGGGCGGACTCAGGGTCCGTCGTGGTGTCGGCGGTGGCGGGTTCCGGCTCCGCGGTGGCGGGCTCCGGCTCCGTGATTGCGTCGGCTGCTGCCGGGTCCGGTGCCGCCGCCACGTCCGCCGCTGCGGGTCCGGCCTCGCTCACCGGCTCCGGTGCTGCCGCCACGTCCGCCGCTGCGGGTCCGGCCTCGCTCACCGGCTCCGGTGCTGCCGCCACGTCCGCCGCTGCCGGTTCGGGATCGCTGACCGGCTCGGACGTGTCGTCGGCCGCCGCGACGGCGACGGCATCGTCGGCCGGAGCATCGCCGGATGCGTCCTCGGCCGGAACATCGACGGGTGCGTCGTCTGCCTGAACGTTGACGGGTGCGTCGTCTGTCGGGACGTCGACGGGCGTGTCGTCCGCGGGTGCCGCGTCGAGCGCTGCGGCGTCCTCGGGCGTGTCGACCGGGGGAGCGTCCTCCGTGACCGTCTCGGGAGCCGCTGCCTCGACCTCGTCGGGCACGGCAGGTGCCTCGAGCCGCTCGGCGTCTGCTGCCGGCACGGTGTCGTCGGGTACGGGACCGGACGTCGGGGTCTGCGTCACTGGATGTTCACTCCCTCGATGATGACGTCGGACACCGGGACCTGGGTCCCTTCGATGGTGCCCGCGTCGGCGATGGCCTGCAGCACGTCCATGCCGGACGTGATGTGGCCGAACACGGTGTAGCCACCCGCAGTGTCTGCGGGAATAGGTGAGTCCTGGAAGACGAGGAAGAACTGGCTGCCCATCGAGCTGCCGTCGTTGCCGGTGCGTGCCATGGCGATCGTGCCCGCCGGGTACACGCCGTCGGCCGGTGCGTTCTCGATCGGGCCCCACGTGTAGCCGGGCCCGCCGGTGCCGCCCGTGGTCGGGTCGACGGTGCCGAGCGCAGTCGGGTCGCCGCACTGGAGGACGAAGATGCCCTCCTGCGTCAGTCGGTGGCACTTCGTCGTGTCGAAGTAGCCCTCACCGGCGAGCGTGACGAAGTTGGCGACGGCCTGCGGGGCAGCAGCGCCGTCGAGCTCGATGCCGAGGTCGCCCTGGGTGAGCGCGATCTGGCCGGTCCAGGTGCGGTTCTCTGCGAGCGCCGGGTCGGGCACGTCGGCCGAGTTCGCCTGGACGGTGGCGGACGGCGTGGGCGTCGCGGCGGGCTCGTCGTCGTCGGTGAGGGCGAGCGCGGCGACGACACCGGTGGTGAGGACGAGGGCGGCGACGATGCTGCCGGCGATGACACGCTGGCGGTGGCGGCGGGCGCGCGCCTTGGTCTGGCGCTCCTGCCACTTCTCGTATCGGCGGCGCTCGTACTCACGCTCGCTCTTGGTGGACACGCACACGCTCCTCGCGTCGTCGTGCGGTGCGGCTGGTCGTCCGCCAGCCGCACTGCATGAAGGGGACCCGGGACAGTCTAGGCAAGGCTTGGCGACGGGCCACCAGCGGCGGCGCCGTGCGACATCACAGTCCGGACACGCCCGACGGCTACCGTGCGTCTCATGCAGGTCGTCACGGTCGTGTCCGCGGTCTTCGGTGCCAGGTGCTCCGTCCTGCTCGACGACGACGGGTCGTGCGTCGTCATCGACGCAGGCGCCGGGGTCACCGACGACGTCCTGGCACTCGTCGCGCAGCGGGAGCTGCGTCCGGCCGCCGTGCTGGCCACGCACGGTCACGTCGACCACACGTGGGACGCCGGTCGGCTGTCCGCCGCGCTCGACGTGCCCGTCGTCCTGCACGCCGCCGACGTCTACCGGCTCGCGGACCCGTTCGGCACGCTCGGGCTCCTCGGCTTCGCGGGGCGCCCGACGCACGACCCTTCGGGGCCGCTCGCACAGGCGCTGGCCGCGACGGGGATCGACCCGACGGGCTACGTGGCCCCACAGCGGGTCGAGCCGTTCGGGGCCGTCGACGACGTCCGCTCGGCCGACACGGTGCTCGAGCTCGGCAGCTTGCGGATCGTCGCCCGGCACGCGCCGGGGCACACGGAAGGGTCGACGCTCTACCTGCTGGGGTCGCTCGCGTTCACGGGGGACGTCCTGTTCGCGGGCTCGGTGGGTCGCACGGACCTGCCGGGCGGGCACCACGCGACGATGCAGAGAACGCTGCGGGAGGTCGTCGCGACGCTGCCGGCCGACACCGTCGTGGTTCCCGGACACGGGCCCACCACCGACATCGCGACCGAGTTGGCCCACAACCCGTACCTCGCGCCGCCCTGACCTCTGTCGTGGCGGCTTGACATACGTTCGAACACATGTTCGCATGTCGGCATGCGATGGGATGCGCAGAAGCTGGGCACGGACGACACGGCGGCGCTGCCCGGGCTGGCGCTCGCCGGGCTGCTGCGCAGTGTCCGGACGCCCGAGTTCGCCGGAGTGACGTTCCACGAAGTCGTGTGCCGCAGTGCGCTGAACAAGGTGCCCGAGGCGTCGCGGATGCCCTTCCGCTGGACGGTGAACCCGACGAGGGGATGCCTCCACGCATGCACCTACTGCTTTGCCCGGCCGACGCACGAGTACCTGGAGATGGACGCCGGTCGGGACTTCGAGACGCAGATCGTGGTGAAGACGAACGTCGTCGACGTCCTGCGCGCGGAGCTGGCACGGCCGTCGTGGAAGCAGGAGCACGTCGCGCTCGGCACCAACACCGACCCGTACCAACGGGTCGAGGGTCGGTACCGGTTCATGCCGGGGATCATCGAGTCGCTCGCGCACAGCGGCACGCCCCTGTCCATCCTCACCAAGGGCACGCTGCTGCGTCGCGACCTGCCGCTCCTCGCGGAGGTCGCGCGTGCCGTTCCGGTCGGGATCGGCGTCTCGCTGGCGATCCGGGACGAGACGCTGCAGCAGGCCGTGGAGCCAGGGACACCGACGCCCCGGGCTCGGCTCGACCTCATCCGTGCGGTGCGGGAGGCGGGGCTGCCGTGCGGGGTGATGGTTGCTCCGGTGCTGCCGTGGCTGACCGACGACCGGGCGCATCTCGACTCCCTGCTGCGCGACCTCGCTGACGCCGGAGCGACCGGCGTGACGGTCCTTCCGCTGCACCTGCGGGGACCGGTGAAGCCGCTCTTCCTTGCCTGGCTGCGCGACCACGCGCCCGCGCTCGTCCGCCGGTACGAGGTGCTGTACGGGCGGGGTGCGTACGCGCCGCGCGAGTACGTGCGATGGCTCGACGAGCGGGTCCGTCCGCTGCTCGTGCGGCACGGCTTCGCCGACCGGGCGGGCCACCGTGCCGGCCGGTACGAGACTCCTGGGGAGGGCTCCTACCCCGCCGGGAGCCTCGCCTCGGCCGGGCTGACGGTGCTCGAGCCGACGGTCGCGGCGGCACAGCCTGTTCTCTTCTGAGACTCCGCCGGGCGGCGGAACCTGCTCGAAGCCTGGACGATGAACCGCGTGGGGCCTTCTCGACCGTCGCCCTGCAGCCCGTCCCGCCACCCGCGGGTCCCTCCGGCACGAGGTGTGACACGAGAGATGACGAGCCCGACCGGCACCGAGCACGCGGGGAGCGCCGCGCCCCGCCGCGTCACGTTCGACGGGCACATCGCGGGGTTCGGCACCACCGAGGGCACGCGGATCGTCGTGGGGCGGTGGCGGACGTCGCCGCTCGGCTCCTTCACCGACGTGATGGTCGAGCGCGCCGACGGGCTGCGCGTGCTGCTGGCTCCCAGCGACGACGTCGCAGACCTCGTGGCCGGCACCTATGCGTTCGACGCGGTGCACGTGGTTCCGGTCGGGCTGCGCGCGGACGAAGAGCGACGACGGTGGCGCCTGCGCGCCGGCCCGCTGACGGCGGATCTCGCACTCGGTTCGCGCACGCGCCTCGGACGCCTGCTCGTCGCGCTGCCCCGCCACGATGCCGTCGCACCGCTCGTCGCCGGCGCCGCCGATCCGCTCGCACGCCTGTTCCTCGACGGCGTCCGTACCCGCGGAACCGCGGGCCAGGGCAGGCGCGAGTGGTACGTCGCCAGCGACCAGCACGCGATCACCGCGGTCCGAGCTCTCTGGGGGTCGGCCGACCTCGGCGCCGTGGCGCCCGTCGTGCCTGCAGTGCGGTTCGGATTCTCCTCGGTGCCGACGGCACCGACCGTGACGCGCGTGCGGACGATCATCGAATTGTCGGCGGGCCGCACGCAGACCGGGCACTAAGATCGTGCGGGCGTCCGCAGGGCGCCCCACCCCCGAACCCGAAGGATCTTCCGTGCTCCGCACCCACACGGCCGGCTCGCTGCGAGCCGAGCACATCGGTACCACCGTCACCCTCACGGGCTGGGTGGACCGGCGTCGCGATCACGGTGGGGTCGCGTTCGTGGACCTGCGGGACGCCTCGGGCATCGCGCAGGTCGTCGTCCGCGACGAGGCTGTCGCGCACGGGCTGCGCGCGGAGTACGTGCTGCAGGTGACGGGCGAGGTGGGTCGTCGGCCCGCGGGCAACGAGAACCCGAACCTGGCCACCGGCGAGGTCGAGCTCGTCGCCGCCCAGGTCGTCGTGCTCAACGAGTCCGAGCCGCTGCCGTTCCAGGTCTCGTCGTCGCTCGACGAGGCCGTGGGTGAGGAGGCTCGCCTTAAGTACCGCTACCTGGACCTGCGCAGGCCCGCGCCGGCTCGCGCGATGCGCCTGCGCGCCAAGGCGAACCAGGCTGCGCGCCGGGTGCTCGACGCGCAGGACTTCGTCGAGGTCGAGACCCCGACCCTCACGCGCTCGACGCCCGAGGGAGCCCGTGACTTCCTCGTGCCCGCGCGCCTGTCGCCCGGGTCCTGGTACGCGCTCCCGCAGTCGCCGCAGCTGTTCAAGCAGCTGCTCATGGTCGGTGGGCTCGAGCGGTACTACCAGATCGCCCGCTGCTACCGGGACGAGGACTTCCGCGCCGACCGTCAGCCGGAGTTCACGCAGCTGGACGTCGAGATGAGCTTCGTCGAGCAGGACGACGTCATCGCTCTCGGCGAGCAGATCCTCGTCGCCCTGTGGGACCTCATCGGCGTGACGGTCCCGACGCCGATCCCGCGCATCACGTTCGCGGAATCCATGGCGCGCTACGGCAACGACAAGCCGGACCTGCGGTTCGGGCTCGAGCTGGTCGAGCTGACGTCCTACTTCTCCCAGACGCCGTTCCGCGTCTTCCAGGCCCCCTACGTCGGCGCTGTCGTGCAGCCCGGAGGCGGCTCGACGCCTCGACGCGGGTTCGACGCGTGGCAGGAGTGGGCCAAGCAGCGCGGCGCCAAGGGCCTTGCGTACGTCACGGTCGGCGAGGACGGCGAGCTGGGCGGCCCCGTGGCCAAGAACCTCTCCGAGTCCGAGCGCGCCGGTCTCGTGGCCGCCGTCGGCGCGAGCCCCGGTGACGCCGTGTTCTTCGCGGCCGGGCCGGTCAACGACGCACGTGCGCTGCTCGGGGCTGCCCGCCTCGAGATCGGTCGCCGCGGCGGGCTGATCGACGAGAACGAGTGGAAGTTCGTCTGGGTGGTCGACGCCCCGCTGTTCAAGCCCACAGGCGAGGACGACGACGTGGCGGTCGGCGGGGGAGCGTGGACAGCCGTGCACCACGCGTTCACGTCCCCGACGCCGGAGTGGATCGACACGTTCGAGCAGGACCCGGGCGCCGCGCTGGCCTATGCGTACGACATCGTCTGCAACGGCAACGAGATCGGTGGCGGCTCCATCCGTATCCACCGCAGGGACGTCCAGGAGCGCGTGTTCGACGTCATGGGCATCGGGCCGGACGAGGCGCAGGAGAAGTTCGGCTTCCTGCTCAACGCCTTCCAGTTCGGTGCGCCGCCGCACGGTGGCATCGCGTTCGGGTGGGACCGGATCCTTGCCCTCCTGACGGGCTCGGAGTCGATCCGCGACGTCATCGCCTTCCCGAAGTCGGGCGGCGGGTACGACCCGCTCACGGCCGCGCCCGGCCCGATCACGCCCGAGCAGCGGCGCGAGGCCGGCGTGGACGCCAAGCCGAAGGCCGCACCCGAGGCCTGATGGCGGACGTGCTCGAGCTGCTCCCGCCCCGCTGGCGGGAGCACCGGATGATCCTGGGCGACCGCATCCGCTGGGACGCGGTCCAGTTGCTCGGCGACGACGACGGCGTGGTGCTGCTGATCGGCGGGCCGGAGCGTCCGAGCGTCCTCGGGCTCGGCGATCCCGCGACCGTCGACCGGGTGGTCGCCGGCGCGGACGTCGGGCCTGCCCGGTGGATGAGCGTGCCGCGGGGGTGCAGGCCGCAGCCGGGCGTCCTGGACGGCCTCGGCCTCGTCCCGTTCTCCGCGTGGGACTGGCTCTCGACCGGGGCAGGGCTGCCGGCGCACGTCCCGGGAGAGGCGCAGGTGTGCCGGCTCGACCCGGTGGGAGACGCGGACAGCATCCGTTCGTGCCTTCGGGCGTCGAACCCGGAGACCTCGGCCGACCCTGCCGGACCCGACGAGCTCGGCTGGTGGGGTGTGCACGCGGACGGACAGCTCGCCGGGGTCGTCGGTGCGGTCGCCCGTGGCGCCGAGGGCGACGGCAGGTCCTGGCACGTGCACGGTCTCGGCGTCCTGCCGACCCTGCGGCGGACCGGGGCGGGGACAGCCCTGACGGCGGCCCTCACCCGCGCGGCCCTCGCCGACGGGGCCTCGTGGGTGTCCCTGGGGATGTACGCGCAGAACGACGCTGCTCGCCGGATCTACCGTCGGCTGGGCTTCCGGACCGACGCGGAGATGTCGTCGTTCTCGCCGCCGGGGACGCAGCGCCCGCCGGCCTGATCCACCGGGCCAGGCTGTCTCAGTGGGTGATCGCCATGCGGGCGTAGGCGCGTCGCAGGAAGGGCGGCGCCCACCAGTTGGCGCGCCCGAGCAAGGTCATGGTCGCGGGGACCAGGAGCATCCGCACCAGCGTCGCGTCGATCAGCACGGCGACGGCCAGCGAGAAGCCGACCTCCTTGATCACCAGCAGCTCTCCGGCGACGAAGCCGGCGAACACCACGATGACGATGAGCGCAGCCGAGGTGATGATCCGGCCGGACCGCTGTAGCCCGAGCCGGACGGCACGGTCGTTGGGCACACCCTCGTCGACCAGCTCCTTGATCCGCGAGAGCAGGAACACCTCGTAGTCCATGGCCAGCCCGAACCCGAAGGCGATCACCAGCGCGATGACGTACGTCTCGATGCCGCCGGTCGGCGTGAAGTTCAGCACGCCGGACAGGTGCCCATCCTGGAAGACCCAGACCAGGACGCCCAGCGACGCCGCCAGCGAGATCACGTTGGTGAGCAGCGCCTTGACCGGCACGACGACGGAGCCGGTCATGAGGAACAGCAGGACGAGGCACGCGACGGCGACGATCCCGATCGCCCACGGCGCCCGCTCGACGATGGCGGCGGTGAAGTCGATCTGGGACGCCGCCTGACCGGTGACCCAGGTGGGGAACGGGGCGTCGAGGGCGCGGATCTGATGGACGACGTCCCGTGCCACGGCGTCGCCCGGGTCGTCGGTGTCGGGCCTGACCCCGATCACCACGTAGGAGTCCACCGCGGACGGCGGGTCGACGGACGCCACACCGTCGAGATCCTCCAGAGTCGCGGCCCACGCCGTCGCCTCGTCGAGCGACGTCTGCGCGACGACGGTGATCGCGGGGGTGGTGGCGGCGGGGTAGTCGCTGGCGAGCGTGTCGACGAACTCGCGCTGTGCACTGCCTGCCGGCAGGAGCTCGGTGGTCGAGTTGCGCATCTCGAGGTGTGCCAGCGGGAGCGCGAGGATGCCGAGCACCGCGAGGCAGGCGAGCAGCACGGTCCACGGCCGGCGCTGCACCCGCGCAGCGAGGCGGGAGAAGGTCCCTTCCTCGGTCTGCACGTCGGCGGTCCGCGCGAGGATGCCGCGGAGCCCGGGGATGCGCGCAAGGATGCTCGGCCGGATCATCCGCCGCCCGGCGAGCACCAGGAGGGCGGGGACGAGCGTCAGTGCCGTCGCGACCGCCACCACGATGACCGCAACACCGGCTGCGCCGAACGCCCGCAGGATCGGAGCCTCGAAGACGAGCAGCCCGGCGATCGAGATGGCGACGATGAGCGCGGAGAAGGTCACCGTGCGACCCGCGGTCGCCATGGTGCGCTCGATCGCGGTGAGGACCGCGCCGTCTCCGCGCCGCCTCCGGCTCCCGGCGCCCCCGTCGTCGTCGACCAGGTGGTGCAGCTCCTCGCGGAACCGCGACACCATCAGCAGCCCCCAGTCGATCGAGAGCCCGAGGCCGAGCACGGTCACGATGTTGACGACGGACGAGTCGAGGTCGAGCACGTAGGAGAAGCCGAGGAGCGCAGCGAGTCCGCCGGCGATCGACGCGACCGCACCGACCATCGGCATCCCGGCGGCGAGGAAGCCGCCGAAGACGAGGATCATGATGAGCAGCGCGATCGGCAGGGCGATGGTCTCGCCCGTGCGCAGGTCCGTCTCCACCTGGTCCGTGATCGCCTCGACGATCAGGGTGGTCCCCCCGACGATGCCGGTCACCCCGGGGGCGACGTCCTCGAGGTCTGCCGGGATCTCGAGCAGTCGCGTCTCGACCTCGTCGAGCGCCACCTCCTGCTCCGCCTCCGGCAGGTCCGGTGCGAGCTCGACCACCACGAGGAAGCCGTCGCCGTCCTGGGCGACCAGGGGCGCGGCGGCCGGGTTGGCAGCGCCGTCCGGCAGCGCGAGGGGATCGATCACCGAGACGACACCGTCGATGGCGACGAGGTCCTCCCGGGCAGGCGCGAGGGCCGTGGCGACGTCGGGGTCGGCCGGGTCGACGTTATCGAGGACGAGGGTCAGGGACGGACCGCTGTCGTCGGCCTCGTCGAGGATGGCGAAGGCTTCGGAGCTCTCGGACCCGGGAACGCCGGGAGCGCCGGTGCTCAGGCGCTCGAACAGGTTCTCCCCGTGCACCCCCAGGACGGCCAGCCCGTAGCCGAGCACGGCGAAGAGCAGCCACGCCACGACGGTGAGGCGGGGATGGTGGGCAACTGCGCGACCTACTCGGGCGAACACGCGGGTCATCGTCGCAGGTGGAGCGGGGGTCTCGCACACGTTGGCACACGGTGGCGTGCCACGGTGCCGTCACCAGGCTGCGTCGGACGTCGGCGTCTCTGCGTACCCTGCCCGCATGGACCTGTTCGATGCGGTGACGTCCACGGCCTCCGGGCTGCCCGCGGTCGGGGCCGGCGCCCCGCTCGCCGTCCGCATGCGGCCGCGCGACCTGGGCGAGGTGGCCGGCCAGGAGCACCTGCTCGTCGGTGGCTCACCGCTGCGGCGGCTGGTCGAGCCGGCCAACGAGGCCGCACGCCGGGCCGCGCCCACCTCGGTCGTGCTCTGGGGACCGCCCGGCACGGGCAAGACCACCCTCGCGTACCTGATCGCCGCGACGTCCGGACGTCGGTTCGTCGAGCTGTCGGCGGTCACGGCCGGTGTCAAGGACGTGCGCGCGGTGATCGAGGACGCGCGTCGCCGCCTGGCCACGGACGGCACCGAGACCGTCCTGTTCATCGACGAGGTCCACCGGTTCACCAAGGCCCAGCAGGACGCGCTGCTGCCCAGCGTGGAGAACCGCTGGGTCACGCTGGTCGCCGCCACCACGGAGAACCCGTCGTTCTCCGTGAACTCGCCACTCCTGTCACGGTCCCTGCTGCTCACGCTTCAGCCGCTCGACACGGACGACGTCCGTCGCCTGGTCCGTCGCGCGGTGGAGGACGAGCGCGGGCTGGACGGCTCGATCGCGCTGACCGAGGACGCGGAGGAGCACCTGCTGCGGCTGGCGGGCGGGGACGCGCGCAAGGCGCTGACCATCCTCGAGGCGGCCGCCGGGTCCGCCCTCTCCGAGGAGGGTGCGGTCCCGCCCGTCCTGGTGGACCTCACGACGATGGAGCGGGCCATCGACGTCGCGGCCGTGCGCTACGACCGGGACGGGGACCAGCACTACGACGTCATCAGCGCGTTCATCAAGTCGATGCGCGGTTCCGACGTCGACGCGTCCCTGCACTACCTCGCGCGGATGATCGCGGCGGGGGAGGACCCGCGGTTCATCGCCCGCCGGATCGTCATCGCCGCCGCCGAGGACGTGGGGATGGCGGACCCGAGCGCCCTGCAGACGGCGGTGGCCGCCGCGCAGGCGGTGGCCCTGATCGGTATGCCGGAGGCCCGGATCATCCTCGCGGAAGCCGTGGTGCACCTGGCGACCGCGCCGAAGTCGAACGCCGCGTACCTCGGGATCGACCGGGCGCTCGCCGACGTCCGCGCCGGCCGGATCGGCTCCGTGCCGGCCCACCTGCGCGACGCGCACTACCCGGGCGCGAAGCAGCTGGGTCACGGCGCCAGGTACGTGTACGCGCACGACGCGCCGCACGCCGTCGCGGGCCAGCAGTACCTGCCCGACGAGCTCGCGGGCACGCGCTACTACGAGCCGAGCGACCGCGGCTACGAGCGCCAGGTCACCGACCGCCTGGACCGCATCCGCACGATCCTCGACGGCACCACCTGATTCGGGGAATGCCCGGTCTGCACGGTAGAGTGTCGACGTCGTCCGCGGGACGGGTGTGCTTGCATGCCCCCGCTGACGGCCACCTGGGGCCTTAGCCAGCGTCGAGAACAGACGCGACGCATCCACGGTCGGCCCCACGCCCATCGGAACATCTCCGTCATCGGGTGTGACGTCTACAACGACAGGAAGTAACTCTGTGAGCAGCGTGACCCGCTCGCGTCGCCAGGTGCGCCTTTCCCGCGCCCTCGGCCTCGCGCTGACGCCCAAGGCAGTCAAGCACTTCGAGAAGCGGCCGTACCCCCCCGGCGAGCACGGCCGTGCGCGTCGTCGCACCGAGTCGGACTACGCCGTCCGTCTGCGGGAGAAGCAGCGTCTGCGCGCCCAGTACGCGCTGCGCGAGAAGCAGATGGCTCGTGCGTACGAGGACGCCCGCAAGGCCCCGGGCCTGACGGGTGAGGCGCTCGTCGAGAACCTCGAGACCCGCCTTGACGCTCTCGTCCTGCGCTCCGGCTTCGCCCGCACCATCCTGCAGGCCCGCCAGGTCGTCGTGCACCGTCACATGCTCGTCGACGGCAAGATCGTGGACCGTCCCTCCTTCCGCGTGAAGCCGGGCCAGACGCTCCAGGTCAAGCCGAAGAGCCAGGCCACCGTGCCGTTCCAGGTCGCCGCCGCCGGTGCGCACCGCGACGTCCTCCCGAACGTCCCGGGCTACCTCGACGTGCAGCTGGAGAAGCTCAGCTCCGTCCTGGTCCGAGCTCCGAAGCGCGCGGAGATCCCCGTGACGTGCGAGGTCCAGCTGGTCGTCGAGTACTACGCCCGCTGATCTGACCGTCTCTCGGACGCCCCGCCGCGCACTGCGCTGCGGGGCGTTCGTGCATCCGGGGCGGGTAGGGTTTCGGCGGGGTCGACGACCCCAGAACCAGGAGGCTGGACATGTCGGTGGGTGACGTCGCGGGACTGATCGCCGCGCTCGCGTTCGTACTGCTCGTGGGCTTCTTGGCGGTGCCGCTGATCAAGCTCGGGCGGGTGCTGGACGAGACACGGACCTCGGTCAAGGAGATCACCGACCACACGGTCCCGGTGCTCGACGAGACCGCCACGCTGGTCGCGTCGTCGAACACCCAGCTGGAGAACATCGACACCGTCACCACCGCCGCGGCCCAGGTCTCGGAGAACGTCTCGGCGCTCACGTCGCTGTTCGCCGCGACCGTCGGCGGGCCGATGATCAAGGCGGCCGCCTTCTCGTACGGCGTGCGCACGGCGCTGTCGGGTCTCGCGGCGAGCGCACGCCGGAGCCGATGATGGGACGCCGGCTCACCTGGCTCGCGATCGGGGTCGTCCTGACTGTCGTCGTGGTCCGCAAGGGGCGCAAGGTTGTGGAGACCTACCTGCCCGCGGGGACGACCGACGCGATCGACGGTGCCCAGCGGGTCTCGCACGCGCTCGCCACGCTGAAGACGGAGTTCCTCGCCGCGATGGCCCAGCGTGAGCAGGAGCTGCGGCACGACCTCGTGGGCGACGTCGACGTCGAGGCGCTGCGGGCCGAACGTCCGGAGCGGGTGGCGAACCTGCGCAGCGCTTGGTCGGCCCGCCACGGTGAGGACTGGACCCGCAGCCCCACCGAGGACCCCGACGACGACGACGGCTACACCTTCTACTGACCCACCACCGCAGGCACCACCCGAACACGACAGATGGACGACGAGGACACGATGCGTACCGCCGAGATCCGCCAGCGCTGGCTCGACTACTTCGAGGGGAACGGCCACGCCGTCGTGCCCTCGGCCTCGCTGATCTCGCCGGACCCGTCGACCCTGTTCGTCATCGCCGGGATGGTGCCGTTCATCCCGTACATGCTGGGTGAGCCCGCGCCGTGGCCGCGCGCGACCAGCGTGCAGAAGTGCGTGCGGACCCTCGATATCGAGGAGGTCGGCAAGACCACCCGGCACGGCACGTTCTTCCAGATGAACGGCAACTTCTCGTTCGGGGACTACTTCAAGCACGGCGCGATCACCCACGCCTGGAAGCTGGTCACCGGCTCGCGCGAGACCGGCGGCTTCGGGTTCGACCCCGACACCATCTGGGTGACCGTCTTCCACGACGACGACGAGGCGGCGGACCTCTGGAAGGAGATCGCCGGCCTGCCGGACGAGCGCATCCAGCGCCGCGGGTGGAAGGACAACTTCTGGTCGACGGGCGCGCGCGGTCCTTCGGGCCCGTGCTCGGAGATCTACGTCGACCGCGGCCCGCAGTACGGCGCGGAGGGCGGCCCGGTGGTCGACGAGGACCGTTACCTCGAGATCTGGAACCTCGTCTTCATGCAGTACGAGCGCGGTGACGGCGGCGGCAAGGAGAACTTCCCGATCCTCGGGGAGCTCAAGCAGAAGAACATCGACACCGGCATGGGCCTCGAGCGGGTCGCGTACCTGCTGCAGGGCGTCGACAACCTGTACGAGATCGACGAGGTGTTCCCCGTCATCCAGGGCGCGCAGGAGCTGTCCGGCAAGCGGTACGGCGCGTCGCACCAGGACGACGTCCGGATGCGGGTCGTCGCCGACCACGTGCGCAGCGCGCTCATGCTCATCGGCGACGGCGTGACGCCCTCGAACGAGGGCCGCGGCTACGTGCTGCGCCGACTGCTGCGCCGCTCGATCCGCGCGATGCGGCTGCTCGGGGTCGAGGACCTCGCGCTGCCCACCCTGCTGCCGTTGAGCAGGGACGCGATGAGCCCGTCCTACCCGGAGCTCGCGGTGAACTTCGAGAAGATCAGCCAGGTGGCGTACTCGGAGGAGGAGACGTTCCGACGCACGCTCGCGGCGGGCACGACGATCCTCGACACGGCCGTCCAGGCGATGAAGAAGCAGGCGATCTCCGTGCTCTCGGGGTCGCACGCGTTCCAGCTGCACGACACCTTCGGCTTCCCGATCGACCTCACGCTCGAGATGGCGGCCGAGCAGGGTGTGGCCGTCGACGAGACCGCGTTCCGCACGCTCATGAAGGAGCAGCGGGACCGGGCGCGCGCGGACGCTCTGGCGAAGCGGACGGGCCGCGCGGACACGGCGGCGTACCAGGAGCTGCACGGCACGCTGAGCAGCGACGACACCAAGCCGGTCCAGTTCGTCGGCTACACCGACGCGACCTCGCGCTCGCGCGTGGTCGGCCTGCTGGTCGACGGCGTGCCCGCGCCCGCAGCGACGGCTCCGGCGGACGTCGAGGTCGTGCTCGACGTGACGCCCTTCTACGCGGAGTCGGGTGGGCAGCTGGCGGACACCGGCGTGATCGTGCTCGACGGCGGGGCGCGCATCGAGGTCGACGACGTGCAGGCACCCGTCAAGGGTCTGTCGGTGCACCACGGCCGGCTGGTCGACGGCACCGCGACGTTCGGTGAGTCCGGGACCGCCACCATCGACATCGACCGTCGGCGCGCCATCGCGCGTGCCCACACCGCGACGCACATGGTGCACAAGGCGCTGCGCGAGTCGCTGGGCGACACAGCGACGCAGGCAGGCTCGGAGAACGCGCCGAGCCGGATCCGGTTCGACTTCCGCTCCGGCTCCGCGGTCCCCACCGGTGTGCTCGGCGAGATCGAGGAACGCGTCAACACCCGCCTGCAGGACGACCTCGACGTCACCGAGCAGACGATGCCGATCGCCGAGGCGCGTGCGCTCGGGGCGATGGCGCTGTTCGGCGAGAAGTACGGGAACGAGGTGCGGGTCGTCTCGATCGGGGGCGACTGGTCGCGCGAGCTGTGCGCGGGCACCCACGTCAAGCGCTCGGGCGAGCTCGGCCTCGTCACCCTCCTCGGAGAGGCCTCCATCGGCTCGGGTGTGCGCCGCGTCGACGCGCTCGTCGGCGAGGGTGCGTACGGGTACCAGGCGAAGGAGCGCGCGCTCGTCGGTCAGCTGTCCGGCCTGCTCGGGGCCCGTCCTGACGACCTCACGGACCGGGTGTCGTCCCTCCTGACCAAGCTCAAGGAGTCCGAGAAGGAGCTCGCGGCGCTGCGGCAGGCCACCCTGCTCGCGCAGGCAGGCTCGCTGGCGGGCGCGGCGCAGACGGTGGGGGAGACCCGGGTCGTGACGCACGACGCGGGCGATGTCGGCGGCGACGAGCTGCGCACGCTGGTGCTCGACGTCCGCTCGCGGCTCGGCGAGGCGGCGCCGGCGGTCGTCGCGATCGGCGGCGTCAGCAAGGGGCGGCCGGTCGTGGTCGTCGCGACCAACGCGGCGGCGCGGGAGCGAGGTGTGCGCGCAGGAGCGCTCGTGCGCACCGCCTCCGGCATCCTCGGTGGTGGCGGCGGCGGCAAGGACGACCTGGCGCAGGGCGGTGGCACCGACCCCGGACGGCTGGCCGAGGCCCTGGCGGCGGTCGCGACGGCGGTGGGCAGCTGAGGTGAGCGCGACCCCCGACCCGGGTCAGGTCGTCCGAGGAGCACGGCTCGCCGTCGACGTCGGGACGGTTCGCGTTGGGCTCGCCAGCAGCGACCCGGACGGCCTGATCGCCACGCCGGTCGCCACCCTCGCGCGGGCGACCAGCAAGAAGGGGCACCTGCCCACAGACGTCGCACAGGTGGTGCGCGAGGTGCAGGAACGCCGTGTGGGTGTTGTGTACGTCGGGCTGCCGGTTCACCTGTCGGGGGCCGAAGGTTCGGCATCGGACGCCGCGCGCGCGTACGCTGTCCAACTGGCGCAGGCCATCGCACCGGTCACGGTGCGGCTGGTCGACGAGCGGATGAGCACGGTGTCCGCCCATCACGCGCTGCAGGCGTCCGGCCGATCCGGGCGCCGCCACCGGCAGGTCGTCGACCAGGCGGCCGCGGTGGTGATCTTGCAGTCCGCGCTGGACGCGGAGCGTGCGTCGGGACGACGTCCCGGTGAGCGGGTCGTGATCGACCCAGCACAGCATGCTCCAGTGGCGCGCGGGGGGGCTGCGGGCGACGCACGGACGACGGTGGAGTGACTCGCACGTGACCAACAGCCAGACCGAGTGGTGGACCCCCGTAGAACGGAGTGACGAGGTGAGCGACCTGTTCGCCGGCGACACCCGTGTCGCCCCTGCCGAGTCCAAGTCGTCGCGCTCCCGTGGCCGGGCCCAGGAGCAGCGCGAGCGCAAGCGCCGTCGGCGCCGCTCCATCTGGGTGCTGATCGTCGCGATCCTGATGGTCGTCGGTGCCGGCTACGTCGTCGTCGAGCTCATGGGCGGCATGTTCCAGGGCGGAACCGACGGGGCCGACAGCGGCGTCGAGGACTACACCGGCGTGGGGCACGGCAGCGCGGAGGTCGTCATCGAGCCCGGAGACACGGGCGCTGACATGGCGGCGACCTTGGTCTCGGCCGGCGTCGTCGCGACCGAGAAGGCGTTCAACGAGGCGTTCGCCGCCAACCCGCAGGCCGCCTCGATCCAGCCTGGCACCTACAACCTCCTGCTCGAGCTGCCGGCGTCCGACGCCGTCGTCGCCCTGCTCAACCCGTCGAGCCGCGTGTCCTTCGCTCTCACGATCCCCGAGGGACTGACCCGGGACCAGATCGCCACGAAGATCAGCGAGAAGATGGCACTTCCCATCGAGGAGGTCACCGCGGCGATCGCCGATCCCGCCGCGATCGGCTTGCCCGCGGAGGCCAACGGGAACGTCGAGGGCTGGCTGTACCCCGCCACGTACACCATTGAGCCCGACGCGTCGGCCGCGAGCGTGCTGTCGCAGATGACCGCACAGACGGTGGCCGTCCTCACGGAGAAGGGTGTCCCGCAGGACCAGTGGGCGACCGTGCTCAACAAGGCGTCCATGGTCGAGCGCGAGGCACGTCTGCCCGAGGACCGACCCAAGGTGGCGCGCGCCATCGAGAACCGGCTCGCCAAGGAGATGCCGCTCGCCGTCGACTCGTCCGTCGCTTACGGCCTCGGCAAGCCCGGGACCGGCCTCAGCACCGCGGACACTCAGGACGCGAGCAACCCGTACAACACCTACAAGCACCTGGGTCTGCCTCCGACGCCCATCGCGTCGCCGGGCGCCGCCTCGATCGACGCGGTTCTCGCGCCGGCCGAGGGGGACTGGCTGTTCTGGGTGACCGTCAACCTCGACTCCGGAGAGACGCTCTTCGCCACCACCTACGACGACCACCAGGCGAACGTGGAGCTGTTGCGAGCCTGGCAGGCGGAGAACAGCAAGTGACGGCCGCCGCCCAGCGACGGGCGGCGGTGCTCGGGCACCCGGTGGCGCACTCGCTGTCACCGGTGCTGCACCGCGCCGCCTACGTGGCGCTCGGCCTCGACGGCTGGAGCTACGACGCCGTCGACGTCACGGAGGACGGTCTTCCCGCGTTCCTCGCCGGCCTGGACGACTCCTGGGCGGGGCTCAGCCTGACGATGCCGCTCAAGCAGTCGATCATCCCGCTGTTGGACCACGTGGAGCCGCTCGCCGAGGTGGTGGGCGCGGTCAACACGGTGCTGTTCCAGGGGCGCACGCTGGTCGGTGCGAACACGGACGTGCACGGCATCGTCGCGGCGCTCGGGCTCACCGGTCCGATCACCCGCGCCGCCGTGCTGGGCGCTGGAGCCACCGCGTCGTCCACGCTGGCGGCGCTCGCGCAGCTGCGCTGCACCTCGCCCGTCGTGTACGTGCGAGCCGTCGCTCGGGCTGGAGCCCTCATGCGGGCTGCACACCGGATGGGCGTCACCCCGGTGTACCGCACGCTGGACGAGGCGCCCGCGGAGATCGGCCGCGCGGAAGTCGTCATCTCGACCCTCCCGCCGTACGCCGCCGACCCGATCGCGGAACGGCTCGTGGCGGCCGAGGGCGTGCTGCTCGACGTCGCGTACGACCCGCGACCGACGGCGCTCTCCGTCGCGTGGGCGTCCGTCGGGGGAGCGGTCGTCGGCGGTGAGCAGATGCTGTTGCACCAGGCCGCCGAACAGGTCCGGCTCATGACCGGTCACCCCGCTCCGCTCGCCGCGATGTCGTCCGCGCTCGAGGACAAACTGACCGCCTGACGGGCTCACCCCGGTCGCCGTTCCTGCCGATTGATCCGGAGACACCAGCGCGGCCAGCAGTCGGCCGCCGGTTGGACCGGAGGGGACGCGCGTGAAGCAGCTCGGGGAGATCCTGCTCGACGACGGCCTCGTCACGGAGGCGCAGCTGCTCGCCGCGCTCGACGAGACGTTGGCCCGGGGCACATCGTTGGGGCGCACGTTGGTCGAGTTGGGGGTGCTCACCGAGTCCCAGCTGGTCAAGGCCCTCGCCAACCAGGTCGGCATGGCCTTCGTCGACCTGGACGACTACCCGGTCGACCGGACCGCCGTCAGCATGGTGCCCGGGGCGCTGTGCCGTCGCTACTCCGTGCTGCCGGTCGCGCTCGAGGGCGGGTCGATCGTGCTCGCGACGTCCGACCCGGGCAACGTCATGGCCGTCGACGACGTGCGCTCGGTGTCGGGGATGTCCGTCATCCCCGTCATCGCCACGCACGACAACCTGCTGCGCGCGATCGACCGGTACTGCCGTGCGGACGACGAGATGGAAGGCCTCTCGCAGGCGTTCGAGGACCAGGTCGACGACACCGAGGCCGACCTGTCGAAGATGGCCGAGATCGGCGACGAGGACGCGCCGATCGTCCGGTTTGTCAACCTGCTGGTCACGCAGGCGATCACCGACCGCGCCTCGGACATCCACATCGAGCCGTCCGAGAAGGACCTGCGCGTCCGCTACCGGATCGACGGTGTGCTGCACGAGACCCAACGGGCGCCCAGGCAGATCCAGAGCGGCGTCATCAGCCGCGTGAAGATCATGAGCGACATCGACATCGCCGAGCGCCGCAAGCCGCAGGACGGCCGGATGTCGGTCGTCCACGACGGGCGCAAGATCGACCTCCGCGTGGCGACGCTGCCCACCGTGTGGGGGGAGAAGATCGTCATGCGAATCCTCGACAACTCCACCGCGAGCCTCGACCTGCGCGACCTGTCGTTCCTCGACGAGAACTACGAGACCTACCGCGAGGCGTACACCAAGCCGTACGGGATGATCCTGGTCACCGGCCCGACTGGTTCCGGCAAGTCCACGACGCTCTACGCGACGCTCAACGCGGTGTCGAAGCCGGAGATCAACGTCATCACCGTCGAGGACCCGGTGGAGTACCGGCTCGCGGGAATCAACCAGGTCCAGGTCAACCCGAAGGCCGGGCTCACGTTCGCCGGGGCGCTGCGGTCGATCCTGCGATCCGACCCCGACGTCGTGCTGCTCGGTGAGATTCGCGACCACGAGACGGCGCAGATCGCCATCGAGGCGGCCCTGACCGGTCACCTGGTTCTCTCGACCCTGCACACCAACGACGCCCCGTCGGCCGTCACACGGCTCATCGAGATGGGCATCGAGCCGTTCCTCGTGGGGTCGGCGCTGGACGCGGTCGTCGCCCAGCGGCTCGCGCGCCGGCTGTGCAACAAGTGCAAGGCGGCGTACACGCCGAGCCCCGAAGAGCTGCGCGCCGCGCGGTTCCCGTGGGTCGACGGCGAGCCGCTGCCCGAGCTGATGCGCCCGGTCGGCTGTGTGACGTGCTCGAAGACCGGATACCACGGGCGGCTCGCGCTGCACGAGGTCATGCGCGTGACCGAGGAGATCGAGCGCCACGCGGTCGCGCACTCGTCCTCCGCCGACATCGCGGCGACCGCGGTCACGCAGGGCATGATCCCGCTGCGCGACGACGGGTGGCACAAGGTGGCGCTGGGTCAGACCTCGATCGAGGAGATCCTGCGCGTCGTCGTCACGTAGGCGCCGACGCCCATCGACGCCTCAAGTCGGGCATCGGCGCCGCCGATGAACGGAACAGATCGAAGGCTTGGTATCGGCACGTCCGTGTCGGTCGAACCAGGCGACCACGTGGAGGGAATGACGTGAGCGAGTCCTACCAGGCACCCACGGGGGAGCCCTCGCGGCCGTTGCCGCCCTACCGACCCGTCGGCCCGCAGGCCGGTCCGCCTCCGGTCGGCCACGGCGCGACGGCGAGGTTCTCGCCGATCCCGTCGCAGAGCACGGCCCCGTCCGCGCCGGCGGGTCCGCCGCCGTACCAGGCGCAGGCATCCGCCGTGCACCAGCCGTTGAACGCGGCCCCCGCGCAGCCGCAGACGTCGTTCTCGCCCCAGGGGCCTGCCAGCCCGATGGGCGCCACACAGGTGTTCATGCCCGCCCCACCCGCCCCACCGGCTGCGGTGCAGCGGCCGGCCGCAGCACCCGCTCCCGCGCCGCTGGCACGCGACCGGGGCCCTCGACGTGGGATGGGCCAGGAGCAGCAGGAGGGCGACCTCCCGATCGACGAGATCCTGACCGAGATGGTGCGCGTCGGCGCGTCTGACGTCCACCTCACCACGGGCACGAGCCCGATGGTGCGGATCAACGGCTCGCTCAAGGCGCTCGACGGGTTCGGCCAGGTGCAGCCCGAGGGTCTGCGCCGCTCGTTGTACGGGTTCCTCACGCAGAAGCAGCGCGAGAAGTTCGAGACGAACCTCGAGCTCGACCTGTCGTACTCCGTCCGCGGCCTCGCGCGTTTCCGCGTGAACATCTACCAGCAGCGTGAGTCCATCGGCGCCGCATTCCGCGTGATCCCCTACGAGATCAAGCCGCTCGAGGCGCTCGGCGTGCCTGCGGTCGTCGGCACGTTCGCCGGTCTGCCGCGCGGCTTGGTGCTCGTCACGGGCCCCACCGGCTCGGGGAAGTCCACGACGCTGGCCTCGATCGTCGACCTCGCGAACCGCACGCGCGAGGACCACATCATGACCGTCGAGGACCCGATCGAGTTCCTCCACCGCCACAAGAAGTGCGTGGTCAACCAGCGTGAGGTCGGGCAGGACACCCACTCGTTCGGCAACGCGCTCAAGCACGTGCTGCGCCAGGACCCCGACATCATCCTCGTCGGCGAGATGCGTGACCTGGAGACGATCTCCGTGGCGCTCACCGCAGCCGAGACCGGCCACCTGGTCTTCGCCACGCTGCACACGCAGGACGCCGCGCAGACGATCGACCGCGTCATCGACGTGTTCCCTGCCCACCAGCAGGCACAGGTCCGCACCCAGCTGGCCGGAGCCCTCCAGGGCGTCGTCTGCCAGACGCTGGCCAAGCGGTCGGACTCGCCGGGCCGTGCCGTCGCCACCGAGGTGCTCGTCGCGACCCCCGCCATCCGCAACCTCATCCGCGAGGGCAAGACCCACCAGATCTACTCGGCCATGCAGGCCGGCGCCAAGCAGGGCATGCACACCATGGACCAGCACCTGTCCGAGCTGGTCAAGACCGGCAAGATCAGCTACGAGACCGGACTGGAGAAGTGCCACCACGTGGAGGACTTCAACCGACTGACCGGGCGTTTCTCCGGTGGTTCGCAGGGTGCCGCGGGCATGGGTGACCAGGCGACCATGGGTGGCGCCGCCTACGGAAGCCAGGCCTTCTGATGGCCGGCGGGACGAAGACGTTCGAGTACGCCGTCCGGGACAAGGGCGGCAAGATCGTCAAGGGTCGCGTCGAGGCGACCAACCAGGCGGCGGTGGCGAACCGGCTGCGGGAGATGGGCCTCGCGGCCGTGTCGATCTCCGAGGTCAGCACCGGCGGCATGAACGCCGAGATCAACATCCCCGGCTTCGGCGGCAACAAGATCACACTCAAGGACCTGGCGGTTATGTCGCGCCAGCTCGCCACGATGATCGACGCGGGGCTCTCGCTGCTGCGTGCACTGACGATCCTCGCCGAGCAGACCGAGTCCAAGCCGCTGGCCAAGGTCGTCGCGCAGGTCCGCAACGATGTCGAGGTCGGTACCGCATTCTCGACGGCGCTCGGCAAGCATGCTGACGTCTTCCCGCCGCTGATGATCAACATGGTCAAGGCCGGCGAGGTCGGCGGTTTCCTCGACCAGACCCTAGTCTCGGTGGCCAACAACTTCGAGGCCGAGGTCAAGCTCCGCGGGAAGATCAAGTCGGCGATGACCTACCCGGTCGTGGTGTTTGTCATTGCTATCCTCGCCACCACCGGAATGTTGCTCTTTATCGTCCCGGTGTTCGCAGGAATGTTCTCCAGCCTGGGCGGCACGCTTCCGCTGCCCACGCAGATCCTCATGTGGATGTCGCAGGCGCTGAAGATCCTCATCATCCCGATCATCGTCATTCTCATCGTCTTCGCGGTGTGGTGGGGAAAGCACAAGAACGACCGGGGGATCCGCGAACGGGTGGATCCCTGGAAGCTGAAGCTGCCCGTCTTCGGGCAGCTCTTCCGAAAGATTGCGGTCTCGAGGTTCACGCGCAACTTCGGCACGATGATCCACGCCGGCGTCCCGCTCCTGCAGGCGCTGGACATCGTCGGCGAGACGAGCGGCAACCTTGTCATCGAGCGCGCCGCCAAGGCCGTACAGGAGTCCGTCCGGCGAGGAGAGTCCCTGGCAGGGCCGTTGTCGCAGCACCCGGTGTTCCCGCCAATGGTGGTGCAGATGATGGCCGTCGGTGAGGACACAGGCGCCCTGGACACGATGCTGGCCAAGGTCGCGGACTTCTACGACGACGAGGTCGAGGCGACTACCGAGCAGCTCACCAGCCTTATCGAACCCCTCATGATCGTCGTCATTGGCGCAATCGTCGGCAGCATGGTCATCGCGATGTACATGCCGATCTTCGGGGTCTTCGAGCTCATCAAGTGATGAGCGTTGCTCCGACCGAGTGAATTTCTCCGGTCGAACCCCTTTCGCTAAAGATTCTACCGTCCGGCGACGATGCATCACTCGTAGCACCGAACCGGCAATGCCGGACTGGCTTTGACAACGACCATCCGACCTGACTTCAAGGGGAGCGCACCATGATTGCTCGCATTCGCAAGTCCCTCGACGAGAAGGACCAGGGCTTCACCCTGATCGAGCTCCTCGTCGTCATGATCATCATCGGCATCCTCGCGGCCATCGCGATCCCGGTGTTCCTCAACCAGCGCGCGAAGGCTCGCGACACGTCGACCAAGGCTGATGTCTCGACCATCGGCAAGGAGATTGCTACGTACTTCGTCGACCGGACCGGCCCGGTTGTGATCACGCCAACCGTTACCGCTGGTGCGGCCACAACGATCACGCTGTCGGACGCTGGTACTCCCGCGTACACCAGCGGCGCGATCAGGCTGAGCAACGGAACTGCCGTGCCGGCTACGGGTGCGTCTGCAAACCTCGGCAACGATTCGACGTGGTGCGTCGCGCTGACGAACCCGGGCGGCGTCGAGGACACGTACAGGTACTCGGCGGCCGGTGGCCTCCAGGTCGGCAGCTGCTGAGTTAGTCGCAGTTGCTGAGTTCGTCGGTTCGCGGGGCGGGAGCTAGAAGCTCCCGCCCCGTGACGCCGCAGGTTCCGGAACGACGAGTAGCCCGAATCGGAGGCGAACAGATGAACGTCGTGAACGCTCGGCGTGGGTCGTCTGACGGCGGATTCACGCTCATCGAGGTCATCGTTGCGATGTTCATCACGCTTATCGTGATGACGGCGATGATGGGCGTGATCGTCTCGTCCCTCAGCACGATCGCGCAGGCGAAGCAGCGCCAGACCGCCACGTCGCTCGCGACCCAGTCGCTCGAGCGCCTGCGCGCGCTGCCCTACGACGCCGTAACCCAGCCCGACGGCTCCGCACCGGAGACGGGCATCGCCTTTGTCACCGACGTCAGCGGCGTCCGGCACTTCACGCCGACCGCCGTCCTTCCGGGCTTCGATGAGGTCCTCGTCGTCAACAACCCCGGCACGTGGAGCGGCTCCGGCCAGTTCGACGACGTGACGATCGGGAGCGCGACGTACCGCGTGTCCACCTACGTCTCAAAGCCACCGACGACGCCCGCCGGTCAGCAGACCTTCACGGCGACAGCCATCGTCACGTGGACGAGCAGCGTCTCGCACGGCACGCGCCGAGTCGTAGAGCAATCGACCCTTTACTCGCCTGCGGGATGCCTGTCCACCGCGCAAAGCCCGTTCGCCGCGCCGTGCCAGTCGTACTTCACCGCGCACGCCGGACAGGTGCTGTCGAGCCTCTCCGTCACGAATCCCACGGACTCGACGCTGCCCATCGAGGGCTTCGGCGCCAGCGACACCAAGCTCGAGATCGGGTTCCCCAGCAACGACGCGAACCTCCTGATCGAGCAGACGGCCTCCGGCAACGCCGGCGCCACCACCGAGGGCGTGGCAGTCTCGGGCACCACGCCGCAAGGCAGCGCGGTCGCCTCCGCCGCCGTCGACTCCGACCCGTCATCGACTCCGGGCCAGTCCGAGACCGTGACCACGCCCGGCTATGCGAGCTCGAGCCTGTCGGCCACCGGGTCGGCCGGGCAGCTGATCGTCACGCCGGCCGGTACCAACACGGGAGGCGCCGCCTCGGCGATCGCGGCGCCCAGCGCGCTCTGCGTCGGTGTCTCCGGCAGTGGCCTGATCACGGGCGACCCGACGACCCTGCGGCCGTGCTCCTCGTCGTGGGTGCAGCCCGGAAGCGGGACGTCCAGCCTCGTCTACAAGCCGGCCTGGGGCTCGGGCCCGCCGTTGAGCGTCGCGACGTTCGACGGGGAGTCCACCCCTGCCCGCTCCGTCGCGGCGCAGCTGACCAAGCCGAACGCGGACGCGTGCACGGGCGGCTCCGGACCGAGCGCAGTCGGCTGTGCCTACGGCGCGGCCTCGCGGGAGGTGGGAACCGTACAGCTCGGTCTGGCCTCGGGCGCATCGTCAGTCCCGGCCGGCTTCGGCGGTGGGCCGATCCTCACAGTCTCCGGGCTCGAGGAGTCGGTGCGCGCCGAGGAGGGACAAGGCGGCCGCGAGCCGCTCTATTCCCGCTCCGGGGCCGTGCGCGTCTGGGACGGGTCGACCTATCAGGACATCGATCTCGCGGACTACTCGGACCCGGCTGGTTCGCCCGCCGGTGCCACGGTCAATGTCCCGCCGACGGCGTTCGTCTACCCCGCGGCCTCGGGCGACGTCACGCTCACGTACGAGGGCGTCGTCTCGGTCCAGCGTCCGCAGGTGACCCGAACTCAGTCCGGCGCCACTCGCACGGCGTCATTGGTGGCCGACTGCAAGGCGAAGGCGTGCACCACGGAGGTCAACGGCGGCGGCGTCGTGACCGCGACCTTCACGGTCACGGTTCAACGCGGTGGGCTGCAGGTAGCCCAGTTCGGTATGTCGACGAGCCTCGGCGGACTCGTCTCCGAGGCGTCGTACAAGGTGGCCGCAAATGGTTGAGCTCCTGCGCCGTGCTCGCCGATCCCGCGACAGCGGCATGACACTGGTCGAGATGCTCGTCTCGATGATCGTGTTCGGCATCGCGATGGTGATGATCACGAGCGCGACCATCCTCGTCATGAACATGGCCAACGATGCCCAGCAGTCGGCCCAGACGGTCACGGAGCTGCGCCAGGCGGTCGCGGTCATCGACCGCCAGGTGCGCTCGGGCAACGTCCTGTTCAGCCCGGCCAACGAGACCATCCCCAGCAGCTGCCAGGCCTACGGGACCAGCGCCGGGTCCTGCATGCGGATCTTCACCCAGTCGAACGGCAGCGAGAAGTGCGTGCAGTGGCAGCTGCTCGACGACGGGTCCGGGACGAGCACAGGCACGCTGCGGATGCGGTCGTGGGCTCTCGACTACCTGACGAGCGGCGACATCACGCCGTGGTCTGTCGTCGCGCGTGACCTGAGGACGTCGAGCACCACTGCTCCGTTCACGCTGCTCGGCGCGTCCACTCCGTACAAGGAGCGCGCGCTGCAGCTGCACATCGTCGGTATCGACGAACGCAACGGTAAGGAGCAGGCCGTCGACACGACTCTGACGGGCCGCAACACCAGCTACGGGTACGACTCCGGGCAGTGCACGCCTGTGCCCCCCGCGTGATGAGAGGACTGGACATGCGCCAGCGTCTGCGTAGTGAAGGCGGTGACGACGACGGCATCGCCATCGTCGCCGCTGTCGCTGTGGTCATGATCGTGAGCATGCTCGTCCTGACGGTCGTGTCGCTGGCGATCTTCGAGGCGCGAGCGTCGGGCCGCGACCGCGCGCGCTCGGTCGCCGTGGGCTCCGCGGAGGCGCGCGTCGACAGCCTCGTGGCCACCGTGCAGTCGACCGCTCCGGGCGACCTGCCGTGCGGCACACTCACGGACTCCGTCGACCTCGCCTCTGACGACCTCGACCGGACGACCGTCGTGACGTACTACGGCGCGAACGGTGCGGCAGTCGACTGCAGCGCCCTGGAGGCGACGCGCCTCGTGCAGGCGGCGATCAAGACGACTGCGGACACAGGACCCATCGTCGGCACCGCCCCGGCATCCCGCACCGTGGAGACACTCATCCGGCTCAGCCCGGAGTTCGGGAACGACCTCGACAAGGCGATCTTCGGGAACGCCGGGATCGAGCTCTCCAACCACGCGAGCATCTACGGCCAGAACGGGCAGCCGGACGCCGACGTCTACACCAACGGCAACGTCGTCTGCGACAACAACCAGCACTACTACGGGTCGATCTACGCGCAGGGCACGATCTCGCTGTCGAACACCTGCACGGTGGAGGTCGACGCGCACGCCAAGCTGGGCATCACGGCGACGAACCCGGGCGTGCAGATCAACGGCCGGGCGCTGGTCTCCAACGGAAACATCTCGCTCGGTCCGGCAAGCGTCGGCCAGCAGGCGCGCGCGTCGGGCACGGTGACGGGAAACATCTGCACCACGACGGGCAAGTGCGTCGGCGGCCAGAGCGTCCCGCCGCCGGCGGTGTCGACATTCCCGGAAATGAACCGGTCGGGGTACACCCAGTGGCTCACCCAGGATCCCCCCACCGAGAACTACCAGGTCGTCACCTTCTCCGGCGACACCGATCCGGTGTTCCGCTGCGGCATGTACGGCGAGCCAGGGCCGCTCAACGGCAAGGTCGACTATGTCGCCAAGTGGATCTTCGAGCACGGCTCGTCGCTCACCTCGAACACGGTCATCCTCGCGGACTGCCCCGGCCAGCCGGTGAAGCTGCAGGGCACCGGCATAAGCATCAACAAGCACCTCGTCATCTACAGCCAGGGCGGGGTCAACTTCTCGGGCAACTCACAGATCGTTTCGAGCGACGGCGCCCAGCACAGGCTCTACCTCATCCAACCGTACGACGCTGACGTTGCCCCGGGCACGTTCGGGAACTGCGGGGACGGCATCGCACTCGACAACCAGGTCACGGTGCAGAACAAGATCGACGTGCTCCTGTACTCGCCCTGCGACATCCGCAAGGCGAACAACACCGAGCACTACGGTCAGATCTACGCCGGCGGCGTCGCGAAGATCGACAACCAGCTGACTATGTACTACAAGCCGCTGCCGGTCTGGGGCGTGACCGCGGTGACGACGGCCGTGGAGTACTACAACGTGGAGATCCAGTACAAGCGTGAGAACCGATAGTCGTCAGGGGGTGCGCCGATGATCGACGTCGGCGCGCCACCGGTCTCCGCACTGGTCGCGGCCTTCGTCGGCGTCATCGGCCTCCTGATCGGCTCGTTCATCAACGTCGTCGTCTGGCGGGTCCCGCGCGGCGAGTCCGTGGTGCACCCGCCGAGCGCGTGCCCGCGGTGCGGCCACTCGATCCGATCCCGGGACAACGTGCCCGTGGTGTCGTGGCTCCTGCTGCGGGGTCGCTGTCGAGACTGCGGTGCCCCGATCTCTGCTCGATATCCGCTCGTCGAGCTGGGTACGGGTGTGCTCTTCGCGCTGACGGCATGGTTCGCGGGCCCGACGTGGGTGCTTCCCGCCCTGCTGTACCTGGCGGCCATCTCCGTCGCGCTGGCGCTCATCGACATCGACACGAAGCGGCTGCCGAACGCGATCGTGCTGCCGGCGTACCCGGTCGCGCTCGCGCTGCTCACGCTCGCCAGCTGGAACCCCGGTGGGGAGCCTGACTGGGCGGCGCTGCTGCGCGCCGTCATCGGCGCGGCGATCCTCTACGCGGTCTACTTCGTGACCGTCCTCGTCTACCCCGCGGGCATGGGCTTCGGCGACGTGAAGCTCGCGGGGGTCCTCGGCCTCTACCTCGGCTGGTACGGGTGGGGCGCGCTCTTCGTCGGGTGGTTCTCCGCCTTCCTCCTGGGCGGTCTGTTCGCCGTCGGCCTGCTCGTCCTCGGCCGGGCCGGACGCAAGTCCGGGATTCCGTTCGGCCCGTGGATGCTGCTCGGCGCCGCCGTGGGCATCGTCGCGGGCCAGCCGCTGTGGGACTGGTACCTCGGCGTCCTCTGACGTCGAACATCCGCCACAGGAGTGCTGCTCCGGCCTCAAGTCAGGCGGCGCGGCACCCGATAGGACGAATGAACTCAATCGTCCGGGGGAAGGACTCTCGTGGGTACCACACGCGTAATCGGGCTGGACATCGGCTCGTCGTGCGTCCGGGCTGCGGAGCTCGAGTTCGGGACCGGCGGCCCTCTGGGCAAGACGCCGCCGACACTCGTGCGCTTTGGCCAGGTCGCGCTCCCGCTCGGCGCCGTCCGTGACGGCGAGGTCGTGCAGCCGGAGATCGTCTCGAGCGCCCTGCGGCAGCTCTGGGCACAGGCGAAGTTCGACTCCAAGGATGTCGTCATCGGCGTCGGGAACCAGCGGGTCATCGTGCGCGAGCTCGACCTGCCGTGGATGCCGCTGGCCCAGCTCAAGGCGTCCCTCCCGTTCCAGGTGAGCGAGCTGCTGCCGATGTCGACCGACGACGCCCTGCTCGACTACTTCCCGACGGCCGAGTACGACGGCCCGCAGGGCCGCACGGTCCACGGCATGCTGGTCGCAGCGCAGCGCGACACCGTGAACGCGAACGTCATGGCCGTCGAGGGCGCCGGCCTGCGGCCCCGGATGGTCGACCTCAATGCGTTCGCGCTGCATCGGGCGCTGGCTCGCGGCGAGCTCGCCCAGTCGACCGCGGCGTTCGTGGACATCGGCGCGACGATCACCACCGTCGTCATCTCCGCGCAAGGTTCACCTCGCCTCGTGCGGTCGCTGCCCACCGGGGGCCAGAACGTCACCGCCGCCGTCGCCAGCGCGTTGGGCATCTCCGCCGCCGAAGCTGAGGCGGTCAAGCGGGAGGTCGGCATCGGCTACACCGTCGGTCCCGAGCGGGCGGAGGCCGCCGAGGCGATCAGCACGGTGGCGCGCGCGCTCGTCGAGTCCGTGCGGAACACCTTCGTCTACTACTCGAGCAACAACCCGGGTGCCGGCATCGACGTCTGCGTGCTCACCGGTGGGGGTTCCCACCTCCCGGGCCTCGGGCAGTACCTGTCGAGCGCGAGCCGCCTGCCGGTCACCCTGGGTGACCCGCTCGCCGGCCTGCGGTCGGCCAAGACCGTGCGGCGCGACGCGCTGAACGGGCACGAGTCGTTCATCGCCCTCCCCGTCGGGCTGGCCTACGGAGTTGCCGCATGACCACGCTTCTGGAACGACCGAAGGGCCGGCCGAGTGCCGGGACTGCACTGAGCGGGACCCTTCCGCAGGTCAATCTCCTCCCGCCCGAGGTCCGCGCGGCCCGGGGGCTGCGCGCGACGAAGCGCTGGCTGGTGGTCGGAATCGTCGTCACCGTCGTCGGGTGCGTCGGCGCGTTCGGTCTGGCGCTGATCTCCGGTACACAGGCTGCGACGGAACTGGCGGAGGCCCAGGCCGAGACGACGCGCCTCCAGCAGGAGCAGGCCAAGTACGCCGAGGTCCCGGTGGTGCTCGACGCCCTGGCGGCGGCGACGAGCGCCCGCACGATCGGCATGTCGACGGACGTCCAGTGGAAGTCCTATGTCGACGCCATCGCCGCGGTGCTTCCCGCCAACGTGAGCTTCGACTCGACCACGGTCACGGTCGCGACCCCGATGAGCGCGGCGCCCGCGCCGGCCGACCCGCTCCAGCTGCCGAGCGTCGGGCAGATCCAGTTCACCGCGAGGTCGTCGGCGATTCCGGACACGTCCGCTTGGATCGACGCGCTCAACTCGGTCCCCGGCCTGGGCGACGCATGGGTGTCGTCGGCCACCGTCGGCGAGGACGAGACCGGTATCTACTACACCGTCGCATCGACGGTCCAGGTGACGGACGCGGCGTACTCGCACCGGTTCGACGCTACCGAGGGGGAGGGCTGACATGGCCGGCGCGAAGAAGAGCACCTGGGTCGGCGGCACGGTCTTCCTGGGCCTCGTCATCGTCGCGGCGGCGTGGTTCCTCGCCATCTCGCCGACGATGTCGGCGGCGGCGGAGGTGAGGGACCAGGCCCAGCAGACGCGTGAGCAGAACGATCTCCTCGAGATGAAGGTTGCCAAGCTCAAGGCCGACTTCGAGAAGCTGCCGGAATACAAAGCGCAGCTCGCGGTCCTGCAGCAGCAGGTGCCGACAAGCGCGATGCTCTCGGACTACCTCCGGCAGCTCGACCAGATCGCGATCGCCCACGAGGTGACGATCACGACGATCACGCCGGCAACTCCCCAGGCGGTCGTCGTCGCGGCGGCACCCGTCGCGGTCGCACCGGCGCCAGCGGAGAGCGCGCCGGCGGAGGGCGCGTCGTCGACGGAGACGCCGCCGGCCGAGGGCACCGAGGCGGTGGCGCCGCCCAGTGGCGGCGCACCGGCGGGCTTCACGGCGATCCCGTTCGCGCTGACCGTCGTCGGCACCTACGACAACACGAACGCCTTTCTGTACGACCTGCAGCACGCCACGGCTCGCCTGTTCCTCGTCACCGGTTTCACTGGCACGGCGCAGGGCGATTCCGAAGCATCGGGTGGCAAGCCCGAGACGCACGTCGGCGACCAGGAGCTGGCGATCTCGGGCTTGACCTACGTCCTGCCGGATGCCCTCGGTGTCCCGGCTCCGGTCGACCCGAACGCCACCCCGCCGGCCTTGCCCGGCGCGGTGCCCGGCAAGAACCCGCTGGTCCCCGTCGACGGTCACTGACCGCCGCTCGAACCACACGGTCCACCCTCCGGGCGCCAGCCCGGGGGGTGGACTGCGTCATGGGAGGATCCGTCACATGCTGCGTTGGTTGACCTCCGGTGAGTCCCATGGCCCGGCGCTCGTCGGCATCCTCGAGGGCCTCCCGGCCGACGTCGAGGTGCAGAGCTCGGACATCCAGGAGGCGTTGGCCCGCCGCCGGCTCGGCTACGGCCGTGGTGCGCGGATGAAGTTCGAGCAGGACGAGGTCCGCCTCCTCGGGGGCGTCCGGCACGGCCGCACCCAGGGCGGACCGATCGCCGTCGAGATCGGCAACACCGAGTGGCCCAAGTGGGTCGACGTGATGTCGTCGGATCCCGTGGAGGATCCCGACGTGCTGCTGCGCGCCCGCAACGCCCCGCTCACGCGACCGCGTCCCGGGCACGCCGACCTCGTGGGGATGCGCAAGTACGCGTTCGACGACGCCCGGCCCGTTCTCGAACGCGCGAGCGCCCGGGAGACGGCCGCCCGCGTGGCGCTCGGTACGGTCGCGGCAAGGTTCCTCGAGCAGGCGGCGGGTGTCCGGCTCGTCTCGCACGTGGTGAGCATCGGCCCCGTTCACAGCCCGGAGGACGCCGCGATCCCGACGCCCGACGACACGGTCGCGCTCGACGCCGACCCCGTGCGCTGCTTCGACGCGGCGGCGTCGGCCGCGATGGTCGCGGAGATCGACCAGTGCCACAAGGACGGCGACACGCTCGGCGGGGTCGTCGAGGTGCTCGCGTACGGGTTGCCGTCCGGGCTAGGGTCGTACGTCCACTCGGACCGTCGGCTCGACGGGCTGCTCGCGGCAGCGCTCATGGGCATCCAGGCCATCAAGGGCGTCGAGGTGGGCGACGGGTTCCGCACCGCCGCCCGGCGCGGGTCGCAGGCGCACGACGAGATCGAGCGGGACGCGTCGGGCCGGATCGTGCGACGCACCAACCGGGCCGGCGGGCTCGAGGGCGGCATGACCAACGGCGAGATCCTGCGGGTGCGGGCGGCGATGAAGCCCATCTCCACCGTTCCCCGGGCGCTGGACACCGTCGACACCGCGACGGGCGAGGCGACCAAGGCGCAGCACCAGCGCTCCGACGTGTGCGCAGTGCCGCCGGCGGCGGTCGTCGCGGAGGCGATGGTCGCGCTCGTGCTGGCCGACGCGCTGCTGACCAAGACCGGCGGGGACTCGGTCGGCGAGGTCCGCCGCAACCTCGAGGCGTACGTGGCGTCGATCCCGGACCTGCTGGCGTGAGCGCGGTGCCCGGCCCTCGCATCGTCCTCGTTGGTCCTCCCGGTTCCGGCAAGTCGACCGTCGCGGTCGCCCTGGGGGAGCGCTGGCAGCTCGCGGTGCGGGACACCGACTCCGACGTCGAGGCGACGGCCGGCAAGGCGATCACCGAGATCTTCGTGGAGGACGGTGAGCCCGTCTTCCGCGCTCTTGAGCGGGACGCGGTCAGGGTTGCTCTGGACGAGCACGACGGCGTGCTGGCCCTGGGCGGGGGAGCGGTGCTCGACGAGTCCACGCAGCAACTCCTGACGGCCTATGCCGCCGGCGGCGGGACGATCGCGTTCCTCGACGTGACGCTGGCGCACGCCGCCCCGCGCGTCGGGTTCAACCAGGCGCGCCCGCTGCTGCTCGGCAACCCCCGCGCGCAGTGGCAGGCGCTCATGGAGGCCCGTCGACCCGTGTACGAGCGGCTGTCGACCGTGCGGGTCCTCACCGATGACCAGCGCCCGGCCGACGTCGCAGAACTGATCGAAACGGAGCTCGCGGCTCTGCGCTGCGGCGGAGGGAGCACGTCATGAGCGAGTCGAGGACGGTCCGTGTCGAGGGCGACCAGCCGTACGACGTCGTCATCGGCAGGCACCTGCTCGCCGCGCTCCCGGACCTGCTGGGCGCCAGTGTCCGCCGGGTGCTCGTCGTCCATCCCGCTGCGCTGGCGACCACCGCCGACGCCGTCCGGGAGGACCTGCGGGCCCACGGGTACGAGGCGTTCATCGCCGAGGTCCCGGACGCGGAGGAGGCCAAGACCGCGCAGGTCGCCGCGTTCCTCTGGCAGGTCCTCGGCCAGGCGGACTTCACGCGCACAGACGCCGTCGTCGCCGTCGGTGGGGGTGCGACGACGGACCTCGGCGGGTTCGTCGCCGCCACGTGGCTGCGCGGGATCCGGGTGGTACAGGTGCCGACGACACTGCTCGCGATGGTCGACGCGGCCGTCGGCGGCAAGACCGGCATCAACACGGCCGAGGGCAAGAACCTCGTCGGCGCCTTCCATCCCCCGGCGGGCGTGCTCTGCGACCTGGCGGCGCTCGAGTCGATGTCGAAGCACGACTTCGTCGCGGGCCTCGCCGAGGTGGTCAAGTGCGGCTTCATCGCCGACCCGCGGATCCTCGAGCTCGTCGAGGAGCACACCGCGGTGCTGACCGACCCTGTCGCGGCCGCGTCGTCGCCCGTGCTGCTGGAGCTCGTCGAGCGCGCGGTCGCCGTGAAGGCGCGCGTCGTCGGGGAGGACCTGCGCGAGGGTGGGCTGCGCGAGATCCTCAACTACGGGCACACGTTCGCCCACGCGATCGAGCACGTCGAGCGGTTCCAGTGGCGGCACGGTGCGGCTGTGTCCGTCGGGATGGTCTACGTCGCGGAGCTCGCGCGGCTGGCCGGGCGGCTGTCCGACGAGGTCGTCGACCGCCACCGTTCGATCCTCACCTCGCTCGGGCTTCCCGTCACGTACCGCGGGGACCGCTGGGACCGGCTCCTGGCCGCCATGCGGCGGGACAAGAAGACGCGCGGGGACCTCCTGCGGTTCGTGGTGCTCGAGGACATCGGGAAGCCCGTCCGACTCGAAGGGCCGGACCCGACGTTGCTCGCCGCTGCGTACGCCGAGCTCAGTGAGGGAGCACCGGCGCCGTCGCGGGCGATCTCGCTGTGACCCGCACGGCACATCCCTCTCGGGCGCAGACCGTCCTAGGCTCGCAGTCATGACGCGCGTGCTGGTGCTCAACGGTCCGAACCTCGGGCGCCTGGGGGTCCGTGAGCCGGAGGTCTACGGCTCGACCACCCACGACGAGCTCTCGTCTGCCGTCGAGAAGTGGGCTGCCGACCTGGGACTCGACGCCGACGTCCGTCAGACCGACGACGAGTCGGCGCTGGTCGGCTGGCTGCACGAGGCGGTCGACGCCCGGGCGCACGTGGCCCTGAACCCGGCGGCGTTCACGCACTACTCCTACGCGCTGCGGGACGCGGCCGCGCAGGTCACGCGCGCGGGGCTGGTCCTGGTGGAGGTTCACCTGTCCAACCCGTACGCCCGCGAGACGTTCCGGCACGTCTCCGTCATCGGTCCAATCGCCACCGGCACCATCGCCGGCTTCGGCGTGGAGGGCTACCGGTTGGCGCTGGAGGCGATCGCCTCACGCCTGTGAGGTGGCACGCTGCCTGCACGGTACGATGGTCGGCGGTCTGCGGCCGTGGAGACCGCGCACGCCCCCCAGCCGGTCCGGACAGGGCCGCGACTCCAGCGGACCGCACAGAAGCTCACTCGACAGGAAGCGACGATCGTGGCGACCACCAACGACCTCAAGAACGGCACCGTGCTGAAGATCGACGGCCAGCTGTGGACCGTCATCGAGTTCCAGCACGTCAAGCCCGGCAAGGGTGGCGCGTTCGTCCGCACCAAGCTGAAGAACGTCCTGTCCGGCAAGGTCGTCGACCGGACGTTCAACGCCGGCCTGAAGGTCGAGACGGCGAACGTCGACAAGCGGGACATGCAGTACCTGTACAAGGACGGCACGGACTTCGTGTTCATGGACACGGACAACTACGACCAGATCCACATCTCCGAGGTCACGGTGGGCGACGTCGCCCACTTCCTCCTGGAGAACCAGAACGCCATGGTCGCGACGAACGAGGGCGTGCCGCTGTACGTGGAGCTGCCGCCGTCCGTCATCCTCGAGGTCACGTACACCGAGCCCGGCCTGCAGGGTGACCGCTCGTCCGCCGGCACCAAGCCCGCGACGCTGGAGACCGGCTACGAGATCCAGGTCCCGCTGTTCCTCGAGGCCAACACGAAGGTCAAGGTGGACACCCGGGACGGGAGCTACCTCGGCCGCGTGAACGACTGAGGTGGGCGCTCGCTCCAAGGCCCGCAAGCGGGCCCTCGACGTCCTCTTCGAGGCGGACCAGCGCGGGATCGACCCGGTCAGCCTGCTGGCCGACCGCATCGCCGAGCCCGGCACCGAGGCGTCGTTGCCGCAGTACTCCGTCGACCTGGTCGAAGGAGTGATCGCCGAGCAGGACCGCATCGACGAGCTGCTCGCGACGCACGCCCACGGGTGGACCATCGACCGCATGCCTGCCGTCGACCGCGCCCTGCTGCGCCTCGGCACGTGGGAGATTCTCTTCAACGACGACGTGCCGGACGCCGTCGCGGTGGACGAGGCGGTCGAGCTGGCACGGTCGCTGTCCACGGACGAGTCCCCGCAGTTCGTCAACGGGCTGCTCGGACGCATCGTCGACCTGAAGCCGACCCTCCTCGCCTGACGTCCCCTCGACGCCCGCGCGTGGCATCCGGGGGACGGGGACGACGGGGCTGGCATCATGCAGCCGTGACCTCGCCCCCTGTCCCCGTGGTGCTGCCGCGGCGCACCGTCGCCGGCTACGCGCTCGGATCCGTCGGGACCGGCGGGTTCGGGACGCTGCCCGGGCTCGTCCTGGCCTACTACCTGACGGACACGCTCGGCGTGGCCGCCGGGCTCGCGAGCCTGGTCGTCACGGTCCCGAAGCTCTGGGACGTGGTCATCGACCCGGTGATCGGGGCGCGGTCGGACGTGTCCGCGGCACGGCACGGGAGCCGGCGCCGGTTCCTGCTCGCGGGTGCCGTCTCGATCCCGCTCCTGTTCGCCGCGCTCTTCGCCACGCCGACCGCTCTGACCGGCTCGGCGGCGGCCGCGTGGGTGGTCGTCGCGTTCGTCGCCGCGGCGACGGCGTTCAGCGTCTTCCAGGTGCCGTACATCGCGCTCCCGGCGGAGATCGCCCCCGACTACGACTCCCGCACCCGGCTGCTCGCACCGCGGATCGCGGTGCTCGCCGTCGCGATCCTCGCGTTCGGGGCGGGTGGTCCGCTCGTGCGGGACGCGGCCGGCGGCGGTCGCACCGGGTACGCGGTGATGGGTCTGGTCGGCGGCATCGTCATCGGTCTCGGCATGCTCGCCGCCTGGTGGGCCGCACCTCGCCGTGCGGGCATCGCGGTCCCGGCCGCGGCGCCGGTCGCCCCTCGTCCCGAGCGACGTGGCGACGCCCTTCGCCTCGGGCTCGCGACCTTGCGCGAGCTCCCGGCGTTCCGTCGCCTGCTCTCGACCTTCGTGCTCCAGGCGCTGGCCACGGGCGCGATGCTCGCCGGCGCCCAGTATGTCGCGACCTACTCGCTCGGCTCCGAGGGGGCGGTGACGTTCCTGTTCGCCGCGCTCGTGGGTCCGGCGCTGCTCGTGATGCCGCTGGCCACCCGGCTCAGCCGCCGGATCGGCAAGCGGTCGGCGCTCGTCGGTGCGACGACGCTCTTCGCCGTCGCCGCGCTCTCGCTGCTTCCCATGCGGTGGGCGCCCGGCGGTTGGGTCTACGTGTCGGTCGCTCTGGCGGGCCTGGCGTACGCGGGGATGCAGCTGTACCCGCTGGCGATGCTGCCCGACGTGGCAGCGGTCGACGCGCGGGACCGGGGGGTCGACCGTGCCGGAGTGCTCAGTGGCGTGTGGACGGCGGGGGAGACAGCGGGGCTCGCACTCGGCCCCACCCTCGTGCTCGGCATGCTCGCCGTCACCGGCTTCGTGTCCCGGACCGGCGACGCGGTGGTCACCCAACCCGAGTCGGCCCTGACCGGCATCGTGATCGCCTTCTCGGTGCTGCCGGCCGCGCTGGCGTTCCTGAGCCTGCTGCCGCTGGCGCGCTACCCGCTCTCGGAGGCCGTCGTAGACGCGCCCGCCACCCTCTCGAAGGAGACCCACCCATGAGCATCGGACGCTCGAGCGACGACGTCCTGGCGGACCTGGCCGCGCTGCGGGCCGGGGACCCCCCGACGCACGGGGGGCGGGTGCTGTCCTACGTCTACGACCCCGGCCGCCCCGACCTGGACGACGTGGCCGCCGAGGCGGTCCGACTGTTCCTGCCCGTCAACGGCCTCGACCCGACGACGTTCACGTCGGTCGCGGCGCTCGAGCGACGACTCGTCGCGTTCGCGCGCGACGTCCTGCACGGCGACGCCGGCACCGTCGGGTCCGTCACGTCCGGCGGCACCGAGTCGTGCATGCTCGCCGTGAAGTCCGCCCGCGACCTGTGGCGCGCGGCCGACCCGGGACGCACCCACGCCCGCCCGACGCTCGTCCTGCCCACCACGGCGCACCCGGCGTTCCACAAGGCCGCGCACTACCTCGACCTCGACGTCGTCCCCGTCCCGGTCGACCCGGCGACGGGCACACCGTCGGCCGCCGACGTGCTGGCCGAGGTCGACGAGCGGACGGCGCTCGTCGTGGTGAGCGCACCGAGCTACCCGTTCGGCGCGATCGACCCGGTCGCCGAAGTGGCGGCGGGGGCGGCAGCACGAGGTGTGGCGTGCCACGTGGACGCGTGCGTCGGCGGGTGGGTCCTGCCGTGGTGGGGCGACGTCGACCAGCCGTGGGACCTCGCCGTCCCCGGTGTCACGTCGATCTCGGCGGACCTGCACAAGTTCGGCTACGCACCCAAGGGTGCCTCGGTGGTGCTGTACCGGGCGCGCGAGCGGCACCACGCCCAGTACTTCGCGACGACCGCCTGGCCCGGGTATCCCGTCGTCAACCCGACGATGCTCGGATCGCGTGGTGCGGGCTCGATGGCCGCGGCGTGGGCTGTCCTGCAGGTCCTCGGGACGGACGGGCTGGCGGAGCTCGTCGGGGCCACACGTCGAGCAACCGACCGTCTGGTCGAGGCGGCCGGTGCCGTCCGCGGGCTGCGAGTCGTCGGCACCCCCACCGGTCCGCTCGTCGCGCTCTCCGCGGACCACGCTCTGCCCGCCGCCGAGCAGGTCGACCCGTTCCTGTTCATCGACGAGGTCCGGCGACGCGGCTGGCTGCTGCAGGCGCAGCCCGCGATGGTCCAACCGGACGGCTCGGTCCTGCCGCGCACAGCCCACCTGACCGTCACGGCGGTGACGCACCGCGTGGTCGAGGCGCTGGTCGAGGCTCTGGTGGCCGCGGCCGACGCCGTGCGCGGCGTCCCCGCCGCCGTCCCGGACCCGTCGCTGGCGGGACGGGTGCTCACCGAGGGTCTGCCCGACGAGCTCGCCGGGGTCATGGCCACGCTGGAGGCGCTGCCGGGCGAGGTCGTGCACCCGCTCCTGATCGCGGTGCTGGCGGCGGCGATCGACCCCGCGCAGGAGTGAGGTCGACATGAGACTGCGCGAGGGACCGCTCCGCCAGCAGGCTAGAGTGCCAGGCGAGACATTCCTTTAAGACCCGTCCCGTGAGGCGGGGAAGGAGCTTGCTTCATGAGCACTGGCACGCCCACGCCCGAGACCCGCGTCGACGACGACGCCAACGTTGTCCTCGGCGCCCCGGAGATCAACCGGGCCCTCACGCGCATCGCGCACGAGATCCTCGAACGCAACAAGGGCGGCTCCGACGTCGTCCTGCTGGGCATCCCCACCCGTGGCCTGCCGCTCGCACGCCGGCTGGCGGAGCGCCTGATCGCGGTCGAGCCCGGCCTCGACCCGGCTCTGCTGGTGGGCAGCCTCGACGTGACGATGTACCGCGACGACCTCGCGCACCAGCCCACCCGGACGATCGGTGCGACCGACATCCCGGGTGGCGGCCTGGACGGCAAGGTGGTCGTGCTCGTCGACGACGTCCTCTACTCCGGCCGCACCATCCGCGCGGCCCTCGACGCGATCAGCGACCTCGGCCGCCCGCGTGCGGTGCAGCTGGCCGCGCTGGTCGACCGCGGCCACCGCGAGCTCCCGATCCGCGCCGACTACGTCGGCAAGAATCTGCCCACCTCCACGAGCGAGCGGGTCCGCGTGCTGCTCGAGGAGAGCGACGGGCGCGACGCCGTCCTCATCGACGGAGGCACCCGATGAAGCACCTGCTGTCCACCGCCGACCTCGACGTCGCCGACGCCGTCCGGATCCTCGACACCGCGGGCTCGATGGCCGCCACGCAGGCCCGCGAGATCAAGAAGCTGCCCACGCTGCGCGGCCGCACGGTGGTCAACCTGTTCTTCGAGGACTCCACCCGGACGCGCATCTCGTTCGAGACCGCTGCGAAGCGCCTGTCCGCGGACGTCATCAACTTCTCCGCCAAAGGCTCCAGCGTGTCCAAGGGCGAGTCGCTCAAGGACACCGCGCTGACCCTGCAGGCGATGGGCGCCGACGCCGTGGTCATCCGGCACCACGCGTCCGGCGCGCCGCACACGCTCGCGACGTCGGGCTGGACGCACGGCGCGGTGATCAACGCCGGCGACGGGATGCACCAGCACCCCACGCAGGCGCTGCTCGACGCGTACACGCTGCGCCGGCACCTGGCCGGTCCTGGCGACGTCACCGGGCGGGACCTGACCGGGCTGCGGATCGCGATCGTGGGTGACGTCCTGCACAGCCGGGTGGCCCGGTCCAACGTGCACCTGCTCCACACGCTGGGCGCCGAGGTCGTGCTGGTCGCACCGCCCACGCTGCTGCCCGTCGGGGTCGGTGCCTGGCCGGCCCGGGTCTCCTACCACCTGGACGAGGTCCTGGCCGACGAGAAGCCGGACGCCATCATGATGCTGCGGGTCCAGCGCGAGCGGATGTCGAGCGCGGGCGGTGGCTTCTTCCCCAGCCCGCTGGAGTACACCCGGCGCTACGGCCTGGACGCCCGGCGCCTGGCCCTGCTGCCCGAGCACGCGATCGTGCTGCACCCCGGGCCGATGAACCGTGGCCTGGAGATCTCGGCGGACGCCGCGGACTCCACGCGCGCAGTCATCGTCGAGCAGGTGGCCAACGGCGTGGCGGTCCGTATGGCCGTCCTGTACCTGCTGCTCGCGGGCGGCGACGCCCCCGCTCGAGCGGCCGCCCCGACCGACGACATGAAGGTGGACGCGTGACCAGGAACTATCTGCTGCGGGACGTCAGCCCGCTCGGCGAAGGCACGACGGACGTGCTGCTCGCCGACGGGATCATCGCCGCGATCGGCGCCGGCGCCGAGGCCCAGGCGCAGGACCCCGTCATCATCAACGGCAGCGGCCTGGTCCTGCTGCCGGGCCTCGTCGACCTGCACACGCACCTGCGCGAGCCGGGCCGGGAGGACGCCGAGACGGTCCGCTCCGGCACGCGTGCCGCGGCGATGGGCGGGTTCACGGCCGTGCACGCGATGGCCAACACGACGCCCACGCAGGACACCGCGGGCGTCGTCGAGCAGGTCTGGCGGCTCGGGCGCGACGCCGGCTGGGTCGACGTGCGCCCGATCGGGGCCGTCACCGTCGGCCTCGAGGGCGAGCGGCTGGCCGAGCTCGGCGCCATGGCCGAGTCCGCCGCGCAGGTGCGCGTGTTCTCCGACGACGGGAAGTGCGTGCACGACCCGGTCGTCATGCGCCGCGCGCTGGAGTACGTCAAGGCGTTCGACGGCGTCATCGCCCAGCACGCCCAGGAGCCCCGGCTCACCGAGGGCGCCCAGATGCACGAGGGCGTGGTCTCCGCGGAGCTCGGGCTGGCCGGTTGGCCCGCCGTCGCCGAGGAGGCGATCATCGCCCGCGACGTGCTCCTGGCCGAGCACGTCGGTTCCCGCCTGCACGTCTGCCACCTGTCCACCGCGGGCTCCGTGGAGATCATCCGCTGGGCCAAGTCCCGCGGGATCGACGTCACCGCCGAGGTCACCCCGCACCACCTGATCCTCACCGACGAGCTGGCCCGCGGGTACGACCCGGTGTTCAAGGTCAACCCGCCCCTGCGCACCCAGCGGGACGTCGAGGCCGTCCGCGAGGGCCTCGCCGACGGCACGATCGACATCGTCGCCACCGACCACGCTCCGCACACGCGCGAGGACAAGGACTGCGAGTGGGGCGCTGCGGCCTTCGGCATGACCGGCCTCGAGACGGCGCTCTCCGTGGTGCAGGAGACGATGGTCGACACCGGTCGGATGACCTGGGCGGACGTCGCGCGCGTGCTCTCGACGACCCCGGCCCGGATCGGCCGCGTCACCGACCACGGCCGGCCCATCGCGGTGGGGGAGCCCGCCAACCTGACGCTGGTGGACCCGGGCATCCGTCGGGTCGTCGTGCCCGAGGAGCAGGCCACGCACAGCGTCAACTCGCCCTTCCGCGGCCGCGAGCTGGCGGGCTGCGTCATCGCCACCTGGCTCCGCGGCCGCGCGACCGTCATGGACGGCTCCGCGTGTGACGAGAGCGTGGTGGTCAGCTCGTGACCCGCCAGGCGGTGTCCACTCTCGTCCTGCTCCTCGTGGTGCTCCTCGTGTTCTGGAGGATGCGTGCCGGCTGGCGAGCCCGGACGCGACGGTCCTCCGCTCTGGTGCCCACCCTGCCGGTCGCACCGGCCGAGCTCGGTGCCGCACGCCTCGCCCCGGTCGATGCCACCTACGTGTCGACCACGCGATCTGGGGACTGGCTCGACCGCGTCACAGCCCAGGGTCTGGGAGTCCGAAGCCCCGCGCAGGTCGCCGTGTTCGACTCCGGGGTGCGGATCAGCCGCCAGGGCGCCACCGACCTCTTCGTCCCCGCATCGGCGCTCCGCGGCGCGACCGGTGCACCCGGCATGGCCGGCAAGGTCGTCGGGGGAGAGGGCCTCGTCGTCCTCACGTGGCAGGCCGACCCCGCCGACCCCCGCGGCCTCGACACCGGGCTCCGCCCGAAGCATTCCGCCGACCGCGAGCGGCTCATCGCCGCGCTCGAGACCTTGACCCCGGGCCAGGCGCCCGCGCAGGAGGAGAACTCATGACCGACGCAGTTCTGGTGCTCGAGGACGGCCGGACGTTCCGCGGCCGCGCCTACGGTGCCGAAGGCTCCACGCTGGGCGAGATCGTCTTCAACACCGGCATGACCGGCTACCAGGAGACCCTCACGGACCCGTCGTACCACCGGCAGATCGTCGTGATGACCGCCCCGCACATCGGCAACACGGGCGTGAACGACGAGGACGACGAGTCGACTCAGATCTGGGTGGCGGGCTACGTGGTCCGTGACCCCGCTCGTCGGGCGTCGAACTGGCGCTCGGAGCGGACGTTGGACGACGACCTGGTCGCCCAGGACATCGTCGGGATCAGCGAGATCGACACCCGAGCACTCACCCGCCACCTGCGCGAGCGCGGCGTGATGCGGGCCGGCATCTTCTCGGGGGCCGGGCTGCTGGACGAGAACGGTGAGCGTCGTCCCGACGACGAGCTGCTCGACGACGTCCTGGCTGCTCCGGCGATGGTCGGCGCCGACCTGGCCGGCGAGGTGTCCACCGACACGGCCTACGTGGTCGAGCCGATCGGGGAGCACGTCGCCACCGTCGCGGCCGTGGACCTCGGCATCAAGGCCATGACGCCGCAACGCCTCGCCGAGCGCGGGGTCCGCGTCCACGTCCTGCCGTCGAACGCGACGATCGACGACGTCCTGGCCACCGCGCCGGACGGTGTCTTCTTCTCCAACGGTCCGGGCGACCCCTCGGCGGCCACCCACGAGATCGACCTGCTGCGCGACGTGCTGGACCGCAAGATCCCGTTCTTCGGCATCTGCTACGGCAACCAGCTGCTCGGCCGCGCGCTCGGCTACGGCACGTACAAGCTGGGCTACGGCCACCGCGGGGTGAACCAGCCGGTGATGGACCGTGCCACGGGCAAGGTCGAGATCACCGCCCACAACCACGGGTTCGCGGTGGACGCCCCCCTCGACGGGGAGTCCGTCGCGCCGCACGACGGCGGTCGCTACGGACGGGTCGTCGTCAGCCACGTCGACCTCAACGACGACGTCGTGGAGGGCCTGCGGGCGCTCGACCTGCCGGCGTTCTCGGTGCAGTACCACCCGGAGGCGGCCGCCGGCCCGCACGATGCCGCGTACCTCTTCGACCGCTTCCTCGACCTCATGACCTCAGAGAAGGGTGCCGCCTGATGCCCCGGCGCACAGACATCCACAGCGTCCTGGTCATCGGGTCCGGCCCGATCGTCATCGGCCAGGCCTGCGAGTTCGACTACTCGGGGACGCAGGCCTGCCGGGTGCTCAAGGAGGAGGGCCTGCGGGTCATCCTGGTCAACTCCAACCCCGCCACGATCATGACGGACCCCGAGTTCGCCGACGCGACGTACGTCGAGCCGATCACCACGGAGATCCTCACGACGATCATCGCCAAGGAGCGCCCGGACGCGATCCTGCCGACGCTGGGCGGCCAGACGGCGCTCAACGCGGCGATCGCCCTGGACGAGGCCGGCGTGCTGGAGAAGTACGACGTCGAGCTCATCGGCGCGAACATCGCGTCCATCCAGAAGGGCGAGGACCGCGAGCAGTTCAAGGAGGTCGTGGAGGTCTGCGGCGCCGAGAGTGCTCGCTCGGTCATCGTGCACAGCATCGAGGACGCCCTCGCGGCGGTGGACGAGCTCGGCTACCCGATGGTCGTGCGGCCGTCGTTCACCATGGGTGGCCTCGGCTCCGGCATCGCCTACGACGAGCAGGACCTGCGCCGCATCGCCGGTCAGGGCCTGCACTACTCGCCGACCACCGAGGTGCTCCTGGAGGAGTCGATCCTCGGCTGGAAGGAGTACGAGCTCGAGCTCATGCGCGACAAGCACGACAACGTCGTGGTCGTCTGCTCCATCGAGAACGTCGACCCGGTCGGCGTGCACACGGGCGACTCGGTCACGGTCGCCCCGGCGCTGACCCTGACCGACCGCGAGTACCAGCGGCTGCGCGACATCGGCATCGCGGTCATCCGCGAGGTCGGCGTCGACACGGGCGGCTGCAACATCCAGTTCGCCATCGAGCCGTCCACCGGCCGCATCGTCGTCATCGAGATGAACCCCCGGGTGTCGCGGTCCAGCGCTCTCGCGTCGAAGGCGACCGGCTTCCCGATCGCCAAGATCGCCGCCAAGCTGGCGGTCGGCTACACGCTCGACGAGATCCCGAACGACATCACCGGCGGCTCGACGCCCGCGTCGTTCGAGCCCACGCTCGACTACGTCGTCGTGAAGGTCCCGCGGTTCGCGTTCGAGAAGTTCCCGGCGGCCGACGACACCCTGACCACCACCATGAAGTCGGTCGGCGAGGCGATGGCCCTGGGCCGCAACTTCACCGAGGCGCTCGGCAAGGCGATGCGCTCGATCGACAAGAAAGACTCGGTCTTCCACTGGGCGGGCGACGCCCTGACGGGCGACGCACTCGACGCGCTCGTCGCGACGATCTCCCGGCCGACCGAGCACCGCCTGGTCGACGTGCAGCAGGTGCTGCGTGCCGGGGTCCCGTTGGAGCGGGTCTACGAGCTCACGGGCATCGACCCGTGGTTCCTCGACCAGGTCCAGCTGATCAACGAGGTTGCCGAGCAGACCCGGACCGCCGGCGCACTGACTCGCGAGGTGCTGCTGCACGCGAAGCGGCACGGCCTGTCGGACGCGCAGATCGCGACGCTGCGCCGCACCTCGGAGGACGCGGTCCGTCGCGGCCGGCACGCGGTCGGTCTGCGACCCGTGTTCAAGACCGTGGACACCTGCGCCGCCGAGTTCGCCGCGAGCACGCCGTACCACTACTCGTCCTACGACGAGGAGACGGAGGTCGCCCCGCGCACGCGGCCCGCGATCCTCATCCTCGGTTCCGGGCCCAACCGGATCGGCCAGGGCATCGAGTTCGACTACTCGTGCGTGCACGCCGCGCTGGCGCTCAAGGGCGAGTACGAGACCGTGATGATCAACTGCAACCCGGAGACGGTCTCGACCGACTACGACACCTCCGACCGCCTCTACTTCGAGCCGCTGACGTTCGAGGACGTGCTCGAGGTGTACCACGCGGAGCTCGCTGCCGGGCCCGTCGAGGGCCTCATCGTGACGCTGGGCGGCCAGACGCCGCTCTCGCTCGCGCAGCGCCTCCACGACGCCGGTCTGCCCATCCTCGGGACGTCGCCCGCGGCGATCGACGCCGCCGAGGACCGCGGCGAGTTCGGCAAGGTCCTCGAGGCCGCCGGGCTGCCGGCACCCGCGTTCGGCACGGCTACCACGCAGGCCGGTGCGCGCGACACCGCCCGCCGGATCGGCTTCCCGGTCCTCGTGCGTCCGAGCTACGTGCTCGGCGGGCGTGGCATGGAGATCGTGTACGACGAGCCCCAGCTCAACGAGTACGTCCAGCGCGCGCTCGACAACGCGGCCGACGGTGGGCGCGCAGGGACGCTGCCGCCCCTGCTCATCGACCGCTTCCTCGACGACGCCATCGAGATCGACGTCGACGCCCTGTTCGACGGCACCGAGCTGTTCCTGGGCGGCGTCATGGAGCACATCGAGGAGGCCGGCATCCACTCCGGCGACTCGGCGTGCACCCTGCCACCGGTGACGCTGTCCACGTCCGAGCTCGAGCGGATCCGGTTGTCCACCGAGGCGATCGCCCGCGGGGTCGGCGTGCACGGCCTGCTGAACATCCAGTTCGCCCTGGTGTCCGACGTCCTCTACGTGCTCGAGGCCAACCCCCGGGCGTCCCGCACGGTGCCGTTCGTCTCCAAGGCCACCGGTGTCTCCCTGGCCAAGGCGGCGGCGCTCGTCATGGCGGGCCGCTCTATCGCGGACCTGCGAGCCATGGGCATCCTCCCGGTCGACGACGCGAGCGTGCTCGACCTCGGCTCGCCGATCGCGGTCAAGGAGGCGGTGCTGCCGTTCAAGCGCTTCCGCACCAAGGAGGGCGTCGTCGTCGATACCGTGCTCGGTCCGGAGATGCGCTCGACCGGCGAGGTCATGGGCTTCGACGTCGACTTCCCGACCGCGTTCGCCAAGTCGCAGGACGCGGCGTTCGGTGGACTGCCGACGGGTGGGCGCGCGTTCATCTCGGTGGCCGACCGCGACAAGCGCTCGATCGTGTTCCCGGTCAAGCGCCTGGCCGAGCTGGGCTTCGAGATCCTGGCGACGGAGGGCACGGCAGCCGTCCTGCACCGCAGCGGCATCGCGTCGACCGTGGTCCGCAAGTACTCGGCGGGCCGCGGAGCGGCGGGGGAGCCGACGATCGTCGACCTCATCACCGGCGGCGAGGTCGACATCGTGGTGAACACCCCGTCGGGGCAGGGTGCGCGCGCCGACGGCTACGAGATCCGCGCGGCGACGACGGCGGCCGACAAGGCCATGGTGACGACCGTGCAGCAGCTCGGCGCCGCCGTCCAGGCGATCGAGGCGCGCCAGGCCGGTCCCTTCCGGGTGACCAGCCTGCAGGAGCACGATGCGGCGGCCCTGGTACGCCGTGAGGCGCGGGCGGCGGCACGAGCATGACCGCGCCGTTCGGTGCCCGCCTGGCGGCCGCCATGGACGCGCACGGGCCTCTCTGCGTGGGGATCGACCCGCACACGAGCCTGCTCGAGGCGTGGGGGCTGACGGACGACGCCGAGGGGCTGCGCTCGTTCGCGCTGACGGTGATGGATGCCGTCGCCGGGCGCGTCGCGGCCGTGAAGCCGCAGGCCGCGTTCTTCGAGCGCCACGGCTCCGCCGGGGTCGCCGTGCTCGAAGAGGTGCTCGCGGTGGGCCGCGACACCGGGACCCTCGTGATCGTCGACGCCAAGCGCGGTGACATCGGCTCGACGATGGGCGCCTACGCCGACGCGTTCCTGCGGGACGGCTCCCCGCTCGCCTGCGACGCCCTGACCGTGTCGCCGTACCTGGGGTTCGGCTCGCTGGACCCGGCGGTCGACCTGGCGCTCTCGTCGGGACGCGGTCTGTTCGTCCTGTGCCTCACCTCCAACAAGGAGGGGCAGGAGGTCCAGCACGCCCGCGACGACGACGGTGTCACGGTGGCGGCGCGCGTGGCGGCGCGGGCCGCGGCGCTGAACGCCGACGTCGACCCCCTGGGCTCGATCGGCCTCGTCGTGGGCGCCACCGTCGGCGACGCGGCCCGGCGCGCGGGCGTGGACCTGGTCGCCGTCAACGGACCCCTGCTCGCGCCCGGGGTCGGCGCTCAGGGGGCTGGACCTCGCGAGCTGGCGCAGGTGTTCGGGGCGGCACGCAGGCAGGTGGTGGCCTCCTCCTCGCGTGGCGTGCTGGCCGCCGGACCCGACGTCTCGGCGCTGCGTGCCGCTGCCCGGGACGCCTCCGACGAGGCGGCTGCGGCCCTCTCCTGAGCCAACGGGCGGGTGTCCCCGCAGGTCCGGGCGCACTGGACGCCCGCTCGCATTGCCGATCAGGGTGCCGCTCGCTAGTTTCGTTCTCACGATCCCGCGCATCTCCACGTGGGTCGCCGGCCCACTGACGAGAAGGTGACGCGCGTGGCACTCCCTCCGCTGACTCCCGAACAACGAGCGGATGCGCTCAAGAAGGCCGGTGCCGCCCGGCAGGCGCGCGCCGAGGTCAAGAACCGCCTCAAGTACTCGCAGGGCACGCTCTCCGAGGTGATCGCGCAGGGGCAGGCGGACGAGACCATCGGCAAGCTCAAGGTCCTCGCGCTGCTCGAGTCCCTGCCCGGCGTGGGCAAGGTCAAGGCGCGTGCGATCATCTCCGAGATCGGAATCTCCGAGACCCGTCGCGTGCGCGGTCTCGGACCGCACCAGGTGAAGGCTCTCGTCGACCGTTTCGGGTGAACATCTCGAGAAACGGCGGGCCACGCCGTCCATCTCGAGGAGCACCGCACCACCCATGACGACGACGCCTGCCCGGCTGACCGTTCTCGCCGGCCCGACCGCTGTCGGCAAGGGGACGGTGTCTGCCGACGTCCGGTCTCGCTACCCCGAGGTCTGGCTCTCCGTCTCGGCCACCACCAGGCCGCCCCGGCCTGGTGAGGTCGACGGCGTGCACTACCTGTTCGTCTCGGTGGACGAGTTCGACCGGATGGTCGAGCGCGGCGACCTCCTCGAGTGGGCGGTGGTGCACGGTCGGAACCGGTACGGCACCCCCCGGCGGCCCGTCGAGGAACGTCTGGCGGACGGCAAGCCGGCGCTCCTGGAGATCGACCTGCAGGGCGCCCGTCAGGTGCGGGACTCCATGCCCGACGCCCACTTCGTGTTCCTCGCACCCCCGTCCTTCGCCGAGCTGGAGCGGCGGCTCGTCGGACGGGGTACGGAGGACGCGGAGGAGCGGGAGCGCCGGCTGAGCACGGCGCGGGTCGAGCTCGCCGCAGCGGAGGAGTTCGACCAGGTGATCGTCAACGACGACGTCCAGCGGGCGACCGACGAGCTGGTCCGCGGGATGGGTATCCCGACCAGGTAGGATAGAAGCAGCCCAACCCCTTTTACGTACGGGAGATCACCGTGTCCGGAACCGTCGCCGCCCCCACCGGCATCACCGACCCGCCCATCGACCGTCTGCTCGAGCGTGCCGACTCCAAGTACGCGCTCGTCCTGTACTCGGCCAAGCGCGCGCGCCAGATCAACGCCTACTACTCGCAGCTCAACGAGGGCCTGCTCGAGTACGTCGGCCCGCTGGTGGACACGCGCCCGCAGGAGAAGCCGCTCTCCATCGCGATGCGCGAGATCGACGCCGGCCTGCTGACGTCCGAGGCCACCGAGGGCTGACCCTCCCTCCATGCGCATCGTCCTCGGCGTCGCGGGCGGCATCGCCGCCTACAAGGCGGTCCTGCTGCTGCGCCTGCTTCGCGAGGAGGGTCACGCCGTGCGCGTGGTCCCCACCCGGGCGGCGCTCGAGTTCGTCGGGCGGGCCACGTGGGAGGCACTGTCCGGGCAGTCGGTGACCACCGACGTCTTCGAGGACGTCGACCAGGTCGCGCACGTCGCCGTCGGCAAGCAGGCCGAGCTCGTGATCGTCGCCCCGGCGACGGCCGACCTCCTGGCCCGGGCTGCGACGGGGCAGGCGGACGACCTGCTGACCGCCACGCTGCTCGTGGCGCGCTGCCCGGTGCTGCTGGCGCCCGCCATGCACACGGAGATGTGGGAGCACCCGGCCACGGTCGCGAACGTGGCGACGCTCCGGGCGCGCGGTGTGCTCGTGCTGGACCCGGCCGCCGGTCGACTCACCGGCTCGGACACCGGGCCCGGCCGGCTGCCGGAGCCTGAGGAGATCGCCGCTGCCGCCCTGGCGTTGGTCGCCGACCGACCGCAGGACCTCGCCGGGCGGCACGTCGTCGTCTCCGCGGGAGGCACCCGTGAGCCGCTGGACCCGGTCCGCTTCCTGGGCAACCGCTCGTCCGGCCGGCAGGGTGTCGCGCTCGCACGCACCGCGCACGCCCGCGGTGCCCGGGTCACGCTCGTGGCCGCGAACATCGATGTGCCGGCGCCCGCGGGTGTCGACGTCGTGCACGCCGAGACGGGCGCCGAGCTGCGCGACGCCGTGCGCGCCGCCGCGAAGGACGCCGAGGTCGTCGTCATGGCTGCCGCGGTCGCCGACTTCCGCCCGCGCACCAGCGCGGAGTCAAAGATCAAGAAGCAGCCGGACGGTGCACCGACCGTGCTGGAGCTCGTCGAGACGGTCGACATCCTGGCCGAGCTGGCGCACGACCGGCTGCGGCTCGGGCAGGTCGTCGTGGGCTTCGCCGCGGAGACGGGCGACGGCACCGGCGGCGTGCTCGACCACGGGCGCGCGAAGGCCCTGCGCAAGGGCGCCGACCTGCTCGTGGTGAACGCCGTCGGTGGCGGGCGCGGGTTCGGCACCGACGTCAACGACGTGACGATCCTGGACGGCACCGGCACGGTCGTCGCAGCGGCCACCGGCAGCAAGGACCAGGTGGCTGACGCTGTCTGGGACGCCGTGCTCGCGCACGGCTGAGACCGGCCACCCGCACGCAGACGGGACCATTACGCTGTCCGCCATGACCGAGCCCGACATGCGCCTGTTCACGTCCGAGTCCGTGACCGAGGGGCACCCGGACAAGATCTGTGACCAGATCTCCGACGCCATCCTCGACGCGATGCTCGATCAGGACCCTCAGGCGCGGGTCGCGGTGGAGACGATGGTCACCACCGGCCTGGTGCACGTCGCCGGTGAGGTCACCACCAGTGCGTACGTCGAGATCCCGCAGATCGTCCGCGAGGTGGTCCGGGGGATCGGCTACACGTCCTCGGCGATCGGCTTCGACGGCGACTCCTGCGGCATCTCGGTCTCGATCGGGCAGCAGTCGCCGGACATCGCGGCGGGCGTGGACAAGGCGCTCGAGATCCGCGAGGACTCGTCGGACCTCGACCCGCTGGACGCGCAGGGTGCGGGAGACCAGGGCCTGATGTTCGGCTACGCCTCGGACGACACCCCGACCCTGCTGCCGCTGCCCATCTGGCTCGCGCACAGGCTTGCCGAGCGCCTGACGCTGGTGCGCAAGGAAGGGATCCTTCCGGGGCTGCGTCCCGACGGGAAGACCCAGGTCACCATCGGCTACGACGGCGACCGCGCCGTGCGGCTCGACACCGTCGTCCTGTCCTCGCAGCACGACCCGGACGTGCCGCTGGAGACGACCCTGCGGCCGGCGGTCGCCGAGCTCGTCGTCGCGCCGGTCCTGGAGCAGCTGGACCTGGACACGACCGACTACCGCCTGCTGGTGAACCCGACCGGCACGTTCGTGGTCGGCGGCCCTCAGGGCGACGCCGGCCTGACCGGGCGCAAGATCATCGTCGACACCTACGGTGGGATTGCCCGGCACGGGGGCGGGGCGTTCTCCGGCAAGGACCCGTCGAAGGTGGACCGCTCGGCCGCCTACGCGATGCGCTGGGTGGCGAAGAACGTCGTCGCCGCCGGGCTCGCCCGGCGGTGCGAGGTCCAAGTCGCCTACGCCATCGGCAAGGCCAACCCGGTCGGCCTCTACGTCGAGACGTTCGGCACCGAGACGGTGCCGCTCGCCCGACTGACCGCCGCCATCCGTGAGGTGTTCGACCTGCGGCCGGCAGCGATCGTGCGGGACCTGGACCTGCTCCGGCCGATCTACCGCAAGACGGCCGCGTACGGGCACTTCGGCCGTGAGCTTCCGGAGTTCACGTGGGAGCGCACGGACCGCGTGGCAGACCTCCAGTCCGCGGTGGGCTGACGCAGGTCGTCGGTCCCGGTCGCCCGGCACGTCCGGGACAGGCGGGGATGGTCTGATGAGCGTGTGGACGTGAGCGCCGACGGCGAGCAGCTGATGCTGGAAGGGCTGCCGCAGCCGAAGCGACGCACCCGAGCCGTCGTCGACGGTGCGCCCCCGGCGGAGCACCTGCCGGTCGCGCGCCTGTGCGTCGACCTGACGCCCGCACACCTGGACCGGGTCTTCGAGTACCTGGTCCCGGCAACGCTGGCGGACACCGCGGTGCCCGGCACCCGCGTCAAGGTGCGGTTCGGCGCACAGGACGTCAACGGCTACGTGCTGGAGCGCGTCGACGAGGCCGAGCACGACGGCACGCTCCAACCGGTGCGCAAGGTCGTCTCGACCGAGCCGGTGCTCACCCCGCAGGTCGCCAGGCTCGCCCGTGCGGTCGCGGACCGGTGGGCGGGGACGTTGAACGACGTGCTCCGCCTCGCGATCCCCGCCCGGCACGCCCGCGTGGAGGCCGAGGTTCCCGCACCGTCGGACGAGCCGCCGACGCCGTCACCGTCGGCCACCGCGTGGGCGCCGTACCGCGGTGGCGCCGCGTTCCTGCAGCACGTGACCGCCGGCGGCGCCCCGAGGGCGGTGTGGTCGGCCCTGCCCGGTGCCGAGGGCGAGCGCTGGCCCGACGCGATCGCGCAGGCGGTCGCGGCCTGCGTGCTGGGCGGACGCGGTGCGCTGGTCGTCGTGCCCGACGCACGCGACATCGACCGGGTGCTCGCCGCGCTGGAGGCGGCCGGCGTCCCGCGGTGGACGCCCGGGTCGACGGGTGGTGCCGTCCGCCTCGCCGCCGACGACGGCCCGGCCGGGCGTTACCGGTCGTTCCTCGCGGCGCTCCGTGGCCGAGCGACCGTGGTCGTCGGGACTCGTGCCTCGGCGTTCGCGCCAGTGGCCGACCTCGGGCTCGCCGTGGTGTGGGATGACGGGGACCCGCTGCACGCCGAGCCGCGAGCGCCGTACCCGCACGTCCGCGAGGTGCTCGCCCTGCGGTCCGAGCTCGAGCAGTGCGCGCTCCTGGTGGCCGCGCACGGCCGCAGCGTGGAGGCGCAGGCCCTGGTCGAGTCGGGCTGGGCACGCGAGGTGGTCGCGGACCGCGCCACGACGCGTGCCCGGGCGGCGCGGGTGCTGGCGCTGACGTCGGTCGAGCTCGCACGGGAGGGGCCGGCGGCTGCCGCGAGGCTCCCGGCACCTGCGTGGCGCACGCTGCGCGACCGGTTGGCCGACGGCCCCGTCCTCGTGCAGGTGCCGCGTGCGGGGTATGTGCCCGCGGTCGCGTGCGCGCGGTGCCGGGCGGCGGCACGCTGCGGCGAGTGCCACGGCCCGTTGGGTCTGACCACGGCGGACGGCGTCCCCACCTGCGGCTGGTGCGGGCGGCTGGCCACCGACTGGCGGTGCACCGAGTGCGGTGCCGGGGCGCTGCGCTCCGTCCGCGTCGGCTCGGAGCGGACGGCCGAGGAGCTGGGTCGCGCGTTCCCGGGGGTGCCGATCCGCGTCTCCGGGGCCCGGGCGGCCGGTGGCGTGCTGGCCGTCGTCGCCGATGCGCCGGCGGTCGTCGTCGCGACGCCGGGTGCCGAGCCGGTCGCGCCGGGCGGGTACGCCGCCGCTCTGCTGCTGGACGCCGCCGTCAGCACCGCCGGGGCGTCCCTGCGAACGGGGGAGGACGCGCTCCGCCGCTGGCTCACGGCCGCAGCCCTGGTGCGTCCGGCCTCCGCGGGCGGGACCGTCGTGCTGGTCGGCGACGCCGAGGAGCGGGTCACCCAGGCGCTGGTGCGGTGGGACCCCTCCGGGTACGCCTCGCGCGAGCTCGCCGAGCGCGTGGAGCTCGCCCTGCCGCCCGCGGTGCGGATGGCCTCGGTCACCGGACCTCGCGACGCCGTCGACACCTTGCTGTCCCGGCTGGACCTCGCCGACGCCGAGATCCTCGGCCCGGTCCCGGTCGATGCGCCCGAGCACGACGCGCTCGAACCGGCCGTCCGGGCCCTCATCCGGGTGCCGCGCGCCGGCGGGGCGTCCCTGGCGCGCGCGCTGTCCGCGTCGCTGGCTGTGCGCAGCGCTCGGCGCGAGGGTGGCGCGGTGCGCGTCCAGATGGACCCGGCGGACCTCGGATGATCGACACGGTGGTCCTCGACCTCGGCAACGTGCTCGTGCGGTGGGAGCCCCACCGGCCCTTCATCGGGCGGCTCCCGGAGGCGGACACGGCTGCCTTCCTCACGGAGTTCAACTTCATGGCGTTCAACCACCTCCAGGACGCCGGGCGGTCCTGGGCGGATGCGCGGGCGGACCTCTCCACGACCGCACCCGAGCACCTGCCGGCGCTCGACGTGTACGTCGAGCACTTCGCCGACACGCTGGCCGGACCGGTCCCGGGATCGCACGACCTGGTGCGCGACCTGCACGCGCTCGGCATCCGGCTGCTCGGGCTCACCAACTGGTCGGCGGAGACGTTCCACCTGGCGGAGCACGCCGCACCCGCGATCGGGCTGCTCGAGGAGGTGCTGGTCTCGGGCGAGGTCGGTGTCGCGAAGCCGGACCCACGGATGTTCGCGCTGCTGACGCAGCGATTCGGTCTGCGCCCGGAGAGCACGGTGTTCGCCGACGACTCCCCGGCGAACGTCGCCGCCGGAGCGGCAGCCGGGTTCGACGCGGTCCGGTTCACCAGCGCCGACGGGCTCCGCGCGGACCTCGTGGCGCGCGGGGTCGCGCTGCCGCGCACCTAGGATCGACGCCATGCGACTGCTCTTCGCCGGAACTCCCGCGGCCGCGGTGCCGTCGCTCGAGGCGCTCCTCGCCTCCCGTCATGAGGTCGTGGCCGTCCTCACGCGTCCCGACGCCCGCTCAGGGCGCGGCCGGGCCTCGGCTCCGAGCGAGATCAAGGCGCGCGCTCGGGAGGCCGGTCTCGAGGTCCTGACGCCGCAGCGCCCGCGGGACGAGGACTTCCAGGCGCGGCTGGCCGAGCTCGCGGTCGACGCGGCCCCGGTCGTCGCCTACGGAGCGCTGATCCCGCCCGCGCTGCTGGACGTGCCGACCCACGGCTGGGTCAACCTGCACTTCTCGGTGCTGCCCGCCTGGCGGGGGGCGGCCCCCGTGCAGCACGCGATCATCGCCGGCGACGAGGTGTCGGGCGCGTCGACGTTCCGGCTCGAGGCGGGCCTGGACACGGGGCCGGTGTTCGGGTTCCTCACCGAGACGATCCGTGCGCGGGACACGGCCGGGGACCTGCTCGGACGCCTGGCGGTGGCCGGTGCCGGGCTGCTGGTGCAGACGCTCGACGCCCTCGAGGACGGCATCCTCAGCCCGGTCGTGCAGTCCACGGACGGTGTGAGCCTCGCGCCGAAGATCGAGGTCGAGGACGCACGGGTGCGCTGGTCGCACCCGGCGCACGCCGTCGACCGGCTGGTCCGCGGCTGCACCCCCGCGCCGGGCGCGTGGACGACCCTGCCCGACGGCTCCCGGCTCGGCCTGGCGCCCGTCGTTCCCGTCGCCGACGTCACCGACCTGGCGCCGGGGCAGCTGCTGGCCGGTAAGAAGGAGGTGCTCGTCGGGACCGGCGGGCACGCCGTGCGGCTGACCGAGGTGACCCCGCAGGGCAAGCGGGCGATGGCCGCAGCGGACTGGGTCCGCGGCGCGCGCCTCGGGTCCGACACCGTGCTCGGCGGTGCGGCATGAGCCCCGCGGACGACCGTCGGGACCCGAGCGGCCGCCAGCGGGGTGCCGCCCGGTCGCAGGGCCGGACGCAGCGGTCGGCCGCCGCACCGTCCCAGCGCCGCCGTGGCAGCGATCCGGCGCGGACCGCCGCGTACGACGTCCTGCGCTCCGTCGACGGCTCCGACGCGTACGCCAACCTGGTGCTCCCGCCCGTGCTGCGCGACCGGCGGATCACCGGCCGGGACGCGGCGTTCGCCACCGAGCTCGCCTACGGCACGCTCCGGCTGCGCGGCCGGTACGACGCGATCATCGCCCAGGCGGCGGACCGCGAGGTCGGCACGATCGACGCTCCCGCGCTCGACGTCCTGCGGCTCGGTGTCCACCAGCTGCTGGGCATGCGCGTGCCCGCGCACGCGGCGGTGTCCGAGACGGTCGGGCTGGCCCGAGAGCAGCTGGGCACCGGCCCGTCGCAGTTCGTGAACGCGGTCCTGCGGACGGTCGGGCGGTCCTCGCCGGAGGAGTGGGAGCAGCGGATCCGTGCGGCCGTCGGCGACGACGCGCTGGCCCAGCTCTCCGTCGTGGAGAGCCATCCCCTCTGGGTGGTACGTGCGCTGCGCGAGGCGCTGGTGGGCAACGGACGGGCGAGCGACGAGATCGCGGCGCTGCTCGCCGCCGACAACGTCGCACCCCGCGTGACCATCGTCGCGCGTCCCGGTCTCGCCGGGACCGACGAGGTCATCGACGACGCGGGGGACAGTGTCGGGACGGTCGGTGCTCTGGCGCCCACCTCCGTCATCCTCTCGGGCGGCGACCCGGCCGCCCTGCCCAGCGTGCGCGACGGCCGCGCGGGGGTGCAGGACGAGGGCAGCCAGCTGGTCACGCTCGCCCTCACGCAGGCGCCCCTCGACGGCCCCGACGAACGGTGGCTCGACCTGTGCGCGGGCCCCGGGGGCAAAGCCGCGCTGCTCGCCGCCGTCGCGGGGGAGCGCGGAGCCCGGATCGTGGCCAACGAGGTGCAGCCGCACCGCACCCGGCTCGTCGAGCAGGCGTTGCGGGCGGTGCCGGCCGACGCGGTCGAGGACGTCCGGACCGGCGACGGGCGGACGGTCGGGACGGACGAGCCGGGCGCGTACGACCGCGTGATGGTCGATGCCCCGTGCACCGGGCTCGGGGCGCTGCGGCGGCGTCCCGAGGCGCGCTGGCGCCGGACTCCGGCCGACCTCGCGGGTCTCAGTGCCCTGCAGCGCGACCTGCTGGTCTCCGCCCTGCAGGCCGTCCGGCCCGGGGGAGTCGTGGCGTACGTGACGTGCTCGCCGCACCTCGTGGAGACGCAGCTCGTCGTGAAGGATGCCCTGCGGGCCGCCGGCCGCCTCGGCGTGGAGGTCGTCCCGATCGACGCGGCGGCGGTGGTCCGGGAGGTCGCTCCGGGCGGCGCGGTGGACCTCGACGACACCCGGGCCGACGTGCAGCTGTGGCCGCACGTGCACGGCACGGATGCGATGCACCTGACGCTGCTGCGCCGCACAAGCTGAGCCGACGCCTCTAGGCTGGCCCGGTGCCTGCGCTGATCAACCCGAGCATCCTGTCCGCCGACTTCGCCAACCTCGAGCGCGACCTCCAGAGGATTGCCGCGGCCGACTTCGTGCACGTCGACGTCATGGACAACCACTTCGTCCCCAACCTGACGCTGGGTCTGCCCGTCGTGAAGCGGATCGCGGAGGTGTCGCCCGTCCCGCTGGACGTGCACCTGATGATCGAGGACGCCGACCGCTGGGCCCCCGAGTACGCGGCGCTCGGCGCGGCCTCGGTGACGTTCCACGCCGAAGCCACCCAGGCGCCCGTGCGGCTGGCACGGGAGCTGCGGTCGCGCGGCGTCCGCGCGGGGATCGCGCTGCGACCCACCTCCCCGGTCGAGCCGCTGCTCGACCTGCTGCCGGAGTTCGACATGATCCTGGTGATGACGGTCGAGCCCGGTTTCGGGGGCCAGTCGTTCATCGAGGGGATGCTGCCCAAGATCCGCCGGGCGCGCCACGCGATCGAGGAGTCGGGTGCCGACACCTGGATCCAGGTGGACGGGGGAGTCGCACGGGACACCATCGGGCGGATCGCGCAGGCCGGGGCGAACGTCTTCGTCGCCGGGTCCGCCGTGTACGGGGCGCCCGACGTCGCCGCCGAGATCGTCGCACTGCGGGAGCTGGCGAACGCGGACGCCTGACCGGCGGGAATGCCTGGTGTGGCATGATCGTTGGCGCAAGACGAACACATACACGTGCTCCGGGGTCGGTGTAATTCCGAGCCGGCGGTGACAGTCCGCGACCCGCACGGTCCGCAAGGATCGGGCGGTTGACCTGGTGGAACTCCAGGACCGACGGTGAAAGTCCGGATGGGAGGATCACGTGGCGGCGCCTTGGCGCCGTGGCTGCGGGACCCTTCCTGCCGCCCTCACCCCGGAGCCCCGCGCGTCCGGAGGTGAGCATGACCAGCAACGAGACGGTGGTGCGCGCACCCTCCGAGCTCGAGGGCATGCGCCGGGCGCTGGACATCGCCCGGCGTGGCCCGGCGAACGGCCCCAACCCGCGCGTCGGCTGCGTCCTGCTGGGCCCGGACGGTGAGGTCCTCGGCGAGGGGTGGCACCGTGGCGCGGGCACACCGCACGCCGAGGTCGCGGCACTGACCGATGCCGCGGACCGCGGAGCCTCCACGGGCGGCGGCACCGCCGTCGTCACCCTCGAGCCGTGCAACCACACCGGCCGCACCGGACCATGCTCCGAGGCGCTCCTGGCCGCCGGGGTCGCCCGCGTCGTCGTGTCGGTGTCCGATCCGAACCCCGTCGCCGCCGGCGGTGCCGCACGGCTGCGCGCCGCCGGGGTCGAGGTGGAGAGCGGCCTGCTGGCCGACGAAGGACGGGCACTGCTCGGCGCCTGGCTGCCGTCGGTCGAGCGCGGGCGCCCGTTCGTCACGCTGAAGCTCGCCACGTCGCTGGACGGCCGCATCGCGGCGGCCGACGGTTCCAGCCGGTGGATCACTTCCGAGGTCTCACGGCATCACGCCCACGACCTGCGGGCCGAGGTCGACGCGATCGTGGTCGGCACCGGCACCGCGCTGGTCGACGATCCCTCGCTCACCGCGCGCAACGCGGCCGGTGAGCTGCACGGGCAGCAGCCGCTGCGCGTCGTGGTCGGGCACCGCGACCTCCCGTCGGGCGCCCGCCTACACGGCCCTGGCGGTGAGCTGATCCACGTGCGGACGCACGATCCCGCGCAGGTGCTGGCCCAGCTCACGGAGCGCGAGGTCAGGCACGTCCTCGTCGAGGGCGGCCCGACGCTGGCCGCCGCGTTCCTCGCCGCCGGGCTGGTCGACGAGGTGCACGCCTACGTCGCCCCTGTCCTGCTCGGTTCCGGCCGTCCCGCGATGGCGGACCTGGGCGTCACCACCATCGGTGACGCCGTCCGCCTCATCACCCGATCTGTCATCCCCCTCGGCCCCGACGTTCTTGTCGTCGCGACCGTCAGCCAGCACAACGACCCGCACAGCACCACGGAGGAGCACTGATGTTCACCGGAATCGTCGAGGAGATCGGCACCGTCGAAGCAGTCGAGCACGGACCTGAGGACGCCCGACTTCGCGTCCGCGGCCCGCTCGTCGCGTCTGACGCTCGTCTGGGCGACTCGATCTGCGTCTCCGGCGTCTGCCTGACGGTCACGGAGCTCCCCGGCGACGGCACGTTCTTCGCGGACGTCATGCCGGAGACGCTGCGGCGCAGCGCGCTGGAGGACGTCGGCGTGTCCAGCCCGGTCAACCTCGAGCGCGCGCTCCCCGTCGGTGGCCGGTACGGCGGGCACGTCGTGCAGGGCCACGTCGACGGTGTGGGCACGATCCTGAGCCGGTCGCCCGGACCGCGCTGGGACGACGTCGAGATCGGTCTCGCGCCCGAGCTCGCGCGGTACGTGGCCGAGAAGGGGTCCATCGCGGTCTCCGGCATCTCGCTCACGGTCACCCACGTCACCGACGAGTCGTTCGGTGTCTCGCTCATCCCGACCACGCTCGAGGCGACGACCCTCGGCACCCTCGCACCCGGCGCGCGGGTCAACCTGGAGGTCGACGTGCTGGCCAAGTACACCGAGCGGTTGCTCTCGACGGCGGGGGTGCTGCGATGACGGCCCCCGCAGGTGTGCGGCTCGGCACCGTCGAGGACGCGCTGGAGGCCCTGCGCGCCGGGCGTCCGGTGCTCGTCGCGGACTCGCCCGACCGCGAGAACGAGGCCGACGTCATCCTCGCCGCGCAGTCCGCGACCCCCGAGTGGATCGCGTGGACCATCCGGCACTCGTCCGGCTACCTCTGCGCGCCGATGCCGGCGTCGCGGGCAGACGCGCTCGATCTGCCGCTGATGGTGCCGCACAGCCAGGACCCGCGGCGCACGGCGTACACCGTGACGGTCGACGCCGCGACGGGCGTGACGACGGGGATCTCGGCCTCCGACCGTGCTCGCACGCTGCGGGTGCTCGCGGACCCGGCGTCCGGCCGCGAGGACCTCATACGCCCCGGGCACGTCCTTCCGCTGCGTGCGGTGCCCGGCGGTGTCCTGCATCGGGCCGGACACACCGAGGCGGCCGTCGACCTGTGCCGGCTCGCCGGTCTCGAGCCCGTCGGCGCGATCGCCGAGCTGGTGAACGACGACGGCTCGATGACGCGCCTGGACGTGGCGTCGGCCCTCGCCGACGCCGAAGGCCTGGTCCTGCTGACGATCGAGGACATCGTCGCGTGGCGCACCCAGCACAGAGACGACGTCACCGCCGAGGTGGCGGTCGCGGCGCCGCCCAAGGAACGGGTGCACGCGACGCACACGGCGTACCTGCCCACCAAGCACGGCGACTTCCGCATCCACGGCTACCGCGACCTGCGCACGGGCGCCGAGCACGTCGCGCTCGTGCCGACCGCGGGGCTCGCCGAGCAGCCGGTCGTGCGCGTGCACTCCGAGTGCCTCACGGGGGACGCGTTCGGCTCGGCCCGCTGCGACTGCGGCCCCCAGCTCGACGCGGCCCTGGAGCTCGCCGCCGAGCAGGGCGGGGCCGTCGTCTACCTGCGGGGGCACGAGGGGCGCGGGATCGGCCTGCTCGCCAAGGTGGCGGCGTACGCGCTGCAGGACCAGGGTCGGGACACCGTCGAGGCCAACCTCGATCTCGGGTGGCCCGCCGACCGGCGTGAGTACGGCGCGGCGGCAGCCATCCTCACCGACCTCGGGGTGCAGCGGGTGAGCCTGCTGACCAACAACCCCGCGAAGGTGGCAGGCCTGCGCGCCCACGGCATCGAGGTCGCGGAGATCCGCAGCCTCGAGGTGGGGCGCACGCCCCAGAACGAGGCCTACCTGCGCACCAAGGCGACCTCGATGGGGCACCTGCTCCACCTGCCCCCCGGCACGGAGCGCGAGCCCATCCCGGTCTCGCCCGTGCGCGCCACGCCGGCGACGCCCGGCGCGGACCACGACGACCACGCGTTCGAGAACCTGGAGGACCTGGCATGAGCGGTGCTGGAGCACCCACCCTGACCGTCGACGGCACGGGCCTGAAGGTCGTCGTCATCGCCGCGAGCTGGCACACCGTCGTCATGGACGGTCTGCTCGCCGGTGCGCAGCGCGCGCTCGCCGCGGCGCACGTCGACGATGTCACCATCGTCCGCGTCCCGGGCACGTTCGAGCTGCCGGTCGCCGCGCAGGTCGCCGCGCAGAACGGTGCCGACGCGGTCGTCGCGCTCGGTGTCGTGATCCGCGGGGGCACGCCCCACTTCGACTTCGTGTGCCAGGGTGCGACCCTGGGACTCACCGAGGTGGGCGTGCGCACCGGCGTGCCCGTCGGGTTCGGGGTGCTCACCTGCGACAACGAGGAGCAGGCGCTCGACCGCGCAGGCCTGGAGGGCTCGCACGAGGACAAGGGCGCCGAGGCGGCGGAGGCAGCGGTCGCGACGGTGGTCGCCTTGCGCGCGCTTCGTGGTACCGCGACGCGCCCTGCGCCCCTCGGCGTCTAGAGTCTCCGCGTGAAAACCTTCGACACCCTGTTCGCCGAGCTCTCGGAGAAGGCCGTGACCCGCCCCGCGGGCTCCGGCACGGTCGCGGAGCTCGACACCGGCGTGCACGGGATCGGCAAGAAGGTCGTCGAGGAGGCCGCGGAGGTCTGGATGGCCGCCGAGCACGAGTCCGACGAGCGGACCGCCGAGGAGATCTCGCAGCTCCTGTACCACCTCCAGGTGTTGATGATCGCGCGCGGGCTCACCCTCGCCGACGTGTACACCCACCTCTGAGAGGAACGACCGTGCTGAGGATCGCCGTCCCGAACAAGGGCTCCCTGTCGGAGCCCGCCGTCGAGATGCTCAAGGAGGCCGGGTACAGGCAGCGTCGGGACTCCCGCGAGCTCGTGCTGCCCGACCCGGACAACGACGTCGAGTTCTTCTTCCTGCGTCCGCGCGACATCGCCGTGTACGTCGGCGCGGGGACGGTCGACGTCGGCATCACCGGGCGCGACCTGATGCTCGACTCGGAGTCCGCCGCGGTCGAGCACCTGCCCTTGGGGTTCGCGCGCTCGACCTTCAGGTTTGCCGGCGCCGCGGGGGAGTGGTCGGACGTCAAGCAGGTCGGCGACCGGCGCGTCGCCACGTCATACCCGGTGCTCGTCCGGTCGTACCTGCGTTCGCTCGGGATCGAGCCGGCGGGTGTCGTACGCCTGGACGGCGCGGTCGAGTCCGCGATCAAGCTCGGCGTGGCGGACGTGATCGCCGACGTCGTCGAGACCGGGACCACGCTGCGGGCCGCCGGGCTGGAGATCTTCGCCGACCCGATCCTGCGCTCGGAGGCGGTGCTGGTGCGCCGTGCCGACGGACACGAGCCGGCAGGCCTCGACGTGCTGACGCGCAGGATCCAGGGGGTGCTGACCGCGCGCGAGTACGTGCTCATGGACTACGACGTGCCGCTCGACCTGGTCGACGCCGCGGTCGCGATCACCCCGGGTCTGGAGTCGCCGACCGTCTCGCCGCTGCACAACCGCGACTGGGCGGCGGTGCGGGCGATGGTCCGGCGCGACCAGACCAACCGGGTCATGGACTCCCTGTACGACATCGGTGCGCGCGCGATCCTCGTGACGTCGATCCACGCGTGCCGGCTCTGAGCGGTCCAGCGGTGGACGAGCTCACGGCACCGTTCCGGCCGCGACTCGCGCGGGTGGTGACGCTCGCCCTCGCGGTGCTCGTCCTCGTGCTGACGACGGCGATCATCCTCGGGATGTCCGTGCTCTCGACCGGGGACCGCGTCGGCTTCGCGATGGTGGGTGGTCTCATCGCGTGGTTCTGCTGGCGGCAGGCGTCCGTGACGGCGAAGGTCGACGACGACGGGCTCACCGTGCGGAACCTCGTGTTCACGCGACGGCTCGAGTGGGCCGAGATCGTGTCGGTGCGGTTCGGGTCCGGCCGGCCGTGGGTCCAGCTCGACCTGTCCGACGGCGACACCCTCGCCGTGATGGGGATCCAGCGAGCCGACGGTGCGTTCGCGGACGCCGAGGCGCGCCGGTTGGCGACGCTGGTCGCGATGCACACCGCCACGCCGCGCGACGACTGAGACCTACAGCTCGGCCGCGTGCACCCCGGCGGCAGCGGCGGCGAGGAACGCCTCCGGGTCCTGCTCGAGCCCGCGACCCATGGTGGACAGCCGCACCGGGGAGCGTCCGAGGGCGCGCAGCAGGTCCGGTCCCGTCGCCACCTCGACGAGGCGGTGACGCTGAGCCAGCGGGGCCGCCTGGTCGCGGACCCGCGCGCCGAGCTCGCCGTCGAGCAGCGGGACGACGACGTCGGCGGGCGCGAGGGCGACCCGGCCGTAGGCCGTGAGCGAGTGGTGCGACACACCGAGGTGGCGTTCGCGCTGGTCCGCCCCGGAGACGCGCAGCGAGGCGACCGGCCGACCGCCGAGCGTGCCGACGGCGTTGACGGCCTCGCCGGCCGCGACCCCCGAGAAGCCCCACCGGGTCCCCGTGCCGAGGTTCCCCGGCCCTTGAGCCACGACGACGAGGTCGGCGCCGACGACGTGCCGGGCGGCGAGCAGCCCGGTGTGCACGGTGACCGCCTCCAGGTCACCACCGAAAGACTGTCCGGTGGTGACGCACGCGTCGATCCACCCGGCGGACCGCAGCCCGGCGACCGTGCGCGAGAACCACGCGGGCAGGGCGCCGCCGTCGGTCATCACGTAGGCGACCCGCGGCATCGCACGACCCGCGCGGTCGGCGGCGAACCGTGCGCCGGCGACGATCGCGGGCAGCGCCGAGTGCAGGTCCGCGACGACGACCGGCAGGCCGGCGAGGTCGTCGGCGTCGCGCAGGAGCTCGTGGTGCGGCGACTCCTGGTCGTCGACACCGAGGACCATGGCCTGCAGCGGGGTGTAGCGCGCCTTGACCAGGTGCCCAGGGCCGGCCGGCGGGTCCGGGGGGGTGCGGTCCGACAGCGCGATCACGAGTGCGTAGCCGCCGGTACCCAGCCCGCGCGCCAGCGCGGAGACGTTGAGCAGGACCCGGTCGCCGATCTCCGGGCTCCCGACGAGCGACGGGAATGCCAGCGCGCGGACCGTGTCACCGGCCGTCGCGGTGCCGACGGGAGCCTCCAGCTCGACCGTCACCTCGGCGGCGCCGGGCCACGTGGCCCCGAGCGACACCACGACACCCGCACGCCACGTGATCACGCGCCCACGCTACCGGCCACTACGGTGGTGCTCGATGGCCGCTCAGATCGCCCCAGCCGAGCGCCTGCTCAACCTCGTCATCGCCCTGGTCAACACGGCCGGCCGCATGACGAAGGAGCAGGTGCGCACGAGCGTCGCCGGGTACCAGGAAGCCCCGTCCGACGACGCCTTCGAGCGGATGTTCGAGCGGGACAAGGACACCCTGCGTGACCTCGGTATCCCGATCCTCACGGTGACGGATGCCGGGCACGGCGACGACATCGGCTACCGGGTGGACCTGGACGCGTACGCACTCCCGCCGCTCGAGCTGACGGCCGCCGAGCTGGGCGTGCTCGCGATGGCCGCCCAGGTGTGGCAGGACCAGGCGGTCCGCGCCGACACCACCCGGGCGCTCACCAAGCTGCGGGCGGTCGGCGACGCACCGGAGTCGACCGACCTGGTGGCCGGGCTCGCGCCCCGGGTGCGGGCCGGCGGCGGTGCGTTCGGGCCGCTGGTGGACGCGGTGCAGGCCCGTCAGGCGGTCCGGTTCACGTACCGCGCAGCGACCACCGGTGAGGTCCGCGAGCGCACGGTCGAGCCGTGGAAGCTGCTCGCCCGCCGCGGCGGCTGGGTGCTGGTGGGCCGGGACCGGGACCGTGGTGCCAGCCGGTCGTTCCGGCTGAGCCGGATGGAGGGGTCGGTCCGGACGGTCGGCGAGCCGGGCTCGTTCACGGCGCCCTCCGCCGAGGAGCTCGCGGACGCCCTGCAGACCTGGGGGAGCGGGCCTGAGCGCATCGCCACCCTCGCGATCCTGCCGGAGCGCGCGAGCGCACCGCGCGCACGTGCCGTGCCGGCCCCGCCCGCCGAGCCGGACTGGTCGACCGACCCCCTGCTCGCCCCGCGCGACCTGGTGCACGTGCCGTTCCGCGCCGAGTGGGAGCTCGCGGAGGAGCTGGTCGGGTACGGCGACGCAGTCGTGGTGCTCGCGCCGGACGGCCTGCGCCAGTCGGTCCTGCACCTGCTGCGCACCGCCGCGACCCTCGACCAGGCCGTGGGCACCGATGGCTGAGCGGGCGAGCGACCGGCTCCTGCGGATGCTCGGGATGATCACGTACCTGGACCGCCACGAGGGCGTCCCGGTGGAGGCCATCGCCGAGCAGTTCGGCGTGAGCACCCGCCAGGTGATGGACGACATCGACACCCTGTGGGTCACCGGTACGCCGGGCTACTACCCGCACGACCTCATCGACTTCGACGCCGCCTCCTATGAGCAGGGCGTCGTCCGGCTCACGGAGTCGCGCGGGATGACCCGGCCGCTACGGCTCGGAGCCCGCGAGGCGGTCGCCCTCGTCGCCGCCCTGCGTGCCGTCGAGGCCGCGCTCGGCGACGCCATGGACCCGGAACGGGCCGAGGTCCTGCGCTCGGCACTCGCCAAGCTGACGGCCGCGACCGGTGACGCCGCCGCCGCCGTGGACGTGCAGCTCTCGGTCGACGCCGCCCCGGACGTCGCAGCCGCGATCGCGACGGCGCTGCGGCACGGCCGCCGGCTGCACCTGCGGTACGTCAACGCCTCCGACGTCACCACGGAGCGAGACGTCGACCCGCTCCGCCTCGTCACCGACGACGAGCGCTCCTACCTGCTCGCGTGGTGCCGGCTCGTGGACGGTGAGCGGCTGTTCCGGGTGGACCGGGTGCTGTCCGCCGAGGTCCTCGACGCCGACGCCGAGGACCATCAGGTCCGGGCGGGCGCCGAGGTGTTCTCGCCGGGCGCCGAGGGCGAGCTGGTGACGCTCCACCTGTCGAGCCGCGCACGGTGGGTCGCGGAGACCATCCCCGTGGACGCCGTGCGCAACCTCGACGACGGGTCGTTCGAGGTGGACGTGCGGGTGGTCCAGCACGCCTGGCTGCGCCACCTGGTGCTGCAGGTGGCCGACGACGTGCTCGAGATCCGGCCGGCGCGCATCGCGCAGGAGGTCGCCGCTGCCGCCCGTGCGGCGCTGCGCGCGTACGGGGAGATGATCTGACGATGCTCTGGTTCTCGGTCTGGACGGTCCTGGTTCTCGCGACGCTCGGCGGGGCGTTCCTGCTCGGCCGCAACCTGTGGCGCTCCACCGTCGCGCTCGCGCACGAGCTCTCGCGCGCGGCCGACGTCGCGGCGCAGCTGGCCGAGCGCGTGGACGAGCTCCAGGCGGCTGCCGGGACACGGGACACCGGCCCGACGTTGTTCGCCGATCGTGACGTCCTGCGTGCGCGGATCGACGAGCTGCGCGAGGCGGCGGCCGGGCGCCGGGCCCAGCGCGAGCAGCGGCACGTGGCGACGCGGCTCCGGTGGCAGGCCTTCTGGAGGTAGGCGTCTGCACTCCATCCCCAGGTGAGACGGGTACTATCACCCGGTCATCGAGATTCCGACGGAGGACCTGACGTGTTGCGAAACATCAGCGCCTGGCACGTGATCATCGTGCTTCTCGTGGTCGTCCTGCTGTTCGGCGCGAAGCGCTTGCCCGACCTGGCCAAGAGCGTCGGCCAGTCGATGAAGATCTTCAAGCACGAGGTCAAGGACCTGCGGGACGACGACGCCCCCGCCACGACGACGACCGCGACCCCTCCGGCGGCCCCGACCGGCGTGACGCCCGTCGGCGCACCGCCCGTCGTCGCCCCCACGGTCGAGCCCGAGTACGTGACCCCGGTCCGGCCCGCGACGGAGCCGTCCGAGGGCACCACCCCGCCGAAGGTCTGACTCTCCCGTGAATGCTCGCCGCGGGGATGAACCCGGCGGCCGGATGCCGCTGCGCGCCCATCTGGTCGAGCTGCGCCGCCGTGTCTTCCTCGCCGCCCTCGGTGTCGTCGTCGGTGCCGTCATCGGCTGGTTCCTCTACGACCCCGTGTTCGCCGCGCTCCAGCAGCCGATCGAGCTCGTCGCCGAGCAGAGCGACGACCTCATCACGCTGAACTTCGCCGGCATCGCCACGTCGTTCGACATGCGGGTGAAGGTCTCGTTCTTCCTCGGCGTGATCCTGTCCAGCCCGTGGTGGCTCTACCAGTTCTGGGCGTTCGTCACGCCCGGGCTGACCCGGCGCGAGCGTGCGTACGCCATCGGGTTCGTGGCGGTCGCCGTGCCGTTGTTCCTCGCCGGGGCGTACGTCGCGTGGTGGGTGCTGCCCAACGCGGTGCGGCTGCTCACCGAGTTCACGCCGTCGGGTGCGACCAACATCATCGATGCGCAGACGTACCTCGGGTTCGTCATGCGGATCATGCTCGCGTTCGGCATCGCCTTCCTGCTGCCCGTCGTGATGGTGGCTCTGAACTTCGCCGGGGTCGGGACGGCCGCCACCTGGCGCAAGAGCTGGCGGTGGGCGGTCCTGCTCTCGTTCGTGTTCGCCGCCGTGGTCACGCCGACGCCCGACGCGATCACGATGCTCGCCATCGCCATCCCGATGAGCGCGCTGTACTTCCTGGCCCTCGGCGTCTGCGTCATCCACGACCGCCGCGTCGACCGCCGGCGGGTGGCCGCGGGACTCCCGCGGCTGGACGGCACGATGGCCGACGAGCCCGACGCCGCGGCCGGTACGGCGTGATCCACCTCGGCCTCGTCATCAACCCCACCGCGGGCAGAGGCCGAGGCACGCAGGCCGGTCTCCGGGTGCACGAGCTCCTGCGCTCACGCGGTCACAAGGTCGAGGACCTCTCAGCGGCCACCCTGGCGCAGGCGACCGACCGGGCACGGGCGGCGGCGGTGCAGGGGCTCGACGCGCTGGTGGTGGTCGGTGGGGACGGGATGGTGCACCTCGGCGTGAACGTCGTCGCGGGCACCGGTCTGCCGCTGGGCATCGTGGCCGCGGGGACCGGCAACGACATCGCGCGCACCCTCCGGCTCCCGCGCGGCGACGCGGAGGCCGCGGTCGCGGCGGTCGAGCACGGGCTGCTGGACGGTCCGCGGCGCGTGGACGCCGTCCGGGTCGGGTCGCCGGAGCACGCGGCGCACGAGTGGTACCTGGGTGTGCTGTCCTGCGGTTTCGACGCCGCGATCAACGCACGAGCCAACCAGATGTCCTGGCCGAGGGGGTCCGGTCGCTACGTGCGGGCGCTGGCCGCCGAGCTCGGTCGGTTCCGGCCCTACGGCTACCGCGTGACCCTCGACGACTCGGTGTGGGAGTCGGCCGGCACGCTCGTCGCCGTCGCCAACGTCCCGTGGATCGGTGGTGGGCTCAAGATCGCGCCCGACGCGGTCATCGACGACGGGCTGCTCGACGTCGTCGTCGCCGGGCCGTTCACCAAGCCGGGGGTCGTGAAGATCTTCCCGGGCATCTACCAGGGCAAGCACGTCGGCCACCCCGCGGTGGACGTCCTCCGCAGCCGGTCGGTCCTCATCGAGCCGCTCACCGACCTCGGCCCCGTCCCGCCCGTGGCCTTCGCGGACGGCGAGCGCATCGGCCCGCTGCCCCTCCGCGTCACGGTCGACCCGGGGGCACTGTCCATACTCTGCTGAGCGCCCTCCAGGCTTGCTGTCCCTCCTCTGCTGAGCGCCCTCCGGGCTGCTGTCCATCCTGCGCTGAGCGCGCGCCGCATGATGCGCGCAGGCGCGGTGTGCCTAGGGTGTGCAGGTGGTGTCCCGCTCCCGGAGATCCGTCCCGCCGTCCTCGTCGCCGAGCGTGAGCACGCCGCCCGCTGAACCCTCCCCGGCCGAGCGGTACGCCGCGGCCAGGCGTCGGGCCGAGGTCGACCGCAGCGAGCTCGGGCAGTTCCGCGAGCTGCTGGGCTTCCCGCTGGACGAGTTCCAGGTCGACGCCTGCCAGGCACTGGAGCGTGGGAGCGGCGTGCTGGTCGCGGCGCCGACCGGCGCGGGCAAGACCGTGGTCGGGGAGTTCGCGGTGCACCTTGCGCTCGCGTCGGGCCGCAAGGCGTTCTACACGACGCCCATCAAGGCCCTGTCCAACCAGAAGTACTCGGACCTGGTCCGCCGCTACGGCGCCGATCAGGTCGGTCTGCTCACGGGCGACACCACGATCAACGGCGACGCACCGGTGGTCGTCATGACCACCGAGGTCCTGCGCAACATGCTCTACGCCGGATCCACGACGCTTCAGGGCCTCGGGTTCGTGGTCATGGACGAGGTGCACTACCTCGCCGACCGGTTCCGAGGACCGGTCTGGGAAGAGGTGATCATCCACCTCACCGACGACGTGCAGCTGGTCTCGCTGTCCGCGACCGTGTCCAACGCCGAGGAGTTCGGCGACTGGCTGGCCACCGTGCGCGGTGATACGACGGTGGTGGTCAGCGAGCACCGCCCCGTCCCGCTCGGGCAGCACGTCCTGGTACACGGGGACCTGCTGGATCTGTACGCCGGCCACGTGGACCCCACGGCTCCCGGCGTCGACCCGCCGATCAACCCGGATCTCACGCACCTGCTGCGGCGCAGCAACCGCGAGGAGCCGGGTCACCCGCGTCGCGGGCCGCGCGACCGGGGCGGCCGGCCACGACCGGGCGGCTCGCGCCCCGGCGGTGGTCGCCCGACGCCGCGCTTCGCGGTCGTCGACGCGCTCGACCGCGACGGGCTGCTGCCCGCGATCGTCTTCATCTTCTCCCGCGCCGGGTGCCAGGGAGCCGTTCAGCAGTGCCTGTCCGCCGGCGTCCGGTTGACCACTCCTGCGGAGGTCGCCGAGATCCGCCGCATCGTGGAGGAGCGGTGCGCGGCTGTGCCGCCCGAGGACCTCGACGTGCTCGGGTACTGGGAGTTCAGCGACGCCCTCCAGCGCGGGGTCGCCGCGCACCACGCCGGGATGCTGCCGCTGTTCAAGGAGACCGTCGAGGACCTCTTCTCCCGCGGTCTGGTCAAGGTCGTGTTCGCCACGGAGACGCTCGCGCTCGGCATCAACATGCCCGCGCGGTCCGTGGTCATGGAGAAGCTGGTCAAGTGGGACGGGTCGAACCACGTCGACGTCACTCCGGGCGAGTACACGCAGCTGACCGGACGGGCAGGGCGGCGGGGGATCGACACGGAGGGCCACGCGGTCGTCGTCGCGCACCCCGGCCTGGACCCGGTGCAGCTGGCGGGACTCGCGTCGAAGCGGCTGTACCCCCTGCGATCGAGCTTCCGCCCGACCTACAACATGGCCGTCAACCTGGTCGCCCAGGTGGGCCGGGACCGTGCGCGAGAGGTGCTGGAGACCTCCTTCGCGCAGTTCCAGGCCGACCGGGGGGTGGTCGGCCTGGCGCGGCAGGCACAGGGGCACGCAAAGGCCCTGGAGGGGTACGCCAGCGCCATGGCGTGCCACCAGGGCGACTTCGCCGAGTACGCCGCGCTGCGGCGACAGATCACCGCACGCGAGAAGGACCTCACCCGCGCCGAGGCGTCCGCACGCCGAGCCGAGGTGGCGCGCACGCTCGAGGGCCTGCGGGTCGGTGACGTCCTGGAGATCCCGGTCGGACGCCGGTCCGGCCACGCCGTCGTCATCGACCCGGGCGGCGCCGCCGGGTTCGACGGGCCGAAGCCGACGGTGCTGACCGTCGACCGCCAGGTGCGCAAGCTGACCGTGGCGGACGTCGGCACCGGCGTGAGCACGGTGGGGTTCCTGCGCGTGCCGAAGGGCTTCACCGCGCGGGTGCCGGCCGCACGTCGCGACCTCGCGGCGGCCCTGCGGTCCACGGTCGGGACGAGCACCGGACCCACCCGCAAGGACCGGCCGAAGGGCGGTCGTCGTGCCGCCGAGGACGACGCCGAGATCGCCGCCCTGCGTCGGCGGCTGCGTGCGCACCCGTGCCACAGCTGCCCGGAGCGCGAGGAGCACGCTCGCTGGGCGGAGCGCTGGGCGCGGCTGGCAGGCGAGCACGACGCCCTCGTTGCGCGCATCGCCGGGCGGACGGGGTCGATCGCCGCCGTCTTCGACCGCATCTGCGACATCCTGCTCCGGCTCGGCTACCTGGCCACGACGACCGACGACGCCGGCCGCGCCGCGCTGGAGGTCACCGACGACGGGCGGTGGCTGCGCCGCCTCTACGCGGAGAACGACCTGCTCCTCGCGGAGTGCCTGCGCCGTGGCGTCTTCGACGAGCTCGACGCCCCTGGCCTGGCCGCGGCCGTCTCGACGCTCGTGTACCGCTCGCGGCGCGACGACCAGGGCGAGCCGCGCATCCCCGGCGGGCCGAACAGCCGGCTCGGCGTCGCGCTCGACGCCTGCGTCCGCGCCTGGTCGGAGCTGGACGACCTCGAGACCGCGCACAAGGTGGAGACCATCCAGCCGCTCGACGCGGGTCTCGTCGAGGCCGTGCACCGGTGGGCCGCCGGACGCAGCCTCGACGCGGTCCTCAAGGGCAGCGAGCTCTCCGTAGGCGACTTCGTGCGGTGGTGCAAGCAGGTCATCGACGTGCTCGACCAGGTCTCGCAGGCGGCACCGCACCAGCGGCTGCGGGCCACCGCCCGGCAGGCAGTGGACGCCCTGCGGCACGGGGTCGTCGCGTACTCCTCGGTCTAGGCCCCACGCCCTTCACCCGGTCGCGCGTCCGGTTCGGCAGGCTTTGCCGGGCTGGCCTGCCCTATCGTGTGCCCCTGTGAGCTCGACCCTGTACCGGCACGGCGTGGTGCACTCCGCCGCCGACCCCTTCGCCGAAGCGCTGCTGGTGGACGACGGCACGGTCGTCTGGCTCGGCGCCGACGACACCGCCGACGGCATGGTGTCGCGCGCGGACGAGGTGGTCGACCTCGACGGGGCGCTGGTCGCACCCGGGTTCGTCGACGCGCACGTCCACGTCCTCGAGACCGGGCTCGCCCTGGAGTCGATCGACCTGTCGCCCGACGGCGGCGTGCACTCGCTCGCGGACGCCCTCGACGCGGTGCACCGGGCGGCGCGCGAGCGGACCACCGACAACCCGGTGCTCGGGTTCGGCTGGGACGAGCTGCGCTGGCCCGAGGGCCGGCCGCCCACCCGCGAGGAGCTCGACGCCGCGGCCGGCGGCGCACCGGTCTACCTCGCGCGCGTCGACGTGCACTCCGCGGTGGTGTCGAGCACGCTGTCCGCCGCCGCAGGCCTCGACAGGCTGCCGGGCTGGAGCTACGACGGGCGTGTCGAGCGAGAGGCTCACCACGCCGCGCGCGACGCCGCCCGCGCGGTGAGCCCCGAGCGCCGGACCTCCCTGTACCGGCGCGCCCTCGAGCACGCGGCTGCGCGCGGCGTCGTCTCCGTGCACGAGCATTCCGCACCGTCCATCGACACCCGCGCCGGGCTGGTCGAGCTCCTGGAGCTGACCGCCGACGCCGCCGGCGGGCTCCCGCACCTCGTGGCCTATCGCGGGGAGCCGTGCGTCACCGTCGACGACGCACGCGAGATCCTCGCCGCGATCCCGGGCCTGACAGGCATCGGAGGCGATCTCAACATCGACGGCTCGCTGGGCTCGCACACCGCCGCCGTCCGCTCGCCGTACACGGACGCGCCGGACAGCTCGGGCGTGCTCTACCTGAGCGCCGAGCAGGTCTGCAACCACCTCACCGCCGTGACGCGGGCGGGCGTGCAGGGCGGCTTCCACGTCATCGGCGACCGGGCGATGGACGAGCTGTTGCTCGGGCTGCGCGCCGCCGTGGACGTCGAGGGTCCCGACGCCATCGCCCGGATGGGGCACCGGCTCGAGCACGCCGAGATGGTCGACGCACCGACCCTCGCCGCGCTCGTCCTGCTCGGTGTGCGGCTAAGCATGCAGCCGGCGTTCGACGCCGCGTGGGGCGGTCCCGACGGCATGTACGCGACACGGCTCGGTGCCGGCCGTGCTGCCGCGCTCAACCCGCTCGCCGACCTCGCCGCTGCCGGGGTGCCCCTCGCCTTCGGATCGGACTCGCCGGTGACCCCCGTGGACCCGTGGGCAGGCGTCCTGGCTGCCGTGCAGCATCACGCCGTCGACCAGCGGATCTCCGCCAGGGCGGCCTTTCGCGCCTCGACCAGGGGCGGCTGGCGGATCGCAGGTCTCGACCACACGGGCGCCGGCGAGCTCAGGGTCGGCGCACCGGCGCACCTCGCCGTCTGGCGCGCTGAGCACCTCACGGTGCAGGCCGCCGAAGGCCGGTTCTCGTCCTGGAGCACCGACGCGCGGGCGGGCATCCCGCTCCTGCCCGACCTCGCGCCCGACGCGCCGGACCCGGTCTGCCTGCGGACGGTACGCGGCGGCGTGGTGCTGCACGACGCCCTCTAGGACGGCGAGGCGTGCGGCGGGTGAAAATCTCGATGGCCCGCCTCCCGACCGGGTCCGCGCGCTTCCGCCCGATCCGCCGACACGCGCGACGACACGCCGGGCCGACCCGGTCGGACGGGTCCGATGGTGCGCGGGTGACCTGCGAGTACGGCTCCCACCTGCACCGACGCCGCCTTGACACGCCTGTGGATCTCGGTAGGTTCCTCTGGAGATCCACCGTTGCGGACATGCGCGTGACGACGTCGTCGGGGGCCTGTGAGGGCGACGGTGGGGGAGGGCTCCGACCGGGCCCGCGTGTTCAGTAGACAACGGTCCGTGCGCCTGCACGCGACCGGTACGAAGGACACGCGGGCCGGTCGGTCGGACCCGTCGACACCCGCGCTGCAACCGTGTCGCGGGCCGGTCGCCAGTGCCTCAGTCGCCTGACGTACCCTCCAGTGGTGCCCGCCCGTGAACCTGCCCGCTGGTGGACTCTCGTCCTCGCCGTCGCGGGCGGCCTGCTGACCCGCCTCGCGTTCCCTGAGCCCGGCTGGTGGGGTGCGGCCTTCCTCGGCGTCGCGTTCCTGTACCTGGCACTGCGGCGCGACGGCGCTCCCTGGAACGCCCTGGTCGGGCTCCTGTGGGGGCTCGCGTTCTTCCTGCCGCTGATCACGTGGGCCGACGAGGCCGTCGGTCTGGTGCCGTGGTTGGCGCTCAGCACGCTGGAAGCGGCGTACTTCGCACTCTTAGGCGCCGCGTGGACGTGGGCACGGCGCGGCAACGCGGTCTGGCGCAACATCGGCCTGCAGGTGGTCGTCTTCACCATCCTCTTCGTCGCGACCGAGGAGCTGGCCGCCGCCTGGCCGTTCGGGGGCTTCCCCTGGGGGCGCCTGGCGTTCTCCCAGGCCGACTCGCCGCTGGCCGCACTCGCCTCCCTGGCGGGTACGCCGCTGCTCTCCGGGGCTGTGGTGGCGGTCGGTGTGCTGCTGGCGCGGATCATGCTGGCCGCCCGCGGGCTGGAGATCGGTCGGGTGGTCGTCGCGACGGCCGTCGTCGGAACCGTGCTCCTGGTCGGCACGCTGATCCCGCTCGACACCCAGGCGCAGACCGGGGGCCTGCGCATCGGCGCCGTCCAGGGCAACGTGCCCGGCACCGGGCTCGACGCGTTCGGGCAACGGCAGGCCGTGCTCGACAACCACGTCGCCGGCACCTACGCGCTGCTCGACCAGGTGGAGCCCGGCGAGCTCGACCTCGTCCTGTGGCCGGAGAACGGGACCGACATCGACCCGCAGGTCGACGAGACAGCCGCGGACCTCATCGACGGAGCCGCACAGGCGGTCGACGCCCCGCTGCTCGTCGGCACGGTGCAGTACCCGCCGAGCGGCGGCCGGTACAACACCGCGGTCCTGTGGGAGCCGGGCGTGGGCGTCACCGCGACGTACACCAAGCAGCATCCGGCACCGTTCGCGGAGTACATCCCGATCCGCTCGTTCGTCCGGCAGTTCTCGTCAGCCGTGGACCTGGTGACGCGGGACATGCTCCCCGGCACCGAGCCGGGCTACATCCCGCTCGACTCCGAGCGGCTCGGACGGACCGTCGGTATCGGCGACGTGATCTGCTTCGAGGTCGCCTATGACGGCATCGTGCGCGAGGCGGTCCGGTCCGGTGGGGAGGTGCTGGTCGTCCAGACGAACAACGCGTCCTTCGGCGTCTCCGACGAGTCCACGCAGCAGCTGGCGATGTCCCGCATCCGCGCGATCGAGCACGGGCGGGCGACCGTGCAGATCTCCACGGTCGGCGTGAGCGCCGTCATCGAGCCCAACGGGGTGGTCAGCCAGCAGACCGGCCTCTTCACCGCAGAGCAGATGGTGGCTACCCTTCCTCTGCGCGACACGCTGACGCCCGCAACGAGGCTGGGCTCGTGGCCCGCATGGATCATCGACGCCCTCGCGGTGTGCGTGGTGCTCGCCGGTGCAGCCGGGGCGTACCGGGTGCGCCGCGCCGACCGGATCGAGACAGCCGTATGACCGAGGCCCTGTCGCGTGTGCTCGTCGTCGTCCCGACGTACAACGAGCGCGAGAACCTGCCCGGCGCACTGGACCGCCTGCGCACCCACGTCCCTGACGCCGACGTCCTCGTGGTCGACGACGGCTCACCCGACGGGACCGGCGAGCTCGCCGAGAAGATCTCCGAGTCCGAGGTGAGCGAGACCGACACCGCCGACGGCTCCCGTCGTGTCCACGTCCTGCACCGTGCCGGCAAGCTCGGTCTGGGTACGGCGTACGTGGCGGGGTTCGACTGGGCGCTGGAGCGCGGCTACGACGTCGTCGTCGAGATGGACGCCGACGGCTCGCACCGAGCGGAGGACCTCCCGAGGCTGCTGGCCGCGCTCGCCGACGCCGACCTGGTGCTCGGCTCGCGGTGGGTGCCCGGTGGGAAGGTGCTCAACTGGCCGGTCAGTCGCCTTGTGCTCTCCCGCGGCGCGAACACCTACACGCGGATCATGCTCGGCATCCCGCTGCGCGACGCGACGGGCGGCTTCCGCGCCTACCGCGCGGGCCTGCTCGGTCAGCTGGGTCTGGACGGCGTCGCGTCGCAGGGCTACTGCTTCCAGGTGGACATGGCCTGGCGCGCGGTCCGCTCCGGCGCGCGTGTGGTCGAGGTTCCGATCACGTTCGTCGAGCGGGAGCTCGGCCAGAGCAAGATGAGCCGCGCCATCGTCGTCGAGGCGCTGTTCAACGTCACCCGGTGGGGGATAGCAGAACGCTCCCGCCGTGTGGCGGGAGCGTTCCGTCGATCTGAGGGCTGAGGACCTGTGAGTGCTGCGCTGAGCGCCGACAGGCGCTGCGCCGTGTGGGTCAGGCGCTGCGGCGCAGCTTGCCCGACCTGAGCAGGTCCAGACGCTCGTCGAGGAGCTCCTGGAGCTCACCGACCGTGCGGCGCTCGAGCAGCATGTCCCAGTGGGTGCGCGGCGGCTTGCCCGCCTTCACCTCGGGCTTGGACGCGTCGCGGAGCAGCGCCTCCTCGCCACAACGGCACTCCCAGACCACCGGCACGTCGGCCTCGACCGAGAACGGCAGGATGATGGTGTGCCCGTTGGGACAGTCGTAGTGAGCCTGGAGACGGGGGGCGAACTCGACGCCATCTTCCGTCTCCATGCTGTGGGACCCGATGCGCATGCCGCGCAGGGACCGGTTTGCCATCTTGGGGAACCTCCGTGCCGTTGTACGGCCGTCGAGAGTGAGAACTTCCACCGATGTCAACGGCGGTCGCCCCTCCAGTGTTCCAGGACGACGTGAAGGTCTCGTGAATGCACCTGGTGTGCGGGGGAGAGGCTTAGGGTTGCCCGGGTGAGCACGTCGACCCCGCCCGTCCCACCACCCTCTCGCACTGACGCCGAGATGTCTTTTCGACAGCTCGGTGACAGCGGCCTCGTCGTCTCGGTGGCAGGCCTCGGGTGCAACACGTTCGGTGCCACGCTGCCGCCGCAGGACGTCCCTGCGCTGGTCGCGGCGGCGCTCGACGCGGGCATCACGTTCTTCGACACCGCGGACGTGTACGGCGGCGCCCCGGGCCAGAGCGAGGAGCTGTTGGGTGCAGCCTTGGCGACGCACCGTGACGACGTGGTGATCGCGACCAAGTTCGGCATGGACACCCGCGGGCTGAACGGGCCCGACTGGGGTGTGCGAGGGTCTCGTCGCTACGTGCGGCGGGCCGTCGAGAGCTCCCTGCGCCGGCTGCGCACCGATCACGTCGACCTCTTCCAGATGCACGCACCGGACCCGGTGACGCCCATCGAGGAGACGCTCGCGGCCCTGCACGAGCTCGTGCTCGAGGGCAAGGTCCGGTACATCGGCACCTCGAACTTCGCGGCCTGGCAGGTCGTCGACGCGGACTGGAGCGCTCGCACCGCCGGGGCCACGCCGTTCGTGTCCGCGCAGAACCGGTACAACCTGCTGGACCGCAGAGCCGAGGCGGAGCTGGTCCCGGCCGCCGAGCAGGTCGGTGTCGGGCTGATCCCGTACGTTCCGCTCGCGTCCGGCCTGCTGACCGGCAAGTACCGGCGTGGCCAGGCCGCACCCGACGGGACGCGGCTCACCCGGATGCCCGACCGGCTGGCGCGCGCCGACTTCGACCGGATCGAGGCGCTGGAGTCGCTGGCCGGCGCCTGGGATGTCGACCTGCCGACCCTCGCCCTCGGCGGCCTCGCGGCGCAGCCTGCCGTGGCGACCGTCATCGCGGGTGCTCGCACTCCCGACCAGCTGCGCGCGAACGTCGCCTCGATTGCCTGGGAACCCACCCTGGAGCAGCTCGCCGCGATCGACGACGCCGCGCCCGGCCCGTCGGCCTGACGCCCGGGTCCTCACCACTGGAGAACGCGCGCCCGGCTCTCGCCGATCGCGACGATCGCCCACAGGTGAACCCCGGCGTCGTCGGCGGCGTCGCGCAGCGCGGGGACCCACTGCGCCTCGAACGCCCCGAGATCCCCGCCCGCCGCACGCACGAGTCCGACGACCACCGACCCGCCGGGCGCGTCGGACCGCAGGACGGAGTCGAGAACCCCGACGAGCCGACGGGCGACCGCACGGTCCGCGCGAACCGGCACGTCGGCGATCGGCAGCACGACCGGGATGGTCCGGTCCGCGTCGTCGAGCAGGACGAACCAGAGGGCCGGCGCCCCGGCGCGCTCGGGTCCGACGAGGTCGAGCAGGACCGCGAGGGCGTCGGTGCCGGATCGCAATGCCGCACCCCGTGGTTCGTGCAGGTCGTGCTCGGCTCCGTCCGCCCCGACGCTTGTCGGGACAGCACCCCAGACGTCGTCGCCGTCGTCGTCCCAGTCCTCGTCGAACCACCCGTGCTCCGTCATGCCGCCAGCCTCGGGCGGACCGGGTGACGATGGTGGCGGAGCCCGATGGTCTGTGCGCCATCACCGTGCCCGACGGCGCTGTGGGCGGCTCAGGCGAGGTGCGTGGAGAGCGCCTCGACGACGAGCGCGTGGTCGTCGGCCTGCGGGAGACCCGAGACGGTCACCACGCCGACGATGCCGACGTCTCGGACACGTACCGGGAACGCACCTCCGTGCGCGGCGAACTGCTGCAGCGGCAGGTCGTGCTGCGCCGCGAACGTGGTCCCCTTGGCCGTGGCGCGCAGGCCGACGAGGTAGGACGACGCTCCGAACCGCTCCACCACCCGGACCTTGCGCTCGACCCAGCTGTCGTTGTCGGGTGTCGTCCCCGGGCGCGCCGCGTGGAAGAGCTGCTGGGTGCCGCGGCGGATGTCGACCGTCACCGGCAGGTCGCGCTCCTGGGCCAGCTCGACGAGCAGGCACCCGAGGCGCCAGGCGTCGTCGTTGGTGAACGTGGCGAAGAGGAGGTCGTGCTCCTGCTGCTCGACCTGCGCGATGACGCCGTCGATGTCGTCGGTGCTCATGTCGTCATCGTGGCACGGGCTCATCGGCGGGCATCGGCGCGACGCCGAAGTTGCCGTCGAACACGTGGCCGGGGTCGTACAGGGACTTGAGCCGGCCGATGCGCGCCAGCGTCTCGGGCGGGAACGCCTCGGCGAGCCGGGCGGGGGACTGGTTCGTCTCGAAGCTGAGGTAGACGCCGTGCAGGTGAGGCGCGAGCCGCTCCCACCACGCGTCGATCTGCGCGCGACGGCTGCTCCGGGCGGAGGCGAGCAGGGAGAAGTTCTGCGTCCGGTGGGCGTAGGCGGTCGCCGCCGGGTCGACGTCGTTGACGGCGCCCCCGACCGCTCTGAGCTGCAGCATGTCGGTGTCACCGGCGGCCAGGAGCTCGGCGAGCAGCGCGGCGAGCTCCGGCGTCACGTGCTCGACCAGGCCACCGCGACTGGCGGGCGCCGAACCGCCCGTGTGCTCGCCGTGATGAGCAGCCACCGTCGCGGCGTACGGCACCAGCTGTGCCTGCTGCTGGAGGACGGGCGCCAGGTCGAGGAACAGCTCCAGCGCGACGACGGCCGCCTCCGTGTCGTCGTTCGCCCAGACGACGATCGCGTACCCGACCGCCGGATCCTGGCCGCGGGCCGGCACCAGGCTGAGGAAGCTGGTGAGCTCGCGCGGGGAGGACTCCACGAGCTCCGCCCAGGCCTGGACGAACCGCGCGGCGTCGGTCGCGTCGAAGATGATCGTGGCGTAGACGACGTTGCCGACCTCGGCCGCCTCGATCTCGACGGCCGTGAGGATGCCGAAGTTCGCGCCCGCACCACGCACGGCCCACAGCAGGTCCGGCTCGTGCTCCGCGTCGGTCCGCACGAGCCTCCCGTCCGCGAGGACCAGCTCGGCGGCGACCACGTGGTCGAGCGTGAGCCCGTACGACCGGCCCAGGAAGCCCTGCCCGCCAGCGGTCACCAACCCGCCGACGCCGACGTCCCCGTAGTCGCCGGAGCTGATGGCCAGTCCGTGCGGAGACAGGGCGGCCGCCACGTCGCCCCAGCGGGCGCCCGCACCGAGGCGGACGAGGCGTCGCTCACGGTCGAGCACCTCGACGGTGTCGAGCGCGCCGACGTCGATGACGATGCCGCCGTCGTTCGTGGACCGGCCACTGATCCCGTGACCACCGCTGCGCACCGCGAACGGAACGTCCTGTGCCCTGGTGAACGCGAGCGCATCGCTCACTGCCTGGGCGTCCTGAGGTCGCAGGACCAGACCGGGGGAGCCCGCGTACAGGTAGGACGACCGCACGCGGGCATAATCACGGTCGCCGGGCTCCACGGCGGTCGCGACGAGCGACGCAGGCAGCCCGTCGTAGTCGATACCGGTCCGACGCCTGGCCAGGGACGCCACGGGTCGGACCGTGCCCGTCACGGTCCCGGCCGATGCGCGAGCGGCCGCGACGGCGTCCCGCAGGGCGGGGGCGACCTCCTCGCCGAACCGCGCGATCGTCCCGGCGTCGTCGCTGCCGAGGATGAACGTCGAGATGCCGTCCTCGAGCGCGAGGGGAAGCAGGTCGTCCACCCACCTCTCGGGCGGCCCCTGCAGGAAGCCGGCGCCCGAGAAGGAACCGCCACCGAGGTTGAGCAGTCGTCGGATCTCTCGTGGGTCCCGACCGGCAGCCTGCGCCGACTCGTCGATCCGGGCGTTCCCCGCGGCCAGGTCGCCGTCCTTCAGGTAGCCCAGGCTCGGCAGCCAGCCGTCTGCCTTGCGCCCGACGAGGCCGAGCATCCGCGGCTTGTACGCGCCGAGCCAGATCGGGATCTCGTGCGCGGGCGCCGGACCGCGCTTGGCGCCGTCCACACGGTGGTACGCGCCGTGGACCCGCAACGGGGTGCGCTCGTTCGTGTCCCAGATGCCCCGGATGATCTCGATGGCCTCCTCGAGCGCGTCCACACCCTGACCCGGCGTGAGGCGCGGGGCACCCATCGCGACGATGGCGTCCCAGAACGCGCCGGAGCCCAGTCCGAGCGCGAACCGACCGCCCGACAGCAGGTCCAGGCTCACGGCGGCACGCGCGAGGACCGCGGGTGGGCGCAGCGGGACGTTGAGCACGTTGCCCGAGACGTGGATGCGGTCCGTCGACGCGGCGACCCAGGAGAGCAGGGTCCAGGTGTCGAGGAACGCCGGCTGGTACGGGTGGTCCTGGAACGTCACGAGGTCCAGCCCGGCACGCTCGGTCGCCTGCGCCAGGGCGACGACCTGCTGCGGATTCTTGGCGGTCGGCGTCAGGAACGTTCCGAGCGTCAGATCGTGGCCATAGTCGGGCATCGAGCCTCTCCTTGTGATTGAGACTTCAACTATAGCCTCGGCCGATCGTCGCTGTCGGCACGGCGTGGCACGATCGGCAGGTGAGCAGCACGTCCGCCTCGGCGCAGCACCTGAGTGACCTCGTGCGGCTCCGACGCGTGCGGGACCGGATCGACCGCGAGTACGCCCAGCCGCTCGACGTCGAGGCCCTCGCGCGTGGCGCGCACATGTCGGCCGGCCACCTCAGCCGGGAGTTCCGCCGCGCCTTCGGCGAGTCGCCGTACTCCTACCTGATGACCCGCCGCATCGAACGGGCGATGTCGCTGCTCCGCCGCGGCGACCTCAGCGTCACGGAGGTCTGCTTCGCCGTCGGCTGCTCCTCGCTCGGGACGTTCAGCACCCGCTTCACCGAGCTGGTCGGCGTCCCGCCGAGCGTCTACCGACGCGAGCACGGGGGAGTGACAGAAGGGATGCCGTCGTGCGTCGCCAAGCAGGTGACCAGACCGGTCAGGAATCGAGAAGCGCGCCCCACGGCACGCACCTAGCGTGACGGTCATGGACATCACCATCCACTACGCCTTCCTCCCGCACGACGACGCCGACGCTGCCCTGGCGTTCTATCGCGACGCTCTCGGTTTCGAGGTCCGCAACGACGTCGGCTACAACGGGCTGCGCTGGATCACGGTCGGCCCGGCCGACCCGGCATCGCCGGCGATCGTCCTGCACCCGCCGGCCGCCGAGCCAGGCCTCACGGACGACGAGCGCCGCACGATCGTCGAGATGATGGCGAAGGGCAGCTACGCCGCCATCACGCTGGCCACCCACGACCTCGAGGGCGTCTTCGAGCGGCTCGAGGCCAGCGGCGCGGAGGTCGTCCAGGAGCCGACCGACCAGCCCTACGGTGTCCGCGACTGCGCGTTCCGGGACCCGGCGGGGAACCTCCTGCGTATCAACCAGCTCACCTGACGGATCACACCGGCGCCCGCGTGGCGCTGGTTAGATCGACACAGACACTCCTGACGGAGGCCGACGACAGCGCCTCCGCCTCACAGATGGAGCCCTGATGAGCACGGACACCCACCCCGCAGACAGCCACGACCTGATCCGCGTGCACGGTGCGCGGGAGAACAACCTCAAGGACATCAGCGTCGAGATCCCGAAGCGGCGTCTGACGGTGTTCACGGGCGTCTCCGGCTCGGGCAAGAGCTCTCTGGTGTTCGACACCATCGCCGCGGACTCGCAACGGTTGATCAACGAGACGTACAGCGCCTTCGTCCAGGGCTTCATGCCGACGCTCGCGCGGCCGGACGTGGACGTCCTCGACGGTCTGACGACGGCGATCATCGTCGACCAGGAGCGCATGGGCGCCAACCCACGGTCCACCGTCGGCACCGCCACCGACGCCAACGCCATGCTGCGGATCCTGTTCAGCCGGCTCGGAACACCGCACATCGGCCCGCCGCAGGCCTTCTCGTTCAACGTCGCCTCCATCAGCGGCGCCGGCGCGGTCACCCTCGAGCGCGGCGGCCGCGAGACGAAGGAGCGGCGCAGCTTCAGCATCCTCGGCGGCATGTGCCCCCGGTGCGAGGGCCGTGGCTCGGTCAACGACATCGACCTGACACAGCTCTACGACGCCAGCCTGTCGCTCAACGAGGGAGCGCTGACGATCCCCGGGTACAGCATGGACGGCTGGTACGGCCGGATCTTTCGCGGGTGCGGCTTCTTCGACCCGGACAAGCCGATCGCGAAGTACACGAAGCGGGAGCTCGATGCCCTGCTCTACAAAGAGCCCACCAAGATCCAGGTCGAGGGCATCAACCTGACCTACGAGGGCCTGATCCCACGTCTCCAGAAGTCGTACCTGGCCAAGGACGTCGAGGCGCTCCAGCCGCACATCCGCGCGTTCGTCGAGCGAGCGGTCACCTTCTCGACGTGTCCCGAGTGCGACGGCACCCGGCTGAGCAAGGAAGCCCGCTCGTCGAGGATCGCGGGCAAGAGCATCGCCGACGTCTGCGCGATGCAGATCAGCGACGTCGCCGACTGGGTCCGCGGCCTGGACGAACCGTCCGTGGCACCGCTGCTCACCGGGCTGCAGCTCCTGCTGGACTCCTTCACCGACATCGGGCTGGGCTACCTGTCGCTCGACCGGTCGTCGGGGACGTTGTCCGGGGGAGAGGCGCAGCGCACCAAGATGATCCGCCACCTCGGGTCGTCCCTGACCGACGTCACCTACGTCTTCGACGAGCCGTCGATCGGCCTGCACCCGCACGACATCCAGCGGATGAACCAGCTGCTGCTCCAGCTGCGGGACAAGGGCAACACGGTGCTCGTCGTGGAGCACAAGCCGGAGATGATCACGATCGCGGACCGCGTGATCGACCTCGGCCCTGGCGCCGGGACGGCCGGCGGCTCGGTCTGCTTCGAGGGCACGGTCGAGGACCTGCGCACCAGCGGCACCCTGACCGGGAAGCACCTCGACGACCGCGCCGCGGTCAAGGACGAGGTCCGCTCACCCTGCGGCGCGCTCCAGATCCGCGGCGCGACGGCCAACAACCTGCGCGAGGTCGACGTCGACATCCCGCTCGGCGTCCTGGCGGTCATCACCGGGGTCGCGGGATCCGGCAAGAGCTCGCTCGTGCACGGCTCGATCCCGGCCGGCGACGGGGTCGTGGTCATCGACCAGGGCGCCATCCGCGGCTCGCGCCGGAGCAACCCAGCGACGTACACAGGCCTGCTCGAGCCGGTCCGCAAGGCGTTCGCCAAGGCCAACGGGGTGAAGCCGGCACTGTTCAGCGCGAACTCCGAGGGGGCATGCCCCGCCTGCAACGGCGCGGGCGTCATCTACACGGACCTCGCGATGATGAGCGGTGTCGCCACCGTGTGCGAGGTCTGTGAGGGGAAGCGCTTTCTGGCCTCAGTCCTCGAGTACCGCCTTGGCGGTCGCGACATCAGTGAGGTGCTCGCCATGTCGGTGACCGAGGCCGAGGAGTTCTTCGGCGCGGGGGAGGCCCGCACACCGGCGGCCCACGGCGTCCTGACGCGGCTCGTGGACGTCGGGCTCGGCTACATCAGCCTCGGCCAGCCGCTGCCGACCCTGTCCGGGGGCGAGCGCCAGCGGCTCAAGCTGGCGACGCACATGGGGGAGAAGGGCACCGTCTACGTGCTCGACGAGCCGACGACCGGCCTGCACCTCGCGGACGTCGAGAACCTGCTCGGCCTGCTCGACCGCCTGGTCGACTCCGGAAAGTCGGTCATCGTGATCGAGCACCACCAGGCGGTCATGGCGCACGCCGACTGGATCATCGACCTGGGTCCGGGCGCCGGCCACGACGGCGGCCTGGTCGTCTTCGAGGGCTCGCCGGCCGACCTGGTCGCCGCTCGGTCGACCCTCACCGGGGAGCACCTCGCCGCGTACGTAGGCACCTGAACCGAGCTGTCCACGAGAAGGGATCTGACCATGGCGGAGAGCAAGAAGGCCGGAGCGTTCACCGAGGAAGAGCGCGACGCGATGAAGGAGCGCGCCAAGGAGTCTCGCCGAGCGTCCAAGGGGGCCAGCGGCGAGCGTGATCTCTTGGAGAAGATCGCCGAGATGGACGAGGCAGACCGCACGATCGCCGAGCGTGTCCACGCCATCGTCACCGAGACGGCGCCCGAGCTCGCACCGAAGACCTGGTACGGGCAGCCCGCCTGGGCCAAGGACGGCAAGGTCGTCGTGTTCTTCCAGGCCGCATCGAAGTTCAAGACGCGGTACGCCGCGCTCGGCTTCAGCGAGGACGCGAACCTCGACGACGGCTCGATGTGGCCGACGTCGTTCGCGCTGGCGTCCTTGACGGCCGCGGACGAGAAGCGCATCACCGAGCTGGTGAAGAAGGCCGTCGGCTGACGGGCGCAGCACCTACTGGCTTCGAGCGCGCAGCACCTGTCGGGCGGGGGAGAGGAGGGCCGCGTCGCGGACGTCAGCCGCTGTGGCCTTCACATAGATGCCGGTGGTCTTGAGGTCCTCGTGGCCGAGGAGTGCCTGGACGGCGGGCGCCGGCACGCCGGAGCGGATGAGCCCTTTCGCGTAGGTGTGCCGGAAGCCGTGCGCCGACTCGCCTTCCTGCTTGGGAACCCCGGAGCGTGCGATCCATCCGTCGACCAGGTGCCGGAGGGCACCGCGCGTGAGCGGGACGCCGTCCGTCCTCCGGAGCAGAGGTGAGGCGGCCGGGAGCGTGCCGAGCCGCGCGGTGCGCTCCCGGAGGTACTCCTCGACGAACGTGATCGCCTCCGGTGGCACGGGGACGATGCGCTGCCGGTTCCCCTTGCCGATGACCGACATGACGACCTCGCCACCGGAGTCGCGTCGAAGGGACTGCTCGGAGATGGCGCACAGCTCGGCGGCGCGGACGCCGGTGGTGGACAGGAGGGCGAAGGTGGCGCGCTCCAGGGCCGGCCAGCGGCGCGCGTGAGGCTTGCGCTCCTCCCAGACAGCGTCGGCGAGCCGCTCGAGCTCGTCGTCGTTCCAGCCGGCGGGCAGGCGTACCGGCCGCTCGGGGGCCTCGATGCGCAGCGTCGGGTCGACTCCCAGGTGACCTTCGAGCTGGAGCCAGTGGCACAGCAGGCGCAGTGTGCCGACCCGACGTTGAGTGGTGCTCACCGCTTCCTGGAGGCGGATGACGCGGTACGCGTTCTTGATCTGCGTCTCGGTCAGGTCGTCGACCAGCACGACGGTCAGCGGGGCGGGGTCGTCCGGAGTCGGCTTGTCACCGAGACGCCCGGCCTGGCGGGCGATGACGGTGGCCCACACGACGATGTCGCGGCGGTAGTTCTCGCGTGAGCTCTCGGTCAGGCCGCGGCGGGTGAGGGTTGCACGGTCGATCAGGAACTGGTCGACGACCTCGCTCAGCGGCACACCCATGCACCGCACCGTAGGGCGGCGTCGTCCTCGACCGGGGGTGCCGCGCCGCGGTTACGCGCATAGTGCCGGTCGGCGACCCTGATCAGCTCCGCAGCAGTGGGCAGGCGTCAGAGCTGGCGCCCTGGTCACGATGGGGCGCCCGGGCATGGGCGGGACGAGACCGAACAGACCCGGAAGGCGGTGGCGTCTGGTGGCTTCAGGGCCCGAAGGATCCCAACGACGGGTGGTGATGTTTCTCGCATAGTGCCGCCTATGTGCGCAACAGCACCAATTCTCGTTCGGGAAGGGGCAGTTGCGCGATGACTCTGCACCGTCGCGTAGCGGCATCCCTGCACCGCCCAGCGCGTCGGTCCTTCCGCGGGCGTGGGCCCGGGCCGACGATTCCGCTGTACCGCCATCCACGCGATCCGTTCTGCGCGTCGAGAGCAGCCAGCTGGGACCTCTGGGTCACATCAGCCCGCTGGCACCTATGGGATCCCGGGACTGCGGATCGGCGAGACCGTCCCCGCGAAACCGAGGGGCTCACGTTATGACATTTCCCTCGTCAAGACGCATGACACGGACAGCCTGGTCGCCGTCGTTCTCGCGCGCATCCACCGATCAGGCGGACGCGGCGTCTCGGAGGGTCAGCACGTAGCGCTCCTCCGTCTGCGACTCGTCGCGCGGGACCACCTGCCGCTCGCCGGAGCGCGTGAAGCCGGCCCGGACGAACAGATCGCCCGCAGCGTGGTTACCGTCGAGGAGCCACAACGACACCGTCCGGGCGTCCTGAGCGACCGCCGCCTGGCGCACGGCATCGAGCAGAGCCCAGCCCAGACCGTCGCGCCGAGACTCCGGCGCCACCCACAGGGCCATGACGTGCCGGTCGTCCACCGGCGAGCCGGGCTCCTGCATCATGGTGACGATTCCCCGGCCGACGCCGTTCTCGTCCACCGCGACCCACGTCGTCGACGTCCGCAGACGCATCCGCCAGTGCGACTCGGCGAACCGTTCCTCCCTGGTCAGCGACGCACCGAAGACGTCCGGGTCCTCACGCAGGGCGCGCAATCGCACATCCTGGACGAGCCGCCAGTCGTCCTCGACCACCTGTTGGACAAGCACGCTCACAGGATGCCTCACGTCGGACGTCGGGCGCTCAGGGCTGTTCGCGGGCCGTGGTCTCGCTCGCGGGTGCGCCGCCGTGGCCGGCCGGATCAGGCACCGAGCGTGCGACGTCGGCGATCTCCTCCTCTGGTCGCGGTGGGACGGTCTCGTCGTACTCGAGCGCAGGCACCTCGTGCCCCACGGACTCCGTCACAGCGGTCTCCTTCCGACGCGAACCACCGTACGGGGGGTACGGGTGGTGCGACAGCCCAGCGGACTCACAGGTCGATGCCCTCGCCGGGGTCGAGCGAGATGGGCTCACCCGCGCCGCCCAGCCGGCCGAGCAGCCCGTTCGCCATGCCCTGGCCGATCGCACTCAGCATGGCGTCGTGGACGACCACGATGCGGGCCGGTCCGACGCTGCGCACGTAGTCGACGACCTCGCCCAGCTTCAGCCACGGTGCTCCGAGCGGCGTGCACAGCACGTCGACCTGGGCGCCCTCGGGATCGATGTAGGCGTCGCCCGGGTGGAGCACGCCCTCGACGAGGTAGCCCACGTTGTGGACGCGCGGCACGTCCTGGTGGACCAGGGCATGCCACTCCCCCAGCGCCGCCACGTCGAACCCGCCCGCGGAGAACGTCTCCCCGGCGCGGACCGGATGGACGCGGTCGGCGGGTGCGCCGGCCCCGAGGAGGACGTCGACGACCGACTGCGGTGCCCACACCTGCAACCCGCCCTGGACGGCCTCGACCACGGGCTCTGTGGCGACGTGGTCAGGGTGCTCGTGGGTGACGAGGACCGCTTGCACCCCGTCGAGCGCACTGGGTAGATCCGAGAAGACGCCTGGGTCGATGACGAGGCGGTCACCACCGCGGTCGAGTCGGATGCAGGCGTGTCCCCAGCGGGTCAGGCGGATGCTCATCCGATCAGTCTGTCCTGACCAGCACGAACGCGCGCGGCGTTTCGCTCCCGCCGCATCGCGCGGATACGGTTGCGCACGTGCTGGTGCTCGGGGTGTGCAGTCTCAAGGGTGGCGTGGGCAAGACGTCGATCACCCTCGGCCTGGCGTCGGCGGCCCTCGAACGCGGGCTGCGCACGCTGGTGATCGACATGGACCCGCAGGGCGACAGCACGATGGCGCTCGGCGCACGGCCGCTGGCCGGCGACGTCGCCTCCGTGCTCGATCAGCCGGGTGAGTCGACGATGGCGGCGGCGACGGTCCTGTCCTCCTGGGCGGACGACGGCCTCGACGTCCTGGCCGGCTCCGAGCGGTCGGCCGAGCACGATCGGCTGGACGGCAGCGACGTCGACCGCCTGCGCTACGCGTTGTCGTGGGTGCACGGCTACGACCTCGTGATCATCGACTGCCCACCGTCCCTCGGCGGACTGACCCGCACGGGACTGGCAGCTTGCGACCGCGCCCTCGTGGTCACGGAGCCGGGCCTGTTCGCGGTCATGGCGGTCGGCCGCGCGATGCGCACCATCGACGAGCTCCGTCGCGGTCCCGCTCCCGCGCTCCAGCCGCTCGGCATCGTCGTCAACCGGGTCCGCTCACGCTCGATCGAGCAGGCTTTCCGGCTCGACGAGCTGCAGACGCTCTACGGACCGCTCGTCCTCACTCCGCCGGTGCCGGAGCGCGCGGCGCTCCAACAGGCTCAGGGTGCAGCCCAGCCGGTGCACGCGTGGCCCGGGGCCGCGGCCGCGGAGCTGGCTCGCACGTTCGATGCCCTGCTCGCCCGTGCGATGCGCGCACCCCGGCACTGAGACACCCCGAACATGCCGAGAGCGGCCGCCCGACAGGCAGCCGCTCCTCGAGGTGTGCGGGTCAGCCTGCGGTCCGCGCCTGACGTCGCAGCGCGAGCTCGTCGTGCGCCGACGGCTGGATGACGAGCTCGTCGTCCTCGTCCGCACGTTCGGTCGGCAGCGCGGCGAGGGTGCCCTCGACCTCTCGCCAGACCCGGCCCACCGCGATGCCGAAGACTCCCTGGCCACCCTGGACGAGGTCGATGACCTCGTCCGCGGACGTGCACTCGTAGACGCTCGCACCGTCGGACATCAAGGTGATCTGGGCGAGGTCGTCGACGCCACGCTCGCGCAGGTGGCTCACGGCGGTGCGGATCTGCTGGAGCGAGACACCCGTGTCGAGCAGTCGCTTGACCACCTTCAGCACGAGGATGTCCCGGAAGCTGTACAGCCGCTGCGTGCCCGAGCCGGTGGCGGGACGGATGGACGGCTCGACGAGACCGGTACGCGCCCAGTAGTCGAGCTGGCGGTAGGTGATCCCGGCAGCCCGGCACGCGGTCGGTCCGCGGTAGCCCGTGGCGGTGTCGAGGTCAGGGAGGTCGTCGTCGAACAGCATGCCCTGAGCGCGCTGCGGCACTGCCCCGCCGCTGACGCTCTCGGCGCTCTCGTTGCTGGTCACGAATCCTCCACTCGTCGCGCGCCGGTCGGCGGACATCTCCCCCGGCTGCTTGTCAGACTAGGCCCGTGGGGGTGCAGACGCCATGACGCCCACGGGCGTGTCGCGACGGGCGAGTCTCACCTTCGACCTGAACACGAAGGTTTGCGCCGGATCGCCCCTCAGCACCCCCGAGTCGCTGTCGCCCGGCCCCGTCATCGCCCCTCGCTGCCCCCCTGGTCGTCGGGCTCCACCCCGGTGGTGAAGTCCTCCGGGGTGACCGCGTCGAGGAACCGTCGGAACCGCTCGAGGTCCTGCTCCGACGTGGTGGTCCGCACCTCCACGCCCGCCACCGCGACGACCTCCGCGGAGCACAGGACCGGGCACCCGAACCGCAGGGCCATCGCGATGGCGTCCGACGCGCGTGAGTCCACGCGTGGCCCGGTGCGCAGCACCAGCTCGGCGTGGAAGACTCCGTCTTCGAGGTGGGTGATCTCGACCCGGGTCAGGCCGGAGCCCGTGGCGATCAGCACGTCGCGCAGGAGGTCGTGCGTCATGGGCCGCGGGGGCACGATCCCCGCCTGGGCGGAGGCGATCGCGCTCGCCTCGTTGGGGCCGATGAGGATCGGGACGAGGAGCTCGGAGTCCGGGTCGAGGAGCAGCACGACGATCTCCTCGTCGGCGAGGTGCTGGCGCACGCCGACGATCTCGACCGGAACCAGCTCGGCGTCCTCTCCCATGCAGCCCACGCTACGACGCTGACGCCGATCCGGCGCCCCCCGCGGGCGTGCGAACTGAGACGGGCCTGTTATGGAGTCAGGTCGGCGACAGCCGCACGCACGAGTGCCGTGTGCATCTGCGTGCACAGCTCGCCGACCTCGGCCGCCAGGGTGCTCGCGCGCGCACGGGACGACGCGCTGCGCTGCCCACGCCACGGCGTGACGACCTGCTCCACCAGATCCGCCTGTCGGTCCGCCGACGTGCGGAACTGCCTCAGGTGACGCGCGTCGATGCCGTGCTCGGCGAGCGCGGCGGCGGCAACCACGATCTCTCGGGCCCACAGGTCGAACGACCCGGAGCGGTGCACCCGCAGCACGCCCGCGGTGACGAGCTCGTCGATGAAGCCCACCTCCACGCCGGACTCGCGCGCGAGCACGTCGATCGTCCACCGGGACCCGGGGACCTCACGGACGCCGTCACGCGTCGCGAGGCGCGCCCGCGGCGCCGGCTCGTCCTCCTCACCGGCGTCGAGCGCTGCCAGGCGCTCGCCGATGACCTTCAGCGGCATGTACCGGTCCCGCTGCTGGCGCAGCACGAACCGCAGGCGCTCGATGTCAGCCGGCGAGTACTGCCGGTAGCCGGCCGCGGTCCGCACCGGCTCGACGAGCCCCTGCTCCTCGAGGAAGCGGAGCTTGGAGGTGGTGACGGCCGGGAACTCGATCTGCAGGGAGGCCAGCACGTCGGAGATCCGCATCGAGGCACGGCGTGAGATGCCCCGGGGCCACGGCTCGTGCTCGCCAGCGGGGGTGACCTTCTCCTGCGTCGCGGGCTGGACGCGCTGCGCGCGGGCGCTCGTCACGACGCACCCCCCCTCGGGGAGAGCGTCCGGTACCGGCCGGTCACGCGCCGGCCGCGTCGCGGTGCGGGCTGGGGTGGAAGGTCATGCGGTACTTGCCGATCTGGACCTCGTCACCGGAGCGCAGAACGGACTGGTCGATGCGTGTCCGGTTCACGTAGGTGCCGTTCAGCGACCCGATGTCCCGGACCGCGAACGTCGTCCCCTCACGGACGAACTCCGCGTGCTTGCGCGACACCGTGACGTCGTCGAGGAAGATGTCGGCGGACGTCGATCGGCCTGCGACGGTTCGCTCGGCGTCGAGCAGGAACCGTGCCCCGGCGCTCGGACCACGCTGCATGACCAGGAGGGCCGACGTCGGCGGGAGCGCGTGCACTGCAGCGACCTCGTCCGGAGTCAGACCGACCGGCGCCGTCGCCTCGATCTCGACCGGTTCGATCGCTCCGAAGCTCATTGTCGTGTCGGGTCCGTGGGTTGGACGCCCGACCTGCGGGTCCTCGCCGCTCATGCCACCTCCCGGGCCCGTTCTTCACGTCGACCACCGGCGTTCCTCGGGGTCAGGCACACCCTATGCGGACCAGGCGGGTCAGCGCAGCACGTCCCGCGCCCGGCTGGACGTGATCGCGCTGGTCGGCGGCGCAGATCGGGCTAATCGGTCGCCGGAGGGACCGGCGTCGCGTACACCGGCTCCGGAACGGCGCGCACCGCATCGACCTCGACCAGCTCCAGGCGATCCACGGTTCCCTTGCCGCCGTTGTTCCGCACCTGTGCCATCGCACCGCCGAAGATCTCGAGCGCCGGCGCGATGATGTCCGGGTCGCCGATGGCGATCCACCGGTACGGCGCGGTCAGCTCGACGCCGTCGAGCAGCACGGCGCCGCCTGTCCCTGTGAACGCGCTGCTCGCCGTGATCCGCTGGTCGTTGAGCTGGATCGCCTCCGCCCCCGCGTTGCGCATCTCCTCGAGCATGTTGAGCATCGTCATCGGCTTGATCGACCCGTCCGGCTCCGTGAGGGTGACGATCACCCCGGGCCCCTCGGCCGGCAGGCGACCCGCGAGGATCCCCTGCGTCTCGGCACTGCGCCGCAGGGCGTCCAGAGCGGCCTGGCGGCGGTCCGAGCCGGAGAGCAGGTCGTCCCGCTCTCGTGCGAGGTCGTCCGCCTCGCGCTCGAGCGCGTCCCCCCGGTTCGTGGTCTCGTCGAGGATGCGGACCAGGTCGCCCTGCCGCATCCCGGCGAGGTTCGTCTCGCCGGACTGCCGGACCTGCGCCACGAGCGCGAAGCCGAGGCTCGCGCACAGGACTCCGGCCAGGATCTGCGCACGGGTGGCCCGCGGCTTGAGCGCCCGGCCGAGGACCACCCACCCGCTCGGGGGCTCCTCAGGAGCGGGCTCGCCGACGGGATCGACGCGCTCCGTGACATCGGGCACCTCGGGGGCGAGCGGTGTGTCGTTGAGCGCGTCGAAGATCCTGACGTCCTGGGGAACAGGCTCGGACTCAGGTTCCTCCGGCGCGTCAGTCGGCACCGTGCTCACCTCGTCGCCCTCGGGTTCCCCCGGCACCACCGGAGGCGATCCCACCTCGTCGCGCTCGGGCTCGTCCGGCACGTCTGGCGGCAACGAGCTCAGCTCGTCCGGCTCGGCCTCGTCCGACACGACCGGCGGCAACGAGCTCACCTCGTCGGCGGGCAGCCCGGCGTTCTGCTCCTGTGCGTCGTCCTCTGGCTGGTGCATCGTCACGCCTTGAACAGGTGACGACGGATCGACGCGGCGTTGGAGAAGATCCGGATGCCGAGCACCACGACGACAGCGGTCGACAGCTGCGTGCCGACACCCAGCTGGTCGCCGAGGAACACGATCAAGGCCGCGACCACGACGTTGGACAGGAACGAGATGAGGAAGACCCGGTCGTCGAAGATCCCGTCGAGCATGGCGCGCAGGCCGCCGAACAGGGCGTCGAGGGCGGCCACGACGGCGATCGGGAGGTAGGGCTGGAGCTCCAGCGGCACGGTGGGCTGCAGGAGCAGGCCTCCGACGACGCCGATGACCAGACCGATGACTGCGATCACGTGCCGTCCCTCCCTGTCGGACCAGCAGACCCTGTCACACCGGCTCCGTCCGGTGCACCTTCAGCGCTCGGCGACGGCGCCGGTACGACGGACTCCGCGGGCACACGGGCCGCATACATCGTGACCAGACCCGTGCCGGGCAGCTCGAGCTTGCTCTGTGACGTCAGCTGGACGCCGATCCCCCAGTTCGTGCGCAACGTCGCCAGGTGCTGCCCGGCGCTGGCGCGGGCCACCTCGGTCTGCATGCCGACGGGGTCGCCGACCGCCTCCACGGTGTACGGGCTGTTGAGGGGGACGAGGTCGACCAGCACCGCGTCGCCCGCGCTCCGGATAGCGGTCGTCGCGGTGAGCCGCTGCCCGTTCACCGCGATCGCCTCCGCCCCTGCCGCCCACAGTCCGTTCACGACGACCTGCAGGTCGACGTCCTGCACCCGGAGCGACGGATCCACGACGTCCGGGTCGTCGGAGGGTGCGTCGGTGAGGACGAGGCGCAGGCCGCTCCCGGTGACGGGCATGACGCCGGCCTGGACCGCATCGGCGTCGATCTGGTCACGCACCGGCTGGCCCTCGTCACCGAGGAGGTCCTCCTGCAAGGTGGCGATCTCGTCGGTCATCGTCGTGATGTCCGCCTGGATCGCGTCCGCCTCCGCGCTGCGCTGCTCGATCTGCGACTCCAGCAGCGCACGTGCCTCCAGGACGGAGCTGGCCGGCTGGCGCAGCGCGAGCGTGGCGGCGGTCGCACCGAGACCGAGTCCCACCGCCAGAGCCACCAGGCCGGCTGTCGACCGGCGGGTCCGTCGTGGCTCCGACCCGGCGGCGCGACGGGCCGCGGCCTCGGCGTACCCGGCGTCGAGCGGGCGTCGGTAGAACTCATTGAGGAGCGTCATCGACGCGTCCGGGCTGCGGGGCGCCTCGCCGGACCCGTGCCGCGGGCTCATGGCGTGTCCGCCGACTCGCGCAGGAGGTGACGTGCCTGTGTGAGGTACACGGCGGCGGAGAACCAGTACAGCGCCACGCCCCACAACGCGCAGGCCCAGCCGAGGACGCCGGCGACACCGCCGACCCACGAATCCCACTGTGCGAGGAGGAGCAGCGGGAACGCGTAGAGCAGCGCAAACGTGCCAGCCTTGCCCGCGAGGTGCACCTGGAGCGGTGCGTATCCCGCCCGCGCCAGGACGATGAGCATGATCGCAAGGACCACGTCGCGCAGCCCCAGGACCGCGAGCAGCCACCACGGCACGACGCCGCTCCACGCCAGGGCCACGAGAGTCACGATGATGAAAAGGCGGTCCGCAGCCGGGTCGAGCAGCTGACCGAGCCGTGAGACCTGGCCGAGCCGGCGGGCGAGCACGCCGTCCAGCCAGTCGCTCGCACCGGAGACGGCGAGCACAGCGACCGCCCAGCCGTCATGACCGCGCACGATCAGCAGCGCGAACACAGGGACGAGAAGGAGCCGCACGAGGCTGATGATGTTGGGGACGGTCAGCACGCGCGTGGAGACGACGTCGTTGCTCGCCACTGCCTCCCCCGTCCCCGTCTCGTCCTGGCGGCGTCGATCCTATGCGGCCGCGGACGCGTCTCGGACGCGGCGTGCCTTGGCTCCGGCACCCGCCCCGTGGTGCGAGAGTTCTGAGATGGTCCACCGCAACGATCCCGATGTCATCGCCCGCCTGCTGACGGTCCCGGGACGGTGGGCCATCGTCGGCCTGTCGACCAACACGTCACGCGCGGCCTACGGCGTCGCCGCGTACGTCCAGTCGCTGGGGCACGAGATCGTGCCCGTGCACCCGCAGGCACCGACCGTGCACGGAGCGGCCGGCGTGCGCTCGCTCGCCGACGTGGACGGTCCGGTGGACGTGGTGGACGTCTTCGTCAACAGCGCGCTGTGCGGCGACGTGGTCGACCAGGCCATCGCAATGGGTGCCCGCGCGGTCTGGCTCCAGCTCGGGGTGGTGGACGAGGCTGCGGCCGAGCGTGCACGCGCCGCCGGGCTCGACGTCGTGATGGACGCGTGCCCCGCGATCGAGGGCCCCCGCCGGGGCCTGTGACGTTGTGCGCGACGTCACCTGCTGCATTAATGCCGCCATCGACGTCCGACCGGTAGACTCCTTCACGAATCTGGAGTTCGTCGCGTCCCCCTTCGAGGCGTGGCCACCACCGCTGAGCCGGTCGGGGCCCGCCTCGCGTCGTGTGGTCTAGGCATCGCGTGAGCGGTTGCCGCTGGGTGGTCCGGGGCTGCGACCCGCTGTTCGCCGACCCGGTGCACGGTTCAGGGCTCCGCCCCGCGATGATCGGTTCCCCATTTCATGAGCTCTGCCCTGTCCTCTGCGCCTTCTGCGCCTGCGCAGCCTTCTCAGCCCCCTCAGATTCCCGCTGACGCCACCTTCTCCGACCTCGGCCTGCCGCCGGCCCTCGAGGCCGCGATCTCCGACCTCGGCTTCACCGTGCCGTCCGCCATCCAGTCCCAGGCCGTCCCCGCGCTGCTGAGCGGCCGTGACATCGTCGGCGTCGCCCAGACCGGCACCGGCAAGACCGCCGCCTTCGGCCTGCCGCTCCTGGCAGCGATCGACTACGACCTGCCGGCCGTCCAGGCGGTCGTGCTGACCCCGACGCGCGAGCTGGCGATGCAGGTCGCCGACGCCATCCAGTCGTTCGCGACGCATCTCCCCGGCCTGAACGTCCTCGCGGTGTACGGCGGGTCGCCGTTCCTCCCGCAGCAGCGCGCGCTGGCCCGCGGTGCGCAGGTCGTCGTCGGCACCCCCGGCCGCGTCCTCGACCACCTCGACCGCCGCACGCTGAAGATGGACAACGTCCGCTTCCTCGTGCTCGACGAGGCAGACGAGATGCTGCGCATGGGCTTCGCGGAGGACGTCGACAAGGTGCTCTCCGCAGCCCCCCGCGAGCGGCAGGTCGCCCTGTTCTCCGCCACGATGCCGCCGCAGATCCGCCGGGTCGCCGAGCAGCACCTCAACCGCCCGGTGGAGATCACCGTCTCGCGTCAGGCGTCCACGGTGACGAGCGTCCGGCAGACCTACGCCGTCGTCCCGCACCGACACAAGACCGGCGCGCTCGCCCGCGTGCTCGCCGTGTCGCCCGCTGACGCGGCGATCGTCTTCGTCCGGACCCGTGGTGCGGCCGAAGAGGTCGGCAGCGCGTTGATCGAGCGCGGCATCTCCGCGGCGTACATCTCCGGGGACGTCGCCCAGACCGAGCGCGAGAAGATCGTCGACCGGCTGCGCACGGGGGCCCTCGACGTCCTCGTCGCCACCGACGTCGCCGCGCGCGGGCTCGACGTCGACCGGATCGGGCTCGTCGTCAACTTCGACGTGCCCCGCGAGCCGGAGACGTACGTGCACCGCATCGGCCGCACGGGCCGTGCCGGACGCGAGGGCGAGGCTCTGTCGTTCGTCACACCGTCCGAGCAGTCGCGCCTCCGCCAGATCGAGCGCACCACGCGTCAGTCGCTCATCCAGGTCGAGATCCCCTCGCCCGCCGAGGTGTCCGCCCACCGGGTGCAGACCCTGCTGGCACGGACCGCGGCGCGCACCGAGCTCGACCGCCTGGACCTGTACCGCGAGGCCATCGCGGTTCACCTCGCCCAGAACCCGGACGTCGACCCCTTCGAGCTGCTCGCCGTCGTGACCGCGCTCGCCGTCGGTGACGAGGGCCCTGTGGCCGTCCAGCACGGCGACGACCTCGACGACGCGCTCTCCCGCGCCCACCTGACCGGCGGCAGCGACCGTGGCAACGACCGCTCCGACCGGCCCGAGCGCGGCGAGCGTCGTCGTTCCGACACGCACATCGCCGGCGGCTCGCCCCGGTGGCGCGTCGCCGTCGGTCACCGAGACGGCCTCCAGCCGGGGGCCCTCGTGGGTGCGCTCACGGGTGAGGGCGGGCTGACCGGCAAGGACGTCGGCAAGATCGACATCTACGGCAGCTTCGCGCTCGTCGACATCCCCGCCGGGCTCTCCGCCGACGTGATCGACCGGCTCGCCCGCACGCGCGTCGCCGGTCGGCCGCTGCGCATCCGTCTCGACTCGGGCCCGCGCCCGGGGCACGGCGCCTCACGCCCGACGCACGGTCCGGCACGCGGCCGCAGCTGACCGCACGACCACGCCCCTGTCTCCCGTCACCGGGAGGCAGGGGCGTCGTGCTGCCCCGGCTCCGGCTACCGCACCACGGAGCCGGAGCGTCCGTGCCGGGACGCGCCGCGCAGCAGGGTGATGTCCGCCTCGCGCAGCACCTCGCCCACGTCCCGGAACCCGCGGATGCTGCCGAGGACTCCGATGGCGAGCCGCGAACCGAGCTCCTGACGCAGCTGGTCCAGCAGGAGCGAGAGCCGGGCGGGCACCCCACCAGGGCCGACGTCGTCCAGCAGCACCACGAAGTCGTCCTCCGCGATGCGCGCGGGCGTGTCCCCCTCGCGCAGCGGCCGACGCAGACGTCGGACCAGCTCCCGATGCAGGTCGAGGCGTGCGTCGTCGTCCGGACCGGGTCGTCCCTGCGTGGGGATCGAGGGACCGTCGAGCACCCGGACGAGGGCGAGCGCGCAGTCGTAGCCGGGTGACCGTCGGGTGCGCAGCACGGCAGCACCCAGCCTGTCGAGGAACAGCAGCCGGTTGACCAGGCCTGTCTCGGGATCCCGCAGAGCGTCGCGCTGCAGGGCGATCTCCTGCTCCTTACGCTCCGTGACGTCCACCAACGCACCCACCAGGCGAGCCGGACAGCCGGCGTCGTCCAGAACGGTCACGGCACGACACAGCATCCACCGGTAGTCGCCGGACGACGTCCGGACGCGGTGCTCGAGCTCGAGCGGTGAGCCGGCACCGGCCAGCTGCGAGGCGATCGACGCGGAGAGCTCGTCCCGGTCGGCCGGGTGCACGCGTTCGAGCCACTCCCCCGGCGAGTCGCCGATCACGGCGTCGTCGTAGCCCAGCGTCTGCTTCCAGCGAGGCGAGTAGTACACCGTGCCGGCCGAGACGTCCCAGTCCCACGTGCCGTCGTGCGCGGCCATGGAGGCGAGTGCGTAGCGCTCCTCGCTCGCCCGCACCGTGTCCGCCAGGGACCGCTCACGGGCGGCCGCCTGCTCCAGCGCGCGCCGCTGCTCCCGCAGGTTGGCGAGCAGCCGCTCCTGGTCCAGAGCGACCGCCAGCAGGGCAGCCCAGTGGTTGAACCGGTCCCGGGCGCTCGTCGCCCGCGTCTCCACTGTGCCGTCGATGGCGAGCAGCCCCCAGTCGCTCCCGCCGAAGGTCACCGGGACGACGAAGGTCAGCTCGTTCGACCCGACCGTGCCGGCGCGCGTCAGCGCCGCCGGAGGGAACTGGCTGGCTGTCGTCCGTGCGCCGACCAGGCGCGACAGGGTGCCCGACGTGTCGTGCACGCCGACGACCTCCATCTCGCGGTCCCCGGGTCCCCGGTCGGCCCCGAGCCACAGCCCGAGACAGGCGTGACCTCGGACGCCCCGCGGGAGCCATCCCAGGGCGCGCGGGCTGGCGCCGTCGCCCCGCAGGAGGTCCATGTCGACCTCGTACTGGTCGACGATCGTGCGCTCGAGCTGCCCGCTGCGGGCCAGCATGGCGCGGGTGCAGCCCTTGGTCAGAGCGAGGAGCACCTCCGTGACGGCACGCCGGACCGCCGTCTCGTGCTCCGGACGCGAGAGCGCTTCCACCACATCGGACTCCACCCCTCGCAGGCAGAGGACGAGCTGTTCGAGCGCCTCCGGGTGCGGTTGCATCGCGGACGTGACGTCGGCGAGGCGAGCCAGCGTGGCGGCACCGGGAACAGACCCGCGCTCCGCTGCCGTCTCGATCGGCTCCACCACGGCGTGCCACCACGTCTCGCGTGGCGCCACCCCGCTGCGTCGTGCTCCGCCCAGGCCCGACGGACCGATGAAGGCCGTCCCGGCCAGGGCTCGCAGGACCTGGTACCCGCTGCGGCTGCCCGCTCCGGACCCCGTGGCCGGCGCCGACCGGGCGGACTCCGTGCACCCGCAGGACTCGCGCAGGACGAGGGTCGACGGGGCACGGTACTCACCGCCGGGGACGTCCTCACCGCGCATCCGGGACAGCAGCAGGGACACCGCCGTCTCGCCGACCCGGTCGTAGTGCGCGTCCACCGTGGACAGCCGGGGCGTCACGCGTGCGCCGGAGTCGGCGTGGTCGAACCCGATCACCGCCTGGTCGCGCGGGAGCACCATGCCGGCGGCCCGCAGCGCTCGCTGGAAGCCGATCGCGTTCCGGTCCGTCGCCGCGATCACCGCCGTCGTCGGGGACCCGCTCGACAGCAGCTTGGCAGCGGCGTCCGCGCCGCCCTGCTCGTGGTTGTCCGACGCCTCGTAGATCCAGCCGTCCGGCGGCTCGATGCCGTGGTCGGCGAGCGTCGCGCGGTAGGCGGCGAACCGTTCACGCATGTCCCGCTGCGTCAGGCAGCCGACGAAGCCGATCGCCGTGTGCCCGTGCCCGAGCAGGTGCTCGACGGCCGCGCGCACGCCGCCCAGGTTGTCGGGCAGGACGACAGCGTCGTCGCCGGACTGCGGCTCCTCGCTCACGAGCACGAGGGGCAGACCCCACTGCTGCACGGAGGCGAGCCGGTCGCTGCGAAGCGCCTTGCCGACCACGACGAGCCCGTCGACGGCACCGAGGGCCACGGGCGCGTCGAGGATCGACTCGTCCGGGTACCGCTCCCTGTCGAGCCCTGCCGGGTATGTCTGCACGGCGACCACGCGATGCCCTGCGGCCCGTGCCGCTCGTGCCACCCCAGCGATCAGGGCCCCGAAGTAGAAACCGCCTACCACCGGCGAGAGCACACCGATCGTTCTTCTCGCCGTCGGTGAGACCGGCCCACGCCGCACTGTTCCCATGACCCCACATCCCTCGCCCACGTCGTCGGAGCCGAGATGATGCATTTCAGCCGCATCGGGCGTCAGACTAGGCGATCGTGGTCACACCTGCATATGACTCCGGAGCACCCGGCTCTTCCGCGTCGCCTTCGACGCCGTCGTCCGGGCCGTCCTCCCCCGCCTCTTCCCCGACGCCGGCACCGGCGCCGGCGCGCCGTCCGACGATCACCGACGTGGCCCGTGCCGCGGGCGTCTCGATCGCGGTCGTGTCCTACGCGCTCAACGGCCGGCCGGGCGTCTCCGCGGCGACCCGCGAACGCGTCCTGCGCGTCGCGGACGAGTTCGGCTGGCGCCCCAGCGCTGCCGCCAGGTCCATGCGCACGGGGCCGCGCGCCATCGGTCTGGTGTTCGATCGCGGTGCCGCCGGACCGGTGGCCCAGGCGACCGGCGTGCTCGAGTTCATCATCTCGTTGCAGGAGGTGCTGGCGACCCGGAACCTGGCTCTGGTGCTCCAGCTCGTCGACGGACCGGAGGCCGCCGTCGCCCTGTACAGCGAGTGGTGGGCCGAGCGCCGGTTCGACGTCATGGTCGTCACGGACGTGCTCGCGGAAGATCCGCGGATCGACGCGCTGCGACGTCTCCGCGCCCCCGCGGTGATCGTCAGTGCAGGTCAGAGCGATGTGGACCTCGCCTCGGTGAGCCTCGACAATGCCGAGGCGTTCGTCCGCGTCGGGCGTTACCTGCTCGAGCTGGGGCATCGGCACGTGGCTCTCGTCAGCGGTCCGAAGGAGCTCGTGCGGACCCGGGAACGCGTCGCGGCCCTCGCGAGCGTGCTCGACGCGGCGAGCGGCGTGCTGGTCCACGAGGCCACCGGGGGCACCGCCGAGGAGGCCGCGGTGGCGACCAGACGGTTGCTGACGAGCGGGCGCGCACCCACCGCGATCGTCTACGACTCGGACCAGATGGCGGTCGCGGCACTCGACGTCGCGCGGCGGACGGGCCTCACCGTGCCGTGGGACCTGTCGGTGATCGCGGGCTCGGACTCGGCCCTCTGCCGGCTCGCCACACCGTCGATCACGACCCTCCCCTCGGCCCAGCGCGAGCTGGGGACAGCCACCGGGGAGGCCGTCCTGGCGGTGCTCGACGGCGACCTGCGCGCCCGCCGGGAGCTGCAGATCGGAGGTCTCGCCGTGCGCGGGAGCACCGGACCGCGCTCAAGATGAGAACGCTCTCATGCGCATCACGTTTTGATAACGGAGACAACTTAAACGTTTCGTCCCGTCCCGCCCGGAAAGTCCGCATGGTGATCTACGACCAGTCGCCGTGGACTTTCCCGGCCGACATGCGCCCGGACGGGACGGCCGACCGGGAGCGCCGAACGACACCCGGAGGACTACGTGTCCACACACGGCAAGAAAGCGGTGAAGCAGCGCCTGCGCGTCGCGACGACCGCAGCAGCAGCGATGGCGCTGCTCGCAGCCCCCCTGTGCATCACCACCAGCGCGAGCGCCGCCGAGGCGCACGTCGACAACCCCTATGCAGGTGCGACCCAGTACGTGAACCCCACCTACGCGGCAGCGGTTGAGAGCGCTGCCACACGTGCCGGCGACGCCAGCCTGGCCGCGAAGATGCGGACGGTGGCCAAGCAGCCGACCGCCGTCTGGATGGACCGCATCAGCGCCATCACCGGCAACGCCGACGGCAACGGCCTGAAGTTCCACCTGGACAACGCGCTTGCCCAGAAGGGCTCCGGCCCGATCGTCTTCAACATCGTCATCTACGACCTGCCCGGCCGCGACTGCTACGCCCTCGCGTCCAACGGTGAGCTTCCCGCCACCGACGCCGGCCTCGCCCGGTACAAGACGGAGTACATCGACGAGATCGCCAAGCTGCTCAGCGATCCCAAGTACGCGGACATCCGCATCTCGGCGACGATCGAGCCGGACTCGCTGCCGAACCTCGTGACGAACATCGGCGAGCCCCTGTGCCAGCAGGCGGCGCCGTACTACAAGGCCGGCGTGAAGTACGCGCTCGACAAGCTCCACGCCATCCCCAACGTCTACAACTACATCGACATCGGCCACTCGGGCTGGCTCGGCTGGGACAGCAACGCCGGTCCCGCCGCCACGCTGTTCGCCGACGTGGCGAAGTCCACCACCGCCGGGTTCGCGTCGGTCGACGGCTTCGTCAGCGACGTCGCCAACACGACGCCGCTCAACGAGCCGTACCTGCCGGACTCCACGATCTCGGTCGGTGGCACGCCGATCCGCTCGAGCTCGTTCTACGAGTGGAACTTCGACTTCGACGAGATCGACTTCACGGCGCACATGCACCGCCTGCTCGTCGGCGCCGGGTTCCCGTCCTCGCTCGGGATGCTCGTCGACACCTCTCGCAACGGCTGGGGCGGCGCTGCCCGTCCGACCGCGGTGTCGACCAGCACCAACCACAACACCTACGTGAACGAGTCCCGCGTGGACAAGCGCGCCCACCGTGGCGCGTGGTGCAACCCGCTGGGTGCGGGCATCGGCGAGCTCCCGCAGTCGTCGCCCTCCGGCTACACCGCCTCGCACCTGGACGCCTTCGTCTGGATCAAGCCTCCGGGTGAGTCCGACGGTGCGTCGTCGGAGATCGCGAACGACCAGGGCAAGCGGTTCGACCGCATGTGCGACCCGACCTTCGTGTCGCCCAAGCTGGCCAACCAGCTGACCGGCGCCACGCCGAACGCGCCGCTCGCCGGACAGTGGTTCGAGGACCAGTTCAAGACCCTCGTCGCCAACGCCTACCCGGTCATCGCCGGCGGCGGCACCACTCCTCCCCCGGTCGACACCACGCCGCCCTCGGCTCCGACTGCCCTGACGGCGGGCACCGCCACGACGACGGCGGTCCCGCTGTCCTGGACCGCGTCCACCGACAACGTGGCCGTCACCGGTTACGACGTCTACCGCGGCACCACGCTGGTGGGCACGACCACCTCGACGAGCTACACCGTGACCGGCCTSACCGCCGGCACCGCGTACTCGTTCACGGTCAAGGCCAAGGACG
>NZ_LMQI01000005.1:535913-1004472 GCF_001424125.1 Cellulomonas sp. Leaf395
ATCGGGTCTGACGGCGGGCACCACCACGACGACGTCGGTCCCGCTGTCCTGGACCGCGTCCACCGACAACGTGGCCGTCACCGGYTACGASGTCTACCGCGGCWCCACSSTGGTGGGSACGACSACCTCGACGAGCTACACCGTGACCGGCCTSACCGCCGGCACCGCGTACTCGTTCACGGTCAAGGCCAAGGACGCCGCCGGCAACGTGTCGGCAGCATCGGCRGCCGTCTCGGCCACSACGCAGKCCGGCACCTCGACGGGTGCGTGCTCGGTCAAGTACATCGCGAACAGCTGGAACACCGGCTTCACCGGCTCGATCAAGGTGACGAACACCGGCACCACCCCGCTGGCCGGCTGGACGCTCGGCTTCTCCTTCGCCAACGGCCAGGCCGTCACGCAGGGCTGGAGCGCCGACTGGTCCCAGTCCGGTTCGGCCGTCACCGCGAAGGGTCTGTCGTGGAACTCCACGCTGGCGCCCGGAGCCTCGACGGACATCGGCTTCAACGGCTCGCACACGGGCACGAACAACGCGCCCACCGCCTTCACGATCAACGGTGCTGCCTGCACCGTCGCGTGATCTAGCGGCATGACGAGCGGGGGTCCTCCAGCGGAGGGCCCCCGCTCTGCATGCCGGGCCACCCATACCCTTCAGCACCCGAGGAGAACCGTGTCCCCCACCCACCGCCTACGCGTCCTCGCCACCAGCGTCGCCGCGACAGCCGCCCTGGCCGCGCCCCTGGTGATCGGCGCGGTTCCCGCTCACGCCGCTGCCGGTGACGACTGGCTGCACGTGTCGGGCAACAAGATCGTCGACGAGTCAGGCAAGGAGGTGTGGCTGACCGGCACCAACTGGTTCGGGTTCAACGCCGGCGAGCGCGTCTTCCACGGCCTCTGGTCCGCCAACATCACGACCCTGACCAAGAGCATGGCCGACCGCGGCATCAACACCGTCCGCGTGCCGATCTCCACGCAGCTCCTGCTCGAGTGGAAGGCCGGGACATTCCTCAAGCCGAACGTCAACACCTACGCCAACCCCGAGCTCGAGGGCAAGAACAGTCTCCAGATCTTCGACTACTGGCTGACTCTCTGTGAGAAGTACGGCATCAAGGTCTTCCTCGACGTGCACAGCGCAGAGGCGGACAACGCGGGCCACGTGTACCCGGTGTGGTGGAAGGGGTCCATCACCACCGAGGACGCGTACGCCGGCTGGGAGTGGGTGGCCGAGCGGTACAAGGACAACGACACGATCGTCGGCGCGGACGTCAAGAACGAGCCGCACGGGACCCAGGGGGCCACCGAGCGCGCCAAGTGGGACGGCTCGACGGACCAGGACAACTTCAAGCACTTCGCAGAGACGGCCGGTCGCAAGATCCTGGCGATCAACCCGCACTGGCTGATCTTCGTCGAGGGCATCGAGGTGTACCCGAAGCCGGGTGTCCCCTGGACGTCGACCGGCCTGACGGACTACTACGGCACCTGGTGGGGCGGGAACCTGCGGGGCGTCCGGGACTTCCCGATCGACCTGGGGTCGAACCAGGACCAGCTCGTCTACTCCCCGCACGACTACGGACCGCTCGTGTTCGAGCAGAAGTGGTTCCAGGGCACGTGGGACCGGACGACGCTCGAGCGTGACGTGTGGGACCCGAACTGGCTCTTCCTGCACAAGGAGAACATCTCGCCGCTGCTCATCGGCGAGTGGGGCGGCTTCATGGACGGCGGCCGGAACGAGAAGTGGATGGTCGCGATCCGCGACCTCATCGTCGACCGCCGGCTCAGCCACACGTTCTGGGTGCTCAACCCGAACTCCGGCGACACCGGTGGCCTGCTCGGCTACGACTGGACCACCTGGGACGAGCCCAAGTACGCGCTGCTCAAGCCGTCGCTGTGGCAGGACGGCGGCAAGTTCGTCGGCCTCGACCACCAGGTGCCGCTGGGCGGGGCCGGCAGCAGCACCGGCAAGTCCGTGTCGGACGTCGGCGGACAGCCCGGCGACACCACCCCGCCGTCCACGCCGGCCAACCTCGCAGCCGGGACCGCGGCGGCGACCAGCATGCCGCTGACGTGGTCGGCGTCGACCGACTCCGGCTCGGGCGTCGCGGGCTACCAGGTGTACCTGGGCACGACCCTCGTCGGCAGCACGACGTCGACGAGCCTGACGGTGACCGGGCTGGCCGCGGACACCGCGTACCAGTTCTCGGTGCGCGCCAAGGACGTCGCCGGCAACGTCTCGGCGGCGTCCCCCGCCGTCACCGCCCGGACCGCTGTCGGCACCGGCACGGACACGGTCGCGCCGAGCGTCCCGACCGGGCTCGAGGCCGGGACGGGGACGACGACCTCGATCCCGCTGCGGTGGAACGCGTCGACAGACAGCTCCGGCGGCTCCGGCGTCGCGGGGTACGACGTCTACCGCGCGGGCACGCTCGTCGGCAGCACGACGACACCCAGCTACACGGCCACCGGCCTCGCGGCCGGGAACCCGTACGTGTTCACGGTCGTCGCGAAGGACGTCGCCGGCAACCGGTCGGCCGCGTCGTCGGCCCTGACCGCGTACACCTCCCCGGACGTGCCCACCGGCTCGTGCTCGGTCACCTACACGGCGAACAGCTGGAGCACCGGGTTCACGGGGTCCGTGCGCATCACCAACACGGGCACCATCGCACTGACCGGGTGGGAGCTCGCGTTCTCCTACGCGAACGGCCAGCAGGTGACGCAGGGCTGGAGCGCGACCTGGTCGCAGACGGGCTCTGCCGTCATCGCCACCGGCGTGGCGTGGAACTCGACGCTCGCGCCCGGTGCGAGCACCGAGATCGGGTTCAACGGCACCCACTCCGGCACCAACACGGCGCCGACCGCGTTCACGGTGAACGGGGCCGCCTGCGCCGTGAAGTGACCGTCTGACGCGCGGGGGTCCGGACCCGGACCCCCGCGCGTCAGCTCACGGCGTCGGTGACCGCTGCGACGAGCTCGTCGATGTCGGTGTCCGTGGTGTCGAACGAGCACATCAGGCGGACCTCCCCGGTCTCGACTATCCAGTCGTAGAACCGCCACCGCCGCCTCAAGACGTCCGCGACGCCGGGCGGGAAGATCACGAAGATGCCGTTCGCCTGCGTCGGGCGGGTCACCTTGACCCCCGGCAGGTTCTCGATGCCGGCACGCAGCCGCGCCGCCATCGCGTTGGCGTGCTGCGCGGACCGGAGCCAGAGGTCGCCCTCGTAGAGCGCCACGAGCTGCGCGGAGACGAAGCGCATCTTGGAGGCGAGCTGCATGTCCATCTTGCGAAGGTAGGTCAGACCACCGTCCGCCGCGGGGTCGAGCACGACGACGGCCTCGCCATACAGCAGACCGTTCTTGGTGCCGCCGAGCGACAGGATGTCGACGCCGGCGTCGGTGGTGAACGCGCGCAGCGGCACGTCGAGGCTCGCCGCCGCGTTGGAGATCCGGGCGCCGTCGAGGTGGAGCCGGAGCCCGTGCTCGTGCGCCTGGTCGGCCAGGGCGCGGATCTCCTCGGGCGTGTACAGCGTGCCCAGCTCGGTGGACTGGGTGATCGACACGACGCCCGGCTGCGCGCGGTGCTCGTCGCCGAACCCCCACGCCTGCGTCGCGACAAGCTCGGGGGTCAGCTTGCCGTCGGGCGTCGGCACGGTGAGCAGCTTGATGCCACCCATCCGCTCCGGGGCCCCGTTCTCGTCGGTGTGGATGTGTGCGGTCTCCGCGCAGACGACCGCGCCCCACCGCGGCAGGACCGACTGCAGCGACAGCACGTTGGCACCCGTGCCGTTGAACACCGGGAACACCGTCGCCTGGTCACCGAAGTGCTGGACGACCACCTCGTGCAGCCGGGACGTGTACACGTCCTCGCCGTACGAGGTCTGGTGGCCACCGTTGGCCTCGGCGATCGCGGCGAGCACCTCGGGGTGCACCCCCGCGTAGTTGTCGGAGGCGAAGTCGCGGCGGTCGGCATCGTGCAGTCGGGTCACGTGACCAGTCTCTACGACGACGCCTGTCCACCTGCGCACGACCGGCGGGTGCGGCATGATCCGACCAGACCGAAGGAGGACGACCGTGCACCAGCACGAGGCCGACCCGGACGACGGCCGGGACGAGACCCACAACGAGCGAGCCGACCGCAACTGGAACGAGCTGCTGCAAGAGCTGCGCGTCACGCAGACCGGGACGCAGATCCTCACGGGTTTCCTGCTGACCATCCCGTTCCAGCAGCGGTTCGCCGACCTCGACGCGTACCAGGAGGACCTCTACCTGGTGCTCGTGATCCTCGCGGTGCTGGCCACGGCCCTGTTCGTCGCACCGGTGAGCCTGCACCGCGTGCTCTTCGGCCGACGGCTCAAGCCCGAGCTCGTCACGGCAGGGGCGCGGTTCGCCCGGGCAGGCCTGGTGGTGCTGGCGTTCGTGATGGCCGGCAGCGCGACGCTGATCTTCGACGTCGTCCTGTCACGCGAGGCGGGCTGGACGGTGGGGATCGCATCGCTCGTGCTGTTGTTCGCGTCGTGGTGGCTGGTCCCCCGGCTCATCGCGCGGTCCGCCGGAGACTAGGGCCGGTCGCGACGCTGCGGGGCTCGCAACACCGCGTGGGCGGCTCTGTCGCTGCTCGGGGATCAGGACGCGGCGGCGGCCCGGCAGGTCGCGCAGGTACCCACCAGCTCGATCGTGTGGTCGACGTCGTCGAACCCGTGCGCGGCACCGACCTGCGCCGCCCATGCCTCAGCCTGCCCGGCCTCGATCTCGACCGTGCGCCCGCAGCTGCGGCAGACCAGGTGGTGGTGGTGGCTGCGCTGCTCGCAGCGCCGGTAGACGGACTCGCCGTCCTCGGTCCGCAGGACGTCGACGTCCCCGTGCTCGGACAGGGACTGCACCGCGCGGTACACCGTGGCCAGACCGACGCTCGACCCGCGGGCACGGAGCATCTCGTGGAGCTGCTGGGCGCTGCGGAACTCGTCGACGTCCTCGAGGAGGTCGAGGATCTCGGCGCGCTGCCGCGTCTGACGTGGGACCACGACCACGATGCCGACCTCCCTCTTGAGACTGGTTCCCACTATAGCGCGACCGAGCCCTCGATCCCGGAGGATCGAGGGCCCGGTCGAGGTGCTGAGGTCAGCCCTGGACGGCGCGCTTGAGGGCGCTGCCGGCGGTGAGCTTCACGCGGTAGCCCGCGGGGATCTCCAGCTTCTCGCCCGTCTGGGGGTTGATGCCGGTGCGAGCACCACGCTCGGCGCGGGCCACGGCAAGGAAGCCGGGGATCGTCACGGCCTCGCCGGCGGCGAGGTTCTCGATGAGGACCTCCTGGAAGGCCTTGAGGGCCTTGTCCGCGTCGGTGTTGGTGAGGCCGGTCTTGGCCGCGACGGCCTGGACGAGCTCGGTGCGGTTCACGCTCACTGGATGTGCTCCTCTGTGTTCACTCGGACATGCGGGCCCACTTCCGGGCCGTTCCCCGGGGCGCGCGAAGTACCGCGAGCACCGGGGACGATCGGCTGACACTAACCCGGGAACCGCACGAATCCGTGCATCAGGCGTGTCGCGTCAGCCATGGGTACGCGCCAGGAGGTCCTCCACGGGCCACGTCGTGATCACGCGTGCAGGGTCCAGGTCGTGCTCCACGGCTCGCTCGCAGCCGGCCCCGAGCCAGTCCAGCTGGCCCGGCGCGTGGGCGTCCGTGTCGATGGAGAAGTCGCAGCCGGCCTCGATGGCGATCGCGAGCAGCTCGTGCGGCGGGTCCAGCCGGTCGGGGCGGCAGTTGATCTCCACCGCGACCCCGTGCTCCGCGCACGCGTCGAACACCGCACGCGCGTCGAACTCGCTCTGCGGCCGGCTCTTGCCCTTGATCTGCCGACCCGTGCAGTGCCCGAGGACGTCGGTGCGCGGGTTGCTCACCGCAGCGATCATCCGGCGGGTCATCGGCCCCGACTCCATCCGGAGCTTCGAGTGGACGGACGCCACCACGACGTCGAGCTGGTCCAGCAGGTCTGGGTCCTGGTCGAGCCCGCCGTCGTCGAGGATGTCGACCTCGATCCCGGTGAGCACCCGGAACGGACCGACGGCGCCGTTCAGTGCCCTGACCTGGTCCAGCTGGGCGCGCAGCCGCGAGGCGGACAACCCGTTGGCCACGGTGAGCCGGGGCGAGTGGTCCGTGATCGCGAGGTACTCGTGCCCCAGCTCGAGGGCCGCGAGGACCATCTCCTGGATCGGCGTCTTCCCGTCGGACGCCTCGGTGTGCGAGTGCAGGTCGCCGCGGAGCCGCTCCCGCAGTGCGGCAGCGCGCGGTTCGAGCGGTGCCGCATAGTCGCGCTCGAGCTGGTCCAGATACTCGACCGGCTTGCCCCGCAGCACGTGCGCGACGACGTCCGCCGTGCGCGCCCCGACCGCCGGCAGGTCCGCCAGCGACCCCGAGGCCGCCAGCGCAGCCAGACGGTCAGGTGCCTGCCGTTCGATGCTGCGCGCCGCACCGCGGAACGCCTCGCTGCGGTACGGGCTCGCCTGGGCGCGCTCCAGCAGGAAGGCGATGCGGCGCAGAGCCGCGACCGCGGCTGCCTGCCGGTCGGCGGACGAGCCGCTCACGACGCCTTACGACGCGTCTTGCGCGGGGTCGGCTCGTCCTCGTCGGCCTTCTTCTTCGGCTTCGCCTTGGACTTGGGCTTGGACTCCGCCTCGGCGGCGGGCTCGTCACCGCGAGCGCCGCGCGCTTTCTCGACGCTGCGCTGCAGGGCTGCCAGCAGGTCGACGACGTCTCCCCCGCCGTCGCCCGCACCCTCCTCGCCGGCCGGCAGTGGGACCGCCCGGGTGCTGCCCGACGACACCTTGGCCTCGATCAGCTGCTCGAGCGCACCCGCGTAGCGGTCCTCGTACTGCGACGGGTCGAAGTCCGCGGCCAGCGAGTCCACCAGGGACGCGGCCATCGCGAGCTCCTGCGGGCGCACCGAGACGTCCTCGTCGAGCACGGGGAAGTCGGCGGCGCGCACCTCGTCCGGCCACAGGAGCGTCTGCATCACGATCACGTTGTCGCGCACCCGCAGGACCGCCATCGACTCGCGCTGGCGCAGGGCAACCTTCACCACAGCCACCCGGTCGGCCTGCTCGAGCGCGCCGCGCAGCAGCGCGTACGGCTTCGCGGCGGTCTTCTCCGGCTCCAGGTAGTACGTCTTCTGCAGCAGGATCGGGTCCACCTGGTCCACGGGGACGAACTCGAGCACCTCGATCTCGCGCTCCGTGGACAGCGGCAGGGACTTGAAGTCCTCGTCGGTGAGCACCACCAGCTCGCCGTCGTCCGTCTCGTACCCCTTGGCGATGTCCGACATCTCGACCGGCTCGCCGTCGATGCTGCAGAACTTGCGGTACCGGATGCGCCCGCCGTCCTCCTTGTGCACCTGGTGCAGCGTCACCTCGTGCTCACCGGTCGCCGAGTACAACCGCACCGGGACGTTGACCAGCCCGAAGGCGACCGCGCCCTTCCAGATCGCTCGCATGGCCCTGTCCTGTCGTCGATGGCTGCTGGGCGTGTCGATATCCAGCCGCGCCGGGCGCGGCCTCCTATGGGCAGGATGGACCCGTGGAGCCCATGCTCGCCACCCCTTCGACCGGTCCGGCGGAGCTTCCGCGCGGGCCGGAGTGGGCGTACGAGGTGAAGTGGGACGGCGTGCGTGCGCTCGCGGACACCACGTCGGGCCGGCTTCGGCTGTGGAGCCGCAACGAACGGGAGATCACCGCCGCCTACCCGGAGCTGCGCGGGCTGGAGGCGGTCCAGGGTGCTGTGCTCGACGGGGAGATCGTGCTGATGGCCGACGGGATCCCGTCGTTCACCGCCCTCGCGGAACGCATGCACGTGCGCGACCCGCGCCGCGCCGAGGCGCTCGCCACCAGGCGCCCGGTGACGTTCCTCGTGTTCGACGTGCTCCGCCTGTACGGCGTCGACCTCACACGGAGCACCTACGACGAGCGGCGCGACACGTTGACGCGGCTCGAGCTCCCCGACCGGGTCGAGCTCTCCCCCGTCTACCCCGACGGGCAGGAGCTGTGGGAGGTCACCAAGCAGCTCGGGCTCGAGGGCGTCGTCGCCAAGCGCCGGTCCTCCCCGTACGTCGCAGGCCGACGGTCGCCCGACTGGGTCAAGGCTCCACACCGACGCACTCGAGCCGCACTGGTCGGCGGGTGGCGCGAGGAGACGAACGGCTCGGGCCGGATGGGCGCGGTCCTGTTCGGTGCGCGTGACGCCGACGGCGCCCTGCGCTACCTCGGTCGGGCAGGCAGCGGACTGACCGGGCGACGCGCGGCCGACCTGCAGAAGCTGTTGATACCGCGCAGCGACTCCCCGTTCGACGACGACGTGCCCGCCGTCGACGCCCGCGGCACCCGGTGGTGCGAGCCGACGGTCGTCGTCGACACGCTGTACCTCGCCCGCAACCCGACCGGGCGGCTCAGGCAGCCGGTCGTGCGGGCCGTCCGCACCGACACCGACGCCGACCCGTGGGAGCAGCCGTGACGCCAGAACGCCAGATGGTCGACGTCGAGGGTCGCCAGGTCCGGGTCAGCCACCTCGAGAAGGTGATGTACCCGTCGACGGGGATGACCAAGGCCGAGGTCATGAACTACCTCGTCCAGGTGGCCCCGGCTCTGCTCCCCCAGCTGCGCGACCGGCCGGTGACCCGGATCCGGTGGCCCGACGGCGTGGGGGGCGAGAAGTTCTTCGAGAAGAACACACCGCGTGGCGCCCCGGACTGGGTCCGTCGGCAGACGCTGCGGGCGGCGCCCGGTGCCGAGGACGAGGGGGCGGAGCTGGAGCTGCCGTTCCTCGACGACCTCGCCGCTCTGGTGTGGGCGGCGAACCAGGGGGCGCTCGAGCTGCACACGCCGCAGTGGCGCGTCGGGCCGCGCGGCAAGATCCACAAGCCGGACCGGCTGGTGGTCGACCTGGACCCGGGCGCACCTGCCGGGCTCAAGGAGTGCGCGGCGGTCGCCCACCTGGTGGCCGACCGGCTGCGCGCGGACGGCCTCGACACGACCGTGCCCGTCACCTCCGGCAGCAAGGGCATGCAGCTGTACGCCCCGCTGCCCGGGAACCAGACCGTGATGGAGATCAGGCAGTACGCCCGGGACGTCGCGTACGAGATCGCCGCGGCGCACCCCGGCCAGGTCGTCGCGATCATGAAGAAGGACCTGCGCGGCGGGAAGGTGCTCATCGACTGGTCGCAGAACCACCCGGCGAAGACGACCATCACGCCGTACTCGCTGCGGGGTCGCGACGTCCCGCACGTCGCCGCGCCGCGGTGGTGGGACGAGGTCGGGCCGGGGTTGCAGCACCTGACCCCCGACGAGGTGGCGACGCGCCTCGCGGAGCGCGGAGATCCGTTCGCCTGACCCGTTCCGATGGCGACACCGCCGCAGGTGGGGCAGCGTGGGTCCCAGCCGGGATCGACCCGCACGAACACGAGAAGGAGCATTCGATGGCGCTGCCGAAGTACACCGTCCCGTCCCTCACCCTCCAGCAGGGTGCCGACGTCGCCGCCGTGCTCCAGCAGCGGCTGGACGCGCTGAACGACCTGGCGCTCACGCTCAAGCACATCCACTGGAACGTCGTCGGTCCGCACTTCATCGCCGTCCACGAGATGCTCGACCCGCAGGTGGACGCCGTGCGCCTCATGGTCGACGCGATCGCCGAGCGCATCGCCACGCTGGGCGTCGCACCCGTCGGCACCCCGGGCGAGCTGGTGAAGAACCGCACGTGGGAGGACTACTCCATCGGGCGGGACAGCGCGATCGCCCACCTGGGCGCGCTCGACGTTGTCTACATCGGCGTGATCGAGGACCACCGCAAGGCCGCCAAGGACGTCGAGGAGATCGACGACGTCACCAACGACCTGCTGGTGGGGCACCTGCACGAGCTCGAGCTGTTCCACTGGTTCGTCCGCGCCCACCTGGAGTCCGCCGGCGGCGTGCTCACCACCGGCAACGCGCAGAGCGAGAAGACCGCCGCGCGAAAGGCGTCCGCCAAGGACAACGCGTGACGTCATCCCCCAGCGCCCGGCCCGTCGTCGGCTCGTCCGGCGGCGGGCCGGTGCTTCGTACCGCTCGCCCCGGGGGCCCGTCGGCCGCGTCCACCAACCCCGCGTCGTCCGTCCCCCGCACGCACCTTGCTGCGCGCCTCGAGAACGGCTTCGACCGCGCCGTGGCGCACCAGCTCCGTCGACGTGGGTGGACCGTGCGGATCGAGCCGTACGCCGGGTACGGGGCGACGGGGTGGGTCCGGATCCTCGCCCGGACGCTGCTCGCCGCGCCGCACGTCCGCGACGACGAGCTCCCGGGCGCCGGAAGCAGCGCGCAGGCGGGTGCACGTTCGGCGTCCGCGGTGCGCGGCTGGCGCAGCTTCGCGACGGCCCAGGTGCCGGGTGCCGAGCTGGAGGTGCAGGTCGGTGACCGGACGCACCGCGTCGTCACCGACCGCGGCGGCTACGTCGACACGATCCTGGAGTCCGACCTGGCACCCGGGTGGCACGACATCCGCCTCACGACCGCCGACGGCGACAGCGCGACCGCGCCCGTGCACGTGATCGGGCCGGACGTGCGGTTCGGCATCGTCAGCGACATCGACGACACCGTCATGGTGACGCGTCTGCCCCGCCCCTTCGTCGCCGCCTGGAACGTCTTCGTGCGGCACGAGAACGCGCGCGAGGCCGTGCCGGGGATGGCCCGGCTGTACGCCGAGCTGCGCGCGGGCGACCAGGACGTCCCGGTGGTCTACCTGTCGACCGGTGCCTGGAACGCCGCACCGACGCTCGCCCGCTTCCTGCGCCGGCACCGCTACCCGGCAGGGCCTCTCCTGCTCACGGACTGGGGTCCTACCAACAGCGGCTGGTTCCGCAGCGGACCGACCCACAAGGTGACGCAGCTGCGCCGCCTGTTCCACGAGCTGCCGGACGTCCAGTGGGTGCTCGTCGGCGACGACGGCCAGCGCGACCCGCAGATCTACGCCGGCGCCGCGCAGCACTTCGGCGAGCGGGTGCGGGCGATCCTCATCCGCCAGCTCACGTTCGGCGAGCACGTGCTCGCGCACGGTGTCCCAGTACCCACCGCGGAGTCGGTCCGCGCCGAGGAGCAGGCGGCCCGGCGGCCCGACGGGCTCCCTGTCCTCCAGGGAGCCGACGGCAAGGAGCTGCTCCGCCAGGTCCGGGACGTGGGGCTCACCGGGTCCTAGAGGCGCTCCGGGTCGTCCCAGTCGTCGCTGCTGGCGATGGCCTCGTCGTCGGCCGCGAGCTCGACGGCGTGCAGCGAGCGCGGAGCGTCGTCGGGGTTGCCCCCCGAACGCGCGTCGGCAGCGTCGAGCTCCGCCTGCACCCGCTCGGGGTCGGCGAGGTGCTCGGCGGACGGGTCGGACGTCAGGTCGCGGTAGCGGCTCATGGTCCGGTTCTACCGCTCGCCGTGTCCCGGCGCACGCCGGACCACCCCCTGGTCGGTGGCGTCCCGTGCCGAGTCGCCGGGACGTCGGTCAGGTTGGCTAAACGATTAGTGCACTCCTGCACCTTCGAAGCGCTTCGATACGGTCGCGGCGGCCGCCCTCAGCGTCGGTCCATCGGGAAGTCCGGCACTGCCGCCGGGTCCCCTCACCGCCATCACGAAGGAGTGCCGCGGATGTCCGCCCCCTCGCTCGTTCCCCGCGCACCAGCCCGGCTCGCGGCGCTCGCCGCCGCCGGAGCCCTGGTCGCCGGAGCATTCGTCGCCATCGCCGGCCAGGAGCCCGCGCACGCCGCAGAGTCCCCCTACTCGTGGGGCAACGTCGAGATCGTCGGTGGCGGGTTCGTCCCCGGCATCATCTACAACCAGTCCGAGCAGGGCCTCGTCTACGCCCGCACCGACATCGGTGGCGCGTACCGGCTCGACAAGACCACCACGCGCTGGATCCCGCTGCTCGACCACGTCGGGTGGGACGACTGGAGCCACAACGGCGTCCTGTCGCTGGCCACCGACCCGGTGAACCCGGACAAGGTGTTCGCCGCCGTCGGCACGTACACGAACAGCTGGGACCCGAACAACGGCGCGATCCTGCGGTCCTCGGACCGCGGCGCCACCTGGTCCAAGACCAACCTGCCGTTCAAGGTCGGCGGCAACATGCCCGGCCGCGGCATGGGTGAGCGTCTCCAGGTGGACCCGAACGACAACCGCGTCCTGTACTTCGGCACCGAGGGCGGCAACGGCCTGTGGCGGAGCACCGACTCCGGCGTCACCTGGGGCAAGGTCTCCAGCTTCACCAACGTGGGCACCTACGCGCAGGACCCCAGCGACCCCAACGGGTACCTCACCACCAACCAGGGTGTCGTGTGGGTGACCTTCGACCCGACCAGCGGCACCAAGGGCTCGCCGACCAAGACGATCTACGTCGGCGTCGCCGACAAGGAGAACACCGTCTACAGGTCGACCGACGCGGGTGCGACCTGGTCGCGGATCGCCGGCCAGCCCACCGGCTACATCGCCCACAAGGGTGTGTTCGACTCCGTGGGCAAGCAGCTCTACATCGCGACGAGCGACACCGGTGGACCGTACGACGGTGGGCACGGTGACATGTGGCGGCTGGACGCGGCGACCGGCGTGTGGACCCAGATCAGCCCCGTCCCGTCGTCCAGCACCGACAACTACTTCGGGTACGGCGGCCTGACGATCGACCGCTTGGACCCCGACACGATCATGGCGGTCACGCAGATCTCGTGGTTCCCGGACATCCAGGTGTTCCGGTCCACCGACCGTGGCGCCACGTGGTCCCGGATCTGGGACTGGAACGGCTACCCGGACCGCACCCTGCGGTACACGCTCGACATCTCCGGCTCCGGCTGGCTGACGTTCGGCAAGCAGGCGGCCCCGCCGGAGCCCAGCCCGAAGCTCGGCTGGATGACGGAGTCCTTCGAGATCGACCCGTTCGACTCCGACTCGTTCCTGTACGGCACCGGCGCCACCATCTACGGCGGCTCCAACCTCACGGCCTGGGACACCGGCGGCAAGGTGGCCATCGGCGTCAAGGCGCAGGGCCTCGAGGAGACGGCCGTGCTCGACCTCGCCGCCCCCCCGGGATCGGTCCAGCTGGTCTCCGGACTGGGTGACATCGGTGGCTTCGTGCACACCGACATCACCAAGGCGCCGTCGGCGTACTCCGCCACCGCCCCGTTCATGGGCTCGGTCAACGGCACCGACTTCGCGGAGAAGACGCCGGCCACCATGGTCCGCGTCGGCTCCGGCGACGCCGGCAGCTCGCACATCAGCGTCTCCACGTCGAGCGGCGGCTCCTGGTGGGCCGGCCAGGAGCCCTCCGGCGTGACCGGCGGCGGCAACGTGGCCATGAGCGCCGACGGCAGCCGGATCGTCTGGAGCGCGGACGGAGCCGGTGTGCACACGTCGTCGACGCTCGGTTCGAGCTGGACCAAGTCGACGGGCACGGCCACCGGCGCACGCGTCGAGGCAGACCGGGTCAACCCGTCGAAGTTCTACGCGTTCTCGGGCGGCACCTTCTCCACCTCCACCGACGGCGGCGCCACCTTCACGGCATCGTCGGCCACAGGGCTGCCCGCGACCGGGAACGTGCGGTTCGCCGCGGTGCCCGGCCGGGAAGGCGACATCTGGCTCACCGGCGGGACGACGAACGCCACCTACGGCATGTGGCACTCGACCGACTCGGGTGCCACGTTCACCAAGATCGCGGCGGTGAACGAGGGGGACGCGATCGGCTTCGGCAAGGCGGCACCGGGTGCGTCCTACCCGGCCATCTACACGTCGTCCAAGATCAACGGGGTCCGCGGGATCTTCCGGTCGATCGACGCCGGGGCCAGCTGGGTGCGGCTCAACGACGACCGGCACCAGTGGGGCTGGACGGGGTCGGTCGTGATCGGCGACCCCGACGTCTACGGACGGGTCTACGTCGGCACTAACGGGCGCGGCGTGATCGTCGGCAACCTCACGGGCACCGACCCGACGACGTCACCCACCACGCCCAACCCGACACCCACCACACCGGACCCGACCCCGACGACACCGGACCCGACGCCGACCACGCCCGACCCGACACCGACGACGCCGAGCCCGACGCCGACGGTGCAGCCGGGGGTGTGCACGGTGAGGTACGCGACCTCCGACTGGAACACGGGCTTCACCGCCTCGGTGAAGATCACCAACGGGAGCACCTCGGCGATCACCGGTTGGTCGTTGGGCTTCGCGTTCCCCGCGCGCCAGACGGTGACCAACTTCTGGTCCGGCGCCTTCACCCAGGCGGGATCAGCGGTGACGGTGACCAACGCCGCGTGGAACGGGACGATCGCGGCCGGCGGCAGCGTGGAGATCGGCTTCAACGGTTCCCACACGGGCACCAACACCAAGCCGACGGCGTTCACGCTGAACGGCAGCACCTGCACCACCGGATGAGCCGCGGCGCGGGCGGCGTGTGACACGGACATCGCCGCCCGCACCGCACCGGCCCGACGTGCCGCACCGACCCCGCGGCAGGTCGGGCCTTTGTGCCCTGGCACGGTGCCCGTCAGCGTGCGCAACGTCACACATCCCAGGACTCGAGGTATCTCGACGTCAACATACGATCGATCTCGTGCCAGAACGCGAAGAGATCATCGACGTCGTCCTCGTCGGGGGCGGGATCATGAGCGCGACCCTCGCCGCGCTGATCACCACTCTCGAACCCACGTGGACGGTCCAGATCCACGAGCGCCGCGCCGAGCTGGCGCAGGAGAGCTCGAACGCCTGGAACAACGCGGGCACCGGCCACGCGGCCCTCTGCGAGCTCAACTACACGCCGCAGCGGCCCGACGGCTCGATCGACATCGCCAAGGCCGTGACGATCAACGAGCAGTTCGAGCTGTCGCGCGAGCTCTGGCACCACCTGGCGACGCACGACCGGCTCCCCGGCGGCGACGGGTTCCTCTCGACCACCCCGCACATGACCTTCGTGCGCGGCGCCGACAACGCCGACTACCTGCGCCGTCGCTACGAGACGCTGCGCAAGCACCCCCTGTTCTCCGACCTGGAGTTCAGCACCGACCCGGCGCAGATCGCGCAGTGGGCGCCCTTGCTCGTGGAGGGCCGCGACCCCGACGAGGTGGTCGCCGCGACGCGCGCCGCCGCCGGCACGGACGTGGACTTCGGCCGGCTGACGCGCGCGATGATCGGCGACGCCGTCGACCGCGGCGCGCAGCTGCACCTCGAGAGCGAGATCACCAAGCTTCGTCAGAAGAGGGACGGCACATGGTCGCTGCGGGTCAGCGACCGGCGCTGGAACGGGCACGTGCGCAGCCGCAAGGTCCGCGCGCGGTTCGTGTTCGTCGGCGCCGGCGGTGGCGCCCTCCCCCTGCTGCAGAGGTCGGGCATCCCGGAGGCCAAGGGCTTCGGCGGGTTCCCGATCAGCGGCCAGTTCCTCAAGACGATGAACCCGCAGATCGTCGCGCAGCACAAGGCCAAGGTGTACGGGAAGGCCGACATCGGCGCTCCCCCGATGTCCGTGCCGCACCTCGACACCAGGGTGGTCGACGGTGGCACCGCGCTGCTGTTCGGCCCCTACGCGGGCTGGAGCATGAAGTTCCTCAAGCACGGCTCGTGGACCGACCTGATCCGCTCGATCCGGCCCGGCAACCTGGTCCCGATGCTCGCCGTCGGCGTGCGGAACCTGGACCTGGTGAAGTACCTCGTCGGTGAGGTCACCGCGACGGATACGGACCGCCTGCGCACGCTGCGGGCGTTCATGCCGACGGCGCACCCGCGCGACTGGGAGCTCGTCACCGCCGGCCAGCGCGTCCAGGTGATCAAGAAGGACAAGGCCCAGGGCGGCGTGCTGGAGTTCGGCACCGAGCTGGTCACCGCGGCGGACGGCTCCATCGCCGGGCTGCTGGGCGCCTCCCCGGGCGCCTCGACGGCCGTCGCGACGATGCTCGACCTGCTGGAGCGCTGCTTCCCCGAGCGCGTCGACGGCTGGCAGCCGCAGCTGCGCGCGATGATGCCGAGCCTGGGCGGCGCCGAGTGGGACGAGTCGTTCGAGCTCGAGCACCTGGCGGAGGACGAGCACGTCGGGTCCGAACGCTGAAGCCACTGGTTCCGCTGCGCGATCATGGGGGCATGAACCAGCCCGTCGAAGCCGTCAGCGCCGAGATGCGCCACGCGAAGGTCCGCGCGGCCACCGACCACACGACGGTCGGTCAGGTCACGACCACCGACGACGGCCGCGTCAGCATCGCGTGCGCGTGCGGCATGGATCTGACCAACGGCCCGACGTGGTCCCTGGACGAGCACATCCGGCTGCACCGCGCGGAGGCCCGCTTCCTCGCGCTCGCGGCGGTCGCGCCGGAGGGCATCCCCCGGCTGGTGCGCTGGCCCCTCTAGACGCCGGCGTGCTCGTGGTCGTCCGCGTGCTCGTGGGGCAGCCCCAGCTCGTGCGCCCGCTCGTGCGCCTCGCGGGCCGCGATCCGGGCCTGGACCTCGGCACGACGAAGGGGCGGCACCGTGGTCGGCGGCTGCCGCCGCTGCGGCAGGTCGTCGAGCAGGCGCGCGGTGATGTCCGCGATCTGCCGCACGGCGACCTCGAACGGCTCGCGCGTCGCGTCGCTGAGGGACTGGACCCCGGTCACCTTGCGGACGTACTGCCGGGCTGCGGCCTCGATCTCCTCCGGGGTGGCCGCAGGCTCGAGCCCTCGGAGCGTGGTGATGTTCCTGCACATGGTCCCCGACGTTACGCCGGTCATCTTGGCTACGCGGCGACGCCGACGCGCGCCTCAAGATCGAGCAGCGTCAGCTTGGCCGCCGCGCCGCCTGCGTACTGACCCGGCGTGCCGTCCGAGCGCACCACCCGGTGGCACGGCAGCACGACCGGCAGAGGGTTGAGCGCGCACGCGGTCCCGACCGCGCGGACAGCGCGGGGGCTCCCCGCGAGCTGCGCCATCTGGGCGTAGCTGGCCGTCCGCCCGTAGGCGATGTCCGGCAGGTGCAGGACGACGTCACGGCGGAAGCCCCGCAGGAGCTGCAGGTCGAGCGGCAGGTCGAAGGTGGTCCGTCGGCCCGCGAAGTACTCGTCGAGCTCGCGAGCGACGTCGTCGAGCTGCGCGGGCGCCTCGAGCACCCGGGGGCTGACCTGCTGGGCGAGCGCGGTCAGGACGGCCTCGTGGTCCTGGACCCCGTAGGCCACGCGGACAAGTCCGGCGGGCGTGCGCGCCAGGAGCAGGGTGCCGACGGGACTGTCCAGCGTCCGGTACGCGACGTCGAGCAGGTCGTCGGCCGCGGCCCGCGCGACGAGGTGTCCGTGCAGGCGCGCCAGCTCGTCGTCGGCGATGTCGGGTGCGAACGTCATGACTCCTCCTGGTCGATCACGGGATACGTGCGCCGCAGGGTGGCGACGCCGTCCGAGCCGGCGCGACGGGCAGCGGCTGCCGTGCCGCCGACGAGCGCGGCGACGTCGTCGTAGGGCAGCCCGCCGAGGTGGTGGTACGCGACCACCTGCCGCTGCTTGGTGGGCAGCGCCGCGATGGCCGCCCACAGGTCGAGGTCCCGACCCTGCGGCGTGATCACCCGGTCCGGGACCTCGGCGACCGGCACCGCGTGCCGCGCGGCGCGGCGCACGACGTCGATCGCCTTGCGGTGCGCGATCGTCACCAGCCACGCCTCGACGTTCGCGTCGGGCGGCAGGTCCGGGTAGGCGCGCAGGGCCGCGAGGAACGTCTCCGACCAGGCGTCGTCGGCGTCGACCGGCCCGACCACCGCGCGGCACACGCGCAGGACGGTGGCGCCGTGCTGGACGACCACACGCTCGAAGGGTTCCTTCACCATCACAGTGTGCAGACGCGCCGGCTCCCCCGGGTGTGAGGTCGGCTCCTACAGTGGCCCGATGACGAACCTCGAGGTGCGACCGGTGCCGGAGCTGTGCGACCTCGTCCCGACCCACGGGCCGGTGGTGGAGCTGCACGAGGCCCGTGACGTGCCGCTGGGCGGCGTCCGGGCGATGCGCGTGCGCAGGACGCTCCCCCAGCGCGCGCTGCCGATGGTCGGTGCCTGGTGCTTCCTCGACGAGTTCGGGCCGCAGCACGTGGACATGCGGGTGCTCCCCCACCCGCACACGGGTCTGCAGACGGTGACGTGGCCCGTCGCCGGCGAGATCCTGCACCGCGACAGCGTCGGCTCCGAGGCGGTGGTGCGGCCCGGGCAGCTCAACCTCATGACCGCTGGGCACGGTGTGTCCCACTCGGAGTTCTCGCTCGGCACGCAACCGCTGCTGCACGCGGTCCAGCTGTGGGTAGCGCTGCCCGACGGGGTGTCCGACGGTGCCGCCGGGTTCGAGCAGGTGAGCGACCTGCCCGTCTGGGAGGCGCCGCGTGCACGGGCCACGGTGTTCATCGGCGACCTCGACGGGACCTGGTCGCCGGCCCACGTGCACACGCCGCTGCTCGGCGCAGAGGTGGTGCTGGACGCGCACGCGGACATCGAGATCCCGCTGGTCCGTGGCTTCGAGCATGCCGTCCTGCTCCTCGGGGGGACCGCCGAGGTCGCCGGGACGCCGCACACCACGAGCGGACTGCTCTACCTCGGCGACGGCCGTGACCATGTCCGGGTCCGGTCGACCGAGGGCGCCCGGCTCCTGCTGGTCGGCGGGGCACCGTTCGCGCACGACCTGGTGATGTGGTGGAACTTCGTCGGCCGTACGCACGCCGACATCGCCCGAGCACGTGCCGAGTGGGAGTCCGACGCACGCGCGGACCGCTTCGGGGTCGTCGCCGGCCACGACGGATCCCGCATCCCCGCGCCGGAGCTGCCGAACATCCGCCTCCAGCCGCGCCGCCGCCTGCCCTCCACGCCGAAGGAGCCCTCGTGACGGACCTCTCCCACCTGCCGGCCCGCTCCCAGGTGGTGGCCGCCGCGCTCACCGACGCCGGGGTCGTCGGCGCGGTGGTCGAGCTGCCGGACTCCGCGCGGACGGCTGCCGAGGCTGCGGCAGCGCTCGGCACGGAGGTCGGTGCGATCGCGAACAGCCTCATCTTCTGGGCCGACGACCGACCGCTGCTCGTGCTGACCAGCGGCCGGCACCGGGTGGACACCGTGGCGCTCGCGGGGCAGCTGGGGAGAACGCACGTCGGGCGGGCGACGCCGGAGCAGGTCCGGGCCGCCACCGGCCAGGCGATCGGCGGCGTGGCACCCCTCGGGCACCCGGAACGGGTCGAGACCGTGGTCGACGTGGCGCTGGCGGACTACCCGCAGGTCTGGGCGGCCGGCGGGACCCCGCACACGATCTTCCCGACGACGTTCGACGAGCTGGTGCGGATCACGGGCGGGTCCGCCCTCGTGGTGGGCGACTGAGTGTCCGCCGGCGCAGCCTGACCCGACAAGAACCCGACGAGAACCTGACGAGAGGGGACCACGTGGAGGACGCTTCCACCCGCAAGCCGGTGCTGCTGACGGTCGACGACGACCCCGCGGTGTCCCGGTCGGTGGCGCGGGACCTGCGACGACGCTACGGGGACGCGTACCGTGTGGTCCGCGCCGACTCGGGTCCGCTCGCGCTGGACGCGTTGCGTGAGCTCCGGCTGCGCGGCGACCAGGTCGCCGTCCTGCTGGCAGACCACCGGATGCCGGGGATGACCGGCATCGAGTTCCTCGAGCAGGCGATGGACATCTACCCGCAGGCACGGCGCGTCCTGCTCACCGCGTACGCCGACACGGACGTCGCGATCGACGCGGTGAACGTGGTCGACCTCGACCACTACCTGCTCAAGCCGTGGGACCCGCCCGAGGAGAAGTTCTACCCGGTGCTCGACGCGCAGCTCGAGGCGTGGACCGCCCACCCGCCCAGGACCGTCCACGAGACGAAGGTGGTCGGCCACCGGTGGTCGGCGAGGTCGTCGGAGGTGCGGGAGTTCCTGGCGCGCAACCAGGTGCCGTACCGCTGGTACGCCAGCGACAGTCCCGAGGGCCGCGTCCTGCTCGACGTCGCCGGCGCGGACGACACGACCCTGCCCGTCGTGGTCACCACGCAGGGCGAGGTGCTCGTCGCACCCAGCGACGGTGAGCTGGCGGAGCAGGTCGGTCTGTCGGTGAGCCCGTCGGAACGCTTCTACGACCTGGTCGTCATCGGCGGCGGACCGGCGGGGCTGAGCGCCGCGCTGTACGGGGCGTCGGAGGGCCTGCGCACCGCACTGGTCGAGCGGACCGCCACGGGCGGGCAGGCCGGGCAGAGCTCGCGGATCGAGAACTACCTCGGCTTCCCCGACGGCGTCTCCGGCGCGCAGCTCACCGAGCGGGCACGGCGGCAGGCGCTGAAGTTCGGCGCGGAGATCGTCATGACCCGGGACGCCGTGGCCCTGGAGGTGCGCGGTGCGGCGCGGACGGTGCGGTTCGACGACGGCAGCACGGTCGACGCCCACACCGTCATCGTGGCCAGCGGCGTCGCCTACCGTGAGCTCGCCGGACCCGGGATCGGGGCGCTGACCGGGCGCGGGGTCTACTACGGCTCCGCCCTCACCGAGGCGAGCGCGTGCGAGGACCAGGACATCTACGTCGTCGGCGGCGCCAACTCCGCGGGGCAGGCCGCGATGTACCTGTCCAGGCACGCGAGGTCGGTGACGCTCGTCGTGCGCGCGGCGTCGCTGGACCAGTCGATGTCCCGGTACCTCATCGCGCAGGTGGAGCAGAACGACCGCATCCGCGTCCGTACCCGCAGCGAGGTGGTGGAGGCCGTCGGGGACGACCACCTCGAGCGGATCGTGCTGCGCGACACCGTCACGGGCGAGCAGGAATCCGTCGACACCGGTTGGTTGTTCGTGTTCATCGGGGCCGCACCCCTGACCACGTGGCTGGACGGCACCGTGACCCGCGACGACCACGGGTTCGTGTGTGCCGGTCATGACCTCCTGGTCGAGGGCAAGGTGCCCGACTCGTGGCCGCTCGACCGTCCTCCGTACCACCTGGAGACGAGCGTCCCCGGGGTCTTCGCGGCCGGCGACGTGCGTGCCGAGTCCGCCAAGCGCGTGGCGTCCGCCGTGGGCGAGGGCGCCATGGCCGTGATGCTCGTCCACCGCTACCTGGAGCAGCTGTGACCACCACGGAACCCACCACACCGCTCGCGACGACGATCCGCACGCACCTCGCCTGCGACATCGACGAGCTGCGCACCCTGTTCCTGTTCGAGCACCTGAGCGACGAGCAGCTCCTCTGGCTGTGCGGGCACGGCCACGTCGAGCACGTCGAGCCCGGGGTGCTCTACCGCGAGGGCGACCCGGCGACGGACTTCTACGTGCTGCTCGAGGGCTCGCTCGCCATGTACCGCCGGGTCGGTGCCGACGACGTCGAGATCGCGCGCACGGGCCAGGTCGGCGTGTACGCGGGGGCGTGGGGTGCCTACCTGGGCGACCGGGTGCCGCAGACCTACTCGCAGACCCTTCGCGTCCTGGAGCGGTCCCGGTACTACGTGCTCGCCGCCGCCGACTTCGCGTCGTTCATGACCGACTGGTTCCCGATGGCGGTCCACCTGCTGGAGGGCCTGTTCTTCGGTCAGCAGAGCTCGCAGGCGGCAACCGGCCAGCGCGAGCGTCTGCTGGCGCTGGGGTCCCTGTCAGCGGGCCTGACGCACGAGCTGAACAACCCTGCGGCCGCCGCGACCCGGGCCACCGCGACCCTGCGCGAGCGCGTCGCGGGGATGCGGCACAAGCTCGCGCTCATCGCGTCCGGACCGTACGACCGCGAGCAGCTGGCACAGATCATCCACCTGCAGGAGAAGGCTGTCGCCGCCCTGGCGGGCGCACGGGCGTCCGACGTGGTCCCGACGGCGCTGGAGGTCTCCGACCTGGAGGATGCGCTCGGCGAGTGGATGGAGGACCACGACATCGCCGGCGGCTGGGAGCTAGCTCCGAGCTTCGTCGCCGCCGGGCTGGGGACCCACTGGCTCGACACGGTCGCGTCCTGCGTCGGCCCCGAGGTGCTCGAGGGTGCGGTCCGGTGGCTCGCGTACACGCTGGAGACCGAGTCGCTGATGAACGAGGTCGAGGACGCGACCGGGCGGATCTCGGCGCTCGTCGGCGCTGCCAAGCAGTACTCGCAGATCGGCCGCGCACCGGACCAGACCGTCGACATCCACGAGCTGCTGGACAGCACGGTCACCATGCTCGAACGGCAGCTGGGCGACGGGGTCACCGTGGTCAAGGACTACGACCGGACGGTGCCGCCGATACACGTGTTCGGCGCCGAGCTCAACCAGGTGTGGACCAACCTCATCGACAACGCGGCGCAGGCGATGGACGGGTACGGAACCCTGACCCTGACCACCCGGCGCGTCGACGACTGGCTCGAGGTCGAGGTCGCCGACACCGGCGCCGGCATCCCGGAGAGCGTCGTCGGCCGGATCTTCGAACCGTTCTTCACCACCAAGCCCGTCGGCTCCGGCACCGGCCTCGGGCTCGACATCTCGTGGCGGATCGTCGTCGGGAAGCACCACGGCGACCTCACCGTCTCCTCCGAGCCGGGCGACACGCGCTTCCTCGTCCGGCTGCCGTACTCCCCGACGGAAGGACCCACCCCATGACGCAGGCCCCCATCGACCCGACGGTGCCGCCGAGCGGGACCGGCTGCCTCGAGTGCGATGCCACCGACGGCTGGTGGTTCCACCTGCGCCGCTGCGCCACCTGTGGCCACGTGGGCTGCTGCGACACCTCCCCGTCGCAGCACGCGACCGCGCACTTCCGCGAGACCGGGCACCCCGTGATGCGCACGTTCGAGCCCGGCGAGGGCTGGTTCTGGGACTTTGCGGCCGACGACTACACGCAGGGTCCCGCGCTCGCGGCCCCCGAGCACCGCCCCCTCGAGCAGACCGTGCCGGGCCCGGCCGGTCGCGTCCCCGACGACTGGCGCCGCCGCCTGCACTGACGCCTTCGACGGGCTGCACCGGACGCCCTCGACGAGCCCAGCGCCGCATCCTGACATACGCTGCGGATCGCATCATGTCGGGCTCGTGCCCGACCTCACCGGGTTCAGCAACGAGCCCACGGAGAGCTCACGCCCCGGCCTCCGGGGCGCCGCGGAGGACGTCGTGACCACCCACACCACTCCCCGAACCGCTCTGGTCGGCCGCTTCGAGTACACGGCGTCCACGGGCCGGTGGCGGTGGTCCGACGGGATGTTCCTGATCCACGGGATGGCGCCCGGCGACGTGGTTCCGACCCTCGCGATCATGTCGCGTCACATCCACCCCGAGGACCGCGGCCGTGTCCTGGACGCCCTCGGGCAGTGTGGCGTCGATGGGCTGCCGTTCGGTTGCCAGTACCGTCTGCTCGACCTCACGGGTGCGGAACGGTCCGTGACGCTTACCGGTTCGGGGGGCTCGGACGACGACACGCTCCGCACCGTGGCCGGCTTCCTGGTGGACATCACGGCCGCTCAGCGGGACGCCGTCGCGCTCCAGGTCAACGAGGAGCTGACGCAGGCGCTGCGCTCGCACGCCGTGATCGACCAGGCCAAGGGCGCGTTGATGCTCGGCTACGGAATCGACGGCGACGCGGCCTTCGAGCTGCTGCGGTGGGGCTCGCAGCAGCGCAACGTCCGGCTCCTGACGCTCGCGGAGCGGCTCGTCGCGGCCGTCGAGGCCGGGGGCGGGCTCGGCTCGGACACGCGGCAGCGGCTCGACGACTTCTACTTCGCGAGCCTCACCGACGGCGCACCGGAGCCGCCTGTGGGCCTGACGACCCCGGGGCTGCACACCACGTTCGACACGAAGGGCGAGGTGCCGATCGTCCGCGTCCAGGGACCGGTCGACCTGGCGACCGCCCACGAGCTCACGGCAGCCGTCACCCAGCTCATGATCAAGGCCCGCCAGGTGGGGTCGATGGTCGTCGACATGCGGCAGGTGACGCACCTGGGCTCAGTCGGCGTCTCGGCGCTGACCGCTGCCCACCGGCGCAGCGCGGCCGCAGGTGTGAAGATGCGTATCGTGCTCTCCTCCGGGGCCAGCCTCGGGCTGGCCGGAGCGCACGGCCTGGACGTCATCACCGCCCCCGCGGGCACGTCACCGGAGCTGGACCAGGCCGCACCGACCAGCTGAGGAGGCACCGAGGATGGCTGTCGACGGGTCACCCGACGAGGCCGCGGTCCTGCGAGCGTTCGACGCCTCCCCCGGTATCCAGATCGCCGTGCGCGCCCCCGACCTGCGCATCGTGGCGGCCAACCAGGGCGCCCGCACGCTCCTGCAGCACGACCACCTGGTGGGCGTCCGGCTCGAGGACCTGCGCGACCCCGGGATCCAGACCGTCGTGACGGCCCTGTCCGAGGTGGTCCGCACCGGTTCGCGGTTCCACGAGGACGCGATCCCCGTGGTGCCCGACTGGTCCGACCCGGCCTCCGGCCTGTGGATCGACCTGCGCGTCACGCCGTGGCAGGACGAGTCCGGTGCGCTGCTCGGTGCTATCGCGGCGGGTGTCGACGTCACCGCGCGCGTCCGCGCCGCGAATCTCGAGCGCTCCGGCGCCGCCACCGCCGACGAGCGGCTGGCGCGGGCCCGTGAGGTGGTGCTCCGCCTGCAGGGTGCCCTCCTCCCCTCGACCGTCCCGTTGCTGCCGCGCGTGGACGTCGCGGCGTCCTACCTGGTGGCAGGCCTGGAGCAGGCGGCCGGCGGGGACTGGTTCGACTCGGCGACGCTCCCGGACGGACGCGTGTCGCTGACCGTCGGCGACGTCGTGGGGCACGGCGTCGAGGCGTCGGCGATCATGAGCCAGCTGCGCGCCGTGCTGGCTGCCCGCCTGCTCGAGGGTGCCGGCATCCTCGACGCGCTGGACGCCGTCGAGGCGTTCGCCGGACGCGTGTCGGGTGCGTTCGCCGCCACCCTGTGCGTCGCGCTGCTCGACCCGCACACGGGCGACCTGGAGTACGCCACCCGGGGGCACCCCGCCCCCCTCGTGGTGGGTCCGGACGGTGCTCGCATCCTGCCGACCACCGGCGACGGGCCGCTCGGCTCGCGGACCGAGGGCCGCGTCTCGACCACCCGACTGCGGGACGGGGACGCGATCGTCCTGTTCACCGACGGCCTGGTGGAGAACCTCCACCGGCCGCTGCGTGAAGGCATCGCGGTGCTCGAGACCACGGCGGTCCAGGCCTACCGGGGGGCGTCGGAAGCGTTCCGTGCCAATCCCTCCATCGCGAGCCGCATCTGCCAGCACGTGCCCGCGGTCCTGACCGACGGGGGTTTCACCGACGACGTCACGGTCCTCGCCGCCCATCGCCGGGACGCCCCCGCACCGCTCCACATCGGTGTGCCGGCGCAGCCGGGCCAGCTCGCCGACGTCCGCGGGGAGATCGACGCGTGGGGCCGTGGTGTCGGGCTCGGCACGCGCGACCGGGCCGCGCTCGTCCTGGGCGTCAGCGAGGTCATGGCCAACGCGGTCGAGCACGCCTACCGCGACGCCCCGGAAGGCAGGACCGGGAAGGTCGAGATCGACGCCAGGATCCGGGACGACGCGATCATCGAGGTCGTCGTCCGCGACCACGGACGCTGGCGGGAACCGGACCTCGACCCGGGAGAACGAGGACGCGGGTTCAGCATGATGGCGTCCGCGGGTCTGCAGGTGAGCGTCCAGACCGCGGCCGACGGCACCACGGTGACCCTGGAGTGCCCGGCCCGCCGGCCTGCCCCCGTCGACCAGGCCGATGTCGTCGTCGGTCTGGGCCCGCGCGACACAGCGCCGCTGGCGGTCAACACCGACCGGTCCGACTCCCGCGTCGTAAGAGTCGGTGGGGCGGTCGACCACCGCGCCGCCGCGGCGCAGGTGCAGGCGGAGATCCTGCGGCTCTCCCGCAACGGGCTGGTGCCGGTCACGATCGACCTGCGCGACGTCGTGCACCTGGGCAGCGCCGGTGTGCGGGTCCTGGAGTCCCTCCTGCTGACCATCGACCGTCTCGAGGTCATCGCGCCCGCAGGGACGCCGGCCGCTCAGACCCTGGAGGTGGCGGGCACGCCGTTCGTCTCCTCGGACAGCTGATCGGCCGAGATCTTCCGGGACGTCTCGGGAGACGTCCCGGCTGCGCAGGCGTCCCGAGGCTGATGCCGCGGCGAGCACCGTCGCGGTGTCGGGACGGTGCTCGCCTGCGACGCTCAGGTCAGGTCCGCGCGGCTGCCAGCGCCGTGTCCGACCCCTGCACCCGGATCTCCACCCGCCGGATCGTGTCCGTGACGATGCTCGACGACGCGCCGAGCCCTCGTGCCCCGGTGGCACCCCCGGTCCACGTCGCGACGACCGTGCTCGTGCCGTCGTCGTCGACGAGCACCAGCTCGTACGTCGGCACCGTGTCGTAGGGCCCCGCCGACGACGGGTACCGGCACTCCCAGTCGATCCGGGTGCCCCAGCGCTTCTCCTGCAGGGTGAGGTCTGCGCTGACCGCGGCAGCACCGACCGGTTCCAGCTGCAGCTCCGTGACCTGCGAGGACGCCGACGGGACGGCCACCGGGGTCGCAGCCGGTCGACCGAGGAGCACACCGGCGACCCCGGCGAGCACCAGCAGCACCGCCGCCGCGCTCGCCAGCACGGCGGTGCGGCGCCGTCGTTCCCGGTGCACGGCACGTGCCACGGAGGCCAGCTCCACGACCTCGGCCGCCGGGTGCCCACCGAGGGCGGTCGCCTCGTCGGCCGGCACCATCCGCAGCAGCCCGGGCATCCCCGCCAGCTCGGCGACGGCCGCATGGCAGGAGGCGCACGTGCGCAGGTGGTCCTCGAACGCGCGGCGGTCCGCGGGGTCCAGCGACCCGAGCACGTAGGCCGCGTCCCACTCGCGGAACGGGTCCTCGCCCGTGGCCCGCTGGTCGTCCGTGTCGCGGCCGGTCATGCCGAGACTCCTCTCTCCTGGAGCGCGAGACGCAGCGCGCGCAGCGCGTAGTGCATCCGGGACTTCACGGTCCCCTCCGGGATCCGCTGCTCGCGGGCCAGCTCCGCGACGGATCGTCCGCCGTAATAGGCGCCGACCACGACGGCCCGGTGCTCGGGCGTGAGCTGCTCGAGCGCATCAGCCACCAACCAGCTGTCGAGCACCGCCTGGGACGCGTCGGGCTGCGGCGTGTCGGGAGCCGCGGCCGTCGTGCGCTCCCGCGCGTGGCGTGCGCTGCGGCGGTCGTCGATCACGAGGTTGCGGACCACGGTGTAGAGCCACGCGCGCGCCGCCCCCTCCTCGCGCGCGAGCACCTCCGGATGCTTCCACGCCCGCACCATCGCCTCCTGCACCACGTCCTCGGCGAGCGCACGGTCGCCGGTCAGGCGCACGACGTAGCTCTGCAGCGGTCGCGCGTAGGACTCGTGGAGAGCGCGCAGGAGCGCGTCGGGTTCCTCGGCCACGCCGCCTCCTGCCCGTCATCGGTCCGTCTACCCACTCAACGATGAACCCCCGCGGGAGGTTCAGCGGGTGCGTGAACCGTCGGGTCGGCGGCCTCGTAGTCCCACGTAGCAGGTCCCGGGGCCGGGGCCGGCTACGACCAGAGGAGACCATCGTGCGACGGACCATCCTGTACTCGATCACTGCGCTCGTGGCTGCGGCCACCCTGACTGCGTGCGGAGGCGGTTCTGACGAGGAGACGCCCGAACCGGCGGGCGACGCGACCAGCGCCGAGGAGTCGCCGGCGGAGGAGATGACGGAGGAGATGTCGGTCGACCTCACGACGGCCGACTCCGAGCTGGGCATGATCGTCGTCGACGGCGACGGCATGACCGCGTACTACTTCCTCAACGACACCAAGGACTCCGGCGCGAGCGCCTGCGAGGGCGACTGCCTGACGGCCTGGCCGCCCATCACCACGGAGTCCGACACACCGACGGTCGAGGGCGTGACCGGTGAGGTCGGCACGATCACCGCGACCGACGGGTCGACGCAGATCACCATCGACGGTCGACCGGTCTACACGTTCGCGCAGGACACGGCACCCGGAGACGTGAAGGGACAGGGCGTCAACGACGTCTGGTACGTCATCGCGCCGGACGGCTCCGAGATCGATGACTGACGCGCGCGGACCCGGACGTCGGTCGCGTCGGCCGTCGTCCGGGTCGGGCGCGGTCCGTCAGCCGAGACCGTTGCGCGGGTCCGTCTCGACGTTGAGGACGTTCCCGTCGGGGTCGGCGAACCAGGCCGCGCTCATGGTTCCGTCGGTCAGGACACCGTCGGTCCACGTGGCGTCGCCCGGCAGATCGAACGTCTGGAACTGGATCCCGGCGGCTCGCAGTGCGGCGATCTCGGTGTCGAACGCGTCCGAGGACAGCTGGAAGGAGATCCCGGTCGCCTTGTTGGTGCCGGCGTAGGCGGACGGGTATACCAGGAACCCGCCGTTGGACGTGCGGTAGATGACGCCGTCGGGCACGTCGGGACCGCTGGAGAACCCCAGCGTTCCCTCGTAGAACTCCCGGGCCCGGTCCAGGTCACTGACGGCGAGGACGGGGATGGCGGCGTGGTCGGCGAGCATGGTGCCTCCCGTTGCGGGCCAGCCGTCCGTCGGCGGGCCGGCTCCTCGACGCTAGAACCGTGACGGACGACCGTCCAGGGCTCGTGCACATGTGTGCAGCACCTCACCCGCAGGCCTTCCCCGTCGGCGCTTCTCGGGCCACCATCGACCGGTGAGCACCGACGCGCGCGCGCCCGAGGCCCCGTCGCAGTGGGGGCTGGCCGTGCTCGGGGCGGTCGGACTCGCCGTGGCGGCCGCGCTCGCGGCGTACGCGGAGATGCACCCGGGCGACGGAGCCGCCCTCACGACTCTCGGGTTCGCCAGCATGCTCGAGATGAAGGCGTGGCTGACCACCGCGGCCACCGCCCTCGTCGTCGTCCAGGTGCTCTCGGCCTTGGCGATGTGGGGTCGGCTTCCCGGGGTGACGGACACACCCGCCTGGGTGTCCGGTCTGCACCGATGGTCCGGCACCGTCGCGTTCCTGCTGACGCTGCCGGTGGTCTTCCACTGCGTGTGGTCCCTCGGCTTCGAGGACGAGTCCGTCCGCGTGCTCGTCCACTCCGTCGCCGGATGCGTGCTCTACGGCGTGTTCGCGGCGAAGATGCTGGCCCTGCGCCTGCGTGGGCTGCCCTCGATCACCGTGCCCCTCCTCGGCGGCCTCCTCGCGGGCGCCATCGTGGTCCTCTGGTTCAGCTCCGCGCTGTGGTTCTTCAGCCAGTCCGGGGAGGTGAGCTACTGACATGGGCACCCCACAGGTCAGCCGCCGGTCGGTGCTCGAGGGGACCGGCGTCGCGCTCGCGGCCGGCGCGCTCGGGTACGTCGGCTTCGTGGCGCTCGGACCGGTACCCGGCTCCGAGGGCGATAACGACGACGGCGACTCCTCGGGGAAGGGGTCCGGCGGTGACGGCGAGGACTCGCACTTCCTGGCGGCCGTCGACGACATCCCCGACGGCGGCGGCATGGTGCTGAGCGACGACAAGCTGGTGCTCACCCGCGACGGCGACTCGGTCCGGTGCTTCTCGGCGGTGTGCACCCACCAGGGCTGCCTCGTCGCCGGTGTGCAGGACGGCGAGATCCGGTGCCCCTGCCACGGCAGCGCGTTCGACGCGGCGACGGGCGCCGTGGTCCGGGGCCCGGCGAGCGACCCGCTGGAGCCGGAGGACATCGAGGTCACCGACCAGGGCGAGGTGCTGCGCGCATGAGGTCCTTCTGGGGGCGCCTGCCCACGCTCCTGTGGATCGCCGGAGCGGCCGCGACCGCCGGCGCGATGCTGGCGGCACTGCGCGGCTGAGACGTCGCCGCCTCTTGTCTGGACACGCCTGACCTGGGTGGTACGTTCCAAGACGACGGGCACGAGGCGACCGTGACGGCGCCGGTGCCCGGGCGACGGGGACGTGTCGAGTCCTCGTGCTGATGTCGAACGGAAACAGCGAGAGGACGGCCCGAATGACGCAGGATCTGGCGGGGCTCGAGGAGACAGGCCCCATCGACTACCTGGTAGTCGCTTTCCCGCACGCTCACTTCACCGGTGAGGCATTTCCCATCCTGGTCGACCTGGTGGAGCGCGGCATCATCCGCATCCTCGACCTGTCCTTCATCCAGAAGGCGGAGGACGGCTCCGTCTCCGGCCTGGAGCTGACCGAGCTGACCGACGGCGGTGTCGACCTCACGATCTTCGACGGCGCGTCGTCCGGCCTCCTGGGCGACGACGACCTCGCGGAGGCCGCGAACGCGCTGTCCCCTGGGGATGCCGCCGCGGTGTTCGTGTACGAGAACCTGTGGGCCGCCCCGTTCGCGGTGGCCCTGCGGCGCGCGGGTGGCCAGCTCGTCGCCAGCGGACGCATCCCGGTGCAGGCGGTCATCGCTGCCCTGGACGCCATCGAACCCGTCGCCTGAAACCGAGGAGGAGCTACCGATGCCAGGACTGATCCGCGGGGTCGCCAGGACCGCCGTCATCGCAGGAACCGCCACCAGCGTCTCGAACCGGGTCTCCCGGCGACAGGCCGGACGCTGGGCCGACCAGGAGCAGCAGCAGCAGGCCGCCGCCGCACCACCGCCGCCGCAGTACGCCGCTCCCGCGCCGGTCTACGCGCCGCCGCCCCCCGGCCCGGACATGGACGCCAAGCTGGCCCAGCTCGCCCAGCTGGGCTCGCTGCGGGACGCCGGCGTGCTCAGTGACACCGAGTTCGAGGTGCAGAAGAACCGCATCCTGACGAGCTGACGCGTCCGAGACGCACACGACCCCGGTCCGGCACGAGCTACGTGCCGGACCGGGGTCGTTCTGCGGGGATCAGGCGACCGCCGCGCTCACCCGGCGAGGGCCGCCCGCAGGAACGCGATGTCCTGAGCCTGGCTCTCCGCCGGGGTCTCGACGAGCGCGTCGCAGCCGGCCTCCCGCACGACGTGAGCGATCAGCTCGGGCGGGATCGTGCCCGACGCGAAGCCCGCGTGCCGGTCGCGCGCGGAGCCCTGCGCGTCACGCGAGCTGTTGGCATGCACCAGGTCGACCTGCCCCGTGATGCGCCGCACCCGCTCGACCACGGTCTCCAGGTCCTCCCCCGCCGCCCACGCGTGGCACGTGTCGAGGCACAGCCCGACGTCGTAGCCGCCGATCGCGTCCCAGAGCATCGCGAGCCCGTCGAGGGTCCGGGCGCACGCGTTCTCACCACCGGCCGTGTTCTCGACCAGGATCTTCACGGGGAACGTCGCGCGCTCGAACGTCTTGCGCCAGTTCTCGATGCCGACCGCGATGTCGTCACCGTCGCCGACGTGGCCCCCGTGCACGATGAGTGCTCGCGCGCCCAGGCCTGCTGCGGCGGCGGCGTGCTGCGCGATCATGTTCCGGCTCGGGATCCGGATCCGGTTGTTGGTCGACGCGACGTTCACCAGGTACGGCGCGTGCGCGTAGATGCCGAGGCCCGAGGCCACCAAGGCGTCTGCGTCGTCGCGCGGGACCGGCTTCTTCCAGCCTTGCGGGTCGGCCAAGAACAGCTGGACACACTCTGCGTCCAGCTCGGCGGCGGTTGCCACCGGGTCGTCACCACGCACATGGGCGCCGATGAGCACCACGTCGGTCTCCCTCCGGTCGGGCACGCGCCAGGCTAGACCGGACCGGTGACAGTCGCACAGGTGTGGTCAGTCCTCCTGGCGGAGGGCCGGCGCGCCGGCGCGACGGGCACGGTAGGCAGCGACGTGCGCCCGGTTCGCGCAGCCGTTGACGTCGCAGAACCGGCGCGACCGGTTCCGGGACAGGTCGACGAGGACGGCGTCGCAGTCGTCGGCCTCGCAACGCTGGAGCCGGTCGTACTCGGCGCTGCGCACCACGTCGGCCATCGCCATCGCCGTCTCGACGAGCAGGACGGTCGCCAGCGGGGAGTGGGGTGCGGTGCCGTGCAGGTGCCAGTCCAGGTCGTCGTGCCGCGTGAGGTAGGGCACCGCTCCCCCGCGCGCCAGCATCTCGTTGAGAGTGCCGGCCGCGGTGTCGCGGTCGACGTCCCACAGGGCTGCGATCTGGTCGCGTGCGTCGCGCACCGCGGCGAGCTCGGTGGTGTCTCCGTCGTGCCGCGCCGTGTAGCCCCAGCGCGTGTAGAACTCGGTGACGTCGTCGACGGTCGCCATCGCGTCGTGGCCGTCGCGGCGGCGAGCAGTGTTCACCATCTCGACGGCCGCGGCGATGCTCATCTCGGTGTCAGGCGCGAAAACCACTTTGACTCCTGTCGGCATCCTAGGTAGCGTCATGAGTGTAATCGAACTTCACTCATGACATCTGTGCGGACGGGAGACCACGGCGATGCCCCAGACCGTCGCGACGAACCGCTCCGTCGGCATCGTCGCAGGTCTCGTCGCCGCCGTCGCCTTCGCCACCAGCGGCCCGGTGGTCAAGCCGCTGCTCGTAGCCGGGTGGTCACCCGGTTCCGCGATCCTCGTGCGGCTCTCCGTCGCCGCGCTGCTGCTGGCCCTCCCGGCGGCGTGGGCCGTCCGCGGACGCTGGCACGTGGTGCGCGACGAGTGGCGCACCATCCTCGGCTTCGGCGTGCTGGGCGTGGCCACCGCCTCGACCATGTACTACCTCGCGGTGGACCGGCTCCCCGTCGCCGTCGCCCTGCTCATCGAGTACACCGGACCGATCCTGCTGGTCGCCTGGCGGTGGGCGAAGGATCGGCAGGCACCCACCCGCGCCACGCTCGTGGGCGCTGCGCTCGCGACCGGTGGACTGGTCTTCGTCCTCGACCTCACCGGGTCGTTGGAGCTGGACCCGGTCGGGCTGGTGTTCGCCCTCGTCTCCGCCGTCGGCAACGCCGCGTACTTCGCGTTCACCGGCCGCCCGTCCCAGCTCCCCCCGATCACCCTGGCCGGCGCCGGGATGGCGGTGGGAGCTCTCACGGTCGCCGTCGTCGCCGCGCTCGGGGTGCTCCCCCTGGCGGCGCCGGACGTGCGGGTCGAGATGCTCGGGGCACACGTGCACTGGATCGTGCCGCTGCTCGTCGTCGCCACCGTCCCGACCGCCTTCGCGTACGGCGTGAGCGCCCTGTCCGTGCGGCTCCTCGGGGAACGGCTCGCGTCCTTCCTGGCCCTGTCCGAGGTCCTCGTCGCCGTGCTGCTCGCGTGGGCACTGGTCGGTGAGGCACCGCTGCCCGTCCAGATCGTCGGGATGGTCCTCGTGATCGCCGGGATCGCCCTGGTCCGGCGCGGGACCGACGTGGTCGAGGTCGAGACCGTCCTCGACCCAGCCCGAACCGTGGCTGACGCCCGCGTCTAGCCTGCGGAGATCCGTCGCAGAAGTACCACGACACTGATCGCCGACGTGACGAGCAGGCCGGCGCCGAGCTCCTGAGTCACCTGGAACGCGTTGCCGAATGCCGCGCCCGCCGCGTCGAGCAGCGGTCCCGCCGTCGACGCAGGGAGGTCACGAGCGACGTCCACCGCACCTGCGATGGTGCCCCGAGCGGGAGACCGGTCGCCCGTCGGCACGCCCGGCAGCGGGCTGCGACGCATCTCGGCGCGGAACACGATCCCCGCCACGCTGCCCAGGACGGCGATCCCGAGCGCTCCGCCGAGGTTGGTGCACGTCTCGAGCAAGGCGGAGGCGATACCGGCCCTCTGCTCCGGCGCAGCCGACACCGCCAACCCGGTGGCGACGACGTAGACCGGCGCCAGGCCCACCGAGAGGATCACCGACGCCACGACGTACAGCGTCAGCCCACCGCCGCTCGGCACGGGGACGAGCAGACCGAACCCGACCGCCGACACCAGCAGACCGGCCCCGAGAGCGGAGCCGGGGCTCAGCCGGTGGGCGACGTGCGGCGCGATCGCCGACCCGACCAGGTAGCCGAGCGCCGACGGGATGGTCCACAGGCCCGCCTCGAGCGGTGACAGCCCGAGCACCAGCTGGAGGTACTGCGCGAGCAGGAACTGCATGCCGTAGAGCACGAAGAACGCGACGGCGTTCGTCACCACCGGCAGTGTGAATGCGCGGCACCGGAAGAGGTCCAGCCCGAACGTGGGTCGACGACGCTGACGCGAGAGGAACCGGGCGCCGACGGCCGAGCCGACGACGAGGGCGGCCAGCGGCTGCGGACCGGGGCCGGACTCGGCGAGCCGCGTGATCCCGTAGACGAGCAGGAGAACCGAGACCAGCGAGAGTGCGAAGCTGCGCACGTCCAGGGCGTGCGAGTCATCGCCGCGGAACTCGGGCAGCAGGCGCGGACCGAGCACGACGAGCAGGAGCATGACGGGCGGTGCGAGGAAAAACACCGACCCCCACCAGAATGCGCCGAGCAGCACGCCGCCGACGAGAGGACCGATCACGCCGCCGAGCGCGAAGCTCGCGGTCCACACGCCGAGTGCCGTGGTGCGCTGCCCCTGATCGGTGAACATCGAGCGGATGAGGGACAGCGTGGACGGCATGAGCGTCGCGCCGGCGACGCCCAGCAGCATCCGCACGACGATGAGCATCTCGGGCGTCGTGGACAGAGCCGCCACCAGGGACAGCGCTCCGTAAGCGCCGCCGCCGATCAGGAGGAGACGTCGACGTCCGATCCTGTCGGCCAGCGCTCCCATCGTCATCAGCGATCCGGCGAGCAGGAAGACGTACCCGTCGACGATCCACAGGAGCTGCTCGTTCGTCGTGCCCAGCGCACCGGAGATCCCCGGCAGCGCGAGGTGCAGGACGTTCGAACCCATCGACACGACGAGGCAGGGAAGCGCGAGCACCGCCAGGCCGGTCCACTCGCGGGCACCCGCCCGCGTCTCGACGACACTCATCACACCAGTGAACGCTATTGACCGGTGTGACACCAGTCAGACACGTACAGTGGTGTGATGCGCGATGTGAAGAGTGCCGACGCCGAGGTCCGGTCCGCGATCCCACCTGCGGCTCTCGTCGTCAAGGACATCATCAACTCGGCGGACCTCGCAGCAGGTACGGAGGAGCTCACCACTCCGGCGGTGCTGGGCGGATGGTTGAGATCGCACGGGCTCGTCGACACGTCGCCCCGCCTCCATGAGGCCGACCTCGCGCTCGTGGTGGCCGTGCGTGAAGGACTGCGGCAGCTGCTCCTGGTCAACGCCGGCCACGACCCTGACACCGGCGTCCTGGACCGCTGCAACGCGGCACTGCGCTCAACCCCGCTGGTCGTCCGGTTCGACGCGACAGGCCGGCGGGCGCTCGAGGCGGCCGAGCCCCGGCCGGTCGCGACCGCGATCGCGACGCTGCTCACCGCCGTCGACCAGGCCCGCGCCGACGGCGTCTGGGAGCGACTGAAGGTCTGCGCCCGTGACGAGTGCAGGTGGGCGTACTACGACGCCTCCCGCAACCGGTCGGGCCGCTGGTGCTCGATGACGGACTGCGGCAACCGCGTCAAGATGAAGCGTGCGTACGCCGCTCGGGTCGGCCGCACGGGCGAGTGAACCGAGGGCCTCAGCCGACGAAGATGCAGAACGGGTGCCCCGCCGGGTCGGCGTAGACCCGCAGCGGCTCCTCGGGATCGTCGGACCGGTCGCGCAGCAGCCGAGCCCCCAGCCCGAGCGCCCGCTCGTGCTGGACATCGAGCTCCGCGGTGTCCGGAACCGTCGTGTCGAGGTGCAGCTGCTGCGGGACCGGTCCCTCCGGCCACGTCACCGCCGGCAGGGTCTCCACCTGCTGGAACGCGAGCGGGACGCCGCTCGATGACCGCAGCACCAGCCAGTCCTTCTCGCCGGCCTCCGGCTCGTCGCCTGACCGGTACTCCAGGCCGAACAGCTCGCGGTAGAACTCCGCCAGTGCACGGATGTCGACCGCGTCGAGAACCACCTGTCGGATGGTGGGGAACGTCGCCACGAGCACTCTCCTGTCGATCCGGGCCGGCGGACGCGTCCGCAGGCGTCGTCATGAGCAGCCTCGCGAACGATGCTCCCGCTCTGCGACCTCGCTCGCACGCCGGCCGCGTGACTCGACGGGCAGCGCGTCGGGCGCCGGGTTAGCGTCGGATGGGCGCGAAGCCAGCGGCGCCGGCGCGGTTCCACGGAGCCGAGCACGAGAACCGGAGCCGACCTCATCGGCGTGGACGCTCGTGCACACCCCCGCGAGGAGAACTCCAGATGCAGGCGTTGACCTGGCAAGGACGCGAGAACGTGAGCGTGGAGGAGGTCGCCGACCCCGTGATCCAGGAGCCGACCGACGCGATCATCCGTGTCACCTCCACGGCCATCTGCGGGTCGGACCTCCACCTGTACTCCGTGCTCGGCGCCTACCTCGACGCCGGCGACGTCCTCGGCCACGAGGCGATGGGCGTCGTGCAGGAAGTCGGCACCCAGGCGGGCTCGCTGCGCGTCGGTGACCGCGTCGTCGTCCCCTTCGGGATCGCGTGCGGCACCTGCTGGATGTGCAGCCGCGGGCTGCACTCGCAGTGCGAGACCACCCAGGTGCGGGAGCAGGGCAAGGGTGCAGCACTGTTCGGGTACACCAAGCTCTACGGTCAGGTCCCCGGCGGCCAGGCGCAGTACCTTCGCGTCCCCCAGGCGCAGTTCGGTCCGGTCGTCGTCCCCGACGACGGGAGCCCGGACGAGCGCTACCTCTTCCTCTCCGACGTGCTGCCGACCGCCTGGCAGGCCGTCGAGTACGCGCAGCTCCCCGCTGGAGGCACCATCGGCGTCCTCGGGCTGGGGCCCATCGGACAGATGACCGCGCGCATCGCCGCGCACCGCGGAGCCTCCCGCGTGATCGGGATCGACCTGGTCCCCGAGCGTCTCGCCATGGCACGCCGGCACGGCATCGACGTGATCGACCTGAGCACCACCGACGACCTCGCCGCGGCCGTTCGGGAGCTCACCGACGGGCGAGGAGTCGACGCCGCCGTCGACGCGGTCGGCATGGAGGCGCACGGCTCCCCCGTCGCGTCGGTCGGGCAGCGCGCCGCCACCCTGCTGCCGGACGCGCTCGCGGCCCCCCTCATCGAGAAGGCCGGCATCGACCGGCTCGACGCCCTGCGCTCCGCGATCGACATCACGCGCCGCGGCGGCACCGTGTCGATCTCCGGCGTGTACGGCGGGGCTGTCGACCCGCTGCCGATGATGGACCTGTTCGACCGGCAGCTGACCCTGCGCATGGGGCAGGCCAACGTCCGCCGCTGGACCGACGACCTGCTCCCGCTCGTCACCGACGACTCCGATCCGCTCGGCGTCCTCGACCTGCGGACCCACCGCGTCAGCCTGCACGAGGCCCCCGCCGCCTACGAGATGTTCCAGAAGAAGCACGACGGATGCATCAAGGTCGTGCTCGACCCGCACGCGGCGGCATGAGCAGGGAGCACCGCGCCGGGTCTCGAGCCGTCGCGGCGCTCCGTGCTCTCTGGCGGTCGCAGAGCGTCCGGGCGATCAGGTGGCGGAGGCGCTCACCCCGGAGCCGACGAGGCTGAGGGCACGCTTGTACTCGTCCGTCGTCCCGTCCGCTCGCACCTGCTGGAGCACGTGCGAGCGGACGCCCAGCCCGGCGAGCACGTCCGTCAGCTCCGCGACGTCGTCGGGCCCGAGGACGGTCGGGTCGACGGTCGTCCTGACCTCTACGTCGACGCCGGAGTCGAGCACCAGCCGCAGGGAGGCGAACGTCGCGTCGGCGCTCGTCGTCGGGCCGCCCACCCGGGTGATGGCGCGGTAGAGGCCCGCCGGGGCCTTCACGTCGAACCCCACCCAGTCGACGAGCGGGAGCAGCGCCGGCAACCGGCTCGGGTACGCGCCCGACGTGTGCAGACCGACCCCGAACCCGGCCTCGCGCACCTGCGCTGCCGCCGCGACGAGAGCCCGCTGCCGGGTCGGCTCGCCACCGGAGAACACGAGCCCGTCGAGCAGCCCGTGCCGGCGCGCGAGCAGCTCGAGCACGTCCCGCCACGGCACCGTGCCCGGCGCACGCGGGTCCAGGATCGCCGCGTTGTGGCAGTACGTGCACCGCCACGGGCAGCCCTGGAGGAAGGCGGTCGCGACGAGCCTGCCGGGCCAGTCGCACGACGACAGCGGCGTCAGACCCGCGATGGCGAGCTCGACCGTCACGCGAGAGCCGCCACCGACTCGCGGAACGGGGTGCGCTCCGCGTGCTCGCCCTTCTTGCCGATGTTGAACGAGCTCACCGGGCGGTGGTAGCCCATGACCCGCGTCCACACCTCGCACTCCACCGAGCCGTGCCCCTCGTCGTGGCACCGCGAGCACGTCGGGTGCTCCCCCGCCAGGTAGCCGTGGCGTGGGCAGATGGAGAACGTCGGCGTCACCGTCAGGTAGGGCAGCCGGAACCGCGAGAGCGCACGACGGACCAGCTCGCGGGCAGCGTCGGGCGTCGAGAGCCGCTCGGCCATGTACAGGTGCAGCACCGTGCCTCCCGTGTACTTGGTCTGCAGCTCGTCCTGGCGCTCCAGAGCCTCGAAGGGGTCCTCGGTGAAGCCCACCGGCAGCTGCGAGGAGTTGGTGTAGTACGGGTTGTCGTCCGTCCCCGCCTGCAGGATCCCCGGGAACCGGCGACGGTCCTCCTTGGCGAACCGGTAGGTCGTCCCCTCGGCGGGCGTGGCCTCCAGGTTGTACAGGTGCCCGGTGGACTCCTGGAACTCCACCATCCGGGCCCGCACGTGGTCGAGCAGGCGGACAACGAGCTCGTGCCCCTCGGGATCGGTCAGGTCGTACCGGTCGCCGGTGAAGTTGCGCACCATCTCGTTCAGGCCGTTCACCCCGATGGTCGAGAAGTGGTTGTCGAGCGTGCCGAGGTAGCGCCGGGTGTACGGGAACAGTCCCTCGTCGAGGTAGCGCTGGATGACGGTCCGCTTGAGCTCCAGCGACGTCCGCGCCAGGTCCAGCAGCCGGTCGAGCGCCGCGAGCAGGCCTGCCTCGTCCCCCGGGTGCAGGAAACCGAGACGCCCGCAGTTCACGGTGACGACGCCGAGCGACCCGGTCTGCTCCGCCGAGCCGAACAGGCCGTTGCCGCGCTTGAGCAGCTCGCGCAGGTCCAGCTGCAGCCGGCAGCACATCGAGCGCACGTCGCCGGGGTTCATCTCGGAGTTGAGGAAGTTCTGGAAGTACGGCAACCCGTACCGTGCCGTCATCGCGAACAGGCGGTCGGCGTTCTCGCTGTGCCAGTCGAAGTCGTGCGTGATGTTGTACGTCGGGATCGGGAACGTGAAGACGCGGCCCGACGCGTCACCGTCGGTCATGACCTCGATGTACGCGCGGTTGATCAGGTCCATCTCGCGCTGCAGGTCGCCGTACGTGAAGTCGCAGGGCTCCCCCGCGACGAACGGCACCTCCTCGCGCAGGTCCTCCGGGCACGTCCAGTCGAACGTGAGGTTGGTGAACGGCGTCTGCGTGCCCCATCGCGACGGCACGTTGAGGTTGTAGACGAGCTCCTGGATCCCCTGCCGCACCTGCTCGTAGGAGAGCCCGTCGAGCCGCACGAACGGGGCCATGTACGTGTCGAACGAGCTGAACGCCTGCGCGCCCGCCCACTCGTTCTGCATCGTCCCGAGGAAGTTCACGATCTGCCCCACCGCCGACCCGAAGTGCTTCGGCGGGCGGGCGTCCACCTTCCCGGGCACGCCGTTGAGCCCTTCGGCCAGGAACGACCGCAGCGACCAGCCCGCGCAGTAGCCGGAGAGCATGTCGAGGTCGTGGATGTGGAGGTCGCCCTCCCGGTGCGCCTCGCCCACGTCCGCCGGGTACACGTGGCTCAGCCAGTAGTTCGCCACCACCTTGCCCGCCGTCTGCAGGATCAGCCCGCCCAACGAGTACCCCTGGTTCGCGTTGGCGTTCACCCGCCAGTCGGTGCGCTCCAGGTACTCGTCGATCGACGAGCCGACATCCACGACAACCTTGTCCGACATGTCCCACTCCGGTCTCTGCGTCGAGGCCCCTCAGGCGTCAACCACAACATGCTGTGGTCGATCCGGTCCTGGGGAACTAGATGTAGACGTTAGGGCTCGGCGGATGCTCGTCGGACGGGCCTTTGGTCCCTAGTCCGGAGACCGCGTGAGGACGGGTCGCGACGTACGATCCGTGACGAGGACGGACGACGTACCAGAGGAGATCGTGTGGCAACCGATGTGCTTTCCCAGGCCACGGTCGGCACGGTGCTGGCCGATCTCGCAGCGCTGGAGGACCCGAAGATCCGGGCGGTGAACGAGCGCCACGGTGACGACCACGGCGTGAACCTCACCAAGCTCCGCGCGGTGGCCAAGGGCCTCAAGACCGACCACGAGCTCGCCGGCCGGCTCTGGGAGACCGGGGACACCGCCGCCCGGCTGGTCGCCATCCTCATCAGCCGCCCCAAGGCGTACTCGGGAGCCGAGCTGGACGCGATGCTGCGAGAGGCGCGCGTCCCCAAGGTGCACGACTGGCTGGTCAGCTACGTCGTCAAGAAGAACCCCCACGTCGAAGAGCTGCGCGTCGCGTGGTTCACCGACCCCGATCCCGTCGTCGCCAGTGCCGGCTGGGCGTTGACCAGCGACCGCGTCGCCAAGGCCCCCGACGGGCTCGACCTCGGCGAGCTGCTCGACCTCGTCGAGGCACAGATGAAGGACGCACCGGACCGCCTGCAGTGGGCCATGAACGAGTGCCTCGCCGCCATCGGCATCCACCACCCCGAGCACCGTGCACGCGCGATCGACATCGGCGAACGGCTCGAGGTGCTCAAGGACTACCCGACGCCGCCCGGCTGCACGTCCCCGTTCGCGCCCATCTGGATCACCGAGATCGTCCGACGCCAGGCGGAGAGGTAGACCGGCCGTGCCCCGATCCATCGCCACCACGCGCACGGTCGACCTGACCGGGCTGCTCGAGTTCATCCGCGACCGGCACCACATCCTCCTGGTCACCACGCGCGCCGACGGTCGACCGCAGGTGTCACCCGTCACCGGCGGCGTCGACGAGCAGGGACGCCTGGTCATCTCCACCTATCCCGGCCGGGCGAAGGCGGTGAACGCGGAGCGCGACCCTCGGGTGACGGTCTGCGTGCTGTCCGACGACTTCGGGGGCGCATGGGTGCAGGTCGACGGGGACGCCGAGGTTCTGCACATGCCGGAGGCGGAGGACGCGCTCGTCGACTACTACCGGTGCATCGCGGGCGAGCACCCCGACTGGGACGAGTACCGCGCCGCCATGCGGACGCAGGGCAAGTCGCTGATCCGCGTCACGCCCACCCGGTGGGGACCGATCGCCACCGGCGGCTTCCCGGCGGACGTCGCCGCACGCCTGGACGGCTGACCGCGCGGACCCGGGCGCTCGGATCGACTCCGCCGCCGAAGCCGGCTGTCGAGCCATCTGCCGCTCTCGCCGGTGCGGGTGACGGGAACGCAGAATGGCGAAGCGCGGGTAGACGACGACCCTCGATCACGCGGTCGTGTGGTCGCTCAGCGACTCGAGCGCTCCCTGCTCGGCCGCAGGCTCCTCGTTCTTCCGGGGCGAGCCGGAGAGCAGACCGATCCCGACCAGCGCGAGCACGGTGATCACGACGGGGATCGCCACCGTCGGCTCGTTCGCCAGCCGGATCACCTGGCCGGCCCCGGGAACCGTCACCATCGGCACAAGTGCTGTCTGCACCTCGTAGGGCCGCGCGTCCTCCGCCGTGTTGGCGTCACCCTTCATCTCGATAGCCATCGTCCCCGGGGCTCCGGCCGGCGATGGCGCGATCGACACCACGCGATGGGTGACGACGACGCCGTCCCCGCGCGGCAGGCTCGCGACCTCGCCGACCTCGAGCGTGGACGCCGGCACCGCCCGGGCGAGGATCACATCGTCCACCTGGTAGAGCGGCACCATCGACTCGGAGATGACCACGAGGGTGTGAACCTTGCCCGTCTGGGCTCCGACGAACAGCGCAAGACCGAGCACGCCGATCACCGCCGCCACCGTGAGCAGCGAATCTCCGACGATGCCCAGCGCCCGGCGCATCCGGGGATGGCGTCGCTCTGCGGGTGTGCGGGCTGATCGCCTCATCCTGTCCACGTATCCGTCATCGGGGTCTGGGGACGGAAGACGATCGTCGGATTCGTCCCTGTCGCCTGCTCACCGGAGGTTCCGGAGCCCCAGCAGTAGACCTTCGCGTCGGAGCCGCGTGCGCACACGTGAGTCGTCCCTGCGTCAATCTGGGTGAACGTGACACCGGCCGGGAGCTGGGACATGTCGACGGCTACGGGGACCAGGGAGTTAGCGGTGAGGTTGTTACCGAGCTGCCCGTTCGAGTTCTGGCCCCAGCAATAGGCGCGTCCCGCGGCCGAGAGCGCGCACGAGAACTGGTCGCCCGTGACGACCTGGGTGAGAGTCACGCCCGCGAGCACCCCGGCAGTGTCGACCGCGACCGGCTCGTCGGCGAAATCGGTCTGTGAGTTGTCACCGAGTGCGCCAGCGGCGCGGAGGCCCGAGCAGTACGCCGCACCGCCAGACAGGAAGCACAGGTGAAACCTGCCCATCGATGCAAAGGTGATCGGGCCGGTCCCACTCGCGCCTCGAGGCAGCGCCCTGGGTGCCATCACCGCAGCGGCAGCCGGCGGGCCGAGCTGTCCCTGGGTGTTCGCCCCCCAGCAGTACATCGGGCCGGTCGCGATCACGGCGCAGGTGTTCTGGAACTCCGTGGTGAGGCTCTGGATCCGCGTTCCGGGCGGCAACTGACTGGCCGGGTTCTCAGCCGTGGTTGGCACGAGGATGGGCGATGAGACTACCCGCTCCGGGACGTCCCCGACGGGCCTCGTGAGGAACGTGTACAGGCCCCAGCACGCGGCGCGGCCGGTGTCCATCACAGCGCAGCCAGCCTGCTCTCCGGTGAACACGTCGACGACCGTCTCCTGGTACAGCGGTGATTGGTACCCCCAGAACAGCACGTCGTCGTCGGCCCCCGCGTAGACAGCCACGGGGTCTTTCGATGGCGGCATGTTGAACGGATCGGAGGGGTTGTAGTTGCCCAGGGCTCCACCGCCGGTGCCCCAGCAGTAGGCGGCGCCGCCGGCCACGACGCAGGTCTGGTCCAGTCCGGTGTCGAGCTGCGTGATCGCGGTCGTACCCCGGGCGCCCGGCTGCACGAGCGTCATCACGTTGGTGTTCACGATCTCCCCCGTCTTGGGGATATCGATGCGCGCCTCTCCCGAGCACCAGGCCTGGCCCTCGATCCGTATGCACGTGTACCTGCCGCCAGCCGAGACAGCGTCCACGGGCGTCGACCACGTGCCGATCAGCACGTCGCCTCGGGCGTAGACGGGGTCGGTCCATACGGCGGTCGTGGGGCGGAGTGCGCCGGAGGCTGCCAAGGTGCCGGCCAGGAGGCACAGCACCGCGGCGACAGCAATGCGGCACCGCCACCGCGCTTGCACGACTCGCGCGGTCATGCCGCCGCCCTCCGTCGGACGTGGGCCTGCACGGCGACGCCCAAGCCGATCAGCGACAACGCCGCGACCAGCAGGGCAAGGCTGTCAGCACCGGTGCTCGATAGGCCGCCGGCAGGCGGTGGGCCAGGCTGCGAGCTCCCGCCCGACCCCGACGTCGGCGTCGGCGTCGGTGGAACCACGTCGGCACCCTCCAGGCTCACCACGTAGTTCAGCTGCCCGCTCGTGCTGTTCGGCACGTCGTCGGAGACTCCCACAGCCACCTCGAGATAGAGCGTGTCTGACGTCTGGACCGGGATACTCAGGCCCTGCGACGCGGGCACCGCCGCGAACGGGAACAACGTCTGCTCCCCCGCCCTGCACACCCCCGCCTGCCACGGCACGTCACAGGCCCGCAGCCCGGTCAGCACGAACGGCAGCAACTCCGCCGAGCCATCAACCTCGGCCTGGACAACGTGTCCCGGACCAGGCTCGGCCACCGACAGCACCAGGTACCGCAGCGCGGTCTCCCCCGGCACCAGATTGGCGAAGCTCAGCACCTCCTGGTCCACGCTCGACGCCGTCCCGGGAATGGACGACCCCCTCGCCGTGGCACCGGCAGGCGCGACGATGCCGGCGCTGCCGAATGCAATGAGCAGCAGCACCAGCAACCATCGCGCCGCGCCGGGGCGCATGCGGGGGCAGGAGGCCATCAACCGAGGATCAGCTCGACCGTTTCAGGGCGTGTCCGTCGCTCGGCTCAAGGAACCGTCACGGGGCTGCCGACGACCTGGATGACAAGAGTTCCCGTCGCTCCCATCACTGTCGTGGGGGCACTATCGGCCAGAGTGACCGTCACCGTGAACGGAACCTGAGCCGCCGGTGCGACAGACACCGCGTTGGCCGGCACGTCGTAGGCGACCGAGACGGTCAGCTGGGCGGCTAGCGCCGGGTCGAGCAGGCTCGTGTTCGCGGTGATGGCGGAGACGTTCGCATTCACCGTGCTGGTCGGGTCGTTGCGGATAAACCCCGTCCAGGTGTCCGTCTGGCCGGCCACGAGCGGCCCCATGTCAGCGAAGGCGAGCTCGATCGTGGGCAGGCCCGTCGCGGTCCCGTCCCAGGTGTTCGACTCCAGCCACGTGGCCGGCAACTCGCCGGTTGCCCCCTGGATATTGAATTTCGCAACCGACACATCACCCTGGAAGAACACCTGGTCGCTCCAGACCGCGCTGGTTGCCGCCGCCCCCACACCCAGCACCGCCACCGCGGCCAACACGATCTTTGTCTTCCTGCGTGCGATCGCATCCATGGGACTCCCCGCCTTCTGCCCGGGCTCGCACGGATCGCGCTCGCCTACGAAATGCAATGTAAGCCCACTTGTGATTCCGGCATAGCGTGCACGCCCGCCCCTCGACGGTGAACCCGGATGCACCGCAGGCGAGGCGTGTAGCCCTCCCGCGCTTTCCAGCCGAATTCACGAGGGTCCACCAATGGGCCGTGGGACTTTCGGCAGCGATGCGCTGGTTCTGGGTTCGGTGTCTCGGTGCCAGTCCCCGGGGCGATGCCACGGCAGCAGATGTTCTCCAGCGTGCATGGCAGCCGGAGCTCATCGAGACCCCGAGCTGCGAGAGGTAGCTGCCGAATGGAGAACCCGCTGGTCCCGGCCATGGGCACCGCGCTGGCCACGGCGCACGTCTGGTCGAGCCCGCGTCGAGTCCGGTGAGCTTCCATGTGCGATCGCACGCCGGCAGCGGGCCATCACGATCGCCGTAGAGGGCTGCCCGGTCGCAGGGGCGCCGCCGGACGCCTCCCGTGCACCGGCCAGCCCGCTGGGAGCGTCACCGAGGCGGCCGCCGGGGCTGTACCTCCCACGGAAATCCGCGGCGGGTCGCGGGGCAAAGCGAAAGATCCAAGAATGCACCGACGCCGTCACTTTCTGCGGCAGAGCATATTGACGCCAGGCGCCGCGGCGCCCATCTGTTCCCTCGGCCGCCCGCCACGAGTACCGTGGACGCCACATTCGGCAGGTGAGCGCGGCGCGAGCGCGGGGGGCGTGATGAACGAGCCGGCCGGCCATGAGTGACGGGGCCGCGCGCGCGGACGAACCCGCGTCCGCCGTGGCACGGCGCTCGGGCGGCATCCTGAGCAACCCGCAACGGGCCAGGCTCGCCACCGAGGTGCGGGACCTGGGTGCTCGACTCGACGCGGCCGGTGCCGCACCCGACGTCGAGCTCGCCCGGGTGTACCACTCGCTGGCGCGCGACGCCCACGGCAGGGGCGACGTCGACGACGGATGGCACTTCGCGTACCGCACTGCCGAAGCCCTGGTACGGACCATGGATGACGAGACGCTGATGGCAGAGGCGAGCGACCTGGCCGCGGAGGTCGAGGCTCCCGGCAAGTTCACGACGTGGCGCGCCCACGCCATCCGGTCGCACCTGGAGCTCGTCTCTGACCCGTCGCAGTCGGACGAGCGTCGTCGCGTGGAGTTCGAAGCGGCCCTGCGGGTGCGGCACATGGAGTACGAGAACGTCTACCGCCGGCTTGGGATCCTGCGCCGCCACCAGGCCATCCTCCTGATCATCGGCACGCCGGCGCTGCTCGTCGTCCTCGTCCTGGTCGTCGTCCAGCCGGACTGGTCCTGGATCGTTGTCGCCTCTGCGTTCATCGGTGTGGTGGGCGCCGTCGTGAGCGCTGCGGAGCGGTCGACCCGACTGGCCGGGAGCCGCATCCCGACGCAGCTGAGCTCGACGGTGGCGTCGTTGTCACGCATCCCCATCGGCGCGGTCGCGGGACTCACCGTGTGGCTCGCCGCTTCCGCGACCCAGAGTGGTGCGGAGAACGTCTACTACGTGCTCATCACGGGGTTCGCCGCGGGCTTCAGCGAGCGGCTGGTGACACCCAGGGTCGGCGGAGGAAGCACGGGTGGCGCCACCTCGACCTAGCCGCACCCGTCGAGCTCGGCAGTGCCCACAGCTCGAGGTCCGCTCGGACACGAGTGCGCCGGCTCGGGCCGACATCACCGAGCCCTACCCGGCGCCGGTCGACGCTCGGATCACCCCCGGCGCGCGGACACGATCCAGGAGCGTGCGCCGAACCACACGCCGTCGTCTCGCAGATGTTCCGACAGCGCCTCTCGCAGACGGATCAGTCCCCGTTCCGCCTCGTCGGGATCGAGCCGGTGCAGCAGCTCGCTGGTGCACGTGAAGCCGCGGACCCAGGCGAGGGCAGCTGGCACGTCACGGCCGTAGAAGACCGGCTCGTCGACATCGGCGAAGGCGATGTCGACAAATCCCGCCGCAGCCAGGAATCGGCTCGTGCGCGACGGGTCCGCGAGCGAGAACGCCTCCGACGTGCCGCCTGGCTCCGAACCGCCGGAGAGGGACCGGCGGATGGCGACGTCCCACTCGTTGCGTTCGCCGGCCTGCCAGACCATCAGCACGAGCCGCCCCGAAGGGCGCAGAGCCCGTCTGACGTTGGTGAACGCGGCGGTGGCGTCGTCGAAGAACATCGAGCCGAACCGGCTGATCGCCAGGTCGAAGCTCTCCTGCCGGAAGGGATGGACCTGTGCGTCAGCGCGCTCGAACGCGACGTTGCTGAGCCCTTCCGCGACGGCCAGCCCGCGGGCGCGCTCGATGGCGGCTGTGGAGATGTCCACGCCCAGCGCACTACCCTCCTGCGCGGACCGCGCTGCTGCCCGGGTCGTCTGACCTGTGCCGCATCCGACATCGAGGACGCGGTCCGATGCCTGGACGGCACAGGCCCGTCTGAACACCGGGTCGAGCCGCTTGAGCTCGGAGTCATAGCCCGATGGATCGGCCGACTCCGGGCGGCCCGAGGCGTGGCGCGCGCCCACCACCTTGTCGCTCCCGCTCACGTCGTCAGTTGACGCGTCGATCCCGCGTTTCGCAACGCCGACGGTGCCGTCGCGCGTACGGAGCCTAGGGAGACGTCGGCGCGGATCGCCAACGCCGGCGCGCCACCGAGCGAAGTGTTCGGAGGGTCGCTGCGAGGATGGGAGCGGTGCCCACGCCCTACGACTCTTCCGAGGAGTACGCCGCATGACTCCAGTCGCACCTGATCGCCCCGCACGTGCCGATGAGCTGGCCGCGCCCTGGTCGCTCGCAGTCGAAGACGTCCTCCGAGCCGCAGGGGGCTCGACAGTCGGGCTGACGGTGCTGGAAGCCGGGGAGCGGCTGGCGCGCGACGGTCGGAACGAGCTGCCGGAGCCGCCCCAGCCGTCGACGTTGGCGCGCCTTCTGAGCCAGTACGCCGACGTGCTCATCTACATCCTCATCGCGGCGGCGGTGCTCAAGGCGATCACGGGTGACTGGGTCGACTTCGCGGTCATCGTCGTGGTGATCGTCGCGACGGGCCTGATCGGCTTCATCCAGGAGGGCCGGGCGGTGTCGGCCCTCGCGGGGCTGCGCAAGATGCAGTCGCTGAGCGCGCAGGTCCGGCGCGACGGTGACTGGGGGGTGATCGACTCCGCGACGCTCGTCGTCGGAGACGTGGTCCGGGTGCGCAGCGGCGACCGGGTCCCGGCGGACGTCCGGCTGCTGTCCTCGGCCCAGCTGCAGGTCGACGAGTCGGCGCTGACGGGCGAGTCGGTTGCGTCGGACAAGTCCGACGACGTCAACGACCCCGACGTGAGCATCGGCGACCGGACGTCGATGCTCTTCTCCGGGACGATCGTGACCGCCGGCACCGGCGAGGGCGTGGTCGTGGCGACGGGCGGTGACACGGAGATCGGCCGCATCTCGGCGCTCGTCGCCGAGCAGGACGCCATGGACACACCGCTGGCCCGGCAGCTCGAGCACCTGGGCAAGCAGCTGTCGGTCCTCATCGGCGTGCTCGCTGTCGTCATGCTGCTGGTCGGCCGGTTCGTGCACGGCCTGGACGTCGACGAGCTGATCGATGCGGCCATCGGGTTCGCCGTCGCCGCGGTGCCCGAGGGGCTCCCCGCCCTGGTGACCATCACGCTGGCGCTCGGCGTGCAGCAGATGGCCCGGCACCGTGCGATCACCCGGAAGATGTCGGCGGTCGAGACGCTCGGCTCGACGACGACGATCTGCTCGGACAAGACGGGCACCCTCACGCAGAACGAGATGACGGCTCGCACCGTGGTCACCGCCAGGGGGACCTACACCGTCGAGGGCACCGGCTACGACCCCGCCGGTCGAGTCGTCACCGCGCACGGTGGGACGGCGGACCTGGCGGCGCACCCTGATCTCGCCGCGTTCGTGCTGGCCGTCGGCCTGTGCAACGACGCCCACGTCGAGCCGACCGAGGACGGCTGGCGCGTCGTCGGGGCGCCGACGGAGGGCGCGCTGGACGTGCTAGCCGCGAAGTCCGGTGCGCGGACCAGCGACGCCGTCCGGGTCAGCGAGGTGCCGTTCGACTCCGGCCACAAGTTCGCCGCGACCCTGGACGACGTCCCTGCTGGTCCCGCGTATGAGCGTGCGACCCGTGTCGTGCACGCCGTCGGCGCCCCGGACCGCCTGCTCGATCGCGCCCACACCGAACGGTCCGCCGACGGCGTCGTCAGGCCGCTGGACAGGGCCGCCTGGGACGATCGGATCGACGCGCTGTCCGCCCGGGGCCTGCGGGTGCTCGCAGCAGCGGTCCGCCCGGCGGCCGGCGTCGACGGGATCACACTGGACGACCTCGACGACGGCCTGACGTTCCTCGGCGTCGTCGGCATCGTCGACCCGCCGCGCCCGGAGGCGACCGCCGCGATCGCGGAGGCGCACTCCGCGGGCATCCGCGTCAAGATGATCACGGGCGACCACCGTGGCACCGCGACAGCCATCGCTCGCGAGCTCGGCATCGCGCCCGAGCACGGCAAGGTTCCCGCGCTGACGGGCGCCGACCTTCAGGCCATGGACGACGACGAGCTGCGTGCGGTCGTGCGCGACGTCGACGTCTACGCCCGCACCTCCCCCGAGCACAAGCTCCGGATCGTCCGCGCCCTGCAGTCCCACGGCGAGGTCGTGGCGATGACCGGCGACGGTGTCAACGACGCCCCCTCGATCACCCGGGCGGACGTCGGCGTCGCCATGGGCATCAAGGGCACCGAGGCCACCAAGGAGGCCGCGGACATCGTCCTCGCCGACGACAACTTCGCGACCATCGAACGCGCCGTCGAGGAAGGGCGACGGATCTACGACAACATCCGCAAGGCCGTCGTGTTCCTGCTCCCCACGAACGGCGCGCAGTCCCTGGTGATCCTGGTCGCTGTCCTGGCCGGGCTGGCACTGCCGCTCTCGCCCGTGCAGATCCTCTGGATCAACCTCGCGACCGCGATCACGCTCTCCCTGACTCTCGCGGGTGAGCCGGCGGAGCCCGGCATCATGAAGCGCAAGCCGCGGTCCCCGACCGAGCAGGTGCTGTCGTCGCGCGCGATCGCCGTGGTCCTGATCGCCTCCGTCATCCTCGGCGCCGCGACGCTCGCCGTCTTCGTCCTGGAGCGCGACCGCACGGGCGACTACGCCGTCGCACAGACATCCGCCGTCATGATGCTGGCGCTCGGCCAGCTCGCCTTCCTGCTCAACTGCCGACTGCTCAACGGCTCCGCCTTCACCGTGCGGGTGCTCACCGGCAACCGGAGCCTCTGGATCTCGGCCGGCGCCCTGCTGGTGCTCCAGCTCCTGTTCACGTACGCCCCGTTCATGAACGTGTGGTTCGACTCCACCCCCATCGGCCTGCACAGCTGGCTCCTCACGGCCGGGATCGCCGTGGTGGTCTTCCTGCTCATGGAAGCGGCGAAGGCCGTCCTTCGTCGCGTCGGCGACCGTGACGGCGCGGGGTCGTAGCACGATCGAACCCTCGCCTCGGAGTCACGTGAGGCGGTCAGCACCAGCCGTTGGACGTGCTGGCGTTGCCCTTCACCGATGACACGTGTCAATGTATGGGAGCGCATCCACGGCCGCACCGACGCGGCCGCGTGCCCGCCCTCGAGCGGTCCGTCGCGCGCGCGAACGAAGGACATCGGCAATGGCGTCGCAGACTTTCACGGCCGCACCCACGGTTGACGGCCGGGTGCCCGACGCCTCCGAGGCTGGGCTCGTCGACCTCGACGGGCGACGCTTCTACCGCATCACGTCCTACGACGACCTGCCGCCGTTCTTCATGACGCTCGTCGGCGCGAGCGACCTGTGGGTGTTCATCTCCAGCACCGGCGGCGTCACCGCCGGGCGCGAGGAGGCCGACCGCGCGCTGTTCCCCTACGCCACCGAGGACAAGGTCACCGCGGGTGCCGGCCGGACCGGCGGGCTCACGCTCCTGCGCGTCGCCACCGCCGACGGCACCGTGTTCTGGCAGCCGTTCGCCCCGCGCCGTCCGGACGACCCGCACGTCGCGCGCAACCTCTACAAGGACCCGCTCGGCACGAGCCTCGTGTTCGAGGAGACCCGGCCCGACGTGGGCCTGCGCGTGCGCGTGGCGTGGCGGACCGCCGCCCGGTTCGGCATCGTGCGCGAGGTCGAGGTCGCCTCCACGACCGACCGGGCCGTCCGGGCCGAGGTCCTGGACGGCTTCCTCGACCTGCTGCCTGCGGGAGTCACCGTGCAGACGCAGGGTGAGCTCAGCAGCCTGCTCGACGCGTACAAGCGCTCCGAGGTCGACCCCGCGACCGGCCTCGGGCTCGTCTACCTGAACTCGACGCTCACCGACAAGGCCGACCCGAGCGAGTCGCTCTCGACGACCGTCGCCTGGCAGGTCGGACTCGACGACGTCGACCACCTGCTCTCCGCGCGCCAGGTCGAGGCGTTCGCAGCAGGCCGCCCGGTCGTCGCGGAGCACGAGGTCCGCGGCGAGAAGGGCGCCTACCTGGTCCGCACGCACCTCACGCTCGCTCCGGGCGAGCAGCAGCGCTGGAGCGTCGTCGCCGACGTCGACCAGAGCGCCGCCGACGTCGTGCGCCTGCAGACGCAGCTCGCCGACCCCGCCGCGGCCGCCGCGGCGCTCGCCGCGGACGTCGAGGGCACGCGCGCACACCTCGACCGGCTCGTCGGGACCGCCGACGCCGTGCAGCTCACGGGAGACGAGCTCGCCACCACCCACCACCGCGCGAACGTGCTGTTCAACATCATGCGCGGCGGCGTCCTCGTCGACGGGTACACCGTCAGCACGCCCGACCTGCGTGCGTTCGTCGGTCAGCGCAGCCCACGGACCGCGGACCGCACCGGCGCGTGGTTCGACGCGCTCGGCACGACCGAGCAGCTCGACGACGTCGTCGCGCGGGCCGACGCGTCCGGTGACCCGGACCTGCTGCGGCTCGTGCGCGAGTACCTGCCACTGACGTTCAGCCGCCGGCACGGCGACCCGAGCCGCCCGTGGAACAAGTTCAAGATCGCTCTCACCAACGAAGGCGGCGAGACGCTCGTCGACTTCCAGGGCAACTGGCGGGACATCTTCCAGAACTGGGAGGCGCTCGCGTGGTCGTTCCCGGAGTACGTCGAGTCGATGGTCGCGGTGTTCCTCGACGCGACGACGGCCGACGGGTACAACCCGTACCGCATCTCTCGCTCCGGCATCGACTGGGAGGTGCCCGAGCCGTCCAACCCGTGGGCGAACATCGGCTACTGGAGCGACCACCAGGTGATCTACCTGGTCAAGCTCCTGGAGGCGTCGCGCCGGTTCCACCCCGGTCGCCTGGAGGCGCTCGTCGACCGGGCCGTCTTCACGCACGCCGATGTGCCGTACCGCATCGCGACGTACGACGAGACGGTCGTGGAGCCGATCGCGACGATCGCGTTCGACACCGAGGCTCAGGAGCGGGTCGCCCAGCGCGTCGCGACCCAGGGCGCCGACGGGCGGCTCGTGCACGGGCCCGACGGCGAGCTCGTCCGCGTCTCGCTCGGGGAGAAGCTCCTGCTGACCATCCTGGCAAAGGTCGTCAACCTGGTGCCCGACGGCGGCATCTGGATGAACACGCAGCGTCCGGAGTGGAACGACGCCAACAACGCGCTCGTCGGCAAGGGCCTGTCAGTGGTCACCCTCGCCTACCTGCGCCGCGCCCTCACCTTGGCCCGGGACCTGCTGGCCGACGACCTCACCGTGACGAGCGAGCTCGCGACCCTGCTGACGGACGTGCACGCCGCGCTCGACGATCACGTCGGGCAGGCGCGCGACGGGTTCGAGGACCTCGGCCGGCGGGCTGTCATGGACGCGCTCGGCGCGGCCGGCACCGCGTACCGCACGCGCGTGTACGCCGGGTTCAGCGGCGGACGCACGGGGGTCTCGGCGACGACCGTGCAAGCGTTCCTCTCGAGTGCGCAGGTCTACGTCGACGCCGCGCTGCAGGCCAACCGTCGCGAGGACGGCCTGTTCCACGCGTACAACCTGCTCGACCTGCGCGACGGGGCGGCCGTCGGTCGCCTGCAGGAGATGCTCGAGGGTCAGGTCGCGGTGCTCTCGTCCGGCCTGCTCACGCCCGCGGAGGCGCTCGAGCTCGTCCGCGCGCTGCGTCGCAGCGCGCTCTACCGGGCGGACCAGCACTCCTACCTGCTCTACCCCGACCGCGACCTGCCGACGTTCCTGGCGCGCAACCTGCTCACCGCGGAGCAGGCCGCGTCCGCGCCGCTGCTGGCGACGCTCGTCGCGGCCGGCGACACGTCGGTGGTCCTGCGCGACGTGCGCGGCGACCACCGGTTCGCGCCCGGCCTGCACAACGCTCGCGACCTCGACGCAGCCCTCGATGCACTCCCCAGCCGTGTCCCGGGCGTGACCGCGCAGCAGGTCGCCGACGGTCGCCAGGCCGTGCTCGACGCGTTCGAGCAGGTGTTCCGCCATGCCCGCTTCACCGGTCGGTCAGGGTCGTTCTTCGCGTACGAGGGACTCGGCAGCATCTACTGGCACATGGTGTCCAAGCTCCTCCTCGCCGTCCAGGAGAACCATGAGCGCGCGGTGGTCGAAGGCGCCGACGCGGCCATTGTCGCGGGCCTCGCCGACGCCTACGAGGACATCCGGCTCGGCCTCGGCTACTGCAAGACACCGGACACGTACGGCGCGTTCCCCGTCGACCCGTACTCGCACACCCCGGCCGGCAAGGGTGCCCGGCAGCCCGGCATGACCGGCCAGGTCAAGGAGGAGATCCTCACCCGGCTCGGCGAGCTGGGTCTGCGGGTCGAGGACGGGCACGTCGTCGTGCGACCCGTGCTGCTCCGCGCCGACGAGTGGACCACGACCCCGACGACCTTCACGTACCACGACGTCACCCAGCAGGAGAGGGCCGTTCCTCTCCCCGCGGGGTCGCTCGCGTTCACGTTCTGCCAGGTGCCGATCGTCTACCGGCGCGTCGACGGACCCGGTGCTGCGCCCACCGTCGTCGCGCACCTGGCCGACGGCACCCGCGTGGCGGGCGTTCACGGCGCGCTCGACGCCGGCGTGAGCGGGCTCGTGTTCCGGCGCACGGGCGACGTGGTCCGCGTGGATGTCGAGGTCCCCGCCGGCTGACGCCCGCCTCGTGGCGGACGGGCACCTGGACGTCTGACCTGCACGTTTCACCCGATGAGTGCGGGCGATGGCAGAATTGCGCCGTTTCCGACGGAAGGCAGAGGGTGAGCGGTCATCCAGGTGCGTCCAGCGCGGTCTTCGTCGACCCCTCCGGCCGCCGTGGACGAACGGTCCGGCGGATCACCTGGGCGCTCGGGGCGCTCGTCGCGACGTACGCCGTGCTCGTTGTCGCAGCGCTCGTGGTCCCCGTCGGGATGAACCGCCTCGCCGTCCCCGGGCTGGGTCCCCTGCTGCCTGGTCCGATCGCTCCCGCGCTCGCCGGTACGGCAGGCGACCCCACTCCCCCCGCTCCGGCCCCACCGTCGCCGACGGCCACGCCGACCCCGTCGCCCTCGGCGTCGGCGTCGGCCCGGGAGGCCAGGACCGTCCCCGCGACTCCGGCTCCCACCCCTGCCGCGATCCTGGCGGCCGCCCCGCCGCCCGTTCCCTCGGCCACACCGACCCAGGCCGCTCGGGGCCCGTCTGTCGCAGCGCCCGGGCAGACGGACGACCAGCCCGGCAACGCACCGACCGCGAAGCCCGAACCCGCGAAGCCCGAACCCGCGTCGACCCACGCCGCGACGCCGACCCCCCGACCGAACAAGGGCTGACCGCGCGTGCTGGACCAGAGCGTGAGCGTGTCCTCGGCGCCCGCACGCCCTCGCCGGCGTCGGGCGCACGTCCAGTACGTCACCCGCCGCCCGGCCGTCGCGCACTGGGTCCTGCTCGTCGCGGTGCTCGCGGTGCTTCTGCTCGCGCTCGGACTCCAGACGATCACCGCGAGCGTGTGGCAGGCGGGGACGGCGACGACCGGGGAGCGCGTCCCCGTCGCGACACCGCCCGGTGGGCCCGTCCTTGTCGCCGATGGTGACACGCTCGTCGGCGTTCCGCTGCAGGAGCGGACGGTTGCGCTGACCTTCGACGACGGTCCGGACCCGCGCTGGACCCCGCAGATTCTCGACGTCCTCGCCCGCGAGAACGTCCCTGCCACGTTCTTCGTCGTCGGGTCGCACGCGGTCGAGGAGCCCGAGCTGCTCCGTCAGGTGGTCGCCGCCGGTCACGAGCTGGGCGGGCACACCTGGTCGCACGCCGACCTGTCGGCCGTGCCCACCTGGCGGGCCAACCTCGAGCTCTCCCTCGGGCAGCTGGGACTCGCCGGCGGGGCGGGGATCAGCACCTCGCTCCTGCGTCCGCCGTACTCGTCGTCACCCGGGGACCTCGACGCCGCCGAGCTGACAGCCGTCCAGCGCGCAGCTGACGCCGGCTACCTCGTGGTCCTCGCCGACCGGGACACCAAGGACTGGAGCCGGCCAGGGGTCGAGCAGATCGTCGCCGACGGCTCACCCACCGGGACCGAGGGCCAGATCGTCCTGCTGCACGACGGAGGCGGCGACAGGTCCGAGACGCTCGCGGCACTCCCCGCCCTGATCGAGCGCTACCGCGAGGCCGGGTATCGCTTCACGACGGTCTCCGACGGGCTCGGCCTCGCCGTCGGGGCAACCCGTCCCGCCGAAGCGATCCCCGCGGTGCAGGGCCAGGTGCTCGACGTGGCGGTGCGCGCGTCTGGCTGGCTGGTGACGGCGGTGAGCTGGGCGGTGCTCGGGTTCGGCGTCCTGTCGCTCCTGCGGACCGTCCTGGTCGTCGGCCTCGCACCTCGGCACGGCCGCGTGTCCAAGCGTCGCGTCGCCCGAGGACAGTGGCTGCCGCCGGTGACGGTGCTGGTCCCCGCGTACAACGAGGCCGTCGGGATCGAGCGGGCGGTGCGCTCGCTGGTCGCGTCCGACCATCCCGAGCTCGAGGTGGTCGTCATCGACGACGGGTCCACCGACGGCACCGGGGACGTCGTCGAGCGCCTCGGCCTGCCCGGCGTCCGGCTGGTCCGGCAGGCCAACGCGGGCAAGGCCGCGGCCCTGCGGACCGGCACCCGGGTGGCCTCGCACGACGTCCTGGTCATGCTGGACGGCGACACCGTGTTCGAGCCCGACACCATCCGTCAGCTCGTCCAGCCCCTGCGCGACCTCGCGGTCGGCGCCGTCAGCGGCAACACCAAGGTGGGCAACCGGACCGGCCTGCTCGGACGCTGGCAGCACCTCGAGTACGTCAGCGGCTTCAACCTCGACCGCCGGCTGCAGGACCTGCTGGGCTGCATCACCACCGTCCCGGGCGCGGCGGGGGCGTTCCGTCGGCAGGCCGTCGAGGCGGCCGGCGGGCTCAGCTCGGAGACGCTCGCCGAGGACACCGACATCACGATGGGGGTCCTGCGGGCCGGCTACCGGGTGGTCCACGAGGAGCGCGCACGCGCCTGGACCGAGGCGCCCAGCAGCGTGAACGACCTGTGGCGCCAGCGGTACCGCTGGAGCTACGGGACCATGCAGTGCATCTGGAAGCACCGCCACGCCGTGCGGGACTCCACCGACGGCGGGCGCCGGCTCGGATGGGTCGGGATCCCCTACATGCTGCTCTTCCAGGTGCTGCTGCCGCTGCTGGCCCCGGCGATCGACCTGTTCGCGCTCTACGGGCTCTTCACCGGCAACGCCCGGTCGGTGATGACCGTGTGGCTGGCGTTCGCCCTGGTCCAGCTGGCCACCACCGCCTACGCGCTGCGGCTCGACGGCGAGAGCCTCAAGCCGCTGTGGAGCTTGCCGCTGCAGCAGGTGTTCTACCGCCAGCTGATCTACCTGGTCGTCATCCAGTCCATCGCCAGTGCCGTCGCCGGAGCCCGTCTGCCGTGGCACAAGCTGCACCGTTCCGGCGACGTGGTCGTGCGCGCCTGACCCTGCTCGTCGGGCGGGCGACTCGCCGCGGGCGGTGCTGTCGCGCACGCAGCAGCGCCTCCTTACGCTGGGCTGAGGTCCAGAAACGGCCGTGTCTCTGCGCAACCACTGAACCGGCGGAGAACGGAGCGATCGTGAGCGAGACCCCGACGAGCACCGACGACACGAGTCCCCTTCCTGGCACCACACCGCAGGAAGGGGAGCCCGAGCAGGGCGACAACCAGGACGTCCCGGCGCGCCGGATCTACCCGACGGATCCCACGGGCGCTGACCTGGCGTGAGCACCGACCCGACCCCTGGGGTCTTCGGTGCCGCGCAGCTCATGCTGGTGCGACATGGCGAGAGCATCGGCAACGTCGCCGCGGGCGAGGCCGAACGTGCGGGTCTCGAGGTCATCGATCTCGAGACCCGTGACGCCGACACCCCGCTGTCGGCGCAAGGTGCGGAACAAGCGGAGGCGCTCGGGACGTGGTTGCGGGACCAGACGGGGGGAAGCGGCCCTGAGTCCCTGTGGTGCTCGCCCTACGTCCGTGCGGTGCAGACGGCGACGATCGCGCTGCAGGCTGCGGGCTCGAGCCTCGCCCTGCACCTCGACGAGCGGCTGCGCGACCGGGAGCTGGGCATCCTGGACCTGCTCACCACGACCGGCATCGACGCCCGGTACCCCGCGGAGGCAGCGCGACGCCGCCACCTCGGCAAGTTCTACTACCGTCCCCCGGGCGGGGAGTCCTGGGCGGATCTCGCGATGCGGGTGCGCGCGCTCCTGTCGGACCTCGACCGGGTCGAGCACGGGAGGCGGGTGCTCGTCGTGGCGCACGACGCCGTCATCATGACCATCCGGTACGTCTGCGAAGGCATGGTCGAGAAGGACGTGCTCGATCTCGCGCGCGCCACCCCGGTGCGCAACGCCGCTGTCACCCGCCTCGTCCGGACGTCCGCCGGGGCGCCGTGGACGTTGGCGGCGTTCAATGAGGACGGCCACCTCGATCGCGAGGGTGCGCCGGTGACCACGCACGCCGGGGACCGTGATGCCTACCCGCACTGAGACGATCACCCCCGCGCTGCTCCGTGGGTGGCCCCTTCCTGCGGACGCCACCTCGAAGTACGGCCGCGGGCAGGTGGTCGTCGTCGGCGGCGCACGCAGCACGCCCGGCGCCGCGCTCCTGGCCGGCGTCGCGGCGCTCCGGGTCGGCGCGGGACGGCTCACCATGGCGGTCGCACGATCGGTCGCCGTCCCGTTGGCGATCCAGATCCCGGAAGCCGGTGTGGTCGGGCTCCCGGAGACGGAGGAAGGAAGCCCCGACGGCACCGGTACCGAGCAGCTCATGGACGACCTGAGGACGGCCGACGCGGTGCTCGTCGGACCCGGCCTCGACGATCCCGAGCGGACGATCGCTCTGCTCGAGGCGCTCACCGACGGCATCCCCGGCAAGGTCCCCATGCTGCTCGACGCGTTCGCGCTGGGCATCCTCCCCCGGATCCCCGAGGTCGCCGAACGGCTGGCAGGGCGGCTCGTCCTGACCCCCAACCCGAAAGAAGCCGCCTTCCTGCTCGGAGTGGACGAGATCGACGACCAGTCGTGCTCCCGCATCGCGAGGAAGTACGACGCGACGGTCACCTGTCAAGGACGGATCGCCGCGCCGGACGGATCCCGGTGGGAGGTGTCGACCGGTCTACCGGGTCTGGCGACGTCGGGCAGCGGCGATGTCCTGGCCGGGACGCTGGTCGGGCTCCTTGCCCGTGGCGCGGACCCCGCACAGGCCACGTGCTGGGCGACGCACCTGCACGCGGCCGCCGGTGACCGCCTTGCCACCCGGATCGGCTCTCTCGGCTACCTCGCACGCGAGCTCCCGGACGAGCTTCCTGTGCTCCTCGACGAGCTCTCTCCCTGAGGGTGTCCGGGCACTGCAGGACGGCGTCGACTCGTCCCGCCCGCCACAGCTGGTCTGCTGCTCGTCGGAACCTCGATGGCCAGCGCCGGAGAGGTGAACGGCAACGGCGACGACATCCCTGGGACGACCGTCTCCCTCTCGATCTGTGCCTTCTCCGGCCAGAACGACGAACCGGAGGCACCGTTACCCAAGGGTGGCCGCGTCCAGAACTTCGGCCACGTACTGAAGGTGGTCAAGTCCTTCGGTCGGTCGAAGGACGACCTCAAGGCAACGGGTGAATATCCCGGCTTCGCCTGCAATGGCGACCACGGCTTCCTCTCCGGCGGTGGCGGCGGCGAGCCCTAGCATCCCGAGCGGCGAGGACTTCACCTGAGCGAGCAGGCACCGCGCGACGATGGCGCTGCAGCGGCGTCCTTGCCCGGGCTCGGACGGCCTGCCGGCCGTCGGGCGACTCTCCGATCCGCCTCATCACACGCAGACCAGCGGCCGCTCCGGTTCGCCGGGGACAGTCGCTGACCTGCGCCTGGACGGGTGGGGGGATAACGGAGTTCGAACCTGTGTGCCGCGACCCCCCACGGCGTCGCGGCATCCACCCGCATCGGCTTTGGTGCGGCGGAGGTGTGCCCTTTCTCCGCGGTGGACGGACGGGCGGCGACGAGCTCGACGGCCGTGGCGAGCACACCGAGCCCGCCGCACTCGTCATCCTCGTCGAGGTGCTGAGCGAGCAGGGTCGCGCACCTTGTCGTGCATCGATCGACGGCCCGACTACTGAATCTCACCCGTTCCCACCTGACCGAATTCTTCTGTTAAGAGCACTATGTCTCTATGACCGAAGGAGTACACCCATGCTGATGAAGAAGATCGTGAGTGCCAGCACAGCGTTCGTGCTGGCCGTAGCGGGGATCATGTTCACTTCCTCCGCGTTCGCTGACGACACCGTTGTCGTCGACGCCACCGAGACGGTCGTCACCGAGCCGGCCGCGGAACCCGTGGCCGAGCCCGTCACGGCTGATGAGGCATCGGAGTCCGTCGCCCCGGCCCCAGTGGTCGAGGCACCCGCCCCGGCCCCCGTGGTCGAGGCACCCGCCCCGGCCCCCGCGGTCGAGGCCGCACCTGCGCCTGCCGCCAAGGTCGAGGCTCCCGCCCCAGCCGCGGCTGAGGCCCGTCAGGGGAACGTGGACACTGCGAAGGCGCAGCCCGAGTTCATCTGCGACGAGACCGGGACCGGATGGCTCGCGAAGGTCGATTGGGACGGCGTCGGTAACCCCACCGTCGAGGCTCCCGACGGCTACCTGATCGATGGCTACTGCGTCAAGGCAGGGACCACCGAGCACATCATCTGGCTCGACGAGCCGGCCGATGAAGTCGTGATCGACCACCCGCTCAAGGACTCGGTGAGCCACTACCAGATCCACGTGGTGCCGATCCCGGACGAGCCTGAGATCGTGGCGGTCCAGTTCGATGTCACGCCGACCGCACCGACCTGTGAGGCCGCTGGCGAGCTGGACACCTCGGTGTTCCCGATCGTCCGCACCGGCTACACGCTGACGGTGGATCGGCCGTACGACGGTCCTGGTGACTACACCATCACCGCCACGGCGCACGAGGGCTTCGTGTTCTCAGGCGAGGGCAATGCCACCGTCCGTTCCATCACCGTCACGGTCGATGGCGCGCTCGGCTACCAGAACGACGACCCTTACGAGGACTGCTATGTCCAGCAGCCTCCGCCCAAGTACGACACGTCCCGAGAGTGCACCGCTCCTGGCGTCAGGACCATCACCACCTCCAAGGCGGAGTACGTGTGGGACGCCGAGGCCGGCGAGTACGTGCTCGGCGACTGGGTCGTCACCTTCCAGAAGGACGTCGACGACCCCTACTGCCTCGTGACCATCCCGGCTCCGTCGGCGGTCGTCAGCGAGCAGACCTGCGACAACCTCGCAGCGGACGTCACGCTGACGTTCGAGCACGCCACTGCGACGTACTCCCTCAACGGTGGACCGGCCACTGCTGTCACGGCCGGCTACTACGCCAACCCGGCACCGGGCACGTACGTCATCACCCTGATGGCGGACGCGGGCTACGAGTTCGAGGAGGGTGAGGACACTCTCACCGTCGTCGTCCCGGAACCTCTGGAGGAGTGCGTCACTCCGGTTGCTGTCGTCTTCGACGTGGAGCCCACCGCACCCACGTGTGACGCTGCCGGCGACCTCGACACCGACGTGTTCCCGATCGTTCGTGAGGGCTACACCCTGACGGTCGACCGCGACTACGACGGACCGGGCGAGTACGTCATCACGGCCACCGCGAACGAGGGCTTCACGTTCGAGGGTGAGGGCGACCCGTTCGTCCGCACCGTGACCATCACGGTCGACGCGGCCATCGGCTACCAGAACACCGACCCGTACGCGCCGTGCTACATGCCGCCGCCTCCGGAGTGTGTCGAGGGTGGAGACACCACGTACCAGCGGTACAGCTGGATCGGTGGACCGTGGGAGTCGGACGAGGCTCCGGAGTTCGGTGACGGATCCAACTGGCAGGCGAACGTGCAGGGCGACCCGCACAACGTCGGACAGGCCGGCGCCTACTTCCGCAGCCACGGCAACTCGGGCAACGGTGACTGGTTCTACCTCGAGGAGATCGAGATCCCGCCGTGCGACATCGAGGTAACTCCTACCGCGACGTGGACTCCGCCGACCTGTGACGAGGACGGTGAGCTCGTCCTCGGCCCCGAGGAGGGCGTCATGTGGAGTGCCGTTGACGGCGAGGAGCCCGGCTCGCTGGTTCTCACCGCCAGCCCTGCTGAGGGCTACGTCTTCCCGGACGACGCTCAGACGCAGTGGTACGTGCCGAACCTCGACCAGCTGACGGGCTACGAGTGCGCCGAGCTGACGGCGTCGGCGTCGTGGACCACCACGCCGCCCACCTGTGACGACCTCGACGGCGCGGGCTTCCTCGCCTACGAGAACGCCACGCTGGTCTCGGCCACGCTCAACGGCGAGGACTACCCGAGCCTGGGTGACTTCCCCGAGGGCAACCACCCGAACCCGGCTCCGTCCGGTGGCGAGTGGACGCTGACGTTCGAGGCGAACGAGGACGCCGTGTTCGAGAACGGTGAGACCACACTGGTGGTCGAGTTCACCGTTCCGGAGTACCTCACCGAGGAGGACTGCGCGGAGGTGATGCCGACCGGCATTCCGTTCAGTGCCCCGGTGCCCGCTCCGACCTGCACCGCCGGTGCCTCGTTCGACGCCGCCGCTCTTGGCGGCGTGTTCGACGCTGAGTCCGGTCGGTGGGACTTCCCGAACGTGTCGGTCGAGGTCGTCACCAGTGTTCCTGGTGAGGTCACGCTGAACGTGTTCGCGAACGAGGGCTACGTGATCGACGCCGACCTCGTCTCTGACGAGTGGTTCGTCGAGGCAGGCGGCGCTCGCGCCTCCCGCACCATCGAGCTGGCTCCCGCCATCGGGTTCCAGACGACCAACCCGCAGGCTGCGTGCTACCAGACGACGACGGTGACCACGCCGCCGCCTAGCAGCACGCCGTCCACCACGCCGACCACCACGGTCGTCCTGGCGACGAATACGCCCGCCGCCAGCCCGACGTCCGCAACGCTGGCCGTCACTGGTAGCAACGGCGCCGGCTTGATCGGCCTCGCGGCCGTCCTGGCCGGCTTGGCGGGGACGGGCCTCGTGCTCGCCCGCCGCAGACTGCGGGCCTGACCGCAGCGCGTTGACCGCCCGCCTCCCCCGCCACAGGGGGAGGCGGGCGGTCTCATGTCTGTCCCGCGGTTAGCACCAACCGGGAAAGGGGACGCCCGCCGGCGCTCGCGAGGACAGATCCGCCACCCGGCCGCTCACCGGGCTTGGTCATCCTCGTCGGGCTCGCGCGAGAACAGCAGGAGCTCGGGCAGGCTCGTGGCGAAGTAGTCGGTGACGCCGTCGTCGCGGACGGCTGCCGGTGCCACGTACTGCGCACGCGCCTCGCCGAGGTTGGGCGGCGGGTCGGTCAGCGGCAGACCCAGCGCCTGCAGCGCCGCGTCCCACGCCGCGACCGTGCGCCCTTCGCCGCCCTCCCACGGGTGGAACGAACGGGTGACGAGGATCTCGTAGGCCTGTGCGGCGAGCCCGGAGTCGGTGAGGAGACGGACGTAGGCGATGGTGAAGTCGTCGCGCGTCAGGACGAGGTGCTCGACGGGCCGGACCCGTGCGAGCCGCTCCTCGGCGGCGTGCCCGAGCCGGGCGGCGAGCTGGTCCTGCTCGTAGCGCAGCCGCGCGTCATCCGGCGCGACGGCGATCGCCTCCTCATACCGCTGCCACGCGCGGGCGTCGTCGTGGGCGATGTTGAACGCGGCCATCCCGGCGTTGCGCAGGAGCACAGGGTGCCGCAGACCCAGCTCGGTCGCCCGGTCCCACAGGCGCAAGGCCTCCGGGCGACGGCCGTGCGCGTAGAGCAGCATGCCGAGCAGCGACCGGGCGGTGGCGTCGTCGGGATCCGCGTCGACCGCGCGCTGGAGAGCGTCGTGCGCGTCGAGGCCGTAAGGGAACGCCCAGGTCACGTCTGCTGCTCGGGCCTCAGCTCGGCGGTCGGCCGCCTCGGCGTCGAGACCGCTCTCCTCGAGCAGGCAGGCAGCCTCGTAGTGGGCGACCGGCCGCAGGTTGCCCGCGACCGACACCGGGGCTGCGACGACCTGGTCCAGGAGCCGCAGGGCGGCGGTGTGCTCGCCCGCCCGGCGGAGGTCGGTCGCGACGTCCAGGAGAAGTCCCGCGTCCGTGGGCGGGCGCCGACCGGCCAGGACCCGCAGGACGGCGTCGAGCGGGTCGAGCGCGAGCGCGTGCTCGAGCACGTCGACCGCGTCCTGCTCGCGCCCGAGCCGGCGCAGGACGACGACCAGCAGCGCCGTGCGTCGGGTGTCGTGCCCGACGACGCCGTCGAGCGTGTCCAGCACGCGCAGCGCAGCGCGGTTGTGCCCTCGGTGGGCGAGCGACCGAGCGAGCTCCAGACCGGCGGCGGCAGCCCAGGTGCCGTCCCAGCCGGCCTTGCCGAAGGATCGCTCCGCGTCCTCGACGCGGCCCAGGCGATTCTGGACCAGCCCTGCCAGGTAGTACGCCTCGGCGTCGAGCGGGTTCGCGTTGCGCCGGTTCAGGCGGCGCAACGCCACCTCGACCTGCTCGAGCGCACGGTCGTAGCGACCGGCGCGATAGTCGCGGTCGGCCAGGGCGAGGTTCGTGCGGGAGTCCCCGGGGTCACGCCGGAGCGCCTCGTGCCAGTAGGGCAGCGGGGACCGCGTCGGGTGCCGGTACTGGCTCAGGTGCAGACCGGTGAGGTAGAGCTCCTCGACCGACTCCACCGCCGCGGGCAGGGGCGGTTCGTCGGCGACCCAGGGCTCCTCGTCGCTGGTCTCGGTCGGGGTCCAGCGCACCAGCAGACGGCCGGCGGAGTCGAGGAGCTCGGCGATCAGGTCGTTGCCTGCCACGCTCTCCGCGGTCACGGACCGGGGCACCCCCGGGACGAGGTCCGCGACGCTGGACGCCAGCACCTCACGGCCACGCAGGATGCGCAGCTCGGCCCCGGGCTGGGGTGTCGTCACCGCGAACGAGGCCACGACCGCGCCGTCCCGCTCGACGTTCACGGCCGCGTCGGGGGTTGCCTGGTGCGCCGCGCCGATGGCAGGGATCGGATACCAGTACTGGGTGAAGACCTTCGTCTCCCCAGGAAGCAGCCAGCTGAAGTCAGGCTGGTTGTCCGTGTACACGCCGGCCATGAGCTCGACGTACGGGCCGTCACCGTCGGTGAGCTGCGCGTCCCAGGCGTGGCCGAACGGGGCGTTGCCCCACGTCCACTGCTTCTTCCCGGGCGAGACCCGACGCTCGGCCCAGTGCACGAAACCGGCGCCCGCGGCGTGGTCGTAGCCGCCGAAGAAGTCCTGCTGGGAGTCGACGATCATGTAGGACGTCGGGACCGGGATGTTCCGGTAGAAGTCGATCCGGTCCGCTCCCGGTTCCTGGTCCGCCCGGGCCGGGTAGTCGACCCCGTAGTACGGGCGGTCGGCGCACGGGAACGCGGTCAGGGCGCGGCGGGCGTGGTCGGCCACGTAGCGCACGTCCTCGGGGAAGAACGACTGGTACTCGTCGTGCACCCGTGCGGCCACGTTCGCCCACCACAGGAACGTCTGGCGTTCGCTCGTGCGGTTGTGCAGCCGGACCACGAGCTCGACGACGGAGCTGTCCGCGCGGAGTCGGATGCCGTGCTGGGCCGACATCCGCGCGAACGGGTCGTGGTCGTGGCACCAGACGGTCACCGAGCCGTCGTCACCCTGCTCGATGAGCGTCTCGACGGGCAGGTAGGTGGCGGGCCGGTGATGCTGCGGCCAGTTGAACTCGACCCCACCGCTGATCCACGGTCCTCCGAGGCCCACCAGCGCGGGCTTGATGACGTTGTTGCGGTAGAAGAAGTCGTAGCTGGTGGTCTTGTCGTACCCGATGTGGATCCGGCCACCGAGCTCGGGCAGGACCACCAGACGCACGTACGCGTTCTCGAGGTGGACCGCCTGCCACTGCCGGTCGACCCCGACGTCGGCGACGTGCTCGACGAACGGCAGCGGGTAGACCTTGCCGCTGGACCCCTGGTACACCCGGTGGTCCAGGTACATCGGGTAGGCGCTCGGCTCCCCCGCGTCGTACGTGCGGATCGTCAGCGGCTCGCTCCACGCCACGGCGGCTCCGCGCGCGAGCGCCTCGCTCAGGTGGGCGGGCGCGTCCGGGAGCGTGAGCGTGGCGTCTGCGTCCGCCTGCGTGCCGCCGTCGAGCGGCAGGGACGCGGTCACGTGAGCTCCAGCTCGACGCGCTGGACGCGCACCACGTCGACCGCCTGCACCTCGATGCCGTCCTCGACTCCACGGACGGAGGGGTCCACCCAGACGCCGACCTCGTGCCGCCACGGGAACAGCTGCAAGGTGATCCCGTCGGTGGAGACGTCCGAGCGACGGGGTGTGAGATCGACCTCCCAGACCCGCCCGTGCCAGAAGTGGTCGCTGACGACGTCCTCACCGATCACCGCCCGCCCCACGTCGCCGGTCCAGGTCACGCGCAGGAGGGCCCTGTCGGTGCCCTCGAGCAGATGAGGGGGAACGTCGAGGTGGACCCGTGCCGCGCCGTCGAAATCGGTCGGTGCGCTCAGCCGCTGCAGCGGGCCGCCGCGCACGGGATCGGGCACGTCGGCCGCGGTGGGCCGCAGACCTTCCGCGATCCGGTGGGTCCCGGCGGACGGGATCTCGACGGTCCAGCGCGACCACGGGCCGACGGCGACCCCTGAGCCGGACGCGCCGCGCAGTCCGGCCGGCGCGGGCAGGACGGCGACCGAGGCGACCTCCTGGCTCGTGTGGAGGACCAGCGTTCCGTCTGGCGACGAGAAAGCCGGGACGTCACAGAGCACGAGCCGCTCCCGACCACCCAGCTCCAACCGGTAGAGCTGGTTCGCGGTGGCCTCGTCGAGCACGAGGATCCGGACGCCCGGCAGCTCCACCACGGTCGATGGACCGGGCGCCTGGGCCAGGTCGACCACGGTGGCGCCGTCGACCGCCCGGGTGGCCCCTGCACCTCCGACCGGGACCTGGCCTTCGAGCACCAGCTCGACGGGGATCCCGTCTGTGGCGGCCAGCACGACAAGCTCGCCGCCGTCCAGCTCGATGCGGGTGACCAGCTGCGCGGTCGCGCTGCGCAGCACGACGCCGTCGGTGAGCGGGTACCGCAGCGGCCACGCCACGCTGATGTCGGCGGGCACGTCCACCGGGTGCGAGGGGATGCGCACGACTGCGCCGTCGTCGAGCTCCACCTCGACCTGCACGCCGTCCTGGGCCGCGATCGGGTGGTGGCTCGGCTGGTAGGTGCTGAGGAAGACGTACCCGCGGTGCCCGTCGGAACGGACCGACCAGCGCAGCTCCTCGGGGTCCTCGCTGCCGCCCCCGACGGTCGTGGTCATCGCCGCCAGCGCCGCCCCCTCGGTCGCGAGCCACAGGTGCTGGCGTCGCAGGAGGTGGTGGTGCGGTCGGATCTGCCCGTGCTCACCGATCGGCGCGTGGAAGTCGTAGGTCCGCGTCGGGACGTCGTTGGGGTAGCCCGTGGCGTGCGACTCCTGCTGTGTCCCGCCGGGCCCGGTGCGCTGCGTCCCGCCGGCGTACATGTAGTAGCCCTGCCAGATGGAGCCGCTGCCGATCTTCGCCAGCGCGAGCGCGGCGACGTCCTCGGGCTGCACGAGCGGCCGGCGGTGGTAGGCGACGTGCATGCCGCCGCCCAGTTCGCAGGTCGCGAACGGCAGCGCATCGTCGTCCTTGAGAGGCACGGCGTCCGGGTCCACGACGATGCCGTCGAGCGCCTCGCGCAGGTCCGCACCGACGCTCAGGTCGTCGCGCACCGGGCTGTAGCGGAAGTGGAAGGCCGCGAAGCCGGGCCACTCGGTCGTCGTCTCCTCCCAGAACCCGTCCGAGTACGCGCTGTACACCGGGAGCAGCGAGTCGGGGACCTGTGCACCGCCCCAGCCGGTCGCGGTCCAGAGAGGCACGCGCAGACCGAGACCCTCAGCGATGGTCCGGAGCCGGGCGAGGTGCTGTGGCTGGTCGTAGAGCTCGTTGTCCATCTGGGCACCGACGACCGGGCCCCCCTCCGCATGCGTCAAGCCGGCGATCTGGGCGACGATCTGCGCGAAGAGCCGCTCGACGAGCTCGAGATACGCGGGATCGTTCGTCCGCGTCGCGATCCCCTGCTCCACCAGCCAGTCCGGGAAGCCGCCGTAGCGTGCCTCGCCGTGCGCCCACGGGCCCATCCGCACGACGACCTGCAGACCGTGCCGGCCGGCGAGCTCGACGAAGGCCCGCAGGTCGAGGTTGCCGGCCCAGCTGAACTGTCCGGGTCGCGGCTCGTGGGCTTGCCAGAAGACGTAGGTGGCCACGGAGTCGAGCCCTCCGGCTCGCGCATGGCTGATGACCTCCGACCAGCGCTCGCGCGGGATGCGCGAGTAGTGGATCTCGCCCGTGACGGGGAACCAGGGACGGCCACCGCGCTCGATCGAGCGGCTCGTGACCTCGACGCGGTCCGGCGAACCGTCCGGCTCCCCCAGGGGCAGGTGATCCCGGCGAGGTTCCACGGGCAGCGGCACACGGAGCCGAGGGACGGTCCCGGTGAGATCGACCTGCGTGTGCAATCTGTCTCCTTCTGCAGAACACCCCGCCGGGGTGCTGGACGTGTCTGGGGCCTCCGAGCGGACGAGGCGGCAGCGGTGCCGTTCATCCGCGGCGAGACGTGCTCGATGAGGCCGCGATGCGAGGTTATGCCGGACGACCCTGCGTGCGCGATGGCGGTTTCGACGGGCTCATGGACGAATTGACAACGGCTCAACGTCGGCATCCACGCAAAGAGGGGGCATCGGCGACTTGACCTGACTCTGCGCAGCAGGCTTCGATCCGGATCATGGACGAAAGCGTGGTCGTCGAGTCCGAGTCGCTCCGCGAGGGGTTCGTCGGCCAGCGCTTGTTCGTGCTTCCGCGACCGGCAATCCGGGCCGCGCTCGCGCGACCGGTGACCAACCGCCTGCTGGTCACCGACGCCGGGTTCTTCCCGCACGCCGCCCGGCACGGCCGGGCTCGTCCCCACGGTGCGGGCCAGCACATCCTCATGATCTGCACCGACGGATCAGGGTGGTGCCGTACCCCTGACGGGCGTTTCGCCGTCCAGCGCGGCGACGCGGTGCTGGTGCCCGCGTCGGTCGCGCACGAGTACGCGGCCTCCGAGTCGGACCCGTGGACCCTGTGGTGGCTCCACGTCGTCGGGCACGACGCCGCCGACCTTGTCCAGGCCGCGCACGTGGCTGCCGGGGGGCCGGTCTCCCACCTGAGGGACCCGGCCGCGATCGCCAGCCTCGTCTCCCACGCGATCGACGCGCTGGACACCGGGACAGCAGGCGGTCTGGTCAGTGCGTCGGGTGCCGCCTGGAACGCGCTCGCACAGGTGGCCGCCACCGGTCGGCGAGGCCCCGGTCCTTCCCTCAGTCCCGTGGAACGCGCCGTCGAGCACCTGCGCGCCACCAGCCCGCGTCGTATCCCGATGGAGTCGCTCGCCGCGATGGTGGGGCTCAGCCCGTCGCAGCTGCGCACGGTCTTCCGTCAGCAGGTCGGCGTGGCTCCCCTGCGCTACCAGAGTGACCTGCGCATGGCGAAGGCCAGGGAGCTGCTCGACACCAGCACCTTGACCGTCGCCGCCGTCGCCGCCACGTGCGGGTACGAGGATGCGCTCTACTTCTCACGGCAGTTCACCCGGACGCACGGGCAGTCGCCGTCCGCGTTCCGCGCCCGAGCCCACTGACAGGTCGAACACTCGTCTGAGCGGTTTCTCCATCCGGCTCTGCCGGCCTCAGTCTCAATCGACCTGACGCCGTAGCGCCGGTGCCGGCTGGTGTGCAGGTCGAGCGGAACCGCACCCGACGCGCCGATCGCGAGCATCATGGTGTCATGACCGAGCAGGAGGACTTCTTGGCCTGGGTCACCACGACGCTGCTCGCCGCCGAGAGGGCGTTGCTCGGCGGTGACGCGGACCCGCGGCGGGCGATCTGGTCCCGCAACGAGCCGGTGAGCATCCAGGGCGCATGGCGCAACGCCTTCGGACAGGCGGATGTGGAGAAGATCTTCCGCTTCCTCGAGGACACCTTCTCGGACTGCACCTCGTACGAGTTCGAGCTGCTGGCGCACGACGTCGTGGGCGACATGGCCTATACCGCCGGCCTCGAGCACAGCTCGGTGTCCGTCGACGGTCGGCCGCGGACGTTCACCCTGCGCGCGACGCAGGTGTACCGACGCGAGGACGGTGAGTGGCGCGTGGCCCATCGTCACGCCGACACGGTGAGCGAGACGGTCGTCGGGTGAGTGCAGACCCGAGTCAGCAGGCTCTGACGCACCCGTCGGGGAGCTCGAGGATGCTAGGAGTGCGCTGTTCATCTCAGGCTGGCTAGCCTGACGGCTATGGAGCGGACGTGGCCGCTCACCGGCCGGGACGACGAGCTGCGGCGGGTTGCGGCGTCGATCCGGCCGGGTGCGAGCGGGGTGGTCGTGGCGGGCCCCGCCGGGGTGGGCAAGACGCGGCTCGCCCGCGAGGCCCTGACGAAGCTGGCCGGTACCGGCGTCACCGTCGTGTGGGGCCACGGCAGCACGGCCGCCCGTCAGATGCCGCTCGGTGCGTTCGCGGGCCTGCTCGACGTCCCGGCCGGCTACACCGCGGAGACCATCGGTCGCGCACTGGACCAACTCGCCGTGAGACGGCCGCTGGTCCTTGCGGTCGATGACGCACACCTGCTTGACGAGCACTCGGCGATCGTGCTGCACCGCACGGTCGTACGCCGGCTGGCACCGGTCCTGGTGACCCTTCGGACCAGGGAGCCGGTCCCCGACATCGTGACGGCTCTCTGGAAGGACGATCACCTCCCGCGCTTGGACCTGTCCCCGCTGGACGAGGCTGAGACCACCGGTCTGGTCGCCCGGGTGCTCGGCGGGCCTGTCGACTCCGCCTCCGCGCACAGGTTGTGGACGTTGACCCAGGGCAGCCCGCTGTTCCTGCGTCACCTGCTGGCCGCCGAGGTGTCAGCGGGACGGTTCACCCCGGCGTCCGGGATCTGGCGGTGGACCAGTCAGCCGATGATCTCGCCCGAGCTGGCCGACCTCATCGAGCACGAGATCGGCCGTCTGGCACCGGGGGTGCGGGACGTCGTGGACCTGGTGGCGCTGGCCGAGCCCGTCGCAGTCTCGACGGTGTCCATGTTGGCCACGCCCTCGGCCCTCGAGGAGGCCGAGGAGCGGGGCCTCGTGCGCACCGATGGACTCGTGGCCCGGCTGGCGCACCCGCTGTACGGCGAGGTCCGCCGGACCGTGATGGGCGCCCTGCGTGCCCGTCGGCTGCGCGGACAGGTGGCCGTGACCCTGCCGGCGGCGCCGGACCCGATCCCCCGAGCCGTGCTCACCCTCGACTCCGACCTGCCTGCCGACCCCGCACTGTTCCTGGAGGCAGCCGAGGCGGCGACCCGGTTGTTCGACCTCCCGCTGGCGGAGCGGCTGGCCCGTGCGGCCGCGGGAACCGGCGCGCCGGTCGCCCGGCTGGTGCACGCTGCAGCTCTGTCGTGGCTCAGCCGCGGGGACGAGGCCGAGGCGATCCTGCGGGACCTCGCGGAGACCGCTCCGAGCACCGAGTTCCGCGCGATGGCCCAGGTGCACCGCACCGGCAACCTGCTGTGGACGATGGCTCGACCGGAGGAGGCACGCCAGGCACTGGACGCGGCCGAGGCCAGCGGCGCGCTTCCCGTCCATGTCGCCGCCATGTCACTCGCCGTGGCGGCGGCGGCCGGCGACCTCTCGCCCCTCCTCGACCGCGGCCCTCAGCTGCTGCACGAGGACCTTCCCGACGACCTGGCCCGGATCCTCGTCGCCTCCGCGGTGTCGGCGGCGGCAGCCCTGACCGGGAGGCGCGACCTCCTCGACGAGGCCGCCGTCGTGGGAGGGCTCACCGCCGACCGTGTGCCCACCGTGATCCCCGGGTTCGGGCTCGCGGACCTGCAGGTGCTCGGGCACCGGCTCGACGGCACACCCGCCCGCGGTGACGACCAGGCGCGGAGGATGCGGGCGGCTTCGGCCGACCTGCCTGGCCCAGCGAGGCTGATGGGACTTGTCGTCGCCGGGCATGCCGCGCTCGCCGGAGGCCGGGTCGTCGAGGCGCTGGCCCTGCTGCGCGAGGCGTGGGCCGGGCTGGCGGACTCGGGTCACGAGTTCCGGTTCCGGTGCCGGACGCTTCTGGCGACGGCCCTGGCGCAGGCCGGCAACGCCGCCGAGGCAGCTCCCCTGCTCACTGGGATCCTCATGGGTCAGCATCCGGCGTACCGGTTCCTCGCACCTGAGGACCTCCTGGCACTGGCGTGGGGTGCTGCCGCCGAGGGATCGACCACCGAGTCGCTCGACCGCGCCGTCGCAGCCGCTGAGGTCGCCCGAGAGTCGGGCGCGCCCGCGTTCGAGGTGCTCGCCTGGCAGACCGCAGTCCAGCTCGGCGATGCGACGTCGGCACTCCCCCGCCTCATGGCACTCGCGCAGCTCGGCCCACGGGCCCGCGTCGCGTGCGCCCATGCCCGGGCGTGGGCCGACGCGGACGGCGAGAGGCTTCTCGAGGCCGCCGAGGACTGGGCCCGGCTCGGCGACCTCGTCGCCGCCGGAGACGCGGCCGCCCAGGCGGCCGACGCCTACCGTCACCAGGGGAGACAGGGGTCAGCACTCTCCGCGTCGGCCCTCGCTGTGAAGCTGGCCGCCAGGTCCGGCGCCAACACCCCGGCGCTTGCGATCGCGGTCCGACCGCTGCCCTTGACCGCCAGAGAACGCGAGATCGTCGAGCTGGCGGCCAGGGGGCTGCCGAACAAGGACATCGCCGAGCGGCTGACGGTATCGGTGCGGACCGTCGAGGGTCACCTGTACCGAGCCGGCCTCAAGCTCGGCGTGTCCGAGCGCACCGCGCTCAAGGACGTCCTCGGACTCGAGTAGCCCACTACTCGCACCGTCGCTGCTCCGCCGCAGGAGGCTGTTCGCACCCAGGAACTCCGACGAAGGAGAAGGAGCCGTGACCACCATCCATGTCCCGCCCGGACAAGGCGAGCACTACCCGATGATCGACGGTGACCACGTCGCGAAGGCCGCCGTCCGCGACACCAACGGTGCCTTCGAGGTCTTCGAGGTGATCGCACCCGCCGCGCCGATGGCGCCTCCTCACGTCTCGCCGTGGACCGGAGTGCTGTTCCTGCTCGATGGCCGAGTCACTGCGCTGGTCGGCGACACGACGTACAAGGTCGAGCCCGGCGGAGTGCTGGTGGCCCCCGCGGGCACTCCCGTCACCTTCGAGGTCGTCGGGGACTTCGCCCGCTTCGTGGCCATCACCTCCGGTGACGGGGCCGGACGGTTCTTCGCCGACTTCTCGGGCTCTGTGCCGTCCGACCAACCCGTCGAGAAGTCGATGGAAGCGATCCTCTCGGTCACCCAGCGACACGGCGTCCAGCTCGCGAGTGCATGAGACGCAAGCCTCCCCCGCGACAAGATCATGCACGCGCGGCGGATCTCCTTTCGTCGTCGAGCTCGCCGGCGCCCCCGTCGGCGAGCTCGCCTGTGGGAGCCTCACGGCCCTTGTCGTCGCCCATGAGCAGGCTCGCGAGGATGGTCGCGACCAGGATCACCACGGACATGACCACGTAGGACTCGGAGAACCCGTACTTGTCGTAGCCGCGCCCGAACACCCCGGAGAACAGCGCGACTCCCAGGGATTTCGCGACGCCGAAACCGAGCATGTACGCGGTCGCGGAGATCTTCACGTCGAACATCCGGGTGATGTACTTCATCACGGAGACGAGCATGAACGGCATCTCGACCGCGGCGAGCAGACGCCAGGCGATCAGTGCCTCCGTGCTGGTGAAGAGCGCGGAGCCCAGCACCCGCACCACGAGGATCCCGGCGAAGATCTGCAGTCCGCGCTTGGCGCCGATCCGGTTGATGATCGCGGGCGTGAAGAGCATCACCACGGCCTCGAGCAGGATCTGGATCGACACCACCGTGCCGAACAGCGCCTCCGGGTCCGGGTGGTCGACAAGGTCGCTGAAGTAGATCGAGAACTGCTGGTCGAACACGTCGTACAGGGCGGCCGTGCCCATCATGAGGACCACGAAGCCGAGGAAGTTGCGGTCCGTGATCAGCCCGCGGATGTCTTCCTTGCTGACCTTGTGAGCCTTCGACTCGCCCCCGGCCTGCTTCGCACCGGCCGCCTGGCGCGGCACCCGCGCGACAAAGAGCAGCACGCCCAGCACGAGCGCAGCGAACGACGCCGCCCACCAGATGTTGTCGGGGTTGGTGGCCCAGATCACTCCGCCGATGGCCGATGCGAAGGAGCCGCCGAGCGAACCGAAGAGCCGCGCGTGGCCGTACTCGAACTCGTTGGCGCGGCTCGCGCGCTCGTTGAAGGCCTCGACCACGGACACGCCCGCGTAGGTGACGAGGCTGAGGTAGATGCCTCCGACTACGGCGGCGAGGGTCTGGTCGACATCGATGAGCGGCTTGAACACGAACTGGAAGAACGGCCCGATCAATGCGGCGCACACGACCACGAACGCGAACAGCGGCTTGCGGAAGCCCAGGCGGTCCTGCAGGAATCCGTACAGCGGCTGCAGGCACAGGGCGGTGAGCGCCATGACCGTGCTCACCCTGCCGATGCTCGTCGACGACATGCCCTGGTCGTCGAGCCACAGGCCCATGAACGTGAAGATGAACTGCCAGGCGACGAAGTAGAAGAAGTAGATCCCGCCGTAGTTCCACAGCACCAGGCGCTTGATCGAGTCCACGAACCTGGGCCCGGTGACCGGTGCCGCGGCGCCCTGACCGCCGCCGCCGCTCATCGGATCGTCCCGTCGGACGCAAGCACCTCGACGCCGGAGGGCACCGGACGGCTCAGCGGCTGTGGTACCCCCCATCGGGGCTCGCCGTCCACGAACGGCAGGACCTGCGCGCAGGCGTGCCGGTTGGGGTCCCACAAGGGGTTGCCGATGAGCTCCGTATAGGTGCGAGCGTGATAGACGAGCACCGTCTCCCCCTCAGTCGACTCCGTGAAGCTGTTGTGGCCCGGACCGTAGATGCCGTTCTCGGGGGCGCTCGTGAAGACCGGCTCGGAAGACTTGGTCCAGCTCCCGGGGTCGAGGACATCCGCATCCGCGGACGCGGTCAGCAGCCCCATCGCATAGTCGATGCCCGTCGCAGAGGCGCTGTACGTGAGGAACAGCCGCCCGTCCCGCTGCAGGACCGAAGGACCCTCGGCGACCCAGAACCCGATGATCTCCCAGTCGAGCTCCGGCCGGCACAGCATCACCGCGGGCGTCGCGAGCGTCCACGGATTCTCCATGCGCGCGATGTAGAGGTTCGAGTGCCCCTTCACCGCGAAGTCCTGCTGCGCCCACACCAGATACTGGTCGTCCCGGTGGACGAAGCTCGTCGCGTCGAGCGCGAACGACTCCCAGCCGGTGTCCACCTGGCCCTTCTCCGTCCAGGTGCCGGTGAGGGGGTCCGCGTCGAGGCACTCGAGGCAGTAGACACGGTGGTTGAAGGTGTCGTCCGCGTCGGGGACGTCGAAGGTGACGTCCGGGTTGGGCGCCGCGGCGTAGTAGATGTACCAGGCATCACCGATGCGGTGGAGCTCGGGCGCCCAGATGAGGTGGGACTGCGGCCCCTCGGCGTGCTTGCTCCAGATGGTCACCTCGGGCGCGGCTTGCAGGTCCGCGAGGCGTTCGGCCCGGCGCAGGACGATGCGGTCATACAACGGGTACGAACCCGTGAAGTAGTAATGGCCGTCATGGCGCAGGACGCATGGATCCGCGCGCTGAAGCACGATGGGGTTCGGCATGGGATCCACGGGCACGGAATGCCTCCTCGTCGCTGAGACAGGGCCAGGTTTGCAACGTAGCAGCATTGACCCCGTGTGTTTTTGCATTGTCAGGCTGCTTCGCCCCGCCATTCCGCGAGCCACCCGGGCTGCGCGGTCGCCACACATCGAGACCGCATGTCCGGGAAGCGCTCATCGTTCGAAACCGACCACGTCCCAGACCAGACCGTGATGACGGTAGCGACGGGTCAGACCCTGAGCTGTCAGGACGTCCACCATGGCCGGAGGCGAATGCACGAAGCCGCGGAAGTCGTTTCCCCTCAGTCGGCTCAACGCGTTGTCACACCACAGCGCCGCACGCGTCATGCCGTTACGCGGTGGGTGGGAAAAGACCAGCATCCGCCGTGCATGGCTGCCTGCAGCCGCGAGCAGCCTTTCGTAGTCCGGGTAACAGCACACGACGCGGTGCAGTACGACCAGGTCGGCCGGCTCGACGTCGTCCGGGGCGGTCGCGATGTCGAGGAACCGGCGGCTCACTCGTCCGGTCATTCCGGATTGCTCGAGCAGAAGTCGAGCCTCGTCCTCATAGTTGGTCGAGATCTCCAGGTTCGTCGCCGAGGCCGCTCCGCGGCGCAGGAGCTCGATCTCGATCTCGCCGACGCCCCCGCCGATCTCCAGAACCGTGGCGCCCTCGATACCGCGGTCGGTGAGAAACCCGACCAGCCGCTCCTCGACGCGGCTCAGGCCGCGCTTGCGGAACCGCCGTGCCATCCGGCGCGCGAACCGGTCGGTGAACGTGGCCTGGTAGTGGTCACGACCGCAGCAATCGTCCACACCGTCAGTATCGGGCTGTCCGGTGGGACAACGCCATCATCAGGGTGATGGTGCTACGGGTCTCCAGGGTCGAAGCCCAGGACTTCCGACTCTACGAACGACGACCGCCGGGTCCGCACGATCGAGGTATCCGAACGAACGGATGGGACGAGGAAGTCCTCGGAGGTGCGAGATGAACCGAGAGATCGTGGTGGGCTACGACGGCTCCAACCACGCGGACGAGGCACTGGTATGGGCTGCCAGAGCGGCCCGACGGCGGCACGCTCCCCTGCGGATCGTGCACGTCGCACGCACGTTCCTGGACGGCTACGTCATCGCTGACCGCCCGTCCGATCTGACCGCCCAGGTAGGTGGCCAGGTGCTCGCTGACGGGATCGAACGTCTGCGGGCGATCGACCCCGACCTCGAGGTGACGACGCAGCTTGAGCCGCAGGACAGCGTGGCCGCAGTCCTCACCGAGGCATCCAGGAGCGCCGGACTGCTCGTCGTGGGCTCGCGAGGCCGCGGAGGGTTCGCCGGTCTGCTGCTGGGATCGGTCAGTGTCACCGTCGCTTCGCACGCGCACTGCCCCGTCGTGGTCGTCAGGACGAACCCCGCAACCGCGGGCGAGCCCGGCCGACCGGTCGTGGTGGGCGTGGACGGCTCCCCGGCGAGCGTGAGCGCCGTGGACTACGCCTTCGACCAGGCATCCCGGTGGGGCCTGCCACTCGTCGCCGTGCACGCGTGGGAGCTCCCCTCGCTCTTCGGACCTGTACCGCCCTGGATGCCGGAGGAGGTGGAGGAGATGCGCATGGCAGAGAAGGCTCTGCTGTCCGAGAGCCTCGCGGGGCACATGGAGCGCTATCCCGACGTGAACGTGACCTCCATGGTTCACCGCGGCGGTCCGGCCCACGTCATCCTGACCGCCGCCGCCGACGCTGAGCTCCTGGTGGTCGGGTCGCGTGGCCTGGGAGGCTTCCGCGGCCTGCTGTTGGGGTCGGTGAGCCAGGCGGTCCTGCACCATGCCACGTGTCCTGTGGTGGTCGTCCGTTAGTGCTGACCCCGTCAGGCGGGAAGGGAGAACGTGCCATGAACACCTGGAAGGTCGCGATCTACCTGTTCGACGCCGACGACCACGGACACGACACCGGCGTGACGAAGGCGCACGCGGTGCTCAGCACCTCGAGCGGCACCACTCTCGACGGCTACGGACGGGCATGCCGAGCGCCACGTGACGACGACGTCCCGGAGATCGGCGAGGAGCTCGCCGCGGCTCGGGCGCTGCGCAACCTGGCGGACCGGCTTCTGTCGGCAACCTCCGACGACATCGAGGCTATCGAGCACGACGACGTGCAGCTCGTCCGCCTCTGGTCATGACCAGGAGCGTCTAGAACCGCTTCCGGACAGGGCGCCTACCGCCCTGTCCGGAGGCAATGACGCGGGCAGCCTCCCTCCCGCACGAGTTCCTGAAGGAGCTCGGCGGCGGGACCGACCTGGTCAGTCGGTGTTGCCGGTGGGATCCCAGCCGTCGGACCCGCTGAGGTAGTCCTGGATCTCGTAGTCGGCGGCCTGGGCATCGGTCAGCTGGGGCCGGTCGGGGTTGATGCCGGCACCGGGGCCGTCGTTGCGGTACTCCAGGGCCCGACCCTCGCTCCAGTCACGCCCGGACATCGAGGTCCAGGGGTCGTCCTTGATGTGGTTGCCGAGGAACGAGTCGCGGACGACGACCTGCGGCTCAGCCGACGGGAAGCTGCTCGGACGCCACGGCCGGCCGAGGAAGTAGCTGTCCGGCTTCGCGTTCGAGATGAGCTTGCTGTCGGTGACGAGGAACCCGAGCCAGCCGGGAGAGGACGTGCTCGGCGCGACGACGTAGCCGTTGGGGTCGCTGTCTCGCTTCAGCGCCTTGATCGTCGAGCCGTCGATGACGGCGCTCGCCCGGCCGAAGATGAAGTCCACGTCGCCCTCGATCCACGAGCCGTGGACGTAGGCACGCGCGGGCGTCGTCGCGTTCGGGGAGTCGAGGTAGAGGGTGTCCTGGTTGCCGAGGAAGCGGACGTTGTCGAAGACCATCCGGTCAGCGGTGGTCTTGACCGCGACCGCCTGCTGGTTGGTGATCTCGGGATGGGCCTGCTCGTCGAAGGAGTTCTCGAAGGTGAGGTACCTCGCGGTGAAGTCCGCGCCGGCCAGCGTCGCCGTCGCGCTCCCGCTCGTACCGTACGTGCCCGAGCCGTCGGGCTTCGGCGTTCCCGCAGCATTGTCATAGGTGATCACGACGTCCTCGGCCCGCCCGGTGGCGCCGACGAACGACAACTTCGGCTTGGTCCGGTCGACGCGGACGACCTCGCGGTAGACGCCCGGCTCGATCACGATCTCGACGGTGCGGGTGGAGGCGGTGGGTGCGGCGTCGACCGCCGCCTGGACGCTGGTGACGTCGCCCCCGTTGCCCTGAGCGACGGTGATGTGCTCGGGCCGGCCGAGTCCCTGCGGGCCGGCGAGCGCGCCGACGACACGCGGGACGGAGGTGGCCGGGTGGACGGTCCGCCGAAGGGTCGGGGTCCAGCCCGCGCCCTCGGCGATGTCGGGATCGTGCGCCGCGTTGTGGGCGGCGAGCAGGTCCACCGGCTCGCCGTTGACGAGGTTGCCACCCTCCGTCATCGTCGTGCCCTTCCAGTACTTGATGACGCTGGAGGGTTCGATGGTGGGGGCGAGGGTGAAGGCGTTGTGCTCAGCCACGAGCTTCGACTGCACGCCGATGCCCCAGCTGTACTGGTAGTTCCCGGCGTCGTCCTCGACGTAGAGGTTGTTGTACACGTCGACCTGGCCGTAGCGGACCCGAGGGGTGCGCTGGCCCAGGTCACGCCACTCGTTGTGGTGCAGCGTGATGCGCAGCTTGCCGTCGTCCGACGTCCGGGAGTCGCTGGAGCCGATGAGCATGACCTTGTCGTGGTCGCGGAACCGGTTCCACGAGACGGTGACGAGGTCGGAGCCGTGGGTGATGTCGAGGAGGGCGTCGTGCACCTGGTACTGGCGCCCGTAGTAGGTCGGCTGCTCGGAGTCCGGCATCCCCTCGTCGCTGAACTCGTTGGAGTCGATCCACACGTTGGTCGCGCCGTAGAGCGAGAGCGGGTCGTACTCGGAGTTCCACTCGCCGAACTCGCCGTCGCCCGGGTCCCACGCGGGGAAGCAGTCGTACGCGTTCTGGAACTCGACGCCCCGGAGGATGACGTTCGACTCGCCGTCGACCTTGAGGTTGGCACCCTTCACGAGCGCGCCGGGGAGGCCGACGAGCGTGGTGTTGGAGCCGATCGGGACCTGCACCCGGGCGGCCTGTGCCCGCTGGGACGCGCGACGGGCGTCCTCGAGCGGGCCCGCCGGGTCGACCTTGCCCCAGGTCGCCGGGTCGTACGCCTCGAGGAACGCCTCGAGCGTGTACCCGTCCCGCGCGAAGTCCGCGCAGGTCAGCGGCTGGTTGTCCTCGTCCACGTTGCCGTCGATGGTCCCGTCGATGTACACGATCTTGGGCTGGTCACCGGCGACCGCTGCGGCGAGCTCGTCGCGGGTGCTGACGGTGAACACCTGGTCCGGCGTGGCTGCGGAGCCGCCTGTCGTGCCGTTGCCGAACGAGGCCCACCCGTCACCGGTGGCGAGGGTCTCGCGTGCGACGGCGGAGGGGTCGGTCGGTGGCTGGGCCGGGCCTGGGGCGGCCTGGGCGGGAGACGCCGTGACGGCCAGGGCAGCGACGCAGGCGGTTGCCGTGGCGGCGCGGACGAGCGGGTGCGGGCTGAAGCGCATGGGAGTCCTTGTCCTCGTTGACAGGGTTTCGGGGGTCGTGCTGTCGGGTTGCCGGCGAGGTCACCACACCTCGGGACCGGCGGGCCGCTCGAGCGGCCAGTCGAGGGCCGAGTCCGGGATCTGGTCGCCCAGTGCCCGGGTGTCCTGCGGCTGGAGCACCCGCTGGTCCTTCAGGTCGCGGACGACGAGGCGCGCGAGCTCGATCGCGCCGCGCGCCTGGAAGTGGGTGTTGTCAGTCACGCCGTCCGGGTAGTTGGGGTGCTCGCCGGGCGCGAGGTGCAGGAACTCCTCCGTCGTGCCCTCCGGGCCGAGCTCGGCCCATCGCAGCAGGCTGAGATGTGTCAGGTCGACCAGCGGCACGTCCTCACGCTCGGCGAGCTGACGCATCGCGTCCGGGTACTGCCCGAGGGAGGTGCGGACACCACCGGCGGCGTCGAACCGTCGGCGCTCCACCGGGGTGACCAGGACCGGGTGCGCGCCACGCTCCCGGGCGCCGTCGATGTAGAGCTCGAGGTACTCCTGGTAGGTCGTGTAGGGGTCGGTGCTGCGGTCGTCGGTCTTGGAGTCGTTGTGGCCGAACGAGACGAGCAGGTAGTCCCCGGGCTCGATGTCCTCCAGGACCTGATCGAGCAGGCCGGCCTCGGCGAAGCTCTTCGAGCTGGCCCCCGACCAGGCTTGGTTCACAACCTCGACGTCCTTGGCGAGGAACTCCTCGAGTGCTTGTCCCCACCCGGCCCTGGGCGCCTCGTACTCCGCGTACGTCGCAGCCGTGGAGTCACCGGTGACGAAGACCGTGACGTCCCCGTCGGGCTCTGCCGCAGCCGCCTGAGAGGGGAGCACAACGACGGCGGCAAGAGCCGACACCGCGAGAAGACGTAGTCGCTGACGAACGTGCACAAGGGCCTCCGGAGTGTGTAAGCGCTTTCCTATGGTGGAGGACTATGACCGAGGTCACACCGTGGAGTCAAGCGTGGGGAACTGGCTCGAGTCCGGTCGACGGAGCCGATCCGGTGAGACATCCCGCCTCGTGTCGATCTGACGTCCGCCCGCGCGTCGTTGAGGTGACGTCGCAGAACGCCGTGCGACGCCACCCGGCACGACACACGACGGAGGACATGATGACGACAGCTCACGATGACCTGACCGGCACCCTGCCCGGCCTTCCGACGGTCGTCGACCTCGCGACCTGGCATGCCGCCCGTGACGAGCTCCTGGTCCGGGAGAAGGCGCACACCCACGCTGGTGACGCACTCGCGGCCGCCCGCCGCCGACTGCCGATGGTCGAGATCGACGGCACGGTCGAGATCGTCGGACCCCACGGGTCGGTCCCGTTCCTCGAGCTGTTCGAGGGACGCGACGAGCTCATGGTCTACAAGCACATGTGGCACGACGGCGCTCCTCACCAGGGGCAGTGCGAGGGCTGCACGGTGACGGCCTGGCACATGAGGGACGCCGTCTACCTGAACGCCCGCGGCGTCTCCTTCGCCATCCTGACGACGGGACGATGGGACGAGGTCGCCCCGTACGTCGACTTCATGGGCTACACCCAGCCCTGGTACTCGGTTCGCGACGTCGAACCGCCCGTCGGCGACGACATGGGCTCCTTCGCCTCGTTCCTGCGCGAGGGCGACCGCGTGTTCCTCACCTACTCCACGACGGGCCGTGGCGTCGAACCGGCCAGCGGGTCCTTTGGTCTGCTCGACATGACGCCCTACGGACGCGGCGAGGCCTGGGAGGACAACCCCGCCGGCCGGCCCGAGGGACAGGGCCCGTGCTGGTACTGGCGATCGGACGCGGACGGGAGTGCCGGGTGGGCACAGACGAGTCGGCCGGTACCGCAGTGGACCCGTCCGGGCGCGACGCCTGTGGAGACGCTCGGTCGCAACACACACCACCACTGACGGGTTTGCCGCGCGGCACGCCGTACGCACCATGTGCCGCGGTCAGCTCAAGCGCGGCGGCACCACTCGGGGACGCTCGCGCGGCTGGTGCGTGACTCACGGTCGTGACCAAGTGAGGTGGTTCCACGGCTGCCTCCGTGCCGGCGAGTCGGAAGCATGGACAACATGCCTCTAGCCCCGGAACCAGACCTCGACCTCCCACCCACACGCCTCGATCACGAGCACATCCGCGCGGTGCCGGCAGTCCACAGCGTGCCTGGACGTGCCCAGCCGATGAGCGCAGCAATCTGGCATGGCAGTCCTGACCTGGACCAGGCCAACGAGATGAGCGCCGGCTGTGCGATAGGTCACCTCGGCATCGAGTTCACCGAGCTCGGCCCGAACCACCTGATCGGTCGGATGCCCGTCGACAGCCGAACGCGCCAGCCGTTCGGGATCCTGCACGGCGGCGCCTCGGTGCTGCTCGCCGAGACCTTGGTGAGCTGTGCGGCCACGTTCGTCGCCGCCCCTGGCACGGCGTGCGTCGGCCAGGAGATCAACGCCAACCACCTGCGACCGGTCACGTCCGGCTGGGTCACCGGCACCGCCCGGCCGGTCTCGTTGGGCCGTCGCAGCCAGGTCTGGGAAGTCCGGATCGTCGACGACAATGACAGGCTCGTGTGCATCTCGCGGTGCACGATGGCGGTGATCGAAGCGCCGTGAAGCGGGCCGACGCACGACGAGGTCGTGCCAGTCGTGTTGTTCACTGGTGCCGTGGCTGTGCGTGACCAGCGCTGGGGGACGGCGCACCTGGAGGACGGCGGGAAGGTGGCCTATGCGCTGACCGGCACCGGTCCCCCGCTGGTGGTGGTGCCGGGCTGGCTGAGCCACCTCGAGCTCGGCTGGGCGATCCCGGCCGAGCGCATGTTCCACGAGGCGCTGTCATCCGGCCGGACGCTGGTGCGCTACGACCGCCCGGGCTGCGGCCTCTCCGATCCCTACGACGGACCCCGGACGATGGCGCTAGAGCTGGCCGCGATCCGTGCTGTGACCGAGGCCGTCGGCGCGACGCATTTCGACCTGTTCGGCTGGTCGCTGGGAGCACCGGTGGCGGCACAGTGGGCCTCGGAACGACCCGAGACGGTCTCGAGGCTCGTGCTCTACGGCGGCTGGGCCACCGGCTCCGCCATCGGGGACGACGACAGCAGGCGGCATGTACTCGGCCTCCTCGCAACCCACTGGGGGCTGGGCTCCGACCTGCTCACCGAGATCTTCGCTCCTGACGCGGACGCCGGGACCCGTCGGGCACTCGCCCAGTACCAGCGAGCGGCCTCCTCCGCCAGCACGGCGGTCGCCCTCCTCGGCCTGGCCTACGACCTGGACGTGTCTCCCACCCTTGCGCGGATCTCCGCGCCGACGCTTGTGCTGCACCGGCAGGGAGACCGTGCGGCTCCGGCCGCAGAGAGCAGGACGCTCGCGGACGGGATCCCGGGCGCTGCGCTGGTGGAGCTCGAGGGCCGGTCGCATCTTCCGGCCTTCGGCGATGCGGAGGCGGTCGTCGAGCAGGTGCGGCGCTTCTTGGGCTTGCCCCGGCTGCGGCGGGCTGTGCCCACCGGTCTCACCCCTCGCCAGACAGAGGTCGCCGCGCTGGTGGCCGACGGCCTCACGAACCGGGAGCTGGCGACACGCCTCGGGATCACCGAGCGGTCGGCCGAGTCGCACGTGGAACGCATCCGGCTGCGCCTAGGGTTCAGGTCGCGTTCCCAGGTTGCTGCCTGGTACGTCGCGCGGGAACCGCACACGTGAGGTAGTTCCACGGCTGCGCCGGGCCCGTCGCTCGCGGAGCATCGGGGCATGCGCCGAGATCCGATCCTCCTGACCCTGTCTGCCGCCGCCTGGGCGGGATTCGTCGCCGTCACGCTGTGGACCATCGCCTTCCTCGCCGACGTCATCGTCTCCCCCACCGTGGACGGGCCACCGCGGACGAACGCCCTGACCGCGGTGACGGTCGACCTGGCACTCCTGCTCCTGTTCGCCGTGCAGCACTCGGTGATGGCGCGCCCCCAGGTCAAGGCAGTGCTGCGCCGCCGGATCCCGGCGGCGCTGGAGCGCACCTCGTACGTCCTCGCCACCGACATCTGCCTCGTCCTGGTGCTGGTGCTGTGGCAACCCTGGGGCGGCGCGGTGTGGCTCGTCGACGGTCCGGCCGGCCTCGTCCTCTGGTCGCTCTGCGCGGCCGGCTGGCTCCTGGCGATCTCGGCGACGTTCGCCGTCGACCACCTTGAGCTCACCGGGTTACGCCAAGCTGGTTGGTGGACGCCTGTGGAGGCTGCACCGCCCAGCGGGCTGAAGGTCGAGGGACTGCACGCCATCGTGCGGCACCCCCTGATGACCGGACTGGTCCTGGCCTTCTGGGCGACCCCGCACATGGGCGCTTCGCACCTTCTGTTCGCTGTCACCGCGACCGTCTACGTCGCCGTCGGGATCAGGTTCGAAGAGCGCGACCTGCGGCGCACGTTCGGCGCCGCCTACGACGCCTACGCCGCTCGGGTCCCGGCTCTGCTGCCCAGACTGCCTCGTCGGACCAGACGCCCAGCGAGCCCGCCGCAGCGGGCTGCTGGCACGGAGCCGCTCCAGAGCCTGCCGACCTACGTGAACGTCGATCCGCAGGGTGCACCCGACTAGGAACGAACAGTGCGGCGGCGACGGCAGTCATCGCACGAACCGCCCGAGACGGTCACCGGTCTCCGGCGATGCGGACGATTCCCCTCATCGGCTCCGTGCACGGCGGGCGTCGACGGCGAGGCGGACGTCGACGCCATGAGGTCCACGGTCCGCGGCAAACGCCCTCCGCCGTGGCTCGTCTCATCGGCGGCGCTCGCTCGTGCCATGGATTGCGCACGGAACTGGTCCTGCGGTGCCACCCTGGAACATGCCCGTGCTGCGAAAGGTCGATGCCGTCACCATCCCGGTGCCGGACCTCGACACCGGGATCAGTTGCTACGTCACCGGGTTGGGCCATCGGCTCCTGTGGCGCAACGAGGCCGTCGGCCAGGCCGGCCTCGCCTTCCCCGACAGTGACACCGAGCTCGATCTGACGACCACGCTGCCGTACGAGCCGACCTGGCTCGTGGACGATGTGCTCGCTGCGGTGCAGGACTTTCGATCGGTCGGCGGTGATCTCGTCAGCGGCCCCGAGGAGGTGCCGGTCGGGCGGCTCGCGGTCGTCGTCGATCCGTACGGCAACCGGCTGGTGCTCCTCGACCTGTCAAAGGGCAGGTACGTCACCGACGACGAGGGAGCTGTGACCTGAGTCCGGTGCGGGATCTCATGTGAGATCGAGTATCGAGCCCACATCCAGCCGCTAGGGGCGACGCTCTCCCTCTCCCGCAGCGACCCCGAGGCCCTGGCGGTCCGCTGCGAGTGCGACCTCGACATCTCCGGCCCGGGCCACCGACTCCCGGATGGTCTCGCCGAGCAATATGAGCTGGCGCTCCAGCGGTGGGGCGCGGTCCGGCAGTGCGACATCGACGAGGTCGCTCAGCGCAGCGGTGAGGCGCCGGGAGACCTGCGGCGAGGTGGCGCCGGCGATGCGGATCTCGTCGAAGGCAAGGTGGACGTAGGCGTCCCAGTCCATCACCGGCTCCATCAGTCGAATCTCGCCGGAGGCATCCCGGTACAGGCCGTCCGAGAGTGGCCGCCGGGCGATCTGGCGCAGGCAGTCGTGCAGGCGGTCGATCGCCTGCACCGCGGTGGTCGGGTCCTGCAGCGGGGAGTCGGCCAGCGAGCGTTGCGCGATGTCTACCAGCATCCGCAACCCGTATGCCGCGTCTCTGTCGAGCGTCCGTTCGAGACCCAGCACGACCGCCTCGTTGACCTTGCGCTCGTCGAGGTCGACTGGCTCCCCGTGCACCTGGAACAGCGGCGCCCCGGCCGGGACGAACTCACCGAGCGCGGGCAGCAGCTCGAGGACGCAGCCCGCCTTGGTGGCCTCGTCCACCAGATGCTGGTAGCCGATGACCGTGACGACCCCCGACTGCGGCGCGCGCAGCAGCTGACGGCCGTCGTCCGGGATCTCTTCCCCGTCGTCTGGGTAGATCTCGTCCAAGAGCTTGCGGGTCTGCTCACCGACGAGCTCGACCAGGCTGGAAACTCGCAGCGACTGCCCGATGTGATGCACGTAGATGATCAGGATCGCGATGCTGATGACGACCAGGACGAACGCGGTGAGCACGGCGGTCCCGGGCACATGGCCGGTGCCGTCTCCGTTGGACGTCACCTCGTGCAGGGCGACGACAGCGAAGGCGAAGGTCGCGACGAACAGCCCGATGGCACTCTGACTGGGCTTGTCCCGCAGCAGTCGCTGCACGATCCGGGGAGAGAACTGACCCATCGCCAGCTGGACCACGACCATCGTGATCGTCAGCACCAATGCGGCCATGCTGATCATCGAGGTCGCGACGACCGACAGGGTGGCGATCGCCGCCTCCGGGCCGCCCACCACGGAGGTCGGGATCAGCGAGTAGTCGAATCGGCGGTCGATGGTGATCGTGACGAGCGCCAGCGCGACGCCCCCGAGCACGAACAGCACGGGCACGAGCCACAGGCTGTTGCGGACACTGACCCACAGCTTGTAGAGCCACATGCGCGGGACCGCCCATCGCTGAGGGCGAGCACCCTGCGCGCCCATGACGAACTGAACGTATGCCCACAATCGATCGCCCGCGACGGCAGCCGCACGAGAGCCACCGACCCGCCGGGCGTGCGCTCGAGCAACGAGTGCAGATTGTCGACGATCCGCGTGTGTGTTCGCCCGGACGACTGCACCGAGGTCACCTGCCCGTCGCCGTGCGTAGACGTGCGGATCGGACGACACTGAAGGTGACCGGCCCGAGCACAACCCCCCTGTGTGCTCGGGCCGGCCGGCGAGTGAGGTGAGGCGATGAGCAACCCCGTCCCGGACCCGGGCGCGATCCCGGACCGCCCTGTCGAACAACCGCCCTTGGACGATCCTCATCGTGAGCCTGGCGACGTCCCCGACGCGCCGGACGACCCAGCCGATCCGCCCGCCGTCGATGGGCCTCTCAACTCGGCCTGACGTCGCGACCACCTGAGACGGTGCACGCCCGTCCGTGCTGTCGCGTCGTGCGCTCGACCGACAGTCGCTGGGTCCCGGGTGGCCGGGAAGTAGTCGACCTGCCTCGAGGGCCTGTCGACAGTGCGTGCCGCCAGGATGGTGACCGCGCAGGCCCTAGAGTGGCCGGACGCTTCGGGACCCCGATGACGCGCCGCCGTGGCCGGACAGCCCGCACTTCGACGAGGACTCGATGGAGAGCATCACGAAGAACCGCCAGACGCCCGCGACGCTGCGTGCGATGGTCGAGCGGGCCTACGGCGCCGGGCAGGTGCCCACGGGCGAGCCGGACACCTGGCTGGCGGAGCTGGGGCATGGCTGGTTCAACGTCGCGTACCGGATCCTGTTGCGCGACGGCCGGGCCGTGGTCGTGAAGATCGCGCCGCCGCGGGACGTGCCGGTGATGACCGCCGAGCGCGGCGCGATGCGCATCGAGCTCGACTCGCTGGCGCTGATCGCGGAACGCACCGACGTCCCGGTCCCGCACGTCGACCACGCCGACCTGAGCCACGAGCTCGTCGACGCCGACTACTTCTTCATGCCGTACGTCGACGCCGACAACCTCGGCATCATCACCAAGGGTCTGAGCACCGAGCAGCGCGACGCGTACAACGAGGCGCTCGGCGCCGCCAACCGCGAGCTGAACTCGATCCGCGGGGACTGGTTCGGACCGCTCGCGGGCCCGGGTCACTCGTCCTGGCGAACCGCGTTCACCGGCATCGTCGAGGCTAACCTGGCCGACGGGGAGGCCCGCAACGTCGACATCGGCCGGGACTACGACGAGATCCGCAAGATCTTCGCCCTGCACGGCGACGTCCTCGACGACGTCACCGAGCCGAGGTTCGTCGAGTGGGACCTCTGGGACTCCAACGTCATGGTCCGCGACGGCAGGATCGTCACGATCATCGACCACGAACGCGCCCTGTACGGGGACCCGCTGATGGAGGCCGGCTTCGCCGCCCTCGACCTGCCCGACTTCGGCGACTCGACCGCGTTCATGCGCGGCTACGGCCACGAGGAGCTCACCTCGAGGGAGCAGACGCGCCGGCGCCTGTACAGCCTGCACCTGGTCGTGATCATGGCGATCGAGACCGTCTACCGCGGACACACCACAGCCAGCCAGTACGACTGGGCACGCGGGCAGATCGATCGGATGATGCGGATGCTCACCGAACCGTGAGGAGTCGGCGGCGCGACCAGCTCGTGGAACGGCACCGCACGTTCGACACCGCCGCCCTGGGCGAGCGGCCCGTCGGGCGGCTGCTGTGGCACGCCTGCACCCAGACGACTATCGCGGTCGGGGTCTACGGGATCTATGCGCTGACAAACGCCTGGTTCGTCGCCCGTGGCGTCGGGATGACGGCGATGGCGGCCGTCAACCTGGTCGCTCCGTTGCTCCTGGCGCTGGGCGCGGTCTCGACCGCGCTCGGCGTGGGAGCGGCCTCGGTCGTCTCGCGGCACCTGGGTGCGGGCGACACGAGCACAGCCGCACGGGCGGCCGGGAACGCCTTCATCGTGTTCTGGACCGCTGCCGTCACGACCACCGTGGTCGGGCTGAGCGGGCTCGAGCCGCTCCTGCGGCTGCTCGGTGCCCGGGGCGAGACCCTCGGCTACGCACGCGACTACGCCGTGATCATCCTGGCCGGCGCGATCGTCTCGACCGGGTTCTCCAGCCTCGTCCGCGCCGAGGGTCGGATGCGGTTCGCCACGATGCTGTGGGTCGTCCCCGTCGCGGTCCAGATCACCCTCGATCCGCTGCTCATCCTCGGACTGGATCTCGGCGTCCGCGGAGCAGCCCTGGGAACAGTCGGCGGCCAGACCGTCTCCGCCGCGATGAGCATGTGGTTCTTCTTCGCCCAGAAGCACCGCCCGTACCGCATCCGGAGGTCCGACCTCCGTCCCCACCTGCCGACGGTTCGGACTCTCGTGGGCATCGGCGCCCCGTCGTTCCTCGCCGGCTTCGGCGCCACCCTGCTCGTCGTGGTCGTCAACACCACGCTGTCCCGGGTCGCCGCCGCCACCGCAGCCCTGGCCGCGTTCGCGATCTGCTCCCGCATCCAGACGTTCGTCGCGATGCCCCAGCTCGGCATCAGCCAGGGGATGCAGCCCATCGTCGGGTACAACGCCGGCCGCCGGCTCACCGCACGCGTCCAACGCGCCCGGACCCTGTCATTGCGCGCCACCCTCGTCTACAGCACCGTCGCCGCCGGTTCCGTCGCGCTGCTCGCGGAGCCGATCACCGCCGCCTTCATCGACGACCCGACCGTCCACGCTGAGTCCGTCGACGCTCTGCGCATCCTGGCGATCGGCTTCGCCGCTGCCGGCGTCCCACCGCTGGTCTCCGCGTACTTCCAGGCTCTCGGCCGACCGCGACCGTCGTACCTCATCTCGATCGGAACCCTCCTGCTCGTCAAGGTCCCGCTCGTGCTCGCCCTCGGACGAACCGGTCCCATCGGCACCTGGGCCGGCCTGGCCGCGGGCGAGCTCCTGTCCGCGGGGGCCGCGCTGCTGGTGCTGCGCCGCCTCGATGTCCCGGCCGCGCGCGGCGGACGCGCGACATCGACGACGAACACGCCCGAACTCCCGCCCGTGCAGTGAGGTCCGGCTCGGACCTCTGCTCAGTTCCGTCGTCGCTCTCACCGGTCCGAGCGCTGGATCCGGTGCAGCTCGACGTCGCCCAGCGCGCCGTCGTGGACCGAGGCGGTCATGAACGTCGCGAACGGCTGACGACGTCGGTCCGTGGGCGAGCCAGGGTTCAGCAACCTCATGCCGGACGGGCTCACCGTGTCCCACGGGATGTGGCTGTGGCCGAAGACCAGCACGTCCACGTCTGGGTGCTCGGCGTCGCAGCGGCGCTCCCGGCCGGTCGCCTGTCCGGTCTCGTGCACGACGGTCAGCCGGATCCCTGCCAGCTCGACCCGTGCGACGCGCGGCAGCAGCCGGTGGAGCTCCGGACCGTCGTTGTTGCCGTGGCACCCGACCAGCCGCCGGGAGCGCCGGGACAACGCTTCGTACAGCTCCACGGACACCCAGTCGCCCGCGTGCACGACGACGTCGGCCGCTTCGATGGCAGACCAGACCGGAGCGGGAAGGTCGCGTGCCCGGCGCGGGACGTGTGTGTCGGCGAGCAGAACGAGGTGCACACCCGGATCATGCTGCGGTTCAGGGCGCCCGGCGAGCCAGGAGCCCACGGCCCAGTGGCGAGGCCGACCGTCACTCGTCGGGCCCGACGAACTCGATCGAGTCGAAGATGGCGCGTCCCTCGTCGATCAGCGCCGGATCGATCGATGGGTCGGATTGGCCCAGCTCGATCACGGCGCGCTCGCCGTGCAGGTCGACCACGAGGTAGGTTGCGCGCTCGCCCCTAGCCGTGTACGCGCGTTCGGTGCAACCCTGCGCGGAATTCGACCTGATGCATAACCGGCCGCCGTCGCAGGCGGTGAAGTCGACGTCGCTCTCGGCGGCGTGGTCGAACTCGAAGCCGGAGTAGTCGCCCACCGTGACCTCGGCGGCAGGGGTGCTTACCGTTGAACCCTGCGCCGCCATCGCATCGACCAACGCCTCAGCCGTCGGATCGATCTCGACGAGCGTGCCCTGCCACGCGCATGCGTCCGTCGGGACATAGGTGGCGGGGTAGAAAGTCAGGGAGACATTCCATTCATCCGGGAGATCCGGGTCGTCCCTGCCCAGTTCCACGCCGTTGTAGGTCACCCAGCCGTCTGGGACGGTGATCTCGAAGGGCACCGGGTAGCCGGTCACGAGGTATGTGCCGGCGAGGGCGCCGCTCTCCGGGAACGGTGCGACCGTGTCAGCCTCCGTGGTCGATGCGGGGGACGGCGGCTCGGTCGCGGTGCACGCGGCGAGGCCGACGCACGCCAGTACAGCGACGGCAACACCCACCCGCCGCGAGCGTGTCGCGTGAGCGGCGCGGGTGCGCCGGGTTGAGGTCCACATGTCCCCGTCCTTTCGTTCGATCCGTTCAGCGCGATGGCTGCTCGATCAGTGAAGGACACGCCGGTATCAGCAGGATATTGGCGCCCGCGGGTTCGGTATCGGCGCGATATCAGCGGTCTTGTCGGATGTCGGGGTCGGGGTCACAGTGGCCCCATGGTGGTGCGCGTTCTGGGAGCGCTGACACTCGACGACGGCCGGATTCCCCTGGCGCCGCGGGATCGTGCGGTGATGGCCGCGCTCACGATCCGCCTGGGTGCGGAGGTGTCGGCCGCATCCCTCGCGGCGGCGCTGTGGGGCGACAATCCGCCCGCCTCGTGGTCGAAGGTCATCCCCGGATGCGTCATGCGGTTGCGCCGCCTCATCGCGCCGGCGCGGATCGACACCACCGCTCACGGGTACCGACTCGTCGCGGAGTACGTCGAGGTCGACGCGGAGCGGTTCGAACGGCTCGTCACGCGGGGTACGCAGCAGCTGGAGCTCGGTGAGCCCGAACGCGCCGCGCACACGTTCTCGGCGGCGCTCGCGCTGTGGCGGGGGGAGCCCTACGTCGAACTTCCCGACTGGGAACCGGCTCAGATCGCGTCCGGACGTCTGGAGGAGATTCGGCTCGGTGTCGAGGAGCTGCTCCTGGATGCACGGCTCCAGGCGGGCGAGGTTGCGGAGGTCGCCGCGCTCGCACGCGCCCGCGCCGCCGAAGCACCGTTGCGCGAGCGGCGCTGGGTCGTGCTGAGCGTGGCGCAGTACCGGCAGGGCCGGCAGGCGGACGCGCTCGCCACCGTCCGCAGGGCGCGGGGGCTGCTCGCTGCCGAGCTCGGTCTGGATCCGTGCACGGAGCTCGCCGAGCTGGAGCAGGCGATCCTCCGCCAGGATCCCTCGCTGCTGTCCGACCGGGTGTTCCGGGCCGCGAACCCGGAGTGTCCGTACTTCGGCCTGCCTCCCGCGGGCACGGGTGACGCCGAACGGTTCTTCGGTCGCGAGCAGGAGCTGTCCGGGGCACTGCGGGCGCTCGAGGAGCACGGCGTACTGCTCGTCGCGGGCTCATCAGGCGTCGGAAAGTCCTCATTCGTGAGGGCGGGGATCGGTGCGCAGTTCCTTGCGCGCGGCGTCGAGGTCGCCGTCGTGACGCCCGGCGAGCACCCGGTCGACTCTCTTCGCCATCTCGATCTTCCTGCCGGGGAGTCGCTGCTCATCGTCGATCAGTGCGAGCAGGCGTTCGCCGTGGCCGACCCCGCCGAGGTCCGGGAGTTCTTCGACGCCCTCTCGCGCATGGTGTTCCGCGGCCCGCTCGTGGTGACGATCCGCGCCGACCGTCTCGGGGACCTGGCCGATCGCGAAGGCTTCGCCCAGATCATCCAGTCGCACATGCTCATGCTCACGGCGCTCGGCCCCGACGGGCTGCGGACCGTGATCGAGAAGCCCGCGGAGCAGTCCGGACTCATCTTGGAGCCGGGCCTCGTCGAGATCCTGGTCCGCGACGCCGACGGGCGAACCCTTCCGCTGCTCTCCCACGCCCTGCGCCAGGTGTGGTCCCGACGTGAGGGCCGCGTCCTGACCGTCGAGGGATACCGCGCTTCTGGAGAGATCGACGGTGCCGTCGCGAAGACCGCGGAAGAGGTCTTCGCGACACTGTCGGAGGACGGCGCGCGGTTGCTGCGCGACATCCTGCTCCGGCTCGTCGAATCCTCCGCAGACGGCGCGGTGATCTCTCGCCGGGTAGAGCGCACCCGGATCGCCATCGACGACGCCCATGCGAAGATCGTCGACCGGCTGGCGGACGCACGCCTGCTCACCACCGATGAAGAGTCCGTGCAGCTGTCGCACGAAGCACTCGCACGGGAGTGGCCACGATTGAAGGAATGGCTCGCCGATGATGTCGAGGGCCAGCGCATCATGCGACACCTCGGCTCCGCGGCCGCCGCCTGGGATGCGATGGAACGACCCGACAGCGAGTTCTATCGCGGCAGCCGACTGACGACCGCCCAGCACTGGCGGGACACGGCCGGTCCCGCGCTCACGGGAGTCGAACGAGAGTTCCTCGATGCCTCGTCGGCGAATGAGACCGCAGGGCTCGCTGCCGCGCAGAACCAGCTTCGCAAGGAGCGCCGCATGGTGCGGCGACTCTCCTGGGTGTCCGTGGGCGCGGCCGCGCTCGCGATCTTTGCGGTGACGGCGAGCCTCGTTGCCAGATTCCAGGCGAATCTCGCAAGCGAGCGCGACACGGTCGCAGAGGCCCGGCGCGTCGCGGGCCTCGCGCTGGAGGAGCCGGACTTCGACCGTGCGCTGCTACTCGCCGTGGAGGCCATCCACATCTGGGACGATTCCGACACTCGCGTCAACCTCGTACGCCTCATCTCCCGCGCACCCCGTCTGACGAGCATCATCCGCATCCCGGAAGACGGAGTCGCCGCCGCGAGCATGTCGCTCGCGGAGGACGGGACCCGGGCAGCGGTGATCGACAGCGACCACGACCTGCGCCTGTTCGACCTCGACGACCGATCACAGCTCGGCGAGTACTCCCCGTTCTCGACGATGATGCTGACATCGGCCGTCGACCCTGTCTCCGGGGCCGTCGCATTCAGCGAGACATCCGACCGCTGTACCGACGCCCTCTGTACTCGGCGAACGGGAACGCTCGATCTCGCAGAGCAGGGCCGCTCCGGCGTGGCAACCTACGAGGGGATGGGCGGGACCGCGATAGACGTCGAGTACTCGGCCGACGGATCCCTGTTCGCAGCGCTCGCGGCGACACAGCAGCCTGATTCACCCGTGAGCGTCGCCCTCTGGCGAGGCGGCGCGGGAGACCCGACCGGCCCGATACTCCTGGATCTCGGCGTGATCAGTTCCGACCCGACCTCCACGCCCGGTCAGGCCCCGCCCGGTCCGGCCTGGCAATACAGTGCGGTGAAGTTCTCACCGGACGGCTCGCGCATCTACGCCAGCGGTTTCGGACCGACCGTCGTACTCGACACGGCATCGGGCGAGGAGCTCGACCGGATCCCCGGCACCGGGATTCTCGCCGTCAGTCCGGATGGCCGCCAGATCGCCGTCCGCGATGGCTCGCGCGCGGTGCGCATCGTCGACCCCTCCGGCCAAGCACCACCCATCACCGTCTCGCTGTCGTCCTTTCCAGCGGTGGCCGACGTCAGCCCAGACGGCACTCAGCTCGCCATCGCCGCCGGCGATGACGTCGTGGTGGCGAGCACCGCGACCGGCGAGATCTCGGAGACGCTCCGGGATCATGACGGCGTGGTCACCGCGGCCGAGTTCCGACCGACCGGCGAACTGGTGACCGCCGGAGCGGACGGCGCGATCATCACGTCGGACTTCGGGGACTGGTCGGCGGCCATTCGCAGCGACCTGCGCCCACGAGACCTTGCACCCGCTGAGCTCGATGAGCGCACCGTCGCGCTCGAACAGTCCGACGGGCGTCGGCAGGTCGTCGTCGCCGAGCCGGCGGCGTGGGAGGAACGCGCGTGCGAGATCGCCGGACGAGTACTCACCCAGCAGGAGTGGGCGGAGCTCCTCGGGGCTCGGCCGTACGCCCCGGCATGCGGGGAATGATCTGGTGACCCATCCCAGCACGGAATCGTCACCGAGTCCTGGTCGCCGATCGGGGGTCAGGGGGTGCCGGTGCTCGAGCTGCCGATCGTCCAGGAGATCGCCTCGCTGGTGCGAGGGACGCGGATCGACCTGTGCACGCACTAACCGCCGTCGGACCCGCGCTCGGTGACCCGGGCCTCAGCCCGGGTCGCCGAGGAACGCGAGGATCGCCTCGGCGAGCTGCTCGGGCTGGTCCTCCGGGACGAGGGTCGAGGAGTCGGCGATCTCGATCAGGCGTCCCCCTGGGTAGAGGGCCGCAAGCCGGGGCCCGTGCTCGCGAGGCATCATCGGGTCGTCCAGCGCCCAGACCACCAGGACGGGTCCCGTGAAGTCGCCGAGCCGGTCGGACCAGGACAGGAGCGTCGCGCGGTCCGGTGCCGAGGACGCGAACGCCGCGAAGTCGCGCCGGATCGCCCGGGACCTCGTCGCCGGCGCGAACCAGTCGTCGAGCACCGCGTCCGGGATGCCGCGCAGGCTCATGGCGCCGTAGCCGCGTCGGCTGTGCCGAAACCGGCGGGATCGCAGCAGCTGCATGACCAGCCAGATCCCGCCCGGCACCCGGGCCGCCGCCGCGAGGGCCTTCGCCGGTGCGGGCGGGAAGTTGTCGAACGCCTCGCACGCCACCAGCACCATCCGCCCGACGCGTTGCGCCCGGCCCTCGGAGACCAGGAACTGGCCACCGCCCCAGTCGTTGAGCACGAGCGTCACGTCCGTGAGGTCCAGCCGCTCGAGGAGTTCGCCGAGCAGCAGCGCCACGCCGCGGTGGGACAGGTCCGCACCCGGGCGCATCGGCTGCCGGTGCCCGCCGAGCGGGAGGGTCGGCAGGATGCACCGGCGCCCGGCAAGCAGTGGCACGACCTTGCGCCACTGCGTCTCGTTCATGGGTACGCCGTGCGCCAGGACGAGCACGGGTCCGTCGCCGCCCGTGTCCTCGTAGTCGATGCGGCCCGCGCTCAGCTCGATGTGATGACGCATGGCTCAGACGCCCTGCGGGATGACCCAGGGCTTCACCAACGCCGCGGTGCTCACGGGGATCGTCATCGGCGTGGGCTTCCTCGCCAGCGCGACGGGCGAGTACACGCACGGCACGATCCGGACCATGCTCACCCGGGGTCCGGGTCGGCTTCCCATGACCGTGCCTACCGCTTCACGCCGGCGGGCGGCGAAAGTCGTTCGCCTCCCGTAAGAGGGCGTAGGCGTCGGCAACCGGGCCGACGTGCCCGAGCTTGTCAGGGTTGATCACCGAGCGGACTGCCTGGACGCGACCGTCGAGCACGTCGAGCGACACGATGTTGAACACGCGGCCGTCGCGGTCGCGCAGGATCGCGCCGGGCTGACCGTTCACGTCGTGGCGCTCGAGCGTGACGCCGATGCTGCTCACCAGCGTGACGGTCGCGACCAGCAGGCGGGCCACGTTCTCGGGGCCGTAGATGCGGTTGGGCCACGCCGGGGCCTTGCCGCCCGCGTCGCCGATCATCTGCACGTCGGCGGCGAGCAGCTCACGCAGACCGTCCATGTCGCCCGCCATGACGGCGTCGAAGAACCGCGCTGCGAGCTCGTCACGCGCACGCCGATCCGCCTGGAACCGGGTACGCCCGGCGTCCATGTGCCTTCGCGCCCGCCCCGCGAGCTGGCGGCAGGCCGGCGCGGAGCGCCCCACGATCGAGGCGATCGACGGGTAGTCGAACTCGAAGACCTCCCGCAGGACGAACACCGCGCGCTCCAGCGGGGTCAGGCGCTCGAGCAGCAGGAGTGCCGCCGTCGAGACCGAGTCTGACAGCTCCGCCGCTCGTGTCGGATCGTCGTAGGGGTCGTCGATCAACGGCTCGGGCAGCCACTCGCCGACGTACTGCTCGCGGCGGACGCGCGCCGAGCGCAGCTCGTCGATCGCGATCCGGGTGACGACGGCAGACAGGAACGCCTTGGTCGACGACGGTTCGTCCTCGTAGCCGGAGAACCGCAGCCACGTGTCCTGGACCGCGTCCTCTGCCTCGCTGACGCTGCCGAGGACGCGGTACGCGATCGCGAACAGCAGCGGGCGCAGCTCCTCGAAGTCGTCGGCTCGGCTCATCAGATGCCTTCCTTGAACCCCTGACGCCACGATGGGTACCGCAGCTCCCAGCCCAGCTCACGCTTGGCCTTGGCGTTCGAGAACCCGCGACCCTCCGTCATCATCACCACCGCTGCCTCACCAGCCAGCATCCGGGCCAGCCACACGGGCACGCGCATCGGCCGCTTGGCGCCGGCACTCTCGGCCAGGTAGGGCAGCCACTCGTTGGCGGGCGCGGGCTCGTCGTCGACGATGTTGAAGACGCCGGTCGCCTTCTGCTCGATCACCAGGACCGTCGCGCTCGCGGCGTCGTCGACATGGATCCACGAGGTGTACCCCGTGGCCTTCCCGACGAGCGGGAACTGGCGCTTCTTGATGAGCTCGACCTGGTCGTCGGTGGCGCCCGGTCCGTAGAGCGCGCCGTAGCGCAGAACCGCGCCCCCGAAGGATCCGACGGCCGCCTCGAGATGCTTGATGGCGTTGGTCACCGGCTCCGCGCCGACCACCCCCGGATCCATCGGGTCCTCTTCTGTCTTGACCCAGCCGCCCTCACGAAGACCGTTCCACGCCCCGTAGCTCTGTGCGACGAACTGCGTGACGCCCGTGGCCGACGCGGCCGCGAGCAGGTTGTCGGTGCCCTCGGTGCGCAGCCGGTTGGTCGCGGCGAACCACTGGGCGATGTGCTTCAGATCGGGTGTGCCGGAGATCGCCGTCATCTCGTGCACGATCACGTCCGGTCCTGCCGACGCCACCGCCTCGCCCACCGACGCCGCATCAAGCCCGTCCATCACGACGGCCTGGGCACCCAGGCGTTCCAGCTCGCCGAGCCGACCCGAGTGGCTCGTCGTCGCCACGACGTCGTGCCCCCTCGCCACCAGCTGTGGCACCAGCCGCCGACCGATGACCCCACTACCGCCTGCCACGAACACGCGCATGATCGTTCCTCCAGTGTTGTCGGATCCCGTTAACCGAGACGAGACAGGAGCGCACTCTGTGACACGACCGCGGTCACTGGGTTCTCGCCTGCCGCCTCTTGCTCAGCCTGCGTAGTCGCCACCGGCCAGCCCTCGTCGTCCCAGGCGAGCTCGCGGATGTCGAGGCGGAAGTCGCCACCGGCGGTGGCGGGTCTGGGCGGCGAGGCGCTCCCCGCGGAACGCGGACCGCGGCGGTTGTGGCGTGCGCGGCCCGCAGGGAGTACGCGGCGAGCGACGTGGCACAGCTCCGCCGACGCACCTGGCAGCGCCCGCCCTCGGCACCCACCAGCGCGCCTTGCTCGACCGGCCTGTCGATTCCGGCGAGGCTCGTCCGTCACAGTGGTGACAGGCCACACCGGGCGGCCGCACAGGAGGAGCGACATGACGCAGTACGCCATCTACTTCCACCAGCAGTGGGTCGGAGACCACCCGGCCGAGTGGTTCCAGACCCGCGTGGAGCCCAGCACGGCGGTCGTCCGTGACATGGAGGCAGCCGGGGTCCTGGTCTTCGCCGGCGGGCTCGAGGAGGACCTGGCCGACGCGTTCAGCGCCGACGCAACGAGCGGGACCGTGTCGATCTCCGACGGTCCCTACACCGAGACCACCGAGTACCTGGGCGGGATCACCATCATCGACGTGCCCGACCTAGAGACGGCCAAGATGTGGGCGGGCAGGATCGCCGAGGGTTGCGGCTGGCCCCAGGAGGTCCGGGTCATCAAGTAGATCCCCGACCTCTGCACCGTCGGCCCGCACGGGTCAGCCGACGGCGACGGGCTCGGCACGGGTGCGCCCGTGCAGTTTCCGGGACAGCCGGTAGCCGTACACCACCTGCGTACGCGAACGTGCTCGATCGGTGCCGTGGCAACACCTAAGGTTGCGCTCCCCGCCGTCCGGTACCGAGGCGCGTGCAACTCCCTGGTTTTTGGTGCGTCGCTCAACGCGCATCTCCCCGCCGACGATGCCGCGGTCGCGGCAGCATCCCAGTCCGCCAACTCCGAGCATCAGGTCCGGCGTCACCTCCCGTGCAGCGGACCCGACTCGAACCGAGCCAGTTCACCCTCGATCGGGTTCCCTCGGTCCCTAGCATCGTTCCCGTGCACGCAATCGGCAGCACGGGGCCAGGGAGAATCCGGATGCGGCTGAGGATGATCAGGTTGTGGGTCGCCGTCGTCCTGGCTGCGTCAGGTGCGCTGATGGTCGCCGCGTCGTGGCAGCGATGGGCGGGATCGTGCTCCGGGGCGGAGGCGTGCGCGTCGCGTCAGGACCACCTCTTCGATTTCCTGCCACCGGCGGAGCCCTGGGAGCAGGCCGGCAGCGCCGCGCAGCTGGGCGGCATGTCGTTGCTCGTCTTCGCGCTCGCACTTCCGCTGCTGCCGTGGGCACTGACCGGTCGCCGCCCCGGGCCCTTCTCCGCGATCGCCCTGCTCGCCTCCGAGCTCGCGCTCGTGGCGGTCGCCGTGGCGACGCTCCGGTCCGGACTCTCCGGGGTGGTTGTCGCACCCACGCTCGGCGGATCGTCGGTGGCGGTCTGGCTGATCGGGCCGCCGGTCCTGCTCGGACGGTTCGCCGTGAGCGCGCGCGGATGGGCGCGCGCGTCGTCCGTCCTCCTGATCATGGCCACACCCCTGGTCGCATCGGTCACCTACGCCATCGGCGAGTACGACACCCGGCCATGGTGGGAGGCGGTCTCCGGATCGATCACCGTTACCGCCGCCCTGTGCCTGCTCGTCGCAGCAGTCCGGCGAGCCGGCCGTTCCCACGGACCGGATGCGTCCATCAACGCAGAGGTCGGGTCCGCGACTCAGCCCCGGTAAGCCACCGGCGGGTCCCACAGCGGTCCAGCCACTGAGTTCTGCCTTTTTAGGCCGCGGTCCCGTCTGCCGAGAGCAGACCGCGTGGCGCTTCCGCCACGACGGCTGCCACGCTCGATCCCATGACTGCGGGCGTGGGCTTCACTGGCGAAGTCGTCGAGTACTACGCGAAGTACCGGCGCGGCTACCCGCCCGAGGTCGCGGACCGGATCGCGGCGGCCTTCTCGCTCACACCTGACGACATCGCCGTCGACCTCGGCTGCGGCACTGGCCAGCTCACGACTGTCTTGGCCGAGCGGGTCGGAACGATGATCGGCATGGACCCGGAGCCCGACATGCTTAGCGCCGCAGCGCGTGCCGCGACGGGCATCACGTGGGTGCTCGGCTCCGACCGTGATCTGCCCACACTTGGCCGGGCGCTGCGGCCCCTGGGCGTGCTCACGGTCGCGACGGCTATCCATTGGATGGACCGAGACACGCTGTTCCGGGCAGCACGTCCACTGCTTCGTCCGGGCGGCGGTATCGCGGTGGTCACCAACGGGTTGCCTCTGTGGCTGCAAGCAGCGGAGTGGTCGCGTGAGCTCGGGTCGTTCCTCGGGGAGTGGACGGGCCGGCCAGCCGCGACCTGCCAGACCGACGACGCTGGACGCCGAGTCACCAGAGACGCACTGGAAGGTGCTGGCTACGAAGTGATCGAGAGGACCGTGGACTACACCGCGCCGCTCAGCGTTGACGCCGTCATCGGTGGCGTTCTCTCCGCCATGCACCCGCTCCCCGAACCCGAGCGTCGGCGCCTCACCAGTGAGCTCGAGCGTCGACTTCGCCCGTACGGACCCATGACCGAGGAGGTCAGCGTGAAGCTCCAGCTGGCCACGAGAAGCCCCGAATGACGACGTGCGCGCGATGTTCTGTGCGCGGCCCGCTGGGTCGGAGCTGACCCGGTTGCCCGCGAGCCTGACGACGATCGACGGGCCACCGTCGAGCCACGGACGGGTCCGCGACAACGGTCCCGGCCCAGCGACCGACGGCGTCGTCGGCCACGGCCTCGCCGGGATGCGGGAACGGGTCGCGATGGCAGGCGGAACGTTGTGGACGGGCCCGGGATCGCTGGGCGGCTTCGTCGTGCACGAAGAGCTCCCGGTCGCGGACGCGTGGTGACGACGACCCGTGTCGTCGTGGTCGACGTACGTGAGCTACGCCGACGCACCCGCAGCGAGACCCCGGGCCTGCACGGCACGCCCGCGTGCGAAGTCGGCGTGGTGCGTGAGCGTCCACAACGAGGATCCGTCACCGTGCACGACGATCTCTTTGCCCTTCGGTGTTCGCACCCGAGACGACCGAGTGGGGCTCCCGGAGGGCGCGCGTGCTCGATCCGGGTGGCAACGAGTGGCCGCTCGGCACGTACGCGCCGGGCGATCGCTGGTGAATCTTGTCCGCGACGCCCGAGCCAGCGGCCGGGAGCCGGACCGATTACGTTGATCGCGTGAGTTCCGTGACGGTCGTCATCCCGTGGCGCCCGCAACCCTCGCGTCTCGACGCGTTCGACCGCGTCCTGGCCTGGTACGAAGGCCACCTGCCCGATGTGTCGGTGCGGACCGTTGACTCTGGTGACGAGGCATTCAACGCGGCGAAGTGCCGCAACCTCGCCGTGGCGGCCGTCGATTCGGACGACGTGGTCGTCCTGAATGACGCGGACACGCTTCCGGAGCGTGAGCCGCTCTTGCGCGCGATCGACGGTGCATCCTCGACGCTGGCGGTGCACCTGCCGTACACCGAGTACCGCTGGTTCGGCGCCGATGGCAGCCGCCAGTTCTCCAGGGGGGTGCGGGCGGAAGACTGCGACTTCGACCTGGTCGACGGAGCGTGCTCGGGCGTGAATGTCACGACCCCGCGCGCCTGGTTCGCCCACGGCGGCCAGGACGAGCGCTTCCGAGGCTGGGGCTTCGAGGACGCCGCCTGGTTCCTGGCCCACACGACCATGCTCGGCCGCCCACCCGTGCGCACCGCCGGCCGCGTGTATGCGCTGCACCACGTCCCCGCCGAGCGCAGTGGCACCCAGTACGAGGCCAACGCCCGACTCATGGCGCGGTACCGCGCAGCCTCCGGCGACCGCGTGGCGATGGGTCAGCTGATCGCCGAGGCACCGGATGCGCGCCACGCCCTCGCCGGTCCCGGGTCCTGATCGAGCGCGAGAGCCGCGGACCGCAGAGTCTGCCTACCCGGACCAGAGAGGTCCAGGATCCGCACGAGCGCCGCACGGATCTCGTCGACAGAGGCCACGTTCGGGTCCAGGGCTTCGCCCATACCGGCGCGCTCGACTGCCGTGGCGCCGGCGAACTGGTCGGTGGAGAACGGCAGGACGAGCATCGGCGTGGCAGTGGCGACCGACTCGGTGACCGAGTTGTTGCCGCCGTGCGTGACCGCCGCGGACGCCTCCCGGAGCAGGCGCACCTGCGGCAGGTACTCCCGGACCAGCCAGCCGGACGGCACCTCCCCCAGCTCCGCCACCGGGGTGGCCCCGCTCGCGACCGCGGCCCGCACCCCGGCCGCCCGCAGGGCCGTCACGACGCGGGCCAGCACGTCCCCGCGCACAGACAAGAAGCTGCCGAAGCTGACGTACACGAACGGATCCCCGGTGCTCAGCCAGGTGTCTACCTCGCGATCGACGGGCTCCGCGCGTAGTGAGGCGCCAAGGTATCGGTGCGGCGGTAGCGCGGGTTCACGCTCCGGCAGTGCAAGTTCGCCTGGGTAGTTGTAGAGGACCAGGGGCCCGTGCAGGGCGAAGGCGTCGTCCACCGCCGGCAGGCCGGGGGCGAGCTGCGCGGCGGCCCTGTTCCACTCGGCCGTGAAGCCCGCTGCGACCCGACGACACAGCACCTCGAGCCCAGCCATCTCGACGGGGTCAGGGCGGAAGGCGCGCGGCCACACCGGTGGACAGCCGTAGACCTCGTCGCCGACGGGCAGGGCCGTCGGGTGACCGAGCACGACGTCGGCGTGCGGGACGTCCGTGGCCCACAAGGCCAGGCGAGCGCTGTAGGCGAGGTGGTCGACCAGGATGACGTCGGGGCGCACGGCCTCGATCAGCTGGAGGGTGGCGCGGGCCTTCTCGACCGGCTGCCACATGAGGTCGACCAGCCGCGCGGTCGCCTGATAAGTGAGCGTCGGCACCATCCCGCGACGGGTGGCGTCGAAGAAGCCACGGAGCGAGTCGGCCTCCGCGTCGGGCTGCTTGTCGGCCCTGATCACCCCGGGGTTGGATCCGCGCCCGAGCTGCAGAAGAGAGCGCTCGTAGCCGAACGACTCGACGATCTGTGCGGTGGCCGGGCCGGACGCCACGACGACCCGCTCCCCCGCGTCCTGCCAGGCAACGCCGAGGGCGGCCAGAGGCAGGAGGTGGGAGGCGTAGTCGGGGCTGATGACGAGCAGGGTCATCCCGGGACGACCAGCGAGGACCGGGCGGCCCGCTCGTCGGAGGCAACACCGGCGTAGACGTCCCCGAGCATCTGGGCCATGCGCTGGATGGTGAAGCTCTTCTCGACGATCCCGTGCGACCGGTCGGCCCGTCGGGCGTCTGTCTCCGCGACAGACGCCGCGAGCGCGGCGCCGATCGCCGTGGCCAGGCGTTCGGGATGCCAGGTGGCGGTCAGGACGCCGGTGTCGCCGTCGTCGACGTAGGTGGCCGGGCCGCCGCCGTCGGGAGCCACCACGAGCAGGCCTGACGCCATGGCCTCGAGCAGCGCAATCCCGAACTCCTCCTTCAGGCTCGCGCACACGTAGATGCCCCGCGGTGCGCTCAGACCCGGTAGCCCGGCGCGCGCGGCCGCGACCCAGCGGGCCACCACGTCGTTCGGTCGGTGCCCGGGGAGCAGCAGCCCGGTCGTGGTTCGCGCAGCGGCCGGCACGATGGCGTCGATCAGCTCCAGCTGCTCACGCTCGTCGGCAGACGGGTCGTCGAGGTCACCACCGATGACGAGCAAGTTCGCCCTGTGGCGCAGGTCACCGGCGGCCCAGGCCTGCACGAGTGTGGCCATGCCCTTGACGCGGTGCAGTCGCCCGACGCTCACGATCAGCGGCAGCGTCCGGCGCTCGATCGGCAAGGCCTCGACCAGGGCGCGCAGCTCGGCCACCGCTTCGGACGGTGCCGCACCGGCTGCGTGAGCCTGCGCCTCGGCCACGGCACGGTCGACGACCACGAGGTCGACTCCCTCGGGCACGATGGTGTGCCGCTCGGGGTGCGCAGTGATGTCGATACCGACGAGCTCGCGCATGTCGCGCTCCAGTGCCGGCCGCGGGAACAGCACCGTGTGCGACGCGTTGGCCGCGAGCCGCTGCACGAGGCGGGCTCGGAACCAGAAGTGCTCCACCTCGTCGACCGCCCCGAAGTTCTGCCTGGTCAGCCGGCCCGCGAGGTCGAGCGACTGGATGACGCCGTGCGGGTCCGGCGCGACGGTGAACACCACGGGTACGTCGAGCTCACGCGCGACGTCGGCCGCCGCCAGGCTGCCGACGTCGGCCATGCGCAGGTGGACCAGGTCGACACCGCCCGCGGCGCGCAGGATGCGGCGGATACCTCGACGGGCCGGCACGCGCAGGGACCAGGCCGTCGCGGTGGCCGACGGGTCCCGCGGCAGCGGTACTCGTCCATAGAGGTGCCCGACCTCTGCGAAGGTGCCCAGGTCGGCCGTAGCCTGCGCCGCCGTCCCGCGGGACATGGTGAGCACGCGCGTCGCGGCCGGCCCGGCGGGGCCCGGCGCCACGAGCGCGTCGCCGAGCCGTACCAGCAGGGTGGCGATCCCACCGTTGTCGCCGGCGCCGGCGGCGCTGAGCCGCGCATCAATGTCGGCGTGCAGGAACAGCTGAGCGACGGTGAGTCCGTCGCGCCCGAGCTCCTGTCGCCGCGGCGCCCCGGCGTCGATGTCGACGAGCGACAGCCGGGCGACCTCCGCGAGGTGGTCGTCTCCCGACGCCAGGTCATCGAGCAGGCCCATGACGGCGTGATCGCCGGGGCGCTGCCCGAGCGCGGCAACGGCGGCCGACCGCACTCCCTGCTCCTCGCTCGAGCTGGCCGCGATGGCGAGCAGGGGCCGCACCGCGATGGCGTGCCGGACCAGCCCGAGCGTCTCGACGACTCTGGCCCGGGAGGCGGGCTCGGCCGCGCCGAGCAGAGCGGTCTCGAGACCGACCGCGACGTGCTCGGCCGCGCCCGCAGACCACTGCTCGAGGGTCCGCTGCGCGAGCATGCCTCCGAACCCCCCGGCTGCCGTCATGCCGATCAGCCGCGCGATCGCATCGGGGCGCGGCAGCACCGAGCCGAGGACCCACGCGGCGTGCTCCCGGACGAAAAGCCGTTCGCTCGAAAGCAGCCGAACCAGTACCCGGGACGCTTCGTCGTCGGCAATCGTGCCGAGCGCGTGCACCGCCGCGATCGCGCACAGCTGATCCGTGTCCTCCAGGGCCGCGGTCAGCACGCGGATCGTGCGGACTCCGGGGTCCCTGCTGCTCTCGAACGCGAGCTCGTCGGCGAGCCGCATGGCGTCGACGATTCGGCCGGCCGCTCGCAGCGCGTCGAGAGAGGTCTGGATGCCCACAGTGGTCCTCCCCTCCTCGTGACGAGAGCGACACATTGGTCGCGGTGCTGCCGATGCTAAGTCGGCGGGCGGCGACCGGCCCGTCGAGATCAGGAAGCGGCGCTCCACCCGGGTGAGCGGCCCGGGACTCGAGTGTGGGCTGGCACCCGGAGCCTGCGGCGTGGAGCGCATCGCTCACCTTCCGGCAGCCGACGACGAGGCTTCGCACCTGTCCCAACACCTGGCGGTGCTGCGCCGTCACTGCCTCGCCGAGTCCGACCGGCGCGAGACCACGTTTACTCCGGGCCGGATAGAGCGGCCCCACCGCACTTGAGCCTGCGACCTGTCGTCGCACCGTGCGGCGCGCCGCCCTCAGCTCCTGCGCTCCCACCTGGCACGACGTGCATCCACGCCCTCGACCGACGCCGCGCGGACCGCTCGAAAGCGTGGGAATTGTGTGGGGTTCTCCGATTGCACCTGTGAGATCAGGGCACGTGGCGGCCATGACACGGCTCATCGAACCGCGATCCAGGCGAGCCCAATGAGCACGAGTCGGATCATCCCTCGCTAGCTCGGGTCGGCGTTGGCGGTCGTAGTGGCCGACGACCGCTCGACGTAATCCGTGAGCGCGGACACCGGTCCCTTGTGGAGGCGGCCGACGTGGACCGATGCCACCTCACCCGCGGCCAGCAGCTGATACATGAAGGTGCGGCCGATGCCGAGCCTGGCGGCAGCTTCGGCCACCGTCAGAAGCAGGCGCTCATCGGACTGCACCGTGACGTTGATGACCCGCCTCTCCCCCGCTGGCCGGTTCACGCAACCCCGGGCAGCTGCGTCCAGCCAGGCCACCCGCGTTCCTCGAGGATCGCCAACAGTCTTAAGGCCCTCGACCGCCGAGAGCACGGAGATGGCCGGAGTGATCATGCTGTCGCCGAAGAACAGAGACGCCCCGAACAGGCCTAGCCCCGCCAGCACCGCCGTCGTTTCGGACCGTGCTCGCCGTCGCGCGACGTCGAGTGAGGGTGATCAGCGACAGGATCCCGCCCTCGCCGTCGTTGTCCGCCCGGAGGACGAGCAGCACGTACTTCAGCGTGACGACGATCGTGACCGACCAGATGATCAGTGAAATCAGACCGTAAACGTTCTGCGTCGTCGCTGTCACCGGATGCGGGTCGCCGGGTTGAACAGGGTCTGGATCGTGTAGATCGGACTGGTTCCGATGTCGCCGAACACGACGCCCAGCGCCCCGATGGTGAGCGCGAGCCGGGCCGGAGAGCGCACGGAGGTGGGGTGGGACGTCACGGGGGGCGCCTGCTCGCCGGGAGTGGTGGTGGTCATCAGAGCCAGTGCCGATGCTTGAAGATCCGGTAGAGGATGAATCCCATGACGAACATGGCAGCGATCGACAGGGGGTACCCGAGGCGCCAGTCGAGCTCCGGCATATACGTGAAGTTCATTCCGTAGATCGTGCCGACCAGGGTCGGCGCGAACAGGATCGCAGCCCACGAGGAGATCTTCTTGATCTCCTCGTTCTGCGCGAGCCCAGTCTCGGACATCCGGCGCATCTCGTCGTTCTGCCCCTGAGTCACCAAGGTCGAGTGGACGGTCAGCGCGTTCTCCAGCAGCAGCTGGAAGGAGCCCGCACGCTCACAGGTGCGCAGCACGTGGTCGAGGACGTCGCGCAGCGACCGCTGCAGCTCCACGTCCACGTGGTACTTGTCGGCGCCGCGCTGCAGGGCGTCGAGCATCTCGCGGAGCGGACCGGTCGCCCGCTGGAAAGCGATCACCTCCCGCAGCAGCTCGTAGATCCGCCGTGAGACGGCAGGGTCCCCGCCGAAGAGCTGATCCTGGATCTCGTCGATGTCGTTCTCGAGACCCGCGATGACCGGCGCGTACCCGTCGACCACCTGGTCGAACACCGCATACAGCACCGCCTCGGGGCCCATGGCAAGCAGAGCGGGGTCGCCTTCGAGCCGCTGTCGGACGGCCGAGAGGTCGGGCTTCTCCGCATGCCGGACGGTGACGACGAAGTCCGGCCCGATGAAGAGGTGCACCTCGCCGAACTCGACCTGTTCCTCGGCGTCCAGGTACCACGCGGGGCGCAGCACGACGAACAGCGTGTCGCCGAAACGCTCCAGCTTGGCTCGCTGGTGCCCCTTCAGCGCGTCCTCGACCGCGAGCGGATGCAGGCTGAACTCCTGTGCGACGGACTGGAGCTCGGCCTCATCGGGTCGGTACAGACCGATCCATGCCATCCCGTCACGCTCACGCAGCAGCTCGTAGGTCTCCTCGAGTGTGTGCGGATTGCCGGTGCGGTGGCCGCGGACGTAGATGCCGTTGTCAACGAGCGCCACGGCGCCCCGCCCCGACGCGACGCGTTCCATGGGTCATCACGGTGCCTCCTCCTGCGATCGACGTTCCTCAGCCCGCTCGGGCCGGACGCAACCTACCCGGTTCCCCTGCGCGATCTGCCATCCAGGGTGCGCCGGCTCAGCATCCCTCGAGCGTGGCTGCTGCTCCCGTCCAGCGCCGAAAACGTTGCGCTAAGACCTGCCCATGCACCGTCAAGAAGCCGTCAAGACTTCCGCAGGTCCTCCGACGGAGTGCCTCGTACGCGACAGCGTCGTGGACTGCTCAGTCGCCACGATGACTGCCAGGCTCGTTGCCGATGTCGACGGCACGGATCGGGGCCGCTCCTTCTTCACCGGATCACCCGAAGGGAGCGGCGCAGCGCCTATCGAGGCCGTCAGGCCTCGTCAGGCACCTCCGCCGACCCCGCCGAACCGGCTCGCTCGGTCCGGTAGGCCCGGACGGCACTGTGCACGGTCGGGTAGAAGTGGTCGGGTCCGAACCGGCTGCCGACACCGAAGCGCACGAGGCGGTCCTTGACCGGCCCCTTCATCTCCGCGAACACCAGGTCGACCCCGCGTGCGGCGAGGTGGTCGTCCAGCTCGACGAGCTCGTCGAGCGCGGTCGTGTCGAGGCCCGTGATCGGTTCTGACGCGATGATCACGCGATGCACCGGCGTCGGGGCATCCTCGACTAGGCCCCGAACCCACATGTCGAACACGTCGCCGTTGGCGAAGAAGAGGGGTGCGTCGAACCGCGCGATCACCAGGCCCGGGACCCGCTCTCCCTCGGGGTGCCGGCTGAGGTCATGGAACCCGGGAACGCCGTCCACGCTGACCAGCTCGGCACGGTACGGCTCCCACGCCCGGCGCACGAACACCGCGAGCGACAACGCGACGGCGACGGCGATGCCTTGCAGCACGCCGACGAACGCCACACCCAGGAACGCCGCGACCAGCAGTGCCGCGTCGCTCCGGCTCATCCGCACGAGGCGGACGAGCGTGTGCACGTCGACGAAGGAGGACGCGGCCGCGATGACGACCGCGGCCAGGGTCGCCGACGGCAGGTATGCGGACAGGCCGGGCGCGACCAGCATGAAGACGACGAGCAGCACCGCGGCCACGGCACCGGTCAGCTGCGTGCGCCCGCCCGCCTGGACCGCGACCGGCGTGCGCGACGCACTTCCCGAGACGGGAAAGCCACCGAGCAGCCCGGTCGCGAGGTTCGAGGCGCCCAGCGCCCCCATCTCCTGGCTGCCGTCGACGGCCTTCTCCCCGCTCCCGCTGAGCGCGCGCGAGAGCACGGTCGTGTCGGCGAACGTGATGAGCGCGATGCCCGCCGCAGGGCCTACGAGCGCGAGCACGTCTCCGGGTTCGAGGCCCGCGAGGGCCGGCGCGGGCAGGCCGGACGGCAGAGCGCCGACCACGGGGATCTCGTCGGCGAGCACGAGCACCGCGGTCAGGACGCTCGCCCCGACGACCGCCAGCACGATGCCCTTTGCGGGGCCGCCCAGCGCGCGCGCCGCGACGATGACCGCGAGGGAGCCGACGCCGATCGCGGCCGCCGCGCCGTTGACCTGACCGTCGGCGACCGCGGTGACCGTCCGACCGAGGTGCTCCCAGACCGAGCCGGGAGGAACCGCGATGCCGAGGAGCTTGGGCAGCTGGCCGGCGATGACGACCAGCGCGATCCCGTTCATGTACCCGACGCGGATCGGCATCGACAGCAGTCCGGTCAGGAACCCCAGCCGCAGCACCCGTCCGCCGACCAGCATGAGACCCATCAGCACCGCCAGCATGCCGGCCAGCGCGACGGCACGGTCGGCGTCGCCAAGCGCGAGCGGCAGCACCGCGGCGCCGATCATCGGCGCGAGCGACGAGTCCGGCCCGAGCACGAGCACCCGCGACGGACCGACGAGCGCGTAGACGAGAAGGGGGACGATCGTCGCGTACAGGCCCGTGACCGGCGGCAGCCCTGCGGCCCCGCGGTGGGACGACGTCGTGGGCCGCCGCGACCATCGCCGACCCGATGGCCGCCTCGAGCCAGGTGCGACCGGTGGGCGATCGCTCGGACGGGACGCCCGGGCACCCCTGGCGCGCGCCGGGAGATCCTCGGACGCCGCGCACTCGCGGCAGCATCCCTCCGGGCGCGCCGACGCGATGGCCCGGAGGTGCTGGAGGCCGTCCCCTGACGGCCGCACGAGGTCACGTCGCCGGCGGCGCTCCGAGGCTGAGCGACACCCGGCGCCTGCGCGACCTGCTTCTCATCATCGATGATGGAGATCACTCGGGAGGGTGAGCACGAAGCGTGCACCAGGGTGGTGCTGCCGAGTGTCGAGAACGAGGGTGCCGTGATGTCGCTCCGCGATGTCGCGGGCGATCGCCAGCCCGAGCCCGATGCCGCTGGTCGCCGGGCGGGCGTCGTCGAGCTGGGTGAAGCGGTTGCGGCAGATCGCCGCGCTGGGCGGGCGTGGTCCGGACGTCGTCGGACTCCAGGAGGTCCGTGCCGCGAGCTTGCCCACGTGGCTCGACGGCTTGGCGGCGGCGGGCTTACCTCACCTGCTCGACAGTTCCGCCCAACTCGACGTCGCAGCTCTGAGCGGCCTCGAGTACCGGCGGATCTACTTCAACCTCATCGCGTCACGCTGGCCGCTGCTCCGACCCCAGATCTGCAGTTGGAGTTCGCTGAGCGCTACCTGGCGTCCGAGGTCGCCGGGACGGCGAGCCGTTCGAGCTCCACAACGTGCGTCTGCGTCCAGGGGGTGACGCGGGGGTTGGTGAAGGTCGAAGTGTTCGAGGCCCTGCACAGCCGGCTGGCCACGTACTCCGAGCGGCCGCGGATTCTCTGCGGCGACCTCAACACGCCACGGGCGGAACGTGAAGACGGCACCGTCGAGTTCTGGGGCGCGAGCCACCCGAAGCACCGCGAACGCCGGGACGCTGCGGAACGGAGCGTGATGCTCGGGCTCGCCGAGCACGACCTCCCCGACACCTTCCGTACCCTCAACGGCTATTCGGCGACCGACGCCAGCTGGGTCACGACCACCGTCGCGGCGACGACGCCGCGCAGTTGGCGGGTCCAGGATCGGTCCATGGTTTCCATCGGTGCCTCCCGAGTGGCCACACCCGAACGCTCGACCGGGCTCCCTTGCCCGCACCGCACTCGAGTAGTTGCCACGAAATGCGGCAGTCGTGCCGACGGGAAGGCCAGGCTCGGACCGACGCCGAACTCTGTCCGTCGAGCTGTGCCGTCGCCTGCGACTCGTGACGGTTCGCGACGGCCCACGCCGTGGTGGTGCGGACGTCCTGCCCGTCACGACGGTCAGGAGGAGAGACGCTTGCCGGTCTCGGTGGAGAACACATGCTCGGAGCCGGGCCGGATCTTGAGCCAGACGGTCTCGCCCTTCTTGGGCGGGCTGTGCGGCTCCACGCGGGCGATCACCTGGTCGGAGGTGATGGCCCCCATACCCGGACCCCCGTCTCGAGCCGGTTCGCCGTAGACGAATGCGTCCGAGCCGAGCGCCTCGACCAACCTGACACGGACGGGGAACGCTCCTGGCGTGCCCTCCGTGACGAGCTCCACAGTCTCCGGGCGGAACCCGAGGAGCACCTGGCCGCCCGCGGGCACCTCCGACAGCGTCCCGCGACTGAGGGGCACGACGGCGTTCCCGACCAGGGCCCCTCCGTCGGTCACCGCGAAGGTGCCCATGTTCATCGCCGGCGAACCGATGAAACCGGCGACGAAGGTGTTCGCCGGCATCTCGTACAGATCGAGCGGCGTGCCGACCTGCTGGAGCACGCCGTTCTCCATCACGGCGACCCGGTCGCCCATCGTCATGGCCTCGACTTGGTCGTGCGTGACGTAGACCGTGGTGACGCCGAGGCGGGTCTGCAGCGAGGCGATCTGCGTGCGGGTTTGCACGCGCAGCTTGGCGTCGAGGTTGGACAGCGGCTCGTCCATGAGGAACACCTGCGGTTGCCGGACGATGGCGCGGCCCATGGCCACCCGCTGCCGCTGACCGCCCGACAGCGCCTTCGGCTTGCGGTCGAGGAACGGCTCGAGGTCGAGGATCTTGGCGGCTTCGTTGACCCGGCGCTCGATCTCGTCCTTGGGTACCTTCGCGATGGTGAGGGCGAAGCCCATGTTCTGGGCCACACTCAGGTGCGGGTACAGCGCGTAGTTCTGGAAGACCATGGCGATGTCGCGTTCCTTGGGCGGGACGTGGGTGACGTCCCGCGCGCCGATCCGGATCGCGCCGGAGCTGACGTGCTCCAGGCCCGCGAGCATGCGCAGGCAGGTCGACTTGCCGCATCCGGAGGGCCCGACGAGAACGAGGAACTCCCCGTCCGCGATCTCCAGATCGAACGAGTTGACCGCAAGCCTGTCGGCGCCCGGGTATCGCCGGCTCACCTTGTCGAAGGTGATCGTCGCCATCGGACATCAGCTCCTCGACCCGTAGGCGCGGATCGGACGATCCTCGAAAAGCAGGTCACAGGCAGTCTGTCGCTCTTGCGAGGCCGTGGCAATCGTGGAGATCACGCGACTCCGGAGCGCAGTGGACCGTGAGCGGCGCGGGGCCTTCTCGGCCTGGCTTCGCGGCCACCAGTCCGTGACGTCACCCTTCCCCCTCCCGACCTCTGCCTCGCCGTAGCGTGGCGAATCAACTCTTGCTACGTTCGACCTGTCGACGTGCGCCGACCCAAGGACGCACCGCGAGGGTGCAAGGCCTGACCTCACGGAGTGCAACGGTGCCGGACGTTCGTGATTGACGTCCGCTCTCGACGGGGAGGGCTTCATGGCCACTCGGATTCGCCGGCGCGCGCACAGTTTCGGGGTTGCCGTGGCGGGCGCGCTGCTACTCGGGCTCGCCGGGTGCTCCCCGACGACGCTGTCGATCGACGCCGGCGCGCCGCTCGAGGAGGGCGGCTACACCGGTCCGCCAGTCACGATCGAGTACTGGAACGGGTTCACCGGTGGCGACGGCCCGTACATGCGGGCCATGGTCGACGAGTTCAACGCGACGCACGAGAACATCACGGTGAAATCGAACACCCTCGGCTGGACCGACTTCTACCAGCGGATCGTCGCTGCGGTCCACGCGGGACAGGGCCCCGACGTCGCCGCGATGCAGCTGGACAACCTGCCGACGCAGGCAGCCCGGTCCGTGATCGTCCCGATGGAGGACGCGATCGAGCAGATGGGCTTCACCGCTCAGGACTTCCCGCAGACGCTGGTCGAGGCGACGGAGTTCGACGGTCACGTGTGGGGGGTCCCGCTGGACTCCCACACGATCGCGTCGTACGCCAACACCGATCAGCTGACGGCCGCCGGTGTGACAGCGCAGGCAACGACCGGACAGGATTTCGGGTCGCAGCTGACGGCTCTGCAGACGGTCGGCGTCCCGGAGCCGTTCTGGATGCCGAACCAGTGGCCAGCGCACCTGATGTTCCTCAGTCTGCTGTGGCAGAACGGAGGCGAGCCCTACTCCGCGGACGGGCTGACGGCCACGTACAACAGCCCGGAGGGCGTGGCAGCACTCACCTGGATGGTCGACCAGGTGACGCAGGGCGTGAGCCCGACGAACGTGGCGAAGGACTCCCAGTACCTGGCGTTCAAGAACTCCCAGAACTCCGTGACCTGGGACGGCATCTGGCAGATCAACGACCTCAAGACCACGGCGCCCACCCTGAACTGGTCGCTCGCCCCGTTGCCGACCGTGTTCGGCCGCCCGGCCGCCTGGGCGAACTCGCACCAGCTGGTGATGCTGTCCCAGCGCAGCCCCGACCCCGACTCGCAGCAAGCCAGCAAGGAATTCATCAAGTGGATGGTCGAGCACTCGAGCGAATGGGCGGCCGCGGGGATGATCCCGGCGTACAACGAGGCGCGGAACGGTCCAGAGTTCACGAGCATGCCGCAGTCCGCACTGGCGGCCGAGGTGGAGAACTTCCACTACATGCCGTCGATCCCGGGCATCGGTGACGTCAACCAGCAGACCCTCGAGCTCGCCGTCAGCGAGGCGGTCCTGGGACGCAAGACACCTCAGGCCGCCCTCGATGAGCAGGCCGCCCGGGCGGACAGCATCCTTGCCAGCAATGCCGAGAAGTTCGCGACGGACCAGGGGTGAGCGATGGCGACCACCGACATCAGTGCTGCGGCCCCCACCGCGCCCGCCGACGAAGGGACGTGGGACCAGGCGAGGGCCGAGCGCAAGGACACGCGTGAAGGGTGGCTCTTCTGTGCGCCGTACCTGATCCTGTTCGTGCTGTTCGTCATCTTCCCCGCCGTGTGGGGCCTGTGGATCAGTCTTCACCGCTACGACTTCACGCTGCCCAACAAGCCGTTCATCGGCCTGGACAACTACACGAGCCTCTTCGACGGCAGCTCGCCGTGGTCGGCCGTGTTCTGGGAGTCCCTGCGAAACACCATCCTCTTCGGCGTCCTGTCGGTGCCGCTGCTGCTGGTGCTCCCGCTGGCGATAGCGATGGTGCTGAACCGGAAGTTCGCCGGACGGAACCTGTTCCGAGCGGTGTACTTCGCCCCGTACGTGCTGGGCGTGGCAGTCATCGCCGTGCTGTGGCGGTACCTGCTGGACACCAACGTCGGACTTCTCAACTACTACCTGGGAAGGGCTGTCCCTTGGCTCACTGACGTGCCTGAGGCGTGGGTGTCCCTCGTGGGGGTGACGGTGTGGTGGACCCTGGGGTTCAATTGCGCCATCTACCTGGCCGCGCTGCAGGGAGTGCCGCGCAGCCTCTACGAGGCGGCCGCGATGGACGGAGCGAGCCCGTCGCAGAAGTTCCGGAACGTCACGCTGCCCGGCATCCGCCCCGTGCTGGTGTTCGTGGTGAGCACGACGATCATCAGCTCGATGAACATGTTCGGGCAGTCGTACCTGATGACCGCGGGCGGCCCGGGCAACGAGACGCGGACGGCGATCATGCAGATCTCCGACACCGGTCTGCGGCAGTTCGACTCCGGTATGGCGTCGGCGATGTCCGTGATCTTCATGTTCTTCATCATCATCATCAGCGGCTCCGTCTTCCTGCTCACCAACCGCGACAGTGATGCGAGGACCCAGAAGAAGTCGAAGGCGAGGGCGACGGCATGAGCGCGCTGACCCGGGAACCGATGACCCCGGAAGAGATCGAGGCCATCCCGGACGACGAGGGAGGACCGGGAGAAGGTCGCCGCCGGCCGTGGTTGTTCTACACGCTCCTCGGACTTCTGACGCTGATCTTCATCGCACCCCTGATCTACATGGCGTCGACGTCGTTCAAGACCCCGGAGGACGCGATCTCCACGGTCCCGCAGTGGTTCCCGGCGCAACCCACCCTGCAGGCCTACGAGCGCGTGCTGAACGATCCCGCAACGCCAGTCGGGCGGTGGTTCGTGAACAGCATGGTCGCCGCCACGGCGAACTCCCTCCTCGCGGTCTCCACGGCCACCATGGCCGGGTACGCCCTCGCGCGCATCCCCTTCAAGGGTCGGCGAGCGCTGCTCGTGCTGATCATCGCGACGCTGTTCCTGCCTCCGGTCGTGCTGCTGGTACCCAACTACCTGACCCTGAACTACCTCGGCTGGCTCGACACCCTGCTCGCCGTCATCATCCCCGGGGCGGCTGGCGCTTTCGGCGTCTTCTTCATGCGGCAGTTCTTCGTCGGCCTGCCCAAGGAGCTGGAGGAGTCCGCCTTCCTGGACGGGGCCAGTCGGTGGCAGACGTTCCGCAGGATCCTCCTGCCGCTGGCCCGGCCTGCGATCGCCACCCTGCTGCTGCTGACGTTCCTGACAAACTGGAACGACTTCCTGTGGCCTATCTACACCCTGTTCAGCCCGGAGATGCAGACGCTGCCCGCGGGTCTGTCCACCCTGCAGAGCGCGAACAGCGTCCGGTACGACCTCCTGATGGCCGGCGCGATGATCTCGGCCGTGCCCGTCCTGATCATCTACTCGTTCACGCAACGGTTCATCGTCGAAGGCATCGCCTCCGCCGGAATGAAGGAGTGACGGCGGGAGCGCCACCGGCCCACGGGCACGCTGCCCGTCCGCTCGGTCGACATCGAAGCCCGGCTCCCGCTGGACGAACATCAGCCGCCGCGCCATGGCCTACTTTTGGCCAGATGTTGCCTGGAAGCGGAACTCCACCACGTCTCCGTCGGCCATCACGTAGTCCTTGCCCTCGATCCGAGCCTTGCCGGCAGCACGGGCAGCGGCGACGGAGCCGGCAGCCACAAGGTCGTCGAACGAGAGGACCTCGGCCCTGATCACCGGCCTGTCCCCCGCGGCGAGCACGCTCGGCGGAGCGGTGTGGACCAGGACCTGGATGACGATCGCCCTGGGTCTCGCCATCGGCGTCGCGTTCCTCGTGACCAGGAACGGCCGGGCCGACGAGGAGGTCGGGCGCACCGAGCTGCTGCGCTGCACCGACACCACGAAGATCAGTCGAGCATCAGGCTTCTGATCCACACGCCCCGCCGGGACCAGCCGCAAACCACCCAGCGTCGCCGGGGACCACCTGATCGCCGGGGTGTGTGAGTTGATCCACCAGCGACTCCTGGTGCGCGACCACCTCCTGGACCCTCGATCTCGCGCTCACGGGGATAGGTCGCCGCTCTCGTGGAGCCAACCGGCTGACAGCTGACGGGGCCGAGGCTCGTGCGCGCGGCGTCCGGTACCCCCTGCCGGCAGGCTCTGCGGGCCACCCGAACTACCCCGAGAGTCGAGCTCGCCTGAGGAAGCTTCCTGCTCCGGGTTTAGTGCAGGCTCGGAACTGGCCCAGGATGGACGATGTGCGCGTGGCTGCCGAACTCCTGAGTCCTGCCCGCCCAGCACGCCGTGGGCGTTCTTCGCCGTGCGAGGCTCGGCGACAGGCGCGCCCAGGTGGCTGCTTCTGGAGGACGAGCGTCCCGAGCCGGTTGTGGGCCTCAACGACGTGACGACACGGCTCCGGGAGCAGCTCGCCGGCGACCCACCAGGTGCGCCGTTCGACGACCGATGCGAACGGTGGCTGGAGAGATTCCTGCACCGGGCGCAAGCGGCCGAGCTCGCGATGCTGCCGCGCCGCCACCAGCGGGCCCTCGACCAGATGCGGCGCACTGGTCGCGCGTGCGCACAGCACGCCCGAGTCGAAGCACGATTCGACGACGCCGAACGGTGGGAAGCTCTTGCCGCCCTCGCCAGGGACGAGTCCGACCGAAGAGACGTAGACCTGCACCAGCTCGCCGAGATCTGGCTGGAGTTGATGCACCCCTACGTGCTCGAAACCCGCGCGCTACGTCATCACCACCCGTACAGCCGCCTCTCCGACATCGACCCGCTGCTCCTTGAACGACCCGTCGATCTCGGTACGGTCGAGCGCGCCTTGCGCCGCCTGCGAATTGTCGAGCCCCTCGCCCAGCGCGTGGCGTCCTGCATCCTCGGCGTCCCCGAGTAGTTGCCCCGACTGGGGCGCGCCCGCCGCTTCTCCGTACGGTCGAGCAACGACGTCACCACGGTGGTCTGCGTCAACAGCCGCCTCGCAGCGGGCGCCGGTCCGCGGCTAGCGAACGCGGCTGGCGGGTCCCCGACGAAGTGACCATCACGGGCTGGGACGACGGCAAGAGACGCCGCGATCATGCCGTCGAGCATCAGTACCGGCGCCGGGAGCGTGGACACGAATCCCGCTCGTGGTGGAGGGCCGCCACTCAGCGTTTCCGGATGGAGGACGTACGCCTTGGGCCGCCCACGGACTGCTCCGTCCGCCCCTGTACGCGGCGAGATGTTTCCCGAGATGCTTCCCGCCGGGCCAAAAAGAGAAGGTCAGGGGCTTGCTAGGATGACCCCCAGAAGCCCCTGACCTGCGCTTTCACTGTCGGGCTGACAGGATTTGAACCTGCGACCCCTTGACCCCCAGTCAAGTGCGCTACCAAGCTGCGCCACAGCCCGATGGCTTCCGCAGAAGCCTCGGAAACTCTACCCCACGGGCGAGGTGGTCCTGTCATTGGCGATCACGTCGAGCTCGGCGGCGACGACCCCGAGGATCACCAGGTCGACCAGCAGCCCGACGGTCGCGTCCCAGGGTGAGAGCCGGAACAGGAAGATCTGGGTGATCAGGAGTGCGACGAGGGCGGCGCGGCGGAACCAGCGGTAGCCGGCCTCGCGGTCGCGGCGGACCCGGACGAGGCCGACCACGGCGAACGCGGTGGACGCGAGCCCGCTGAGCAGGATGCCGGCCACGAGCCACACGGGCTGGTCAGCGGAGGCCCTCCACCCGTAGATGCCACGGGCGAGCGTCACGACGGACGTCGCGACCAGGACGGCGACGGTGACCCACGGGACCCACCGGGCACGGACGAGCCACCGGGATGCTGCGACGACCGACCGGGACGTCGCACCGATCGGGTCGGGGAGCTCGTCGGCGTCGTGCTCCACGGTGTCGAGCAGCGCGCGCACCTCGTCGGCACCCGGGACGTCGCCAGCGCGGGACAGGTACCAGCGTGCGCGGGTGCGTTCACGGGTGCTGAAGCCGCCTGCCAGGCCGGAGACGGCTTGGTCGGCGGCTGCGGCGAGGTACTCGGAGGGGTCGCGCGGGTGGCGTCGTTGAAGGGTGTCCGCGAACAAGCCCAGGCTGATGACCACGAGGTAGATCAGGGCGGCCGTCGGTTCCCAGAAGTAGTCGTAGTCGGAGGTGACGAACTTGCCGATCTCGTCGATGAAGAGCCCGAAGCCAACGCCGGAGACGATCACCGAGACACGGCGGGCGACGGGACCGATGAACGTCATCAGCCCGATGAACGCCAGCGCCATCAGCAGCCCGCCCCACAGGACGTGGGAGATGTGCACTCCCCCGCCGCCCAGCTGCGGGAACCCGGTCAGTCCCAGCAGCAGGCGCGTCAGGATGACGGTGGCGAGCGTGGTCACCAGGAAGCCGGTGATGTGGCTGCTCGACGCGGGGTCGCGTGGCAGGCCGAGCCGCAGGAGCGGCCGTCGGCGGTGCACGGACCCCTCGGGCGTCACCGCTTGCGCTTCTCCCGCACCCGCACCGAGATCGAGATGGGGGTGCCCTCGAACCCGAACGTCTCGCGCAGGCGACGCTCGATGTAGCGGCGGTAGCCGGGGTCGAGGAAGCCGGTCGCGAAGATGACGAAGCGGGGCGGGCGCGTGGACGCCTGCGTCGCGAAGAGGATGCGGGGCTGCTTGCCGCCGCGCAGCGGGTGCGGGTGGGCCGCGACGAGCTCCCCGAGGAACGCGTTGAGGCGCCCCGTGGAGATGCGGGTGTCCCAGGACTCCAACGCGCGCTCGAGCGCGGGGACCATGCGGTCGGTGTGCCAGCCGGTCTTCGCGGAGATGTTGACGCGGGGCGCCCACTGCACCTGCACGAGGTCCTGCTCGATCTCGCGCTCGAGGAACGGGCGGCGGTCCTCGTCCATGAGGTCCCACTTGTTGTACGCGATGACCAGGGCGCGGCCCGCCTCGATGACCTGGGTGATCACGCGCGTGTCCTGCTCGGTCAGCTTCACCGACGCGTCCACCAGGACGACGGCCACCTCGGCCTTCTCGATCGCGGCCTGCGTGCGCAGCGAGGCGTAGAAGTCGGCGCCGGACGTCTGGTGCACGCGGCGGCGGATGCCGGCGGTGTCGACGAACACCCACGGCTTGCCCTTGAGCGCGACGAGCTCGTCGACGGGGTCGCGCGTGGTGCCGGCGACGGAGTCGACGACGACACGCTCCGCTCCGAGCACCTTGTTCAGCAGTGAGGACTTGCCGACGTTCGGGCGGCCGACCAGTGCGACGCGACGCGGACCGTCGGGGATCGGGGTGCCGTGGGCGGAGACCTCGGGCAGCGCCTCGATCGCGGCGTCGAGCAGGTCACCGGTGCCGCGGCCGTGGAGGGCCGAGACGGGGAACGGTTCGCCCAGGCCGAGGGACCAGAGGTTGGCCGCGTCGGCCTCACCGGCGGGTCCGTCGACCTTGTTGGCGCACAGCACGACAGGCTTGCCCGCCTTGCGGAGCAGGCGGACCACCTGGGTGTCGGTCTCGGTGACGCCGACGGTCGCGTCGACGACGAAGATCACCGCGTCGGCAAGCGAGATCGCGACCTCGGCCTGCTGCGCCACGCGTGCCTCGATGCCGGCGACGTCGACCTCCCAGCCGCCCGTGTCGACAAGCGTGAACCGCTTGCCGGACCAGTCGGCGGGGTAGCTCACGCGGTCGCGCGTGACCCCGGGCTTGTCCTCGACGACGGCCTCGCGGCGGCCGAGGATGCGGTTGACGAGCGTCGACTTGCCGACGTTCGGACGGCCGACGACCGCGAGCACCGGGAAGACGACGACCGGCTCCTCGCCGATCTCGCCGACGTCCCCCGCGTGCAGGAGGGCAAGGTCCTCGTCCTCGAGCTCGTAGTCGGTGAGCCCTGCGCGCAGAGCCCGCTCACGGTCGGCGTCGGAGGCCTCGTCGGGCAGCGCAAAGGTCGGATCGGGCTCAGTCATGCGCCCATTGTCCCCTGTGCACCGACCCCGGGACGACTACCGGCGCGAGAGTCCCGTCACGGACGCCAGATGACGACGCCGATGTCGCGCGCCCGCTCCGCGAACGTGCCTGTCGGGGACGCCGCTCGCAGCAGCCGGCGTAGGTCGTCGTCGAACTCCGGCAGCCGAGGTCCGAACAGGTGCGGCGCCGAGCTCGACAGCGAGAAGACGGCGGACACGACCTCCTCCGTCGAGCGCTCCACCACGTCTCCGCGCACGACGTCGAGCCGCTCCGGCCCGCGGTAGCCGACCTCGCGCATGACGTCCTCCTCGCCGCCGCGCGTGCCCGACGGCAGAGAACCCTGGCCTGCCCGGCGGACCGGCCCGAGGTAGGTGGCGACGAGCTCCTCGATCTGGTCCCACGGTGGGCGGGGGTGCGGGAGCGCGTCGTCGCCCGCGGCCCCGCGGTGCGTCGTCGCGAAGACGTGCACCCAGGCGCCACCGGGCTCGATCATCGGGCGGACCGCCCGGGCGACCTGCGGCTGATCCATCCAGTGGAAGGACTGTGCGAAGCTCACCAGCCGGAACGTCCCCAGGTCGGCCGGCAGCTCCTCGGCGCGCATCTGTCGCCACTCGATCCCGACCGCACCCGAACGACGAGCCTCGGCGACCATGCCGTCGTCGGCATCGATCCCCACGGCCGACGCGACCAGCGGTGCGAGCAGCAGCGTCAGCGAACCCGGTCCGCAGCCGACGTCGAGCAGACGGCCGGTGCCGTCAAGGCCGAGCGCATCGCGCAGGGCGTCGGCGAGTGCTGTCGGGTAGGCCATCCGGCCCACGGCGTAGTGCCGGGCGCTGCCCTCGTAGAGGCTCGGGTCCCACGCCCAGTCCATCAGAGCGCGCGTTCCCTGTTCGGGTCGTCGGTGGGCAGGACCAGCCCGGTGCGGGCGGTGGCCCGGTCGACCAGCTCGGCGAGCGCCACCCGGATCGACTCGTTCGCCGCTTCGAGGGCGGCCCGGCCGGACACGCCGGCCCGGCGTTCGAGGATCAGCGGCTCACCGAACTCGATCGCGAGCCGGCGCCGCAGACCGGGCACGTGACCGACCGACTCGCCCGTCCGCCGCGTGCCGAGCACCGCGACCGGGACCACGGGTGCATGGCCGTTCAGCGCGAGCCACGCGATCCCGGCGCGCGCGCTCGCGGCGTCGCCCTTGCCGCGGTTCCCCTCGGGAAAGACTCCGACGACGCCACCGCGCTTGAGCACGACCAGCGCGCTGTTCAGCGCGGAGCGTCCACCGTCGTGCTCGACGGGGATCTGGCCGGCCGCGCGCAGCACCGTGCCGACGGGACCCCAGAACATCTCCGACTTGACCAGCATGTGCGACGGCCGCGGCGAGACACCCAGCAGGATCGGGCCGTCGATGATGCCCGTGTGGTTCGCGGCGAACAGGACCGGTCCGTCGGTCGGCACCAGGTGGCCGGCGACGACGTCGGTGTTCCAGACGATCCGCGCGAGGAACCGGCCGATCCACCGTGCCCAGCGCGGACCGCTCGACGACGGCCCGACGGACGTGCTCACGCGCGCGGGCCGACGACCGACTCGACGACGTCGAGCACGGCCTGCACGGTCTGGTCGAGGTCCAGGTGCGAGGAGTCCACGGTGGCCACCCCGTCGGCGGCGACGTGGAACTGCACGACGGTCGAGTCGTCCGCGTCGCGACGCAGCACCTGGTCGCGCGTCGCCTCGACCGCGGCGGCGTCGTCCGTGCCGTGCACGTCACGCGCCCGCCGGGCGAGCCTGGCCTCCTCGCTCGCGGTCAGCAGCACGCGGACGTCCGCGTCGGGCGCGACGACCGTCGTGATGTCGCGTCCCTCGGCGACGATGCCCCGCCCTTTGACGCGCGCCGACTCGATCTCCGCTCGCTGGAGCCTCCCGAGCTCGGCGCGTACCTCGAGGTTGGTCGCGACCGCACTGACGGCTGCCGAGATCTCCGTGGTCCGGATCGCCTCGCCGATGTCGATCCCGTCGACGTGCACCGTCGGGTGCAGCGGGTCCACACCCATCACCAGCGGCAGCGTGCGCACCAGTCCGGCGACCGCGTCGACATCGGTCAGCGGCACCCCGCGGTGCAGGCACCACCACGTGGCCGCTCGGTACATCGCACCGGTGTCGAGGAACGCCAGCCCCAGCGCGCTCGCGACACCCCGCGACACGCTCGACTTGCCGGACCCCGAAGGACCGTCGATCGCGACGACAATCGCCCTGCTCAACTCACCAGCCTCCATCCGCGGGCCGTGAGTTCCGCCTCGAGGTGCTCCACCCGGCCGGGCAGCACCGAGATCTCCGCCATGCCGACCGGCCGGCCGGCGGCGTGCTCGAGGTGCAGGTCCTCGAGGTTGACCCCCGCCTCGCCCACCTCGGTCAGCAGCCGCGCGAGCTCCCCCGGCGCGTCCGGGACGAGGACCGTGACGACGCCGTACACCCGCTGCGCGCCACCGTGCTTGCCGGGGATGCGCGCGACGCCGGCGTTCCCGTCTGCGATCGCCTGCGCGAGCGTCGCCAGGGCGCCGAGCTCGACCGTCTCCGGCCCGTCGGCGGCCGCCGCGTGGCCGAGCGCGTCAATGACGGTGTCGAGGTCGGCGCGCAGGTCCCGCAGCACGTCGCCCACGGCGGCGGCGTTCGCCGCGAGGATCGAGGTCCACAGCGCGGGGTCGGAGGCCGCCAGCCGCGTGACGTCCCGCAGACCCTGGCCGGCGAGCACGAGCGCTGCGTCGTCGGCTCCGCGCAGCCGGGCGGCGACGAGGCTGGCGGCCACCTGGGGCACGTGCGAGACGGCGGCGACCGCGGCGTCGTGCGCGTCCGCGTCCATCGTCACGGGAACGGCGCCGAGGTCGACGGCGAGCGAGCGGACGGCGAGCACGGCGTCCGGGTCGGACGCACCCGAGTCGGTGATCACCCAGGGGCGACCGAGGAACAGGTCGGGGACGGCCGCGGCCGGGCCGGACCGTTCGCGGCCGGCCATGGGGTGGGAGCCGACGTACCGCGTGAGGTCGGCGCCCGCGGCCTTGAGCTCGGCCAGCACGTACCCCTTGACGCTCGCCACGTCGGTCACGACGGCATCCGGGTACGCCTCCAGCTCCGCTCGCACCACGTCGGCGGTCACGTCGGGCGGGGCTGCGACGACGATCAGGGCCGGCGCGGAGTCGTCGGGACCGGCGGGCCGTCCCGCACCGACGTCCCGCGCCAGCGCGAGGGCGGTGCGGGACGGGTCGTGCAGGACGACGTCGACGCCGTGGGTTGTCAGCGCGAGACCCACCGACGTGCCGAGCAGACCGGTACCGACGATGCGCACCGGCCCTCGCGTCGCGACCGTCACATGCCCACCCGTGTCATCAGGGAGCCCACCTCGGTCTTCGACAGCACGCGGGTGCGGCCCGGCTTGAGGTCGCCCAGACGGATCGGGCCGATCTGCGTGCGGACCAGCTGCGTGACCGGGTAGCCGACCTCCTCGAAGATCCGTCGCACGATGCGGTTGCGACCCTCGTGCAGCTCGATCTCCACCAGGCTCGCCTGCGGGGTCGTCTGCACGATCTGGAACTTGTCGACCTTGGCCAACCCGTCCTCGAGCTCCACGCCCTTGATCAGACGCTGGCCCAGCGACGGCGTCACACGCCCCTCGAGCTGGACGAGGTAGACCTTGGTGACACCGTGCGACGGGTGCGACAGGCGGTTGGCCAGGTCTCCGTCGTTGGTCAGCAGGATCAGGCCCTCGGTCTCGGCATCCAGGCGACCGACGTGGAACAGCCGTTCCTCGCGGTCGGACACGAACTGCCCGATCGACGGCCGGCCTTCAGGGTCGTGCATCGTCGAGACGACACCCTTCGGCTTGTTCAGCGCGATGGTGATGATCGACGAGTCCAGCTGCACGCGCATGCCGTCCACGTGGATGACCGCCGTGAGCGGGTCCACCCGCACGCCGAGCTCGAGCACCTTGTTGCCGTCGACCGTCACGCGCCCGGCCGAGATGAGGTCCTCGCACGAGCGCCGCGACCCGAGCCCGGCGGCCGCGAGCACCTTCTGCAGGCGCACGCCGTCGGGGTCGTGGACGTCGATCGTCACCTCGGGCGTGCGGCTCGGCTTCGTCGGCCGGCTCGACGCGCCGTTGCTGCGGGGACGACCTGAGCCACCGCTGCGCGGGTACCCGCCGCCCGCCTTGGGTGCGCCGCTGCGCGGGTACCCACCACCGCTCTTGGGTGCACCGCTGCGGGGTGCGCCGCCCCGCGACGCCCCGGCCGCACCGCGCGAGGCTCCGCCGGTCGAGCTCCCTCCGGAACCCGCGCCGGTGCTCGCGCGCGAACCACCGGAGCCGGCCCCGCGGTTGGCGTCGCCGCTGCTGCCACGGCCGCCGCCGGTGCTGCTTCCCCGGTAGCTGTCGCCGCTGCTGCGGTACCCCTCTCCGCCGCCGGTGCTCCCCCGGTACCCCTCGCCGCCGCCCGCACCGCGGTACCCGCCGGAGCTGCCACCGCGCGAGCCACCGGACGAACCGGACCCGGACCCCCCGCGGTACCCGCCCGCGCTGCCACCCCGGCTGGCGCCGGACCCGCTGCTGCCCCGAGGCGCACCGCTCTTGCCGCCGGACTGGCCACCGGACTGGCCGGCGCCCCCTGACCGTCGTTCCTGCGGGCTCATCTGTTGTCTCCGATCGCCTGGTCGACCCCGTCGAAGGCGTCGATGTCCGGCAGGTAGGGCGCGAGCGGGGGCATCTCGTCCAGGCTGGACAGCCCCATCCGCTCCAAGAAGTATCCCGTGGTCTGGTAGAGCACCGCACCGCTGGACGGATCCGTCCCCACCTCGGCGACCAGTCCGCGGGTGGTCAGCGTGCGGACGACCCCGTCGACGTTCACCCCGCGGACCGCCGAGACCTGTCCGCGCGTCACGGGCTGCCGGTAGGCGATGACGGCGAGCGTCTCGAGCGCCGCCTGCGTCAGGCGGGCGGTCTGCCCCTCGAGGACGAAGCGCCCGACGACGTCCGCGTAGACCGGGGCGGAGTAGACCCGCCAGCCGTCACCGACCCGTCGCACCTCGAAGCCTCTCGGGCGACCACCGTTCTCACCGCGGTACTCGGCGGCGAGCTCGTCGAGGAGGGCCTCGACCCGGGCGGTCGGCAGCGCCAGGACGGTCGCGAGCCGGACGGCGGCGATGGGCTCGTCGGCCACCATGAGCACCGCCTCGAGCGCGGCCAGGGCCCCGCCGGGCAGGTCGTCGACGTCGAAGGCGAGCTCGTCGGCCGCGGCCTGCTCGTCCGTCGGCTCCTCGACGGCCGCGTCGTCTGCTGCCTGCTCGGTCATGCGTCCTCCTCGGCTGACCCGTCGCGGGCCAGCTCTGCGTCGAGTGCGGTGTCCAGCGTGTCGAAGTCGTCGGAGACCTCGATCTCGCCCTCCTCGGATCCCGTCCAGCGCACGGTCAGCTCGCCCAGCGGCGTGACCTGGTCGAACGCGACCGCGCCCTCCCGGAACAGCTCCAGAAGCGCGAGGAATCTGGCGACCACGACGACCGTCGCGCCGGCGTCGGCCGTGAGCGCGCGGAACGACATCGCTCCGCCGTGCCGCAGGCGGTCCACCAGGACGGCGGCCTGCTCCCGGACGCTGACGGCCGGGGCGTGCAGGTGGCTGATGTCGACACCGGGAGGTGCTGCCTTCGGCTGCTCGGCCTTCGCGGCCAGCGCCGCCAGCTGCTCGGGACCGATCTGCCACACAAGCTCCGGCAGCAGCGCGGCCAGGTGGGGCTCCAGGATGACCAGGCGCGGGAAGCGCCGGCCCTCGGTGGCGAACCGCTCCGCCAGGTCTGCGGCGACCAGCTTGTAGGCGCGGTACTGAAGCAGTCGCGCGAAGAGCAGGTCACGGGCCTCGAGCAGCTCCAGGTCTTCGGCGTCCTCGACGTCGGCCGACGGCAGCAGTCGCGCCGCCTTGAGGTCGAGCAGGGTGGCAGCGATGACGAGGAACTCGCTGGCCTGCCCCAGGTCCCACTGCTTCTCGGCGCCACGGATGTGGGCGATGAACTCGTCGGTGACCTGCGCCAGCGCGACCTCCGTGATGTCGAGCTTGTGCTTGGCGATCAGCCCGAGCAGGAGGTCGAACGGACCGCTGAAGTTGGTGAGATGGACCTCGAACGCACTCGTGCCCATGGGGGACGGCGCAGGCGCGCTCGCACCCGTCGGCTCCTTCACCGACTGCTCGGGCGGGACCGCGCGCTCGTCAGGCGGCGTCGCCACGGGCGACGAGCTCACGTGCCAGCTGACGGTAGGCCGCCGCACCCGAGTGCGTCGGGGCGTAGGTGGTGATCGGCTCCGCGGCCACGGTGGCGTCGGGGAACTTGACGGTCCGGCTGATGACGGTGTGCAGCAGCGTGTCGCCGAACGCCTCGTTGACGCGTGCGACGACCTCACGCGCGTGCAGCGTGCGCGGGTCGTACATCGTGGCGAGGATGCCGTCGACCTCCAGGCGCGGGTTCAGCCTGTCGCGGACCTTCTCGATGGTCTCCACGAGCAGCGCGACTCCGCGCAGGGCGAAGAACTCGCACTCCAGCGGGATGAGCACGCCGTGCGCGGCAGTCAGCGCGTTGACCGTGAGCAGGCCGAGAGACGGCTGGCAGTCGATCATCACGACGTCGTAGTCGTCGAGGACCGGACGCAGCGTGCGGGCCAGCACCGACTCGCGGGCGACCTCGCCGACCAGCTGCACCTCGGCGGCGGACAGGTCGATGTTGGCGGGCAGCAGGTCGAGGCCCGGCGTCGCCGTGTGCTGGATGAGCGCGTGGATGTCGGCGTCCCGCTCCATGAGCAGGTTGTAGACGGTCCGGTCCAGCTCGTGCGGGCTGATGCCCAGACCCACGGACGCGGCACCCTGCGGGTCGAAGTCGACGATGAGCACCTTGCGGCCGTACTCCGCGAGAGCGGCGGCCAGGTTGATGGTGGTCGTCGTCTTGCCGACGCCACCCTTCTGGTTGCACAGCGCGATCACGCGCGCCGGACCGTGCGACGCGAGCGGTGGGGGCTCGGGGAACACGGGCATGGGCCGCCCGACGGCATCGAGCTGCGGGTCGGTCGTCTGCTGGCTCACCACGCGGGACAACCTACCGGAGCGGCGCGCCGGATGGCCCCGCGACAGTCCGATGCCGGCCCGATGCTCATCGAGCGCGCGGGTGTGACGCCGCGAAGACCTCGCGAAGGGTGTCCGGGGTGACGGTCGTGTAGATCTGCGTCGTGGTCACCGACGCATGCCCCAGCAGCTCCTGGACCACGCGAACGTCGGCGCCGCCGGCGAGCAGGTGCGTGGCGAACGAGTGCCGCAGCGTGTGCGGGGAGATGTGCTCCCCGCCCGCCAGCCCGGCACGCTCCGCGGCCACCTGCAGGACCGCCCACGCGCTCTGCCGGCTGAGCCTCGCGCCACGCGTGTTGAGGAACATCCCGGGCGACCCGCCCGTGCTCCCGACCGCCAGCGCGGGCCGCGCGCGGGCGAGGTACGCCTCCACGGCGTCGAGCGCGAACGATCCCAAGGGGACGATGCGCTCCTTGCTCCCCTTGCCGAACAGCCGGACGGCCGCACGTCCCGGGGTGCGGTCCACGTCGTCGACGTCGAGTCCCACCGCCTCGGAGATGCGCGCACCCGTCCCGTAGACGAGCTCGAGGAGCGCCCTGTCGCGCAGCGGCACCGGACCGTCACCGAGGCCTGCCGCGTCGAGCAGCTTCTCGACGTCCCCCACGGAGATCGCCTTCGGCAGCCGCTTCGGCTGGGCCGGAGGCTTCACGGCGCGCGCGGGGTCGACGCCGGTCACGCCGTCCAGCAGCAGGAACTTGTGCCACCCGCGGACCGCGACGACGATCCGGGCAGTCGACGAGTCTGACAAGGCGGTGCGACCGTCGGACCCGGTGCGGACAGCGAGGAGGAAGTCCTCGACGTCCGGCTCGGCCACGTCGTCGGGCGCGACGTACCCGCGGGACTCGAGAAAGGCCGTGTACCGGGCCAGGTCACGGCGGTAGGCCAGCAGCGTGTTCGTGGACAGCCCGCGCTCGACCGTGAGGTGCGCGAGGTAGAGCTCGAGCGCCGAATGGAGCGCGGTCCGGTTCACGCGTCCGCCGCTCAGAACGGCAGGAACACGTCCACCGCGATCGCGACGGACAGCAGCGTGAGGTACGTGATCGACGCGTGGAACACGCTCATCGCGCGCAGCTTGCCGGCCTCGGGGTGCTCGGCGCGGCGCAGCAGCCCGATGCACGCCCACAGGAACCAGAGCCCCAGGGCCAGCGCGACGACGCCGTACACCCAGGTCATGCCCTGCACGGGGACCAGCAGCAGCGAGCAGGCGATCATCGCCACCGTGTACGCGATCATCTCGCGGGCGACCTTGGTGTCCTTGGCCACCACGGGCAGCATCGGGACGCCCGCGGCGGCGTAGTCGCCACGGAACTTCATCGACAGCGGCCAGTAGTGCGGCGGCGTCCAGAAGAAGATGACACCGAACAGCAGGACCGCGGTCCACGAGAGGCCGCCCGTGACCGCCGACCAGCCGATGAGCACCGGCATGCACCCCGCTGCGCCACCCCAGACGATGTTCTGCGGGGTGCGGCGCTTGAGGATCATCGTGTAGCCGACGACGTAGATGAGGATCGCGGCGGCGGTCAGCCACGCCGACGCCGGGTTCACCACGACGGCGAGCCACACGAGCGACAGGACACCGAGCGCGAGACCGAAGACGAGAGCCGCGCGGGGGCTGACCTCGCCGGTCACGATCGGGCGCCGTTTGGTGCGGTTCATGATCTTGTCGATGTCGCGGTCGAGGTAGCAGTTCAGGACGTTGGCCGAGCCGGCCGCGGCCGCGCCACCGACGAGGGTCGCGACCACCAGACCGAAGGGGGGGAAGCCGCCCTGCGCCAGGATCATCGTCGGGAGCGTGGTGACCAGCAGGAGCTCGATCACGCGCGGCTTGGTCAGCGCGACGTACGGCCCGACCGTGCGGCGCAGGCGAGCGAGCGGACCGCTCGGGGCGGCGGTGGTGGCGGTTGCCTCAGGTGCACCCGGGGTCGACGCGGAGGACGCTCCGGCGTCGTCGACTGACAGGGGGCTGCTGAGGCGCACGCGCTGCGATTCCGTTCGTGTTCCGGCGGGGATGGGTCGCGCAGACATGCTACGGCCTGCGCCTGCGCCAGGGCGCGACGGGGGCGCCGGATCGCCAGGCGTCCGTGTGAGATCGGTCGCTCCGCCGCGTGATGGTCACGCCCGGCACCGGTACCCGGGTGCGCTATAAGGTCGGTTCGCACGGTCCGACGACCGCCGTGACGGCGTGACGTCCCACCTGCCCGGCATCCGACGCGGATGTCGTCTCATCTCGAAATCACGTCGAAGATCTCGTCCGACACGACACCCGGCCCTCTGCCCGGGTGGAAATGAGGTTCGGTGAACGCGAAGGCTCCCCTGGCTGAGACGGTCGGTTGGACTGACCTCGACCTGCGGGCGGTGGACACCGTGCGTGTCCTGGCCGCCGACGCGGTCGAGAAGGTGGGCAACGGCCACCCCGGGACGGCGATCAGCCTCGCCCCCGCGGCCTACCTGCTCTACCAGAACGTGCTGCGGCACGACCCGGCGGACCCGCACTGGCTGGGCCGGGACCGGTTCGTCCTGTCCGCGGGCCACTCCAGCCTGACCCAGTACATCCAGCTGTACCTCGCCGGATTCGGCCTCGAGCTCGAGGACCTCGAGGCGCTGCGAACCTGGGGCTCGAAGACCCCTGGTCACCCGGAGTACAAGCACACCACCGGCGTCGAGATCACGACTGGTCCGCTCGGCCAGGGTCTCGCGTCGGCGGTCGGCTTTGCGATGGCGTCGCGGCGAGAGCGCGGTCTGCTCGACCCCGAGGCCGCGCCCGGCGCCAGCCCGTTCGACCACTTCGTCTACGTCATCGCCTCCGACGGCGACCTGCAGGAGGGCGTGACCAGCGAGGCCTCGTCGATCGCGGGCACCCAGGAGCTGGGCAACCTCATCGTGCTGTGGGACGACAACCACATCTCGATCGAGGGCGACACCGAGATCGCGTTCACCGAGGACGTCGTCGCGCGCTACGAGGCCTACGGCTGGCACGTGCAGTTCGTCGACTGGACCGGTGGCCAGGACGGCTACCGCGAGGACGTCGACGCACTCCACGCAGCGATCGAGGCCGCCAAGGCCGTCACCGACCGCCCGTCGTTCATCGGCCTGCGCACGCTCATCGCGTGGCCGACGCCGACCAAGACCAACGACCACTCGTCCCACGGTTCCAAGCTCGGCGGCGAGGCGATCCGCGGCCTCAAGGAGCTGCTGGGCTTCGACCCCGAGAAGACGTTCGAGGTCGACCCCGAGGTCATCGCGCACACGCGTGGGCTCTCCGAGCGCACGGCGCCGGTGAAGGCGCAGTGGCAGAGCTCGTTCGATGCGTGGCGTACCGCCAACCCGGAGAACGCCGCACTGCTCGACCGCCTGGTCGGGGGCGACCTGCCGGACGGCTGGACGGACGCGCTCCCCGTGTTCCCGGCGGGCAAGGCGCTGGCCACCCGTGCGGCGTCCGGGGAGGTCCTCAGCGCGCTGGCACCGGTGCTGCCCGAGCTGTGGGGCGGCTCGGCCGACCTGGCCGGCTCGAACAACACCACCATGAAGGGCGAGCCGTCCTTCATCCCGGCCAAGCGCTCGACGCACGAGTTCGCCGGTGACGAGTTCGGCCGCACGCTGCACTTCGGCATCCGCGAGCACGCGATGGGCGCGATCCTGTCGGGCATCCGGTTGCACGGTCTGACCCGGCCCTACGGCGGGACGTTCTTCACGTTCAGCGACTACATGCGCGGCTCGGTCCGGCTGGCGTCGCTCATGGGGGTGCCGGCGATCTACGTGTGGACCCACGACTCGATCGGCCTGGGCGAGGACGGCCCGACGCACCAGCCCATCGAGCACCTCGCGGCCGTGCGCGCGATCCCCGGTCTGACGGTCGTCCGCCCCGCGGACGCGAACGAGACGGCAGCGGCGTGGGCCGCGACCCTCGCGCACACCGACGGCCCGGTCGCCCTCATCCTCACGCGGCAGAACGTCCCGACGTTCCCGCGCGGCGAGGAAGGGTTCGCGACCACCGAGGGGGTCGCGCGCGGCGCCTACGTGCTGCTCGAGGCGAGCAGCGGCACGCCGGACGTGATCCTGATCGGCACGGGGTCCGAGGTCCAGCTCGCGGTTGCGGCTCGGGAGACCCTCGAGGCCGCCGGGGTGGCCACGCGCGTCGTGTCGGCGCCGTCGCTCGAGTGGTTCGGCGAGCAGGACGAGGACTACCGCCAGTCGGTGCTCCCGTCGTCGGTCAAGGCGCGAGTGTCCGTCGAGGCGGGCATCGCGCTTTCGTGGCACAAGCTCGTCGGCGACGCCGGCCGGTCCGTCTCGATCGAGCACTACGGCGCGTCGGCGGACGACAAGACGCTCTTCCGCGAGTTCGGGTTCACGCCTGAGGCCGTGGTCGCGGCGGCGCACGAGTCGATCGCGGCGGCACGCGGTGGCGCGAGCCCGTCGAGCAGCGCCGGCCTGCCTGTCAACGAGGGACTGACGGGCGACCAGCAGATCTGAGTCTGAACGGGCGCGTCGGCCCCGGTCACTCCGGGGCCGACGCGCAGGAGAAGGGGATCGATCGACATGGCACCGAGCAGCACCCCTCTGGCACGGCTGGCTGACGCCGGCGTCGCGATCTGGCTCGACGACCTCTCGCGCGAACGCCTGCGCACGGGGAACCTCGCGGAGCTCGTCGAGGCGAAGGGCGTCGTCGGCGTGACCACGAACCCGTCCATCTTCGCGAGCGCGCTGGCGAAGGGCGACGCCTACGACGAGCAGCTGCGTGAGCTCGCCGCGGACGGAGCCGACGTGGACGCGGCAGTCTTCCGCATCACGACGGACGACGTCCGGCAGGCCGCCGACGTGCTGCGGCCCGTGTACGACGCCACCGACGGCGTGGACGGCCGGGTGTCGATCGAGGTCGATCCCCGGCTGGCCAGGGACACCGACGGCACGATCGCGTCCGCGAAGTCGTTGTGGTCGACGGTCGACCGGCCGAACGTCTTCATCAAGATCCCGGCCACGCGCGAGGGGCTGCCGGCGATCACCGCGGTTCTCGCCGAGGGCATCAGCGTCAACGTCACGCTGATCTTCTCGCTCCAGCGGTACAGCGATGTCATCGACGCGTTCCAGAGCGGCCTGGAGCAGGCCGAGGCCAACGGGCACGACCTGGCGCCCATCGCCTCGGTCGCCTCGTTCTTCGTCTCCAGGGTCGACGCGGCGATCGATCCCCGCCTCGACGCGATCGGTACTCCCGAGGCCGCGGCCCTGCGCGGGAAGGCCGCGATCGCGAACGCCCGTCTGGCGTACGCGCTCAACCAGGACGCCGTCGCCGACGAGCGCTGGAAGGCGCTCGCCAGGGCTGGCGCGCACCCGCAGCGACCGCTGTGGGCGTCCACGGGTGTGAAGGACAAGGCGTACCCGGACACCCTGTACGTCGACGAGCTGGTCGTCGCGGGTGTCGTCAACACCATGCCCGAAGCCACGCTGAACGCGGTCGCGGACCACGGCGGCGACGGTAGCGACACGGTGACGGGAACTCGTCCGGAGTCGCAGGCCGTCATCGACGGCCTGCGGGACCTGGGCATCGACATCGACGAGGTGACCGAGCAGCTGGAGGTCGAGGGCGTGGACAAGTTCTCGGCGAGCTGGGGAGACCTCCTCGGCACCGTTTCCGACGGCCTGGCCGGTGTCGCCGACCAGAACGCGTCCGGGGGCGCCAGGTGAGCCCGAGCAAGGTGTCCGCCGGCAACAACCCCCTGCGCGACCCCCGCGACCGCCGCCTCCCCCGCATCGCGGGCCCCTGCGGTCTGGTCATCTTCGGCGTCACGGGCGACCTGGCCCGCAAGAAGCTGATGCCCGCCGTCTACGACCTCACCAACCGAGGTCTGCTCCCACCCGGGTTCGCGCTCACGGGCTTCGCCCGGCGCGACTGGGCCCGGCAGGACTTCGAGCAGATCGTGCACGACTCGGTCAAGGAGCACGCCCGCACGCCGTTCCGCGAGGCGACGTGGCGCCAGCTCTCCGAGGGCATCCGGTTCGTGCAGGGCACGTTCGACGACGACGACGCCTTCGACCGGCTCCGGGACACCGTCGAGGAGCTCGACGCCTCGCGCGGGACCGGCGGCAACCACGCGTTCTACCTCTCGGTGCCGCCGAGCGCGTTCCCCGTCGTCTGCAAGCAGCTCGCCCGGTCGGGGCTGTCGCAGCCTCAGGACGGCACCTGGCGCCGGGTCGTCATCGAGAAGCCCTTCGGGCACGACCTGGCGAGCGCGCGTGAGCTCAACGAGATCGTCTCGAGCGTGTTCCGCCCGGACGACATCTTCCGGATCGACCACTACCTGGGCAAGGAGACGGTCCAGAACCTCCTGGCACTGCGCTTCGCCAACCAGCTCTACGAGCCCATCTGGAACGCCCACTATGTCGACCACGTCCAGATCACGATGGCCGAGGACATCGGCATCGGTGGCCGCGCGGGGTACTACGACGGCATCGGCGCCGCCCGCGACGTGATCCAGAACCACCTGCTCCAGCTCCTCGCCCTCACGGCGATGGAGGAGCCGGCGTCGTTCGAGGCGTCGAGCCTGACGGCCGAGAAGGTCAAGGTCCTGTCGGCGGTCCGACTTCCTCGGGAGATCGGCAAGCACACCGCCCGCGGCCAGTACGCGGCCGGGTGGCAGGGTGGCGAGAAGGTCGTCGGCTACCTCGAGGAGGAGGGCTTCAACCCGGAGTCGACCACCGAGACGTTCGCCGCGATCCGCGTCGACATCGACAACCGCCGCTGGGCGGGGGTGCCGTTCTACCTGCGCACGGGCAAGCGTCTGGGTCGTCGCGTCACGGAGATCGCCGTCGTCTTCAAGCGTGCGCCGCACCTGCCCTTCGAGTCGACCGCCACCGAGGAGCTGGGCAAGAACGCCCTGGTCATCCGCGTCCAGCCCGACGAGGGCGTGACGCTGCGGTTCGGTGCCAAGGTGCCGGGCACCGCGATGGAGGTCCGGGACGTCACGATGGACTTCGGCTACGGCCACGCGTTCACCGAGTCGTCGCCCGAGGCGTACGAGCGTCTCATCCTCGACGTGCTGCTGGGTGACCCGCCGCTGTTCCCCCGGCACGAAGAGGTCGAGCTGTCCTGGAAGGTGCTCGACCCCATCACCGAGTACTGGGCGAGCAAGGGCAAACCCGAGGAGTACCGCTCCGGCACCTGGGGCCCGGAGTCGGCGGACCAGATGATGGCGCGCGACGGGCGAGCCTGGAGGCGACCATGATCATCGAGATGCCCGGCACGACCACGCGGGCCATCAACAGGCGTCTGCTCAAGGAGCGCGACGAGGGCGGAGCGATCGCCCTGGGGCGCGTCCTCACGCTCGTCATCTCCGTAGGTGACCGGGACCCGGACGAGGCCATCGACGCCGCGAACGACGCCAGCCGCGAGCACCCGTGCCGCGTCATCGTCATCGCGAACGACACCAAGGACCGCGCGTCGAACCTCGACGCCCAGATCCGGCTCGGGGGTGACGCGGGTGCGAGCGAGGTGCTGGTGCTGCGCCCGTCCGGGCAGCTGGAGCGGCACCTGGACACGCTCGTGATCCCCCTGCTGCTCCCGGACGCGCCCATCGTCACGTGGTGGCCGTACGAGATCCCCGAGAATCCGGCCGAGCACCCCCTCGGCCGCATGGCGACCCGGCGGATCACCGACTCGACGCAGTGCGCGCACCCGAACACGGCGCTCCGCACGCTGGCGGCGTCGCACACCGACGGTGACACCGACCTGGCGTGGACGCGCGCGACCCTGTGGCGCGGGCTCATCGCCGCGACGCTCGACCAGCCGCCGTACGAACAGGTACACAAGGCCGTCGTCGTCGGCGAGAGCACGCACCCGTCCGTCGACCTGATGGCCGCGTGGCTCGCTTACGCCCTGAAGTGCCCGGTCGAGATCGAGCGCGTCCCCGACGCGCTGGCCATCACCCAGGTGCGGCTGGAGCGGTCGTCCGGTGACATCGTGCTCGACCGGCCGGACGGCAAGACCGCCGCGCTGCGTCAGCCCGACCAGCCGGAGCACCGGATCGCCCTCCCGATCCGGCAGCTGCGCGAGTGCCTGGCGGAGGAGCTGCGGCGGCTCGACGCGGACGAGGTCTACGGCGAGGTCCTGCAGAAGGGCCTCCCGAGGATCGACGCATGAGCCGCGACGTCCTCGTCCACCCCGACGCCCGTGTGCTCGCCGAGTCGGTGGCGGCTCGCCTGCTCACGCACCTGGTCGACATCCAGTCGCACCGCTCCCCCGTCCACGTCGTCCTCACCGGTGGCACGGTCGGCATCGCGACTCTCGAGGCGGTCGCGGCGAGCCCGGTGCGGGACGCCGTCGACTGGTCGGGCGTGCACCTGTGGTGGGGCGACGAGCGCTTCCTGCCCGACGGCGACCCGGACCGCAACGAGACGCAGGCCCGCAACGCCCTCATCGACGCGCTCGGTGACGCACTGCCGGCCGAGAACGTGCACCCGATGCCCGCGAGGTCGGACGACGTGACCACGCCGGAGGCGTCTGCTGACGCCTATGCAGCCGCGCTGACCGAGGCCGGCTCACCCGCCTTCGACGTGCTGGTGCTGGGCATGGGGCCTGACGGGCACATCGCCTCACTGTTCCCCGAGCACGACGCGCTCGCCGTGACGGGGCAGCCGACGGTCGGAGTGCACGGATCCCCCAAACCGCCGCCGGAGCGGGTCTCGCTGACCTACGACGCGATCCGCGGCGCCCGGGAGGTCTGGGTGGTCGCGTCCGGCACGGAGAAGGCCCAGGCGGTCGCCTCCGCCCTCCGCGGCGCCCCCGTGACCACGACTCCGGCCGCGGGTGCGATCGGCACGGAGCGGACGCTCTGGCTCGTCGACATCGCCGCCACCGAGGGCCTGGGCACGCCTGCCGCACTCTCGACGACGGCCGCGGCCTTCCCAGCCGCGGTGGACGCCGCCGCCGAGCGTTGGACCCACGTCGACGAGTACTTCTCGGTGCTGGTGCCCGAGGACGTCGCCCTGGTCGACACCCGGCACGCCGCTGCTGCGGGTGGTCTCCCGGACATCGCCGTCGCCGCGAACCAGGGCAAGCTCCTGCACCTGCTGGCACAATCGGTCGGTGCGCGACGGATCCTCGAGATCGGCACGCTCGGGGGCTACAGCACGCTCTGGCTCGCCCGGGCCCTGCCGTCCGACGGCCGCCTCACGACCCTCGAGATCGACCCCGAGCACGCCCGCGTCGCGACGGACTCGCTCACGCAGGCGGGCGTCGACGAACTCGTCGACGTGCTCGTCGGGCCGGCGGCCGACACGCTCGACCGCCTCATCGAGGAGGAGACGGCGCCGTACGACCTCGTGTTCATCGACGCCGACAAGCAGTCGATCCCCCGCTACCTCGGGCAGACCCTCGAGCTCACGCGTCCGGGGTCCCTCGTCATCGTCGACAACGTCGTCCGAGGCGGGGCCGTCGTGGAGGCGGACCACCCGGACGACCGGGTGCAGGGCGTCCGGTCGATGGTCGAGCTGCTCACGGACCACCCGCGCTACGACGCCACGGTCGTCCAGACGGTCGGCACCAAGGGATACGACGGCTTCGCTCTCCTGCGCGTCCGCGACTGAGACCGGAGAACCACGAAGGCCCCCGCACCAGTGCGGGGGCCTTCGTCATGTGCAGTGTTCAGCCGCCGCGCTTGGCGCGCAGCGCAGCCAGTGCCTCGTCCAGGATCGCGGCGCCGTCCTCGTCGGAGCGTCGCTCCTTCACGTAGGCCAGGTGCGTCTTGTACGGCTCGTTCTTCGACGGAGACGGAGGGTTCTCCTGGTCCTGCCCGGCGGGGAACCCGCAGCGTGGGCAGTCCCACGTCACCGGTGCCTCGAGAGCGGCCTCCTCCGCGAAGCTGGGGCGTGTCTCGTGACCGTTGGCGCACCAGTACGACACCCAGATCCGCGGGGCCGTGTCACCGCGCTCGGCCTCACCCATCGGGCCCGCGCCGACTCGCGACCCCCTGATCGCGCTCCCGCTCGCCATCGCCTACCGCCTCAGACCGTGCGCTCGATGAGACCCAGCAGGACGATGATCGTCGTCCACACGAGTGCGGTGCCCACCGTGATGCGGTTGAGGTTGCGCTCCGCGACGCCGGAGCTCCCTGCGCTGCTCGTGATGCCACCGCCGAACATGTCCGACAGTCCACCGCCCTTGCCCTTGTGGAGCAGGACGAGCGGGATGAGAAGGAGGCTGGTCAGCACCAGCAGCACCTGGAGGGTGATACGAAGGCCAGTCACGTCGGTGTAGTTCCTCACTGGGCGGGCACATCGACGGCGGTAGAGCCAGCGACGTTGCGGTGGACCGCGGTACAGGGTAGGCGACGAGTGGGGCGATAAGCCACCACCGTGCCCAGGCAGGTCCCGGAGATTTCCCGGAACCTGCCTGGCTCACATCGGTGTCAGGTCACAGACCGACGGCGTGCGACTTGTACCGCGCGATCGCGGCGAACTCCTCGGGGTCCAGGCTGGCGCCGCCGACGAGTGCACCGTCGACGTCCGGCTTGGCCATGATCGAGGCGACGTTCGACGACTTCACCGAGCCGCCGTAGAGCACGCGGACCGCGTCGGCCGTCTCGGCGTCGTAGAGCTCGGCGATGCGGGCACGGATGGCCGCGGCCAGCTCCTGCGCGTCCTCCGGGGTCGCCGTCTCGCCGGTGCCGATGGCCCAGACGGGCTCGTACGCGACGACGATCGTGGCCACCTGGGCGGCCGTCAGACCGGCCAGGGCGCCGTCGAGCTGCGCCAGCGTGTGCGGGACGTGCTCCCCGGCCTTGCGGACGTCGAGCACCTCCCCGACGCACAGGATCGGGGTGATGCCCGCGCCGAGCGCCGACTTCACCTTGGCGTTGACCAGCTCGTCGGACTCGTTGTGGTACTCGCGGCGCTCCGAGTGGCCGATCGCGACGTACGTGACCCCGAGCTTGGCCAGGAACAGCGGCGAGATCTCGCCGGTGTACGCGCCCGACGCGTGCGCCGAGACGTCCTGCGCGCCGTAGACGAGCTCGAGCTTGTCGGCGTCGACCAGTGTCTGCACGCTGCGCAGGTCCGTGAACGGGGGCAGCACGCAGACCTCGACAGCCGCGAAGTCGTGCCGGGCGTCCTTGAGCGTCCACGCGAGCTTCTGCACCGTGTGCGTGGCCTGGTGGTGGTCCAGGTTCATCTTCCAGTTGCCCGCCATCAGCGGGGTGCGAGTGGTCAACGCTCAGTCCTCCAGAACCGCGATGCCGGGGAGCGTCTTGCCCTCGAGGAACTCGAGGCTCGCGCCACCACCGGTCGAGATGTGTCCGAACCCGGCCTCGTCGAAGCCGAGCGTGCGCACGGCCGCGGCGGAGTCGCCACCGCCGACGATCGTGAAGCCACCGTTCGCGCCCGCGTCGACGAGTGCCTGCGCGACAGCGCGCGTGCCGCCCGAGAACGCCTCGAACTCGAACACGCCGGCCGGACCGTTCCAGACGACCGTCTTGGCGTCGACGATCTTCGACGCGAAGAGCGCGCTCGACTCGGGACCGATGTCGAGACCGATCGTGCCGTCAGGGATGGCGTCGGCCGGGACGATCTGCGCCGGGGAGTCGGCCTTGAACTCGTCGGCCACGACGATGTCGGTGGGCAGCACGATCTCCACACCGGCCTCCTCGGCCTGCGCGAGGTAGCCCTTGACGGTCTCGATCTGGTCCTCCTCGAGGAGCGAGTTGCCCACCGAGTAGCCCTTCGCCGCGAGGAACGTGAACAGCATGCCGCCACCGATGAGCAGGCGGTCCGCCTTGGTCAGCAGGTTGGCGATGACGCCGAGCTTGTCCGACACCTTGGAGCCGCCGAGGACGACCACGTAGGGCCGCGCGGGGTCGTCGGTCGCCTTGCGTAGCGACGCGACCTCCTTGAGGACGAGCTTGCCGACCGCGTGCGGGAGCACCAGCGCGACGTCGTACACCGACGCCTGCTTGCGGTGCACGACGCCGAAGCCGTCGGACACGAAGACATCAGCAAGGCCGGCCAGCTCCCCCGCCAGCTCGGCACGCTCGGCGTCGACCTTGGACGTCTCGCGCGGGTCGAACCGGATGTTCTCCAGCAGGGCGATCTCGCCGTCCTGGAGCGCGGCGACGGCGGCCTTGGCCGAGTCGCCGACGACGTCGGTCGCCAGCGCGACGGGCTGGCCCAGCACCTCGGCGAGCCGGTCGGCGACGGGCTTGAGCGAGTACTTGTCCTCCGGGGCGCCCTTGGGGCGGCCGAGGTGGGCTGTCACGACCACGCGCGCACCGGCGGCGAGCAGCGCCTGGAGCGTCGGGAGGGCCGCGCGCACGCGGCCGTCGTCCGTGATGGTGGTGCCGTCGAGCGGCACGTTGAAGTCGGAGCGGACGAGCACGCGCTTGCCGCGCAGGTCGCCGAGGTCCTCGATGGTCTTCATGCGTCTTCTTCCCGTGACTCGTGCAGGGGCTGACACGGCAACGTCCGCGTGCGCCCGGGCCACAGGGGCCGGGGCGCACGCGGACGCATGACCGTCACTACAGGTGCAGCGAGACCGTCAGAGACGCTCGCCGACGTACGTGGTGAGGGCGACGAGGCTGTTCGAGTAGCCCCACTCGTTGTCGTACCAGGCGATGATCTTGACCAGGTCGCCGCTCACCTTGGTGAGCTTGGAGTCGAAGATGCTCTGGTGCGGGTTGGTGACGATGTCGCTCGACACGATCTCGTCCTCGACGTACTCGAGGATGCCCTTGAGCGGACCGTCGGCGGCAGCCTTGACGGCCGCGTTGACCTCCTCGACGGTGACCTCACGCGAGGCCGTGAACGTCAGGTCGGTGGCCGACCCGGTGATCGTCGGCACGCGCAGCGCGAAGCCGTCGAGCTTGCCCTTGAGCTCCGGGAGCACGAGCGCCACGGCCTTGGCCGCACCGGTCGAGGTGGGGACGATGTTCTGCGCGGCCGCACGGGCACGACGGAGGTCCTTGTGGGGGCCGTCCTGCAGGTTCTGGTCACCGGTGTAGGCGTGGATCGTGGTCATGAGGCCACGCTCGATGCCGATCGAGTCGTTGAGCGCCTTGGCAACGGGGGCCAGGCAGTTCGTGGTGCACGACGCGTTCGAGATGATGTGCTGCGTCGCCGCGTCGTAGTCGGTGTGGTTGACACCGACGACGAACGTGCCGTCCTCGTTCTTCGCCGGAGCGGAGATGATGACCTTCTTGGCGCCGGCCGTCAGGTGAGCCTTGGCCTTCGTCGCGTCCGTGAAGAAGCCTGTGGACTCGATGACGATGTCCGCACCGAGCTCGGCCCACGGGAGGTTCGCCGGGTCCCGCTCCTCGAGCGCACGGATCTTCTTGCCGTCGACGATGATGTTCTCGTCGTCGAAGTCGACGCTCAGCGGGAACCGGCCCAGCACGGTGTCGTACTTGAGCAGGTGCGCGAGCGTCTTGTTGTCCGTGAGGTCGTTCACGCCGACGATCTCGATGTCGGCGCCGGACGCGATGATCGCCCGGTAGAAATTACGCCCGATACGGCCGAAGCCATTGATACCGACGCGGATGGTCACTTGCCCTCCTCGGCAGCGCCGACGAGGGCCGGCGCACACATTTTGGTGATGGGGTCACGCACGCCGCTGTGCGTTCCAACCGCCCACCGGGCTACCGCGCACAGCACGGACGCACGTCTGGCGGTCGGATGACCCGAGCCTATACCCGTGACGACGGTCACGCGGACAGCGCCCGAAGAGTCAGGACGAAGGTCCCGGCACGGACTCGGACGCCGGCTCAGAGGTCGAGCAGGTCAGGGCTCAGGCCCGCCTCGGTGTCCGGGATGCCCAGCTCGACCGCGCGCTTGTCCGCGGTCGCCAGCAGCCGCCGGATCCGCCCTGCCACCGCGTCCTTGGTCAGCGTCGGCACCGCGAGCTTGCCCAGCTCCTCCAGCGACGCCTCCTTGTGGGCCAGGCGCAGCTCGCCCGCCTCGCGCAGGTGCTCGGGAAGCTCGTCGCCCAGGATCTCGAACGCCCGCTCGACCCGGGCACCTGCTGCCACAGCCGCACGTGCCGACCGGCGCAGGTTCGCGTCGTCGAAGTTCGCCAGCCGGTTGGCCGTGCCGCGGACCTCGCGCCGCACGCGGCGCTCCTCCCAGACGAGCATCGTCTCGTGGGCACCGAGGCGGGCGAGCATCGCGCTGATGGCGTCGCCGTCGCGGATGACCACCCGGTCGATGCCGCGCACCTCACGCGCTTTCGCGGCGATCCCGAGCCGCCGCGCGGCCCCGACCAGCGCGAGCGCAGCCTCCGGGCCGGGGCAGGTGACCTCCAGGGCGGAGGACCGACCGGGCTCGGTGAGCGAGCCGTGCGCGAGGAACGCACCGCGCCACGCGGACTCCGCCTCGGCGACGCCCGCGGACACGACTTGCGGCGGGAGTCCCCGCACCGGCCGACCGCGGTTGTCCAGCAGACCCGTCTGCCGCGCGAGCGACTCGCCGTCCTTGACCACCCGCACGACGTACCGGCTGCCGCGGCGCAGGCCACCGCCGGAGACGACGATGATCTCGCTCTCGTGCCCGTAGACCTCGGCGATCGCCTGTCGGAGCCGACGGGCAGCGATGCCCGTGTCCAGCTCCGCCTCGATGACGATCCGACCCGAGATGATGTGCAGCCCCCCGGCGAACCTCAGGGTGGCCGAGACCTCGGCCTTCCGTGAGGACGTCTTGTCCACCTTCAGACGGGCGAGCTCGTCCTTCACCTGTGCCGTCAACGCCATGGGGTGCATCCTGCCATTGCGGGACAGGTGTCCGGGACCGGTCTCGTCACCTACGCGGGTGGCTTCTCTCGCGTGCCGACGTCGCCGAGAAAGCCGTCGAGCACGTCCGAGTAGGCCCCGGCGAGGCGCAGCGGGTCGTGTCGGGGCGTGCCGTCACCCCGGCTGACCTGGCGCAGCAGGAGACGGGCTCCCAGGTCCGCGCAGCGCGCGGCGAGCGCCTCGACGTCCTCGACCGCCGTCGGGTCCGCGACGACCGCGTCCACCCACAGCTCCGGCGCGTGCGCATGGAGCACGTCGAGGTACTGGTCCGCACGCATGCCCGCCGTCTCACCCGATTCACCCGAGGCGAGGTTGAGCGTCACGATCGTCCGCGCGCGCGTGCGGTGCAGCGCCTCGCGCAGCCCGGGGACGAGAAGGTGCGGAAGCACCGACGTGTACCAGGACCCAGGACCGAGGACGACCCAGTCGGCGGCGACGATCGCGTCCACCGCCTCCGGGCAGGCCGGCGGGTCGGGCGGCTCCAGGCGGACCTGGGAGATCGTCCCGGTGGTCACGGCGACGGCACTCTGCCCGACGACGAGCCGGGAGGCCCCCGCCGCGTCGACCACGTCCGCCTCGATGAGGAGGGGCACCGCGGCCATCGGCAGGACCCGACCGCGCGCGCCCAGCAGCTTGCCGACCCAGTCGAGGCCCTCGACCGTGTCGCCCAGCAGCTCCCAGAGGGCGACGATCAGCAGGTTTCCCACGGCGTGCTGGTTCAGGTCCCCCGAGGAGCTGAACCGGTGCTGGAGCAGGTCCCGCCACGTCCGGCCCCAGTCCGAGTCGTCGCACAGGGCCGACAGCGCCATGCGCAGGTCCCCGGGCGGCAGGACCCCGAGCTCGTCGCGGAGCCGGCCGGAGGACCCCCCGTCGTCCGCGACCGTGACCACCGCGGTGATCCGGTCGGTCATCAGGCGCAGCGCGGACAGCGACGCCGACAGGCCGTGGCCACCTCCGAGTGCGACGACGGCCGGCGCGGCCGCCCTCATTCCTTGCCGAGGTCGCGGGCCGACACGGCCACGAGGTGACCCCGCTCCCGCAGCCTCGCGGCGATCGCCTCGCTGACGGCGACCGAGCGGTGCTTGCCGCCCGTGCAGCCGACGGCGATCGTCACGTAGCGCTTCTCCTCGTTGAGGTACCCAGCGAGCACGGGCTCGAGCGCGTCGACGTACCGGTCGATGAAGGTGACCGCCCCCGGCAGCCCGAGCACGTAGTCCCGCACGGGAGCGTCGCGGCCGGTCAGGTGCCGCAGCTCGGTGATCCAGTAGGGGTTGGACAGGAACCGCATGTCGACCACGTGGTCGGCGTCGAGCGGCAGCCCGTACTTGAACCCGAACGACAGGATCGAGATCCGCAGCGCGTCCTCCGCGCCGCTCGCGACGACCGCCCGGACCTCGCGAGCCAGGTCGTGCACGTTGAGCTCGGACGTGTCGATGAGCGTGTCTGCGCGCTCACGCAGGTCGGAGAGGATCGCGCGCTCCTCCGCGATGCCGTCGAGGATGCGCCCCTGGCCCTGCAGCGGGTGCGGCCGGCGGACCTGCTCGAACCGGCGGACCAGCACCTCGTCGGACGCGTCGAGGAACAGGATCCGGTACTCCACGCCGGACGCCCGCAGCCCCGCCAGCACCGGCGCGAGGTCGCGGAAGAACTCACGCCCACGGACGTCGATGACGGCGGCCAGCCGCTGCGCTCGCGCACCCGTCGGCCCGCCGGTCAGCATGCCCACCAGGTGGGTGAGCATCTGTGCGGGCAGGTTGTCGATGACGTACCAGTCGAGGTCCTCGAGTACCGCAGCCGCTCGCGTCCGGCCGGCACCGGACATGCCGGTGATGATCAGGACCTGGGGCTGGCTCACGTGGGGCGCCTCGGTGGCTGCCTCGAGGGCCGGGATCCCGGTGGGCACCGTGATCGGCGAAGGCTCGTCGCTCATGCGTCCAGCATGCCAGCCGACTCGGGGACCGGGTCCGACGCCACTCCCGGGGCAGCGAGCGCCGCGACCACCGCCGCGGCCGTCCTGTCCCCCATGCCCTGCACCGACGCGATCTCCTCGACAGACGCTGCGCGCAGACGCTTGACCGACCCGAAGTGCCGCAGCAGCGCGGCCTGACGCGCAGGTCCGAGACCCGGCACGCCGTCGAGGACCGACGTCGTCATGCCCTTGCTCCGGCGCTTGCGGTGCGCCGTGATGGCGAACCGGTGGGCCTCGTCGCGCAGGCGCTGGAGCAGGTACAGACCCTCCGAGCTGCGCTGCATGATCACCGGGTACTCCTCCCCCGGCAGCCACACCTCTTCCAGCCGCTTGGCCAGCCCGACGAGCGCGACGTCGTCGATGCCCAGCTCCGCCATCGCGGCCTTCGCCGCCGCGACCTGCGGTGGGCCGCCGTCGACGACGACGAGGTTCGGCGGGTACGCGAACCGCACAGGCTTGCCCGTCACCTCGTCGATCGGGCCCGAGCGCAGCGGCTGACCGTCGTCGTCCTCCCCGGTGCCCAGCTCCACGTCCCGCGCGTCCGAGCGCTCCGCCAGATAGCGCCGGAAGCGCCGCGTGATGACCTCGTGCATGGCCGCGGTGTCGTCGCGCGCGCCCTGCCCCTCGGGACCGCGGATGGTGAACAGGCGGTACTCGCTCTTGCGGGACAGTCCGTCCTCGAACACCACCATCGATGCCGACTGGTACGTCCCCTGGTTGTGCGAGACGTCGTAGCACTCGATCCGCAGCGGTGCGGACTGCAGGTCGAGCGCCTCCTGGATCTCCTGGAGCGCCTGGCTGCGCGTGGTCAGGTCGCCGGCACGTCGGGTGCGGTGCAGCACCAGCGCGTGCTCGGCGTTGCGGTGCACGGTCGCCGCCAGCTCCCGCTTGTCCCCGCGCTGCGGGATGCGCACCGACACCCTGCTGCCGCGCAGCCCGGACAGCCACGCCTGCACCTGCTCGACGTCGGGCGGCAGCACCGGGACGAGCACCTCGCGAGGCACCGCCGACGAGCCCGCGCCTCCGTCGCCAGCCGCGGCCTCGGACCCGTAGATCTGCTGGAGCAGGTGCTCCACCAGCTCCGCGTCCGTGACGTCCTCGACCTTCTCCACGACCCACCCGCGCTGACCGCGGATGCGCCCGTCGCGCACGTGGAACACCTGGACGGCGGCCTCGAGCTCGTCCCCGGAGAGCGCGAAGATGTCCGCGTCCGTCCCGTCTGCGAGCACGACGGCGTTCTTCTCCGTGGCTCGCTCCAGCGTCGCGATGTCGTCGCGCAGCCGCGCCGCTCGCTCGTAGTCGAGCTCCGCCGCCGCCTCCTTCATCCGCGCGGTCAGGCGGCGCGTGAACTTGGCGGTGTCACCCGCCATGAAGTCGCAGAAGTCCTGAGCCAGCTGGTGGTGGTCGTCCGGCGAGATACGCCCGACGCACGGGGCCGAGCACTTGTCGATGTAGCCCAGCAGGCACGGCCGGCCCTGCTGGTGCGCACGCTTGAACACGCCGGCCGAGCAGGTGCGGACGGGGAACACGCGCAGCAGCAGGTCGACGGTCTCCCTGATCGCCCACGCGTGCGCGTACGGGCCGAAGTAGCGCGTGCCCTTGCGCTTGGCGCCGCGCATCACCTGGATCCGCGGGAACTCGTCGGCCAGGGTCACCGCGAGGTACGGGTACGACTTGTCGTCGCGGTACTTCACGTTGAACCGCGGGTCGAACTCCTTGATCCACGAGTACTCCAGCGCCAGCGCCTCGACCTCGGTCCCGACCACCGTCCACTGCACCGACGCCGCGGTGGTGACCATCTGCCGGGTCCGCTGGTGCAGCCCGGACAGGTCCTGGAAGTAGCTGGACAGGCGCGAGCGCAGACTCTTGGCCTTGCCGACGTAGATGACACGGCCGTGCTCGTCACGGAAGCGGTAAACCCCGGGCGCGTCCGGGATCTCCCCCGGCGCAGGGCGGTACGTGGCGGGATCAGCCATGCTGTCGAGCGTAGTTCGCACCGCCGACGCCACGGACCGCACAGGGCTGGCCGGACGCCGCTACCGTGGGCAGATGGGCCCCCTCCACACGTACTCCGTCGACGTCACCTGGACCGGCGCCGGCCGGACCGGCACCTCGAGCTACACCGCGTACAGCCGCGACCACGAGGTCAGGATCGGCTCGAAGCCGCCCCTGCTGGGCTCGTCGGATCCCGCGTTCCGCGGCGACCCGAGGCGGTACAACCCCGAGGAGCTGCTGGTCAGCGCGCTGGCGCAGTGCCACATGCTCTGGTTCCTGCACCTCGCCTCGGCCGCGGGTGTCGTCGTCGTCGGCTACGAGGACCAGGCCGTGGGCACCATGCGGATCGAGGCCGCGGGGCAGGGCCAGTTCCGTGAGGTCGTCCTGCGCCCACGCGTGACCGTCGCCGCGGGCGCGCACCTGCCCACCGGTGCCGCGATCACCGACGGCGTGCTCGCCGGCATCCATCACCAGGCCCACGAGCACTGCTTCATCTCGCGGTCCGTCAACTTCCCCGTGCGCCACGAGCCCGTCCCGGTCCGCATGGCGCAGCACGTCACGCACTGAGCGGCTCACGGCCGGCGCAGGCGCAGCCAGGCCGCGGCCTGGAGCGCGACCGCCGACGGGTCGTCCTCCCGACGGAGATGACGCCGCCACGCTCGTCCGGCGCCTCGACCGTCACGCGGGGACGGGCAGCTTGACGGCGCGCTTGCGCTTGACGGGCTCCGCCACCGGCTCCAGCACCTCGGCGAGGAAGCGACCCGTGTGGCTCGCCTCGACGGAGGCGATGTGCTCCGGCGTGCCCTCGGCGATCACGAGCCCACCGCCGCTACCGCCCTCAGGTCCCATGTCGACGACCCAGTCGGCGTTCTTGATGACGTCGAGGTTGTGCTCGATCACGATGACGGAGTTGCCCTTGTCCACCAGCGACTGGAGGACGCCGAGCAGCTTGCGGATGTCCTCGAAGTGCAGGCCGGTGGTCGGCTCGTCCAGGACGTAGATCGTCCGCCCCGTCGACCGGCGCTGGAGCTCGGCCGCGAGCTTCACGCGCTGCGCCTCGCCACCAGAGAGAGTCGGGGCAGGCTGGCCCAGCCGCACGTAGCCGAGGCCGACGTCGACCAGCGTGCGCAGGTGCCGGGAGATCGCGGGCACGGCGGCGAAGAACTCCGCAGCCTCCTCGATCGGCATGTTCAGCACGTCGGCCACGGTCTTGCCCTTGAAGTGCACCTCGAGCGTCTCGCGGTTGTACCGCGCACCGTGGCAGACCTCGCAGGGGACGTAGACGTCGGGGAGGAAGTTCATCTCGATCTTCAGGGTGCCGTCGCCCGAGCACGCCTCGCAGCGCCCGCCCTTGACGTTGAACGAGAACCGGCCCGGGGTGTAGCCGCGGACCTTCGCCTCGGTGGTCTCCGCGAACAGGCGGCGGACGTGGTCCCAGACCCCGGTGTACGTGGCGGGGTTGGAGCGCGGGGTACGGCCGATGGGTCCCTGGTCGACGTGCACGACCTTGTCCAGGTGCTCCAGCCCGGTCACGCGCTTGTGCCGGCCGGCGACCTGACGCGCGCCGTTGAGCTCGTTGGCGAGCACCGTGTAGAGGATGGCGTTCACCAGCGTCGACTTCCCGGACCCGGACACGCCGGTCACGGCCGTGAGCACGCCCAGCGGGAAGGACACGTCGATGCCCTGCAGGTTGTGCTCACGCGCACCGATGACGGTCAGCTGGCGGTTCTTGTCGGTCGGCCGGCGCACCTGCGGCATGGGGATCGTGCGACGACCGGACAGGTAGGCACCCGTCACGGACTCCGCGGACGACAGCAACCCGGCGAGGTCGCCGGAGTGGACCACCCGTCCCCCGTGCTCGCCGGCCCCGGGTCCGATGTCGACGATCCAGTCGGCCGTGCGGATGGTGTCCTCGTCGTGCTCGACCACAATGAGCGTGTTCCCCAGGTCCCGCAGACGCGTGAGCGTGTCGATCAGGCGCCGGTTGTCCCGCTGGTGCAGGCCGATGCTCGGCTCGTCCAGGACGTAGAGCACGCCGACCAGGCCGGACCCGATCTGGGTCGCGAGCCGGATGCGCTGGGCCTCGCCGCCGGACAGCGTCGCCGCGGGGCGCGTCAACGAGAGGTAGTCGAGGCCGACGTCGAGCAGGAAGCCGAGGCGCGCCTGGATCTCCTTGAGCACCTGCGCGGCGATCGCCCGCTCCCGCTCACCCAGCTCCAGGCCGTCGAGGAACCCGCGGGCCTCGCGGATGGGCAGCGTGCAGACCTCGGCGATGGACTTGCCGCCCACCCGCACGGCGAGCACCTCTGGCTTGAGCCGCGCGCCCTCGCACACCGGGCACGGGACCTCGCGCATGAAGGCCTCGTACTTCTCCTTGCTCCAGTCCGAGTCGGTCTCCGTGTGCCGGCGCTCGAGGAACGTGATGACGCCCTCGAAGCCCGTCGAGTACTGCCGCTCACGGCCCCAGCGGTTCTTGTACCGGACCTTCACCTCATGGTTCTGGCCGTGCAGCACCGCGTCCTTGGCCCGCTGCGGGAGCGCTCGCCACGGCACCGACGTCGAGAAGCCCATGTCCGAGGCCAGTGCGCTCAGGACGCGGGCGAAGTACTCACTCGAGATCTGCGACCACGGAGCGACCGCACCCTCGTCGAGCGACAGGTCCTCGTCGGGGACGACCAGGTCCGGGTCCACCTCGAGGCGCGAGCCGATGCCGGTGCACTCCGGGCAGGCACCGTAGGGCGCGTTGAACGAGAACGTGCGGGGCTCGATCTCGTCGAGGGTCAGCACGTGATCGTTCGGGCACGCCCGGTGCTCGGAGAAGCGTCGCTCGCGGTTCAGGTCGTCGATGTCGGCGTCCACCAGCTCGACGACGAGCAGCCCGCCGGCGAGTCCGAGGGCGGTCTCGACGGAGTCCGTGAGCCGGCGCTTGACGCCCTCGCGGGAGACCAGGCGGTCGATGACCACCTCGATGTCGTGCTTGAGCTTCTTCTCGAGCGTCGGCGGCTCGGTGAGCTGCACGACCTCGCCGTCGACACGGGCGCGCGCGAAGCCCTTGCTCTGCAGCTCCTTGAACAGGTCGGCGTACTCCCCCTTGCGGCCGCGGACGACCGGTGCAAGGACCTGGTACCGCGTGCCCTCCGGCAGCTCGAGCAGCCGGTCCACGATCTGCTGGGGTGTCTGCGCGGTGACGCGCTCGCCGCAGATCGGGCAGTACTGCGTGCCCGCCCGGGCGTACAGCAGGCGCAGGTAGTCGTAGACCTCGGTGATGGTGCCGACCGTCGACCGCGGGTTCCGGTTGGTCGACTTCTGGTCGATGGAGACGGCGGGCGACAGACCCTCGATGAAGTCGACGTCGGGCTTGTCCATCTGCCCGAGGAACTGCCGTGCGTACGCGGACAGCGACTCGACGTAGCGTCGCTGCCCCTCCGCGAAGATGGTGTCGAAGGCCAGCGACGACTTCCCGGACCCGGACAGACCGGTGAACACGATGAGCTTGTCACGCGGGAGATCGAGGTCGACGTTGCGAAGGTTGTGCTCGCGGGCGCCCTGCACCACCAGTCGTTCGTTCACGCGGGGAGTCTACGTTGCGCCTCCGACAATCGCACATCTGTTCGACGTGAACCTCCGCACACCGGGTCGACGTGCCGAGCCCGCCCGGTAGCGCAATGCTCGCCTCGTGGAGAGAACCGACGACGTCGTCGACCCCCCGCTCGTCCCCATCGAGGACTACGCCGTGCTCGGCGACGGGAAGACCGCCGCCCTCGTCTCCCTGCGCGGGTCGGTCGACTGGATGTGCCTGCCGACGTTCGACTCGACCGCGTGCTTCGCGCGCCTGCTGGGCACGCCGGAGAACGGCAGGTGGCTCCTCACGGTCCGCGACGCCACGAGCGTCACCCGGCGCTACCTCGACGACTCCTTCGTGCTCGAGACGACCTACGAGACCGCTCAGGGGACCGCCGTCGCGCACGAGACGATGCCGCTCAACGACGGGCGCGCCGACCTGGTCCGCCGCCTCGTGTGCACCCAGGGCAGCGTCGAGGTCGAGCACGAGTGGATCGTGCGGTTCGGCTATGGCGCCATCGAGCCGTGGGTCCGGCACACCACCGACGACGACGGGAACGACACGATCCGGGCCATCGCCGGCCCGGACTCCCTGATGCTGCGCGGCGACCGCCTGCCCACGGCCGCCGACCACCGGCACGCCGACCGGTTCACCCTCCGGCAGGGCGAGTCGGTCGAGCTGTCGCTGACGTGGACCCGGTCGTTCGACCCGGTCCCGCCCCGCCTGACCATCGAGGACCGGATCGACTCCACGCGCATCTCCTGGGGTCTGTGGGCGCGCGGCTGCGCTTATGAGGGCTCCTACCGCGAGGCCGTCGTCCGGTCGCTGCTGGTCCTGCGCCTGCTGACCGACGCGGAGTCCGGAGGGATCGTCGCGGCGGCCACGACGTCACTTCCCGAGGACTTCGGCGGCGAGCGCAACTGGGACTACCGGTTCTGCTGGCTGCGCGACGCGGCGATGACCCTGGAGGCGCTGCTGGAGCACGGGTACCGCGACGAGGCGACGGAGTGGCGCGACTGGCTGCTCCGGGCCGTGGCGGGTCGGTCGACGGACCTGCAGATCATGTACCGCGTCGACGGAGGGCGCGACCTGCCCGAGAGGGAGCTCGACCATCTGGCGGGCTACGCCGGCTCACGCCCGGTCCGGATCGGCAACGCCGCGGTCGGCCAGGTGCAGAACGACGTGCTCGGCGAGGTCATGTGTGCGTTCGAGCTCGCGCGCGCTGCAGGGCTGGAGGAATCGAAGGACTCCTGGTCGCTCCAGCGCAAGCTCGTCGACGAGCTCCTCGCGCGGTGGCGCGAGCCGGACCGCGGAATCTGGGAGGTCCGCGGCGATCCGCGCCACTTCACGCACTCCAAGGTGATGGCCTGGGCTGCGGTCGACCGGGCGATCCGAGCGGTGGAGAAGCACGGATTGAGCGGACCCGTCGAGCGCTGGCGCGCCGAGAGGGACGCGATCCACGCCGACGTCCTGGCGCGCGGCTGGAACGACGAGCTGGGCACCTTCGTGCAGTCGTACGACGCAGAGCACACCGATGCGGCCCTCCTGCAGATCGCCCAGGTGGGCTTCCTGCCCGCCGACGACCCTCGCGTCCTGTCGACGCTCGCGACGATCCGCGCGGAGCTCGAGGTCGCCCCCGGCCTGCTGCGCCGCTACCCCACGGAGCGCACCGACGACGGTGTGGCCGGGGACGAGCACGCGTTCCTCGCCTGCTCGTTCTGGCTCGCCGACGCTCTCGCCCGTACCGATGACGTCGAGGGGTCGACCAAGGTGCTCGACATCCTGGTGGGTCTGAGCAACGACGTCGGACTGCTGGCGGAGCAGTACGACCCCGTCGGTCGTCGGATGGCCGGGAACATGCCGCAGGCGCTGTCGCACCTGGCGCTGGTCCGCGCGGTGCACAGTCACGACCTCGCCCTCGAGCGGAGGGCGCGATGACGTACACCGGCGACGTGCACGTGGGCGGCCCCACCGAGGTCCGGGTGCTCGACGAGATCGAGATCCGCAAGGCCGCGGTCGGGCCGATGCAGAACAACGCCTACCTGCTGACGTGCCGAGCCACCGGCGCCCAGCTCCTGATCGACGCCGCCGACGACCCCGACCGCCTCCTCGCCCTGCTGCAGGAGGGGACGACGCAGCTCGACCTCGTGGTGACCACGCACCGGCACCCCGACCACCACCGTGCCCTGGCATCCGTCGTCGCCGTGACGGGCGCGACCGTCGCGGCGGGTGCCGACGACGCCGACGCCATCGCCGAGGCGACGGGCATCGACGTGACGCAGCGTCTCCACGACGGCGACATCGTGCGGGTGGGGAACGCGACCCTGGCGGTCGTGGCACTGCGGGGTCACACCCCGGGCTCGGTCGCTCTCGCCTACCGCGAGCCGGACCAGCGTGTGCACCTGTTCACCGGTGACTCGCTGTTCCCGGGCGGGGTCGGCGCCACGCGCGGCCCGGAAGCCTTCGACCAGCTCTACACCGACGTGGTGCAGCGGGTATTCGAGCGGTTCGACGACGACACCTGGGTGTACCCAGGCCACGGCCGCGACACGACGCTCGGGACCGAGCGCGAGCATCTGCCGGAGTGGCGCGCCCGCGGGTGGTGAGGCCTCAGCCCGCCAGCACGGACTCACGCACGACGCGCCGCAGGACCTTGCCCACCTGCGACCGCGGCAGCGCGTCCAGGAACACCAGCCGGCGGGGCAGGGCGTAACGCGCGAGGTGTCGCTCTCCCCACGCACGCACCGCGTCGAGGTCCACCACGCCGGCGCCGGGCTCGAGCACCACCGCGGCCACCACGGTCTCACCGAGGTCCCCACCGGGGATCCCGACCACCGCGACGTCCGCCACCCCGGGCATGGTCCGCAGGTGCTCCTCGACCCGCGACGGGTAGACCTTGAACCCCCCGGTGACGATGACCTCCTTGATGCGGTCGACGAGCACGACCCACCCCGTCTCGTCGACGGTCACGATGTCCCCGGTCCGCAGCCAGCCGTCGTCGAGCAGCTGCTCCGCGGTCTCGTCGGGCCGCTGCCAGTAACCGGCGAAGACCTGCGGGCCGCGGACCAGCAGCTCCCCGCGCTCCCCCGGCTCGACCTCGGTCGTGACGTCCTCCGGGTCGACGACACGGATGCTCGTGCTCGGGAACGGCAGCCCGAGCGTGCCGGGCCGACGCGCATCCGTCAGCGGGTTCCCCAGCGCGACCGGCGAGGTCTCGGTCATGCCGTACCCCTCGATCACCAGGCCGCCGGTCACCTGCTCCCACTTCTGCGCGGTGGACGTCGGCAGCGCCATCGCCCCGGAGATCGCGTAGCGGAACGACGTGAGGTCGGCGCCGGACGTCTCCGCGGCGGCGGAGAGCCGGTCGAGCATGGGCGGCACCGCCGGGAGGAACGTCCCGGGCAGCCGTCGCTGCGCCTCGAGCACGCGCTCGGGGTCGAACGACGGGAAGGCGACGAGGGTGGCGCCGACGCGGATCGGGTAGCTCAGGCACAAGGTCAGACCAAAGGCATGGAAGAACGGCAGGACGCCGTACACGACCTCGGTGCCCGGCTGGGTACCGGTCCACGCGTGCCCCTGCACGGCGTTCGCGACGAGGTTGCGATGCGTGAGCATGGCACCCTTCGGCGTGCCAGTGGTCCCGCCCGTGTACTGCAGGAGCGCCAGGTCGGACGTTGATGGTGCCGCATGCGCCGGGTCCAGGGGTGCGGCCTTGGCGACGAGCCGGTGCCACATCGGGAAGGCCGGTGGAACCTTCCCGCACATCGACTGCCGCACGCGTCGCGCGCTGGGGAGCGGAAGCCGCAGCGCGAGCCGCTTGCCTCGCGACAGGTCCGCGGAGAGGTCGACGGCGACGACCGCCTTGAGCGCCGTCCTCGGCAGCGACTCCAGCACGCGCGGCACGGCCTTCTCCCAGACGAGGGCGACGACGGCTCCCGAGTCGGCGAGCTGGTGCTCGAGCTCCCCGGTCGTGTACGTCGGATTGTGCTCGACGACGACGGCACCGATGCGCAGCGCGGCGTAGAAGGCGATCACGTGCCCCGTGCAGTTCGGCATCACCAGCGCGACCCGGTCACCGGGTCGGACGCCGAGGTCGAGAAGCACCTGCGCCCCGCGGGCGACGGCGTCGGCGAGCTCGCGGTAGGTCGTCGTCGCGCCCAGGAAGTCCACTGCCACCCGCTCCGGCCAGCTCGCGGCGGCCCGGTCGAGCGCGGCGGTGAGCGCTTCGTCGGGGATCTCCACCTCCTGCGGGGTGCCGGTCGAGGGGGCGGAAGGTCGGCCTGGTCCCACGGTGGTCATCTCCAGAGCCTAACCTACGGTTGCGTAGGTTACTTGAGAGTAGGTTGCGCGTCAGTCCTCCGGCGGCCCGAGCACGGACGTGGCCAGCGTGGCGTGGGCGGACTCGTCGTCGGACGGGTGGAAGATCCCGGCGAGCACATCCCGGTAGAGCCGCCCGAGCTCGCTCCCCGAGAAGTACGACCCTCCGCCGGAGACCCGGATCGCGTTGTCGACGACCACCCGCGCGGACTCCGTCGCGCGGACCTTGAGCCCGACCAGCTGGGCGAACCAGCGCGCGCCGTGGTCCACCTGCTCGTCGACGTCCCGCGCCAGCGCGAACACCTGGAGCTCGGCACCGTCCTGCGCCAGGACCGCGTCGGCGATCCGCCAGCGGATGTCGGGGTCCTGGGCATAGGCCCGGCCGTCGTACTTCATCGACGTCCGGCGCCGGGCGGCCTCGACCCCGAGCTCGATCGCCCGTCGACCGATGCCGGTGTACACCGCACCGAGCAGGATCTCGAAGACCGCGAAGAGGGCGAAGACGAACGGGTCCGCGTTCGGCCCCGGAGGCAGCGAGCGGTAGACGCGATCAGCCGGCGCGAACGCACCGTCGAGGACGGTCGTGGCGGACTGCGTGGCGCGCATCCCGAGCGTGTCCCAGTCGTCACGCGTCTCGATGCCCCCGTCCGTGCGCGACACCACCCCGTGCACCAGGCGCGGGTCGTCCGGGTCGGCGTCGTCGAGCCCGAACGTGGCCAGGCGTGTCCACACGGGCGACAACGACGTGAAGATCTTCGTGCCGGAGTAGCGGTACGAACCGTCTGGCTGCCGCACGGCCCGGGTGCGCGACCCGAACATCACCAGGTCGTTGCCGGGTTCGGAGTTGCCGAACGCGAAGACCTCCCCCGCCGCCGCGTCGCGCAGGACGAACTCGACCGAGTCGTCACCCCGACCGACCAGGAGCGCGGCCAGCCCGGTGACCACCAGGTGCATGTTCACCGCCAGCGCGGTCGCCGGCGCCGCTGCCGCGAGCCGCACCTGCTCACGCGCGACCTCCTCGAGCGTGAGCCCTGCACCACCCAGCCGCTCCGGCACGAAGGCGAGCAGGTACCCGACGCCGACCAGGTCCGCGAGGTCGTCGTGCGGGAACGTGTTGTCCCGGTCGTGCACCGGAGCCCGCTCGTGGATGCGGGCCAGCACGTCGTCGGTCAGCAGGGTGCGCAGGATCCGAGCCATGTCAGCACTCTGCCACCGGCTCGGGCAGGATGACGCCATGCCTACCTATGCCGTCCGGTACACCTACGACGAGCGCACCGACGTGCGCGACCACTTCCGCGCCGAGCACCGCTCGTACCTGGCTGCACTCGCCGAGCACGGCACGCTGCTCGGCTCCGGCCCCTTCACCGACGGCGACCCCGGCGCGCTGCTGGTCTTCCGTGCCGCCTCTCCGGAGGTCGTCGGCGCCATCCTCGACGACGACCCGTTCGTGCGCGAGGGCCTCGTCGCGGACAGTGACGTCCGCGCGTGGGACGTCGTGCTCGGGCCCTGGAGCGCCTGACGCTCAGTCCGTCGGTTCGCCCGCCGTGACGGCTGCCCGCTCGTCGCGCCGCACCTTGATGATGCTCGCGATGGCGGTCGATCCGAGGATCGCGACGATCGCACCCAGGGAGACTCCGATGGGGATCTCGGGCACCCACGCCACCGGCTCGCCACCGTTGATGAACGGGACCTCGTTCTCGTGCAGCGCGTGCAGCACCAGCTTGACGCCGATGAAGCCGAGCAGCACCGCGAGCCCGATGTTCAGGTAGACCAGGCGCTTGAGCAGGTCACCCAACAGGAAGTACAGCTGGCGCAGTCCCATGAGCGCGAACAGGTTGGCCATCAGTACGAGGTACGGCTCACTGGTGAGCCCGAAGATCGCCGGGATCGAGTCGAACGCGAACAGCAGGTCCGTGGCACCCAGGGCGACCAGGACCACGAACATCGGAGTGATCAGCCGACGGCCGCCCTCGACGACGGTGAGCTTGACACCGTGGTACTCCTGCGTGGCGGGAAGCCATCGCTGGACCAGCCGCAGGATCAGCGGCGGATGGAACTCGTCATCGCCCGCCTCGCCCTCCCGGCCGACCTTCCAGGCCGTGTACACCAGGAACGCACCGAACAGGTAGAACACCCAGCTGAACGCGCCGATGACCGCGGCGCCCGCCCAGATGAACAGCCCGCGGAACACCAGCGCGAGGATGATCCCGATGAGCAGGGCCGTCTGCTGGTACGCCTTGGGCACCGCGAACTTGCCCATGATCAGCAGGAACACGAACAGGTTGTCGACCGACAGCGAGTACTCCGTCAGCCACCCGGCGTAGAACTGGCCCGCGTACTCGGCCCCGTTCGTCAGCCAGATCCCGATCCCGAAGAGGACGGCCAGGCCGATGTAGAACGCGAGGTAGCGCACGCACTCGGCGGTGGACGGCACGTGCGGCCGGCGGGCGACGACGGCGACGTCGACGAGCAGCAGCGTGCCGGCCAGGCCGAGCGAGACGGCCCAGACGAGGGGGGAGATGTCCACGAGGTGGTCCTCAGCTCTTAGTCTTCGACGCGATGCTCGCGTCGCTTCGGGTCTTCAGCAGGCTCAGCACCGTGGCCACGACGAGCGTGCCGAGGATGACGGTGAGGGACAGCCAGGTCGGGATCTCAGGTGCCCACTCGACGGGCTCGCCGTTGTTGATGAAGGGCAGCTCGTTGACGTGCAACGCGTGGAGCACGAGCTTGAGCCCGATGAATCCGAGGATGACGGCGAGACCCTGCGACAGGTAGATGAGCCGCTCGAGCAGCCCGCCGATGAGGAAGTACAGCTGGCGCAGGCCGAGCAGCGCGAACGCGTTCGCCGTGAAGACGATGTAGGGCTCCTCCGTCAGTCCGTAGATCGCGGGGATCGAGTCCAGCGCGAAGAGGACGTCCGTGGAGCCGATGGCGATCATGACGACGAGCATCGGCGTGAAGAACCGCTTGCCGTCGATCCGCACCGTGAGGCGGTCGCCGTGGTACTCGTCCACGGTCGGCACCAGCCGCTTGAAGAGTCGGACGGCGATGCCGTCGCGCTCCTCACGCGGGTCCGGGTGCTGGGCGTCGTGGTGCTCGCGAGCGAGCTTGACCGCCGTGTACACGAGGAACCCGCCGAAGATGTAGAACACCCACGAGAACTGCTCGATGGCGGCCGCGCCGGCCAGGATGAAGACCGTCCGCAGGATGAGTGCGATCACGACGCCGACCAGCAGCACCTTCTGCTGGTACTCACGCGGAACCGCGAACTTGGTCATGATGATGAGGAATACGAACAGGTTGTCGACCGAGAGGCTCTTCTCCGTGATGTAGCCGGCGAAGTACTCGGTGCCCGGGCCCCAGCCCCAGACCATCCCGACGACCACGCCGAACACCAGCGCGAGGACGATGTAGAAGATGGACCAGCGCGCAGACTCCTTGAAGGTCGGAGCGTGCGGCGTGCGCACGTGCGCGAAGAAGTCGAAGAAGATCAGACCGACGACGAAGACCGCCGTCGCTGCCCAGACCCAGCCGGACACGTCCATATAGGAAAACCCTCCGGTACGAGATGTGCTTCGGTACCGAAGGTCTCCCCCGCCCGCGCGACGAACCGCAGCGGACCGATCCCACCGGGCACCGCGCTAGCGGGTCCGTGATGACGACGGGATCGTGTCTGGGGTACTCCCCTTCAACGTCGGCAAGCATAAGGCACGCATGTTGCGGGACCGTGACATGTCCACAGCCGGCGGCGCTCAGGCCGTCGCGGCCTGCATCTGCCGGAGCTCCTTCTTCATCCCCGAGATCTCGTCGCGCAGCCGGGCGGCCAGCTCGAACTGGAGCTCGCCGGCAGCCGCGTGCATCTGGTCCGACAGCTGCTGGATGAGGTCCGCGAGCTCGCCCGCGGCCGCGCCCGTGAGCCGGGTCCGCTCGTCGCGCGGGGTCCCCTTCGAGCCGAACCCCGGTACGGGTGCCTTCCCGCGGCTGGTCTGCCGTCCGGAACCCCCGAGAAGCTCGGCCGTGTCGGCGTCCTCGCGGGCCAGCAGGTCGGTGATGTCGCCGATCTTCTTGCGCAACGGGGTCGGGTCGATGCCGTTCTCAAGGTTGTAGGCGACCTGCTTCTCCCGGCGCCGCGCCGTCTCCTCGATGGCCTGCGCCATCCCGTCCGTGATCCGGTCCGCGTACATGTGCACCTGACCGGAGACGTTGCGTGCGGCACGGCCGATCGTCTGGATGAGCGAGCGTCCGGAGCGCAGGAAGCCCTCCTTGTCGGCGTCGAGGATGGCGACCAGCGACACCTCCGGCAGGTCGAGGCCCTCGCGCAGGAGGTTGATGCCGACCAGGACGTCGTACTCGCCCATCCGCAGCTCTCGCAGGAGCTCCACGCGACGCAGCGTGTCCACCTCGGAGTGCAGGTAGCGGACGCGGACCCCCTTCTCCAGGAAGTAGTCCGTCAGGTCCTCCGCCATCTTCTTGGTGAGAGTGGTGACCAGGACCCGCTCGTCCTTCTCGACGCGGTCGTGGATCTCCCCGAGCAGGTCGTCGATCTGTCCGGTGGTCGGCTTGACGACGACCTCGGGGTCTACGAGCCCCGTCGGGCGGATGATCTGCTCGACCACCCCGTCGGAGATGGACAGCTCGTAGTTGCCCGGCGTCGCCGACAGGTACACGGTCTGCCCGATCCGCTCGACGAACTCCTCCCAGCGCAGCGGGCGGTTGTCGGTCGCGCTCGGCAGGCGGAAGCCGTGGTCCACGAGCGCGCGCTTGCGCGACATGTCCCCTTCGAACATGGCCCCGATCTGGGGCACGGTGACGTGCGACTCGTCGATGACGAGCAGGAAGTCCTCGGGGAAGTAGTCGATGAGCGTGTTCGGTGCGCTGCCGGGGCTGCGCCCGTCGATGTGCCGCGAGTAGTTCTCGATGCCCGAGCACGAGCCGATCTGGCGCATCATCTCGATGTCGTAGGTGGTGCGCATGCGCAGGCGCTGGGCCTCCAGCAGCTTGTTCTGCCGCTCCAGCTCGGCCAGCCGGTCCTCCAGCTCGAGCTCGATGCCCGTGATCGCCCGCTCCATGCGCTCGGGACCGGCGACGTAGTGCGTGGCCGGGAAGATGTGCATCTGCTGCTCGGAGTGGACCACGTCGCCCGTCAGCGGGTGCAGCGTGGCGATGGCCTCGATCTCGTCGCCGAAGAACTCGATCCGGATGGCCAGCTCCTCGTACACCGGGATGATCTCGACGGTGTCCCCGCGCACGCGGAACGTGCCCCGCGTGAACGCCATGTCGTTGCGGGTGTACTGCATGGTGACGAACTTGCGCAGCAACTGGTCGCGGTCCACCTGGTCGCCCACCGACAGGGTCACCATCCGGTCGACGTACTCCTGCGGCGTACCCAGGCCGTAGATGCAGCTGACCGAGGCGACCACGATGACGTCCCGCCGCGTCAGCAGCGAGCTGGTGGCGGAGTGCCGCAGCCGCTCGACCTCGTCGTTGACCGATGAGTCCTTCTCGATGTAGGTGTCCGTCTGCGCGATGTACGCCTCGGGCTGGTAGTAGTCGTAGTACGAGACGAAGTACTCGACCGCGTTGTTGGGCAGCAGCTCCCGGAACTCCGTGGCGAGCTGAGCGGCAAGCGTCTTGTTGGGCGCCATGACGAGCGTCGGCCGCTGCACCTGCTCGATGAGCCAGGCCGTGGTCGCGGACTTGCCGGTACCGGTGGCGCCCAGCAGGACGACGTCCTTCTCCCCCGCCTGGATGCGCGCCGTCAGCTCCTTGATCGCCTTGGGCTGGTCACCCGACGGGGTGTACTCCGAGATCACCTCGAAGGGTGCGACGGTCCGCTGGAGGTCGGTGACAGGACGCATCCCACAACCGTACGTGGCACCACCGACATCCACGTCGGGGAGAGCTCAGGCGAGCGTGCCCGCAGACACCCGCAGGTCCGACGTCGTCGACAGAGCGGCCTGCAGCAGGGCGTTCAGGGCCGTGGCCGCCACGTCGACGTCCATCGACGGCTCACCCGGCTCGACCTGGGCGGGGGTCCGGGGCACGTGCACGAACCCGCTGCGGATCTCGGGTCGGGACGCGAGCAGGTGCTGCAGCGCGTAGAACGTTGCGTTGCAGACGTACAGCCCCGCGGAGTTCGACACCTCGACCGGAACGCCGAGCTCGCGGACGGCCACGGCGCACGCTTTGACGGGCAGCGTCGAGAAGAACGCCGCGGGCGCGCCGGCGATGACCGGGACGTCGATGGGCGCCGACCCGTCGATGTCGGGGATGCGGGCGTCGATGACGTTCACCGCGACGCGCTCGATTCCGACCTGCGTGGTCTGGCCCGCTTCGCCGACGCAGACGACGAGGTCCGGCACGACCTCGGCGATCGCCGCCCGCAGCAGCTGACGGGCTCCCCGGAACGACACGGGGAGCTCGCGCACGACGAGCTCCTCCGGTCCGGACCAACGCTCCACCAGCTCCGTCACCGCGAGCCACGAGGCGTTGACCTGCTGGCCGTCGAACGGGCCGAAGCCCGTGACCAGGACCCGCGTCACGGAGTCTCCGCCGCGAGCTCGTCCGCCCGCTCCACCGCAAGGCGGTCCCAGAGCTCGTCCACCTGGGTGCGCAGGTCGTCGTCGCTGCCACCGCCGTCGAGCACGACGTCCGCGACCGCGAGCCGCTCGTCGTCGCTCGCCTGCGCGGAGACGCGCGCCTCGGCCTCGGCGCGGTCCATGCCGCGCAACCGCACCAGCCGCTCCACGCGCAGCACCGCGGGGGTGTGCACGACGACGAGCACATGGAAGGCGTCGGCCTGGCCGGTCTCGACCAGCAGGGGGATGTCGTGCACGACCACGGCACCGTGGTCGGTCACCGCGGCCGCGGCCTCCCGCTCGGCGGAGAGTCGACGCACGATCGGGTGCACGATGCCGTCGAGCCGAGCACGTGCGGCGGCGTCGGCGAACACGATCGAGGCGAGCGCCGCGCGGTCCAGGGACCCGTCCCCGGCGAGGACCCCGCGGCCGAACTCGTCGACCACCGCGTCCAACCCCGCCGAGCCGGGGGCCACCGCCTCCCTCGCCAGGACGTCGGAGTCGATCACCACCGCCCCGAGCTCCGCCAGTCGCCGTGCCGCGACGGACTTGCCGGCCGCGATCCCGCCTGTCAGACCGATGCGTTGCATCCGCCCATCCTGCCCTGCCCCGCCGTTCGATGCCTCGCGGCGCAGGGCCCGGGAACGCCGAAGGCCGGCCACCGCGAGGGTGACCGGCCTTCGAGCGTCAGGCGTGGATCAGTTGCCCGTGAGCTTCTCGCGCAGAGCGGCGAGCGCCTCGTCGGACGCGAGCGTGCCCGCGGCCTCCTCGGTGGACGACGAGTACGACGACGGCACGGGGCCGGCCGACGAGCTCGACGACGAGGACGAGGACGTTGCACCCTCGGCGGCGCCGCTGGCGGCCTCCGCGTCGGCCTTCGCGGCGTCGGCGACCTGCTTGCGGTGCGCCTCCCAGCGCTCGTGGGCCTGCGCGTACTGCGCCTCCCACACCTCGCGCTGAGCCTCGAAGCCCTCGAGCCACTCGTTCGTGGCCGGGTCGAAGCCCTCGGGGTACTTGTAGTTGCCGGCCTCGTCGTACTCCGCCGCCATGCCGTACAGCGCGGGGTCGAAGTCCTCGCTGGCCGGGTCGAAGCCCTCGTTCGCCTGCTTGAGCGACAGCGAGATGCGGCGACGCTCCAGGTCGATGTCGATGACCTTGACGAAGACGTCGTCGCCGACCTGGACGACCTGCTCCGGGATCTCGACGTGGCGCACGGCCAGCTCCGAGATGTGGACGAGGCCCTCGATGCCGTCCTCGACGCGCACGAACGCACCGAAAGGAACCAGCTTGGTGACCTTGCCCGGGACGACCTGGCCGATGGCGTGCGTGCGGGCGAATGCCTGCCACGGGTCCTCCTGCGTCGCCTTCAGCGACAGGGAGACACGCTCGCGGTCGAAGTCGACGTCGAGAACCTCGACGGTGACCTCCTGGCCGACCTCGACGACCTCGGACGGGTGGTCGATGTGCTTCCAGGACAGCTCGGAGACGTGCACGAGCCCGTCCACGCCACCCAGGTCCACGAACGCACCGAAGTTGACGATCGAGGACACGACACCGGGGCGGACCTGGCCCTTCTGCAGCGTCTGCAGGAAGGTGGAGCGCACCTCGGACTGCGTCTGCTCGAGCCAGGCACGGCGCGACAGGACCACATTGTTGCGGTTCTTGTCGAGCTCGATGATCTTGGCCTCGATCTCCTTGCCGACGTACGGCTGGAGGTCGCGGACACGACGCATCTCCACCAGCGACGCGGGCAGGAAGCCGCGCAGCCCGATGTCGAGGATGAGGCCGCCCTTGACGACCTCGATGACGGTGCCGGTGACGACGCCGTCCTCTTCCTTGATCTTCTCGATCGTGCCCCAGGCGCGCTCGTACTGTGCGCGCTTCTTGGACAGGATCAGCCGGCCTTCCTTGTCCTCCTTCTGGAGAACGAGGGCCTCGACTGCGTCGCCGACCTTGACAACCTCGCCGGGGTCCACGTCGTGCTTGATGGACAGCTCACGGGAGGGGATGACGCCTTCGGTCTTGTAACCGATGTCGAGCAGGACCTCGTCGCGGTCGACCTTGACGATGGTGCCCTCGACGATGTCGCCATCGTTGAAGTACTTGATGGTGGCGTCGATCGCGGCGAGGAAGTCCTCGGCCGAGCCGATGTCGTTGATCGCGACCTGCGGGGTGGCGGGCTTCGCGGGGGTGGTGATGCTCATGTAGGGATGGGCTCCGATGCGGACAGGGAAGTTGTGAGGACTGAACGTGTGTGCCGGCGGCACGGTGATTGCATGGTGGTGACCACGAACCGTTGGGGACGCCCCTGCCGGCACGAAGGCCGACCACGTACGAGCAGTACGCGTGGGTATCGCCGACGCAACAAGGCGCGCGGCACCGCCGTCCACCCTATCGGGGTGACGATGGGCAGGTCAAAGCAGCTCACGCGAGCGCGCGCGCCACCGAGAGCAGCTCATCCGGCACGTACTTGACCTTCCCGGCCACCTCGCTGAGCGGGACCATCTCCACCCGCTCGCCGCGCAGCGCCGTCATGACGTTCGACTGCCCGTTGCTGGCGGCGTCGATGGCCGCCACCCCGAACCGCGAGCCGAGGATCCGGTCGACGTGCGTCGGGATGCCGCCGCGCTGCACGTGCCCGAGGACGACCACCCGGGTGTCGAATCCCGTGCGCTTCTCGACCTCGGCCTTCAGCCGCCAGCCGATGGCTCCGGCGACGATGTCACCGAACGTGCCGACGGGCGTCTCGTAGTCCATCGACGTCCCCGCCGCGGGGATCGCACCCTCGGCCACGACGATGATCGAGAAGCTCGCATGCGCCCGGTGCCGGTGCTTGAGGAACTTCTCGATCTTGTCGATGTCGAACGGCGCCTCGGGGACCAGGACGAGCTCGGCTCCCCCAGCGATGCCGGACGTCGCGGCGATCCAGCCGGCGTGCCGGCCCATGACCTCGACGATCATCACGCGGTTGTGGCTCTCCGCCGTGGTGTGGATGCGGTCGATGGCCTCCGTCGCGATGGCCACCGCGGTGTCGAAGCCGATGGACTGGTCCGTGCCCCAGACGTCGTTGTCGATCGTCTTCGGGATGGCCACGATCCGCACGCCCGCCTCGGCGACCTTGCTGGCGGCGTGCAGCGTGCCGTCGCCGCCGATGCAGATGAGCACCTCGATCCGCTCGGACTCCAGCGTCGACAGGACGGCGTCGAGGCCACCGTCGTCGGCGTGCGGGTGGTAGCGGGCGGTGCCGAGGAGCGTGCCGCCGACCGCGAGCTGGTTGCGGATGTGCTGGCGGGTCAGCGGGATGCTGAACCCGTCGACCACCCCCCGCCACCCGTTGCGGAAGCCGATGATCGTGTGCCCGTACTCACCCTCGCCGCGCTTGACGACGGCGCGGATCGCGGCGTTCAGGCCGGGGACGTCCCCGCCGCCCGTAAGCAGACCGACTCGCACGCTGGCACTCCTTGGTCGCGATGACATGGATCGGAGCGCATCTTCGTGCTGCCGGAGGCCCAGCGTATCGGCGTGGACAGTCCGTGGGAGGGGACACTGGTCCTGTGTCTGACGATCCCTTGGCCGAGGCCGGTTACCTCGAGGTGCCGGCGGCGGCCGGCGGAGCGGCGGGCCGCCGCTGGTGGGACGCCAACGCGGACGAGTACCTCGACGAGCACGGTGCGTTCCTCGGGCCGGCCGACTTCTGCTGGTGTCCCGAGGGGGTGCGGGAGAAGGACGCCCGGCTGCTCGGTGACCTGTCCGGACGACGCGTGCTCGAGGTGGGCGCCGGGGCCGCGCAGTGTGCACGGTGGCTCGTCGGCGAGGGCGTCGACGTCGTCGCGACCGACGTGTCCGGCGGGATGCTCGAGGCGGGCGCTCGCTACGACGCCGCCGCGGGCCGCGTGACGCCTCTGGTCCAGGCGGACGCCCGCGTGCTGCCGTTCGCCGACGACTCGTTCGACGTCGCCTTCACGGCCTTCGGTGCGCTCCCGTTCGTCCCGGACGCGGACCGGGTCCACGCGGAGGTCGCGCGGGTGCTGCGCCCCGGCGGACGCTGGGTGTTCGCCGTGACCCACCCGGTGCGCTGGGCGTTCCCCGACGACCCCGGCGAGGCGGGCCTGACCGCGACGCGCTCGTACTTCGACCGGACCCCCTACGCCGAGCTCGGCGAGTCGGGCGGCGTGCTGTACGCCGAGTACCACCGGACCCTCGGTGACCACGTCGGCGAGCTGGTCGCCGCCGGGTTCGTGCTCGACCGGCTGGTCGAGCCCGAGTGGCCCGCCGGGCACGACCGGACCTGGGGAGGGTGGGGCCCGGTGCGCGGAGCCCGGCTGCCGGGGACCGCGATCTTCGTGACGCACCTCGGGCGGCCGCCCCTGTGAGAGCGACCGCCCGAGCCGTGCGCGTCAGCGTGTCAGTGCACGGTCGCCTTCTCGGACCCGGCGCCGGTCAGGGAGCGAACCTCCATCTCCGCGAACTTCTCCGGGCTGCTCGTGTCCTTGCTCAGGTACGTGCCGAGGATCCCGAGCAGGAATGCCAGGGGGATCGAGATGAGCCCCGGGTTCTCCAGCGGGATCACGTGGAAGTCGATGTCGGTGTTCTTGATCATCGACAGGCTCSCGCCCGTCACCGGGTCGACCTTGCCTGACACGACGGGCGAGAACGTGATGAGCACCAGGCACGAGATGAGCCCGCCGTACATGCTCCACAGCGCACCCGAGGTGTTGAACCTCTTCCAGAACAGCGAGTAGAGGATCGTCGGCAGGTTGGCGCTCGCCGCGACGGCGAAGGCCAGCGCCACGAGGAACGCGACGTTCTGGCCGTTCGCGAAGATGCCACCGATGATCGCCAGGATCCCGATGACCACCACCGTGATCCGTGCGACGCGCACCTCGCCGTCGGGCTTGACCTCGCCGTGCTTGATCACCGAGGCGTAGATGTCGTGCGCGAACGACGCCGCCGCCGTGATCGTCAGACCGGCGACCACCGCGAGGATCGTCGCGAACGCGACCGCCGAGATGAGGCCCAGCAGGATGGTGCCGCCGAGCTCGTACGCGAGCAGCGGCGCTGCCGAGTTCACCCCGCCCGGTGCGGCCTTGATGACCTCCGGCCCGACGAGTGCTGCCGCGCCGTACCCGAGCACGAGCGTGAACAGGTAGAAGATGCCGATCAGCCAGATCGCCCAGACGACCGAGCGACGAGCTTCCTTGGCCGTCGGCACCGTGTAGAAGCGCATGAGCACGTGCGGCAGGCCGGCGGTGCCCAGGACGAGCGCGAGGGCGAGTGACAGGAAGTTGAGCTGGCTCATCGCACTGACGCCGTACGCCTTGCCCGGCTCGATCAGCGCCTCGCCGCCCTCACCTGCGGTGTCGATGGCCCCCTGGAGCAGGTCGGACAGGTTGAACCCGAACTTCGCCAGCACCCACAGAGTCATGACCGCGGCGCCCGCGATGAGCAGGATCGCCTTGATGATCTGGACCCAGGTGGTCCCCTTCATGCCGCCCACCAGGACGTACAGGATCATCAGCGCACCGACCACGGCGATGACGAATCCTTGCGCGACGGCACCGTCGACGCCGAGCAGGAGTGCCACCAGTCCGCCCGCGCCCGCCATCTGGGCGAGCAGGTAGAAGAAGACGACCGTGAGCGTGGCCAGGGCCGCTGCCATGCGCACGGGGCGTTGCTTGAGCCGGAACGACAGGACGTCCGCCATCGTGAAGCGCCCCGTGTTGCGGAGCAGCTCGGCCACGAGCAGCAGGGCGACGAGCCACGCGACGAGGAAGCCGATCGAGTACAGGAACCCGTCGTACCCGTTGATCGCGATCGCGCCGCAGATGCCGAGGAAGGACGCGGCGGACAGGTAGTCGCCCGCGATCGCGGTGCCGTTCTGGGGGCCGGTGAACGAGCGACCGGCCGCGTAGTAGTCGGCGGCCGTCTTGTTGTTGCGCGAGGCGCGGAACACGATCACGAGCGTGATGGCGACGAAGCCGCCGAAGATCGCGATGTTGACCCACGGGTTGCCGATGTCCTCGGTCTCCGCGGTGCGGAGCACAGCATTCAGGGTTGTGCTCAGCGAGGCGCTCATGCGGGCTCACCGTCCAGCGAGTCACCGTTCTCGATGTGCAGACGGAGACGCTCGGCCACGCGGTCCTGCCGGTTGTTGGCCCAGCGCGCGTAGATCATCGTGATCGCGAACGTGCTGACGAACTGGCCCAGTCCGAGCAACAACCCGACATTGATGTTGCCCCACACCTTGGTGGACATGAAGTCGTGGGCGTAGGCGGCGAGCAGGACGTACAGGAAGTACCAGGCCAGGAAGAAGGCCGTCATGGGAAAGACGAAGTGACGGAACCGGCGTCTGAGCGCCTGGAACTCCGCACTGTTCTGCACGCGTTGGTAATCGGTCTCAGGTTCTCCGAAGATGTCAGTCATCAGCGCCTCCCGGGTGGGAATGTCAGCGGCCTCGTCGCCACTGCGACACTGTGGCGTAGATCACCCCCGAATGCACCGGAAACTTACGACGTGTCGCCCGACACCCGCGCTTTACGCACGATCGGGCGACACGGTCAGTGCCCGGCGTCGTGCCAGGAGGCCCCTGCGCCGACCGTGACGTCCAGCGGCACGTCCAGCGGACCGTCCGTGGCAGCGTCCCCCGCGGCGCCCATCTGCTGTCGCACCAGTGCTTCGACCTCGGCCCGCTCCCCCGGCGCCACCTCGAGCACGAGCTCGTCGTGCACCTGCAGGAGCACGCGCGAGCCGAGCTCGCGGCGCGTGAGCTCGCGGTCGACACCGAGCATCGCCACCTTGATCAGGTCCGCGGCGCTGCCCTGGATCGGCGCGTTGAGCGCCATCCGCTCCGCCGCGTCGCGGCGCTGCCGGTTGTCGCTGGTGAGGTCCGGCAGGTACCGACGTCGGCCGAGGATCGTCGCGGTGTACCCGGTCTGCCGGGCGACGTCGACAACCCCCGTGAGGTAGTCGCGCACGCCGCCGAACCGAGAGAAGTAGTCCTGCATCAGCGCGGCGGCTTCGGACACCTCGATCGAGAGCTGCTGCGAGAGACCGAACGACGACAGGCCGTACGCGAGCCCGTAGCTCATGGCCTTGATCTTGGACCGCATGGCTGGCGTGACCTCGTCGGTGGGCACGTTGAACACCCGCGAGCCCACGTAGCTGTGCAGGTCCTCACCGGAGCGGAAGGCGTCGATCAGACCCTCGTCGCCCGACAGGTGCGCCATGATGCGCATCTCGATCTGGGAGTAGTCCGCGGTCAGCAGCGTCTCGTAGCCGTCGCCGACCACGAACGCACGCCGGATCTGCCGGCCGGCCTCGGTGCGGATCGGGATGTTCTGCAGGTTCGGGTCCGCGGACGACAGCCGTCCGGTCGCCGCGATCGTCTGCTGGAACGTGGTGTGGATACGCCCGTCCGTTGCGACGGACCGCAAGAGGCCCTCCACGGTCTGGCGGAGCCGGATGGCGTCACGGTGGGCCAGCAGGTTCTCGAGGAACGGGTGCTGGGTGCGCGCGAACAGGTCCGTCAGGGCGGCGGCGTCCGTGGTGTAGCCCGTCTTGATCTTCTTCGTCTTCGGCATGCCCAGCTGGTCGAACAGCACCTCCTGGAGCTGCTTCGGCGAACCGAGGTTGACCTCGCGACCGATCACCGCGTACGCCTCGGCGGCCGCGTTCTGCACCTGACCGTCGAACGACTTCTCCAGGCCAGACAGGTAACCCGAGTCGCTCGCGATGCCCGTGCGCTCCATGCGCGCGAGCACGTCGACCAGCGGCAGCTCGAGGTTCTCCAGCAGGCCCGTGGCGCCGCGGTCGGACAGCTCACCGCCCAGCACGTCGGCGAGGTCACGGACGGCGGCGGCGCGGACGGCGGCGCGCCGGCCCTCGTCGGTGCCGTCCAGCTCGAGGTCCAGCGCACCCTGACCGCTGCTCGACACCTCGTCGGCGCCGAGCTCGCGGTGCAGGTAGCCGATGGCCAGGTCCGTCAGGTCGTACGCGCGCCGGTCCGGCTGGCACAGGTACGCCGCGAGCTCGGTGTCGAACACGACGCCGGCGATCGGCAACCCGCGCCCGGTCAGCGCGTGCCACGCCTCCTTGGACGCGTGCACGATCTTGGGTGCGGCCGGGTCGGCGAGCCACGCCGCCAGTGCCGCCTCGTCCGGCGGCTGGATCTCGGCGAGGTCGAACGAGGCCGCCTGGCCGTCGGGGTCCGCCAGCGCGATCCCCCACGCGTCTCCGCTCGCCGGCGAACCGGATCCGCGCACGTCGACACCGAGCGGGCGTCCTGCCCGGGCGGAGAGCCACCCGGCGAGCTCGCCGGAGCCGAGGACCGCGTGGTCGATCTGGGCCGCCGCGACCGTCTCGGGCCCCTGACCGCTCTCGTCGGGCAGCATGGCGAACAGGCGGTCCCGGATGGCGCGGAACTCCAGCTCCTCGAGGATCGCGTGCAGCGCGGGACGGTCCCACGGCCGCGCCGCGAGATCCTCGGGACCCAGCGGCAGCTCCAGGTCCGTGAGCAGCGCGTTGAGCTGGCGGTTGAGGCGCACCTGCTCGAGGTTGTCGCGCAGCGACTCTCCTGCCTTGCCCGGCACCTGGTCCGCCGACGCGAGGATCCCGTCGAGCCCGTCGAACTGGCCGATCCACTTGGCGGCCGTCTTCGGGCCCACTCCCGGGATGCCGGGCAGGTTGTCGCTGGACTCCCCGACGAGCGCGGCGAGGTCCGGGTAGCGGTGCGGCGGCACTCCGTACTTGGCCTCCACCGCGGCCGGGGTCATGCGAGCCAGCTCGGAGACGCCCTTGACGGGGTAGAGCACCGTCACGTCGTCGTTGACCAGCTGGAGCGCGTCGCGATCGCCGGTGCAGATGAGGACCTGCATGCCCTGGGCGCGCGCCTGGACGGACAGGGTGGCCAGGATGTCGTCCGCCTCGAACTGCGGCTTGCTCAGCGACGGGATGTGCATGGTCTCCAGGACCCGCTCGATCACCGCGACCTGCCCCTTGAACGGTGCCGGCGTGGCGTCCCGGTTGCCCTTGTAGGCCTCGTAGACCTCGGTGCGGAACGTGGTCCGACCCGCGTCGAAGGCGACGGCGACGTGCGTCGGCTCCTCGTCGCGCAGCAGGTTCGCGATCATCGAGAAGAACCCGAACACCGCGTTGGTGGGCTCGCCGGCCGACGTCGCGAACTTGTCCACCGGGAGCGCGAAGAACGCCCGGTAGGCCATCGAGTGACCGTCGATCAGGAGAAGTCGGGCAGGCGTTCCGGGAGTGGCCGGCGGAACCGCTGGCAGTGCGTCGCTCACGGGTGCCAACCTATCTGCCATGTCCGACACGACCCGACCGGTCCACGAGTACGCAGGCACCCTGATCGAGCGCATGGGCATCAAGGTGATCGAGGCGTCCGCACAGCGGGTCGTCGGCACCATGCCCGTCGCGGGGAACACCCAGCCGTACGGTCTGCTGCACGGCGGCGCGTCCGCCGTCCTGGCGGAGACGCTCGGCTCGATCGCGGCGATGGCGCACGCCGGCGAGGGCCGGGCCGCGGTCGGGATCGAGCTGAACGCGACGCACCACCGTTCCGCGCGGAGCGGCATCGTCACGGGAACGGCGACGGCGCTGCACCTCGGGGGGCGTCTGGCGACCTACCAGGTGGTGGTCGAGGACGAGGACGGCCGACCGGTCTGCACGGCGCGGCTGACCTGCATGGTGATCGACGCGCGACCCTGATCCGCTCCGGACGCCCGGGCGGGGAGCACAGGCTCCTCCGCGATGGGCTGGCGCGCGGCGCGGGCCTGCCGGCGCCGCGCGATGAGGTCCTCGAGGCCACGCGGGCCGGAACGGCGGACCGATCCGCCGGGGCCGGCGTGCGCATGCTCGTGGGTGAGCTTGCGCTGCAGCGCAGCGGTCGTCACGACCCGGTGGGACGCCGCGGGCGCGAAGCCCAGCCGCGCGAGGAACCGTTGCATCCCCCGCGCACCGGGCAGGGGCGAGGAGTAGATCTCGGTCGCGCCGGCCTCGTCGGCCACCGTCGTCGCGCCGACCAGCAGCGCGTGCCCGAGACCGCGACGGCGCGCCGCCGGCAGGACGTAGATGGCTTCGATGTCGAGGCTGACGAGATCGGTGAAGGGGCCGGGTCCGACCACTCGGGCCAGCAGCAGACCCGCCGGCTCGTCGTCGAGGAGGGCAACCAGCACACGCCCGCCGCGGACCGCCAGGAGCGCTCCCAGCTGGTCACGCAGCCGCTCGGCGTCGTCGGTGCACAGCTGGGCTCCTACCGCAGCCTCCTGACGCGCGGCGAGGCAGAGCGCGACGAGGCTGTCCATGTCGCCCGGCAGGGCTTCGCGGACCTGCACTCCGAGTCGCACGGCGCAGTACCTCCAGACGGGACGAGGGGATCCGGTCAGGATGGCGTCACCTCGTCGTTCGGGGATGGCGCCGTCCTTGATCATGGACCAGCCTGGTCCGGGGTGCCAGTCCTGGGCGATCCCTCATCCGAATGACGGAGCCGTAAACTGGACGATCGACCAATAATGTACGACACGCGGGCTGTCCTCGGCCCGGGGGCCTCGCGTTCACGAAATGAACACGACACAATCCCTGCCTATCGTCCTGCCACCCGGCAGACGTCGAACGTGCGCGGCAACGACGCCGCTGCGCACGGCTCCGCCACACCCGAACAGACGGACGGAGGTCCCAGGTGCGATCAGCCGTCCTGGACCCCGGCGGCACCACCTCGCCGCCACTTGCCCGACGCATCGCTGCCCTGCTCCTGCTCGCACTGACGTTCGCGACCCTGCTCCTCGTGGCCTCCCCTGCGCGTGCGCAGGGCCCCGTGGCGTCCGCGACGGCGGCCTGTGTCGCGGACGCCACGACCGGGTGCATCGTCGGCACTCTGCGCACGGCAGCCGGAGAACCCGTCGTCGGCGCGGTCGTCAACGTCGTCGGCCCGCAGGGAGACCTCACGGCCACGAGCGACGCGACCGGTCGCTGGTCGGTCGCCGTCACCGAGCCGGGCGAGTACGAGGTCACGCTCGACGTCGCGACCATCCCCGCCGGCGAGACGCTGCGGGACCCCGCCAACAACCCCCGCACCGTGGAGGTGGGGCTCGGCGCGTCGGCAGCCGCCCTCTTCCCGCTCGGCGCTCCCGCTGCGGGCGCAGGCGGAGGTGGCGACGACGGCGGCGAGCCCAGCGACGCACCGACGACCGGCGCCGACGGTGGCGCCGCGGTCCCCACGACCCCCGGCTCCACCGGCTCCGGCGTGACCGCCGCGCGCGTCGCGCAGCTCACCGTCAACGGTCTGGTGTTCGGCACGCTCCTCGCCCTCGCGAGCGTCGGGCTCTCCCTGATCTACGGCACGACCGGGCTGAGCAACTTCGCGCACGGCGAGCAGGTGTCGCTCGGCGGCATCCTCGCGTACGTCGGCACCCAGCTGGTCGGGCTGCCGCTGATCCCGTCGGCGATCATCGCGGTCGCGCTCGGCGCGGCCACCGGGTGGTTGCAGGACGCGGGCCTCTGGAAGCCGTTGCGACGGCGCGGCGTCGGGATGATCCAGCAGATGATCGTGACGATCGGCCTGTCGATGGCGATCTCGTACGTGTTCCAGTTCTTCTTCGGCGCCGGTCCGCTGCGTATCGTCACGGACACCCCGACGTCGGTCTCCATCGGTCCGGTCCGGATCACGACGACCACGCTGTGGTCGCTGGCGATCGCGGTCATCGTGCTCGCCGGGGTCGCCTACTTCCTCCTCGGCACCCGGGCGGGACGCGCGACGCGGGCGGTCGCGGACAACCCCGCGCTCAGCGCCGCGTCGGGCATCTCGGTGAACGGCATGATCCGAATCGTCTGGACTCTCGGAGCCGGTCTGGCGGCGCTCGGCGGCGTCCTCATCGGCCTCTACTTCGGCGCGACGTCCTGGTACTCGGGCGGCGCCCTCCTGCTGCTGATGTTCGCCGCCGTGACGCTCGGTGGCCTGGGTGCCGCGTTCGGGGCGCTCGCCGGCTCGATCGTCATCGGCCTGGTGGTCGAGCTGTCGAGCCTCTGGATCCCGACGGACATGCGGTACGCCTCCGCGCTCGTGATCCTCATCCTCGTCCTGCTGGTACGACCGCAGGGCATCCTCGGCCGAGCGACGCGCGTCGGATAACGGAGACCACTCATGGACTGGACACGCATCCTCACGAACGTCGCCGGCGAGTTCTTCGCCCCGACGACCGCCGCCTACGCGCTCGCCGCTGTCGGGCTCAACATCCACTTCGGCCTCACGGGGCTGCTCAACATGGGCCAGGCCGGCTTCATGCTGCTCGGTGCCTACGGCTTCGCCATCGCGACGATCGCGGGCTGGCCGCTGTGGGCAGCTGTCCTCATCGCCATCGCTGCGGCGACCATCTTCGCGCTCATCCTCGGCATCCCGACCCTGAAGCTGCGCGGGGACTACCTGGCGATCGTCACGATCGCCGCCGCCGAGATCGTCCGCCTGGTCGGCCGGTCGACCGCCCTCACGGAGCTCACCGGCGCCTCGAGCGGACTGCGCGGCAACCAGTACAAGGACACGTTCCAGGACGCGTCACCGTTCGACGACGGCAACTGGGCCCTCGGCCCGTTCGAGTACGCCGTGAACGCGTCGAACAGCTGGTGGATCCGGATCGTCGGCTGGGTCGTCGTCGGCCTCGCCTGCTGGCTCGTCTGGCTCCTCATCCGCAGCCCGTGGGGTCGCGTGCTCAAGGGCATCCGCGAGGACGAGGACGCCGTGCGCTCGCTCGGCAAGAACGTCTACAGCTACAAGATGCAGGCGCTCGTGCTCGGCGGCGTGATCGGGTCCCTGGCCGGGATCCTCTACGTGCTGCCACGAGCGGTCCAACCCGACTCCATGGGCAGATCGATGACGTTCTTCATCTGGACGATCCTGCTGCTCGGCGGGGCGGCGACCGTGTTCGGCCCGGTGCTCGGCTCGATCATCTTCTGGGCTGTCCTCGCCCTCGTGAAGCTCACCCTGCGCGACGTGGTCCCCACCACCTTCCTGCGCAGCGAGCAGATCGAGCAGTTCGGCTGGATCATCGTGGGAGTCGCCCTGATGCTGCTGATCATCTTCAGACCACAAGGCATCCTCGGCGACAAGAAGGAGCTGGCGATCAATGCCCACTGAGCCCTCGCCCGCAGCCGTCGACGCCCGAGCGGCTGTCGCTGCCGCACTCAAGGACGTCCCGCACGTCCCCGGCGCTCCCAAGCCCGACCCGGTCCTCATTGCCGACGACGTCCGCCGGATGTTCGGTGGCGTGAACGCTGTCGACGTCGACCACGTCGAGGTGCAGCGCGGCGCCATCACGGCCCTCATCGGGCCCAACGGCGCCGGCAAGACGACGTTCTTCAACCTGCTGACCGGGTTCGACAAGCCCAACAGCGGGAAGTGGACGTTCGACGGCCGGTCGCTCGGCGGCGTCGCAGCCGCCCGGGTGGCACGTGCCGGGATGGTCCGCACGTTCCAGCTGACCAAGGCGCTGAACCGCATGACCGTCATGGAGAACATGCGGCTCGGCGCCACCGCCCAGCCGGGCGAGAACCTGTTCGCGGCGCTCGTGCCCGCGGTGTGGCGTCCGCGCGAGAAGGCGATCACCGAGCAGGCGGAGGAGCTCCTCGCTCGCTTCAAGCTCGACACCAAGCGCGACGACTTCGCGGGCAGCCTGTCCGGTGGTCAGCGCAAATTGCTCGAGATGGCCCGTGCGCTCATGGCCAAGCCGCAGATGATCATGCTCGACGAGCCGATGGCCGGCGTGAACCCCGCGCTGACCCAGTCGCTCCTCGGGCACATCCAGGCGTTGCGCGACGACGGCATGACCGTGCTGTTCGTCGAGCACGACATGCACATGGTCCGGCACATCTCGGACTGGGTCATCGTCATGACGGAGGGCCGGATCGTGGCCGAGGGGCCGCCTGACTCCGTGATGAACAACCCCGCGGTGATCGACGCGTACCTGGGTGCGCACCACGACACCGACCTCGGTGACGACGCCCTCCTGGACGACGCCGTTCTCGAGCAGCTGCGCACCGAGGAGGAGGCACGATGAGCGACGAGGCGATGGACGCCGTCACCCGCGACGACCACGGCACCCCTGCGACGGGGTCGACGTCGGTGGCTCTCGGTGACCGGGCCGGCCTGCACCGCGGGGCGCCGGAGGGCGAGCCGCTCCTGGCAGCGACCGACCTCGTGGCCGGGTACCTGCCCGGGGTGAACATCCTCAACGGGTGCGACCTCGTCCTGCACCCGGGGGAGCTCATCGGGATCATCGGCCCGAACGGCGCCGGGAAGTCGACGCTGCTGAAGGCCCTGTTCGGGCTGGTCAACGTCCGCTCCGGGTCGGTGACTCTGGGCGGCGAGGACATCACCAACCTGCGTGCGGACCACCTGGTCCAGCGCGGGGTCGGGTTTGTCCCGCAGAACAACAACGTGTTCCCCTCGCTCACCATCGAGGAGAACCTGCAGATGGGGGCGTTCCAGGCGCCGAAGAAGTTCGCGGAGCGGTTCGCGTTCGTCTCGGACCTGTTCCCGACGCTCGCGGAACGTCGACGTCAGCGCGCCGGCTCGCTGTCCGGCGGTGAGCGTCAGATGGTCGCGATGGCCCGCGCGCTCATGATGGAACCGTCCGTGCTCCTGCTGGACGAGCCCTCCGCGGGCCTGTCGCCGGTGAAGCAGGACGAGACGTTCCTGCGTACCCGCAAGATCAACAAGGCCGGCGTGTCCGTCGTGATCGTGGAGCAGAACGCCCGCCGCGCACTGCAGATCTGCGACCGCGGCTACGTGCTCGACCAGGGCCGCAACGCCTACTCGGGCCCGGGCCGGCAGCTCATGCACGACCCCAAGGTGATCGAGCTCTACCTGGGCACGCTCGCCGCGGACGTCGACGCAGCGAGCCACGGCCCGCTGCTCCCGCCCACCTCGACGTCCTAGTCCGAGTCGGACCCGGTCGGTGCTGCGGCCCGACCGGGTTCGACGTCGACGTCGGCCGCGCGTTGTGCGTCGGTGATGCCCAGCTCGTCCGCGAGGTACAGGAACGCCTTGGCGTACGGGTGGTCCCGCACGTCGTGACGGATGACGTCCCAGTCGATCTGCTCGCGCAGCGCACGCACGATCGCCAGGAGCCGGCCGAAGTCGCACGCGTGCTCCCCGAGCACCCGCATCTTCGCCGAGACGATGTCCGTGGCGGCCAGCACCGGCATGCGCACGGCGAGCACCTCGAGGACGTCCGCGCGGGCCAGCAGCTCCTCGGTGACCGGCTCCCCCACCATCCGGAAGAGCACGTCGACCAGCTGCCCGTGGTGGAACGCCTTGAACAGCCAGTTCTCCGCCGGCTGCTCCACCACCAGGCCCGCCGAAGCGATGGCCTCCTTGGCTCGCTGGACGTCCTTCTCGGTCACGGCGAAGTCGGCGTCGTGGCTCGGTTCAGGTGCCCCTCGTGCCCAGGAGGCGTAGCCGCCCACGAGCGCGAACGGGATCTCCGCATTCGTGAGCGCGACGGCCGTGAGCCGGAGCCCGTCCTGGAGCGCGGTGCGGTCGTCGGGAGGATCGGCGAGGGCGCCCTGCTGCGTCATGGCTCCTGTGTCTACACGCCGACGGGCGGGCTCGCAGGTCGACAGGAACAATCAACGGGATGCGCCTCGCCACCTTCAACATCCTGCACGCGCGCTCCCTCGCCGACGGGCAGGTGGACCTCGACCGCTTCTCCGCGGCCGTCCGCGACCTGGACGCCGACGTGCTCGCGCTGCAGGAGGTGGACCGTGACCAGCCGCGGTCGCACGGCGCCGACCTCACCGTCCTGGCCGCCGAGGCCATGGGCGCCCCGGAGCACCGGTTCGCCGCCGTGCTGCACGGCGAGCCCGGGCTCTGGACGGCCGCGACCGGCGACCACCAGCCGGCGACGGCGTCCTACGGGATCGCGCTGCTGAGCCGGCACCCGGTCCGCGAGTGGCGTGTCCTCAAGCTTCCGGTGCTGCGCCGACGGGCTCCCGTCCTGTGGCCCGGCAACCGCTGGCCGGCGCTGGTCAGCGACGAGCCCCGCGCCGCCCTCGCCGCGGTGGTCCAGGGGCCCCACGGCGACGTGACGGTCGTGGCGACGCACCTGACGTTCATCCCGGGGTGGAGCACCCGGCAGCTGCGCACGCTCGTCTCGTACGTCTCGGCGCTCCCCCGCCCGCTCGTCCTCATGGGCGACCTCAACATCGGCGGCGACCGGCCGGCGCGCGTGTCTGGCATGCGCCCGCTCGCGACGGCCGCCACGTTTCCCGTGGCGCACCCGCTGCGCCAGCTGGACCACATCCTCGCGGACGGCCGTGTGGAGCCTCTGGGGGCCGCTCGCGCCGTCGACACGGGCCTGTCAGACCATAGGGCGCTCGTGGTCGACGTCTCGTACTAAGGAGCTTCGAAGGCCGGACGCGCCGGAGGCCGGCGAGGATCTCTCCGCGCCGGCCTCCGGTCAGTCGATCAAGGGCGCGGTCAGCCGACCTCGCCGAACTCCGACTTGCTGAACGTGTACTTGTTGTCGGCACCGAACTTGTAGACGCCGATGTACGCGTTCGACGGGTCGTTGTCCGCGTTGAACGGACCGGCACCCGACTGCGCCTCGTAGTCGATGTCCTCGCCGGCGTCGAGCAGCTCGAGGCACTCCTCGAACGTCGCGCACTTCTCGCCGCCGTCGGCACCGGAGACCGCAGCCATGTTGGCCTGGATGGTCTCGCCGTCCGTGGCGCCGCCCTTCACGGCCGCGAGGGCCGCGAGGATCGTCGCGTCGTAGGACTCCGCCGCGTACGAGAAGTCCGTCAGACCGTCGTTGATCTCCAGGAGGCGGGCCTGGAACTCGTCGCTCGGGAAGGCGCCCGGCAGCGTGCCCTGGGCACCCTCGAGCAGCCCCGCCTGGAACTCCTCACCGAACTGCGTGAGGTTGCCGTCGACGAAGTAGACCTTCGACATGTCGTAGCCCTGAGCAGCGAGCTCCGAGACGATCAGCGGCGTCTGGGTGGTGAACGCGATGATCGCGATCGCGTCGGGGCTCGTGGCGAGCGCTCCGCTGACGATCGTGTTGAAGTTCGTCTCGTTCGGGTCGAACTCCTGGCCGGCGGTCCCGTAGGACAGCGTGGCGCCGGCGTCCGTCACGACCTTCTCGACGACGTTGCGCAGCGACGTGCCGTAGTCGTCGTTGAAGACGATGACGCCCGGGTTCACCGCACCGTCACCGAGGATCAGGTTGGCGAGCGCCGCACCCTGGACCGTGTCCGGCGGTGCGGTCCGGAAGTAGAAGTCGCTGTAGCCGGAGAGGTCCGTGGCCGTGTTGGCCGGCGAGATCTGGACGATGTTCGCGCCCGTGATGTCGTCGATCACGTTGCGGGTCACCGAGGACGACGCGGCACCGATGATGACCGAGACGTCCTGGCTGATGAGGTCCTGCACCGACTGGGTGGCGACCTCGGCGTGCTCGGCGTCGGAGGAGTCCGTGTGCTCGACCTGGATGTCCTGACCGAGGACTCCGCCCGCGGCGTTGATGTCCTTGACGGCCAGGTCCACGCCCGCGATCTCGGGCGGGCCGAGCTGGGCGAGCGACCCGGTCTGCGGGAGGAGCGTGCCCACGATCAGCGGGCTGCCGGAGTCGGCGGTGGCGCCGTCGGTCGCGTCGTCGCCGCTGTCGCCGGAGCTGCAGGCGGCAAGGACCAGCGCTGCTGCGCCAGCCAGGGCCGCGGCCCGAACTGCGTGTGTCGAACGAATCATGCGTGGTACCCCTCTGTGAAGTACTGCGATCCGCGGAACCCGGTAGGGATCCTGCAGGGTGTGGCGCGAAAGTACTCATTGTTTGTGTCCGCGATGTGAATCAACATGTCCCAGAGCGGGTTGTTGCCGAGTTGTGACCAACCAGTAACCCCCGATCTGGACGTCCGACCGACAGATGCGTCGTATCCGGACACGACGAAGGCCGGCCCGACGTGAGTCGGACCGGCCCCGTCATGCACGCGTCAGGACGACCCGCCACCCACCTGCTCGATGACCGCGTCGGCCACCTCACGCATGGTCAGGCGACGGTCCATCGACGTCTTCTGGATCCAGCGGAACGACTCCGGCTCCGTCAGACCCATCTTGGTCATGAGCAGGCCCTTCGCCCGGTCCACCCGCTTGCGCGTCTCGAACCGCTCCGCGAGGTCCGCGACCTCGGACTCCAGCGCGGTGATCTGCGCGTACCGGGAGATCGCGATCTCCACAGCGGGCAGCAGGTCGGCCGGGCTGAACGGCTTGATCACGTAGGCCATCGCGCCGGCGTCCCGCGCGCGCTCGACGAGCTCCTTCTGCGAGAAGGCCGTCAACAGCACCACGGGAGCCAGGTGCAGCTTGCCGATGCGCTCTGCCGCCGAGATGCCGTCGAGGACAGGCATCTTCACGTCCATCACGACGACGTCGGGCTTCAGCTCCGTGACCAGCTGCACGGCCTGCTCGCCGTCGCCGGCCTCGCCGACCACGTCGAAGCCCGCATCACGCAGGGTCTCGACGACGTCCATGCGGATCAGCGCCTCGTCCTCGGCGACGACCGCGCGCCGCGCTGCACGTGCCGGTGCGGGGGTCGTCGGCTCGCCCGTCGGAGCCGGAGTGCTCAGGTCGAGGGCGTCAGGGGCCGCCTCGGTGGGTTCGGGGGTCGCGTCGGTGCTCACGTGCACAGAGTAGTGGGCGGCGCGGCTCGCTTCGCAGTAGGTGAACCTGTGAGGCAGCCCACGCGGCGCGTTCCTCCGGCGCCGGACGTAGCCTCGAGGGGTTCGGACACGTCCGAGGAGGCCCCGATCATGCGCAGCCACCCATCCGTCCGCGCGGCCCTCGCTGCCGCGACCGCTCTGCTCCTGCTCGTGGTCGCCGCCCCCGCGGCGAGCGCCCGCGACAAGCCCACGGACTACCTGCTCGACCCGGCGGGGACGGCCGCTGCGGACATCTACCCCGAAGGCATCGCTGCACGCGGCGACACCTTCTACGTCGGCAGCACGACCGACGGCACCGTCTATCGCGGCGACCTGCGCTCCCCCACCGCGACCCCGTTCCTCCCGGGCGGCGCCGACGGTCGCACGTCCGCGGTCGGCATGAAGGTCGACGGTCGCACCCTGTTCGTCGCCGGTGGAGCAACCGGCCGAGTCTTCGCCTACGACGTGCGCACCGGCGAGCTCACCGGTTCGTGGCAGGTCGAGCAGACCGGCGCCCCGACCTTCCTCAACGACATCGCGATCAGCCCGCGCGGCGACGTGTACGTGACCGACTCGTTGCGGCCCGCGCTCTACCGGATCGAGCGCTCCGATCGCAGCACGTCAGACGTCGAGACCCTGCCGACGTTCCTCGACTTCACGGGGACCGCCCTGACGTACGCACCCGGGTTCAACGTCAACGGCATCGTGGTCTCGCCCGACGGCCGGTACGCCGTCGTCGCACAGTCGAACACCGCCACCCTGTTCCGGGTCGGTCTCACCGACCGCAGCGTCCAGCCCGTCGACCTCGGCGGGATGACCGTCGCCGGCGACGGCCTCGTCCTGACCGGCCGCACCCTCTTCGCCGTCGAACGCCAGGGCGACGTCGGGTACGTCGTCACGATCACCCTCGATCGCCGCCTCACGTCCGGCACCGTCGCGTCCCGCACCACCGACCCCGGGTTCGACGACCCGACCACCGCCGCGCTGGTCGGAGGACCCCTGCTCGTCGTGAACAGCCAGTTCGGGGAGCGGTCCGCCGGCGAGGTCCCCGGACCGTTCACCGTCAGCCGCATCCGCGCACCCAGATGACCGCCGGGTCCGGCTATCCTGCTGCACGGCCCCGATAGCCCAACCGGCAGAGGCGTTCGGCTCAAACCCGATCCAGTGTGGGTTCGAATCCCACTCGGGGCACCATGTTTTCGCAGTTCAGAGGCCTCGTCGAACCGTCTGTCCCCACGGGCCCCCAATTCTGTCCCCACCGACCGCACATGGGGTCCCGGCAAGCGTCGAGAAGCGGGTCCGACGGACCGTCGAGACGGCGACCGGCAGGCTCGAGGACAAGGGGCACCGTCGGGCTGTGCACCTCGACGACAATCTGATCCGCGTGCACGTCGGCGTACTCGGCGGGCACAAGCTTGAAGCGCTCGAGCCGACGACGGAACCGGCACGACGGAGCTGCGGCGGCTCGAGCGCTTTCGCACCCGGCGCTAGCGCAACGCGCAGCGCGCTCGAACGGCTGGGAGACGAGATCGTCATCGCCGCGGTGCTGCCCGCCGACCCAGAGCATCGCGCCCGAGAGGTCGCCGACGAGCTACGTCAGATCGCGCTCCGCGCGCGTGCTGCGACTACCCCGGGTTTCACCGACGACGATTGGCCGTCGATCCGGGCAGTCGCCACCGTGAGCCTGCAGGCCTGCGCCGACGGACCGCTCCTGCTCCAGGAGCAGCACCGGGACATCCGCCGGGAGAAGGCGCAGTGGGCCTCGAGGCTGTCGTAGGCGAGCAGTGCCGCGGTCGCGTCCGCCTGGCGCGTCCGCACAACGACCTGCGCACATCGGAGATCGACCCGAGTGCTCCACCATCGGGTGGCTCCGCGACGCGGGACGGCCCGCGGGGACGGAAGGGCCCTCTCCTGAACCGATCCCTATCAGGCGAGGAGCTTCCAGGCGCTCCGGGCAGTTCCCGGAGCGACGCCTGCCGTCCACCACTGCGCCTGGTCGGTGTGACCGAGATAGGTCACCTTCTCGCCGCCGAAGTTGACGGTTGCCGCGCTCCACGCGGGGTAGGAGCCGGCAGGCACCGGCGCCGGCACCTCGGACCACGGACCTCCGACTCCACCGGGGGCCTGGTTGCGCGTCCACCACATCGCCTTGTACTTCTTGCCGTTGTAGACGACCACGTCACCGGTGGTGAACACGCGCGTGACCGCCCGAGACCTCGTCGCGCAGCCACTCTCTGCCCGACCTACAACGCGACACCGTCCGCATAGACGAGTCGCGGCACGCCCGCGACTCCCGGCACCGTCGGGTCGGCGTCGAGCAGCTCGTGCTCCTCCACCAGCACCCGCCAGTCCGACTCGACCGACCCGGGCTGCCGCAGACTGGGAGACCCCTCGCTCTCGGGCAGCAGCACGGACCCGGTCCAGGTGGCCCGGAACGCGCCGGCCTCCTCGACGCTCACCGCGAGCAGCGCAGACGCCGAGACGGTCGACCACTCCAGATCGCCGGCCCCCGCGACCCTGCTCTGGACGGTCGCCCGCACGGTCCGCGACTGCTGCAGCCGGGAGGCCCGGGTCGCCGCGTCGCCGGTCGGGCTGTCGGCGCTCAGCTGGTCACCCTGGAACTCCGGGCCGCCGTGCGGGTCGAACCGCAGCCAGCTCACGACGCCGGTCAGAGTGACCTGGACGTGCCCCGGGTCGGGACGGCTCACGGTGAGCGTGCGGGAGGGAAGGGGCTGCACCCAGCCCGTCAGCGCGACCGGCGAGAGCGAGCAGCCCTCGATCGACTGCGGCTGGAAGCGAGCGACGGCCAGGCGCACGAACGGCCACAGCGCGGGGGTCTCCTGCAGTGCGACGTCGACGAACCAGCGTCCGGTGGCCTCGTCGAACTCCGGCTGGTAGCCGAGCACTCTGACCGCGGGGTGCCCACGCACGTCCCGCAGCGGCACGGACGCGGCTACCGCGACCGGGTTCCCGGGGCCGTCCGGCCAGCCGCGGTCGCGCCCGCCGAACACCTCGCCGTCGAGCGGCGGACGGATCCCGACCGCCTCGGCTGCGCCCGTCTCGACCACGTCGAGCACCAGCTGGTCGAACGTGAGCAGCGGCGGCACGGTCGGGTTGGTCGTCGCACCGCCGTGCTGGACGATCGGGTCCGCTGCCCACAGGCTCGTCGCGCCGTCGGGCGCCTGCCTGGCTTTGGCCTGGCGGGACCACGTGCCGTCCCCGTCCTGCACCCACTCGTCGGTGTCGAACACGAGGACGCCCAGCAGCTCACCGTCACCCGAGGAGAACCACGGGCGCGCCAGCCAGACGCGGACGCCCGAGCGGCGGACCTGCCGCCACGCGAACGGGTCGGCCGGCTCGGGCTGCTGCTCCCAGCGCAGCAGCGGCACGGCGTCGAGCACCAAGGGCGCCGCCGGGCGTGCGGACGACGGGATGTCGAGCACCACGGCCTCGCCGGGCACGGGATCGGCCGGGATCTGGTCGGGCGGGAAGAACTCGGCGTAGCGGGTGGCCCCGCTCGGAACGTAGGTGACCCGCCGGTAGTGGGTGTCCTCGAAGGTCTGCAGCATCCGGTGGAACCCGATGCCGCCGAGCGCCTGCGCGAGAGGACCGGTCGGCAGGAAGTCGTGGAGGAACAGCACTCCGGTCGTCTCGCGCTCCGCAACCGCCGAGCGCACGACGACGTCGGACTTCGACACCACCTGCGGCGTCGACGCCGTCGGGTCGTCGACCGTCTCGGTCCACGACGCCCGGACGACCACCGTGTCCGTGCTCGCGCCGTGCACGTCGAGCAGCCCGGTGAAGGCGGCGACCGAACGGCCGGGCGGACGCAGGAACAGGTCGAGCACCGTGAGCTCGGGAGGCCGCACCGGCGTCGGCACCGCGTGCACCAGGCGGACGTCGGTCGAGGGCGTGAGCCACCAGGTCCACCCGGACGACGCGGCGCGCATGAGGGCGGCTGCGGCGATCACCTCGTCCGTGGTGTACCCGTCGGTGGGGTCGACCGCGCTGGCCAGGTGCGACCTCCACAGGCCGAACTTGTCGAGCGAGCTCGCGTCCAGGGTGCTCGACACGGCGACGCGGACCTGTTCGCCCGGCGGCAGCTGCACATGCACCTCGTGACCGACGACCTGAGCGCCGAGGACCTCACCGGCCTCGACGACGAGCCGCAGCGGCTGCAGGGACGGCCACACGCCGGGGTAGGGCACCGAGACCGCCTGGAGGGCGCGCGGCTCCGGCAGCACGTGCGGCGCGCCCGCCTCGTAGAAGACCAGCGAGATCCCGGTCGCGTACGGGTCGGGCAGGTACGGGAGTCGCAACGCGTCGGTGTCGTGCACGACGTACTGGCCCTCACCGATGGGTCGACCGCGGTCGGCCGTGATCTCGGCGAGGGTCGCCCGGTGGGCCGAGCCCGTGTCGGCCCCGGGACGGTCGACCAGCGCGATGCCGGGCTGCTCGACGGTCGCGGTGGCGTCGGTCAGGCTGGGCACGAACTGGTCGAGGAGCGTGCCACGCTCAGCTAGCGCGAGGGCGTACAGACGCTTGATCTCGGCCGCGTCGCCCGTGCCGATCGCTTTGTCGAACTCGCCGGCGGTCTCGGCCTCGAGCTGGGTGGCCTTGGGCGGGGCGAGGTGGCGCTCGGACGTCGCGGGGCCGCCGCTGCGCACCACCAGCGCGGCGGGCTGCTCCCCCGGTGTGAGCTCCACCCGCACGACGAGCGCGGGGGCCGGGACCGGTTCCCACCGCAGGTAGGGCCGCGGCGTCGTGACGACGGACCGGAGGGGCAGGCGCACCTCGTCGGGCAGCTGGAGGTCGTCGTTGGCGGCCAGTCCCGCGAACTCGCCCGCGTCGATCCGCAGCTGTGGGCGCACACGCAGGGTGGCCCGCGACTCGGCGAGGATCCGCGACGCCGCCGCGACGTCGTCGAACAGCCGCTGGACGGGCGCTGTCTCGTCCGGCGCGGTCGCCCGTGCCACCAGGTTCTCGAGCGTCGCGTCGAGTCGCGCGTCACCGGACAGCAGCTCGTCGGGCAGTAGCGCCGCCTGCGGCGGCTCCACCCGCAGGTGCTCGATCACCGCGTGCCGCCTCGCCTCCGCGACGCCGGCGCGGTCCCGACGCACGTATGCCTCCCGCACGCGGTCCAGGTGGTCACGGGCGGCGCCGACCTGACGCTCGCCCGGTCGACGCGGCCGACGCCGCGGCACCTGCGGGACCGAGTTGCCGGCCAGGTCGACGGCCAGCACCCGGAAGCTGTACGACGTGCCGTACCGCAGCCGGGGAAGCGACAGCGGCTCGACGCGCGAGACCGTGTGCGCGCCGTCGATCGGCTCGTCAGGCAGGGTGTCGACGACGGCCTCGGTCGCTCCGTCGGGACCCGGCGGCTCGACGTGCACGATAGTCAGTCCGGGCCGCGGCGCGGACAGGCTCCAGCCGTCCCACCCCGCGACGACCTCGTGCAGGTAGTACCCGTTCGTCTCGTCGCCGGGCGCCCGGTTCAGCGCGGAGAGCTGCAGGAACCCCACGTCGGGCTGGTCGGCCAGCACGCTGAGTCCGCCGGGCGCCGCCGTCACCGTGACTCGCCGGCGGTGCAGGCTGTGCCACTCCTTGGTCACGTCGTCCCACACCTCGATCCGGATGCCGCGCACGACGTCGTCCAGCAGCAGCTCGCGCGTGCCGTCGTCGACAGCCAACGCCTCGGCCTCCTGGACGCGCGCGCGCAGCTGGGCGGCACGCTCACGACGAGCGAGTGCGAAGCCCGTCGAGCGAAGCGTCCCTGGAGCGGAGGTCGCATGGTCCCCGTTCGCCTCGCTCGCGTACTGCCGCGCGAGGTCGCGCGCGTGCTGGTCCAGCTTGAGGCCGGACGCGTCCGGGTCGACGTCGAGCACGACCCACTCGTCGTCACCGAGCGGCAGCGCGCCGCCGACCCACGCGTTGCTCGACAGCGCCGCGAAGACGGGGCCGTCGACGACCACGGCGGTCTTCCGCGGTGGGAGCACCTGCAGGTCGGCATCGGGCGACGTGAGGGTCACGCTCACCCAGGTCGCGCGGGCGAGCGCTGCACGGGCCCGGGTGGCATCGACGCCGTCGAGCACGACGTCGACCGCCAGCCCGAGCCGCCGCAGCAGGGCGGGCGTCGACCCGAAGGAGCCGACCTTGGCGTGGAAGTCGTGCTCGGGTCGGTCCGGCCGAGGCGTCGGTGGCGCGGCGGGGTCCGGCTCCGTGCGAGGTGTCTGCTGCGGCTGCTCGGGCCGTTCGTAGTAGCGCCGCATGGCGTGCGCGTCAGCGATCAGCTGCAGCTGCGGGTCCCCGGACAGGTCCTGCCCCGCCAGCGCGTCCAGCTGCCGGGTCACTCGCGTGTCCGCCTCGGGATCGTCCAGAAGCACCTGGACGGGCGAGTCCTGGTCGGCGATCTCCGACTGGTACGGCGGCAGTGGTGGGGTCTCCCCGCCGTGGCCGTGCTCGGGGTCGGTGTCGTCGACCTCGGTGAGCGGGCCGATCGTGGTCAGTGCATCTCGGAGCCGGCGGCCGGCGATCTGCAACGAGCGCCGCGCGCGACCCGCCTCGTCGTCGAGCAGCCGCCAGAGCGGGCCACCCTGGTCCAGGTTCGCGAGGGTGCGCAGCATCCCGCCGGCCACGGGATCTCCCGCGAGGCGGGGCCTCGTCAGCGGCGCCGCCGTGATCGCCGCGAGGTGCAGGTCCACGGCGTGGTCGCTCATCCGGCTCGCAGGGTTGGTCCGCCACGTCTCGTCGGAGAGAGCGGGCGTCGGGAAGCCGTCGACCGGCGTGCCCGGGGGCAGCACGGCCGACCACGAGGCGGCGTCGGCGACGGACACGACGCGCAGAGGGAGACTCGTCCCGAGCGAGGTCTCCAGCGCGAACGTGCAGCCGGCGAGAGTCGTCGGCCAGTCGGCGGCTGCCGGGAAGTCGGACAGGAGAGCGCCGCCGACGAGCTTGTGCGTGAGGAAGACGGTGAGCTGGAAAGGGGCGTCATCGGCGAGCGAGTGCGGCAGGGCGGTCGCCAGGACGGTCGTGGGCATCGGTCCTCCTGCGCTTACGCCGGCACGGGCGCGAACGCGCCGCAGTACTCGGCCCAGTCGGCGTTCGTGCCCATGCCGTCGGGCGGCATGACCTGGTACATCGTCGGATCCCCCTTCGAGCCGGCCAGCTTGCGCTCGACCGAGATCTCCACGGAGGCGGAGAAGAACAGCACCCCGATCTCGACCACCAGCGAGGCTCGACCGATGAGCTTGCCGGTCTCGAAGTGGTAGGTCAGCGACAGCTCGAGCGTGATCGAGGCGCTGATGAGGCCGAGCACGTCCACCTCGCCGCGGATCCTGAAGTACGCGGTGAACAGTCCCTTGTCCGCCTCGAGCCGCAGGTAGACGCCGACGGAGATCGACACCGAGCCCGACGCGACGCCGAGGTCGACCGACAGCGACGCGCACGCCTCGAGCCCGAGCTCCAGGAGGACCAGCCCCTTGGGCGCCGCCCGCACCACGAGCCACCCGCCGCCACCGACGCACATGACCGTGAGCCGGAAGGGTGCGTCCTTCGAGCAGAAGTGGAAGCCGACGGTCATCGCTTCGCCGAGGAACGGCACCCGCGCGTCGGCGCCCAGCGAGATGTTTTCCAGGCTGAACACGCCGACCGACACGTTCGGGAGCGTGAGGTCGAACCCGGCCGTCACGCCCTCGGGAGCGACGTCGACGTAGGGCGGGTCGGAGAAGCCGTCGAACGGGATGAGCTCGCGCAGCCGGTCGACGAACGACAGCGGCCCGAGGAACCCGAGCCCGCCGAACACCACGTCAACCTCGGGCTTTCCCGACGACCCCGCGTGGAACCCGATCCGGCGGAACATCAGCTTCATCAGCCCGGCGTCGCCGTCGCCGATGAGGTTGAGGTCGAAGTCGACGATCTCCGCGACGATGTCGACCGCCGGCGGCGCGGTGGCGGACGCGCGGACCTCGACGTCGAGGTGCAGCGAGTCGGGCTTCGGCTTGAAGATGTTGGGCGCGCCCGGCAGCCCCCACGGCTTGATCAGCGGCCGCCACGACATCCGTGCGGTGACCTGACCGCCCGCGATCCCCTCGAGCATCTGCGCCAGCCCGGCGGCGTCCTTGGCGAGGTCCGTGAGCGTCTTCAGGGTCGCGACGGGCTTCTCCAGCGCGGACCGGAGCGCTGCAGGCACGCCGGGCACGCCGATGGCGTCGAGCAGCGGCTGCAGGTCGCCGGCGAGCGCGACGGCTGCGGCGCTCACCGCGTCGGGGTTGCCGGGCAGGCCCTGCACTGCGGCGATCAGCGCGTCGAGGTGGGTGGTGAGGTTGCCGACGACAGCGTCGAGCTGGTCCTTCGCGTGCTGGGCGACCGCCTGCGCTCCCCCGTGCGCGGCGTTCGCGACCTCCTGCGTCAGTCGGGCCTCAGCGTCCTCGAGAGCCTGCTTGAGCCGCTGCGCCTCGGTGAGCAGCTTGGTGACGGCGTCGACCGCGTCGGACACGAAGGCCGGAGCCTCGTCGAGACCCGCTTCCTCGAGCAGGTCCAGGAGGCTGAACAGCCCGAACAGCTTGGGCAGTGCGCCTGCCAGGAGCTCCCCGGGGTCGAACTTCGCCGCGTCGAACGCCGACGGCGCGTTGCCGCTCTCCCCGATCGCACCGAGCGCACGGGAGATCCCTCGGACGGCCAGGTTGGGCGCGACGAACCCGCCGGCCCGGTCCGACCCCTTCGAGAAGTCGACGGCGGGCGGCGCGCTCTTCAGGGCAAGGATGAGCTCGCCCGCGTTGGGTTCGCCGGGGACCGGCTTGGCGTCGAGCGCCCGTGCCGGGAGGCCGTTCGCGAGGTACGGCTTGGCGAAGACGAGGTCCACTGCCGGAGCCTGCGGGGCGAGGTGCCGCATCGACGGCACGATCGACCGCGTCTCGGTGAGGAACGGCCGGCTCGTCACGTTGGCGGAGTCGATCTCACCGTCGAAGATCAGGTGCCCGACCTCGATCGACGTGTCGCCCGCCTTGACAGGCTTCGCCACCGCCAGCGTCTGCCCGCGTCCCTGGATGTGCCGCACCGGGAAGTACCGCGGCGAGGCGTCCTCGGCGTGGAAGACGAACGTCTGCGGTCCGTCCTTGCCTGCCTGAACGAACACGAGCGGGGCTGGCCAGCTCCGCGTCTCGCCACCACGGTCGACGGTCGTGAGCGTGAACGGGAACGGGACACCGTTGCGCGTCGGCACGAACGGCTGCTGGTCCTCTGGCGGCTTGTCGATGTCCGGCGTGACCAGCGGGCTGACCGTGACCTGGCCAAACGGGTTGTCGAGGTCAGTCGGCGGGTACGTCCGCGTGGGCTGCCGCACGATGATGAACCAGCGCTGCCACAGGTACGCGACCGGGGTGTCTCGGTGCTTGACCTCCCGCTCCGTGATCTTGACCAGGAAGCACCGGTGCCCGAACGGGAACAGGATCCCCGGGTACGCCACCCGGACGTACCCGTCGCGCCCCATGAACGCCTGGTGCCGATAGTCGACGATGTTGGCGGGGAACTCCCAGGACTGCTTCCAGTCGAACCAGGCGCCGAGGCTGGACAGGCTCAGGCGGGAGACCTCGAGCGGCGTGCGTGCGTTCTCCGGGTTGCCGCCATGGGTCTGCGTGACGATCGCGGTGCGGTCGAACGGGACGAGCGGCTGGTCGAAGCCGGGCGGCGGGAGCTCGTCGTCGCGGGTCCACAGCGCGCGGACGATGCGCTGGTCGGCGTCGTCGTCGTCGACGGTCCCGTCGGCCCTGCGGACCGTCAGGTGTGTGCGCCAGAGCTCCGACCGGTCGCTCGGACCCTTCGGGCTCGTCTCGTGGCGGAACGCGCCCCGCGCACTCGGCGAGACGATCAGGCGGTACGGGGCCTCGATCGCGGTCTCCACGTCGCGCGGCGGTTCGATGCCCGAGCCGTTCGACTCGCCGTTCTCGGTCGCGCCGGGCGCCACCCGCAGCCGCAGGGTCTGGATCGCGTCGAGAACCTTCTCGAGCGTGTAGGTGATCCGGGTGCCTTCGGGCACCTCGTAGACGAGCCGCGTCGGCCCGGCCGCGACGTGACGCGACGGACTCCCCGGCTTCGCGGGAGGGGGTGGCGGCGCTCCCGCCTGCCAGACCTCCTCGCCCACGTGCTGCGGGGGGAAGTGGACGACGAGCGACGCATCGGGACCAGCGACCAGCTCCGCGCCGCCGTCGGTCGGTTCGACCGTGCAGCCGAGAGCCTCCAGCCTCAGGTCGACCAGGTCGCGGGTGCGCAGGAGCCTCGTGTCGACCGACTGCGGCCGTTCGTCCGGCTGGCCCATGCAGCACCGCCCCCTCGCCGCGCCCGCTTCGTGCCGTTTTGGGCGCCTTCGAGAGCGATCATGCTCCGGTTCACGTCTTCCCGCTACGCCTTTCGGGTGAACGTCGCCCGCGCGCCCGGTGGTGGACCCCGCGTCCGCCCGACGTCGACGTCGCCGTGGCCGAGTCAGGCGTCGGCGACGTCCTCACCCTCGGCCGGCTCGCTGGCGTGCCGGCGCTCGTCGGTCGGCTCGGCCGTCGACGATGCGGCAGCACCCTCGGCGGGCTCGGTCGCGTGAGCCCGGGTCTCGTCGTCGGGGAGCGGCGGGATATCCGTGGTCATCGATCTGCCTCCTCTGCGTGCGCCCGGCGGCGCCCTCGTCCTCTCGACCGTACGCCCGTGGCGCGCTCCTGCACTGTGGCCGGTCAGAACCCTTCTCAGACCGAGGCGTGCGCGGTGGCGGGCCACGGACAAGATCGCGGCAGCAGTCACCGACCTCGTGGACCATCCTCAATACGCGGCAGCGGCCAACCGCTTCGCGCACGTCCCCGCGCAGGAAGCCTGCCACTACGCCCAGCGCGGCCGATGAATCTGAAGCCATGCTGCGAAGCTGATGCCAGGGTGCATCGAACCCCCAGACGAGAGACCGGGCGCTTGCGACCTCGGGGTTACGTGCCCAGGGCGTCGCCGCCAACTCGTGCGTGCCGCCAGCGGCGCACACCTGCCTGCAACAGGAGGCTGCCGAGGAGGACGGCACCATGCGGATCGTCGACCTTGCAACCGAGCAGTGACAGCCCGATGGCGATCTCAGACAAGGCCGCTCCTCACCGCATGGACCGCCGCGGCGGTCCGGGACGGCAGGCCGAGCTTGGTGAGGATGTTGCTCACGTGCCGGTGAACTGTTCGCTCGCTGAGGTGCAGGTTCGCGGCGATCTCAGCATTCGTCTGGCCGTCGACGATGAGCCGGAGCACGTGTGTCTCGCGCGGGCTCAGGGCATGGTCGGCTTCGCCCGACAGCTGGCGGGCCCGGTCGGCGTCGGGACGCGCACCAAGGTGCTCGAAGGTCGCGAGGCAGGCGCGGAACTCCAGGGCCGCCCCCTCCTCGTCACCAACGGCCCGCCTAGCCTCGGCCAGGTGGAGGCCGGCGGCGGCCGCCTCGTACGGCGCGCCGAGCTCGCGCCACGTGTCGGATGCTGCTCGTAGTCGCGGTAGCGCCTTCGTCGCCGACCCCTGGGCGAGCTGCAAGCAGCCACGGATCGAGTCGGCGGTGGCTCGCAGCGCGGGCGTGGGGTATGTGGCCAGCGCGCGCTCGATCTCCCCGACGCAGCTGTCCGCCATCTCGAACTCGCCGCACGCGATGGCGACCTCGGCCGCTGCGGGAAGGATGGCCAGCCGCTCATCGACCTGGGTCAGCTCGGCCAGCGCGCGCCGGATGCCCGACTCCGCGGCAGCGAGATCACCCTCCCGCCACCGCAGCAGCGCCAACCCGGGCTGTCCTGAGTGCCCCGAGGTGACAGCCCGCTCGTACGCCTCTGAGGCGTTGGCCTTCCCCTGAAGGCGTCGCACGTCGCCAAGTTCGTACCACGCGTGTCCGACGATGAGTTGGGCATCGGAGGCGAGCCCGACGCACGTGTTCTCCAGCTCTTCTACGCTGCGTGTCCACTCGCCTCGCAGGCGAAGCAGCATCGCACGGTAGATCCGGCAGTTGCCGTAGTAGACGCCCGACAACGAGGGGACATTCGAGAGCCAGCCATCAAGGGCAGTCGACCACTCCGCGGCTCGCCTGACCTCGTGCGCTTCGTAACAGGACCCGATCGCGGCGCAGTACATTGCGCTCGTCGCGCGCACCGACGTCGACCGGGTGAGGATCCGGACCATGGCCTCGTCGAGCAGTGCGATGCCGCGATCGAGGAACCCGAGCTTCAGCGTCGCCCGACCCCGCATGGTCGTGGCGATCGTGACCAGATCGACGTCGCCGCGACCCATGCCGAGCTCCGCCGCCCGGTGCAGCATCCCCTCAGCGGTCTGCCAATCACAGCGCCCGAAGTGCCGGTAGGCCTGCGGGATCAGCAGCCATCCGTACTCCTCACTACCCGCTGCCTCGCGGGCGCGCTCGACCCAACCGGCGCCGATCGCGAACTCCGCCCGAGCGAAGGCGTGTGCACTCCACAGCCAGTACGTCGCGCGCGTCGCCTCGTGGATGGCCCCTGTAGCGACGCGCTCCTCGAAGCAGAGAGCCAGTTGCTGCACCGCCTCGGAGATCCGCCCACCGATCTGTGCGGCCTCCGCCCAATCTTCGCGATCCTCGACCGAGATTGGCGAGACGCGATCCGCCGCGGCGTACCGCTCACAGGCTTCGACCCACCGCGACGCGCTGTGGTGCTCGCGCGCGGCGCCCAGATTGTCATCGGACGCGGTCATCAGGGTTCACCCACGTCAATCCTGCCAGCCGGTGGCCCTGGGCAGGAATACCCATTCGGGCGCCGGGCAGGTCGGCAGTCGATGCCGAAGCCGGGTCGGTGCGTGCCGTCGGAATCTGGAGCCACACGCCCGAACCCGTCGGACGAAGGTCAGGAGGAACCGAAATGACCGCACCGTTCATCTTCGTCGGCACCCATCGGGTCAAGCCGGGCAAGCGCGATGACTTCATGGAGTACTTCACCGAGTTCTGCACCGGTGTCGTCGAGCCCAACGAGCCGCGGCTGCACTCGTTCTTCGGCTACACCGCACCGGACTCCGACCTCGTGACCGTCGTACAGGTCCACCCCGACGCCGACTCGATGGCCACCCACATGAGGCTGATCTTTAAGCACATCGGCGAGGCGTACGCCGACTACCTCGAGCCGGAGAGCACCGTGCAGATCTACGGCACCATCTCCGACGAACTGGCCCAGACGATTGCCGGAGCGTCGCAGGGAAGTAGGGACGCCGTCACCATCCGTGAACCCTTCGCCGGCTTCAGCCGCCTGCCGAGCGCGGAGCCGCGCCGTTGACTGGCGCGGGACCGCCGACAGACCATGCGGGAATGCGACGGATCCCGCTGGCAACCGGCGTCGAGTTGGCTGTCCACGAATTCGGCGCCGGSGAGCCGGTGCTCATGCTGCACGCGTGGAGCGAGACCCATCGCAGCTTCCAGCGCCTCGTGCCGCTCCTGCCGCGGACTTGGCGCGTGATCGTGCCCGACCAACGCGGTGTTGGTGACAGCGCCCAGCCAGACACTGGCTACGCCCTCACCGACTTCGCCGCGGACACCGTCGGCCTTCTGGACGCCCTCGGCCTGCACTCCGCCTGGCTCGTCGGCACGTCGAGCGGTGGGTACGTAGCGCAGCAGATCGCCGTCGACCATCCCTCGCGGGTCCGCGGACTCGTCCTGATCGGATCACCGGCAGACCTTCAGCGGCCCCTTCCGGTAGCCCTAGCGGAAGCATTGGATTCGTTCCACGACCCCATGACCCGCGACGACATCGGGCGACTCAACAGGATGCTCGGCGGTCAGCACCGGATCCCGGCCGACTTCCTAGACGACATGGACACCGCCGCCCTGACGATCCCAGCGCGCGTCTGGAAGGAGTGGCTGGCAGAGCTCCTCGCCGCCGAGCCTCCGTGCCGCCAGGGTCGGATCTCCAGACCGACCTTGCTCCTGTGGGGCGGCGCAGACGAGGTTCTTCCCGCTGAGCAGCTCGACACGCTCAGAGCGGCCATCGACGAGGTCACTGTCAGGATCTACGAGGGCACTGGGCACCTGGTGCTGTGGGAGCAGCCCGAGCGAGTGGCCGCCGATGTCAGGGCTTTCGTCGGCGTGTCAGCGAGCTGAGTCTCGTCGCCAAGCTCGTGAGCCTGGCGTTGCGTCCGTTTCGCGGGTCTGGCGGGGTTCGAATCCCACTCGGGGCACCTTGTGCCCCGCAAAACCACAGGTCAGAGGCACACTTCGTCTCCACGGCGGGTGATGCTGTGGGGACACTGGCGGGTCTCGTGGGGACAGAACTGAGCAAAACCTGCTCGCGGCCGGCGCCAGTCCTGCGAGGTCTGGCACCGCGCCCATGATCAGCAGGAGGTCAGGTCGGAACGGACGACCGGACATGGTCGACGTCCTGCGCGGCCTCCAGGATGATCGACCGTAACCACGCGTGCCCGGGCTCCAGCTGCTGGGAGGGATGCCACCACAGCGCCTCGACGAGCGGGATCACGTCGAACGGGCACGGCACCGTCCGAAGACTGTGTCCCCGCTGGAGCATCGGCACCAGTCGCTCCTGGACCAGAGCGATGCGATCGGTCCCGACGACGAACTGGGGGATCGCCAGGAAGCTTTCGACCACGATCTGGACGTGGACGTCGACGCCGAGGTTCTCCATCTGCCGCATCGGCGGGGTGAACGCCGACGACGACCTGTAGCTGACCACCCAGGGGTTGCTCGCGAGGTCGGCCAGGGTGGCCGTCTCCCCGATCGTCGGGTGATCGACATCGACGAGGCAGACCCAGGTGTCGGTGAACAGGTCGAGGTGCGGCAGTCCCGACGCGAACCCTCGCGGCAGGATCATCGCGTCGGCCTCGCGCAGCACCTCCTCGGCCCGCTCGATGAGCTGGGGAGTGTGCGGGTGGAACTCGACGCGGACCCCTGGGGCCCTTCCGGCGACGATCTGGCTGACGCCCGTGCCGATCACGCTGAGCGAGTAGTCGGCCACGAGGATGCTGAATGCCCGGTCGGAGGTAGCGGGGTCGAAGGTGGGGGCGACGGAGAACACGCGCTCCACACCCGCCATGGCCGACCCCGTGCGCTCGCGCAGCTGCTCGGCGAAGGGGGTGAGCTCGTAGGCGTTCCCGACGCGGACCAGCAGCGGATCGTTGAAGTGGCGGCGCAGGCGCGCCAGCGACGCACTCAGGGCCGGCTGGCTCAGGCCGAGCTTTGCGGCCGCGTTCGTGACGCTGCGCTCCCGCAACAACGCATCGAGCGCGGTCAGCAGGTTCAGGTTCAGGTTGGCGATGTTCACGGTCAGTCTCCCGCCGAACGGGCGCACCAGTGGGCCGCGATCCTGGAGGACGCCATGGTTCATCGTAGGAGCGCCTCCGGTGTCGCGGCGCTCAGAGTCCGTCGTTCTGCTCCTCGTGCACTGTCGCGTGCTGCAGGGCTCGGCTCAGGAGGTCGGGGCCGAGCGCGGTCGATGGATCGTCGAAGAGCCGCTCGATCGGCAGGTCGCCGATCATCGTCAGGATCGTCGGGTTGGCCAGGAATCCCGCGGTCGCGCCCGACGGGTCAGCGTCCTGTGCCACGTGGACGAGGGAGGTCCCGACGCTCGGGTCGGTGAGCCACTCACGGAGGGTCGACCTCCCGTCGAGGACCGTCCTCGGTCCGGATGCGACCCGGCGGACGGTCGTCTCCGTGCGGATGTCCCGCGAGGACGCCCCGATGTCGAGGGCGTAGGTGCCGTCGTCGACGACCCACCCGTCTCGCCGCTCGTCCCAGCGGGCGAAGTCACGCGAGGCGACCGTCGACCTGATCCGAGCTGACGCTCCCGGCTCGAGGTGGACCTTGCCGAAGGCGGCGAGCGTCCGCACGGGCCTGTCCTCGGTAAGGGGCTCTGGCCTGACATAGACCTGCCACACTTCTGCACCCGCCACGGCTCCGACGTTGCGCACCGTGAACTCGATGACCGGGTCGCCACTCTGGGCTCCGTCGTCGATCACGAGAACGTCCTCGTAGGCGAACTGGGTGTAGCTGAGCCCGTGACCGAAGGGGAAGGCGACCTCGCGCTCGGCGAGGTCGTACCCGCGGTACCCGACGAAGATCCCTTCACCGTGGAACACGCGCCCCCCATGCCCCGGGAAGGACGCGAATGCGGGCGTGTCGCTCAGGCGGAGTGGGATGGTCTCCGCGAGCCGACCGGACGGGTTGACCGCCCCGGTCAGCACCTGCGCGATGGCTGCGCCTCCGCCCTGGCCCGGCAGCCAGCCCTCGACGAGTGCGGCGACGCCGTCGGACCACGGTGCCGTCAGGACGATCCCGCCGTTGACGAGCACGACGACAGTCCGCTCGTTCACCTCCCTGATCCGCGCCAGGAGATCCAGCTGGGCGGCCGGCAGCTCGAGCGATGCCCGGTCGTACCCTTCGGACTCCGAACCCTCCCCCGGCCCGAGGAAGACGACGGCGACGTCGGACCCACGGGCGACGCGGACGGCCTCGTCGACGAGCGACTCCTGCAGGGCGGGGTCGGTCGAGTACCCGGCCGCAAAGCCCACCGGGCGTTCCAGGACGGCGCGCAGACCGTCGAGCGGGGTGTCGACACGCGTCGGTGCCGCGCTCGCGCTTCCGCCGCCCTGGATGTGCGGGGTGCGCGCTAGCTGGCCGATCACGGCGATCTGCCCACCCGTCGGGGCGAGAGGAAGGACCCCGTCGTTGCTGAGCAGCACGACCGACGCCGCCGCAGCGTTCACGGCGAGGCGGTGGTGCTCCTCATGATCGGGCGTGGACGCGGGGCGGGCGCCCCAGGTCGTGGCCACCCGGCGCAGCCGGTCGGCAGCCTCGACGACGACCGACGCGTCGAGCTCGTCGTCCTCGACCGCAGCGAGGATCCGTCGCAACGAGCCCTCCCCCGGTCCTGGCATCTCGAGATCGAGGCCTGCGCGAAGGGCGGCGACCCGGTCGTCGACGGCGCCCCAGTCGGACACGACCGCCCCGTCGAATCCCCACTCGCCTCGGAGGATGTCGGTCAGGATGCGCCGGTCCTGCGTCACGTAGGTGCCGTTGACCCGGTTGTACGACGCCATGATCATCGCCGGAGCTGCGTGCGCGACGACGTGCTCGAAGGCGGCGAGGTAGATCTCGCGCAGCGCCCGCTCGCTGACCTCGGCGCTCACGCGCATGCGGTCGGTCTCCTGGCTGTTCACCGCGAAGTGCTTGACGCAGGCGCCGACACCGGCGGACTGGACGCCGTCGACGAAGGCTGCGCCGATCCGGCCCGTGAGGAACGGGTCCTCGGAGTAGTACTCGAAGCCGCGGCCGCCGAGCGGAGATCGCTTGATGTTGATGCTGGGTCCCAGAAGAACGTCAGCACCGGCCGCACGCGCCTCCCGACCGATCGCGGCCGCGACCTCGGCGACGAGGTCCACGTCCCAGGTCGCGGCGAGCGCCGCCGGGGCGGGGAAGCAGGTCGCCGGCACCTTGCCCGACCAGTCGGGCAGGTTCATCGCCAGACCGTTCGGGCCGTCGCTCATGGTCAGCGCCGGGACGCCGTCCTCGGCTCGCGTGTGAGACATGTCCGCGCCGCTGAGCAGCGCCGCGGGCCTGGCGAGGTTCGTGGTCATACCTCGACTCCCTGCTGCGCCATCTCGACGCGATCCTCGGGGCTGTGCACGTTCCACAGACGGGGCATCACCGGGTCATCCTCCGCCGCGCGGCAGGTCGCGTGGAACGCGTGCGTCCCCCCGGCGACGCGGAGCGTCCGGTCGGAACCCGGCAGGTGGATGTCCGCCTCCACGCCGGCCGGCAGGTCCACCTCGACGCGGAGATCCGTCCCGGTGCGCCGCCACGAGCATCGGACCAGCCCGTAGGGCGACAGGTGGGCGGCCGAGGCGTGAGTGAGTCCCCCGCCGGGGGACGGAGCGATCCTGACCCGCTGGTACCCGGGCTCGGCAGGGCTGAGACCGGCGACGACGCGGTGGAGGAAGTCGACGACCGCACCGAGCGCGTAGTGGTTGAACGAGGTCATCTCGCCGGGGTTGATGCTCCCGTCCGGGAGCATGCTGTCCCACCGTTCCCAGACGGTGGTCGCCCCCATCGTGACGGGGAACAGCCACGACGGGCACTTGGTCTGCAGGAGCAGGTGGTACGCCGTGTCCACCGAGCCCGTCGCCACGAGCGCGTCGCAGACCAGAGGCGTCCCGATGAATCCCGTCTGGATGAGGTGGTCCCCCTCGCGGACCAGATCAGCCAGGCGACGACCCGCGATGGCCCGCTGTTCGGACGTCGGCAACAGGTCGAAGCAGAGCGCGAGCGACAAGGCCGTGACGGTGTCGCTCACGACCCGACCCGACGGCGTGACGAACTCGTTCTGGAACGCCTGGCGTGCGCGCACAGCAACAGCGTCGTAGCGCATGGCGAGGCTGTTCAGGCCGAGCACCGAGCACGCACGTGCTGTGATGGCAGCCGTCTGGGCGTGGTACGCGCTGGCCACGAGATGCGCGTCCGTCGCGGAGTCTCCTGGCCGGTCGGGAGGCGCTTGAGGGTCGAGCCAGTCGCCGAGCTGGAACCCTGTGGCCCACAGCCCGGTGCCGCGGGTGAGCTCGTCGACCTGGTCCACCCAGGCCGTCATGCTCGGCAGCTGCTCGTGGAGCAGTGCGAGGTCCCCGGTGCGCTGGTAGATCGTCCACGGCACCAGCACGGCGGCATCGCCCCACCCGGCGGCAGGGTCTGCCGGGAACCCGCAGTCGAGCCACGGGTGGAAGTTCCTGACCGAGCCGAACTCGCGCTGCTCGGCGGCAAGGTCCCGCAGCCAGTTCCGCAGCACCCCGGTGCTCTCGTACAGGAAGGTCGCCGCGGGGACGAAGGCCTGGATGTCACCGGTCCAGCCCAGGCGCTCGTCGCGCTGCGGGCAGTCCGTGGGTAGGTCGACGAAGTTGTCCCGCATGCTCCAGACCACGTTGTCGTGGAACTGGTCGAGAAGCACGTTCGAGCTGCTGAACCACCCGGCGCGGCGCATGTCGGAATGGATGACGCGTGCGACGACGTCCAGTTCCTGCCCGGCCGGCCAGCCGTCGATCTCGACGTACCGGAAGCCGTGCACGGTGAATCGGGGTTCCCACGTCTCCGGTCCCTCGCCCGCGAACGTGTACCGGTCGACCGAGGTGGCGGTCCGCAGTGGTCGCACGCACAGCTCGTCGTCCTCGAGGACTTCCGCGTGCCGGATCGTGAGCTCGTGATCGCGGGGGGCGGTCGCGGTCAGGCGGACCCGGCCGGAGATGTTCTGACCGAAGTCCAGCCGTACGCGTCCGTGCGGACGCCGCTGCACGATCGTCGGCGCGAGCTCCTCGACGACCCGCATCGCGGGCCCGGTCGGTCCTTCGAGGGTGGCGGTGAAGCCGGTCCGCGGAAGGACGGTCGCGGAATCCCAGCTGACCGTGTCGTAGCCGGGGTTGGCCCATCCCGCCGCGAACCGGCGCGCGTCGTAACTCTCCCCCTCGTAGAGGCCTGTGGCAGTGATCGGCGACGCCGTCGTCTGCCAGTCGAGCGGGACGAGCTCGAGCCGCCCGTCGTCGTGCACGAGCTCGAGCTGCACCATGACGGCGACATCGTCCCCGTAGACGTCCCAGAGGCCGCCGTTGAACCCAAGTCGTCCGCGATACCACCCGTCAGCGAGCCAGATGCCGAGGACGTTGCGCCCGGCGTGCACCAGGTCCTCCAGGGGGAACGTCTGGGTCCGGAGCCGGTGCCGAAAGCTCGTCCAGCCCGGTGCGAGGACCGAGTCGTCCGCTGGTGCGCCGTTCACCTCGAGGTCGTAGACGCCGTGGGCGGCAACGTACGCCCGGGCCCGTCGGACCGTCGCCGGCAGGTCGAACTCGGCGCGCAACAGGTACGCGGGTCGCGGTCCGGTGGCGGGGGCGTTGGTCGACGGCGAGACGAAGTCGACTGCCCAGTCGGCTGCGGCAAGGCCCCGCTCCACCACGGTCGGCTCCGACCAGGCGGTCGGCTCTGCGGTGTCGAACCACGAGCGGATACGGATCACCGCACGTTCCCTGGGCTGGAGCGGCAGCACGGGCCACCGGACGAGGACGGAGTCCGGACTGTCGATGCGCGTCCGCAGCGCCGCCCCGTGGTCTCGTGCCACCTCGATCTCGTACGCGACCGGGCGCGCGCCGCGATCCGCGCCGACCACCCGCCAGCTCAGGCGAGGCGTCGCCTCCGAGATGCCGACCGCACGGTCGACGTGCTCGAGACGGACGTCGACGACCTGGGCGGTCACCCCTTCACCGAGCCGGCGGTCAGGCCGGTCATCATCCGCTGGTTCAGGAAGAGGTAGACCAGCAGGGTGCCGAAGACATTGAGGCAGATCGCGGCCATGGTCGGACCGTACTCGACCTGGCCGAACTGACCCTGGAAGCTGAGCAGCCCGACCTGGATGGTGCGGAGCTCGTCGCTGTTGACGAACGTGAGGGCGATGAGCAGGTCGTTCCAGATGAAGAAGAACTGGACCAGCGCCACCGTGAAGATCGCGTTGCGCACGAGCGGCACGGCGACCACGAAGAACATGCGCAGGATGCTGGCGCCATCGAGCGTCGCTGCCTCGAAGACCTCACGAGGGACGCTGCGGAAGTAGGTCGCCATCATGAACACGGTCAGCGGGAGGCCGATGGCCGTGTAGGTGATGATCAGCGGCCAGAGCGAGCCGGTCAGGCCGGCGCGGAAGTAGATCGTGAAGAGCGGCAGCAAGATCATCTGGCCCGGAATCATGATTCCCGCCAGGAACATGAGCAGAACTGTCCCGCGGCCTTTCCAGACCATGACCTCGAGAGCGAATCCTGCGGCAACTCCCAGCGCGATCGTGAGGAACAGGGACGGAATCACGGCGAGGACAGAGTTGCGTGCGTAGGTGCCGAGATTTCCCTCGGTGATGGCGCGCGTGTAGTTCTCGAAGTTGAGCCAGTTCTCGGGCAATGCGAACGCCGCGTTGTCCAAGAACTCCGACTGCGACTTCAGGGAGCCGAGCACGAGCCACACGAGCGGGCCGACGACGACGATCAGGAGCACCGCTGTCAGGATGCCGGTACCGATGGACCGGGCCCGTCGACGAGGAACCAGGCGGCGCGGCGCCGAGGCGGAGCTTGCGGCGAGCGGCCTCGTCGTGGGAGTGGTAGCGAGGGACATGGACTCAGGCCTTCGTCAGGTCGCGGCGTGCGGAGCGGAAGATGAACAGCGTGACGACGAGGCACAGCACGGTCAGCAGCAGCGCGATCGAGCTGCCGTATCCGTACTGGCCGTACGAGAACGACGTCTGGAACATGTAGAGCGTCAGCGGCGTCGTGGTGCTCCCCGGCCCGCCGTTGGTGAGCGCAAGAACCGAGTCGAAGATCTTCAACGTCCCGTTGATGCTGAAGATGACGGCCGAGAGCAGCACGGGCAGCGACAGCGGCAGCACGACCGAACGCACGAGGCGGAGCCCGCTGGCGCCGTCGAGGCGGGCCGCTTCGAGCAGGTCGTCAGGGATGTCGACGAGGCCGGCGTACAGGAGCACGGCGTAGAAGCCCATCGAGCGCCAGGACTCCATCAGGATGAGGACCCAGAACGCCGTCGTGCTCGACCCGAACCAGTCGACGCTCTCGATCCCGAAGACGTTGAGCAGACCGTTCACGGGACCCGTGCGCGGCGCGGACTCGAACAGCTGCTGGAACAGCAGACCGACCGCGACGGTCGGCAGGACGACCGGGAAGAACGCCAGTGTCCGGACGAGGTTGGACGCCTTCTTCAGCACGAACACGTAGAGCAGCGCGAGCCCGTAGCCGAGCAGCACCTGCACGATGGTCAGGACGATCGCAAAACGCACCGTGAACGACAGCGCCTCACGGACGTGCGCATCGGTGAACAGCAGCTGGAAGTTCTGCAGCCCGACGTAGTCGAACCCGATGATCGCGTTGCCCTCGAAGAGGGTGTACCCGAACGACCAGATGACCGGGACGAGAATGATCAGGGAGTAGACCGTGAGGGCCGGGGCCAGCAGCATGAAGATCGCGCGGCGATCGCCTAGGACGTGCGTCATCGTGGTGTCTCTCAGTTCTGTTCTTCGGTGATCCGCCGGGCGCACCACCATCGGTGCGCCCGGCGGCGAGGCTCAGCCTGCGTCCAGGTCCGCCTGGACGGTCTCCATGAACTGCTCGGGGCTCACGCCTCCCGTGACCAGCAGAGACGCGTTGGTCTGGCTCGTCGTCGATGCCTTCGGCGTGAACAGCGCCTCGAACCACAGAACGGTCTGGGTGGTCGTGGCGATCTGGTCCTGCACCGACTGCGTCAGTGCCGGCACCTCGCCCACGTCACCGTCGACCTTGAACCCGGTGATGACGCCCTGGTCCTTGAGGGACTGCGCGCCGAAGTTCTTCGCGATGCACTCGAGCCACTGCTTGGCACCGTCGTCGTACCGGGACTTCGACATCGCCAGCGGCACACCGACGTTGGCCGCCAGCTGGTCGGCGGAACCTGCGCCGCCCTCGACCGCCGGGAACGGCATGAAGCCGATGTTGTCGTTGCCGATCTTGTTCGCCTCGGGGTCGTTGAAGTTCCCGAGGATCCAGCTGCCCATGTAGAACATCGCGGCGTCACCGGACAGGAACTGGTTGACGGCCGTCATGTAGTCGATGGAGTTGACGGACGGACCGAAGTAGCCCTTCGCGCCGAGGTCCGCGACCTTCTGGGCCGCCTCGACGTACTCCGAGTCGGTCAGCTTGGCGCTGCCATCGGCCACCTTCGCCAGAGCGTCCGGCCCGAGGCTCCGGTAGATGTAGTTGCCGACGAGCCGGGTCAGCGGCCACCCGTCCTGGCCGTCCGCGGAGAACGGCTGCACGCCGGCCGCGCTGAGCGTGTCGGCCGCGGCGACGAGGTCGTCCCAGGTCGCCGGCACCTCGATGCCGTTGGCGGCGAACAGCTGCTTGTTGTACCAGATGCCCTCGACGTTGAACTCGGTCGGCAGGACGTAGACCTTGCCGTCGTAGAGAGCCTCGATGGTCGACTTGGCCGCCGGGATGATGGCGTCCTCGAGTCCCATGTCCGACAGCTCGGCGCCGATGTCGACCAGCGCGCCGGACGACTCGATGTCCTTCGCGATCTGCGGCGAGTTGCCGCTGGCGAAGATGGAGGGCAGGTCCATCTGGCCCGCCTTGAGCTGGATCGACTGGTCGTAGGCGGCCTGCGGTGTGTTGTCGACCTTGAGCTTGGCGTCGGCCTCGGCCGTGCTGCAGGACCCGGTGGACAGCGAGGTGAACGTGTCCTTGATCGAGGTGTTCTCGGCGAACGACAGGTAGGTGAACTCCTTGTTCGCCGCACCGGTCGAGCCGCCGGCCGGGCTCGAGCCCGAGCACGCCGAGAGCAGCAGTGCTCCGGCGGTGGCGAGACCCAGGAATGTCACGACTTGAGTGCGCTTCCGTTCACGCGTCAACATCACACTTCCTCCTTGAAATGTTTTGGTGGCAGCGCATTGAAGCGCTTCAGGTCGAGACAGTAGACAAGCGTCCACGGCAACTCAAGGCGCGAGGACCCGGTAGAACAAGTTCCAATAACCGGCATAGACAGGCGTGATGTGGCTTGTCTTGCAGCGCTTCAAAACCCGGTATTGTGATGGAATCGAGACCCGAACAAAGGGGACGCAGTGCACCGCAACAACCACCCGGGCGCAGAGTCGCGTGCGGGCATCGCCGACGTCGCGTCACTCGCAGGTGTCTCGCAGGGAACCGTCTCCAACGTCCTGAACCACCCCGAACGGGTGGCCGAGGAGACGCGAGCCCGCGTCGTCCGCGCGATGGAGATGCTCAGCTACGTCCCCAACGGACTCGCCCGATCGCTCGCAGCCGGGTCGAGCTCGACCATCGGGCTGGTGGTCACCGACCTCAGCAACTCGCTCTTCATCGACATCGCGCGCGGTGCCGAACGGGCAGCTGAGCTGGCCGGCGTGGACCTCATGCTTGCCAACGCGGACGGCCGGCTCGACCGGGAGGAGCGTTACCTCGGCCTGTTCGCCCAGTCCCGGTTCGCAGGCATCCTGATGACCCTGAACGACGAGCAGCACTTCGCGTCGATCGCCGCTCGAGCGACGGGGCGGACGCCGCTGGTCATGCTGAACTTCAACGCTCCCGAAGCGCGGTTCTGCAGCGCATCCGTCGACAATGAGCTCGGCGGATACCTGGCCGCGCAGCACCTGCTCGAGCTCGGCCGACGCCGCCTGGTGTTCGTCGGCGGACCGGACGAGCTGAAGCCGGTGCAGGACCGAGGACGCGGATATCGCCGAGCGCTTCGGGAGCACGGGCTGGGGAGCGTCAGGGAGGTCATGCCTGAACGCATCAACCGCGCGGACGGCTGGGAGATCGGGCTGGCACTGGCCGATCCCGTCGCCCGCGCCGAGGTCGACGGGATCTTCGCCTCGTCGGACCTCCTGGCTGCCGGCATCGTCCAGGCTCTCGCGGGGACCGTTGGAGTCTCGATCCCGGAGGACGTCGCCATCGTCGGGTTCGACAACAACCAGGCGGCCTGGGACAGCCCGATCCCGATCACGACTGTGAGCCAGCCCGGCGAGGCGGTGGGCCGGATCGGCGCGGAGCTGGTGCAGACCGAGGCAGCGGCACGATCCGGCCCACACGCCCATCGCTCGGTCATCCTCACGCCCGAGCTGGTCGTCCGCCGCTCGACCTCGACAGTCCCCGCCCTGCAAACGACGGCGTAGCGAGCACGCATCGGCGGGCGCCATGAGTCGGCCGTGGTGGTCCCGCCTGCCGGTTCAGCGAGCTCCTAGTCGGGGGCTGGGGCCCCTCACCGACGCCCTGCGGCCTCCAGGAAGTCGTGGACCTGGCGGATCGCCACCGACCCCTCGCCGACGGCGGAGGCGACGCGCTTCACGGAGCCGCTCCGCACGTCACCCACGGCGACAACCCCTGCCGTCGGGTCTCGAACATGCCGCGGTGGCCGTCGGCGTCAGGCCCAGTGAGGACGAAGCCCATGACCAGGACTTCATGGGCGTCCACCACCAGCCACCGTCGAAGCCGTAGGTCGGTCGACGGGTCCGGTGGACTCGCGCAGCCGCAGCTCAGTCGGCAGCACCACCCGGACCGGTGGCCCACCGACCGCTCCTCCGTGAACAGCAGCTTTGAGCAGGATCTCGACCGCGGCCCGTCCCACGTCCGCGTGCGCGCCGCCGAGCGTGGTCAGCCGGGGCGTGCACAGGTCGGCGGCGAAGATGTCGTCGAAGCCGACGACGGACACGTCGGCCGGGACTCGGACCGCGCGCTGCTGCAGGCGCTGCACGACACCGATCGCGAGCAGGTCGTTGTGCGCCACGAAGGCGGTCGCGCCCGAGGCCAGAGCCGCGTCCGCCGCGACGCCGCCCTGTGACACCTTGGGTGTGAACGGTCCGACGCGGTCGGCGCGCATGCCGGTCTCCTCCGCAGCTGTGCGCAGGGACGACCACCGGGTGCTTGCCATCCAGGAGCTGCGCGGTCCGGCAAGGTAGACGAGGTGGCGGTGCCCCAGCGAGTCCAGGTGCTGCACGATCTGCCGACAGCCGTCCACGTGGTCCAGCAGGGCGCACGGCAGACCGGGCAGCTCCCGGCTGACCAGCACCACCGGTCGCTGCTCAGCCAGGTGGGCCAGGTTCTCGTCCGGGAGCCTGCTGGCGGCCAGCACGAAGCCGTCCACCGATGGCAGCAGCCGCTGGATCTGCTCGAGCTCGATGCGGGCGGACTCCTCCGCGTTGACCAGGACGAGGGTGTACTCGGAGGCCTTGGCCCGCATCTCCGCGCCGCGGATCAGCTCGAAGTAGTGCGGGTTGGTGATGTCCGAGACGACCATCGCCACCGTGAAGTGGTGGTCGGACAGCAGGGCGCGGGCGTGCGGGTTCGGCCGGTACCCCAGCTCCTCGGCCACCGCGAGCACATGCTCACGCGTCGCAGCACCGACCCGCTCCGGGGTGGAGAACGCCCGGGAGACGGTGGAGGTCGCTACCCCCGCCGTACGGGCGACGTCGTAGATCGTCGGGCCACGCACCCGGCCAGCCAACCCACTTCGGCAACTTTTGACAACCCCTTGCCATGGTTGTCGTGGTCTCAATAGCGTCCGGAATGTGACGCACATCACATCCGATGCCGGAGGTCGGCTGCACGCGTTCTTCGCCGATCCCCCGCGACCTGTCGCCCGCACGGTCCGCGCGCTCACGGCCGTCGAGCTCGCCATCGGCGTGCTCGCGATGCTGCTGATCTTCGTCCTGGTCCTGGTGCAGGCCGGCCAGCGCTACCTGCCGCTGCAGGGGTGGCCGTGGACCGGCGAGCTGGCCCGGTTCTGCCTGGTCTGGCTCACCTTCGTGACCGCCGGCGTCCTCGTCAGCTCCGACTCGCACATCGCGATCGAGACGATCGACGCGGTCCGCAACCCGACCGTCCGCCGCGTCGTGCGAGTCATCTCCTGCCTCATCGTCGCGGCGATCGGTGCCCTGCTCACCGCCGAGGCGTGGGAGCTCATGCACACCCAGGGTGTGCTGCGCTCCCCCGCGATGGGGATGCCCATGTCGTGGCTGTACGCGATCTCGATCGTGGGGTTCATCAGCACCACCCTGCGCGCCCTCGTCGCCGCAGCCCGATTCGCGGTGCTGGGCGTCCCTGACCCGCAGGAGCTGGACGACTCGCGTCCCGAGGTGACGAGCACATGAGCCTGCTCGTGCTCTGCGTGCTCATCACCGTGCTGCTGCTGGCACGGGTGCCGGTCGCGTTCGCGTTCATCGGACCGTCGCTCGTGTACCTGCTCAGCACCGGGCAGTCGCTGGGGCTGTCGCTGCGGCTGGTCGCCCAGTCGACGGCCAGCTTCCCGCTGCTCGCGGTGCCGCTCTTCATCCTGCTGGGCTGCCTCGCCAGTCACGCCGGGATCGCCGACCGCCTGTACGCGTTCGCCCTCGCGCTGCTCGGCCGGGTGCGCGGGAGCCTGGGCTACGTCAGCGTCGGGGTGAGCGTGGGCTTCTCCTGGATCAGCGGCTCGGCCGTCGCGGACGCCGCCGCGCTGGGCAAGATCCAGATCCCCGCGATGCTCCGCGAGGGGTACTCGAAGCGGTTCGCGCTCGGCGTGTCCGGTGCGTCGGCGCTGATCGCCCCCGTGATGCCGCCGAGCATCCCGGCGGTGATCTTCGCCGGCCTCGCCGCGGTCTCCACCGGTGCGATGTTCGCCGCGTCCGTCGTGCCGGCGCTGCTGATGGCGCTCGGGCTGTGCGTCGTGGTGTTCCTCTGGGTGCGACGGGACCCGAACATCCGCGTCACCCGGGTCGACCGCGCCGGTCTCGGCAGCGCCGGTCGCCGGGTGCTCGGCGTGCTCGTCGCGCCGATCCTCATCCTCGGCGGAATCCTCAGCGGCTGGTTCACGCCGACGGAGGCAGCCGCGGTGGGCGCGGCCTACATCGGGTTGCTCGGCTTCGCGTACCGGACCCTGCACTGGCGGGACCTGCCCAAGATCCTGGTCGAGGCGGTGCTGACCTCCGGTGCGATCCTGCTCATCGTCGCGTCGGCCAACCTGCTGGGCTACATCTTCGCCCGCGAGCGGGTGCCGCAGGCGATCGCCGAGTGGATGCTCGGGATCACGTCCGACCCGACCGGCTTCCTGCTGCTCGTGCTGGCGCTCTCGCTGATCCTCGGCACCGCGCTCGACGCGATCGCCGTGCTCACGCTCACCGTGCCGATCCTGATGCCGATCGCGGCGGTCTACGACGTGGATCCCATCGCGCTCGGGGTGCTGATGATCCTGTCCCAGATGATCGGGCTGCTCACGCCACCGGTGGGCACGGTCATCTTCGTGCTGCAGGCCATCGCGAAGGTCCGCATGTCCGAGGTGTTCTGGGGCTCGCTGCCGTTCATGGTGCCGCTGCTGCTGCTGTGCGTGGCGATCATCCTGTGGCCGGACGCGATCCTCTACCTGCCGCAGAGGCTCGGGCTGTGAAGGCGCGGCGCTCGATCCTGGCCGGCCTCCTGGGCCGGGGCGTCGGCCCGTCGCTGACCCCGGAGCTGCACGAGCGCGAGGCGGCCCGCCAAGGGTTGCGCTACGTCTACAAGACCGTCGACCTGGACGATGGCCAGCTCGACCCCGAGCACCTGAGGGAGCTGCTCGGGTCCGCTGTGGAGCTCGGCTTCGACGGGCTGAACGTCACCCACCCGATCAAGCAGGCCATGGTGCCCCTGGTGGACCGGGTGTCGCCCGAGGTCGCCGCGATCGGCGCGCTGAACACCATCGTGGTGTCGGACGGGCAGACGTTCGGCCACAACAGCGACGTCACCGGGTTCACCTCCGCGTTCCGCGACGGGCTGCCGGACGTCGATCTCGGCGAGGTGCTCCTGCTCGGCGCGGGCGGTGCCGGCACGGCCGTCGCGCACGCGCTGGCCGCTCTGGGAGTGCACCGGCTGCTGATCGCCGACCCGGACACCCGGCGTGTGGCCGCCCTCGTGGACTCGCTGCGACGGACCCCGCACGAGGTGCAGCCCGAGCCGGTGCCCCCGCACGACGTGCCCGCGGCGCTCGCGCACGTCCAGGGTCTGGTGAACGCCAGCCCTGTGGGGATGACCGGTCACCACCCGGGCAGCCCGGTGGACACCTCCGGGCTGCGCACCGACCTGTGGGTCGCGGACATCGTCTACCGCCCCCTCTACACCGTTCTGCTGCGCGACGCGCACGCCCGCGGCTGCCGGACGCTGTCCGGGGCCGGGATGGCCGTGCACCAGGCGGCCGACACGTTCGAGCTCATCACCGGACGACCGGCGCACCGGGCGGACATGTTCGGCGACTTCGACGAGCTGGTCGCCGCCGAGACCGGCGGCGATCGTCACACCCCCGAGCCCCCGGCTTCGGGGACCCACACAAGGAAGTGAGGTCGAGATCCCATGCGATGGAACCCGAAGGTCGCCCTCGTCGCAGGGGCGGTCATCACGCTCACCACGCTCACTGCTTGCAGCGGCGACGACGAACCTGACGCGGAGGCCAGCGAGCCTGGCGCCACCGCCGAAGAGGTCACGCTCCAGCTGGCGCACAGCTACGCCGAGACCCAGCCGCAGCACCGCTGCGGAGCCCAGGTCATCGCCGACGAGGTCGCCGCCGCCGACGTCGGACTCACGGTCGAGATCTTCCCCGGCAGCCAGCTGGGCGGGGACGCCGACCGCATCGCGTCCGTCGTCTCCGGCGACATCGACATGGACATCCAGGGCGCCTCCGCCCTCGGCGCGGTGTACGCCCCGATCAGCGTGCTGGACGCGGCGTACGCGTTCGACGACAGCGACCACCTGGCGCGGTTCTTCACCGACGAGGCCTCCGACGAGCTGCTGAACGGGTTCGAGGAGGAGACAGGCGTGCACACCCTCGGCGCCTGGTCGGCAGGCATGCGGCAGTTCACCGCGAACAAGCCGATCCGCAGCCCCCAGGACCTCGAAGGGCTGAGGATGCGGTTCCCCGCCTCGCCACAGTTCCTGATGAACGCCGAGGCGCTCGGAGCGAGTGCGACCGAGGTGGCCTACGAGGAGCTCTTCCTGGCACTGCAGCAGGGCACCGTGGACGGCCAGGAGAACCCGATCGTGAACATCGACGCGAGCAACCTGGAAGAGGTGCAGGACTTCATCAGCATGTCCTCCCACCAGGCCAACTCCAACCTCGTGATCATCGGCGGCGACGCATGGAGCGGGCTGTCCACCGAGCAGCAGGACGCGCTGCAGGCGGCCGTCGACGCGGCCATGGAGCAGGTGCCCGGCTGCGTGGATGAGGACGAGCAGGCGAAGCTCGCGGAGTGGGCGGAGACAGGCGCCATGGAGGTGGTCGACGACGTCGACGTCGAGGCCTTCCGCACCAAGGCGGACGCCTACCTGCAGGAGAACTTCACGCCGGAGCAGCTCACCGTCTACGAGGCGATCCGGGCCACGTCGGAATGACGGCGATCGGGGAGGTTCACACGTTCCGCGGTCCGGTCCCGGTGACCGACCTCGGCACGACCCTCCTGCACGAGCACGTGTTCGTCCGCGACCACGAGCTCGACGTGAACCTCCCCGACCCGGAGTGGGACCCGGCTGCGCTGGTCGCGGCCGCGGTCGACGGGCTGCGCCGGGTGCATGCGCTCGGCGTGCGCACCGTGGTCGACCTCACCGTGCCGGGCCTCGGCCGGGACGTCGCGCTGGTCGCGCAGGTGGCGGCACAGGTCCCGGTGCACCTGCTGGCCAGCACCGGCTGGTACGCGCCGAAGGCGCTGCCGGTGACGTTCTCGGTCCGCGGTCCGGGCCTTCTGCTCGACGGGCCGGACCCGCTCGAGGAGCTCTTCGTCCGCGACACCCAGCAAGGCATCGCGGGCACCGGGGTGCGGGCCGCGATGCTCAAGATCGTGCTGGACCGCTCGGGCGCGACGCCGGACGTCCTGCGGGTGCTCGCCGCAGCGGCGGCCGCCCACCGGCTGACCGGTGTCCCGATCACCGTGCACACCGACCCCTCGACGCACCGAGGTCGCGAGGCGCTCGAGCTGCTGGTCCAGCACGGCGTCGACCCGAGCCGGGTGGTCCTGGGGCACAGCGGGGACAGCGAGGAGGTCGGGGAGCTGCGCACCCTGATGGACACCGGGGCCACGCTCGGCATGGACCGGTTCGGCGTGGAGCACGTGCTCACCGACGACCGCCGCGTCCGCACGGTGCTGGCTCTGCTGCGGCTCGGTTACGCGGACCGGATGGTGCTCTCGCAGGACGCCGCGTTCTACAGCAGGGTCACGCCGCCGTCGTGGCGGCGGGTGCACACGCCGCACTGGCACCTGGAGAACCTGCCGCGGCGGGTGCTGCCGATGCTCCAGGCCGGCGGGGCGACCGAGAAGGACCTGCACCAGATGCTGGTCACCAACCCCGCCAGGCTGCTTGCGCCCGGCGGGGCACCACGTGAGGAGAAGCCCTGATGCTGCGCACCTCGATCGCCACCGTCTGCCTCAGCGGCACGCTGACGGAGAAGCTGCACGCCTGCGCCGAGGCGGGATTCGACGGCGTGGAGCTGTTCGAACCTGACCTGCTCGCCTCCCCGGCCGGCCCGGACGAGATCAGCGCGCTGGCCCGCCGGCTCGGTCTCAGCCTCGACCTCTATCAGCCGTTCCGGGACGCCGAGGGCGTCACCGAGGCCGAGTTTGCCGCGGTGCTGCACCGCGCCCGGGCCAAGTTCGGGCTGATGCAACGGCTCGGCGTGGACACCGTGCTCGTCTGCTCCAACGTGGCCACCGCGACGCTGGATGACGACGCGGTGTCCGCCGACCAGCTGCGTCGACTGGGCGAGGAAGCCCAGGCCTACGGCGTGCGGATCGCCTACGAAGCGCTCGCCTGGGGTCGGTACGTGGACGACTACCGACGGGCCTGGCGGATCGTGCAGCAGGCCGACCACCCCGCACTGGGGGTCTGCCTGGACAGCTTCCACATCCTGTCCCGCGGGCACGACCCGGCCGCGATCGAGCAGATCCCCGCCGAGAAGATCTTCTTCCTGCAGCTCGCGGACGCTCCCGCCCTGACCATGGACGTGCTGTCCTGGAGCCGGCACCACCGGCTGTTCCCGGGCGAGGGCTCGTTCGACCTGACGGCGTTCCTCGGGCACGTGCTGGACGCGGGGTACACCGGTCCGGTCTCGTTGGAGGTCTTCAACGACACCTTCCGGCAGACCGATGTGAAGCGCACCGCCCGACAGGCGAAGCGGTCGCTGACCTGGTTGGAGGACCAGGTCGCGCGGCGCCCGCTGCGGTCCCGCCGCACCGACGGCCCGAGCCGGCTGCCGGACGTCGGGCAGCCGGTCGCGTTCGACTTCGTCGAGGTCAAGGCGGAGGACGCGGGCGAGGTGGACGAGGTGCTGCGGATGCTCGGCTTCACGTTCCGCGGCCACCACCGGAGCAAGCCGGTGCGGCTCTGGACCCAGGGCGCCGCCCGGGTGCTCTGCAACGAGCACCTGGCCCGCGAGTGGGCACCCACGCTGGCCGCGATCGGCATGGAGGTGCCCGACCCGGCGGCATCGGTGCGCCGTGCCCGTCTGCTCGGAGCACCCTCGGTGTTCCGGCGCACCCGCGCCGGCGAGCAGGACCTGGTGGCGTTCCGGGCGCCGGAGGGCACGGAGATCTTCTTCGCCGAACCCTCGCCTGCCGAGCCCGCGTGGGTGCCGGAGTTCGACGGCGGTGACGAACCCGGCGGAGCGCCGATCCTCGCGATCGACCACGTGAACCTCGCGCACCCGTGGCAGACCTTCGAGGAGTCCGTGCTGTTCCACACGAGCGTGCTGGCCCTGCGCTCGCAGGGCACCCAGGAGGTCGCAGCGCCGACCGGGCTCGTGCGAAGTCGCGTGATGCGCTCGGACGACGGCGCGGTCCGCCTCGCGCTCAACGTGGCGCCGGTGCTGGACCGCGGCCTGCCCCAGCACGTCGCGTTCCGCAGCCCGGACGTGATCGCCGCCGCCCGGACCGCGCGAGCACGCGGTCTGCACCCGCTGCCGATCCCGGCCAACTACTACGACGACCTGGCAGCCCGGTTCGACCTGCCCGCGGCGGTGCTCGACGAGATGCGCGAGCTCGGTGTGCTGTACGACCGGGACGACACCGGGGGCGAGTTCCGGCACTTCTACACCCGCACGGTCGGTGCGGTGTTCTTCGAGCTCGTCCAGCGTGACGGCGGGTACGACGGGTACGGAGCAGCCGGTGCGCCGGTCCGGCTCGCCGCCCAGCACCTTGCGTCCTCCAGGGGGTGAGATGACCGACCTGACCCAGGAGATGATCTCGGCGGAGATCGCGGACCGGCACCTGCGCGAGCAGGGCAGCACCACCGTGCACCCGCGTCGCGACTTCGCGCCGTACCGGTCCACCGTCCTGCGCCACCCGACGCACGAGCTCGTGCGTGCGGACCCCGAGGAGATCGAGCGGGTCTCCCCCGCGTTCGGGCACACCGACGTGGCGGTCCACGAGTCGGACCTCACCATCCAGCACGCGGGCGAGCCGCTCGGCGAGCGCATCATCGTCACCGGCCGCGTCCTGGACGGCGACGGGCTCCCCGTCCGGGGACAGCTGGTCGAGGTCTGGCAGGCCAACGCCGGCGGCCGGTACGCCCACAAGCGCGACCAGCACCCCGCGCCGCTCGACCCGAACTTCACCGGCGTCGGCCGCATCATCACGGGCGATGACGGCTCGTACCGGCTGACGACGATCAAGCCAGGCCCTTACCCGTGGCGCAACCACCGCAACGCCTGGCGGCCCGCGCACATCCACTTCTCGTTCTTCGGCACGGCCTTCACCCAGCGGCTGATCACGCAGATGTACTTCCCCGGCGACCCGCTGTTCGGGCTCGACCCGATCTATCAGTCGATCACCGACCCGGCAGCCCGCGCCCGGCTCGTCGCGAGGTACGACCATGAGGTGAGCCAGTCCGAGCGGGCGCTCGGGTACCGCTGGGACGTCGTCCTGACCGGCCCGCGCGCCACCTGGACGGAGCCGGAGGGTTCGGACCATGCCTGAGCAGACCCCGGGCCAGACGGTCGGCCCGTTCTTCGGGTTCGCGCTGCCCTACGACGGCGGCCCGGAGGTCCGGGCGCCGTGGCAGCCCGACGCCATCCGGCTGCACGGGATCGTGCTCGACGGCGAGGGGTCACCTGTCCCTGACGCGGTGATCGAGGTCTGGGGCGCCGACGGGGACGGGCGCCCGTCGACGGAGCGCGGCTCGTTGGACCGCGACCCGCACGGGTTCACCGGGTTCGGGCGGGCTGCGACCAGCGAGGACGGGCACTACGCGTTCAGCACGGTGAAGCCCGGCGTCGGCCGACCCGGCTCGGCGCCCTACGTGGTGCTGGCCGTCTTCGCGCGCGGTCTGCTGCACCACCTGCTGACCCGGGCGTACTTCGGCGACGAGCCCGACGCCAACGCGATCGACCCGCTGCTGCGGCGCGTCGACCCGGACCGGCGAGGCACGCTCGTCGCCACGGTTGACGGTCCGCGGTCGTACCGGCTCGACCTTCGGCTGCAGGGTCCCGGCGAGACCGTGTTCCTCGACTACGGGACCGAGCAGTGACGCCCGGCGACTGGGGCCTGCTCCAGCCCGTCACCGCCGGCACCCCCGACGCGGCCGGCGACGACCAGGTGCTCGCCGCCATGGTGGCCGTGGAGGCCGCACTGCTGCGCGCCTGGGCACGGGTGGACGGCACCGACGACGATGCGGCCGCTCGCGCACTCGGACCCGTCGCTCTCGACCGGGAGGCACTGGTAGATGGCGTCGCCCGGGACGGCGTCGTCGTCGCGGAGCTGGTCGAGCAGCTGCGGGACCACCTCGAGCAGCTCGAGATCCCCGCTCCCCGTCTGCACACCGGCGCCACCAGCCAGGACGTCCTCGACACCGCCCTCATGCGCGTCGCGCGCACGGCGTTCGAGCAGCTCCGGGTGCAGCTCGCCGCCTCGGGCACGGCCCTCGCGGTGCTCGCCGATGCTGAGCGCGACGCCGCACGCGTCGGACGCACGCTCGGCCGCAACGCCGCGCCCACGACGCTCGGGGCACAGGTCGCCGGATGGTTGGACGGCATCAGCTCGGCCGTCGCCACCGTTGACCGGACACGGTTCCCCGTCCAGCTCGGCGGCGCAGTCGGCACCGGCGAGCAGGCCGACCGCGCCGGAGGCCGACCCGGCGCGATCACCGCCCTCCGGTCCGCGCTTGCCGAGGAGCTCGACCTCGACGACCCCGAGCGCTCGTGGCACACCGAACGGACTCCGATCCTGGCCGTCGCGACCGCGGCGGCGACGGTGACGTCCGCCCTCGGCCGGATCGGTCGCGACCTCGTCACGGGCTCGCGCGACGGCGTGGACGAGATCGTGCTCGCGGACGGCGGCCGGTCGTCGGCCATGCCGCACAAGCGCAACCCGGTCGGTCCCGTCGTCATGAGCGCCGCGGCCCTGCAGGCTCCCGGGCTGCTGTCCACCGTCGTCCGTGCGGCGGTCTCCGTCGACGAACGACCCGCGGGCGAGTGGCACGCGGAGTGGTCGGCGCTGCGCGAGCTGGTGCGGCTGGCGAGCGGCTCGGCCGACGCGGCGGCGCGCACGGTCGCGGGGCTGACGCTGGACCGGGAGGCGGCCGCCCGCAACCTGCGAGACGCCGGCGTCGGCTCGGCCGACGACGTCACGCTCGCGGCCTGCGGCAAGGTGGTGGACGCCGCGATCGCCCGCTTCCGCAGCACGCTCGACGACGGGCCAGGCCGATGAGCGTCCCCCGGCTGCGCGGCTCGTTCGCCCCGGCGACCGCACCGGCCGCCCACCAGGACCTGCTCGTCCTGCTGCCGTCGCTGGGCACCACGACCGAGCTGTGGGACGGGGTCGTCACGCACCTCCGGGGCGAGCCGTCGACGGCGGCGCTCCGCATCCTGCGCATCGACCTGCCCGGGCACGGGACGAGCCCTGCTGCACGGGAGCCGTTCACCATCGCCGAGCTGGCCGCGGCGGTCCTCGACATCATCGAGGAGGTCGGGGGTGGGGCGTTCCACGTCGCCGGCGCCTCGCTCGGCGGAGCCGTCGCGCTCGAGCTCGCTGCCGGGCACCCGGACCGGGTGCTGAGCCTGGTGATGTGCTGCAGCGGCGCCCGCATCGGCACGGTGGACGGCTGGGAACAGCGTGCGGCGACGGTGCGCGCGAGCGGGACCGCCTCCCTCGTCGCGGCGAGCGCCGGCCGGTGGTTCGCACCCGGGTTCCTGGAGCGCAGCGGCCGCCCGGGCTCCCGCTCTCTCGACGCGCTCATGGACGTCGACGACGAGTCGTACGCGCGCTGCGCGGACGCGCTCGCCGGCTTCGACCGGACCGGGTCGGTCGCCGGGGTGCAGATCCCTACGCTGCTGGTCTCCGGCGAGCACGACGAGGTGACGACGCCAGCGTCGATGCAGCGGCTCGCCGAGGACTTCCCGCGCGCCACGCACGCCACGCTCACCTCGACCTCGCACCTGGCCGTCCTCGAGGCGCCGACGACGGTGGCCGCGCTTCTGCGCGACCACCTGGCCGGATCCCGCGCCGACGACGACGTGCACGCTCGCGGGATGGCCGTGCGGCGCGCCGTCCTCGGCGACGCCCACGTCGATGCGGCGCTCGCGGCCACGACGCCGGAGACGGCCGCCTTCCAGGACTTCGCCACGCGCTACGCGTGGGGCGAGGTGTGGAGCCGACCCGGTCTGTCCCGCCGCGAGCGGTCGATCGCGACACTTGCGAGCCTGGTCACCGGCGGTCACGAGGCGGAGCTGCGGATGCACGTACGGGCGGCCCTGCGCAACGGCCTCGAACCCGACGAGATCGCGGAGGTCGTCCTGCACACCGCCCTCTACGCGGGCCTCCCGTCGGCGAACACTGCCATGACCGTCGTCCGGGACGTCTTCGCCGACTCGGATCCCCTGAAGGGAGGTCCCGATGGACAAGACCGTCGCGACGGCTGACGAGGCCGTCGCCGACATCGGCTCGGGCTCCTCGCTGGCCGTCGGCGGCTTCGGGTTGTCGGGTGTGCCCATCGCCCTCATCCGCGCCCTGCTCGCCCGCGGGGTCGACGACCTCGAGGTCGTGTCCAACAACTGCGGCGTCGACGGCTGGGGTCTGGGCGAGCTGCTCGCGGCCGGCCGCATCCGTCGGGTCGTCGCCAGCTATATCGGCGAGAACAAGGAGTTCGCCCGGCAGTACCTGAGCGGAGAGGTCGAGGTCGAGCTGACTCCCCAGGGCACGCTCGCGGAGCGGCTGCGCGCGGGCGGGGTCGGGATTCCCGCCTTCTACACGCCTGCCGGGGCGGGTACGGCGGTCTCCGACGGGGGGATGCCGCTGCGGTACGCCGCGGACGGCACGGTCGCGCTGGCAAGCGAGCCCAAGGAGCTCCGTCCGTTCGCCGCGTTCGGCCGGAGCCGCGACTACGTCCTCGAGGAGGCCATCAGGACCGACTACGGGCTGGTGCGGGCGGCGGTCGGCGACCGGCACGGCAACCTCCGGTTCGAGAAGTCCGCCCGGAACTTCAACCCGCTGGCCGGCATGGCAGCCCGCCTGACCATCGCCGAGGTCGACGAGCTGGTCGAGCCGGGCGAGCTCAGTCCGGACGACATCCACCTCCCCGGCATCTACGTCGACCGGGTCGTCCTGCTGAACGCCGAGCAGTCCGCGGATCTCCCGATCGAGAAGATCACCGTCCGCGCGCGCCGCGAGGGGTCCTGATGCCGCTCACTCGCGAGCAGCTCGCCGCCCGTGCGGCCCGTGAGCTTGAGGACGGGTCCTACGTGAACCTCGGGATCGGTCTGCCGACGCTGATCCCGAACCACCTTGCGCCGGGGGTCGAGGTCGTCCTGCACTCCGAGAACGGGATCCTCGGCGTCGGGCCGTACCCGTGGGAGGGCGAGGCCGACCCCAAGCTGATCAACGCGGGCAAGGAGACCGTCACTGTGCTGCCCGGGGCCGCCTACTTCGACTCGGCCGCCAGCTTCGGCATGATCCGCGGCGGCCGCGTCACGCACGCCGTCCTCGGTGCCATGCAGGTCTCCGCAGGTGGAGACATCGCCAACTGGGCGGTTCCCGGCAAGATGGTCAAGGGAATGGGCGGCGCGATGGACCTGGTCAACGGTGCCGCGCACGTGCTGGTGGTCATGGAGCACGTCGCCAAGGACGGGTCGGCCAAGATCGTCGAGCGGTGCACGCTGCCGCTGACCGGACGGGCGTGCGTCGACCGCATCATCACCGACCTCGCCGTCCTGGACGTGACCGACGACGGCCTGCTGCTGGTGGAGCTCGCGCCGGACGTCACCGTGGAGCAGGTCAGGGCCGCCACCGGGGCGCCGATCACCGTCGCCCTCGCGGACCGACCATGACCGAGCTCCGCGAGGTCGTCCTCTGCTCTCCGCTGCGCACACCTGTCGGCCGCCTGGGCGGGGCGCTCGCACCGCTGTCCGCCCGGGACCTCGCCACCACCGTGCTGCGCGCGCTCGTCGAGCGGACGCAGCTGGACGTCACCGCCGTCGACTCCGTCATCGGCGCTCAGGGCTACCCGACGATGGAGTCCCCCGCCTTCGGCCGCGTCGCAGCCCTCGACGCGGGCTTCCCCGTCACCACCACCGGCTACCAGCTCGACCGACGCTGCGGCTCCGGGCTGCAGGCCGTGGTCAACGCCGCGATGGAGGTGCAGACCGGCGTCGCCGACGTCGTCGTCGCCCTCGGCGCCGAGTCCATGTCGAACGCCCCGCTCTACACCGAGCAGGGCCGGCGCGGGCTGCCCCCCGGTGGGCTCCTCCTGCACGACGCGCTCGCCCGCGGCCGCGAGACCGTCGGCGGTGTCGACTACCCGACGCCCGACGGCAACGTCGGCACCGCCGAGGCCCTGCGCGCCGAGTACGGCATCAGCCGGGAGGACCAAGACGCCCTCGCGCTCCGGTCGCACCAGCGCGCCGTCGCCGCTCAGGACGCGGGCGCGTTCGATGCCGAGATCGTCCCGGTCACGGTGCCGGACAGACGCGGACCCGTCGTCGTCGAGTGCGACGAGCACCCCCGTGCCGACACCACGCTCGCCGCCCTCGCGGCCCTCCGCCCCGTCCTCGTCGCCTCCGACCCGGACGCCACGGTGACCGCCGGGAACTCCAGCGGGCAGAACGACGCCGCGGCCGCGTGCGTCGTCACGACCCCGGAGCACGCCCGTCGGCTCGGCCTGACGCCCGCCCTGCGCCTGATCTCGTGGGCGGTCGCCGGAGTCGACCCCCGGCGCTTCGGGATCGCCCCGGTCCCCGCGACCCGGCTCGCGCTCGACCGGGCCGGTGCGACCCTCGACGACATCGACGTCCTCGAGCTCAACGAAGCCTTCGCCGTCCAGGTCCTCGCCTGCCTGGCCGACTGGCACATCGACCCTGAGGACCCCCGGGTCAACCCGCGGGGCAGCGGCATCTCGCTCGGCCACCCCATCGGCGCTACCGGGATCCGGATGCTCGCGACCCTCTCCCACGAGCTCCCGGCACTCGACGGCGCGCTCGCGGTCGAGGCCATGTGCATCGGCGGCGGCCAGGCCCTCGCCGCAGTCCTCGAGCGCGTCTAGCGGCCCACCTGAACAGCGCAGACGGTCAGCAGCGGTCGCTGGCGGACGTCGGCCTCCTGCCCGACACGGAAGAAGTCACGCGGCTGTCTACCGGCACGATGTCGGTCCGATCCGCAAGCTCGGATCCGCACCTCGGTGACGTTCCCGCGGCCGGGCTCAGAAGTTGAGGTTGCTGGCCGGGTCCTGGTTGGTGAGATCGTCCGGGAACGAGCGGGGATCGACGTCGGTCGGCGCGTCGGGCTGACGAACGGAGTCGACTGACATCGCCGCACGGACGTCGCCACGACCAGGTGGCGCGAACCTCGACAGTTGCTGGGTCACGCCTGGTAGTCCCCCCTGGTTGCTCGCTCGACATGCGCGTCGATCGGGTGGGCACCACGATGCCTGGATGCCGGCTGCACAGGAGGTCCCCGCCCTCATCGCCGACGTCCACAAGTCCCTCGCCGCGTCGCCGGCCCGGCCGTGAGTATTCGGATCGGGACCTCGGGCTGGTCCTACGACCACTGGGACGACGTTCTCTATCCGCACGGCACGCCGCCGAACGACCGGCTCGCGCGGTACGTGCAGGAGTTCGACACCGTCGAGCTCAACGCGAGCTTCTACCGCTGGCCGCGCGAGTCGACGTTCACGTCGTGGCGACGCCGGCTTCCCGACGGGTTCGGCATGTCGGTGAAGGCGCCCCGCGGGCTCACCCACGCCAAGCGTCTGTACGGCCCTGAGACCTGGTCCGCGCGGATCGCCGGGTCGTGGCACGCGCTCGGCGATCGTCGCGAGGTGCTCCTGGTACAGCTGCGCCCGGACCAGGAGCGCGACGACGCGCGTCTCGACTGGTTCCTGGGGTCGTTGCCCGACTGGATCCGGGTCGCCGTCGAGCTGCGCCACCCGTCCTGGCAGACCGACGACGTCTTCGCGCTGCTCGAACGGCACGGTGCCGCGTCCTGCGTGATCAGCGGCGCGAACCTGCCCTGCGTCCTGCGGGCGACCGCACCGTTCGTGTACATCCGCATGCACGGCCCAGACCACGACCACCTGTACGCCGGCTCCTACTCCGAGGACGACCTGCGCTGGTGGGCCGACCGAATCCGGGAGTGGGCCGACGACGGCCGCGACGTCCTCATCTACTTCAACAACGACGGCGGCGGCCACGCCGTGCACAACGCACGTGCCCTCCGCCGGATCCTGGGCACCTGAGCGCACCGGACGCCGCCTCTGACGCCCGGCGCGTTACACGCGCAGACCGACGAGCCAGTCCCCTTGCCGGGACCTCATCGTCCTCAGGCTCGGCGGACGACGACGAGGTGCTGATGACCGTCAAGAAAGGGCGACAGCTCGCAATCTCACGTCACCACCTCGGCGCCGGGCTCGAGGTATACGGCAAGGACCGCGACGTCGTCGTCTGCCTCGCTCTCGGGGACCAGCCGCCGCAGCAGCTCGTCGACGAGGCCGTCCAGGTCGCGCCCGGCGCGGCCCGCCCCGTCGTCACGCGTGAGCTCGACGACCTGGGCGACGAGCCGGTCCAGCCCGACGCGCAGGTGCTCGCCCCGGCGCTCGACGAGGCCGTCCGTGTAGAGCAGCACCGTCGAGCCGCGGGGCACACGCACGACGTGGTCGGTGCGCGGCGTCCCGGGGTGCAGGCCCAGCAGGAGCTCCGCGGGGGCGGCGAGCTCCGTCACCGTGCCGTCGGGCGCGATGAGCAGCGGCGGCAGGTGGCCGGCATTCGTCCAGCGCAGCGTCGTGGCGTCGTCGACCCGGTCGTCGGCCTCCTCGAGCCGGAGGACGACGGCTGTCGCCATCGTGTCGATGCCAAGCGCGCGGACGGCGTCCTCGAGCGACGTGAGCACCTGCGCGGGCGTCCCGCCGCCTGTGTGCGCGATGCCGCGCAGCAGGGTGCGTAGCTGGCTCATCGCGGCGGCCGCGGGCGTGTCGTGCCCCATCACGTCCCCGATGACGACGACCGTCTCACCCGACGGCTGCGTGAACGCGTCGTACCAGTCGCCGCCCACCTGCGCCGCCTCCGCCGTCGCGACGTAGCGCACGACGACGTGCAGGTCCTCCGACGGCGTCGGCGACGCGAGCAGCGAGCGCTGCAGCGCGACCGCGATCTCGCGCTGACGCCCGAAGAGCCGCGCGTTGTCCAGGGCCATGCCCGCCCGGTCCGCCAGCTGCACCAGGAGTGCGACGTCGTGCGGCGTCAGCCCGGGCTGCCCCTCGTCGAGGAACACGGTGATGGCGCCGACCGTCCGTTCGCGCGCGCGCATCGGGATTGCGTACGCGGTGCTCGGCGCGAGCTCGCGCAGCACGTCGCGGGCGCGGCCGGACAGCACGCCGCTGATCGACTCGGTCGCGTTGTGGATGACGATCGTCTCGCCCGTGCGCATCGTGCGGAACAGGTACGCGTCCGGCAAGAGCGCGTCGATGCGCAGGGCCGCGTACGTGTTCACCGTGTCGCGCATAGCGGGGTCGGTGTGCCAGGCGGCGATGTCGCGCAGCTGGCGGTGGTCCTCGGACATGGTCACGAGGCACCACGTGCCGAACGTCGGGACGAGGTGGGTCGCCAGGCGGCGGACCGCCTCCTCCGTCTCGAGCGTCGAGCTCAGGTCGTCACTCACCTGGGCGAGCAGGCGCAGCCGCCGCGAGGAGTCCTCCGCAGCGGCGCGGGCCGTTCGCACCTCGTCCTGCGCGCGACGACGCTCCGAGATGTCGTCGAGATAGACCGACAGGCCGTCAGGGCCCGGCCATGCCCGCACCTCGCACCAACGGTCGACCGGCTCGGCGACGAATGCCTCGAAGAGGCGCGGCGCCACGGCCGCGACGGCCTCGCGGCACTCGCGCTCGACGTCTGTGCCGAGCCACTGCGGGTACGCGTCCCAGACGACGACGGACAGCAGCGCGTCCCGCGTGCTGCCGAGCAGGTGCTCGGCGGCGGCGTTGACGTAGGTGAACCGCCACTCCTCGTCGAGCAGGAAGAAGGCGTCGGGCATCGTCTCGAGGATGCGGTCGACCCGCGCCTCGGCATCCCGCTCGGCCGTGGTGTCGTACGCGGCCCCCATGAGCCGGACGGCCGTCCCGTCCGGACCGGCCAGCGCCATGCCCCGCGCCTTGACCCACCGCACGGAGCCGTCGCCCCGGATCACGCGGTACTCGGCGACGTACTGCGTGCACGTGGCGATCGCGGCCTGGAGCGCGTCGCTCACCCGCGGCAGGTCGTCGGGGTCGAGCGCGGCGTTGAACGCCTCGATCGTGGACCCGAAGGCGTCCCGTGCGATGCCGAAGATCTCGAGCAGCTGGTCGTCCCAGTCGAGCCGGCCGGAAACGAGGTCCCAGTCGAAGCTCCCGACCCCCCCGGCGCTGACGGCGAGCTGCCAGCGCATGCGGTCCGCGTCGTACCGCGCCGCTAGCTCGGCCAGTGCCGCCTCGGGATCCGCGGGCGCGAGGGGAGCCAGGTCTCCAGCGTCGACGTCCGTCATCGGCCCGCCTCTCAGGGTGCTGTAGGTCAGCACGATACGTGCTCGGCCCGTGGACACGACCCCGCGACAGCGGGTGAGCGTCGGGCGTGACGGCCGGGTCGTTCAGTCGGTCGGCTCGACCGCCGCTGGATCCTCCACGAGCTCGCCGGGCGTGGGCCCGTCGCCGCTCTTTACCTTGACGCCGCGTCAACGTGCAGGCTGAAGCCTATGACGAACTCACCTGCCCTTATCGAAGGCATCACTCGAGACATCTACGGAATGCCCGCATTCGTCTCCCTCGACGTCCCCGACGTGCGAGACGCCGCCCGTTGGTTCGTGGGAGCACTCGATTTCATCGAGTTGTTCGCAATGCCGCCCGGCGACGACCCCACACTCATTCACCTGCGCCGGTGGAGATATCAAGACATCCTCCTGCGGCGCAGCGATACGGACGCAACCATCGGCCCAGGCATCCAACTGTCGATAGCGGCCACCTACGAAGAGCTGGACGACTTGGCAACACGTGCACGTACGGTCGGAGCGACCACCGTCCTCGGCCCAGAGGACACGCCCTGGAACACCCGCGACCTCACATTGACGAGCCCGCAGGGCCTACAGATCGTCCTCACCGCCCGACGACCGGAGCCGCTCCGAGATGCAGAATTCACTGCCAAGATGAATCGGTGGTCGCCGACCACTCTGGCCGATGACGGTCGCGGTCCGGTAGCACTGCCTCGCACCGACCCTGCTGGCCCGTTCTTCCCATCCCGGAACCGAGAAGATGGGTGATCGTGCCGACGCGGCGCCCCGTCCCGCGCTCCTAACGTGCTGCCGTCCAGCGACGACAGGAGCGTGTCATGACCACCCAGCACATCGAGACCCTCGTGATCGGTGCCGGCCAAGCCGGCCTCGCCACCGGCTACCACCTGCAGCAGCTCGGCCGCCCGTTGCTGATCGTCGACGGCGACCAACGCGTCGGCGACGGCTGGCGCCGGCACTGGGACACGCTGAGGCTCTACAGCCCGGCGAAGTACGACGCGCTCCCCGGGCTGAGCTGGCCGGCGGCGCCCTGGTCGTTCCCCGGCAAGGACGAGGTCGCGGACTACCTGGAGAAGTACGCGATCCACCACGACCTCCCGGTGCGGACGAGCACCCGCGTCGAGCGGCTCGAGGAGAGGGCCGCGGGTGGCTACCGCGCCGTGCTCGGCGAGGACACGATCACCTGCGACAACGTCGTCGTGGCCACCGGCACCTTCGGGCGGACGCCGTACATCCCGGCCTTCGCCGCCGATCTCGATCCGTCCATCCAGCAGCTGCACTCGTGCGAGTACCAGCGTCCGTCGCAGATCTCCGCGGGTCCGGTGCTCGTCGTGGGCGCCTCGCACTCGGGGTGCGACGTCGCCTACGAGGTGGCCGAGCACCTGCCCACCACGCTGGTCGGGCGGGACCCCGGGCAGATCCCCTTCCGGTGGGACCGGAAGGCGCTGCGGATCGGCTTCCCCGCGGTCGTCCTCGCCTGGCAGCACGTGCTCACCCGGCGCACGCCCATGGGACGCAAGGCGCTCGACGAGGTCCGGCACCACGGCGGACCGATGACCCGGGTCAAGCGGGAGGATCTCGCGAGGCGAGGCGTCGAACGCATCACCGTGCGGGTCGCCGGCGTCGAGGGCGGGAGGCCGGTGCTGGACGACGGCCGGGTGATCCCCGCCTCGACGGTGATCTGGTGCACCGGCTTCCAGCAGGACTTCGACTGGATCACGGTGCCGGTCTTCGGTCCGGACGGGTGGCCCGAGGAGTACCGCGGCGTCGTCGAGAAGGCTCCCGGGCTGTTCTTCTGCGGACTCGCCTTCCAGTACGCCTTCAGCTCCATGGTGCTGGTGGGCGTGGGGCGCGACGCGGAGCACGTCGCGCGCCGGATCGCGGGAAGGGTCGAAGAACTGGCAGCTGCCTGACGGGTCCCACGCGCACGTCCTAGCATCAAGGGAGGGTGGTGCGCCGTGGGAATGGTCGACGATCTGGAGCGAGCACGGGACGCTTACGAGCGCCGCGAGTGGGTGGCGGCGTACGACGCCCTCTCCGACGCCGACGACTCCGCCCTCGGCGCACAGGACTTCTCTCGGCTGGCCGTCGCTGCCTACCTTCTGGGCCGGCAGAACGACTGCGTCCAAGCCCTGCAACGTGCCTACAAGGCGCACATCGACGCCGGCGAGACGGTGTCCGCGGTCCGAGCCGGATTCTGGCTGTCCATGGTGCTTCTGGGGAGCGGCGAGTCCGCCGTCGGGGCCGGCTGGGTCGGGCGCTGCCGGCGGCTGCTCGAGCAGGTCCGCGGCGACGTCGTGGAGCGGGGGTACGTCCTGGTTCCTGAGATGATGCGCCACATCTACGCGGGCGAGTTCGAGCCGGCGTCGAAGCTGGCGGCCCAGATCACGGAGTACGGGCGGAGGTTCGGCGACGCCGACCTGCTCGCCCAGGGGCTCAATGCGCAGGGCCGGACGCTGATGTACGCGGGCCACGTGCCGGAGGGCATGTCGCTGCTCGACGAGGCGATGATCGGCGTCTCGATGGGCGAGGTCTCCCCCATCGTCGCGGGCCACGTGTACTGCTCGCTCATCGAGGCGTGCCAGGAGGTCTTCGACTACGCGCGCGCCGCGGAGTGGACCGCCGCCCTCACCAGGTGGATCGACGAGCAACCCGGCCTGGTCCCCTTCACCGGACAGTGCGCGATCCACCGTGGGCAGATCATGGGGATCCGTGGCGCCTTCCGGGCGGCGCTCGAGGAGTTCGACCGCGCCGTGCGGAGGTACCTCGATTCCGGGACCCCGTGGGCTGCGGGACTGGCCCTGGCCGAGGCCGGCAACCTGCATCGCATCTGCGGCGACCTGGACGCGGCCGAATCGGACTACGAACGGGCCACCGGCTTCGGCTACGAGTCCCAGCCAGGGCTGGCGCTGCTGTGGCTCGCGCGGGGCCGCACCGGGGCCGCGACCAACGCCGTCCACCGCCTGCTGGCCGAGCCGCGGGACCCGGTCCACCGCTCCCAGCTGCTCGCCGGGTCGGTCGAGGTGCTGCTCGCCAGCGGCGAGGTCGAGGAGGCGCAGGCCATCGCCGACGAGCTGGCAGGGATCGCCGAGTCGTTCAGGTGCGCGGCGCTGTCGGCCGCCGCTCACCAGGCGCGGGCGGCCTGCCTGCTCAGCGCAGGAGATGCGGCCGCGGCCGCTCTGGAGGCTCGCAGCGCGATCTCCCTGTGGCGGTCGCTCGAGGCCCCGTACGACGCCGCGCGATGCCAGGTGCTCCTCGGACGTGCCCTGCAGGACCTGGGCGACGGTGACTCGGCTGTCGCCGAGCTCGGCCAGGCGCGCCGCATGTTCCAGGGTCTCGGCGCGGCTCCGGCGGAACGCGACGTGCTCCGGCTCGTGCAGTCGAGTCGGCCCGCCGGACTGACGGAACGCGAGGTCGAGGTGCTCCGGCTGGTGGCCAGCGGCCGCAGCAACGCAGACATTGCTGCCGCGCTCGTGCTGAGCGAGAAGACGGTCGCACGGCACCTGTCGAACATCTTCACGAAGCTGGGCGTCGCCTCCCGGACAGCGGCCGCGGCGTTCGCGTTCGAGAACGGGCTCCTCTGACTCGCTGCCGTCCGGCCAGGTCAGATCAGGTCAGGTCAGGTCACCAGACCGAATCGCGCCCGCGACGGTCCGACAGATGACCCATGGCCTCGCCGACAGCTTGCATGAATCTCCCGATGCGACAGGCCGCGCCGCTCCACGACCGTGGAGCAAGGAAGATGCGTCGGGAGGATCCGGTGGAGTCATCGACGAGGGCCGTGCCGCAGACCTCCGCGACCGCGTGGGTCCGCGCCAACTGTGCCACGGAGCTCGAACCTGCCCTCCGGTGCGGCGCGCGCATGCTCTCGGGGCCACGCGGGGGGCCGCCGTGATCGCGTTCGCCGAGCTCGCCGGATTCGCGGGCTCGGCCGTCTCGCTGGTGCTCTGGTGGCCCCAGGCCTTGGTGGTGTGGCAGAGCCGGGGCGACCCGGACCGCCTCCGTGGGGTTTCCGTGACCTCGCAGGTCCTGCTGCTTCTCAACGCCGTGATCTGGGGCGCGTACGCCATGTCCACCCAGTCCCTGTGGGTCGGTGCTCCAGGGTTGGTCAACGCACCGCTCGCCGTGCTGACCATCGTTGTCCTGCGGAAGGCACATCGGCACCCCGAGTCGCTGACCTCCCGGCGCCAGACGGGAGACGGCCCTCCTTCGATGCGCCCGCCCGTGGTGTCCCCGCACCACAACCGTCCGTCCGAGCTCGTGTCCTGACCCGACGCGCCTGGGACGGTCGCAGCGACGTCGCCCGAGGATCACCTCGCGGATACCTCCTGCCCTGTGCGGTACTCGCGCCTGCCGCGATGATCAGATCTGCGAGCGCCGGGAGGAAGGATGCTGACATGTCCGACCGTTTCGCCGGTCCCACACACATGGTCTTTGCACGCCACTCCAACCCGTGGAGTGCCTGGACTCGCTGGCTGAGCACCCCGCTTGTGCTCGTCCCGCTGTGGACGCGGCGGTGGAGCCACGCAGCCCGCTACTACAGCCAGCACCGGAGCGCCGTCACTGTCTGAACACCGAGTGGCTCGTTCGGAGGCGGTCGCGGCTCACTCCGGGTCTCCTGACCGACGTCACGTTCCCGAAGCCGAGAGGATTGTTGCGCCGGATCCTCGCGGTTATCGTCGCGAGATGAGCGATCGGGAACTCACTGTCGATGGTTTTCGGATCGAACCGCTCAGCCCTCAGACCTGGGACGCCTTCGCGGACCTGGCCGAACGACACAACGGCGTCTGGGGCGGCTGCTGGTGCACCTACTTCCACCTCTACCCCGACCCCACAGAGGAGCGCCGAGCACTCGGCCACCGGGAGTTCAAGCGACAGCTCGTCGAGGCCGGTCGCGCACACGCGGCACTGGTGTTCGACGGTGACGTCGCGGTGGCCTGGGCCCAGTACGGGACGGTCGATGAGCTGCAGAACATCCACCACCGCAAGGAGGGGGAACAAGGTGTCCCGCGCAGGCCGGACTTCCGGATCACCTGCCTGTTCGTGGACCGCCACTACCGACGCAAGGGGATGGCGTCGGTCGCGGTCCGCGGTGCCCTCGCACTGATCTCCGCCGCAGGAGGCGGCCTGGTCGAGTCGTATCCGCACGACCTGCCGCCCGGCAAGAAGACGTCCGCGTCATTCCTCTACAACGCCACGCGGACCATGTACGAACAGCTCGGCTTCACCTACCAACGCCCCAAGGGCAAGGGCAACTGCGTGATGACCACCCAGGTCCCGGCCGACGAGCTCGCGCCCTCCTGACCCCCGCGCCGATTGGTGCTTGGACCGTGCGCTCCGCGATACCTAGAGCCGCTAGGGTTGATACCTAGCAGATCAAGGTAGAGGAGACGCCGTGCGCATCGACAAGGACCTGGTCGCCGCGTCGGCGACACCGCTCGTGCTCGGGATCCTCGCGGACGGCGACCTCTACGGGTACGCCATCCTCAAACGCGTCGGCGAGCTCTCCGGCGGGCGCATGCAGTGGACGGACGGCATGCTCTACCCGCTCCTGCACCGGCTCGAACGGCTCGGCCACGTCTCGGCGTCCTGGGGCACGTCCGAGTCGGGGCGCCGCCGCAAGCACTACTCGATCACCCCGACCGGCCGGGCGGCGCTCGCCGAGCGGCAGGCGCAGTGGAGCGTGGTCGCGGACGCGCTCCGGCAGGTCTGGGAGTCGGCGCCGCGGCCCGCCACTGTCGTGGAGGGGTGGGCGTGATGGCGCACGACGACGAGCTCGAGGCCCAGATCGACAGGTGGCGCGGCTATGTGCACCGACGGCAGGTCATCTCGTCGGCCGACGTCGACGAGCTCGAGGACCACCTGCGCGGCCAGGTGACCGACCTCCGCGCGACAGGGCTCGACGACGACGAGGCGTTCCTCGTCGCGATCAAGCGCCTCGGCAACCTGGACGCCGTCTCCCGCGAGTACGCCCGGGAGCACTCGGACCGGCTGTGGAAGCAGCTCGCGCTCGTCCCCGACGACTCCCCCGGCTCGCCGGCACCCCGGTGGCGCGAGCTCGCGGTCGTGCTCGCGCTCGCGGTCGGTGCGGGCCTCACGGTGCGGGCCGGGTTCGCCTTGATCGACGACGAGCTCGCGCTCGCGCGCAACATCGGCCTGCTCGTGATGCCGTTCCTCGCCGCGTACCTCGGGTGGAAGCGCCAGGCCGGCCTGCGGACCGTGGTGGCGATCGCGGTGCCGTTCGTCGTGCTCGCCGTCGCCCTCAACGTGTACCCGTTCGCCCCCGGGGGGTCGACCGAGGTGCTGGCGGTGCTGCACGCACCCGTCGTCCTGTGGCTGCTGGTGGGGCTCGCGTACGTCGCCGGCTCGTGGCGCTCCGACGCCCGACGCATGGACTTCGTGCGGTTCACGGGCGAGCTCGCGATCTACTACACGCTGCTCGCACTGGGTGGCGGGGTCCTCGTCGGCCTCACCGCCGGGGTGCTGCAGATCGTGGGCGTCGACCCCGAGCCGGTGATAGCCGGCTGGGTGCTGCCGTTCGCCGTCCCGGGCGCCCTCGTCGTCGCCGCCTGGCTCGTCGAGGCCAAGCAGGACGTCGTCGAGAACATCGCGCCGGTGCTGACCCGGATCTTCACGCCGCTGACCATCGTCATGCTCGTGGCCGTCCTCGTCGCGCTGACCGCGTCCGGGGGCCTCGTCGAGGTGGACCGCGAGCTGCTCATCCTGATGGACGCGATCCTCGTGCTGGTCCTGGCGCTGCTCCTGTACTCGATCTCGGCCCGCGACCCGCTCGCGCCGCCCGCGCTCGCCGACTGGCTCCAGCTCGTCCTGGTGGGGGCAGCCCTCGCGGTCGACGCCGTGATGCTGACCGCGATGCTGACGCGGATCGCGCAGTTCGGCACGAGCCCCAACAAGATCGCCGCGCTCGGTCTCAACCTGCTGCTGCTCGTGCACCTCGGGGTCTCGGCGTGGCACAGCGCCCGGTTCCTGCGTGGACACGGCACGTTCTCGGAGCTCGAACGCTGGCAGACGCGGTACCTGCCGGTCTACGCCGCCTGGGCCGCGGTCGTCGTGATCGTGTTCCCGCCGCTGTTCGACTTCGCCTGACGCGGCTGGAGCGGGACCGAGGGGAGCTGGCCGAGACGGGGATCCAGGACGTTGTGGTCGATCCGCGCCCTGGCCTCCAGCGAACCGCGAGAAGCCAGGACGGCGGCGGCGCCGCCTGGCCCGAGCCCTGCAGGCCGAGCAGGACGGCGAGACCGGCACGCTCGACGTGCAGAAGCTCGAGAAGCTCTTCCTCTCGCTCGCCTGAGTCGCTGAAGGGCGACCGAGCCGTGCTTGTGGTCGAGCGGTGGCTCCGACGATGATCCGTCAGAGTGAACCGGCTCGGATGATCTGATCGACGTCCCGGCGGATCTGGAGGAACGATGAAGCTCCTGCTCACCTCGGGCGGCATCACCAACGCCAGCATCCACGCCTCCCTCCTCCAGCTCCTCGGCAAGCCGATCAGCGAGTGTCACGCCCTGTGCGTACCGACGGCTCAGTGGGGGCACCCGATGTGCGGTCCGGCATCAGTGCGAGGCTTCATCGCCGCCGCGCCCGGCTGGGAGCACTTCTCCGGCCTCGGCTGGGCGTCGCTCGGCGTCCTCGAGCTCACCACCCTGCCGACCGTCGGCCCGGACCGATGGGTCCCTTGGGTTCAGGAAGCCGACGTGCTCCTGGTCGACGGTGGCGACGCGACCTACCTGTGCCACTGGATGCGAGAGTCGGGGCTCGCCGACCGGCTGCCGTCGATGCCCGACAAGGTCTGGGTGGGCGTCAGTGCCGGGAGCATGGTGATGACCCCCCGGATCGGGACGTACTTCATCGAGTGGCCGGATGCGCCGGACGACCGCGCGCTCGGAGTTGTCGACTTCTCGATCTTCCCGCACCTGAACATGTTCCCGACCAACACCCCTGCTCACGCAGAGCGATGGGCCAGTGACATCGACGGCACGGCTTACGCGATCGACGAGCAGACGGCCATCCAGGTGGTCGATGGCTCGGTCGACGTGATCTCCGAAGGGCAATGGCTCAAGTTCGGGTCCGACTGACTCCGTACGCCACTGGCCCTCGACGCCACCCCGGCTCCGGGACGTATTGCCCTATCCCGGCACCTGCCCCCGACGGAGGCTGGATGGTGAGGACGCATCGCCCACAGGCGGGGCGACCCGGCTGGGTGGAAGGAGCAGTGCGATGACGCACAGCTGGAAAGTCGCGATCCACATCTTCGATGCGGACGACCTGCGGGCCGATGGCGATGTGACCACAGCGCACGCCGTCCTCACCACCTCGGCCGGCACCCGCCTCGACGGCTACGGGCGCGCCCGGCGGGCACCCCAGGATGCCGACGTCCCCGAGATCGGCGACGAGCTCGCAGCTGCCCGAGCGCTGCGCGACCTCGCGGACCGCCTGCTGCGGGCGACCTCCGACGACATCTCCGCGATCGAGCACGGCGACGTGCGGATCACGCACTGAGCTGGGTCTCGGCGCGGGTAGCACCGCCGGGCCGGCACGGTGACGTCCGGGACTGACGCCCGGGGTTGGCCGGGACCTCCGACCCTTGTCGCACCTCTATCGCAGCGGAAAAGTGGAGACCCCCGCAGCGCAGCGGGGACCCGTCTCAAGGAGCGTGCACCATGGGAACGATGATGGCTGGCGTCGTCCGGTCGTTCGACACAGAGCTCGACGTCGCGGAGGTTGCAGTCCCCGCGATCGGCAGGCATGAGGCACTCGTGCGGGTCGACTACTCCGGGGTGTGCCACACGGACCTGCACGCCGCTCGAGGAGACTGGCCGGTCAAGCCGACGCCGCCGTTCATCCCCGGTCATGAGGGAGTCGGGCACGTCGTCGAGATCGGCGACGCCGTCACCCGGGTCGCGGTCGGCGACGTCGTGGGCAACGCGTGGCTGTGGTCCGCGTGCGGCGAGTGCGAGTACTGCGAGACCGGTCGGGAGACGCTGTGCCCTGACCAGCGCAACAGCGGGTACTCGGTCGACGGGTCCTTCGGGCAGTACATGGTCGTCGACTCGCGCTACTGCGCCGTGATCCCGGACGGCGTCGAACCCGCCGCGGCGGCACCCGTCCTGTGCGCGGGAGTGACCGTCTACAAGGGCCTGAAGATGACCGACACCAAGCCGGGCGAGTGGGTTCTCATCTCCGGCATCGGCGGACTCGGACATCTCGCGGTGCAGTACGCCGTCGCCATGGGACGCCGCGTGGCCGCCATCGACATCGACGACGCGAAGCTGGCGCTCGCCACCAAGCACGGAGCAGAGGTCGTCGTGAACGCCGCCGTCGAGGCGGACCCCGCGGCACGCGTGCAGGAGCTCACCGGTGGGGTGCACGGCGCACTCGTGACAGCGGTGAACGGCCACGCGTTCCCGCAGGCCGTCGGCGCGCTGCGCCGAGGCGGCACCGTCGTGCTGGTCGGGCTTCCTCCCGAGCAGTTCCCGCTCGACATCTTCACCACGGTGCTGCTCGGACTGACCGTGCGTGGGTCGATCGTCGGAACTCGCAAGGACATGACCGAGGCACTCGACTTCTTTGCCCGCGGTCTGATCTCCCCGACCTGCTCGATCCGCCCGCTCGAGGACATCAACGCGGTCTTCGCCGAGATGCAGCGCGGCGAGATCGACGGACGTGTCGTCCTGGACATGCGGGCCTGACGTCGCTCTCCGGCGGTCGTGGTGAGAGCACGACCACCGGACTCGGGCGTCGATGAGGCGTCACGGTTCGGCTCCACGGTCGGGATCGACGCAGGCGCGGACCGGCTCGCATCGCTCACCGGCGTGCACGACCTGCAGCGGACCGACGGGCACGTCACGTTCTCCGTCGACGACGCCGAACTGCCGGCCGTGCTGGCGACGGTGGCGAGTCTGCGGCCGCGATCGCTCGTCGCGAACCCACCGTCGCTGGAGGAGCTGTTCGACCGGGTCATGGCTGGTCAACGCCGCGTTGTGCGTCGCGTGCGGCGTCGGCGTCGCGGCCGCGTCGATCCTGCTCGGCCTCGACCCGGCCGGTGCCGGCATCACGGGCTCGCTGGTGGTGGGTGCGTCGATCGCCGCCGTGGGCGCGGTCGCGCTCGGCGTCGCGGCGGTTGCCAACCAGGTCGCGACGACGTCGCGGGGGGCCAACACGATCGCGTCCGTCGTGCTCGGCGTCTTCTACGTGCTGCGCATGGTCGGCGACCTCGGCGACGGACGACTCACGTGGCTGTCGCCGATCGGCTGGGGGCAGGAGATGCAGCCGTGGGGTGCGAACCGGTGGTGGGTCCTCGGCCCGCTGCTCGGCCTGACCATCGTGCTGCTCCTGGTCGCCCTGCGGGTCGAGGCCCGACGCGACCTCGGTGCGGGGCTTGTCGCCGAGCGTCCCGGGCGCTCCGGCGCGCCCGCCCGGTACGCGTCGTCGCTCGGGCGCCCTGTCGGCCCTCCTGTTCGGGTCCCTCGTCCAGGCGATGACCGACCTGCTCGACGACGCAGGCACGCAGATGCCGGCACTCGTCGCCGGCACCGGCATCGACTCCCTGCTCGCCCTCCTCGTCGAGCTCATCGCCCTGGTCGTCACCGTGTTCGCCGTCCAGTCAGCCGTGGCCCTGCGCAGCGACGAGGCGGCCGGATGGCCGAGCTGCAGCTGGCCGGCGCGATGTCGCGCCTGCGATGGGCCGCGGGACGTCTCGCCATCCCGGTCGTCGGGACGGCGGTGCTGCTCGTCATCGGTGGCGCGCTGTTCGGCGGTGCCTACGGGGCGTCGATCGGCGAGACGGGGCACGTCGGGTCGCTCGCGCTCGCGGCACTGGCGTACTGGCCGGCTGTCATGGTCATCCTCGGAGTGGCGGTGGCGCTGTTCGGATGGCTGCCACGCGCCGCGGTAGTCGGTCCGTGGGCGGCGCTCGGCGCGATGTGGGTCATCGTCATCGCCGGCGACGCGCTGCACCTGCCCAGCTGGGTGCTCGACGCGCTGCCGTTCTCGGCGACGCCGTACCAACCGGCGGAGCCGTTCTCCTGGACACCGCTACTGATTCTGACGGTGGTCGCCGGCGCCCTCGTCGCGTCCGGGCTCACCCGCTACGCCCGACGGGACGTCCAGCTCGCCTGACCCGTGCCCCACCCGGCACTGTCTCGCCGCCGCCGGGATCAGCGCGGCCGGCGGCGACATCTAGGGCGTCACAGAACCGGTCATCGTCGAGGGCGCGATCACCGGTGACGCCGGTGCGACGATCGGAGGATGGCGGAGCGGAGGCGCGCTCTTCGGGTGCTGCCCCGGGTCGGGGCGGTCGTCGCCGTCGCGCTCCTCGTCGGCGTCGGGCTCGTCCTCGCGTTCCAGCGCTCGTTCGTCTTCGTGCCGGACCGGAGCGCTCCACCACCGGTGGACGACGCCCTGCCCGGAGGCGCGGAGGTCTCGCTGCGGACCTCCGACGGGCTGACGCTCGCGGCGTGGCACCTGCCACCCCCCGAGGGCTGCAACGCGACCGTCCTCGTCATGCCGGGCAACGGCGGTCATCGCGGCGTTCGCGCCCCGCTCGCCGCGGCGCTGGGTGATGCAGGCTTCGGAGTCCTGCTGCTGGAGTACCGGGGGTACGGAGGCAACCCGGGGGCGCCGTCGGAAGTGGGCATGGCCCGAGACGCGCGCGCCGCCCGGGCGTACCTGCACGATGCCGGCATCCCCGACGCCTCCCTGGTCTACCTCGGAGAGAGTCTCGGTGCGGCGGTCGCGGCCGGGCTTGCCGCCGAGCACCCTCCGGCCGCGCTCGTCCTGCGCTCGCCGTTCACCACGCTCGCCGACGCCGCACGCGCCGCCTACCACGTGCCGGTGGGCGCGCTGCTGCTCGACCGGTTCGACGTCGTCACCGCGGTGCGCCGGACGACCGTGCCCGTCGCCGTCGTGCTGGGCGACGCGGACACCACGGTGCCGCCGCGCCTGAGCCGGTCGGTCGCGGACGCGGCGCGTGCAGCACCCCGGCCGGTCGTCGAGGTCGTGGTGCCCGGGGCGAACCACAACGACGCGACGCTGGTAGCAGGAAGTTCCTTGGTGAACGCCGTGGTGGACATCGCGACCGTCGCGGCTACGCCGCCCTGCCCCGGGGCGCCCTGACCGCTCCGCGCCCGCTGCACCACCGACGTCCCCGCCGGCGGAGCGCACGAGGTGGGACCTTCGGCCCTGGATAAATCGGTCACGGCGCGATGGACTGGGCATTCGCGACCGCTCGGAGGGAGATGGTGATGATCACCGCACTGACCACGGCTGCTGAGGCGCGCGTCGGAGACACCTCGGTGGAGACGCGGTTCGACAACTCCCTCTGCCGAGTCCAGGTACGGACGGACGGCGGGAGTGCCGCCGCCAGCACGGCCGCACGCCTGGTCCGTCAGGCTGTCCTCGATGCCTCGGACAAGGGCATGCGGACCGTCATCATGACGCTCGACGTCTCCTCACCGGCGTCTGGAGCCGTGCTTGCACAGCTGCGCGGGCTCGCCGTCGACAGTGTGGGCACGGTGCGGGTGCGACGGGCCGGCGACACCGTGCTGGTCGACGTCGACCTCGCTCAGGTCCTCGGCCTTCCCGCCGACGACGGCGTGCCGAGCCCGATGTTCCCCCTGTCCGGCCGACGCTGACGAAGGCGCGTCCGAGCCTGCACGACGGCCGGATGAGGGACTCAAGTCCCGGGACGCACGGGGTCGCGAAGGCGGACCCTGGAGATAGCGCGGCAGAGCGGCCGGCAGACGAACGGCCCTGTCCGACGCGGACGGAGGTGTGGTGCCATGCGTGCCGACGGACCGGTGGTCGTGGCCCTCGACGGGACCGAGCACAGTGCGCAGACGCTCAGGTGGGGCGTCGACGAGGCCGTCCGGCGGCGGGCTTCACTCCTGCTCGTGCGCGCTCTCGACGACGCCTGGCAGGTCACGGCCTGGAGCTGGTACCCGGTCGTCGGGGGCAGCGACGTCGACACCGAGGCGAAGGCGTACCTGGAAGACCTCGCTAGCTCCCTCGCGGAGCACCACCCCGGTGTGCCCGTCGAGACCCGGGTGATGCACGGTCAGGTGGTGCCGTGCCTGCGTGAGCTGAGCTTCGGCGCCCAGCTGCTGGTGCTCGGTGCCCATGCCCGCACCGGGCGCGCGCGCACGGGCTCGACAGGTGTCCACGTCGCGGCACACGCCCGGTGCCCTGTGGCGGTGGTCCGCTCGGATCCCGACCACCCCACGGCGACCGATGCGGCGGTCGTGGTCGGCGTCGACGGGTCGTCGGCGTCCTTGGCGGCGGCGCGCGTCGCGGCGCGCGAGGCGTGGATGCGCGGGCGGCCCCTTCTCGTCGTGCACGCCCGACCGACGATCCCCGACCCCTTCGGGCGCGGAAGCGTTCCCCCGCTGGCGACGGCTGACGAGGACGACCCGACGCACCGCGCTGCGCACAGCGTGGCCGAGTCGCTCCGCGCAGAGAACGACGGTCTCACCGTCGAGCTCGCGCTCGTCGACGACGACCCCGCCGACGCCCTCGTCGGCCTCGGCACCGGTGCCGCGCTGCTCGTCGTGGGCTCGCGGGGACTGGGCACCTTCCGCGGCATGCTGCTCGGCTCGGTCAGCCATGCGGTCCTGCGCGAGGCGACGGTCCCGGTGGTGGTCGTGCACGACAACGGATGACCGACAGGTAGGGGCAGGTCGCCACCGGTGCGATGCAGGTGGTCACCCGTCCCGCGCGTGCGGTCGTCGACCCGAACGATCGGCGGCGTCGACGGCCGCACGCGCAGGCGGGCCCGGCTCCCAAGGAGCCGGGCCCGGACCTCACCCCTCGGTGCCGGTCACGCCGATGTAGACCGCCGCGCTGCCGCGGGGATTGAGCAGCACGTCCGGGGCGATGCACCTCTGCGGCAGGGTGACCTCGGCGTCGATCCTGGCATCACCCGTGGACGAGAACGGCACGACGGCCGTCGTCGCGACCACGGCCCCGTTCCACACGACGCTGGCCGCGAGCTGGGTGACGGGGTTCGCGCCGGTCGACGTCAGGACCAGGCCCTCCACCCGGACGTCCAGCCGACCGTCGTGGCGCAGGCGCGCGTTACTGTCGCCGATCACCCAGTCCGCGCCGCCGAGTGCGACCTGGAGCAACTGGGCTCGGCACCGCGGCGCCGAGCCGCGGAGGCGCGAAGCAGCAGTGGTACCCGTGACGCGCTGACTCCCCGTCCGGCAGCCTCAGCTCTCCAGGCTGCCGGACGGGGTTTCTCAACGCGCGTTATCGAATGGAAAGCGCCGTCGCCGTGCGTGGAATCACCAAGCGCCCGTGTGTTCTGGAGGTCGCTATTCGGACCTCTGGTCGTTCATCGTGTTTTCCTTTTTTGCCGCAGACCTTGACGAGCCGCGTCGACGGAGGAGGATCAGAACTGCGGCGAGCAATCCGACGATGGGCGCTCGCCGGGTGCAGGTCCTGTAAACGGTGGGCACGAGCAGGAGACCCGACATGGCCGCTGACGAGGAACCAGCTCAAGAACGCACCGCCACCGGCAACCCGTGGTCGTCGGAAGCGTCGCAAAAGCGACGCAAGCGGATCTGGGTCCCGCACGTCGACGCGGAGCTGCGTGCGCTGTGGTTGCGCGTCGACGTCGCGAGCGCCCGCGACGGATGGTCGGCCGAAGACCAGGTCGTGGCCGAGGGCGTCCGCGACCTGGTGGCACGGGCGGTGCGGGCCGCATATCGGAACGACCCGGTGCCTGGTCGCTTCTTCAACTGGTGGCGGGGAACACTCGTCGAGCTGGCCTATCGCAATCTGCACACCGCGCGGGCACAGATGATCGACATCATGTCGCCCCAGGAATTGACCGCCGAGATACCTGGCGTCGTGGCGCGCGCCCACACCGAGCTCAGTCGTGATGATCCCCGATGCATCAGCCAGGCCGCTCTGTACGCGAAACCGCTCGCGCTCCGCCGCGCGTGGGTCCGCAGGCTTCTCGAGGACGTCTACGAGGCCGCCGACGTGCAGCACGCGCGGCTTCGGCTCTTCCGCAACAGCATCCTGTCCGCGGCAGCGATCGTGATCCTGCTGACGGGCACCACCGCCACTTTCACGGCGCTCAACCCGACGGTGCTGCCCCTGTGCTTCGTGGCCCCCGACGCCGGTGCGACCGAGTCGTCCGGCGACGACTCGACTGCCGTGGGGACACCACTGCTCAACTGCCCGACCCGCACCGACACGGAGGCGCCCACAGGCGGCGACGTGCTGATGGTGGGTCTCGTCGGACTCCTCGGCGGAACTCTCGCCTCGACGATCTCGATCAGGAAGCTCAAAGGCAACTCTGGCGCCTACAACGTGCCGCTCGCACTGGCGTGGCTGAAGGTTCCGCTCGGCGCATTTACTGCGATTCTCGGGCTGGTTGCCATACGCGGAGAGTTCGTTCCTGGCCTTTCCTCGCTCGACTCACAGGAGCAGATCCTCGCGTACGCACTGCTCCTGGGCTTCGGGCAACAGGCCTTCACCGGAATCCTGGACCGGCGGGCGGGCGAGCTCGTCGATTCCTTGCCGTCGAAGGACTCGCAGGTGGAGATGATCAGGCCGGGCCCGGCCACCCGCGCTTCGAGCATGATGGAGGAGAGTCCTACCCAGGAGGCGCTCCAGGCCGAGGCCTAGTCTCAGGTCGCGGCAACCGAGCCGGGTGCCTGGCACATGGACGACGGGTGCGCGGTCCCCGTCGCGTTCGGGGGATGCGTCGCTCGCGCTTCAGGCGTAGAACGGATCGCATGTTCGAAGAAGGACAGCTCTACGCCCCCGTCACCGCGGACGAGGACGGCAAGGTCACGGTCCACCTCGCGGACGACCACCCCGGCGCGAAGGACGCGGAGTACCGGCGCCGTCGCAGCGAGATCGCCGCGCCGGCTCTCGCGTGGCAGCCCGGTGACCCGGTGCCGCGCGTCGAGTACACGGACTCGGAGAACGAGATCTGGCGGACCGTGTGCCGCGAGCTGGCGCCGAAGCACGAGCGGCTCGCGATCCGCGGCTTCCTGGAGGGCAAGGAGGCTCTTGCCCTGCCCACCGACCACGTTCCCCAGCTCGACGAGGTCAGCGCGGGTCTCGGTCCGCTCAGCGGCTTCCGGCTCCACCCGGCCGCGGGGCTCGTACCCCTCGACGTGTTCTACGGGTCGCTCGCGGACGGCGTGTTCCACTCCACCCAGTACCTGCGCCACCCGTCCCAACCGCTGTACACGCCGGAGCCGGACATCCTCCATGAGGTCGTGGGGCACTGCAACCTGCTCGCGAACCCCGCGATCGCCGAGGTCAAGCGCCGTGCCGGGGAGGCCGCGCGCCGGTGCGAGACGCCCGAGGGACTCCAGTACGTTGCCGACGTCTTCTGGTTCACGATCGAGTTCGGGGTCATGTACGAGGACGGCGAGCTGCGGGCCTACGGTGCGGGCCTGCTCTCCTCGTACGGCGAGATCGAGGAGTTCCGCGGGGCCGACGTCCGGCCCGTGGACTTCCACCAGATGGCCACGCTCGAGTACGACATCAGCCACTACCAGCCGATCCTGTTCGCCTGCGACGGCATGAGCGAGCTGACCGACCGGGTGGGCGGGTTCTTCGCCGAGTTCGACGACGAGACGCCGGCCCGGCTCGCCCGCGGTGCTGCCTAGCTCTTTGTGACCCGCTCCCGGACGAGCAGGTGCTGTCGGACGAACCCCGCGAGCTCGTCCGTGGCGTCGAGCGGGAACACGGCTGCGACGTACTGGTCGGGCCGGACGACGACGACGCACCCGGCTCGGTCCACGCCCCGCAGCTCGAAGATGTCGTCGTCCGGGTGCGTCGCGAAGACGTTCTCGTAGTCGACGAGCTCGAACGGCCCGGTGCGCGGCAGGAAGAGCTCGGGCACCGCCGAGATGTCCACGTCGACGTGCCGTTGCTGGTAGACGACCTTGACGTCGAAGACGTCCCGGCCGTGGGCGCGCACCGGGGAGCCGGGCGATCCGGCCATCCACCCGGCCCACGCCGTCAGCGCGGGGGCCTGCCCGGCGTCGGCGAACGCGTACACCCGCCAGCGGCCGTCCGCGCGGTGCTGGTGCCCGAGCTGCAGGGGGTTCGCGTCGGCGACGCGCACGACCGGCGCGGACTTGAACCGCTTCCCGATCGGGAAGTCCGTGGCCAGCGCCTGGTGGGCGGGCTCGGCGACGACCATCGACGGCGGGTACTGCGTCATGAAGCCGAAGAGGAACTCCGTGGTCCGCACGTAGAAGTCGGCGAGCCGACCCGGGTCCCCCAGCTCCTCCGGTGTCTTCGCCATGAGCGTGGACCACTCCTTGTCGAAGTCGATGAGGTTCTGCGCGACGACTTGACGCTCGGCGGAGTACGTGGCGAGCAGGCTCTCCGGGCTCCGGCCCGACAGCACGTACCCCAGCTTCCACGCCAGGTTGAAGCCGTCCTGCATGGACACGTTCATGCCCTGACCGGCCTTGGCGCTGTGGGTGTGGCAGGCGTCGCCCGCGATGAACACGCGCGGCGTGCGCAGCGCCTTCTCCTCGACCGGCACGTCGTCGAACCGGTCGGTGAGCCGGTGGCCCACCTCGTACACGCTGTGCCAGGCGACGTCGCGCACGTCGAGGGTGTACGGGTGCAGGATCTCGTTCGCGCGGGCGATGATCTGCTCGATCGTCGTGCTGCGCACCTCGTGGTGGGCGTCGGGGTCGATCTCTCCGAGGTCGACGTACATGCGGAAGAGGTGGCCGCCCTCCCGTGGGATGAGCAGGATGCTGCCTCCCGCACCGGACTGGATCGCGCACTTGAGGCGGATGTCGGGGAAGTCGGTGACGGCGAGGACGTCCATGACGCCCCAGGCGTGGAACGCCGAGTTCCCCTCCATCGTGCAGCCGATCGCGGTGCGCACCCCGCTGCGGGCACCGTCGGCGCCCAGGACGTACTTCGCCCGCACCACCTTCTCCTGCCCCGCCTGCTCCCCCGCCGTCCGCACGAGCGTGACGGTGACGTGGTCGGCGGACCGTTCGAGGCCGCGGAACTCGTAGCCGTAGTCCGGCACCATCCGGCTGGGTGCGTTCGCCATGTACTCGGCGAAGTAGTCGAGGACGCGTGCCTGGTTGACGATGAGGTGCGGGAACTCGCTGATCCCACCGGGGTCGTCAGCAGGGCGCTCGCCGCGGACGATGCGCGACGGGTCGGCGGGGTCCGGGTGCCAGAAGCACATCTCGGTGATCCGGTAGGCCTCCTCGGCGATCCGGCCGGCGAACCCAAACGCCTGGAACGTCTCGACGCTGCGTGCCTGGATGCCGTCCGCCTGCCCGATGGGGAGCCGCCCGTCGCGGCGTTCGACGATCCGGGTGGTGATCTCGGGGAACTGGGAGAGCTGCGCGGCCGCGATCATCCCCGCGGGCCCGGTGCCGACGATGAGGACGTCGACCTCGTCGGGGAGCTCGTCCGGCCGGTCCAGGCCGACGCCGGCGGCGGGCTGGACGCGCGGGTCGCCGGAGACGTAGCCGTGGTGGTGGAACTGCATGGGACTGACTCCCCTGACGCCGATGTCGAGGTGGAACGGATCGTATATTATCCCTTCCAGGCCGCACCGACGCGGCCGACCCGGTCCGAGAGGTCCTCCTCCATGCCGACGGTTTCCGCGCACGTCGCGGTCACGCTCGCCGCTCATGTCGACCACGTCTTCGGGGTCATGGGCAACGGCAACGCGTACTTCCTGGACGCCCTGACGTGCCAGACCGCCGCCCGCTTCACCCCCGTCCGGCACGAGGCCGGCGCCGTGGTCGCGGCCGACGCCTTCCACCGGGCCTCCGGCAGGCTCGCTGCGGCGACGACGACGTACGGGGCGGGGTTCACCAACACCCTCACCGCCCTCGCGGAGGCCGTGCAGGCGCACGTGCCGCTCATCCTCGTCGTCGGGGACGAGCCGACGTCGGGTCCGCGCCCGTGGGACGTCGACCAGATCGCGATGGCCTCGGCCGTGGGCGCACGCACCTACACGGTGGGCCGCACGGACGCCGCCGCCACGACCGTCATAGCCGTCGAGCACGCGCTGACCTACCGGGTGCCCACCGTGCTCGCGCTCCCCTACGACGTCGCGACCCTGGACACCGGCCCGGTGCCCGAGACGCCGACCCCCCGCCTGCCCGCTCCGCTCGCGGTGCGCGGCGCCTTCGCCGAGGGCGTCGTGCGGGAGGTCGCGACCGCCCTCGCCACCGCGCGTCGACCGCTGCTCCTCGCCGGTCGCGGCGCCTGGGTGGCCGGCGCAGGCACGGTGCTCGGAGCTGTCGCCGACGCCGTCGGTGCGCTGACCGCGACGACGGCGCTCGGGCGCGGGATCTTTCCGCGGAGCGAGTTCGACCTCGGCGTCGCCGGTGGTTTCGGCACCCGGGAGGCGATGACGCTCGTCCGGGAGGCCGACGTCGCGGTCGTCGTGGGCGCCGCACTCAACCAGTTCACGATGCGGTTCGGGGACCTCTTCGCGCCCGGGTGCCGGGTGTTCCAGGTCGACGTCGCGCCCGCGGCGACCCATCCGCACGTGGGCGGGTACGTCCGCGGGGACGCCGCGGTCGTCGCGCAGACGATCCTCGACGAGCTCGACGGGGTCTCCCCCAGCGGGTGGCGCGAGTCCGTCGACCTCACCGCCGCACGAGGGCACCACCCCGGGGACGGGACCGCCGCGGACGGGCGACTCGACCCGCGCTCCGCGGCGGCGCGGCTCGCCGAGCTGCTGCCCGAGGACCGCGTGGTCGTCTCCGACGGCGGGCACTTCCTCGGCTGGGCGAACATGTACTGGCCGGTGTCGGCACCGGACCGCATGGTGATGGTCGGCACCGCGTTCCAGGCGATCGGGCTCGGCCTCCCCAGCATGGTGGGGGCGGCCCTCGCCCGGCCGGAGGTCACGGTGGTCCTGACGACAGGCGACGGTGGCGGGCTCATGGCCCTGTCCGACCTCGAGTCGGCGGTGCGGGTCGCGGGCGGCCGCGGGATCGCGGTCGTGTGGAACGACGGGGCGTACAGCGCGGAGATGCACCTCTACGGCCGCAAGGGTCTGGCCCGGGAGCCGATGCTCATCCCGGACGTCGACTTCGCCGGCGTGGCCACCGCGCTCGGCGCCCACGGCGTCGCCGTGCGGTCGATCGAGGATCTCGAGGTGCTGACTGCGTGGCGCGCCCGCCCGGTGACCGAGCGCCCGTTCCTGCTCCTCGACCTGCGGATCTCCGGCGCCGTGGTCGCACCGTTCTGGGAGGAGATCGCGCGGGCGAGCGGCTGATCGCCGCCACGACACCGCGACGGCCGATTCGTATACGATTTCACCGGCACTCGAGCGAGGGAGCTCATGACCGACGACAGCACCTCCGTCGAGGAGGCATCGGACCCCCGGCACTCCGGCCTCCCCAGCCGGCCCGGGAAGATCGTCGCGATCCACCTCAGCTACGCCTCGCGCGCCGACCAGCGCGGCCGCCGCCCCACCCATCCGTCGTACTTCTTCAAGCCCTCGAGCTCCGTGGCCCCGTCGGGCGGCACGGTCGAACGTCCGCGCGGCACCGAGCTGCTCGCCTTCGAGGGCGAGATCGCGCTCGTCATCGGCACCGTCGCCCGACGCGTGCCCCTGGACCGGGCGTGGGACCACGTGGCATGGGTCACGGCGGCGAACGACCTCGGGCTGTACGACCTGCGCGCGAACGACAAGGGCTCCAACGTCCGGTCCAAGGGCGGGGACGGCTTCACCCCGGTCGGACCCAGTCTCCTCGATGCCCGCACGGTCGAACCGGGCGCACTGCGGCTGCGTGCGTGGGTCAACGGCGAGCTGCGCCAGGAGGACACGACCGCCGGGCTCCTCTTCCCCCTCCCCCAGCTCGTCGCCGACCTCTCGCAGCACCTCACCCTCGAGCCGGGCGACGTCATCCTCACGGGCACCCCTGCCGGCTCCTCCGTCATCGTCCCCGGGGACGTCGTCGAGGTCGAGGTCGACGCACCGGACACCCCCGGCGCGCCGACCTCGGGCCGGCTCCGCACGACCGTCGTCCAGGGCGAGCACGGGTTCGACGGTGCTCTCGGGTCGCTCCCCGCCGTCGACGACGTCCAGCGCGCCGAGGCGTGGGGCCAGGAACCGGCACCTCCGCCGTTCCGCCTCACCGCCGAGCTGCGCGAGAAGCTCGTGCGGGCCCCCGTCGCCGGTCTCAGCGCGCAGCTGCGCAAGCGCGGTCTCGACGCCGTGACGATCGACGGCGTCCGGCCGATGCACCCCGGCGCCAAGCTCGTCGGCACCGCGCGCACCCTGAGGTTCGTGCCGGGCCGCGAGGACCTGTTCGCCCGCCACGGCGGCGGCTACAACGCCCAGAAGCTCGCGTTCGACACCGTCGGCGAGGGCGAGGTCCTCGTCATCGAGGCGCGTGGCGAGGCCGGGTCCGGGACGCTCGGCGACATCCTCGCCCTGCGCGCCCGTGCGCGCGGCGCGGCCGGCATCGTCACCGACGGTGGCGTCCGCGACCACGCCGCCGTGGCCGCCGTCGGCATCCCCGTCTACTCGGCAGGCCCACACCCCGCCGTGCTCGGCCGCAAGCACGTGCCGTGGGACGTCGATGTCGCCGTCGCGTGCGGCGGGACGACCGTCGAGCCCGGCGACGTCGTCGTCGGCGACGGGGACGGTGTCGTCGTCATCCCACCCGCGCTGGCCGCGGAGGTCGTCGACGCCACCCTCGCGCAGGAGGAGGAGGACGGCTGGATCGCCGAGCAGGTCACCGCCGGTCACTCCGTCGAGGGTCTCTTCCCGATGAACGCGTGGTGGAGAGCGAGGTTCGACGCATGGCGCGAGAGCCGGTGAACGAGACGGCGGCCCGGAGCAAGTCGCAGCACGCGTACCACTCGCTCAAGGAGCGGATCGCGGCCGAGGAGCTCACCCCCGGGCACCGCCTGGTCCTCGCGTCCGTCGCGAACGAGCTCGGCATGAGCGTCGTGCCGGTGCGTGAGGCGATCCGCCGGCTCGAGGCCGAGGGTCTCGTGACGTTCGAACGGAACGTCGGGGCTCGCGTGTCGATGATCGACGACTCCCAGTACCGGCACAGCATGGAGACACTTGCCATCCTCGAAGGAGCGGCCACCGCGCTCGCGGCCCGGCACCTGACCGCCGACGACGTCCGGCAGGCGCGTGAGCTCAACCGCCGCCTGATCGCGTCGCTCGAGCACTTCGACCCCCGCCTCTTCACCTCGCTCAACCACCGGTTCCACTCGGTGCTCTTCGCCGCCTGCCCGAACCCCCGCATGCTCGCGCTCGTCGAGTCGGAGTGGGTCCGGCTGGGTCATCTGCGCGACTCGACGTTCAGCTTCGTGCCCGGCCGCGCGCAGGAGTCGGTCCGAGAGCACGAGATCCTCCTCGGGCTCATCGAGGCGGGCGCGCCGCTGGCGGACATCGAGCGTGCGGCTCGCTCGCACCGGTCGGCCACCCTCGCCGCGTATCTCAGTCACGAGCACCCCGACGAGGCACCGGGCGAGCCCGGCGTGCCGACCGCACCCTGAGAGGCGACCGATGCCTGCCGATCTTCCCGAGCACCTCCAGCACTACGTCGGCGGCGAGCACGTCGACTCCGTGGACGGTGCCGTGTTCGAGGTCCTCGACCCGGTGTCGAACGAGACGTACCTGCACGCCGCAGCCGGTAAGGCGGCGGACGTCGACCGGGCCGTCGTGGCGGCGCGGCACGCGTTCGAGGAAGGGCCGTGGCCGCGGATGCTGCCGCGCGAGCGCTCGCGGATCCTGCACCGCGTCGCCGACATCGTCGAGTCGCGCGACGCCCGGCTCGCGGAGCTCGAGAGCTTCGACTCCGGCCTGCCGATCACGCAGGCGCTCGGGCAGGCCCGACGGGCGGCCGAGAACTTCCGGTTCTTCGCCGACCTGGTCGTCGCTCAGACCGACGACGCCTTCAAGGTGCCCGGGCGGCAGCTCAACTACGTCAACCGCAAGCCGATCGGCGTGGCCGGGCTCATCACGCCGTGGAACACGCCGTTCATGCTCGAGTCCTGGAAGCTCGGGCCCGCACTGGCCACCGGCAACACGGTCGTCCTCAAGCCGGCGGAGTTCACCCCGCTCTCGGCGTCCCTGTGGGCCGGGATCTTCGAGGAGGCCGGCCTGCCCGTTGGCGTGTTCAACCTCGTCCACGGGATCGGTGAGGAGGCGGGCGACGCGCTCGTCAGGCACCCCGGCGTCCCGCTGATCTCGTTCACGGGTGAGAGCAGGACCGGGCAGCTCATCTTCGCCAACGCCGCGCCGCACCTGAAAGGTCTGTCCATGGAGCTCGGGGGCAAGTCCCCCGCCGTGGTCTTCGCCGACGCCGACCTCGAGGCGGCGATCGACGCGACGATCTTCGGGGTGTTCTCGCTCAACGGCGAACGGTGCACGGCGGGCAGCCGGATCCTCGTCCAGCGCGAGATCCACGACGAGTTCGTCGAGCGCTACGCCGCACAGGCGACGCGGGTGGTCGTCGGCCCCCCGCACGAGGCGAGCACCGAGGTCGGCGCCCTCGTGCACCCGGAGCACTACGCGAAGGTCATGCGCTACATCGAGATCGGCCGGACGGAAGCGCGCCTCGTCGCGGGCGGCGGCCGGCCCGACGGATTTCCCACCGGCAACTACGTGGCGCCCACCGTGTTCGCCGACGTGCCGTCGGACGCCCGGATCTTCCAGGAGGAGATCTTCGGGCCGGTCGTCGCGATCACACCGTTCGACACCGACGCCGACGCGCTCGCGCTCGCCAACGGCGTGAAGTACGGGCTCGCGGCGTACGTGTGGACCAACGACCTGCGGCGGGCGCACACCTTCGCGCAGGCGCTCGACGTGGGCATGGTCTGGCTCAACAGCAACAACGTCCGTGACCTGCGGACCCCGTTCGGGGGCGTCAAGGCCTCCGGCCTCGGCCACGAGGGCGGGTACCGCTCGATCGACTTCTACACGCACCAGCAGGCCGTGCACGTGACGCTCGGCGAGGCGCACAACCCGACGTTCGGCAAAGGAGTCTGACGTGAGCGCGACCCCGATCACCCGCGGCGGACCCGAGCCCATCCCGACGCCCTCGTCCCCGCCCCCCGACGTCCTGCGTGCCGCCTCCATGGAGCTCGTCGTCACCGACCTCGCGGAGTCGCGCCACTTCTACGTCGACGTCCTCGGCCTCGTCGTCACCGAGGAGGACGCGGAGACGGTCTACCTGCGCAGCTTCGAGGAGTTCATCCACCACAACCTCGTCCTGCGCGCGGGTCCCGTGGCCGCGGTCGCCGCGCTCTCCTACCGGGTCCGTTCCCCCGCGGACCTCGACAAGGCGGTCGCCTTCTACCGCGAGCTCGGGTGTCGGGTCGAGCGGCGGCCGGAGGGCTTCGTGACGGGCATCGGGGACTCGGTCCGCGTCCAGGACCCGCTCGGGTTCCCCTACGAGTTCTTCCACGACGTGCAGCACGTCGAACGGCTCGCGTGGCGGTACGACCTGCACACGACGGGCCCGCTCGTCCGCATCGACCACTTCAACCAGGTCACGCCCGACGTGCCGCGCGCCGTGGCGTACATGGAGGACCTGGGGTTCCGGGTGACCGAGGACATCCAGGACGAGGCCGGCACCACGTACGCCGCGTGGATGCGTCGCAAGCCCACCGTCCACGACACCGCGATGACCGGCGGGAACGGCCCGCGCCTGCACCACGTCGCCTTCGCGACCCACGAGAAGCACAACATCCTGGCGATCTGCGACAAGCTCGGCGCGCTGCGGCTCTCGGACCGCATCGAGCGCGGGCCCGGTCGGCACGGCGTGTCCAACGCGTTCTACCTCTACCTGCGCGATCCCGACGGGCACCGCATCGAGATCTACACGCAGGACTACTACACCGGCGACCCGGACAACCCGGTGGTCACCTGGGACGTCCACGACAACCAGCGTCGCGACTGGTGGGGCAACCCCGTCGTCCCCTCCTGGTACACCGAGGCGTCCCTCGTGCTCGACCTCGACGGCGTCCCGCAGCCGGTCGTCGCGCGCACGGACACCAGCGAGATGGAGGTCACCATCGGGGCCGACGGGTTCTCCTACACGCGCAAGGGTGACGCCCCCGACGAGCTCCCCAGCTGGAAGCAGGGCGAGTACAAGCTGGGGCACCAGCTGTGACGCTCCCCGCCGAGACCCTCACGGCGATCGCCGACGAGCTGGCCGCCGCCGAGCGCGACCGGACCACGGTGCCGCTGCTGACCGCGCGGCACCCCGGCATGACCGTCGAGGACGCGTACGCGGTGCAGCGCGAGTGGCGGCGACGGGGCGTGTCCGCCGGTCGGCGACCTGTCGGCCACAAGATCGGCCTCACGTCGAAGGTCATGCAGGTGGCAACCGGCATCGACGAGCCCGACTACGGGGCGATCTTCGCTGACATGGTCTACGACAACGACTCCGTGATCGAGCACGACCGGTTCTCGAACGTCCGCATCGAGGTCGAGCTCGCGTTCCGGCTGGCCGAGCCCCTGGAGGGTCCCGACGCGACGCTCGCCGACGTCCTGCGCGCCACCGAGCACGTCGTGCCGGCCCTGGAGATCCTGTCCTCGCGGATCGCGCTCGAAGGCCGCACGATCGTCGACACGATCAGCGACAACGCGGCGATGGGGGCGATGGTGGTGGGCGGCACCCCCGTCCGACCCGACGCCGTCGACCTGCGCTGGGTCGCCGCGCTGCTGTATCGGAACGGGACGGTCGAGGAGTCCGGCGTCGCCGGCGCCGTGCTCGACCACCCCGCGCTGGGCGTCGCGTGGCTGGCGAACAAGCTGGCCCAGCACGGCGACCGGCTCGAGGCCGGTGAGCTCGTGCTCGCGGGCTCCTTCACCCGTCCGATGTGGGTGCACCCGGGCGACACCGTGCTGGCCGACTACCGCGACCTGGGGACGATCACATGCCGCTTCACCTGATGCCGACGTTCCGCGACGCCCTCGCGACAGCGGACCGGCCGCTCGTCGGGATGTGGGTCTGCACGGGCAGCCCGCTCGTCGCCGAGATCTGCGCGGGCTCCGGGGTGGACCTGCTGCTCATCGACATGGAGCACTCGCCCAACGGGCTCGAATCGGTGCTGTCCCAGCTCCAGGCGGTCGCCGCCTACCCGGTGACCCCGGTCGTGCGGGTGCCGATCGGCGACGTCGTGACGATCAAGCAGGTCCTGGACCTCGGGGCCCAGAACCTCCTCGTGCCCATGGTGTCGTCGGCGCAGGAGGCGCAGGCGGTCGTCGAGGCCGTGCGCTACCCGCCCCGGGGACGCCGCGGGGTCGGGTCGGCGCTCGCCCGGTCGGCCCGGTGGAACAGGGTCGAGGGGTATCTCGACGACGCCGACGAGCACGTGTCACTGATCGTGCAGATCGAGACGGTCGAGGGCGTGGCCGCCGCCGAGGCGATCGCGGCCGTCGACGGCGTCGACGCCGTCTTCGTGGGGCCGGCCGACCTCGCCGCCTCGATGGGGCTGCTCGGCCGGCAGAGCCACCCGGACGTCGTCGCCGCGGTCCACCGCACGTTCGACGCCGTGCGCGCTGCCGGCAAGCCGGTCGGTGTCAACGCGTTCGACCCCGCCCTGGCACGCAGGTACGTCGACGCCGGAGCCACGTTCGTGCTCGTCGGGTCTGACGTGACGCTCCTCGCGCGGGGGTCGGAGCAGCTCGCCGAGCGACTCGAGCACCCGGCCGCCGACGCTGAGGCCACCAGTCCCTGACGGCCCTGCGGGCTATCGTCAGCGGCGACCGCGACGGCGGTGAAACGATCGTCTCGTGCGTGCCGTCGCAGCACGGCGTGATCGTCCACGCACCGCAACGGCGCACCGGCGCGGCCGCGTCCCCGGTCCCGACGTGACATCCGGGTGATGCCGCCGTGATGCCTCCGCTCGACGCTGGCGCACATGACGTCGCACATCGCGTCCGTCGCCGCTCCCCCGACCGCTGACCGCGCAGCGGGCGGTGCCGGGACCACTCGGCGCGACCGTGCGGCCGTGCACGCAGTGCACGCACCGAAGTCACCGTCGCACCCGGGCGCGTCGCAGGCCTCGCCACCGTCCACCCAGCACGACGTCGGTCAGGTCTCCGTGCACGACCGCAGGTCGGAGCCTCTCGCGCCGACGGCACCCACACCGCTCCCCACGCTGCTCGCGGTCGGGCGGACCGACGACCCGCTCGAAGCAGCAGCCGACTCCCTCGCCGGCACCGTTCCCGGCGGCACCCGACCCGCGCACGTCCGCCGATCCGCGGGTCGTGCGCGCTCCACGGAGGCGGCGCCACGATCGGTTCACACCGCGCTGAACGCTCCCGGCCACCCGCTCGCACCGGACGCGCGCGCGTCGTTCGAACCGCGCCTCGGCCACGACCTCGGTGCGGTGCGCGTCTATTGGGGAGCCGCCGCAGACCGCTCCGCGGAGGACCTCGGGGCAGCGGCGTACACCGTCGGCTCCCGGGTCGCTCTCGGCCGGGGTCACCACCCGGCGAGCCCGCCGGGACAGGAGCTGCTCGCCCACGAGCTCGCGCACGTGGTGCAGCAGGCCCACGGCCTCGACCTGCGCGTCCAGCGGCGCGAGTTCGGGAACGGTGTCCGTTTCGACTCGCTGGACGGCGACCCACCGCGGGCCCGGTTCCTCGGCCCGTACACGGACCGGGCGATCGCCATGGAGCTGTACGGCGATCCGGCCGCCCCGGTGGCGCACGACCTCGACGACTCGATGGTGGTCCTCGTCGACACAACCCGCCTGCTCCCCGCCTGGGCATCGTTCTTCGACGAAGCGCCCCCACGGAACTCGTGGCCTTTCCCCGGCTTCTCGGCGGCGGACACCCGGGCCTACGTCGACGAGCGGGCGACCGCCCTCGCCATCAACCTCGCCGCGGGCCAGGCTGTCATCACGCTCGACGACGGAACCGTGGTGCGCACGCCGCTGCGGGACCTCGACCCACAGGATCTCGACCTCCTGCCCCTGATCCCGCCGCAGGCGTCCCGAGAGGACGCCGAGGCCGAGGTCGCGAACCTCGCCGACGCCGTCAGGTCCCGCGGACTGACCGTCGTCGCCTTCTACCGGGACACCCAGGTCGTGTGGCCGACGCTCCTGAACCCGCAGACCGCGCCACGAATCTTCAGCGTCTACCAGCCCGCGCTGGACGCAGCACGCGAGGACGCGGCGGCGACCGCCCGCGCCTTCACCGACCTCGCGTTCTGGTACATCGGAGCCCGGTTCCTCCCGGGCGTCGGCACAGGCACAGCCCGCACCGGCCGCCTCGTCATCGAGGGTGGCCGGAGGCTGTCCGCGGAGGAGTCCATCATCGTCGGGCGCCTGATCAAGGAAGGGCGCAACGTCCGGGTGCTGGCCGAGTCGACCCGCCACGGGGTGCGGACCGCCGATTTCATGGTCGACGGCATCCGTACCGAGCTGAAGACCATCTCGAGCCTCACCTCCCGTGACCTGTCCGGAGCGCTCGGACGTCGCATCCTGGAGGGCGCGGGCCAAGCACCGCACATCATCGCGGACGTGCGAGGACAGACCGGGATGACCAGAGAGCTCGCGCAGCGCGCGATCCGGAGGGCGTTCGGCGCCGATACCCTGGGTCGGATACAGCAGATCCGAGTCATCGGCAGGGACTTCGACCTCGTCGTCCCCCGGATCTAGGAACGGCGGATGGACCAGAGCACACAGGACGAGCTCGCCGCGCGTATCCACGCCGACGCGACGCACTTCGCCGGCGAGCTCCCGCGCGACTACGCCATCGCGTGGCGCGCGTACCTGGCCGGCCTTCTGGAGTGGGGGGTCCTCGACGTCGCGTCGCACACGACGCTGGTGGGCCTGATCCCACCCGTCGACGACGATCCGGCGGTCACGATCCTCCTCGGGCGCGACTAGGACGAGCGCGAGCCGCTCAGGTGGAGGCGGTGACGACGTGCAGCGGCGCGTGGCCGCCGGGCCGGACGAGAGCGGCGAGGGTCGGCGAAGGGTCGATGCCGAGCTCGTCGCGCATCGTGCGGCTGCAGGCGTCGTACGCACGGCGCGCCTCGACGACGTTGCCCTCGGCCAGATGGATCTCGATGACCGCGCGGTGCGCACTCTCGCGCAGCTCGTCGGCGCGCAGCGCGGCGAGGGCGAACTCGAGCGCGAGGCCGAACCGGCCGTGGTCGGCGAGCAGGCGGGCGGTGGCCTCCAGCACGTGGAGGCGCAGCTGGTGCAGGCGTTCGCGCTCGGCGTCGAGCCACGCGTCGTCCCAGTCGGGCAGGAGCTCACCATCGCCAGGGTCGGTCGGATCGGCGGTGTCGGGAGCACCCCGGAGCAGCGCGCGGGAGTGGTCGATCAGCTGCTGCACGTCGACCTCGGGCTTCAGCCCGAGCTCGATCGTGCCGTGCGCGGACACGACGAGACCCGGCGCGGCCTGGTTGACCCGCCACAGCCCGGTGCGCAGGCTCGCGAGCGCCCGCCGCTCCTCCGTGTCGGGCCACAGCAGGCCCGCGAGCCGGCTGCGTCCCGTCCGTCCGCGCAGCGCGAGCAGCGCGACGAGACGCTGGACGCCCCCGGGGAGCTCGACGGGACAGCTGTCGACGTTCATGGCGAACGCCCCGAGGAGGCGGATCGAGACCTGGGGGCGTCCCCGGGCGGACGCGACGGTGGCTGCCTGCGGCGACATCGGAAGTCCCCCTCCCGTGACCCGGTCCGCCCTGTCGGGCGACGGCCGGTCCCACCCTGCACCGTCCCCGTCGGATGCAGGCCCGTGCTGCATGGAGAGAGACGCACCCGCTCCACACTGATACATAGCACGGCGTGACAGGCACGTGACACAGACGTGACGACGCCCGTCCACGATCGCCGGATGAGCAGCTTCCCGGGGTCACCGCGCGTCATGGCCGGGGCGATCGTCGCGGTCGAGCCGACGGCGCCCCTCGCACGGATCGCGGTGTTCCAGTACAACCCCGACGAGGTCACGCGGTCGCTGCGCCCGCGCGGGCCGGCGGCGGGGGCGGCGTCCGCGTCGGACGCGCTGCGCGTGTGGGGGGCGGCGACCGAGACCGTCACGATGACGATCGAGCTCGACGCGACCGACGGCCTCGAGGCGGGTGACGCGATCACGCAGGTCATGGGTGTCGCGGGGCGGCTCGCCGTGCTGGAGATGCAGCTGTACCCGAGCACCGCGCAGGTCATCGCGCGCACCGCGCTGACCGCTGCCGGGGTGATCGAGGTGCTCCCGCCGACCGGGCCGCTCACGGTCCTCGTGTGGGGTCCCGGGCGGGTGGTGCCTGTGCGCGTCGACTCCCTGACCATCCGCGAGCAGGCGTTCGACACGCTCCTCAACCCGATCCGCGCCGCGGTGGACCTGTCGTTGACGGTCCTGACCTACGACGACTTCTCGCCCACGGACGTCGGGTTCGCGATGTCCCTGGTGCACCAGGTCCAGCAGGAGGTCCGCGCGACCGTCGGTGGGCTCGCGGGCATCGCGGGCGCGCTGGCGGGCTCGGCCGGCGTCTCCGTCTCGGTGGGAGGGTGACGTGGCACGGTACGACGAGGTCGAGACGACGGTCCTGGAGGTCACCACGGCCGACGGCGCGCGCCGCCTGGTGCGTCACCTGCGGCGACGGTTCCCGCCCGACCCGGCGGCGCAGGCCACGCTCGCGGTCCACCTCGTCGCGCCCGGCGACCGGCTGGACCTGATCAGCGCGCGGTACACGGGTGACCCGCTGGGCTTCTGGCGGGTGTGCGACGCGAACGACGCGCTCGATCCGGACGCGCTCGTCGACGCGGAGGCCGTCGGCACGGAGCTGGTCGTGCCACTGCCGAGGGCGGCCTCGTCGTGAGCCTGCTCGGGGTGCACATGGCGTTGTCCGCCGGCCCGACGGTCCCGCTGCCGGTGCCGCCGGACGTCGCGCAGCGCGTGAAGTCCGTCCAGGTCACCGAGTCGGACTCCCGGCCGACGGTGTTCAGCATCGTGCTGGACGCGGGTCGGTCCGGCCCCACGGCCGCCCTCGACTCCCCCGTGCTGACGACGTCGCCGCTGCGGGCCAACGCCCGGGTCGTCGTCGAGCTGACGATGGGGGTCGTGCCGAAGGTGCTGGTCGACGGGATCGTCACCGAGGCGACGCTCGTCCCCGGCGGTGAGCAGCAGCGCGCGGAGCTGACCCTGACGGGGCGGGACCTGTCGGTGCTGCTGGACCGCACGGAGGTCTCGGACGAGCACGTGGCCCTCGAGGACTCGTTGCAGGTGCTCGCGATCGCCGCGCAGTACGCGCAGCACGGCATCCTCCCGACCGTCATCCCGCCGCCCACGATGGACCCGCCGCTGCCGATGGAGCGCACGCCCACGCAGCAGGCCACGGACTGGCGGCACATCTCGGACCTCGCACAGTGGCACGGCTTCGTGTGCTGCATGATCCCGGGCCCGGTGCGCGGCATGAGCTCGCTCTACTGGGGGCCGGCCGTGCGGGCGGGCCTGCCGCAACCGGCGATCTCGGTGGACCTCGGGCCGGCGACGAACGTGCAGGGCCAGGTGTCCTTCACGACGGACGTGCTGCGACCGGAGAACGTCGAGGGGCAGGTGCAGGACGTGCGCTCGGGGCAGACGCTGCCCGTGCGGACGGTCGCGCCGACGCGGCCGCCGCTGAGCGCGCTGCCGGTGTGGGTGGAGCACCAGGCGTCGTTGCGGTCGAGGCAGTTCCGCGGCACGGGAGTCAGTGCGGCCGCGGCGTTCGCGCGGGCGCAGGGGGTGCTCGACGCCAGCGTCGACGCGATGACGGCGTCGGGGACGCTCGACGGCGGCGCGTACGGCTCGGTCCTGCGGCCCCGCATGCTCGTCGGGATGCGCGGCGCAGGCTGGTCCGCCGACGGCATCTGGTACGTGCAGCAGGTGGTGCACCACGTGACCCGCGGCGCCTACACCGCGTCGTTCACGCTGCAGCGCGAGGGCAGCGGCGCACTCACCCCCGTGGTCATGGTCTGAGGGGCGACGATGGACGACTTCGCCTCCACCGGCCCGGCGCGGTTCTACGGCAAGTACCGCGGGACGGTCGCGAGCAACGTCGACGTGATGCAGCTCGGGCGCGTGCAGGTGGAGTGCCCCGCGGTGCTCGGGCAGGGACGAATGAGCTGGGCGATGCCGTGCACGCCGTACGCCGGGGACAAGGTGGGGCTGTTCCTGGTCCCGCCCGTCGGCGCGAACGTGTGGGTCGAGTTCGAAGGTGGCGACCCGAACTCGCCGATCCTCGCGGGCTGCTTCTGGGGCACGGGCCAGGTGCCGGCCTCGCCCGCGGTGGCCGAGGTCAAGATGCTCAAGACCGACGCGATCTCCGTCGAGCTGTCCGACCTGCCCGGCGCGGGCGGCGTGAAGGTCTCCGTCGGGTCCCCCGCGGTCGCGACGACTATCACGGTCGAGGCGACGAGCAGCGGGTTCACCGTCGCGATGGGCAGCAACAAGATCGCGGTCTCCATGTCGTCGGTGTCGATCAACAGCGGTGCCCTGGAGGTGAAGTGATGCCTGGCAACCTCGTGACGCAGTCCTCGACGGTCACGTGCACCCACCAGGGCCAGGCCAAGCCCGCGAGCGCGTCACCGCGTGTCACGGCGGGCGGGCAGGGCGTCATCCTGCTGCCCACGCCGTACACGGTGTCGGGCTGCTCGTACCCGCCGCAGTCGGGCGGTCCCGACGCGACCGCCCAGTGGAGCAGCGGCACGACACGGGTCACGTCGATGCAGCAACCGCTCGCGATCCAGGGCGGCTCAGGTTCGTGCCTGCCCACGGGGGTTCCCCTGACCTGCACGGTCACGCAGACCCGCGTGAGTGCGACATGAGCACCGCGTCGCCGCGCCGGTCCAACCCGCCGCGTCACGTGGCGTTCCCGCTGCGCCTCGACGCGCGGGGTCGCACCGCGCTGGTCGACGACTCTGTCTACGTGGCGGGTCTCGTCGAGCAGGTGCTGTTCACCGGCCCGGGCGAGCGGGTCAACCGCCCGGGCTTCGGCAGCGGGGTCGCCCGCCTGGTGTTCGCGCCGCTCGACGACGCGCTCGCCGAGACGACGCGGGCCCTGGTGCAGGGTGCTCTGCAGCAGTGGCTCGCCGACCTGGTGCGCGTCGAGGACGTGCAGGTCACGGCTGTGGACTCGGCCCTCGAGGTGGTCGTCGTCTACGCCCCGCTGTACGCGTCGCACCCGGACCAGCGCCGCACGGTCACCGTGACGGGCGGGCCCACCGCCGGGGTGTCGCCGTGACGACCGACACGCTCCCGTTCGCGGCCGCGATCGACCTGGAGGCGCGCCGTTCGCTCGTGCGCGGGCGGCCGGGCATCGGGCAACCCGACGGGATCGACGGGATCGACCACGTCGAGGTGCTCTCGAACCACGACGGCACTCCTGGCCAGGTCCCCGGTGCGCCGCAGCAGAGCACGCTGCTGGTGCACCTGCTCAACGGACCGGTCCCGACAGCGTGGACGGCGGACGCGGTGCTCGTCGTCGGTGGTGTGCGTCCGGACCCGGCGCTGAACCCGGTGCACGCCGTGTGGGCGTTCCGGGCGGACGCGATCGTGGGGACGGCGAGCGACCCTGTCGGTGTCCTGCCGGACGGTGTGAGCCCGGCCGACCAGATGCTCGTCGCGCAGGCGCTGCCCGAGCCCGCGGACCCGGACCACGACGACCTGGCCCGTCGCGTGCTCGTCGTGCGCACCTCGTCGTGGGGCGACAGGTCGACGTACACGTTGCGGCTCGCGGGGCCGGGTGGCCTCGGCGCCCCGGACGGGGTGGACCTGCCGCTGTCGACCGCGCCGTTCGCGTTCTCGGTGGACTGCCCGACCGACCTGGACTGCCGTGACGAGTGCGTCCCGCCGGACGGCGAGGTCGACCTCCTGCCCGGCGACTATCTGGCGCGCGACTACGAGGCGCTGCGCACCCGCCTGCTGGACCGGCTGGCGACGCTGCTGCCGGACTGGACGGACCGCAACCCGGCGGACCCCGCGGTCATGCTCGTGGAGCTGTTCTCCGCGGTCGGTGACCGGCTCGCGTACTGGCAGGACGCCGTGGCTGTGGAGGCGTACCTCGGCACGGCGCGGCGCCGGACGTCGGTGCGCCGCCATGCGCGGCTGCTGGGCTACGCGGTGCACGAGGGCTGCTCGGCGCGCACCCTGCTGGCGTTCACGACGGGCGCCGGCACGCTGACCGTGCCCGCGAGGACTCCCGTGACGGACCTGCCGGCGCGTGCGGGTCAGGACGTCGCGGTGCCGGTCGACGCGACCGACCTGGGCGGCACGGTGTTCGAGACCGTCACTGCCGTCGAGATCACCCCGGCGCGCAACGCGTTGCCGCTGTACGCGTGGGGCGACCCGGACCACTGCCTGCCCGCGGGGACGACCGCGGCGTTCGTCGCGAGCGGCACGGGTCCCGCGGACGACCCCGGGCTTCGCCAGGGCGACGTGCTCGTGCTCGTCGACGCACCCGTCAACGGGGTCGCCCGTGAGGGTGACCCGGCGCGCCGGTTCCCGGTGCGGCTCGTGGAGGATGCGCACGAGCACGCCGACCCTCTGGACCCGACGGTGCGCGTCTGGGAGCTGCGGTGGCACCCTGCCGACGCCTTGCCCGCGCCGTTGCAGGTCAGTACGCCTGGCACGGACGACGCCCGGGCTGTGGCGCTCGCGAACGTCGTCGTCGCCGACCATGGCGCGAGCCTCCTCGACGAGACCCTCGTGCCGCCGACGGTGCCCGCCGACGGTGCGTTCCGTCCGCGCCTGCAGCGCCCGGACCTGACGTACACGGACCCGACCTTCCCGACGACGGGCGCCGCCGGTGCGCTGCTGCGGCCGGACCCGCGGCGTGCCGGGGCCGCCCTGTCGCTGTACGACGGACAACGCACGTGGCTGCCTCGGCCGGACCTGCTCGCGAGCGGCCGGCTGGCGACGCACGTCGTCGTCGAGCCCGAGCCGGGCGGGGTCTCCCGGCTGCGGTTCGGCGACGGGCTCACGGGCCGGGAGCCGTCCGTCGGGTCGACGCAGCTCGCGTCCTACCGGATCGGTACAGGCACCCTCGGCGGCGTCGCCCCGGACCGGCTGATCCGTCTGCTGCCCCGCGCGGACCGCCTCGCCCCACCCGCGGGGGTCGAGGTCTGGAACCCGCTGCCCGCGACGGGCGGCACGGACCCGGAACGCCTCGAACAGGTACGTCAGCTCGCCCCCGCGGCGCTGCGCACCCGGCTGCGCGCCGTGACCTCCCCGGACTACGCGACGGTCGCCGAGCAGCACCCGGGCGTGCAGCGCGCCGTCGCACGGCGACGGTGGACGGGGTCGTGGTACGCGCAGGAGGTCACCGTCGACCCGGTCGCGTCGCACGCGGGTGACGAGGCGCTGGACGACGAGCTGGTCGCGTCGCTCGAGGTGCGCCGCATGGCGGGCATCGACGTCGAGCTGGAGCGTCCCGTCGTGGTGCCGCTCACGATCGCGCTGTTCGCGTGCGTGCGTCCCGAGCACGACACGGCCGACGTCGAGGCGGCCCTGCGCGACGTCCTCGGCTCGGGGACGCGCCGCGACGGGCAGCGCGCGTTCTTCCACCCCGACCGCTTCACGTTCGGCGACCCCCTGCGGCTGTCCGACGTGGTGGGCGAGGCCATGACGGTCGACGGCGTCGCGTGGGTCGAGGTCACGCGGTTCGCGCGGGCCGACGCCAGCGACGCGCAGGCGGCGGCGAGCCTCGTCGCGGGCGAGCTGGTGATGTCGCCGCGCGAGCTGCTGCGGTGCGACTCGGACCCGAACGACCCGGAAGCCGGTCGGGTGGACGTGAGGCTGGGAGGCGGGACATGACGACCCGGACGGGCTGCGGCTGCGGTGGGGCGTGCGGCGGGGCGTGCGTGGGCCGCGGGCCGACCGCGCCCGAGGGGAACCTGCCCGGTCAGCGTGCGCTGCGGTGGCGGGTGGCACCGCACGGGACGGCGCTCGCCCGGATGCGCGAGCACCTTGCTGAGCCCGCGCAGGATCTCGCGGTGCGCTCCCTGGCGACACAGCCGCCCGCCGACCCGACCGTCGCGCTGCTCGACACGTGGGCGGTCGTCACGGACGTCGTGTCGTTCTACACGGAGCGGATCGCGCAGGAAGGGTTCCTGCGGACCGCGACCGAGACGTCGAGCGTGCGCCAGCTCGCGCGCACGCTGGGCTACGAGCTGCGGCCCGGCGCCGCGGCGCGCGTCGAGCTGGCGTTCGCGGTGGAGTCCGCACCGACCGCCCCGCTGACCGTGGACGTCCCCGCCGGCACCCCCGTGCAGTCGGTCCCCGCGCCCGGCAAGCTTCCGCAGACGTTCGAGACGACCGGTGACCTCGTCGCCCGCGTCGCGTGGAACGCCGTCCCCGCGCTCGACCGGGTCCGCCAGTCGTTCCCCGCCGGGACCGACACCGTGTGGCTCGATTCCACCGCGCCGATGGTGTTGGTCGACGACCGCGTTCTCCTCGTCGGGGCGGCCGACGTCGCCCCGCCGCGCCGGGAGCGTCCCCGTCGTGGCACCGACGGCGAGCAGTGGGCGCTGCGTCGCGTGACCGCGGTCGAGGTGGACCCGCCCTGGGCGGTGGGCTGGACGCGGGTGACGCTCCACGCGCCAGTGACCTTCGGGGAGGGGCGCACAGTGGGCGACGTGCGGGTGCTGCGCCTGACCCGGCGGCTCAACCTGTTCGGCCACAACGCCCCCCGCACCGAGCTGCTCCAGGACGAGGACAAGCGCATCGCGTTCGTGACGACCGGCACCGACCCTGAGGAGCGGTGGCCGGGCTGGGCGCTGAGCGAGCTCGAGATCGACGGCGACGTGCCGGACCTCGTCCCCGGCTCGTGGCTCGCGCTCGAGAGCGGCGACCAGGTCGAGGCGTTCGAGGTCACCGGCGTGTCCCCGGGCGGTGCACGCCGGTTCGCGCTCGCGGGCAGGACGACGCGCGTCGACGTCGACGACGACGACGGCAGGCGGGTTGCGACCTTCGACCGCGAGAGCACGCTCGTGCACGCCGTGAGCGAGGAGCTGCCCACGGTGTGGATGCCCGCACCGGGCGCGGCGGGCGCGCCCGCGACGACGCTCGACGTGCTCACGACCGACCCCCCGCTCGAGGTGGACCTCCGCGTCCTCGTCGTCGGTGTGACCCCCGACGACGAGGAGGTCGTCGAGGCCGCGACGGTGATCGCCGTCGAGCAGCGCTCCGGCGACGACGTGCCCGCGACCGGCGCGCAACGCCTCACCCTCGAGCCGGTCCTCCAGCACGCGTACCGCGCCGGCTCGGTCGTCGTGCACGCGAACGTCGCCGACGCCACGCACGGGGAGACGACCGAGCAGGTGCTCGGCAGCGGCGACGGCGCCGTCCCGTTCCCTCGCTTCACGCTGCGCAAGGCTCCGCTGACCTACGTGTCCACGACGACGAACGCCGCGGGTGTCGAGGCCGAGCTCGAGGTGCGGGTCGAGGACGTCGCCTGGGCGCCGGTCGAGACGCTCCTGGACGCGGGGCCGACCGACCAGGTGTACGTCGTGCGGCAGGCCGAGGACGGCGTCTCGACGGTCGTGTTCGGCGACGGCCTGCACGGCTCCCGGCTGCCGTCGGGAGCGGAGAACGTGCGCGCGACGTACCGCGCGGGCATCGGCGCGGACGGCGTCGCGGACGCGGGTGCCGTGATGCTGCCCGTGCGGCGGCCGCGCGGCATCGCGACAGTCACGAACCCCGCACCGACGCACGACTGGGCACCGCCGGAGGACCTGGACGGCGCGCGCACCAACGCTCCGCAGCGGATCCGCACGCTCGACCGCGCGGTGTCCGTGGCGGACTACGCGGACTTCGCCCGCGGCTACGCGCGGGTCGGCCGCGCGTGCGCGCACCTCGTGTGGGACGGGCGCACGCGCACGATCGTGGTGTCCGTGCTGGGCGTCACAGGCGACCCGGCCACGTCGGACCTGCTGTCCGACCTGCAGGCGACGCTGGACGCCGCCCGCGAGCAGCGTGGGCAACGCGTGGTGCTGGCAGGTGAGGTCGTGCCCGCGGTGGCGCAGCTGGGGATCCACGTGGACCGCCGCTACGAGGCCGCGCCCGTGCTCGCCGCGGTCGAGGCAGCGCTGCTCGCCGAGTACGCCGCGATGGATCTGGCGACGTCCCTGGCCGCGTCGTCCGTGCTCGTGACGGCCGCGGCGGTCGAGGGGGTCGAGTCGGTGACGATGCCCACGCTGTCGGCGCCCGACCTCGCGGACGCGTCCGATGACCTGCTGGTCGCCGCACCGGCCCGCTGGGACCGCCCGTCGCCCGATGCCGACATGCAGCTCCTGCCCGCGCAGGCCCTGCACGTCACCGCACACGTGGAGGTGCTCGCATGACCGTCTCCGACCTGCGACGCGACGAGCGCACCGCGTATCTCGAGTCCCTGCTCCCGGCGCACGTCCTGCAGCGCGACGCCGAGTCCGGCGGGCTGCTGCACGCGCTCCTGAGCGCCGTGGCCACCGAGCTCACGACCGTCGAGGACGACCTGCAGTCGCTGTACGACTCGTGGTTCGTCGAGACGGCGCCCGAGTGGGTGCTGCCATACCTCGCGGACCTCGTCGGTCTCGACGGGTTGCCGGGCGACCTGGGATCGGGCACCGGAGCGGGGGTCTCGCGGCGCGGTGTCGTGGCCAACACCGTCTCCTACCGGCAGCGCAAGGGCACCGTCGCGGTCATCGAGCAGGTCGTCCGGGACGTGACCGGCTGGCCGACGAAGGCCGTCGAGACGTACCGCCTGCTGGGCACCACGACGCACGTCAACCACGTCCGGCCGGAGCGGCCCACCTGGGCGAGCCTCCGCGACGCCGCGTCCGCCGAGCTCGGCTCGCCCCGGCTCGCGCAGGGCGCGCTCACCCGGTTCGCCCACACCGCCCACGTGCGGCGCGTCGACCCGGGCCGGCACGGCGGGCGGGGCCGGTACGGCATCGAGAACATCGCGGTGTTCGTCTTCCCTGTGCAGGTGTACGAGGCGGTCGACGTCGCGGCGCGCGCCCTCGGGGATCCGGAGGACGGCTGGGCGACGCACCCGCTCGGCGTGCGCGAGCCCTGGTTCGCGGTGCCGGCGACGGAGACCACGATCGAGCACCTCGCCGACGAGAGCGACCTGCCGGTGCCCCTGCGGCCGCGGCGCCTGCTGGCCCTGCTGCGCGCTGCGCGGGCGCGCGGCGTCGACACGGACCCCCCGACCCTGCCGGTCGCGGTGCGCATCGACGGAGCCGACCTCCTCGAACCCTGGCGCCTGCGCGTGCGCGGCCTCGAAGAGCTCGCGACCGACGATGCAGGGACCCCTGACGACCCGTCCGACGACCCGCCGCTCGGCTGGCAGGTCACGGTGGACCCGGTGTGCGGGCGGGTGCGCACCTACCTCGACGGCGTCGCGACCAACCCGGGTTCGGTGCTCGTGCGCTACGCGTACGGCGCGGTCGCGGACGTCGGCGCCGGCACGTACGACCGCAGCCCCGGGCATGCCGAGGCCCTCGCGGCCGACCCGTTCACGGGCGACACCGACGAGGGCGGCGACCGGATCGAGTCGCAGGTCCTGGTCCGCACGGGACCACCCGCCGGCGGGCTCCGGACCACCGTCGTCGACGGGCTCACCGACATCGCGGCGCGGTGGGCGGCGACCGACCCGGACCTCACCGGCGGCACGCAGGTGCTGTCCGTCGCGGACAGCGAGACGTACACGGGGACGCTGGACGTCGACGTGCCCGCCGAGTCGCGGCTCGTGCTCGTGGCGGCGACGTGGCGCGGGCGACTGCTGCTGAACGGCGACGTCGAGGCACCGGTGCCAGGCGTGTACTCCCCTGACGGCCTGCGCCCGCGCATCCTCGGCGACGTCGTCGTCACTGGCGCGGCGGGGTCCGCCGTGCTCCTCGACGGGCTCGTCGTCGACGGTGACGTGGTCGTGCAGGCCGGCGACCTGCGGTCGCTGACGCTGAGCCAGTGCACCGTCGCGGGACGCGTCGTCGTCGAGGGCACGGTCGACGACGGCAACCGCGAGCTCGCGGTGGCGGTGCGGCGCAGCCTCGTCGGCGGTATCGACCTGGTCGGCACCGTGCCGACGCTGTCCGTGGTCGACTCCGTCGTCGACCCGGCGCTGACGGACGCGCTCGCCGACCCCGCACCGCAGGGACCGGCGATCACGGCGACGGGCACGCACGTGACCGTCGACGGGTCGACGCTGTCCGGCACGCTCGACGCGCGGATCCTCGACGTGACGTCAAGCCTGTGCACCGACGTCGTCAGCGTCGTCGACCGGCAGCGCGGCTGCGCACGGTTCAGCTACCTGGCCCCCGGCTCGCGCACAGCGCGCCGGTTCCGGTGCGTGCCGCACCCCGACGCCGCCGGCGCCGACTGGCCCTCGTTCCTCGCCGGCGGGCCAGGTGCCACGAGCCTCGGCTCGCCCTTCTACCCAGCGCTGTCCCCCGCCGCGCCTCCGTCGGTACGCCGCGGCGGCGAGGACGGCGCCGAGATGGGCGTCCACCACCACCTGCGCCGCCCCCTGAGGGCGGACGCAGCACGTCGTCTCGTCGAGCCCTACGTGCCGGCGGGGATGCAGATCGGACTGTTCGGGAGCTGACATGCACGCTGACCTCACCCGCCGTACCTTCGACCCCGCGCTGGGGTTCCGGTCCGTCGTCATGCAGCAAGGCCGCGTCCTGCTCGACGCCGAGTGGAACGAGCAGGCCGACATCACCGCCCACCACGACGAGGTGCGCACCGCCGACATCGTCGGGCCGGCGGGAGGCGTCGACCCCGGCGACGGCTCGCCCGGACCCTTCGCCATCGTGTCGCTGAGCACCGGCGACGTGGCCGACGACGGCGCGGTGCCGTGGGAGGACCTCGGGGTGACGCCCGGTCGCTACTACGTCGACGGCGAGCTGGTCGAGTCGCCGGAGCCGCCCGGAGCCGCGACGGCGTGGCCGTTGACGGAGCAGCCCTACCTGCCGCAGGTCTCGGACGAGCCCGCCGTCGGCCAGCCGGGAACGGACGGTCGGTACGCGGTCTTCCTCGACGTGTTCGACCGTCTGGTGACCGCCGACGAGCGGCCCGAGCTGCTCGAGTCGGCGCTAGGCGGGCCCGACACCGCGGCGCGTGCACAGACCGTCTGGCAGGTGCGACTCGAGGCGCTGCCTGGCGACGAGGTCTGCTCGCAGGTCGCCGGCGCCCTGCCGCTGCGCGTGCCGCGGCTCATGGTCGCCGGGGTCGCGGACGCGCAGGCCCAGACCGACCCCTGCTCCATCACCGCGGGCAGCGGCTACGAGCTGCTCGAGAACCAGCTGTACCGGGTCGAGGTGCACGACGTCGACGGTCCCGCGCGGTTCGTGTGGTCGCGCGAGAACGGCTCGGTCGTCGCCAAGCTGGTCTCCGTCGAGCCATCGATCGTCACCGGCATGGACCACGCGCTCGAGCTGGACCGCGTGGGACGCGACGACGAGCTGTCGATCCTCCCGGGGGATCTCGTCGAGGTCACGAGCGTCGCGCTGCAGCTGCAGCACCGGCCCGGGTTCCTCGCCCGGGTCGGCTCGACGGTCGACTCCATCGCCGAGAACGTCGTGCACGTCGCGTGGCTCGATACCGCCGTCACCAGCGTCGGCACGCTCGGCGGGACGCCGGTCGTGCGGCGCTGGGACGGCGGGCCGACACCGCTGAGCGCGGCACCGCAGCTCCTCGAGGGAGGGATCAACGTCACGTTCCCGGCCGGTGGCACCCCCGCCGTCGGCGACCACTGGCTCATCCCTGCGCGCACGGTCCGGCTCGCATACGGCGTGACGGCACGCCAGGGCACCATCGAGTGGCCCGGCCTGCCGGACGCGCCCGTCGCGGTGGCACCGCACGGGCCGAGCACGCACCGCGCGCAGCTCGGCATCCTGGAGCGCGGTGCGGGCGGCTGGACCCTCGTGGCCGACTGCCGCTCCCTGTTTCCCCCGCTGACCGCGATGACGTCGATCGACCTCGTCGGCGGCGACGGCCAGGAGGCCATGCCGGGCGAGGAGCTGCCCGAGCCCGTCCGCGTCGTCGTGCGTCGTGGCGCGATCCCCGTCGCCGACGAGGACGTGCGGTTCACCGCGGCCGGCGGCACGGTGCGCACGGCCGACGGAAGCGCGGGCAACCCGCTCGTCGTGGCCACCGGCCCCGACGGTGTCGCCGCCGTGCTGTGGACGCTCACCCCCGACGGTGCGACCACGCAGACGCTCACGGCCCGGCGACTGACGGACACGCAGGACGTCGACGACGTCGCGGTGGTCGTCACGGGGCGGCTCTCCGTGGCGAGCCAGGTCGCCTGGGAACCCGTGTGCGACGGGTTCGCGCGGACGCGAACCGTCCAGGACGCCCTCGCGCGGCTCGTCACGACCCCGAGCCTCGCGCTCGTCGGCGGGGACGGGCAGGAGGTCGCCACCCGCGGCTCGACCGTGCCGCAGCTGGTGCGCGTCGCGGTCGACTCCCCGTGCGGCCCGGTCGTCCGGGCAACGGTCTCGGCCGCGGTCGGGCGGGGCGGGCTCGTGCTCGGCGCTCCGGACGGCTCGCCCGTCCCGTCGACGCTCTCGAACACCCCCGGCGCCGACGAACGCGTCGTGACGGAGACCGACGAGCGGGGCGTCGCCGCGTTCGTGTGGCAGCCCGGGTTCGTCGAGCCCGACACGGGCGGCAACCGGACGAGCGACGTGCTCACGATCGTGCTTGAGGAGGTGCCGGGCGCCGTCCAGCCCGACGAGGCACACATCCGGGTCACCGCGCAGCTCGACCCGACCGGCCGGCGGACCCCAGGTGTCCATGTCACCGCCGTGCGGTTCTTCTCCGGCGAGGACCTCGAGAACGACACGGTGTACAGCTACGAGCAGCTCGGGGGGCAGTCCCCCGGGATCGCGGTGCTGCTCGACGGCCCGGTCCGGCAGGAGAGCGTGCAGAGCAAGCCGGTCGGGCGCGTGCTGCTCGAGCTCCCCTGGCCCGTCTCCCCCGAGGCCGAGATGTGGGTGGCGCCGCCGGCGTGGGCGCGGCGGACCGTCGAGATCGCCGGGAACCTCAACGCGGACGGCGGGCTGATCATCTGGACGGCGAACCAGCCTCTCGACGACCTGCTCAGGCGGGTGATCCGGCGGCTGCGCCAGCTCGCGGCGGAGCAGCAGCTCGGCGAGCCGCCGCTTCCGCTGCTCCTGCGGCTGCAGCTCGACGGGTGGGCGATCCTCGGCGAGGACGGCAGGTTGCACCTCAACGGGCACGCCGACACGGACGTGTCCGACCGCCGGACGACACTGATCCTGCCCACGACCGACGAGGTCACGGGAGGACGGTTCGAGACGTGGTTCTGGTTCGACGAGCAGCGCGACGACCGACCTGGTCGCGGCGACGGGTTCACTCCCGGCCCGATCGACTTCGGGCGCCTCCCGATCGACCCGAGACGCCTGCTGCGGGCGCCCGGCGTCTCCATCCCGCCGGTGGACCCCGTGCCGCGGCTCGTCGTCGACGACCTGCTGGGTCGCACGCGCGCATTCGTCACGCGTCGTGCGGCGGAGGCCGACGTCGAGGTGAGGTTCGTCGAGGAGGACGCCCCCGGCGTGCGCGGTGGGACGGTCCTCGGCACGGACGTGCCCGCCGGCGAGACGCTGCTCGCGGGCGAGCAGCTGGTCGTCCGGGTCGCGAGAGGAGCGGGCGGATGACGAGCCCTCACGCGATGGCCGAGCACGCGCGCGAGACGCCCGGCCCCGACCCGCGCGCGGAAGGCGTCCCGGCGGGCGGAACGGCCCTCGACAGCGCGACGCGCCGCGCGATGGAGTCCGGGTTCTCGCACGACTTCTCCACCGTGCGGGTGCACGCCGACGAGCGGGCCGGCACGGCCGCGCGCGGGTTGCACGCCCGCGCGTTCACGGTCGGGACCGACGTGATGTTCGCGCCCGGTGCGTACCGACCCCGGACGGCCGAGGGTCGCCGGCTCGTGGCGCACGAGCTCGCGCACGTCGCGCAGCAGGCCGCCGGTCCCACCGGCGTCGCCCGGTCGCCCGTCGCCCGGGCCTCAGGACCCGACCATCCGTCGGAGCGCGAGGCCGACGCCGCCGCCGCGGCCGTGCTCGGCGGCGGCAGGTTCGTCGTGCACGAACGCCCACCCGCCGGTGCGCAGTGCGAGGACGAGGCCGAGAAGAAGCCCGGGGCGGGCGAGGAGGTCGTCACGGGCCTGTCGAAGCTCGTCGAGAAGGCGAAGGACGACCCGAAGATCAAGAAGGAGATCATCGAACCGGCCACCAAGCTGGTCACGCGCCCGTTCAGCGCGCTGTCGGGCGGCGAGACGGGTGCTCTCATCGGGTTCGGAGCAGCGACCTACGGTCTGGGCATCGGCTCGCTTCTCGCCGACCCGACAGGTCGCCAGAAGCTCCAGGGGTTCAACCTCGCGATGCCGCTGACCCTCGTCCCGTACGCGACGCTCACGAAGCTCGACTTCCAGCTGCCCGACGCGACGAACCCGAACCTGCGGTTCAGGACGGCGTTCGACCTCGGCGACCTGATCAAGCTCTCCCACGGCTGGAAGGGCCTGAGCCTGACGGCGGACCTCGCCTGGTCGTGGGACCCGACCGCCGAGCGACTGTCGCTGGCCGGCGGCACCGCGAAGCTCGGGCTGCTGCCAGGGCTGGGCGTCTCGGGCGGGACCTTCCCGTCGCTGCTCCAGCTCCAGCCGGCGTTCGCGCCGCCGGACCTGCCCGGCTTCGGGCCGAGCCGCTTCGACGTCGGCCCGGCACCGAAGATCCCCGACACCCGCATCATGTTGAACATCGACCTGCTCAAGCTGCCCACGGTCGGTGACTTCCTCAAGAAGGCGTTCTGACGAGCGCCGGTGTTCGCCATGACTGCGCGGGAGGCACCGGCCGAGGCAACGCGCGAGCCACCGGCGACGTGAGCTACGGGACCTGCATCCCGTACATCCGCGCGTAGTTGCGCCAGTCGAACAAGGACATGAACCCGTGCTCGGCACTGTCGACGCTGGCCTGCGCCGCACCCGACGCGGTGGACTGCGTGCGCGACGCGTTCGAGGAGCCGCGTCCTGCGCCCCCGCGCTCCGACGGGTCGGTCGCCGGCAGCGCCTCGCGATGGGCGGCCGTGTCGGACGCCGGTCGCGCGCCTGCGTGCGTCATCCACCGCTGCAGCGCGTCGTGGAGCGACTCGCCCTCGACGCTCGCGACGAAGTCGTCGCCGAACTCGGCGCCTGCGGCGTTGCTCGGGATGTCCTCAGGAGAGAACCCGCTGCGGTACGAGTCACCCCACTCGCCCAGCCACTGCGCGACCTCGTTCCCGAGCCCGAGCCCCTCGGCGACGACGCTCCCGGTGGAGCTCGCGAAGGCCGCGGCCTTCGCGAAGTGCCGGATGTCCACCCACCCGTACGTGTCGGTGTAGAAGTACCGCTCGTCGTTGCCGTCGTGCGCGTCGCTCAGCGCGTCCAGCACGGTGCCGGCGTCTCCGTCGCCCTCGTGCGCCGAGACCCAGTCGAGCACGTGCGACGGGTCGGTCGTCCCCGCCCGGTTCGGGGCGCGGTGCAGGACGAGCGCGCCGGCCCACCGACGCCCCGGGGCCAGCTCGTGCCCGACGGCCTGCCCGCCCGCCACCCGCCCGGCCAGACGGTCCGCCTGCGCCTCGGTCGCGGCTCCGCCCTCGCTCGTGCCGGCCCGGTTCTGCAGCACGTGCACGACCTCGTGCGCCACGAGCCCGGGCGAGGCGTCGGCCGGCAGCGCGACCGCGTCGCCGTAGGTGAACGCGTGCGACTGCACGCGTCGACGCCCGTCCGCGCCGCCGCCGGGGTCGGCGACCCGGATCGACGACAGGTCGTGCCCGGCAAACGCCTGCTCGAGCCGCGCGCGGTGCGGCAGCGCGCCCGGACGGGCGGCCGTCACCGCGTCCGCCGCGACCTGCTCGACGCTGCGGCGCTGGGCGCCGGCCCCCTCCCTGACCCGGGAGGTCATGCCGGTCGCCGTGGTCCGGTCGCGCCGCGGTTGGCGACGCGGCCGTTCTTCGCGAGCTCCCAGCGCACCGCCTGCCCCAGGTGCGACATGGTCAGGGTCCCCCCGTCGTCGGCCGCGAGGTAGGCCGCCTGCAGCGCGGCCGCGGCGATCGCCCCGCCGGACAGGTCCGCCTCGGCCAGCCGGCCCAGGTCCAGGTCCGCGGTGGGCAGCGCCGCGGGCAACGACTGCCGCCACATGCGCAACCGGGCGGGGCGGTCCGGGTACGGAAAGGTCACGATCGTCGACAGCCGCCGCGTGAACGCGACGTCCAGCGCGGAGCGCGCGTTCGTCGTCAGGATCGCGAGCCCGCCGAACTGCTCGAGCCGCTGCAGCAGGTAGCCGACCTCGACGTTCGCGTACCGGTCGTGGCTGTCCTTGACCTCCGAGCGCTTGCCGAACAGGGCGTCGGCCTCGTCGAACAGCAGCACCATGCCGCCGTCCTCCGCGGCGTCGAACAGCTGCGCGAGCCGTTTCTCCGTCTCTCCCAGGTACTTGTCGACCACCTGGCTGAGGTCCACGTGCACGAGGTCCAGCGCGAGGTCGTGCGCGACCACCTCCGCCGCGAACGTCTTGCCCGTGCCGGAGTCCCCCGCGAACAGCGCCGCCGTGCCGCGGCCGCGCTCGCTCGCTGCGGCGAACCCCCACGCGTCGAGCACCGTCGTGCGGTGCCTCGCCGCAGCCACCAGCGCGCGCAGCTGCGCGAGCTGCTCGTCGGGCAGCACCAGCCTGTCCCAGCCGACCGTGGTGCTCCGCACCCGGGCGAGGCCCCCGACGTCGGCGCGCGGCCGGCGTCGGCAGGCGGTCCACAGCGACACGCCGCGCGCGACGTCGGCGGCGGCGACGCGCACGTCGGGCAACGCCAGGTCGAACGTCCCCGCAGCCGCCGCCACCTCCGGCTCGGGGACGTGCGCGCCGGCGCGGCGCAGGGCGCGCGCGTAGGTACCCGTGCGCTCACCCGCGCCCAGCCGCGGGACCCGCAGCACCGGTACCGCGAGCCCGTCGAGGCCTCCGGCGACGGCGCCGCCCGGCCGGTCCGAGACCGTCATGACCAGCGGTACCTCGCTCGTCGGGGCGATACGGCCCACCGCAGGCGCGAGCCCGGGCGGCGCCTGCTCGAGGTCCAGCACCCAGCCGACGCGGCCGAGCACCGACTCGCGGGCCATGCGGCGCATGAGCGCGGCGAGCTCCTGGCCGCCGGTCGGCAGGTCGGACGCGGCGACGAGCCGGGGTTCGAGGCCCACGGTCGCGCACGCTGCCGCGGCGATCTCCCGGGTCGAGCGCGGCTGCGGTCCGCGCAGCACGACGGGACCTTCCGCCGCCCACCGCCGCACCACCTCGGCGGCCACCGCGGCGTGGGTCGGGGGCAGGTCGGGCGGCGCCTCGAGCGGTCGGCTGAGCCCGTCGAGCCGCTCGTCGCTCGTGTCGACGCCGACGAGGTGGTGCACGACCCGCTCGTCGGGCCGCAACGGGGTCCCCAGCAGCGCGGTGGGGTCTTGCAGCTGGAGGAGCGACCACGACCGCAGGGGCGCGGCGTGGGTGAGGGCGTCCCAGTGCGGGTCCGGCAGGATCGCGAGGGCGGCAGCGAACGTGAGGAACGGCTGCCCGGTCCGCTCCGCCAGCTCGCGACCCACCTCCCCCACGAGATCCGGCCCGCACGCGAGCAGCAGCGTCGCCCGCTCGAACGAGGACAGGTCGAACGCGACCGCCACCTCGTCGAGCCGGCTGTCACCCGGGGTGCGCGCGCGAAGCCGCTCGAGCCGATCGCGGGCGGGTGCCGGGTCCCGGCCCACGACGAGAGCGCGCAGCACGTCGAGCTCGGCGACGACGAGATCGCGGTCCGCCGTCGCGGACCGCACCTGACGGCCTGACTCCTGCGCCGTCGTCGAGGTCGCGGTCACGGCACCGTCACCGCCGGGGTGTCGTACTCCTCGCCGCTCGCCGACGGCAGCGACTCGGCGCCGTCGACACTCACGCGTACGAGCCACGTGCCGGCGGTGAGCGCGGACTCGACGACGTCCAGGGTCGACGGCGGGAGGGGGTCGTCCGGGTCGACGGGCTCGACCAGCACCGGGGCCGGCGGGAAGCTCACCGTCACCACACCGGGCTCGTCGGGCAGCCCACCGGTGAGCCGACCGAACGTGACGGTCGCGCGCTGCCCCTCGTGCAGCGCCGGCACCACCCGTACCCGCACCAGGCCGGCGGGGCGGGTCACGTTCGTGATGCGTGGGACCACGGTCAGGCCGACCCCGTTCGACCGACCCGTGACGCGCTCCGGTTCGCCGCTGACCGGGTCCTCGGGCTGCACGTGCACCACCTGCATCCGGTGCGCGCCCGCAGGCACACGGTCGCTCAGCGCGACGACCACCTCGTTGCTCGTCGACCCGGCTCCCGGGACCAGCCGGCGCCCTCCGACCGACACGGCGGTCGTGCGCGCGCCGAGCAGCCCCGCGCCGAGGAGCCGGAGCGTCGAGCCGGTGACCGCGGGACCGGAGCCGTCTACGACGACCTGCTCGAGCCGCGCCTGCGTGAAGGTCCGCACGTCGAGCTCCCGCTGCCGGACGGGCAGCGCGCTGCGCACCGGGACGTCCGCCTCGAGCAGGACGACCGTCGCGGTGTACGTCTGCGACAGCAGGTACGACGCCCCGAGCACGCCCCAGAGCTTGGAGATCTCCTCCAGCGTCAGCGGCGTCGGGGACAGCTTGACCAGCTCGGCCTGGTCGGCGAGGTCGGCGTGGTCGAGGAACGCGGTCGAGCCCGACCCGTACTTGTCGATCGCGTGCTCGATGACGTCCTTGGTGAGCACCGGCGTCACGGACAGCGCGAGCGCGCTGCGGGCGAGGAGCCGCTGCGGCTCGAGCGCGGACTCGTCGCCGTACGCCGTGACGAGGTAGTACAGGTCGAGGGCCGCGACGGGGCGGCGCGTGAGCGTGCCCGCTGGGGAACGCGTCGGCAGGTCGGACAGGTTCCACGCGTGGTTCGGCGTGACCTGGTAGAGGTACACGTTGAGCCCGGCGGAGTCCGTCCCGGGCCCCTCGTCGGCCACGAGCTGCGCGGGCCGGAGCGTGGTGACGTCGGCGCCGCCCACCGGGTCCGGCAACCAGGACAGCGACTCGTGCAGCACGTGACGGATGGTCGTCGTCACCGCGGCGATCGCCAGGACGTTGCTCACCGCGCCCACCTCCGGTCCTGGCGCGCCAGGTACGCCGCGTGGTCGACCGCGGGCGAGGGCGCGGGCGGTCGGGCCGGCGCCGGGGCGGGTGCCGGCTCGCGGCTCACCTCGATGCGGTCGACGTGCACGTGGATCTCGTCCGCCCCCACCCGGACGTCGTCGAGGCGCACCTGGCCACGCCCGTCGGGCCGCGCACGCCGGGGGCTCGTGGTGGGGACCACGACGAGACGCTCGGCCTCGCGACGCGTCAGCGCGTGCGCATCGAGGAGCGCGGGCACGAGCTGGTCGAGCAGTCGCGCTGCCGGGACGGTCCGGACGGAGTCGGGCCACGGGGTGGCTCGTGCGTCGTCGCGACCGGGCTCGGTGGCTTCGACGAGTCGGTGGGGGCCGTTCGAGGAGGTCTCGACGGGGTCGCTGGATCCGTCCGGTGTCGAGCGGAGCCTGGGCGCCGCGGCGGTGGGACGGACGGGCGGGGCGTCGGCCGCCACCGCGGGGCGGTCCACGTCAGGCGCCGGCTGCTCGGGACGAGCAGCGCCGCGGAAGGTCGCGGGTCGTGGGGCGACGGGCTCCCCAGCCGACGCCGGCGTCACTGCGGCAGGCCGTGCGGGTGGGCGTGCCGTCCGCGGCCGCGCACCCACGACGTCCTCGGCGTCGGAGGGGTCCGCGCCCGGCTCCGGCCCGGGCAGGGCGCGAGACGACCGCGTCGCCGCTCGCCCACGGACCGCCGGCGCGACGTCGGTGGCTGTGGGCGCCCGGTCGGAAGAGGGCGACACCGGCGCCCGGGCGCCGGGCGGTGCGTCGTCGAGCCGCTCCACCTCGAGCGGGACCACCCCGGCGAACCCTTGGGCCGGGGCGTCCCGGCCCCGGACCGGCTCGAACCGCGACGCGCGCCGGACCGCGAGCGCCGGCGAGCTCCCCGCGGCGCGGGCTGCGAGCCGGTCGAACACGTCGCCCACGGTCCCTCACCACTCCGTGCGCACGAGGTCGAGATAGGCGCGTCGACGCACGGGCGACATCGCGAGCACGGACTCCTGCGACCATCCGTATGCCGCCGCGAGCTCGGCGATCTCGATGAGCAGCGCGCGGGCCTGCTCGGTGACCCGTTCGGTGAGCAGGTCGACCACGTCGACGTCGGCGGAGACGTCGCGTCCGCACCCGGGGCACGAGGAGCGCACGGTGGCGCCCGCGAGGCCCGTGAGGTCGTCGGCTGCGCGCGCGACCCGCGCGCGGACGTCGGCGGTGGTGTCCGCGCCCGGCGGCCAGGTCTCGCAGCGTTCCCGCAGGTGACGCGCGGGGTCGGGTGCCGTGAGCGCGTCGAGCACGTCGCTCGTCGTCGGTGCCCGCACGACCACCTCGCCCGACTCCCAGACGACGCGGCGTTCGAGCGGGTCACCCTCGTCGTGGGCGGTCTGCGCCGAGGAGGCCAGCGCCTCGAGGTCGAGGGGGACGTCGAGCACCTGCCCGCAGGCTGTGCACTCGAGCACGGTCGCGAGGGTCGGGCCGGTCCGCTCGCACAGCTCGTCGAGGGCGGCCGCCGCAGACGCCGCCAACGGCGCGTCGCACGCCGCGGCCACGTCCTCGGCGGCGCCACGCACGGTCAGGACGACGGCACCGCGAGCCGCGGGCACGGTCGAGGCCAGCGCCTCCCACAGCGTGAGCGTCGCGTGCGCGGACGTCACGTGCCGCGGCGCGGCCTCGACCGCCCGCGCACGCATCACGGCTCGACGAACGTCGGCTCAGTGGGCTCGGTGACGGCGTAGTCGCGCTCCCAGCCCTCGTTCTCGAGCTTGATCGTCTGGATGGCGACGGCGTTGGCGTTCGCGTCGAGGTCGGGCAGCGCCTGGAACTCCGAGACCCAGCACCGGAACACGCGGTACGCGAGGGCGAGCTGGCCGGCTTCGTTGTAGACCTCGACGATCACGTCCTTGCGGAAGTCCTTGAGCGAGACCTCCGCACCGAGGCCTGAGCCGAAGTTCCACACCTTGTTGGCCCACGCCTCGAACTCGACGTCGTGCGTGACGCCCCGTTCGAGGGTGATCGCCTCGAACTCGGTGCGCCCGGGCGACTTGCGTGAGCTCGACGGATCACCGCCCGCGCGGTGCTTGACCACCTCGGTGGTCTTCTTGAGCGCGCCGACCTTCGCGACGCCCGCCACGTACCTGCCGTCCCACTTCACCCGGAACTTGAAGTTCTTGTACGGGTCGAAACGGCCGGCGTTCACAGTGAACTCAGCCACGAGAGGCCTCCTACGCCGCGGCCGCGGCAGTCTTCTGCTGGATGGAGATGAGGACGAACTCAGCCGGCTTGAGCGGCGCGAAGCCGACCTGGATGTTGACGATGCCGCGGTCGATGTCGTACTGCGTGGTGGTCTCCGCGTCGCACTTGACGAAGTACGCGTCGCGCGGCGTGGCGCCCTGGAACGCGCCCTTGCGGAAGAGGTCCTGGAGGAACGCGCCGACGGACATGCGGATCTGGCCCCACAGCGGCTCGTCGTTCGGCTCGAACACGACCCACTGGGTGCCTCGGTACAGGCTCTCCTCCAGGTAGAGGGCGAGCCGGCGGACCGGGACGTACTTGTAGTCGTCGGCGAGGGAGTCGGCGCCGCGGACCGTTCGTGCGCCCCACACCACCGAGCCTGCCTCACGGAAGGTGCGCAGCGCGTTGACGCCTGCACGGTTGAGCGTGCCGTTCTGGTCGTTCGTGAGACTGACAGCGAGGTCGACGACGCCGGTGAGGCCCGCCTCAAGGCCCGCGGGGGCCTTCCAGACGCCCCGTGAGCCGTCCGTGCGCGCCATGACGCCCGCGATCGCGCCGCCGGGGGCGAACGTGTCGATCGCCCCGTTGCGCAGCGGGTCCGCGTGCCGGATCCGGGGGAAGTACAGCGCCGCGTTGCGCGTGACGGTCCCGACGAGACCGAGGGTGGCCGCGTAGGCCGGGGCGTCGTCGGCGACGAGCGCCGCGGGCGGGTCGACGACGAGGAACGCGCGGCGTTCCTGCGCGTACGCGAGGGCCGGTGCCCACACCCCGTCCGGGAGGTCGCCGGTCGGCGTCGGTGGTGGGATCACGACGATCGTGACGAGGTCGGCGAGCTCGAGCGCGTACAGGCCACGCTTGGCTGCCTGGAAGCCGGCGCCCACGTAGTCGTCCGCGTCGACCGCCGCACCGTCGGCGCCCGCGACGTCGACGGGGTAGGCCGCCGCCGCCGGGGCAGCCGCGGGGAGCGCACCCGGCACCGTGACCAGCTGGGAGGCGTCGAGCACGCGGTCGACGCGCTGGGGGCCGTCGACCACCGTGACGTTGCGGAACACCTCGACCGGGTCGGTCAGGGCGGGGTCGCCGTCGTGGATCGCGAGCGTGAACAGGTCTGCTGCGGTCACGCCCTGGGCGTCCGCGACCTCGGCCGCCTCCGCGGCAGGGAGGGTGGACACGACGACCTGCAGCGTGTTGGCCCAGACTCCCGGACCGCTCGCCTCCAGCCCGAGGCCGTCGACGTCGAACGTCGCCACCGCGGCGTCTCCGGCGACGACCCGGACGATGAGCGCCGGACCACCGCCGTTGAGGTAGAAGTCTCGGACGGCGTAGCCCAGGCCGCGGCCCCGCGACAGACCGCCGAACACTCGCTCGAACTCGGCGAAGCTCGAGATGGGCGCGGGCGCGTCGACGGGTCCACGGGCCGCGACACCGACGAACGCCGCGATGGCGGTCGCTACACCCGTGATCGTGCGGTTCCCGCTCGGCACCTCGGTGAGGTAGACCCCGGGGTAGGTGGGTGTGATGGTCATGGGGTGCTCCTTCGTCGCGCGGTACGTCCCCGCCGCTGACGAGACTCCCGACCGTGCGTCAACCCGGCGTCACCCCGCCGTCACGACCCACCGGGGGTGGGGTCGGACGGCCCGCCTCGGTACCGTCAGGTATGAGCGTCGTCGACCACCTCAGCCCGATGCGGGGTCAGTGGCACGGCACCAACCGCCTCCGTCTCATGCCCACCGACGACTACCAGGCCTCGACCGCGACGGCCGCGATCGCCGTGACCGCTGTCCGATTCGTTTCGATCGCCTACACCTGGTCGGACGGGGACGCTCCGCAGGACGGGCTCATCCTCGTGGGCGGGGACGCCGACTCGGCGTCCGGCGTGTGGCAGGACTCCTGGCACACCGGCCCGACCTGGATGACCTTCTCCGGCGGCATCGGCCAGGACGACGTGCTGCGGCTCACAGGCTCCTACCCGGCGGAGTCGGGGCCGGACTGGGGCTGGCACATCCACATCCGACCGCAGGACGCCACGATCACCATGCACAACCTCGTGCCCGGTCAGGAGCCGTACCAGGTCGTCGAGCTCGCGCTGGAGAGCGTCGGCTAGAGACCCGTCGCCCGAGACAGGACCGTCAGGACGCGCACCGCACGTTCGACGCCGTGCGTGCTGCCGGCAAGCCCGTCGGCGTCAACGCGTTCGACCCGGCCCTCGCGCGCTCGTACGTCGCCGCCGGCGCCTCGTTCGTGCTCGTCGGGGCCGACGTGACGCTGCTCGCGCGGGGGTCGGAGGAGCTTGCGCAGCGATTCGTCGACCGCGACGGCACCAGGGTTTGACCCACTCAGTCGTTCGGGGGCGCGGCGGAGATGTCGGCGAGCGCCGAGTCGGAGTCGAGCGCCTGGGCGAGGTCGCCGATCGTCACGATGCCGACCGCCGTGTCGCCGTCGAGGACGGGGACCCGTCGGACCGCGTTGTCACGCATGATCTGGACGACCTCGGCCACGTCGTCGTTCGGACCGACCGAGACGAGGGCGTCGGTGGCGAGCTGGCCCACGGGTGCGTCGAGACCGATGCCCGCCGCCAGGCCACGGACGACGAGGTCGCGGTCGGTCACGATGCCGACCACCGAGCCGCCCTCGGCCACGACGAGCGAGCCGAGGTCCTGGGTCGCCATCGTCTGGGCGACGGACTGCAGGCTGTCGGTCACCTCGACCACGGTCGGGTGCGCGGTCATGAACTCGGAAACGGTGCGTGTCATGGCAGTCCTCCTGGGCCGTACTGAGGATCGATGGTCGACGCCATCGGTCCAGCGGCACCTCCTTGACCGCGTGTCCACTGTCGATCAGGACCGGCACCTCCGCATCCGGGACGGCGTCGACCCGCCGGGTCTCAGCGTGACCGTCTGCCGAAGCCGTCTCGCGACGGAAAGCCGACGATCCCGACGTCAAGGGCCCGACGAACCGACCCCTTCGACGTGCACGGTCTTGAGCACGGTCATCGCGTCCAGCAGGTCCGGCCCATAGCCCGCCCCCGCGCCGCTGTCGCGTCGCGGGTCGGCTGACCCGCCGGGAGCGCCGCCGAACACGGCGTTCACCTTCACGGTGCCCACCTCCAGCTCATCAGCCGCGCGCAGAGCGTTGTCGAGGCTCGGCGTGAGCACCGTGGCGGCCAGCCCGTAGCGACCTGCACCGCCAGCTCCAGCCCGGTCGCGAAGTCCGGCACGCGGGTCACCGCCGCGACCGGCCCGAACGTCTCCTCGGTCATGACGTCCATGGTCGCCGTGCAGCCGTCGAGCACCGTCGGTGGGTAGAACGACCCCGCACGGTCGAGCCGGCGGCCTCCGGTCAGCACCCGGGCCCCCGCCGCGACGGCCTCGTCGACGTGCCGTTCCACGACCGCCAGCTGTGCCTCGTCGACGAGCGGGCCGAGGTCGGTCGCCTCGTCGCCGGGGTCGCCGACGCGCATTGCGGCGCACAGCGCGACCAGCTCCTCGAGGACCGCATCGGCGACGCGGTCGTGCAGGTAGACCCGCTCCACCGACGTGCACAGCTGGCCGGTGTTGGTGAACGCGCCGGTCGCGATCTGGCGCGCGGCCCACGCGGGGTCGACCCCGGCGTCGACGAGCACCGGGTCCTTGCCGCCGTTCTCGCGGATCACCCGGGCGCCCCGCGCACCGGCGGCGGCCGCGATCCGGCGGCCCGTGGCGCTGCTGCCGACCTGCGCCACGAGCGCGACACGCCGGTCCGCGACGAGTGCCTCGCCGGTCTCGCCGTCGCCGTTGACGACGTTCAGCACGCCGTCGGGAAGCTGCTCCGCGACCAGACGCGCCAGGTGCCACCCGGCGACGGCGCTGCGCTCGGACGGCTTGTGCACGACGGTGTTGCCGGTCATCAGGGCGGCGGCCAGCAGGCCCGCCGCTGCCGGGTACGGGTCGTTCCAGGGGGTGATCACGGCGACCACGCCGTGCGGTTCGCGTCGCACGACGTCCAGCGACGCCGGTGCCCCGCTCAGCACGCGACCGGCTGCGCCCAGCCCGGCGGTAGCCGCCTCGTCGAGCAGGTCCGCGGCGACGCGGGCCGAGTCGGTCGACTGGGACAGCAGCCGACCGGTACTCCGGCACAGCTCACCGCCCAGCTGCTCGGCCGCGCCCCGCACCGCGGACGCGGCACGGTGCAGCGCGGCGGCCCGGGTGGCGGGGTCCGCGCGTCGCCAGTCCGCACGGGCCGCGTCAGCCGCCGCGACGGCCTCCGCCACCTCGCCGGGGGTCCCCGGGACGAGCACGAGGGCAGCGTCGCCGGTGAGCGGGTCTCGTCGCTCCACGGTTCGCTCACCCGCGGCGCGGACCGTCCGACCCGCGACGTAGTGCTCCGCCAGTCGCTCCAGAGGAGCCCGGTCGCGCGGGGCGACGCTGGAAGGCGTCGGGGTGAGGGTCATGGGGACGGCTCCGTTCGTCGGCGGAGAAGCGGTTCAAGGTGCGGCTCTCGGAGAAGTGCTCCACAGTGGGCGAGGCAGGGGGCCGCGGGAACTGAGCACCACCTCATCGTGTGCAGAACACGCACGACTCTGGACCACCGGTGAGAGGCCTGCCACTCATGCGAGTCCTGGGGATCAACGCGATCTATCACGATCCGTCCGCCGCCCTCGTCGTCGACGGCCACGTGGTCGCTGCCGCCGAGGAAGAGCGGTTCAGCCGCCGCAAGCACGGCAAACGACCGGTGCCGTTCTCGGCCTGGGAGCTGCCCGAGCTGTCGATGCGGTGGTGCCTGGACGAGGCCGGGCTGCGCCCGCAGGACCTCGATGCCGTGGCCTACGGGTGGGACCCGGCCCTCGCCAAGAACGCCGAGGACCTCGGGCTCGACGACCCGTGGGACCACCTGCGGACCACGTACGCCGAGCGTGTCCCCAGCTTTCTGGCGACCGCCCTGCCGGGCATCGACCCGTCGATCGTGCGGTACGTCCCGCACCACGTGGCGCACGCGGCGTCGGCGGCGCTCGCGTCCCCCTTCGAGGAGAGCAGCGTGCTCGTCCTCGACGGGCGGGGCGAGCGCGCCTCGCACCTCGCGGGACGCTACACGGGCGGTCGCCTGGACATCTTCGCCACGCAGGAGCTCCCCAGCTCGCTCGGGCTCGTCTACGAATCCCTGACCGAGCACCTGGGCTTCCTGCGGTCGAGCGACGAGTACAAGGTCATGGCGCTCGCGTCCTACGGGACCCCGGCGTACCTCGAGGACCTGCGCTCGCTGATCTACGCGACGGACGACGGCGGCTTCGTTGCCGAGGCGCCCGACTGGACGCGCTGGGCGCCGCGCCGGATCGACGACGGCACATGGGGAGGCGAGCACGCGGATCTCGCCTGCTCGGTGCAGGCGAGGCTCGAGGAGGTGCTCGTCGACCTGGCGCGGTGGCTGCACGAGCGGACCGGCGACCGCGTCCTGACGATGGCCGGCGGCATCGCGCTCAACTGCGTGGCGAACTCGAGGATCTGGCGCGAGAGCGGGTTCGAGGAGGTCTGGGTGCAGCCGGCGTCCGGCGACGCCGGGACGGCGCTCGGGGCGGCGATGCAGCTCGCCGCCGAGCTGGGCGACACACCGCAGCCGATGCCGGGCGCCGCGCTCGGGCGGGCATGGAGCGACGACGCCCTCGCTGACTGGCTCCGCGCAGCGGCGGTGCCCTTCACCAGCCCGACCGACCTGGCAGGCGAGGTGGCCGACGTCCTCGCCGACAACGGCGTGGTCGCCTGGTTCGACGGGCGCAGCGAGTTCGGGCCGCGGGCGCTCGGGCACCGGTCCCTGCTGGCCCACCCCGGGCACGCCGAGAACCTCGAGCGGCTGAACGACGTGAAGGGCCGCGAGCAGTTCCGGCCGGTCGCGCCGATGGTCCTGCTCGACCAGGCCGAGGAGCTGTTCTCCGGCGGCCCCCTGCCGAGCCCGTACATGCTGTTCGTGCACCAGGTGGCGCCGCAGTGGCGCGAGCGGATCCCCGCCGCCGTGCACGTCGACGGGACCGCGCGCATCCAGACGGTGGACCCGTCGACGCAACCGCGGCTTGGCGCCACCATCGAGGCTTTCCGGGAGCGCACCGGGCTGCCCGTCGTCATCAACACGAGCCTCAACACGGCCGGCCGGCCGATGGTCGACGACCCCCGGGACGCGCTCGAGCTCTTCGGCTCGGCGCCCGTCGACCTGCTCGTGCTCGGCCCGCACCTGGTGCGCCGCGCAGAGCTGTTCGGGGCGGCGACGGCATGACCGAGCCCTTCTCCTGGTCCGTCGTCGTGCCCACGGTGGGCCGGCCGTCGCTCGACGTCCTCCTCACGAGCCTGGTCGAGCAGGACTGGGCAGCAGCCGGGACGCAGCCCTCTGCCGTCATCGTGTGCGACGACCGTCCCTTCTCGGCGACGCTCCCCCTGGTCCTGCCGGAGCTGCCCTGGCCCAGCCGCGTCGTACGGACGGGTGGCCGCGGACCCGCGGCTGCGCGCAACGCCGGCTGGCGCTCGACGACCACGCCGTGGGTCGCGTTCCTCGACGACGACGTCGTGCTGCCGGCCCGCTGGGCACCGGCACTGGCCCGTGACCTGGACGCGGCGGCGCCGGACGTCGCCGGGACACAGGCACGCCTCCACGTCCCCCTGCCGCCGGGTCGCCGGCCGACGGACTGGGAGCGCAGCACCGCCGGGCTCGAGGGCGCCCGCTGGGCGACTGCCGACATGGCCTTCCGTCGTTCATCCCTGGAGCAGGTGCGGGGGTTCGACGAGCGCTTCCCGCGCGCCTACCGGGAGGACGCCGACCTGGCGCTGCGGCTCCGGCAGGCGGGCTGGCGACTCGTGCGCGGCACCCGGACGACGCACCACCCGGTCCGCCCCGCCGACGACCGGGTGAGCGTCCGCGTGCAGGCCGGGGCGGCCGACGACGCCCTGATGCGCGCTCTGCACGGACCGGCCTGGCGCACGCTCGCCGGCACCGGTCGGGGCCGGTTCCGCTGGCACGTCGCCACGGTCGCCGCCGCAACCGTGGGCGTCGTGGCCGCCGTCGCCGGACGCCCCCGCACGACGACGGCGGCGCTCGGGGCGTGGGCGCTGCTGACCGCGGACTTCGCCGGACGCCGCATCGCCCCCGGGCCGCGGCCAGGCGAGCCCGGCGCCGCAGCCGAGTGGCGCCGGATGGCGTGGACGAGCGCCGTGATCCCGTTCGCCGCCGTCGGGCACCGGATCCGCGGGACCGCCGCCCACCGGCAGGCCGCACCCTGGCGCCCCGCGCCCCGGGCGGTGCTCTTCGACCGCGACGGGACCCTCATCCGTGACGTCCCGTACAACGGCGACCCCAGCCGCGTCGACCCGATTCCCGGCGCGGGCGAGTCGCTCCTGGCGCTCCGCGAGGCGAACGTGGCGGTGGGGCTCGTGACCAACCAGTCGGGCGTCGCGCGCGGCCTCCTCAGCCGCGCCCAGGTCGACGCCGTGAACGATCGGGTGGCAGAGCTGCTCGGGCCGTTCGACACCGTCCAGGTGTGCCCGCACGGACCCGAGTCCGCCTGCCCGTGCCGCAAGCCGGCCGCCGGGATGGTCCTGCGCGCGGCGTACGAGCTCGGGGTGGCACCGTGGGAGTGCGCCGTGGTGGGCGACATCGGTGCCGACGTGGACGCCGCGCTCGCAGCCGGCGCACGGGCGGTGCTGGTGCCCACCGAGGCGACGCGTCCCGAGGAGGTCCGGGCCGCCGAGCTGGTTGCCGCCGACCTACGCGAGGCGATCTCCCTGGTGGTGCCGGCCGCGACGGGTGCGAGATGAGCGGCATCCTGGCGGTCCGCCTCGACTCGGACGGCGACGTGCTCCTGACGGGTCCCGCCGTGCGTGCCCTGGGCCGGCTCGGGGAGGTCGACCTGCTGGTCTCCCCCGCCGGACGTCAGGCCGCCGACCTGCTCCCGGGGGTCCGCTCGACCCTGCTCTTCGACGCTCCGTGGAGCGGCCTGTCCCCCGCGCCCGTCGACGCCGAGGCCGTGCTCGAGCTGGTGCAGCGGCTGAGCTCTGCGCAGTACGACCGTGCGGTCGTGTTCACGTCGTTCCACCAGAGCCCCCTGCCGACGGCGCTCGTCCTGCGCCTGGCCGGCGTGCCGTGGATCGCCGCCACGAGCGAGGACTACCCCGGCACGCTCCTCGACGTCCGGCACCGCCGCGCGGACGGTCTGCACGAGGTCGACGCCGCGATCGGTCTCGCGCTCGCGGCCGGGGGCTCTCTGCCACCCGGGGACGACGGTCGCCCGGCCGTCCGGCAGCCGCTGCCGGACGTCAGCCACCTCGTGCCGCGGTCGCGGTACGTCGTCGTGCACCCGTCGGCGTCCGTGCCGGCACGAGCGCCGAGCCCGGACCAGGCACGGGAGATCGTCGGTGGCCTGGCCGACGCCGGCTGGGCGGTGGTCGTCACGGGCGGCCCGTCGGACGCACCTGCGACGGCGCGCGTCGCCGGCGGCTCGCCCGACGCCCTCGATCTGGCAGGCCGGACCAGCTTCGCGGAGCTCGCCGGGGTGCTCGCGGGCGCGGACGTGGTCGTCGTCGGGAACACCGGACCGGCGCACCTCGCGGCGGCGGTCGGCACGCCGGTCGTGTCGCTGTTCTCGCCCGTCGTGCCGGCCGACCGCTGGGCGCCGTTCGGCGTGCCGCACGTGCTGCTCGGAGACCAGGCCGCCGCGTGCGCCGGCACCCGGGCACGCCTGTGCCCCGTCGCCGGCCACCCGTGCCTGACGTCGGTGACGACCGCGCAGGTCGTGGCGGCGGTCGACGCCCTCGCCCGCGCGTCCCGGGACGAGGTGGTCGCATGAGGATCCTCGTCTGGCACGTGCACGGCTCCTGGATGACCTCGTTCGTGCAGGGCCCCGACGAGTACCTCGTGCCGGTGGACGCCACCCGGTCGCGGAACGGCCTCGGTCGCGCGCGGACCTGGGACTGGCCGGCGTCGGCCCGTGAGGTGGCCCTGGCGGACCTGCACGACGAGGAGATCGACGTCGTCGTGCTCCAGCGGCCCGGCGAGCTCGAGCTCGTCGAACGGTGGACCGGTCGGCGACCGGGCGTCGACGTGCGGGCCGTGTACGTGGAGCACAACACGCCGGCCGGTCCCGCGGCGACGACCCGTCACCTCCTGGCCGACCGGTCGGACATCGTGGTCGCCCACGTCTCCGACTTCAACGCCCTGATGTGGGACACCGGCCGCACCCCGACGACGGTGATCGACCACGGCATCCCCGACCCCGGCTACCGGTACACCGGGGAGCGTGCGCGGATCGCGGCCGCCGTGAACGAGCCGGTGCGCCGCTGGCGGGTGGCCGGGACGGACGTGCTGCTCACGGTGGCCGCACGCGTGCCGGTCGAGGTCTACGGCATGGGCGTCACCGCGCTCGCGGAGCATGACGCCGCCCTGGCACCGTACCTGCACGACGACGTGCCGCAGCAGCAGCTGCACGAGCAGCTCGCCGGTGCCCGGGCCTACCTGCACCCCTTCCGCTGGACCAGCCTCGGGCTCGCGCTGATCGAGGCCATGACCCTCGGCATGCCGGTGCTCGCCGTCGCGGCCACCGCCGTCCCGCAGGCGGTGCCCGCGGACGCCGGCGTGGTCAGTGCTCGGCCCGACCGGCTCGTCGAGGCAGGGCGCCGGTGGCTGCACGACCCCGAGGAGGCCCGGGCCGTCGGTCGCGCGGCGCGCGAGCACGCGCTGCGCGACTTCGGCCTCGACCGGTTCCTGTCCGACTGGCAGTCCCTGCTCAAGGAGGTGACGCGATGAGGATCGCGATGGTGTCCGAGCACGCAAGCCCGCTCGCCACGCTCGGCGGCGTCGACGCGGGTGGCCAGAACGTCCACGTCGCCGCGCTCGGGGCCGCGCTGGCCCGAGCAGGTCACCAGGTCGACGTGTACACGCGGCGCGACGATCGCCGCCAGCCCGAGTGCGTCGAGCTGGTGCCGGGCGTCACGGTCGTGCACGTCCCTGCTGGGCCGCCGCGGCAGGTCCCCAAGGACGACCTGCTGCCGTACATGTCGGCGTTCGGGGACGTGCTCGCCCAGTCGTGGAGCGGCGAGCGGGCCCCGGACGTCGCGCACGCGCACTTCTGGATGTCGGGGATGGCCGCCCTGCAGGCGCGTGCCGTCACGGGCGTCCCGGTCGCGCTGACCTTTCACGCGCTGGGCTCGGTCAAGCGCCGGCACCAGGGCGACAAGGACACGAGCCCGCCCGGCCGGATCGCCATCGAGCGCTCGGTCGGCCGGCACGTCGACGTCGTCGTGGCCACCTGCTCGGACGAGGTCTCGGAGCTCGTGCGGCTCGGTGTCCCGGCGGACCGGATCCGCGTCGTGCCCTGCGGTGTCGACGTCGAGCACTTCCGGCCCGGCCCGCGCGGCGAGGCGCCGGGCCTTCCCCGGACCGCGCGCCACCGCATCCTGTGCATCGGGCGGTTGGTGGAGCGCAAAGGGATCGAGACCGTGATCGACGCGCTCACCGGGCTGCCCGACGTGGAGCTCGTCGTCGCGGGGGGACCGTCGGCCGACCAGCTGGACGCCGACGTCGAGGCGCGACGACTGCTCGCCCTGGCATCGTTCCACGGCGTTCAGGACCGGGTCCGCCTGGTCGGGAGGGTGGACCATCACGATCTGCCGACCCTCGTCCGCTCGGCCGACGTCGTGGTCGCGACGCCCTGGTACGAGCCGTTCGGGATCGTGCCCATCGAGGCCGCCGCGTGCGGTGTCCCGGTCGTCGGCTCGGCGGTCGGTGGCCTGCTCGACACCGTGCAGGACGGACGGACGGGGCTGCTCGTCCCGCCGCGCGACCCTGCATCGCTGGTGTCGGCGCTGCGGTCGCTGCTCGACGACCCCGACCGCCGCGCGGCGTTCGGCCAGGCAGCACGCCGGCGCGCGGTGGCGCGCTACGGGTGGGACCGTGTCGCCGCCCAGACCGAGCTGGTCTACCGCACGATGGCCCGCCAGGCCGTCCTGACGCAGGTGGCGGCAGGATGACCGGCGCCGGATGGCTCGAGGAGCACCTCGCGGAGCTGGCGGGCTCGCTCGCCGGGGTCGAAGACCAGGCGGCGACGGTCGAGGAGTGGGGCCGGCTGCTGGCCGAGCGGTTCGTCGCCGGCGGGAGGCTGCTCGCCGCGGGGAACGGCGGGAGCGCGGCGGAGGCCCAGCACCTCACCGCCGAGCTGGTCGGGCGGTTCGTCGCCGAGCGCCGCCCCTACTCCGCGATCGCCCTGTGCGCGGAGACCTCGAGCCTCACCGCCATCGTCAACGACTACGGCGCCGACGAGATGTTCGCGCGGCAGGTCGAGGCGCACGGGCGCGCCGGTGACGTCCTGGTCCTGCTGTCGACGTCCGGACGCAGCCCGAACGTGCTGCGGGCCGCCGAGCGCGGGCGTGACCTCGGGATGCAGGTCTGGGCACTCACCGGCCCGGGCCCGAACCCGCTGGCGGAGGCCTGCGACGCGGCCGTGTGCGTCCCGGCCGGCTCGACGGCGAGCGTGCAGGCCGTGCACCTGGTCCTCGTGCACGCCCTGTGCGCCGCCGTGGACGCACACCTCGACCGGATGCATCACGCCGAGCCCCGTGGGCAGAGCGAGCCGACGGACGACGCGAGCCCCGACGGCCGCCCCCACGTGGTGGTGGTCGGCGACATGGTGCTCGACCGGGACGTCACGGGTCGGACCGACCGGCTCTGCCCGGACGCGCCCGCACCGGTCCTCGACGTGACCGCCGTGGACGACTCCCCCGGTGGCGCCGGGCTTGCCGCGCTCCTCTGCGCGGCGGACGGCGCACGCGTCACCCTGGTCACCCCGGTCGCGCACGACCAGGACGGCAGGTCGCTGGTGGCGGGCCTGCGGTCGGACGTCGAGGTCCTGGCACTCGGCCACGACGGCCCGACCAGGCGCAAGGTCCGGGTCCGCAGCGACGGCCACTCGCTCGTGCGCATCGACGACGGAGGGCCAGGATCGCCCACCGCAGTGCCCGAGGACCGTGTCCGCGCCGCCCTGGCGACGGCCGACGCCGTCCTCGTCTCCGACTACGGCGCCGGCGTCACCCGTGACCCGCGGCTGCGGGCGCTGATCGCGGAGGCCGCGGGTCGGTGCCCGGTCGTGTGGGACCCGCACCCGCGCGGCGGCTCGCCGGTCCCCCGGGTCGCGCTGGTGACCCCCAACCTGGCCGAGGCCCGGCACGTTGCACCGGGCATCGCGTCTCCCGACGAGCTCGCCCAGGACCTGAGATCGGCCTGGGGCGCGCGAGCGGTGGCCGTGACGGTGGGCGACCGGGGCGCCTTCGTGGCGACGACCGGCGACGAGCCGCTCTTCGTGCCGGCGATCCCGGCACACGGTGGGGACACGTGCGGCGCGGGCGACCGGTTCGCCGCCTCGGCGACGGTGTCCCTCGCGCGGGGCGCACTCGTCTCCGCCGCCGTCGGCACCGCCGTCGCCGCCGCGTCCGCGTGGGTGGCCGCGGGCGGCGCCGAGTCGTTCCGGACGCACCGCCGCAGCACGCCGCCCGAGGGGAGGGTCGAGGTCGCCCAGGACGAGGACGTCGCCGCGCTCGCGACGCGCCTGCGCCTCGGCGGTCGGACGCTGGTGGCCACCGGTGGATGCTTCGACATCGTGCACGCGGGCCACGTCGCGACGCTCCAGGCTGCTCGTCGGCTCGGCGACGCGCTCGTCGTGGTGATGAACTCCGACGACTCCGTGCGCCGCCTGAAGGGCGCGGGTCGGCCGGTGGTGGGCGCCGCGGACCGGGCGCGCGTGCTCGAGGCCCTCGACTGCGTGGATGCCGTCGTGGTGTTCGACGAGGACGACCCGCGCGAGGTCCTGGAGGCGCTCCGGCCGGACGTGTGGGCGAAGGGCGGCGACTACGGCGGACGGCCGCTACCCGAGACCGACGTCGTGCGGTCCGCGGGCGGCCGCGTCGTGCTGCTGCCCTACCTGGACGGTCGTTCCACGTCGTCCATCATCGAACGGACGGGACGCACCCGGACGACTGCGCACGAGGAGGCCGAATGACCGACACGTTGACCGGACGAGAGCTCTCCCCTGCCGCACCTCGCGCCGTCGGCACGGTGATCGTCACCGGGGGCGCGAGCGGCCTCGGCGCCGCGGTCGTCGAGGCCGTCGCCGCGGCGGGCGGGACCCCCGCCGTCCTCGACCGGGTGCCACCCCGCGACGGCGTGGCGCACGTCCTGGTCGACCTGTCGGACTCCGCTGCAGCCGCGCGCGCCGTCGAGGAGCTCGTCGACCAGGTCGGCGCGCCGTCGGGGCTCGTGACCGCGGCGGGGACGGACGCGTGCGGGCCGCTGGACCAGATCGACACCGAGACCTGGGAACGCGTCGTCCGCGTCAACCTCTTCGGCACCGTGGCCGTGGTGCGCGCGTGCCTGCCGCACCTGGTGCACACGCACGGCACGGTCGTGACGGTGGCCTCGACCCTCGCGCTGCGCGGGATGAGCGACGCCACGGCGTACTGCGCGTCCAAGTTCGCGGTCCGGGGGTTCACGCACGCCCTCGCTGCCGAGCTGGCCGGCCGCGTGGGGGTGACGCTGCTCATCCCCGGCGGCATGCAGACGGCGTTCTTCGACGGGCGCAGCGAGCAGTACCGGCCTGGCCCGGACGCCCAGCTCAACGACCCGGCCGCCACGGCCGGTGCCGTGCTGACGGCACTGACCCAGCCGGTGGGTTCCGAGATCCGGGAGATGCTGGTCATGTCGTCCGGGGAGAGCAGCTGGCCGTGAGCGGCTCTCCCGGGTCCGGCGGCGACGTGCTGGTCCTGAGGGCGCTCGGGCTCGGCGACGCGGTGACCGGCATCGCGCCCCTGCGCGGCATGCGGCGCGCGTGGCCCGACCGGCGGCTGTGGTTGGCCGCGCCCGAGACCGTCGGACGCTGGCTCCAGGGCATCGGGATCGTCGACGAGGTCGTCCCCACGGTCGGCCTCGACGAACCGCTCGGGTGGGACCGTGCGGGGCACGTCGCGGTCAACCTGCACGGGAAGGGGCCCCGGAGCCACGAGCTGCTGCGCGCCACCCGCCCCGCTCGTCTCGTGGCCTTCGCCACGGCGGAAACCACCGGTCCGGCGTGGCGTGCCGACGAGCACGAGGTGGACCGCTGGTGCCGCCTGGTCCGCTCCGCGGGCTGCGACTGCGACCGAGAGGACCTGCGGGTCGACGTGACGGCGGACGGGCGGTCGGACGAGGTGCTGCTCCACCCGGGCGCCGCCGCAGCGGCACGTCGCTGGCCGCCCGACCGGTGGGCGGCCGTGGCCCGGGCTCTCGCCGCGCGCGGCGCACCCGTGACCCTGACGGGCGGCCCGGACGAGGCGGACCTGTGCGCACGGGTCCGCGCCCTCGCCGGCCCCGCCGTCGACCTCGCCGGTCCCCTGTCCCTCCCGGAACTCGCTCGACGCGTGGCCCGGGCGAGGCTGCTCCTCTGCGGCGACACGGGCGTCGCGCACCTGGCCACCGCGACCGGCACACCCTCGGTGCTGCTGTTCGGGCCGGTCCCGCCGCGCTGGTGGGGTCCCGCGATCGACCCCGACCTGCACACGGTCCTGTGGCACGGGGACGGAACGCCAGACGGCGACCCGCACGGCACCGTGATCGACAGCGCGCTGGAGGAGATCGGCGCCGGCGAGGTCCTCGCCGCCGCGGACGCGCTGCTCGTGCGGTCAGGCTGAGGCGCTCAGCGCCTGCTCGAACCACCGGACCGTCCGGGCCAGACCGTCCTCCCACGCGACCTCCGGAGCCCATCCCAGCTCGCGGCGCGCCAAGCTGGTGTCGGGACGACGCACCTCAGGGTCGTCGACCGGTCGGTCCACGAAGGTGAGGCCCGCTCGGGACCCGGTGGCGGCCAGCACGTCCTCCGCGATCTGGCGCACGGTGAGCTCTCTCGGGTTGCCGATGTTCATCGGTCCGGTGTGCCCGTGCGCGGCGAGCGCGAGGATGCCCCGCACGAGGTCGTCCACGTAGCAGACCGACCTCGTCTGGCTGCCGTCGCCGGCCACCGTGACCGGCTCACCGGCCAGCGCCTGGCGGATGAACGTGGGGATGGCACGCCCGTCCCGCGGACGCATGCGCGGACCGTAGGTGTTGAAGATCCGCACGATCGCCGTGTCCACGCCGTGCGTCGCGCGGTACGCCGTCGTCAGCGCCTCTCCGTACCGCTTCGCCTCGTCGTAGACCCCCCGGGGCCCGACGGGGTTGACGTGGCCCCAGTAGTCCTCGGTCTGCGGGTGCACCTGCGGGTCGCCGTACACCTCGGAGGTCGAGGCCAGCACGAACCGTGCGCCCTTGTCCTTGGCCAGTCCGAGCGCGTGCCCGGTGCCGATGGAGCCGACCTTGAGCGTCTCGATGGGCAGCTGCAGGTAGTCCACCGGAGACGCCGGGGACGCGAAGTGCAGCACCAGGTCCACGGGTCCGGGCACGTGCACGAAGTCGGTGACGTCGCACCGGGTGAGCCGGAAGGCACGCCGGTCCATCAGGTGGGCGACGTTCGAGGGCGCGCCGGTGAGGAAGCTGTCCAGGCAGACGACCTCGGCGCCGCGGTCGAGGAGCTCCGTGCACAGGTGGCTCCCGAGGAAGCCCGCACCGCCCGTGACGACCACCCGTCCTCGGGTCGGGTCAGGGCGGGCGGGTGGGGTGGTTCCGGTCAAGGCGGTCGGCATCGGTGGGTCCCCTCATGAGGATCGTCCCCATCGCCGGCCCCGTCTTCGCCGGCTGGTGTACCACGCACAGTCCTACCGCCGATCCCCACGGCCCGCGCGTCGAGGAGCTAGCGCCGGAGCGCCTGGGCTAGAGACTCGTCGCCCGTGGCAGGACCGTCAGGACGCGCACCAGGTGGTCGTGGAACTCCTGCATGTACGCCGTCAGGAACTCGGCGGTGTCCTCGTTCCTGACCCCACCGTCGGGGTCGAACACGTCGGTCGAGTAGTGGATGTAGGCCTCGGGCGAGGTCATCTGCCGCGCGTTGCAGAAGCTGAGGACCGCGCGCAGGCTCTGCTGGCCCACCGCGGTGCCGATCGCCCCGATGGACGCACCGATCACGGCGGCCGGCATGTGGTCGAACGAGTTCTGCCCCCAGGGTCGCGACGCCCAGTCGATGGCGTTCTTCAGCGCTCCCGGGATGGACCGGTTGTACTCCGGGGTGACGAACAGGACCGCGTCGACGCCCGCGATCGCCTCCTTGAGCGCCCGTGCCTCCGGCGGAAAGTCGGCGTCGTAGTCGGGGCTGTACAGGGGCAGGTTCGCGATCGGCAGCTCGACGAACTCCAGGTCCTCGGGAGCGAGCGCGATCAGCGCCTTGGACAGGATCCGGTTGATGGAGGTGGACGAGAGGCTTCCGACGAAGTACCCGACTACGTACGTGCGCGCCATGGGTGTTCCGATCTCGGCGACCGAGGTCGTGTGTCCGGCCGTCGATGTCGACGAGGGGAGGTCGGTTGACCTCACCACGGTAGGACCGCCCTCGCAGTCGTGCGAGCCAGGCCGGACCTGCCCTCGGCGATTCGTCGGCGAGTCACGAACCCGCTGGTCAGGGCCGCGGTAGGCTCTGCGCGGGTTTGCACGCTTGTGACCTCCGGTAGGCGCCAGCTCCCACCTCATCTCTGTGCCCCAGGAGGCTCGATGGCCGCCCGAGCGGAACGGACGCGCAGGCGAGGGGACGGATTCGTCCGCGTCTGGTCGTCCGCGGCGGGCGCCCCCCGCCTCCGGCGGCCGACGGACATCCTGCTGCTCGCCGTCTCGGTCCTTGCGCTCGGGGTCCTCGCGCTGGCAGCGCCGGGACCGACCGGCGCGGACGCCGCGCTCGCCACCTTCCTCGCGTGGATGCAGCCGCTGTTCGGCTGGCTCTGGAGCGTCGTCTACGCCGTCATGACGCTGTGGGCGATCGGGGTCGTCCTGCTCGCCGCGGCGAGCCGAGGGCGGCGCCGGCTCCTCGTCGACCAGGTGACCGCCGCTGCCCTGGCCTTCGGTGCGTCGATCGGTGTCGGCGCCCTGGCGGGGACCCACCCGTCCGCGATCGTCCAGGGGCTCGTGTCGTCGGGCCCTCCGGCGGTCTACGTCGCCAGCCGGGTCGCCGTCCTCACGGCCATCGTCGTCACGGCGTCGCCGCACCTCGCCCGACCGTGGCGCTACGCGAGCCGCATCGTCATCGGCCTGGGTGCCCTGGCGGCGATCGGCCTGAACACGACGAACCTCCTCGGGGCGAGCGCCGCCATCGCCGTCGGGATCGCGGCCGCAGCCATCACCCATCTGGTCCTGGGGTCACCGCAGGGGCGCCTGACCGACGCCCAGGTGCAGGAGGCACTCGCCGAGCTCGGGGTGCCGACGACCCAGGTGTCGGCGTCCCCCGACCCGACCGCCGTGAACCTGCTCGTCGCCCGCGCGGACCAGGGCGACCGGCTGCAGGTCACGGTCTACGGGCGCGACGCGTGGGACAGCCAGCTCGTCGGATCGCTCTGGACAGCCGTGACGCGCCGCGGCGAGCGCGCCCACATCTGGGGCACGCGACGCTCCCGCGTCGAGCACGAGGCCCTCTTCACGCTGCTGGCCTCGGAGGCGGGCGTGCCGACGCTCGACGTCGTCGCGGTCGGTGTCGCGGACCAGGGTGACGCCCTGCTGGTGACCAGCAGCCCGCGCGCGTCGCTGCGCGAGCTCGATGCCGACGCGGTGGACGACGAGCTGCTCGCCGGCATGTGGCGGGCCGTCGTCACCCTGAACGACGCCGGGATCGCCCACGGTCGCATCGACAGCAGCCACGTCGTCGTCCGCACCGACGGCACCCCCGCGCTGGCCGACTTCGACGCCGCCGGACGGGCGACCGACGAGGGCGACGTCCGCACCGACCAGGCCCGGCTCCTCGTCTGCACCGCCGTCGTCGTCGGTCCCGACCGCGCGCTCGCCGCCGCGGTGACCGCCCTCGGAGCCGACGGCCTCGCCGACGTGCTGCCCTACCTGCAGTCGGCCGCTCTCGGCCGCGGGACGCGCGCCGACGTCCGCGCAGGGACCTGGACGCTCGACGAGCTGCGCTCGGCAGCCGTCGACGCCGCGGGTGTCGAGGAACCGCCCCTGGAGCGCCTGCGACGGGTGACCCCGCGGTCGATCGGCACCCTGCTGCTGTCCGCGCTGCTCGTCTACGTGGTCGTCACGCTGCTGGCGGGCGTCGACCTCGCCAGCGTCGTCTCCGCGCTCGCGTCCGCGGACTGGGTCTGGCTCGCGGCCGCGCTCCTGCTCTCTCCGGTCATCCAGATGTCGCTCGCCGGTGCCACCCTGGGCGCGGCGCTCGCGCGGTTGCGGTACGTCCCGGTCCTGATGCTGCAGTACTCGATCCAGTTCATCTCGTTGGTGCTCCCCGCGACGGCTGCCCGGCTCGCGCTCGAGATCCGCTTCTTCCAGAAGTTCGGGATCCCGGCCGGGACGGCTCTGTCGTTCGGCGTCATCGACAGCGTCATGGGGTTCGTCGTGCAGGTCGGCCTGATCCTGCTGGTCCTCGTCAGCGGCCTGCCGGGCTTCACCTCGAGCCTCGCGACGGGGTCCAGCACGGACGAGTCGGGCTCGACGAGCCCCTCGCTCGTGCTGGTACTGATCGCCGTCCTCGTCCTCGCGGCGGTGGTCACGCTGGCCGTCCCTCGGCTGCGCCACCGCGTCACCGCACGGATCCCGCGCATCCGTGCGGTGATCGCCGAGCAGGCGCGTTCGGCGCACTCCGCGCTCGGCGTCCTGCGCAAGCCGGCGAAGGTGTCCGCGATCCTCGGCGGGAACCTCGGTGCGCAGCTGCTCCAGGCCGGGGTCCTGGCCCTGTGCCTGCAGGCGTTCGGGCAGACCGCGCACTTCTCGCAGCTGATCCTCATCAACACCGCGGTGGCCCTGTTCGCCGGCCTGATGCCCGTTCCCGGAGGCATGGGGGTCGCCGAGGCGGGCTTCACGGTCGGCCTGCAGGCCATCGGCGTACCCAGCGCGATCGCCGTCTCGACGGCCATCACGTTCCGGCTCGTCACGTTCTACCTGCCCCCGATCTGGGGGGCGGCGGCGATGCGCTGGCTACGCCGACAGGACTACGTGTAGCCGGTCGTCCTACTCGGGCTTGTACTTGAACGAGAGCTGGATCCGGGTGCGGTACAGCAGCTCCCCGCTCTCACCGACGACGACGTCCTGCTTGGTCACCTCGGCCACGCGGAGGTCGTGCAACGACCCCCCGGCCGTGCTGATCGCCTCGGCCGCGGCCGCCTCCCAGGACGACGTGCTCGTCCCGATGACGTCGATCACTCGGTACACGCTCATGGTGCTGGCCTCTCATCGCTCGGAAACCGACGACTCCATACTGGTCGCGGCGGGTCGCCGTGACTACCGCGGATGCCCTGACGACAGGAGATCGCTGATGCGCCACACCCCCTCGTTCCTCATGACCGACCCGGAGGAGGTCAAGCGACTCGTCCGCCAGCACCCGTGGGCGACGTTCGTCTCCCCGGCATCGACCGGGCTCGTCGCGTCGCACTACCCGGTGATGGTCGAGGACGGCGACGGCATCACGCTCGTGAGCCATGTCGGCCGCCCCGACGAGACGCTGCACGAGCTCGGCCGGCACGAGATCCTCGTGATCGTCCAGGGGCCGCACGACTACGTCTCCCCGAGCTGGTACCCGCCGGGCGAGCTGGTCCCGACCTGGAACCACGTCACGGCACACCTCTACGGCACGCCCGAGATCCTCAGCGACGACGAGAACTACGCGGTGCTCGCGCGCCTCACCGACTACTTCGAGCACGACCGGCCCGGCGGTCGCAGCCTCGACGAGGACGAGGAAGGCACCCGCCGCATCGCCAAGGGAACCGTCGGGCTCCGCCTGCGCGTCACGCGGTTCGACGCCCGCGCCAAGCTCAGCCAGAACAAGCCGCCCACCGTCGCCCAGGACGTGATCGCCCACCTCGAGCCCACCAACCCCGCCCTCGCCGACGAGATGCGCCGGGTGCACGGGCACTGACGGTGTCCGGCCGCGCGTCCGCGGGCGGTGCGGTCCGGCCGGACCCGGCATAGCCTGGCGTCGAGGTGAGCGACGATGCACGCAGAGATCGGTGACAAGGTCGTCATCCATGGCCGGACGGTCGGGACGGCGGATCGCGGTGGCACGGTGGTCGAGGCTCGAGGACCGGACGGGCCGTACCTCGTGCGGTTCGACGACGGGCACGAGTCGCTCGTGTACCCCGGACCGGACCTGACGGTGGTGCGGACGACGGCCTGACCTGTCCGGCACCTGTTCAGCGCCGAGCCATCCCGATGGTCCGGCGGCCCTCACCCGCGCCCGTGACTCCCTCGGGGATCGGCAGGCTCGCCTGTCGTCGTCGAGAACGACACGACCTCGAGCCCGAGGTCGAAGAGCTGGTGCAGGACGCCCTGGACCTGAGCCTGGTCGGTGAGGGTCCCGACGAGCTCGGTCCGCCCGTCCGCCGCCGTCAGCGTCATGCCCTCCACGGCGTCGCCGAACCGGGCGTCGAGCTCACCGGCGACGACGATCGTGCAGAGGATCATGCGGACATCGTGCGCACCCCGGGGCCGGTCACGGACCACCCGCCCGACTGCTCACCCGGGTGGTCGGTCGGGCTCTCAGTCGGGCGGAGACGTGATCTCCAGGTCCCGCAGCCGCACGATAGCCGCGTCGCGGGACGCGACGCCGAGCTTGCGGTAGGCGGCCTTCAGGTGCGACTTCACCGTGTTGTAGGAGATGAAGAGCTGCTCGGCGATCTCGCGCTGCTGGAGCCCGTCCGCGGCGAGCCGCAGCACGACGACCTCCCGATCGGACAGCTCCTCGCCGAACTCGGTCGCGTGCCGCGTGGGTGCGGTGAGCGCAGCACGCAGCGATGCCGCACGCACGACCAGCCCGCCCGGGTCGGGGAGACGGTCGAGGATCTCCTGTGCCCGGTCGATGGCCTCGATCGCGGCGGGTCCGTGGCCGACGACGCGCTCGGTGGCGGCGAGCAGCAGGAACGCGTTGGCGAGCCACGCGCTGCGGGGCATGTCCTCCAGGATGTCGATCGCGCGGCGCAGCTCGCTCAGCGCGCCCTTCGGGTCGCCCAGCCGGCGCGCCTGTTCCCCTCGGGCGAGCAGCAGGACGGCGGCGGGGACCGACCGGTCGGCGCCGACCGCACGGAGCGCGTCGGTGAGGCGGTCCAGCAAGGGGTCGGCATGGGACTCGACGCCCGTCGCCGACTCCGCCAGCCCGAGGTTCGCGACGGCGAGCGCGAGCATGATCGGGGTGGCGTCAGAGATCTGCCCCACAGCGTCCCGCAGCGTCGCAGCCGCCTCGTCACCCTGTCCTGCCAGGTATTGCGCCTGCCCCAGGCACGCCAGCGCGATGCCGTGCCATCGCGAGCTCGGCGCACCGAGGACCACGCGCTGCGCCACCTCGAGGGCGCGCCCCACGTCGTTGACGCCCATCGCGCTGTCCAGGAGGTCGACCCGGAACCCCAACCGGAGCCCGCCCGCGTCCACGGTGTCGGGATCGCCGGTGCGCGCGACGTCGAGCCACTCCGCCGCCTCGTCGAGCTGGTTCGCCAGGCTCGCCGCCACCGCCCGGGCGAACGCGAGCTCCGGGTCCCGCAGCGCCTCGGGCCACGAGAGCGCCGCGAGCCAGCGCCGGATGTTCGCCGTGCGCCCGCTCGCGGACATCGGCTGGACCTGCCCCGCCACCAGTCGGGACGCGATGCGCACGTCGTGCGCCGCGATCGCGTGGTCGGTCGCGGACTCGGTGTCACCGGCCTCCTCGAACCATCCGGCCGCCCGGGCGTGCAGCACCGGCACCAGGGTCGGCTGCGTCCTGGTCAGCTCGACCCGCAACGCTTCCGTGAACAGCTGGTGAGGCTGGTACCACTCCCCCGCGCTCGCCACCGAGATGAACAGGTTCGCCCGCTCGAGGTCGGCCAGCAGCGCGCCGGAGCCCGTGGTCCCGGCGACCGCGTCGCACAACGAGCCGTTGAGACGACCGAGGATCGAGACCCGGAGCAGGAAGTCTCGGGTGGCCGGGTCGAGCAGGTCGAGCACGTCCTGCGCGAGGTAGTCGACGACGTGCCGGCTCGCTCCGGTGAACTGCTCGATGAACGCGGCGCGCCCGTGCTCCGGCATGAGCAGGGACGCGAGCCGCAGCGGGGCGGGCCAGCCACCGGTGCGTTCTGCCAGCTGGTGCCCCTCGGTCGGTGTCAGTCGCGGCAGACCGATGCCGTCGAAGAAGCTCGCCACCTCGGCGTGGTCGAACCGCAAGGCGTCCGCCCGCACCTCGACCAGCTCCCCGCCGGCGCGCAACCGCGCCACGCCGAGGGCCGGGTCCGACCGGGTCGAGACCACCACCTGGACGCGCTCGGGGCGGTAGCGCAGGAACTCGGCGAGCAGCGCGCTGATCTCCGGCGTCTCCGCGCGGTGGTAGTCGTCCAGGACGAGCACCACGTCGTCGGCGCCTCCGGCCAGCGCGTCGAACAGCCGGGGCAGCGCGAGGTCACCGATCCCGCGCGGTCGTGCACGCATCGCGTCCACCGTGGCATCCGTGACGCCCGGCTCCACACCGGACAGCGCCGCCGCGACGTGGCGCCAGAACCGTTCCGGGTCGCAGTCCCCGGCGTCCAGCGACACCCACGCGAACCGGGCGAGGAGATCGGTCTGCTCCCACTCGGCCAGCAGGGTCGTCTTGCCGAAGCCGGCCGGTGCGGAGACCAGCGTGAGGCTCTTGTCTCGGCCGGCGCGCAGCGTGTCGAGGAGGCTCGGACGGCTCACGGCACCACGCGGGAGGCGCGGTGGCACCAGCTTCGCCCGGACCACGCCCTGCTCCGCCGTCGGCCTGAGCCGGTGCGCCCGATCCGAGCTGATGTCGTGCGTCACGAACTCTCCCCAGGGTCGCGTGATTCGCACCCTAGCCCCACGACGGCACGTGGACCGACGTGTCATCCAGGACACGCTCACCCGGGTGATCCGTGCCGAGGGTGATCCCGAGGCATGGCGGGGCGACGCACCATCGCACCGACGCCCCGACCGGGGCTCTAGAGACCTGCCCGGGCACACGCTCGAACGGTCACATCACGACGAAGGAGACCGCCATGGATGTTTCTGCGACGTTCGGGAGCGGCGACATTCTGCTCTGGATGCTCTATTTCTTCCTCTTCATCATCTGGTTCTGGCTCCTGATCGCCATCTTCGGGGACCTCTTCCGCGACTCCGAGACCGGGGGCGGGGTCAAGGCCCTGTGGGTGATCTTCCTGATCGTGCTGCCGTTCCTCGGGATCCTGCTGTACCTGATCGTGCGCGGGAAGGGCATGGGCGCCCGCCAGGCTGAGCAGATGCAGGCCGCGCAGTCAGCCTTCGACAGCCGGATCCGGAGCGTGACGTCGTCGTCGTCACCCGCCGACCAGATCGCTCAGGCCAAGTCCTTGCTCGACTCTGGAGCCATCGACCAGGCCGAGTTCGCCAAGCTCAAGGCCGCGGCACTCTCCTGAGCCCGCCCGACGAAGGGAAGAGCTGATGACTGAGACACCACTGGACAAGCTGGGACCGGTCGACTACCTCGTCGTCGAGTTCCCCGCCGGGCAGAGCACCTTCACCGGCGAGATGATCGACGAGCTGATCGCGCTCGTCGACGCGGGGACGATCCGCGTGATCGACCTGCTGGTCCTCACCAAGAACGAGGACGGCTCCGTCGACTCCGTCGAGCTGTCCGACATCCCGCAGCTGGGCGAGCTGCAGAAGCTCGAGGCCGAGCTGGCCGAGCTCCTGGCGAGCGACGACGTCGAGCACCTCGCCGAGACGATGGACCCCGGCACCACCGCCGGCGTCCTCATCTGGGAGAACCTGTGGGCCGCGGGCTTCGCGTCCGCAGCACGCCGAGCCGGCGGGCAGCTCGTGGCCGACGGCCGGATCCCCATCCAGGCGATCCTCGCCTTGGTCGAGGCCGACGACCGCCGCACCGCGAACGGGGCGTGACAACCCACCGCGGCCGGCGGGCATCGGTCCCTGCCCCCACCCGTCCCGCGGTGACCGTGACGACGGGACACACGACCGACTGAGGCGGCTCGGCGACCACCCGCCGAGCCGCCACCGCACCGAGAGGACGAGCACCGTGGACGCATCGACCGGCAAGGCCCACCTGCACCGACGTCAGTGGCACACCGCGACGGCGGTCGTCGCGGCCGCCGGTCTCTTCGCCACCCTGTCCGCCTGCACCGCGGATCCCGAGAAGACCCCGGTGGAGATCGCGCAGGACGACGTCGCCGCCAAGGAGGAGGCGCTCGCCGAGGCGCAGACCGCGGCCACGGACGCCCAGGCGCAGTTCTGCACGGCGGGGTCCTCCTACATCACGGCTCTCGACCGCTACGGCGACGTCCTCGACGACACCGAGACCACCGTCGGCGACGTCCGCGTCGCCGGCCAGGACCTCACCGAGCCCGGCGAGGAGACGGCGGACGCGGCGGACGCCGTGGTCAGCACCCGGGAGTCGCTCGCCGACGCCCAGCAGGACCTCACCGACGCACAGGCGGCACTGGCGGCGGCCGAGGCGGCCGAGGCCGGCCAGGAAGCCCCGGAGCCGGCCCCGTCCGAGCCCACGGTCGAGCCCACCGTCCCTCCGGCCACCGTGACCCGCGTGCAGGAGGCGCAGGCGGACCTCGACTCCACCCGGGAAGGGCTCAGCGACGACACCCCGCTCGCCCAGGCGGCCGAGCAGTTCAACTCCGCCGTCGTCGCCCTCGAGATGGCGTGGGTCCAGCTGTTCGTCCAGTCCGGGTGCATCCCGGAGGAGCAGCAGGCACAGGCCGCGGACGCTGTCGGCGGCTACACGGTCGCGCTCCAGCAGCAGCTGACGGAGGCCGGGTACTACACGGGCGCCGTCGACGGAATCTACGGCCCGCAGACCGTCGCAGCCGTCGAGGCCCTGCAGAACGCCGCCGGGCTGCCCGAGACCGGGACGATGGACAAGGCCACCGAGGCAGCACTGAGGGCCCAGCTCGAGGCCGCCGGTGGCGCGGCCGCGGATGCGAGCCTGGCATCGACCGCCGCGCTCCAGCAGACCCTCAAGCTCGCCGGGTACTGGGACGGGCCGGTCGACGGGCTGTGGACGGACGCCCTGACTGCCGCTGTCGGTGCCGCGCAGACGGACCTCGGCGTCCCCGTCACGGGCACCGTGGACGCCGCCACGGTCGCCGCCTTCCAGCGCGCCATCGCCGAAGCGATGGAACCTGCTACGCCGGAGCCGACCGAGGAAGCTGAGCCCGAGCCGACGCCGTCGTCGACCGAGGGCTGACACGCGCGACGCCACACTCCGTGGACCGGCGGCGCGCGCGAGCATCCCGCGCGCGCCGTCGGGCCGGCCCGGGGAAGCTCGATCCGCTGGTGCTGGGATCGCCGCACGAGCACGTCGAGGCTGCCGAGCCGTCCGTGGACAGCGCGTCGCCGACTGCGCAGGACGACCACCGTGGCGGCACCTAGGGTGACGTAAGAGGGGCATCCGGCCTACGTGAGAGGCGCGTCGCATGGATCCGAACGACCCTCGGGATGACGGAGCGGCCCGGCCGCTCGCGGCACTGACCGAGCTCCTGCGTCGCACGCACCTCGCGCCACCGGACCTCCTCCCGTCCGCGGTCGACGACGCGGTGGTGAACCTGCGCGCCAGGGCGACCATCTACCTGGCCGACTACTCGCACACGGTGCTGGTGCCGATGCCCACCGCCGGCGCCGCGCCCCTGCCCGTCCTGCCGATCGACACCACGCTCGCGGGCCTCGCATACAGGACGACGTCGACGCAGACGACAGTCACCAGCCCGGAGCCGCACCTGTGGATGCCGATCATCGACGGACTCGAACGGCTCGGGGTGCTGAAGATCGTGCCCGCCGACGCCGGCGATCTCGAGGATCCCGTCTTCCTGGTCCGGTGCTGGTGGTTCACGCACTACCTCGGCCACCTGGTCTCCGTGGTGGACGCCTTCGGGGACGGGATCGACGTGATCCGACGTCAGCTGCGCCGGAGCCTGTCTGCCGAGCTCATCTGGCAGCTCCTGCCGCCGCTGACCTCGGGCACCGACAAGGTCCTGGTGAGCGGTCGGCTCGAGCCGTCGGCCACGGTGGGCGGAGACGTCTTCGACTACGCGCTGTCGGACGACAAGGCGCAGTTCGCGATCCTCGATGCGACCGGTCACGACCTGCGGTCGGGGCTGGCCGCAGCGACCGCGCTCGCCGCGTACCGCAACTCCCGCCGGCAGGGTCATGGGCTCTTCGAGCAGACGGAGTCGATCCATCGCGCCGTGCGTGACGAGTTCGGGGGGCACATGTACGCCACCGGCGTGCTCGGACGCCTCGACCTGCGGTCCGGCGTCCTGCGCTATCTGTCCGCCGGGCATCCTCCACCCCTCCTGCTCCGCGGCGGCAAGGTGGTCAAGTCGCTCGCCCAAGGCCACCGGCCCTTGCTCGGCCTGGACATGCGCAGCGCGAGCGTCGCCGAAGAAGCCCTGGAGCCGGACGACGTGGTCGTCCTCTACACCGACGGCATCATCGAGGCCCGCGACGAGGAGCAGCAGTTCTTCGGCATCGACAGGCTCGTCGACTTCCTCGAACGGGAGGCCGCGGCGAGCACCCCGCTGCCCGAGATCGCGCGGAGGGTGTGCCGACGGATGATGGAGTACCAGAACGGGGTGCTCCAGGACGACGCCACGATCCTGCTCGTGCAGTGGACGACCACGGGCCAGCACCTTCTCGACCCCGTGCGCTGACGTCGGCACGGGTCCGGGCCCTCGTCGGGGTGCGTCGTCTCCGCGTCGTCTTCTCGTCCTGGTCGGGCCTGCCCGTGCGTCTCAGGCCTGGATCATCGGGCCGTGCGCGTCGGGGTTCGCGGGGTCCTCGATGGCGGGCGGGGAGTGCGCCGGCTCCTTGTCGGGGAGCCCGTCGCGCTCCTCGGGCAGGTCAGGGACGTCGTCCCGACGGGGTGTGTCCTCGCTCATCGTCCACCTCTCTCCTGGTCGGTCTCGCGCCGGTGCCGCGGCCTCACCGCAGGACCGACCGGGCGCGCCGGGCTGTCGACTCGACGACCCGCAGTCCACGCGACCCGACCGTCGGGGACTCGTTGAGGCGCTCGGCCCGCTCCGCCAGCCGGCGGGCGATCGACGCGACGACGGGGAGCAGGACGACGCCGATGATCATCATTCGAACCCGACGGAAGAGCAGGAACCACATCGGTGCCTCCGGTATCCGGCAGCCGGCGACGCAGCTACTCGACGTCGACCCCCATCGTCAGCCCGTCGCGCCGCTCCCGCACCCCGACCGCACCCGTTCGCGACCCGAGGCGCTATACCGAGCGGCGCTCGGCGAGGAACGCCAGCCGTCGCAGCGTCTCCGTGTTGCGCGGGACCAGGGCCGCGGTCCGCAGCGGCCGCGGGACGAGGGTCCCCGGTCCGCGGACCGCGTCCTCCGTCAGCTCGACCGTGCACCCGCCGCCCTGGCGTGGGCGGACCGTGATCTGCACCCGGGCCTCGCCGGCCGGCCACCCGCGGGCCTGCAGGTCGATGCCGCGCTCCGGATCCCACCGTCTAGTCACCGTGACGTCGTCGCGTAGCGCGGGCCAGACTCCCACGGAGTGGGCGATCCGGCTGCCGACGGCGGGCCAGGCCCGGTCGACGGCGCGGATCCGCGAGGTGCCGACGACCCAGGTGGCGTAGCTCCAGCCGTCGGCCAGCACCTCCAGGACGGCGGCGGGTGCGCAGCGGAGCTCTCGGGTGACGGTCGCCATGGCTCGAACGTAGCCACCGGTCCGGGATCGGCAACTCGCCGGCGTGGTGCGGTCCGACTGCGCCGCGACGACGGTGCACCTACGCTCGGGCCGTGATGCGACGACGGTGGCCTGCGCTGGGCCTGACCCTCACCGGCGTCGCGCTCCTTGCGGGATGCGGTCGCCCCGATGCTGCGGCGGCGGACGCGACAGCAGAGCACTTCTACCAGGCCGTCGAGGCGGCCGAGGGTGCCGACGCCTGCTCGTTCCTCGCCCCGGCCACCGTCGAGAACCTGGAGGACGACGCCGGCGAACCGTGCGCCGACGCGATCCTCGCCGGAGAGGTGGGCGACACGCTGACGTCCCGTGCCGACGACGCCACCGACCCTGTCGCCCGGGTGGCCGGACGGCAGGCGCAGGCCGTGCTCCCCACGGATGTCGTCTTCCTGACGGTGTCGGGCGACCACTGGCTGATCACAGCGGCGGGGTGCGACGCCCGGCCGCAGCGTCCCTACGACTGCGTGCTGGAGGGTTCGTAATGACGCGGCTGCTCTTCTGGACCTGTCTCGGCGGCATCCTGCTCGGGCTGGCCTACTGCCTGGCGCTCGGGATCGCGCACCGATGAGGAGCCTGCGCGAGAACGGGCTGACCCTCTTCTTCGGGGTGATCTTCGTCGTGGCGCTGGTCGGGCAGGCGGTCTCCGGCGTCGCACTGATGAACGAGGAGCAGCTCAACGCCGGCCTGGACCCGATCACGATCGGGGAGTACGTCACGACGTCGGCGTTCGCCGTCGACGTCACCGAGAACTGGCAGTCGGAGTTCCTCCAGTTCCTCCTCTACATCGTCGCCACCGTCTTCTTCCTCCAGCGCGGGTCACCGGAGTCGAAGGAGCTGGACGAGGCCGGACGAGAGAGCGACGCAGATCAGAAGGTCGCCGAGTTCTCGACGAACGACTCCCCCGCGTGGGCGCGCCGACGCGGCTGGCGACTGTCGGTCTACTCCCGATCCCTCAGCCTGGTCATGGGCGCGATCTTCCTGGGGTCGTGGCTGACCCAGTCGGTCACGGGTTCCGTCGCCTACTCCGAGGAGCAGATGCGGGAGCTGGCGGACCCCGTCAGCTGGAGCGAGTACCTGCTGCTGCCCGACTTCTGGAGCCGCACGCTGCAGAACTGGCAGTCGGAGTTCCTCGCCGTCGCGAGCATGGTCGTGCTCTCCATCTACCTGCGTGAACGCGGGTCACCGGAGTCCAAGCCGGTCGGCACGCCGCACGACACCACCGGCGTCGAGGGCTGACGTCGCCGTCTGCCGCTGGCGCGCGCCAGCTGGTCCGACCCGCGCACAGAGTGAGCTCGGCGGGGGCGCGGGGTCGGCTCGCCCGCACAGGGCGTCCCGAGGTTCCCCGGTGGTGCTCTCGCAGCCCGGCGCCCCCGCCGTCCGCTCGTCACGCGCCGGCGTCGGCCTCCGCGGTGATCTGGGTGGCGTCGCCGGTGTGCTGGACCTCGATACGGCGGGGCTTGGCCTCGTCGGCGACGGGGATGCTCAGGGTCAGCACACCGTCGGTGTAGGTCGCCGTGATCGCGTCGAGCGCGAGGCCACGGCTCACGGTGAGCTGACGTGCGTACGTGCCGACCGGGCGTTCCTTGGCCAGCCACTGCACGTCCTGCTCGGTGTGCGCGGTGCGCTGGGCACGGATGGTCAGGGTGCGGTCCTCGACGTTCACATCGATGGTGCCCGGATCCGCGCCCGGCAGGTCCACGTGGAGCACGTAGTGGTCGCCGGACCGGTACAGATCCATCGGCATCGTGGTCGACGCACGCTCGGCCGTCATCACCTGGGCGAACAGACGGTCGAACTCCTGGAACGGGTCGAATCGCGTAGCCATGACCGTCACCTCCTTCGTGTCGGGGCGCCGGACCGTCCGGGCCCCGGGTGGCTGTCCGGCCGTCCTGGCCGAACTGGCTACATCTGAAGAATTAGCACTCTCGGTGCTCGAGTGCCAGTGGAGATCGGAGGCCGTTCGCGCGCGGCGAACACCGCCGTCCGCAGCGACCCTGGCGCCGGCTCAGGTGGCGGACCGGTCCCATCCGTCCTACTTTTCCAAGTGCTGGTCCGGCCCCCGCCGGTCAGCAGACCGTCGCCCGGCACAGCAGCGTCGCCGGACATGGGGCTGGTGTGCGGCATCGTCGTCGCACCTCGCTGACTCCCGGATCGCCCTGGCGTACCGGCAGCCCTGTGCAGACGGCCGCGCGGCAGAAGGTCCGCGCACTCGTCGACCCCTCCGGACGGAGTGCTGGCCCCGCCTCATCGGCCGGGCTGCGCCGACTCCTCCTGACGACCTGAGAAGAGACACGCCATGAGTGACGACTACACCAGCAGCTACCCCCGCTCCGACGCCCCACTCTCCGGCAGTGGGACCTCGACGACCCCGAACGCCCCACTCTCCGGCAGTGGGACCTCGACAACCGATACCGCCAAGGACCGGGCGACCGATGTCAAGGACAAGGCCACCAGCGCCGGCGAGCACCTGCTCGGCGAGGCGAAGGGGGAGGCCGCCGCGGTCACGCAGGAGGCTCGGCGTCAGCTCGGTGACCTGTGGTCGCAGGCCCGCTCCGAGGTGTCCAGCCAGGCCGGGGTCCAGCAGAGCCGGCTCGCCGGAGGCCTGACGTCGGTCGGCGGACAGTTCACGCAGATGGCGTCCGCACCGTTCGAGCAGAACCTCGCGACCGACATCGTGCGTGAGGTCGGCCAGAGGATGGACTCGCTGGGCCGGTGGCTGGAGAACCACGGTCCCGACGAGGCCCTGGAGGAGGTTCGCGGCTTCGCCCGGCGGAGTCCCGGCACGTTCCTCCTGATCGCTGCCGGCGCCGGGGTGGTGCTAGGTCGCCTCACCCGCGGCCTCAAGGACGCCCCGCCGAGCCCGTCCACCCGGTCCACGACGCCGACGCGCGTGACCGCCACCGAGCCTCTGCCGGTGTACACGGACGTGGTCGAGGAGCGTCCGCGGTTCACCGACGAGCTCGCCACCCCGGTGCCGGGCGCCCTCGGCTGGGACCAGCGATGAGCGAGCCCTTGGACGCTCCCCCGCGCCAGTCCGTCGGTGACCTGCTCGGCGACGTCACCCGCGACCTGTCGACCTTGCTGCACCAGGAGGTCGAGCTGGCCAAGGCCGAGGCCCGCCAGTCGGCGAAGGCTGCGGCCAAGGGCGGGTCCATGTTCGCGGGCGCAGCGGTCGCCGGGCACTTCGTCCTGCTGTTCCTGTCGATCGCCCTCTGGTGGGCGCTCGGCGACGCGATGGACTCCTGGGCCTGGTCTGCGGTGATCGTCGCCGTCATCTGGGCGATCGTCGCCGCCGTGCTCGCCGCACGCGGCCGCGCCGAGTCCAAGCGGGTCGGCGGAATGCCCAAGACAGCCGACACCGTCAAGAAGATCCCCAACGCTCTGCAAGGACACGAGGAGAAGAACTCATGAGCACCGACCCCGACCAGATCCGCGAGGACATCGAGCGCACGCGCGCCGAGCTCAGCTCGGACGTCGACGCCCTGACCGACAAGGTCAGCCCCAGCCAGGTCGCACAGCGCCAGGCCGAGAAGGTCCGCACCGCCGTCACGGACGTCAAGGAGAAGGTCATGGGCGGGGTCAGTGACAGCGCCGACGCCGCCGGCTCCGCTGCCGCGTCTCTGCCGCATGCCGCGAAGGACCGGACCCGCGGGAACCCGCTGGCCGCCGGCCTGGTCGCCTTCGGCGCCGGGTGGCTGATCTCCTCCCTGCTGCCGAGCACGCGTCAGGAGCAGCAGCTCGCCCAGGCGGCCAAGGAGCAGGCGGCGCCTCTGGTCCAGGAGGCCAAGGACGCCGCCCAGGGAATCGCGGAGAACCTCCGCGAGCCCGCTCAGGACGCGGCTGCTGCCGTCAAGGACCGGGCTGCTGAGGCAGGCGCGACGCTGCGCGACGAAGGTCGCGCGACCGCCGACGACCTGCGGGCCGACACGAAGAGCACAGGCGGCGCCGTCACGAGCCCGCCCACCGTCGGCGGCACCCAGTCGGGCTACGTCGGCGGCACCCAGTCGGGCTACTGAGAGCCCTCTGCGGCGGGGCGCCTCAGGGTGCCCCGCCGCGTGCCCGAACCCAGCGCACTCGGCACCGGAAGAGGACACCTCATGAGCCAGACGACCCTCAGCGGGTACCGCGTCCTGGCGATCGTCACCAACTACGGCGTCGAGCAGGACGAGCTCATCGTCCCGCGCGACCACCTGCGCGAGCGCGGTGCGACCGTCGTGGTCGCCGCCGTCACCACGGACCCGATCCAGACGCTCGTCGGCGACAAGGACCCGGGGAAGTCCTTGCAGCCGGACACCACGTTCGGGGACGCCGGGTCCGACTTCGACCTGCTCCTCATCCCGGGCGGCACCCTGAACGCCGACGCGTTGCGGCTGGAGAGCCGCGCCATCGACACGGTGCGTGCGTTCGCCTCGTCAGGCCGGCCGATCGCCGCGATCTGTCACGGACCGTGGGCGCTCGTCGAGGCGGGCGTGGTGGACGGCAGGACCGTGACGTCCTACCCCTCGCTGCAGACCGACCTGCGCAACGCAGGCGCCACCTGGGTCGACAGGTCGGTGTCGATCGACGACGGCGGAGCGTTCACCCTGGTCACGTCGCGCAGGCCCGACGACCTCGACGACTTCCTGCCTGCTGTGGAGAAGGCGCTGGCCACGGGCCCAGACGTCGCAGAGTAGGGCCCACGCACGACGGCTGCCCGTCGTGCGCTCCCGGGCGTCTGCGCTGCGGTCAGTCTCGCGGGTTCAGCTGTTCCGGGTCGCCGTCCGGGTCACCGTCGGGTCCGCCGCTCCCGTCGCCGGCGGCAGCGCTCCCCGTGCGCGGGTTGAGCATCTCCGGGTCGGCGTCCGGGTCCGTCGCGGGGTCGTAGGGCGTCGTCGAGTCGTCCGGGGGCGACGTCCCGTCGTCCGGTGTGGTGGGGGTGGCGTCAGGTGTGCTGCTCATCCCCTCACGCTGGCACCGTCGCGCCGTCGACGCATCCGGTGGACGATGCACCTGAGACGGTTCTGGCCGAGAGCTGTGGAGGGGCAGACCCCATGTCCGACCGGACGCCAGCTCCCGACCTCTGGCTCCCGGTCGCCCGCGAGATCGTGGCCACACACGTCGGCCGGGCCACGCTCGAGGTCCTGACCTCGGGCCCCGCGCACGCCGTGCTGCTGGTGAGGGCCGCGTCCACGGTCCACGTGCTGAAGGTGGCGTCGACCGACGCCCGGCCCGCTCTCGACTACAGGAGATCCGCCTCCGCGCAGGAGCTGGCACGACGAGCCGGGGTGCCGGTCGGTGCCGTGGTCGCGGCCGGCGTCCACGGCGAGCTGCCCGGGGTGCAGTTCCTGCTCCAGGAGCAGGTGGAGGGCGTCGAGTGGCGGCAGGTGCGTCCCTTGCTGCGGCCGGCCGAGCTGGCTACCCCGTCCATCGACATCGCCCGGGCCGTGCTTGCCCTCCAGTCCGTCGTGCTCCCCTCGTTCGGCGCGCTGGACGAGCCCACGCCGCGCCTGGTCGACGCTCTGCGCGCCCGGATCGCCCTGCGTATCCCCGCGGGCGACCGACGGTCGCTGGCGACGGAGGTGCTCGACCGCCACGCCGACCAGTTCTCCGGACCGGCTGGGCCGACGCTCGCGCATGACGACCTGCACCACGCGAACCTCCTCTTCCGGCAGGGTCGAAACGGCTGGAGGCTCGCGGGGGTCCTCGACTGGGACAAGGCGTGGGCCGGGCCGGCCGAGTCGGACGTCGCCCGGATGGCCTTCTGGGACGACATGACCGACACGGTGTTCTGGTCGGTCTACCGCGAGAGCGTGCCCGCGACGGACGGGTGGGCGCTGCGGGCGATGGTCTACCAGCTGCTGTGGTGCCTGGAGTACGACGTCGATACCGCCCGGCACCGGCAGGACACGGCGACTCTGGTCGCACGACTCCGGTAGGTCGGGTCGGGCAGACTCGGACCATGGGCTCGCAGACCGCCTGGGTGCTGCACGTCGACCTCGACCAGTTCGTCGCGGCCGTCGAGGTTCTGCGCCGGCCCGAGCTGGCGGGGAAGCCGGTCGTCGTCGGCGGGCGCGGCGACCCGACCGAGCGCGGTGTGGTCTCCACCGCGTCCTACGAGGCTCGCGTCTTCGGGGTCCGCTCCGGGATGCCCCTGCGGATCGCCGCTCGCAAGCTCCCCGACGCGGTGTTCCTCCCCGTGGACGCCCCGGAGTACGAGGCGGTCTCCGAGCGGGTGATGGCGACGCTGAGATCGCTCGGCGTGGTCGTGGAGGTGCTGGGCTGGGACGAGGCGTTCCTCGGTGTGCAGACCGACGACCCCGAACAGCTCGCGCGGAGCGCCCAGGAGGCGGTGCTGCGCGAGACACGGCTGCACTGCTCGGTGGGCATCGGGGACAACAAGGTCCGCGCGAAGATCGCCACCGAGTTCGGCAAGCCGGCGGGGGTCTTCCGGCTGACCACTGAGAACTGGTTCGAGGTGATGGGCAGCCGGCCGACCATCGACCTGTGGGGCGTGGGGACGAAGGTGTCACGCCGCCTGGCGACGCTCGGCATCACCACCGTGCAGGAGCTGGCCGTCGCGCCGGCCGACGCCCTGGTCGCGGAGTTCGGGCCGAAGATGGGCGTCTGGTACCACGAGCTCGGGCAGGGCCTCGGGCCGACCACCGTGGACGACGCTCCCTGGGTGCCGCGCGGTCACAGCCGCGAGACGACGTTCCAGCAGAACCTCACGACCCCCGAGCAGGTGCGGGAGGCGGTCCGGGTGATGGCGCACGAGGTGGTCGAGGACACCGCGAAGGACGGTCGGCCGGTCGTCCGGGTGGCCCTCAAGGTGCGGTACGCGCCGTTCGTGACGACGAGCATGAGCCGCAAGCTCCCCGAGGCCACCCGGGACCCCGCGACCGTCGTGGACGCGGTGCTGACGCTGCTGGAGAAGGTCGAGGACCGGGAGATCCGGTTGCTCGGCGTGCGTGCCGAGATGGCGATGCCCGACGACGCGGACCCGGCTGACCGGACGCCGGTGCGAGGCCGGATCTGAGGCTCGTCCAGCATGCGAGAGTCCCTGGCGAACTCTTGACCACCGGATCGCGCGCATGCTCGTCTGTGCCCGCCGTGATCGAGCCGACCTGGGAGGAGCACGCGATGACCGCCGTCCGCGTCACTGCGCTCCCGTCCCGTCGCGCCACCCTCGCGCTGCGTTCCTGTCCGGCCCGCTGTCAGCAGCACTGACCCTCCCACCCGGCCCACGCCGGGAGCAGGCCCGTCCGACCCCACGCCTCGACGCGTCCGGGTCGGCCCGCAGACGCACCCCCGAGAGGCACCACCATGAGCATCGACCTGTCCCCCCGCCCCACCACCGCCGCCCCGTTGGACGTCGACGAGCTCAGCGCGCTCACACGTTCGCTCGCCGCGCAGCCCGACCTCTGGCAGCCCTTGGTCCAGTTCCAGGAGAGCGGCCGCTGGTGGACCCGGCTGGACGCCCCGCCCGGGGTCGACGTCTGGCTGCTGACGTGGCTGCCGTCGCAGGGCACCGAGCTGCACGACCACGGTGCCTCCGCCGCGGCGTTCACGATCGTCGCCGGCACCCTCACGGAGGTCCGGCCGACCCGGGACGGAGAGCTGGTGCCGCAGCAGTTCCCCGCGGACCGCACCCAGACGGTCGACCCGGGTGACCGGCACGATGTGCTGAACACCGGGACCGAGCCGGCCGTGAGCATCCACGCCTACTCCCCGCCACTGACCCGGATGACGTACTGGGCGACCGCACCGGACGGGAGCCTCGTCCCGTCGCGCACCGTCGACACCGACGAGCCGGAGTCCGACAAGTGACCCGCCGCCGCACCATCGACGACGTCCTCGCCGACGCCCGGGCCCAGCTGCACCGGCTGGACCCGATCGAGGCGTGGGACGCCCTGGAGGCCGGCGCGCTGCTGGTGGACATCCGCCCGGCCGCCCAGCGCGCGGCCGAGGGCGAGGTGCCGCAGGCGCTTCTGATCGAGCGCAACGTCCTCGAGTGGCGCCTGGACCCGGCCAGCGCCCACCGGATCCCGGCGGCGACCGGCCACGACGTGCAGGTGATCGTGCTGTGCTCCGAGGGGTACACGTCCAGTCTCGCGGCCGCCGCCCTGGCGGACCTCGGCCTGCACCGTGCGACCGACGTGGTGGGCGGTTTCCACGCGTGGGCAGCGGCAGGACTTCCGGTCACGGGAGGCGATCGTGGCGCGCTCGTGGGCTCGGGGGCGCACTCGCACCGGTCATGACCGCGGGAGCACTGGGCAGTCTCGTCGGCGAGTGGTAGACCGGGTCTCACCCGCTCCCTCGCCCGAGGAGATCTCATGCGATCGTCCAGGCCGACCGGCTCGCTGGTGGCGCTCGTCGCCGCCGTCGCTCTCGCACTGGGGGTGGGCGTCGCGCCCGCCTCGGCGCGCCCCCCGCACTCCGGTCCCGGCGACAAGGTGCCGGTGGCCACCGGCTACGGCGGGGCGGTCACCACGGTCGACGCCGACGCGACCCGGGTCGGCCTCGACGTGCTGCGCCAGGGCGGCAACGCGGTCGACGCCGCCGTGGCGGCCGCGGCGACGCTGGGTGTCACCGAGCCGTTCTCGTCGGGCATCGGGGGCGGCGGCTTCTTCGTCTACTACGACGCGGCCACCGGTCAGGTCCACACCATCGACGGTCGTGAGACGGCGCCGATGGCGATGCGCAGCGACTCGTTCGTCGAGAACGGCGTGTCGATCCCGTTCGCCGACGCCGTGACGTCGGGCCTGTCGGTCGGCGTGCCGGGCACCCCGAGGACGTGGGCGACGGCCCTGGAGCAGTGGGGATCGGTCGACCTGCGCACGGCGCTGCACGGCGCCACCGAGGTGGCGCGCAAGGGATTCGTCGTCGACCAGACGTTCGCGGACCAGACGGCCGCCAACACCGCGCGGTTCTCCGCCTTCAAGTCGTCGGCGCACCTGTACCTGCGCCACGGCGCTCCACCGGCCGTCGGGTCGGTGTTCCGCAACCCGGACCTGGCCAAGACGTACGACCTGCTGGCCCGCAATGGCGTCGATGCGCTCTACACCGGCAAGCTCGCGGACGACATCGTCGAGACCGTCCAGGACCCGCCCGCCCACAAGAACAGCACTCTCGTCGTGCGCCCGGGCCTCCTGGAGCTCGGTGACCTCGCGTCCTACCAGGCGCCGCTGCGTGCTCCCACCCTCGTGTCCTACCGCGGGCTCGACGTCTACGGGATGGCTCCGCCGTCGTCCGGCGGGTCGACCGTCGGCGAAGCGCTGAACATCCTGGAGGCCTCGGACCTCGTCGGAGCGGACCCGACTCAGACGCTGCACCACTACCTGGAGGCGAGCGCCCTCGCCTTCGCCGACCGCAACCGGTACGTCGGCGATCCGGCCTTCGTGGACGTGCCGCTCGCGCATCTCCTGTCGGACGGGTTCGCGGCGGAGCGCGCCTGCCTCATCGACCCTGCTGCTGCCCTGATCAAGCCGGTCGCCCCGGGTGTCCCCGACGGCGACTACACGTCGTGCGAGACGGCGGCAGTCGGCACGGAGGGCACCGACGGCCAGTCCACGACGCACCTGACCACGGCGGACCAGTGGGGCAACGTGGTGGCGTACACGCTGACCATCGAGTCGCTCGGCGGGAACGGCATCGTCGTGCCGGGCCGCGGCTTCCTGCTCAACAACGAGCTGACCGACTTCAACTTCACCGACACCCAGGGTGGCAACGACCCGAACCTGCCCGGTCCCGGCAAGCGGCCGCGCAGCTCGATGGCGCCGACGATCGTCCTGGCCGACGGCACGCCGTTCCTGGCGCTGGGCTCCCCCGGAGGCTCGACCATCATCACGACCGTCCTGCAGATCCTCGTGAACCGGCTGGATCTCGGCATGGACCTGCCGGCCGCCGTCGCGGCGCCACGGGCGACCCAGCGCAACACCGTCGCGGTCCAGGCCGAACCGGGCTTCGACCGGACGCCGTTGCAGGCGCTCGGGCACACGTTCGTGGACAACCCGGAGATCGGGGCTGCGACCGCGATCGAGTTCCTGGAGGACGGTGCGCTGCTGGCGGTCGCCGAGCCGGTCAGGCGCGGTGGGGGCAGCGCGGCGGTGGTGCAGGACCGCTGAGTGCGTCCTGACGAGGTCATTCGTCCGCCATGCAAGAAAGTTGACTAAATCCTCTGGTCAAGTCGGGATTGTTGTTATACCCGGTGCATCGAACCCGCGCGGACCGTGCGGCGGGTTCATGAGAGCCGAGATCGAGGACCCCGCCATGACCTATCAGACGTCGTCGCAGCACCCCGGAGCTCGAGTGGTGGTGCTGTCGGGCAATCCCCGGGCAGGCTCGCGCACCACCGCCGCCGCGGTGCACGTCGCGCAGGAGACCGCACGGCTCCTCGGCTCCGAGCAGGCCGTCGAGACCGTCGAGCTCGCGCAGTTCGCCGCCGAGATCCTGGCCGACGTGCACCCGGCCGCCGACGCGGCGCTGGGCACCGTCGCCGACGCCACTGTGCTCGTCGTCGCGACCCCGGTCTACAAGGCCTCGTACACCGGCCTGCTGAAGGCGTTCCTCGACCTGTACGGGCCCGGCGGGCTCTCCGGCGTCGTCGCGGTACCCGTCGTGGTCTCGGGCAACCCCGCGCACGCCCTGGTCGGCGAGGTCCACCTGCGGCCCCTGCTCGTCGAGCTCGGCGCCGTCGTGCCGACGCGGGCGCTGACCCTGGTCGAGTCGCAGCTCACCGACCTGGATCCGGTGGTCGGACGCTGGTGGTCCGAAGGTGGCCACGCCCTGGGCGCCCAGGTTGCCGCGATCGCCCCCGCCGAACTGGCGGAGGCCCGCGCATGACCGCCGAGACGCTGCAGGCGTTGGACCGCCTGCTCCGGGACCAGGACGAGCCGCAGCTCTCGCCGCAGCAGTACAAGGAGGTCTTCCGCCAGCACCCCGCGGGCGTCGCGGTCGTCGCGCTGCGGGACGGCGAGCGTCGGGTCGGGTTCACGGCGACCTCGGTGATCTCCGTGTCCGCCGCTCCCCCGCTGCTCGCGTTCTCGCTGGCGTCGACGTCCTCGTCGTGGGACGCCCTGTCCCGCGCACGCACCCTCACCGTGAGCTTCCTGTCCGCGGACCAGGACGACGTGTCGGCGCGCTTCGCGACGAGCGGCATCGACCGGTTCGCCGCGGGCGGCTGGTACGACCTGGGCAGCGGCGAGCCCGTCATCGAGGGGGCCGTGTCCTGGGTGCGTGGGCGGGTGCTGCAGCGCACGCCGGTGGGCGACAGCTACCTCGTCTCGCTGCGGGCGCTCGAGCACGGCACCTCCGACGACACGACGCCGCTGGTGTACCACGACCGCAGCTACCACCGGATCGGCACGCACACCGCCATCTGACGCTCCGACCCCGGCCGTCGCGCACGCGGCCGGGGTCGGGCAGGACGCACGGAGAAGCCCCCCGCCGAGCTGGCGGGGGGCTTCTGAGCGTTCAGTCGATCGCGGTGAACCCTGCCGGACGCCGGGCGTCGGCCGGACCCCACAGATCCGTCTTCACCTCGGCCTTGACCAGCGGGACGACCTCCTCCGCGAACCGCCGCAGCACGTCGTCCTGGTGCGCCGGCTCGAGGACGTGGTTGATCGAGACCGACTGCAGGTCGTGCCCGTAGCTGGCGTGGTAGTCGAGGATCTTCTCCACGACCCGCTCGGGTGACCCGACGAGCGCCGGACCGCGCTCGACGGCGTCCTCAATGGTCCGGAAGCTGGTCACCTTGCCCACCGCCGCCGGGTCGTGCTTGCGCAGGTCCTGCCGCGCGACCGCGCCCTCGTAGAACGGCCGGTACTGCTCGATGGCCTGTTCGGTGGTGTCCGCGAGGAAGAGCCCGCCGGAGCCGGAACCGACGAAGGCGTACGCCGGGTCGTGACCGTGCGCCGCGTACTGCTCCCGGTACCGGTCGATGAGCACCTGGTAGTTCTCGCGGGGCTGCAGGGCGTTCGCGCTGACGATCGGGTCGCCGTGCTTGGCCGCGAGGTCGACCGCGAACTGCGACGTCGCCGACCCGTGCCAGATCCGGAACGGTCCGGAGAACGGCCGGGGCAACGTCGTCGCACCGTGCAGGTCCGGGCGGTGCCTGCCGACCCACTCGACGTCCTCGCGACTGAGCAGCAGGCTGAGCAGCTCGTAGTTCTCCTCGAGGTACTCGTACTGCTTGTCCAGGTCGAGCCCCAGCAGCGGGTACTGCAGCGCCTCGTTGCCCTTGCCGATCACGATCTCGAGCCGTCCTCGGCTGAGCTGGTCGATGGTGGCGTAGTCCTCGGCGACCCGGATCGGGTCCAGCAACGACAGCACGGTCACGCCCGTACTGAGCAGGATGCGGGAGGTGCTCGCGGCGAGCGCCCCCAGCAGCACCGTGGGCGACGACGAGAGCACCTCACCGGCGTGCCGCTCCCCCACCGCGAACGCGTCGATGCCGAGCTGTTCGGCCAGCACCGCCGTCTCGACCACCCGGGCCAGCCGGTCAGCCGGGGGGACCGCCTCACCCGTGACGGGGTGCGGCGGGTTGAAGACGATGTCGAGGACCTGGAAGCGCATGGTCGTCGCCTCAGGCCGCGGCGCGCGCGGCGTCGCGGGCAGCGACGCCCTCTCGGACCAGCGGTATCACGTAGCGGCCGAAGTCGATCGCGTCGTCGAGCAGGTCGTACCCGCGGGCCGAGATGACGCTCACGCCCAGGTCGTAGTAGGCCAGCAGCGCCTCCGCGACCTGCTCGGGCGTGCCGACCAGCGCGTTCGAGTTGCCCGCGCCGCCGGTCGCCTTCGCGGTCGCCGTCCACAGGACGGAGTCGAAGCGGTCGCCCTGCGCGGCGATCTCGAGGAGTCGCTGCGACCCCGCGTTCTCCGGCTTGTCGATCGAGTGGCGCCGGCTCAGCACTCCCCCGGCGGCAGCCTTGCGGGCCTCGATCGCACCGAGGATCCGGTGGGCCTTCTCCCAGGCGAGCGCCTCGGTCGGCGCGATGATCGGCCGGAACGCGGCGTGGATGCGCGGCGGCGTACTCCGTCCCGCCGCGGCGGCCTCGCGACGGATGCGCGCGATCTGCTCGGCGGTCCGGTCCAGCGGCTCGCCCCACACGGCGTAGATGTCGGCCTCCGCGGCACCCACCCGGAACGCGGCGTCGGAGGACCCGCCGAACGAGATCGTCGGCGAGCGTCCGTCGACCGCCTTCGCGTCGAGCACGAAGTCCCGGAACTGGTAGAACTCGCCCTCGTGGTCGAACGGCTCGGCGCTGGTCCACGCCTTCTTGACGATCTGGATGTACTCCTGGGTGCGCGCGTACCGCTGGTCCTTGGTGAGGGTGTCGCCCTCACGCTGCTGCTCGTGGTCGTTGCCGCCGGTGATGAAGTGCACCGACAGGCGTCCGCCGGAGAGCTGGTCGAGCGTCGCGAACGACTTCGCCGCGAACGTGGGGTACGAGACGTTCGGTCGGTGCGCGAGCAGCAGCTCGATCGAGTCCAGCCGCGCGGCGGCGTGGGCTGCGAGCACCGACGGCTCCGGACCGCTGGAGCCGTACGCGAACAGCACGCGGGTCCAGCCGTTGTCCTCGTGGGCGCGGACGATCCGCTCCAGGTAACGCAGGTCGAACGGCGCCGTGGTGGGGACCTGCGTCTCCGAGCCGTTGCTGGTGGTGGCGATGCCGAGGAAGTCGACAGGCATGGGGGGCTCCTTCTCGTGGTGGGGGTGTCAGGCGCCCGAGGGCACCAGGTCGTACGCGGCGTCGGACACGCCGACGTGCAGGCCCCACGCACCGGCGAGCAGCTCGAACGAGCGCACCCGGTCGCGTGGGTCGTGCGTCTCGGTGGTGACGAGGAGCTCGTCGGCCCCGGTCACGCGCTGCAGCGTGGCCAGACCGGCCGCGACCTCGTCAGGCGTACCGACGATCCGGGTGTCGATCCGGTCGCGGAGCACGTCCTGCTCGGCGGCGCTGCGCTGCTCCCACGGGGTCGTCGTCCCGGGCTCCGGGTAGGCGATCGCCCCCTGCACGCCGCGGCGGATCGAGAGCACCCACTCCGCGAACGGGTCGGCGAGGTGCTGTGCTCGCTCCGTCGTCTCGGCGGCCAGCACGTCGGCGGAGACCACGACGTACGGCTCCGCCAGCACGCCCGGCCGGAACGCCGAGCGGTACGCCTCGACCGTGCCCAGCACGTTCGACGGGCTCACGTGGTAGTTCGCGGCGAGCGGGAGGCCGAGGGCGCCGGCGACGCGCGCGCTCTCTCCGCCGCTGGACGCCAGGACCCACAGGTCGAGCGCGGCACCGGCGACGGGCGGGCTCACGTAGGCGTGCCCGGCGCTGTCGACGTAGGAGTCGGCGAGCAGGCCGAGGACGAGCTCGAGCTCCGCGCGGAAGTCCTGGCCGGTGCGGCTGGCGCCGATGACCTCCTTCTGCGCGAGGAGCCGGGCGCGCAGCGCCGAGTCGGTGAAGTCGATCGGCGGTGTGCCAGGCACGTGCAGGCCGTCGACGTCGCGCGCCTCCGTCCGCGGCGGAGCGACGAACCCCTCGGGCGGCGGCGTGAACGCGCGACCGAGACCGAGGTCGACGCGACCGGGGTGCAGCGCCGCGATGGTGCCGAACTGCTCGGCGGCGATCAGCGGGCTCGTGGTCCCCAGCAGCACGGCTCCCGACCCCACCCGCAGGCGCCGGGTGCGCTCGGCCGTGAGGGCCGCCAGCACGGCAGGGGATGCCGACGCCACCCCCGGCGCGAGGTGGTGCTCGGCGAACCAGAGCCGGCGGTAGCCGAGGCGGTCGGCGGCGACCGCGAGGTCCAGGGTCGCGCGCAGGGCGTCCGCGCCCGTCTGGCCGGCGCCGACGGTCGCCAGCTCGAGGATGGACAGGGGCACGTTCGTGGTCATGGGGTTCCTCCGTGGGGGTCGACGATCAGGGGTGACGGTCGAGGGCGACATCCGGTCCGGCGTGGTGGTCCACGTCCTCGCCCATCTGCTCCTCCTGTGCGTGCGGGTCGGCCGGCTGGGCGACCCCCGTCCACCCAGCCGGCCGTGTGAGGCGACTCCCCAAGCCGCCTCGTCTGTGGGCCTCAGTCCGCGCTGGGCAGACCGGGCGGGTTGGCCCCCCGCGGATCGAGCTCGCCGACGGGCACCGCGAACGGCAGGTGGTTGCCCTCGACCGGCGCGGGGCAGGTGCCGAAGTCGCTGAACGCGTACGGCAGGTTGATCGTCCGGTTGAGGTCGATCCGCAGCGTGTCCGCCGTGGGATCGGCCTCGGCGTCGGCCTCGAGGCTCAGAATCCGCCAGGGAGCCAGGTCGGCGGCCTCGTCGCTGAACAGCACGCTCGCCGAGCCGGCCGCGTGACCCGCCGTCAGCCGCAGGATGTGCACGGCGCCGTCCCGCTCGATGTCGATCTCGCCCACGAGCCGCACGTGGTGGACGAGCCCGTGCTGCGCCGCACCGACCGTGACCTGGACCGGCTCGTCGTACCAGCGCACCGGGACGTCGAGCACCCAGGACGGGTCGTACCCGTAGGCCGGGACGCCGGCGAAGTCGGTGCGAGCCGCGGCGCGCGGGTCGCGCACGCGCAGGTACAGCCGCCCGGTCCGCCGGACCAGCTCGACGACGACGCGGTCCACGTCGTCGCGTCCGGCCGGGACGAACGCCGCGACCAGTGTCGACAGCCCCTCGCAGACCGTCCGCTGCCAGGTGCCCACCAGCGCGTCTCGCGTCTGCGGTTCGGTGACCCCGTCGGCAGCGTCGGTCTGGACGAGCGCGTCGTTCCCGTCGGTCCACCACCGGCCGGGCACGCCCGGGATCGTCCGCGGTTCGGAGGTCAGCGCGTACAGACCGGTCAGGCTGAGCCACCCGTGCGGCTGGCGGAGCGCCGCCTCGCGGTCGGCACGCCAGTCCTGCAGGTCGATGGTCGGGTCGGTGGCGAGGGTGGTCATCGGGTGCTCCTCTCGAGCAGCGCATCAGGGGTGAGGTCCGCGAGGTCTGCGAGGTCGGCGCGCCGGCCGGGGATCGCGCCGACCAGCTCGGCGGTGTACGGGTCCTGCGGGTCGTCGAACACGTCCTCGGTCGGTCCGACCTCGACCAGCCGGCCGTCGTGCATCACCCCGACCCGGTCGACCACCTGGCGCACCACCGCGAGGTCGTGCGAGATGAACAGGTACGTCAGGCCGCGCTCGCGACGCAGCCGGTCGAGCAGCGCGAGGATCTGCGCCTGGACGGACACATCGAGTGCACTGGTCGGCTCGTCGAGCACCAGCAGGTCGGGCTCGAGCGCGAGCGCGCGGGCGATCGCGACGCGCTGCCGCTGCCCGCCCGAGAGCTCGCCGGGACGACGGTCCGCGTAGGACGCGCCGAGGGCGACCTGGTCGAGCAGCTCGACCACCCGTTCCCGCCGCCGTGCCCTGTTGCCCACACGGTGCGACCGCAGCGGCTCATCGATGATCTTCGCCACCGTGAACCGGGGGTCCAGCGACGCGAACGGGTTCTGGTGCACCAGCTGCGACCGGCGCCGCAGCACCGCACGACCGGCCGCGTCGGCCACCGGAGCGCCGTCCAGCAGCACCGACCCGGTGTCCGGGGCGGTGAGCTGCAGCACGAGCCGCGCGACGGTCGACTTGCCGGAGCCCGACTCGCCGACCAGGCCGAACGCCGCTCCTCGGGTGATCGAGAAGCTCACATCGTCGACGGCCTGGACCGTGCGGCCCGCGTGACCCGGCAGCCGGAAGGTCTTGCTGACCGACAGCACGTCGAGCAGGGGCGTCTCCCCCGCCGGGACCGGCGCGGGAGCGACCCGCTCGCGCACCGTGAGCTGCGGCGCGGCCGCCAGCAGGGTCTTCGTGTACGGGTGGCTCGGGGAACCGAGCACCTGCGCCGTCAGGCCCTGCTCGACGATCTCGCCGTCCTTCATCACCACCACGCGGTCGGCGCGGTCGGCCGCCACGGCCAGGTCGTGCGTGATGAACAGGACGGCCGACCCGGTGCGCGAGGTGACGTCGTCGAGCAGGTCGAGCACCCGGCGCTGGACCGTGACGTCGAGCGCGCTGGTGGGCTCGTCGGCGATCACGAGGGCCGGTTCGAGGGCGAGCGCGATGCCGATCAGGACGCGCTGCCGCATGCCGCCGGAGAGCTCGTGCGGGTACTGCCTCGCGCGCGCCTCGGGGTCGCTCAGCCCGACGGACCGCAGGATCTCGACCGCCTGCTGCGCAGCAGCGGCCCGACGCACCCGGCCGTGGATGCGGAGCACCTCCGCCACCTGGTCGCCGATCCGGGTCACGGGGTTGAGCGCGATGCCCGGGTCCTGCGGCACCAGACCGATCCGCGCCCCACGCACCTGCTGCCAGGCCTTGGCGCCCAGGCCGACCAGCTCGCCGTCGTGCAGCCGGACGCTGCCGCCGACCACGCGGCCCCCGCCGGGCAGCAGGCCTACCACGGCGTGCGCGGTGGTCGACTTGCCGGAGCCGGACTCCCCGACGAGCGCGACGACCTCGCCGGCGTGCACGTCGAAGCTGACGCCTCGGACGGCCTGCACGCGCTCACTGCTGCTGCGATGGACCTCGTACTCCACGACGAGGTCGCGGACCTGCAGGACAGGTGCTGTCGAGGCGCTCATCGGTGCGCCCTCCCTTCGAGGACGCGACCGAGCCGGTTTGCGGCCAGGACGAGGGCGGCGATGACGAGGCCGGGCAGGGTGGTGAACCACCAGGCCACGGAGAGGTAGTTGCGTCCTTCCGCGACGAGCGAGCCCCACTCGGGGGTGGGTGGCACGGCCCCGAAACCGAGGAAGCTGAGCGACGACACGGCCAGCACGATCACCCCGAGCTGCACGGTGGCGAGCACGAGGATCGGAGCGGCCGCGTTGGGCAGCACGTGCCGCGCGAGCACCGCCGAGCGACGCGCGCCCGCCAGGACGGCCGCCTCGACGTAGGTCGTCGTCCGCACCCGCAGGACCTCCGCGCGCATGACGCGTGCGAAGGTGGCCACCTCCGCGACACCGACGGCGATCGCGACCTTGAGCGTGCCGAACCCGAGCGCGGTGACGACCGCGAGCGAGAGCAGCAGGCCGGGGATGGCGAGGAGCACGTCGGTGGTCCGCATCAGCACGGAGTCGACGACGCCCCCGAAGTAGCCTGCGACCAGGCCCATCACGGCACCGGCGACCAGGCCGAGACCGAGCGCGAGCAGCGCGGCCTGCAGGGAGAGGCCTGTGCCGTGCACGGTGCGGGCGTACAGGTCGCGGCCCAGGTTGTCGGTGCCGAACCAGTGCTCCGCGCTCGGCGGGCTCAGCTTGTCGGCGGGCACGCCCACGAGCGGGTCCGCCGCCGTGAACAGCTCAGGCACGAGGGCCCAGCCGAGGATGACGAGCACGACCGCGAACGACGCGAGCACGCCCGGCCGGGCCAGGGGGTGGCGGGCGAGGCGGGCGCGGCGGCCCGGCACCGGGAACGTCCGTACGGGCACCACGCTGGGTGCCGCGACTGCGGCGGGCGCCTGCGAGACGAGTGTCATGTCAGTTCCTTCCCTGTGTCAGGCCGTGGCCGGGGTACGGGCGATCCGCGGGTCGAGCGCCGGGTAGGCCAGGTCGACGACGAGGTTGACGACGACGAACACGAGCGCACCGACGACGACGACGCCCTGCACGACCGGGATGTCCTGCGTCCGGACCGCCTTCTCCACGAGCCCGCCGAACCCGGCCCGCGAGAAGACCGTCTCGACCACCACGGCACCGGCCAGCAGGTTGCCGACGGCGATCCCGAGCAGGGTCAGTGCCGGCAGTGCCGCGTTGCGGGTGACGTGCCGCCACTGCACGCGGCCACGGCTGGCGCCCTTCGCGAGCGCCGTCTCCACGTACGGCGCATCCCACGCGGTCCGCATCGACCGGGCGAGAACCTGCGCGATCACCGCGGACAGCGGGATCGCGAGCGTGAGGGCCGGCAGCACGAGGCTGGGAAAGCCCTGGTTGCCGACCGCCGGGAAGATCGGCAGACGGAACGAGAACGCCTGCAGCAGCAGCAGCCCGATCCAGAACGTCGGCATCGAGACGCCCAGCGGAGGCAGCGAGAGCAGCGCGCCGCGCAGCCGGGTGGACCGAGACCACGACGATGCCGCCGCGATCGCGCCGCCGAACAGCAGCGCGAGCCCCAGCGCGAAGCTGGTCAGCGCCAGCGTCTGCGGGAACGCGTCGGCGAGCAGCTCCGACACCGGCGCGCCCGAGGTCACGGAGACCCCCAGGTCACCGGTCACCGCCCGCCCGAGCATCACGAGGTACTGCTCGAGCGGCGGGCGGTCGAACCCGTAGCGTGCGCTCAGCTCGGCCACCTGCTCGGGGTCGACGGTGCCGCCCGGGTTGGCCGCGTCGAGAATGATGCTCACCGGGTCGCTGGGCAGCAGGTACAGCACCGCGAACGAGACGGTGAACGCCGCCCACAGGACCAGGACCGCTGCGCCGAGCCGGCGCAGGACGTAGCCGGTCACTGGTCGGCACCGATCCAGGTGTCGTGGAACAGCAGCCGGGACGAGGCGTCGAACGCGAGGCCGTGCACGTCCGCACCGACACCGATCGACTGGGCGAGCTCGAACAGCGGGATCGCGAACCCGTCCGCGAGGATCGTCTCCTGTGCGGTGGCCAGCAGGTCCGCGCGCGCGGCGGCGTCACCCTCGGCGAGCTGGGCGTCCAGCAGCGGGTCCAGAACCGTGTCCGCCGGACGCTTGTTGATGTTGCGGAACTTGGACGAGAACTGCGTGCGCAGGATGTCGCCGTCGGCCCGCGTGGAGTTGTAGTAGTACGTGTCGTAGTCACCAGCAGCCACGGCTGCCTGCTGCTCGGCAGGAGTCTGCTGGCGCACCTGGAGGTCGACACCAACGGCCTTGAGCTGCTGCTGCGTGAGCTCGAGGACGGCCTGGCTGCCCGTGAACAGCGGGGCGTAGACCACGTCGAAGGAGAGCTTCTCGCCGCCCTTCTCGCGGATGCCGTCAGCCCCGAGGGCCCAGCCGGCGTCGTCGAGCGCCTCCGCGGCGCCGTCCTGGTCGAAGACGAGCGCGTCGGACAGGTCGGCGTAGCCGGGCGTCGTGCTGGCGAGCACGCTCGTCGCCGGCTCGAACGCCTCGCTCAGCACGGTGTCCACGAGCTCCTGGCGGTTGATCGCCACCTGGACGGCTGCCCGCACGTCGGGGTCGGCCAGCGGACCGGTGCTCACGTTCGGCTGGAGCACGAACACGACCCCCGGGTTGGTGCGCGTCAGCACCGAGCCCCCCGAACCCTCCACCTGCGGGACGTCCTGCGGGAGCACGTCGCCCACGGCGTCGAACTGGTCGGACGCCAGGCCACCGGACCGCACGCCCGACTCGGGCACGATCGTGAAGTCGATCTGGTCGAGGTACGCCTCGCCGGGGTTCTCGGAGACCTCCGACGGCCACACGTAGCCGTCGCGGCGCACGATCGTCGCCCCCTGGTCCTGCGTGTACTCCGCCAGCTCGAACGGTCCCGACCCCACGATCTCGCCCTGGAGCCGCGCCGCAGGGTCCGCCGTGGTCGTCGCGTCCGACAGGATCGCGAGCGACACGGTCGAGGTGGCCTGCAGGAACTGCGCGTTCGGGGTGGCGAAGACGACCGTCACCGTGTGCTCGTCGTCAACCGTCGTCTCCTGGTAGCCCGCGAGGTAGGACGTCGCCAGCGCGGCGGTCGGCGCGAGCGCACCGACGAGAGAGTCGAAGTTGGCCTTGACGGTCGTCGCGGTCAGGGGCGTGCCGTCCGAGAACGTGACGTCGTCGCGCAGGTGGAACGTGAAGCGCGTCAGGTCGTCACTGACCTCCCAGCTCTGGGCGAGCCACGGCACGATCTCGCCGGTCTCGGGGTCCTGGTCGGTGAGCGAGTCGGCGAGCTGACGGGCGATGTAGATGCTGACGTTCGAGCCGACCTGCTGCGGGTCGACACCGCTGGGCGACGCGCCGAGCGCGAACCGCAGGGTGCCACCAGGCGTCGCGGCCGCAGCGTCGGCCGTCGTGGAAGCGGACGCGTCCGCAGCCGGGGTGGCGCCGGAGCTGCACGCCGTCAGCAGGAGCGCGGGGACGACGAGCGTCGTCAGGAGGGCGGAACGGGCACGGGTCGAGCGGAGCATGACGGGGGTCCTTCGTTCTGGTGGGCGGGGTGGGGTGGGTCAGCCGACGAGTGCGCGGTCGGCGTGCGATCGGGTCGGAGTGGTGCCAGGGGCTGAGTTCGTCGCGCCAGGCGCCCTGCGGGTCAGCCCGAGGTGGTCGCGGAGCGTCGGCCCCGCGTACTCGGTGCGGAACGAGCCGCGTTCCTGCAGCAGGGGCACCACCTGGTCGAACACGTCGTCCAGGCCGGCGGGGGTCAGGTGCGGCACGAGGATGAAGCCGTCGGACGCGTCCTCCTGCACGTGCCGGTCGATGGCGTCCGCGACCTGCGTGGCGGTGCCGACGAACCCGCCGCGGGACGTCACCTCGATGACGAGCCGGCGGATCGACCAGCCGTTCGCGTCGGCCTGCTCGCGCCACGCGGCCGCGATGGTGCGCGGGTCCTTGACGTGCCGCACCCGGCCGCGCGTGATGTCGATGTTCTGGACGTCCGGGTCGATCCGCGGCAACGGTCCCTCGGGGTCGTGGTCCGTGAGGTCGCGGCCCCAGACCTGCTCGAGGAACGCGATCGCCGTCGGGCCGGGCACCTGCTGGAGCCGGATCTCGCGGGACCGTTCGGCGGCCTCCTGCGCGGTCGCGCCGAGCACGACCGTGGTCGCGGGGAGGATGAGCAGCTCGCCCGGCGTGCGGCCGTGCGCAGCGAGGCGGCCCTTCACGTCGGCGAAGAACACCTGGCCGGCCTCGAACGTCGAGTGCGCCGAGAAGACGACGTCCGCGGTGGCCGCTGCGAAGTCGCGACCGTCCGCCGAGTCGCCCGCCTGGAACAGCACGGGGTGGCCCTGCGGACCGCGTGGGGTGGTGAACTCCCCACGGACCTGGAAGTGCGTGCCCTCGTGGCGGACCTCGCGCACCGACCCTGGTCGGACGAACTGCCCCGTGCGGGCGTGCGCGATCACCGCGTCGTCGTCCCACGAGTCCCACAGCGCCCGAGCGACCTCGACCATCTCGGCCGCCCGCTCGTAGCGCTGCTCGTACGGCAGGAACCCGCCACGGCGGAAGTTCTCCCCCGTGAACGCGTCCGAGCTGGTCACCAGGTTCCACGCGGCACGCCCGCCCGACAGGATGTCGAGCGTCGCGAACTGGCGGGCCAGCTCCCACGGCTCGTTGAACGTCGTGTTGATCGTGCCCGCCAGCCCGATCCGGTCCGTGACCGCCGCCAGCGCGGCGAGCACGGGCAGCGTGTCGGGACGGCCGACGACGTCGAGGTCATGGATCTGCCCCTTGTGCTCGCGCAGGCGCAGGCCCTCGGCGAGGAAGAAGAAGTCGAACCGGGCGGCCTCGGCGCGGCGGGCGAGGTGCTCGAACGACGCGAAGTCGATCTGGCTGCCGGAGCGGGGGTCGCTCCACACGGTGGTGTTGTTGACGCCGGGGAAGTGTGCGCCGAGGTGGATCTGCTTGCGGGGCGTGGGGGTGGTCATCGCGGGGCTCAGGCGATCGCGGCGTAGCGGTTGACCGGGTGGGTGAGGCCCAGCTGGTCGCGCAGCGTCGGGCCGTTGTAATGCTCCCGGAACGCCCGTGCGGTGCGCAGCATCGGCACGACGCCGTCGACGAGGGCGTCGAGGTCGGTGTGCAGCGAGGAGGGCCGGACGACGAACCCGTCCACGGCGCCGATCTCCCACCAGTGCAGGAACGTGTCGGTCAGCTCGCGGGCCGTCCCGACGTGCGTCATGGAGTCGGTGTCCCACCGGACGCCCTCGAGCTCGGTGAGCAGGTCCAGCCGAGCGCGCGCGCTGTCCTGGTCGGGCCCCGTCACGACGAACGCGTCGACGAGGACCCGCAGGTCACCGGGCTCGCGACCCGCCGCGGCGGCGGCGGCCCGCAGCCGCAGCCGCAGGTCGAGGGCCTCGTCGCGGCTGGTGGCGCTGATCCGGACGACGTCGGCGTGCCGGGCGGCGAGGCCGAACGACTCGTCCGAGCCGACCCGCACCACGATCGGCGGCTGACCCTGCGGGGGCCGCGGGGTGATCGACGGGCCCTTGACCGCGAAGTGGACGCCGTCGTGCTCGACGTAGTGCAGCTTGGCGCGGTCGACGTACCGGTGCGTCGCCTCGTCGCGGATCTCGGCGTCGTCCTCCCAGCTGTCCCACAGCGCCGAGACGACCTCGACGGCCTCCTCGGCCTCGGCCACGGCGGCAGCCTCGGACAGTGCCGGCCCGCGGCCGAAGTGGGTGGCGTCCTGGTCGTCGGCGGACCACCCGAGCTGCCAACCGGCCCGGCCGCCGCTGACGTGGTCGATCGTCGCGATCGCCTTGGACACGTGGAACGGCTCGGTGTGCGTCGTCGCGACCGTCGGCACCAGACCGATGCCCCGGGACCGCGGCGCCAGCCGCGCGGCGACGAGTGCAGCATCGAGGCGACCCCGCAGCGTCGTGAAGCGGGAGGGCTGCAACGAGAAGGAGTCGTCGATCACGACGAGGTCGAGCGTGCCGCGCTGGGCAGTGTCGACCAGGTGCTGGAGCCGCTCGGCGTCGAAGAGGCGCTGGGCCTGGGAACCGTGCGTGCGCCAGGCGGCGGGGTGGGCGCCGGCGTCGCTGAGGTCGACGCCGAGGTGCAGGGGCAGGGGGGAGGCAGGTCGTGCCATGGCAGGGGTCCGTTCATGAGTCGCGGAGGCGGGCGCACTGGGCGCGGCCATCGGTGCGTGGGAGGGGCGAGCGCGCGAGACGGCCGGGCCGTCGATCGGGTGGCTCGTCGGGGGCCGGTCAGGCGGGGCAGACCGGGCAGAGAGTCAGCGACAACAGGTGCTGAGCGCGCCGGACCCGGCGCCGGGACAGCACGAGGACAGGCGCGAGAGGCCGCCGGGAACCGCAGCGGGCTGACCGTCCGTGCTCATCGTGCGTCCCTTCGTGCCCGCCGAGCGGGCGCTGCGTCGTTGTCGGGCACGAGCGGGGCGCTCGTGCAGGACCAGGTCGTCACCCGGGGCACCCCACACGCAGGAGGGTTGCCACCCAGCAAGCCGGGGCTCGTTGCTGGAATTCATGACCTAACAGGTCGGGAAAGTAGAGAAAGTTCGGTGCCGAGTCAATACTGGCGCCGAAAAGTCCAGATGGTGGGACCGGTCGTCCCGTCAGGTGGTGGAAGAATCGGCGCGTGGCCATCACGATCTCCCCCGACGAGCCCACCGCACCCGACGTGCTGACCCTGCTCGGCGAGCACCTCACCGACATGTACGCGACGTCGCCCGCCGAGTCGGTGCATGCGCTCGACCCCTCCGCGCTCGCGGCACCGGGCATCAGGTTCTGGACCGCCCGGGACAGCAGCGGCGCGCTGCTCGGGTGCGCGGCGCTCAAGGAGCTCGGACCGACGGACAGCGAGCTGACGTCGATGCGGACCACGACCGCGGCCCGCGGGCAGGGTGTGGGCGCCGCGGTGCTGGCGCACGTGCTCGCCGCCGCGGCAGGCCGGGGCGTCCGGACGGTGCACCTGGAGACCGGCACGCAGGACTACTTCGCGCCCGCCCGACGCCTGTACGAGCGCGCCGGGTTCGTCCCGTGCCCGCCCTTCGCCGACTACGTCCTCGACCCCCACAGCGTCTTCTACCGGCTGTCGCTCACCGCGCCAGACGTGCCCGCCACCGGTCCCACGGCGGCGCGACCCGCCAGTTGAGGCGCAGGGTGCGGCACGCCCGGTCGAACCGGCGCACCCGCTGCGCGTGCCCACGCAGGGACCGGGCGGACACCCCCACCCGCAGCATCGGGTCGAACCGGATCCGCCGCCCGGGTCCGAGGGCGAACGCGAGGTCGAGGTCGTCGTGCACCTCCGAGTCGTCGCGGCTCACGCGTGAGCGGACGGCGAGCCACGCCTGCCGGCGCACCGCCATCGACGACCCCCACAACGCGGTGTGGCCGAGGGCGAGGTGCGCCAGGACGTAGTACGCACCGAGGTAGGCCCCCGAGACGCCTGCCCGCAGCACCACCGGGAGGTCGAAGAACTGCCCCGAGCCCGTCACGGCGTCGAGCCCCGGGTCCGCGGTCATCGACGCGACGATCCGCTCGACCCACCGCTCGTCCGGTCGGGAGTCGGCGTCGAGCCGCGCGATGACGTCGCCGCGAGCGCTGTCGTACCCGGTCGCTGCCGCCGAGGGGATGCCGATCCGCGCCTCCTCGACCACGCGCGCGCCCCATGCTGCGGCGACCGCCGCGGTGCCGTCCGTGGAGCCGTTGTCGACGATGAGCACCTCCCACGGCGGAACCGTCTGCCGGCGGAGCCGCTCGAGGCATGCTGCCAGCGCGATCGCGTCGTCGCGGACGGGGATGACGACCGAGACGGTGAGTCCTGGCATGTTGCTCACGGGCGCCGGCCCACGACGACCGCGGCCACAGCGCTGCCGGTCAGCCCTGCGGCCAGGTCGCCCATCGTGTCGGCGTACCCCACCTGGATACGTCGGTCGAACCAGGCGTTGCCGGCCCACTCCCCCACCTCCCACAGCACCGCGAGCACCGCACCGAGGCCGAGGACCAGCAGGGCGAGCTCCCCGTGCGACCGCCCTGCGTCGATGACGCCCCAGGCCTGCAGCGCCCGCACGCTCATCACCGCGACCAGGCCCGTCGTCACCGCGTGCACCACGACGTCGAGCCAGCTCACGGCCACGTACCAGTCGAGCTGCGCGGCCCAGGCGGCGAACAGGATGGTGCTGCAGTACGCGACGTCCAGGACCGCCGGCGCGCGGATCGCCCGCGGCGCCATCGTGCCGCCGAGCACGAGCAGGAAGAGGGCAGTCGCGACGAGACCGGAGCGCCAGGTGCCGACGGCGACGCTGACGAGCGCGAGCGCACGGACGACGTCGCCGGGCACGAGCCGCGCTACCGGACCGGTCATCTCGCTCATGAGGGGGTGACGAAGCCGATCGCCTTGTGGCTCCCGTCGCAGAACGGAGCGATCGCCGAGGACCCGCACCGGCACAGCGCGACGGTCCGCCGACGCTTCTCGATCGGCCGTCCGTCCCCGTCCACCAGCTCCACGTCGCCACGGACGAGGAGCGGACCGTTCGGGCACGCCTCGATCGTGGCCGGCTGGGGTGCGCGGCCGGTCATGCCGCACGCAGCGACGACGTGCCCGCCGACCAGGCGTCGAGCAGGTGCCGGCCGACCAGCTCGTCGAGGTACAGGCAGGCCGCGGCGCCGAAGAGGATGTCGCCGACGAGCTCGGGCTCCTCCTCCGCGAGCCGTCCCGCCAGGTCCCGCCCGGCGATCTGCTCGTGCACGGCGTCGGCCTCGACGTGCTCGTCGAAGTAGTCGGTGGTCCCCTCATCGTGGCCCAGCCGTCGGAACCCGTCCCCGTAGAGCCGGTTCGGCAGGGACGACGTCATCTCGAACGCCGCGAGGTGACCGGCGATCGCGCCCCGCCACCGACGGTGCAGCCCGAACAGCGACATGAGGTTGAGCGCGGCGATCGTGACGGCGGGCAGCCGGTCCACGTAGTACCCGTACTCGTCGACCAGCCCCGCTCCGCGCATCGTCCGGGCGAACAGCGCGCTGTGCATGCGCTCCGGCCGCCCCCCGCCGTACTCGTCGGCCTGCACCTCGACCAGTGCGGCCTTGGGCACCCCGGACAGCCGCGGGATCGCCCACGTGTGGGGGTCGGCCTCCATGAGCGTGTAGAGCGACCGGTGGATCAGGAACTCCTCGGCCTGCGTCGCGTCGGCCGACCTGCTGACGTAGCGGGCGACGCTCGGGCCTGGGCCGGGAGCGGTCATCGCGAAGAGTGCGGACGCGACGGCCTCCCGCGCCGCGGCGGTGCCCCCGGGGACGGCGACCCTGTCGCGCAGCGAAGCCTCGAAGGCGTCCTCCAGGACGCGGCGCAGGCGCAGGACGTCCGGGTCCCACTCCCACGCGTCGTCCACGCCCTCGAAGCCGCGGTAGTGCAGCGCGTAGAGCGTCCACAACGTCAGCTGGAGGTCGTCGTCCGTGAGCGGGTCGGCGGTCGCCGCCGCGTCACGCCAGCGGGTGAGCACCACGTCGTCGACGATGCCCGTGTCTCGTGGCGGGTGCACCAGCAGATCGGTCAGGGACGCCCCGAGGGGTCCCCGGGGTGCGGGCAGCTTCATGGTCGAGATCCGTCCTGGTGCGTGCACCCGCCCGGTTCTGGAGCAAGCCTCGCGTTCACCGTCGCACGTGTCGCGCCGTCCGCAACCGGAGCGGAGGCCGCGCACACCGACGGAACGCCCCTGAGGCCCGGGCGACCGCTCGTCAGGGCTCAGACAGCGGCGCGTGCGGCCACCAGCGGGCACTGGAACGGGTCGCGCGCCGCCAGACCGACCCGGTTGAGGTAGCGGACGACGATCCCGTACGACTGCGTGAGGGTGGCCTCCGTGTAGGCGACGTCGTGCGTCAGGCAGAACTGCCGCACGAGGGGCTGGACGGCCCGCAGCGCAGGACTGGGCATGCTCGGGAAGAGATGGTGCTCGATCTGGAGGTTGAGCCCTCCCATGAACAAATCGACCAGCCGTCCCCCGCTGATGTTGCGGCTGAGCAGCACCTGCCGGTGCAGGAAGCCGAGCTTCAGCGACGCAGGGACGATCGGCATGCCCTTGTGGTTCGGCGCGAAGGTGGCGCCCATGTAGAGACCGAACAGACCCAGCTGGACGCCGAGGAACGCGAACGCCATCCCGACCGGGAGGAACCAGAACACGACGCCGAGGTAGCCGCCGATGCGGAGCGCGAGGAAGCTGACCTCCACGGCACGCCGCTTCACCGGCGCCCGGCCCAGGACCGTCCGGACCCCGGCCGCGTGCAGGTTCAGTCCTTCGAGCAGAAGCAGCGGGAAGAAGAACCAGCCCTGACGCTGCGCGAACCACCCGGCCAGACCCGTCCGGGGGCGCTCCAGGTCGGCGGTGGTGAAGACGAGCGGGCCGCTCGCGATGTCGCCGTCCGCGCCGACCGTGTTCGGCTTGGCGTGGTGACGGCTGTGCTTGCGGTTCCACCAGCCGTAGCTCATGCCCGCGTACAGGTTGGCGAGCACCAGGCTCGCCCAGTCGTTCCAGCGCCCGGAGCGGAAGATCTGGCGGTGCGCGGCATCGTGCCCGAGGAACATGACCTGACCCAACGCGACAGCCAGTGCCGCGGCGACCAGCAGCTGCCACCAGGACTCGCCGACGAGCAGGAACAGCGCGGCGAGCCCGACGAGGACCGCGGTGAGCACCACGAACCGGGTCCAGTAGTGGCCGTACCGGCGTCGGAGCAGCCCGCTGCCCTGCACGGTGTGCATCAGCTCGGTGAAGTCGCTGCCGGACTGGCGTGCGGTCTCCGCCGCGGTGGGGATGGTCATCGGGACTCCTGGGGCTGCGTCTGCTGCGTCTGCGACGTTGGTCGTCTACGACGCACCGCGGCCCGGTCCTGACCTCTTTCCACGGTAGCCCTCCCCCGCGGGACCGCAACCGGGCGTACGCTCGCAGTCAGGTCTGGAGGCGGCCGCCCATCGACGCGCTGGAGCGTCAAGATGCCGAACTTCCTCGTCGTCACGGATCCACCCGACACCGCCCACATCTCGGCCGAGGGTGAGCTCTGGGCGCCCCATCTGGCCGACCTGCGTACTCGCCTGCTCGCCCTGGTCGCGCACGGCTGCCACGAGATCGACATCGACCTGTCGCAGGCCCGCCCCGGGTTCCTGGCGAGCGAGCTCCTGACCGAGGTCGTCGCGCTCGCCCCGAGCACCTGCACCGTGACCGTCGTCGGGTGGCGAGCGGCCGAGGACGTCGGGGCACCCGCCGCGGCGGCGTCCGAGCCGGCACACGTGCGATGAAGCTGCTCCCGGAGACCTACGTCGCGCTGCGCAGGCTCGGTGAGACGTCCGACCGCGACCTGGCCGCGTCGATGGCCGACGCGGCAGAACGCCTCCGGGCCGTCGTGCCGTCGTGCGTCGGGGTCAGCTACTCGCTCCTCGACGAGCACCTCACGTTCACCGTGCTCGCCACGAGGCGGGAGACGGCCGCCCTCGAGACGGCGCGAGTGCCCGCCGCTCGCGGTGAGGCCCACCGCGCGGACGCCGCGGCGGACGTGCTGGACGAGGTTCGCTGGCGTGAGCTGTCGACCGTGGCCGGCGAGCACGGGGTCCGCAGCACGCTGTCGATGCCGGTGATCACGCAGGGTTCGCTCGTCGGCACGGTCAGCGTCTACGCGGGTGAGCCGGCGGCCTTCGACGGTCTCGAGACGCTGGTCGCCGACATCGTCGGAGCGAGCGCACCGGACAGCACCGCGAACGCCGACCTCGGGTTCCGCTCGCTCGACGAGGCGTTCGCGAGCCCCGGACGCCTCGACGACCGACGGGCCATCGACCGCGCGACCGGTGCGATCGGCTCCTCCGAGGGCGTTCCCCTGCCCACGGCTCGCAGGATGCTCGGCGAGGGCGCCGAGCGGATCGGCATCTCCGATGCGGAAGCGGCCCGCGCCGTTCTACGCTCGCAGGATCGATGACCCGGCCGCGCCGTCGGCGTGTGCACGCCGGCACCCGCGGCACCGGCCGGCCGCTGGACGACGGAGCACGCCATGGACGACCCGCTCGACCGCGCCGCACTGCTCGACGAGCTGCAGGACCTGCTGCTCGCGACGCCCGCGCTGGAGGGGTTCGTCGAAGGCGTCGCCAGGGCGGCTGCGGAGCACATCGGCCCGGCTGCAGCGGCGACCGTCTCGATGCAGCGGCACGGTCGCCCGTACGCCGTCGCCGCGAGCGACCCCCTGTCGGCGGCGTGCGACGAGGTCGAGTACGCCGCGGACGACGGGCCGTGCCTCGACGCCCTCCGGCTCGGGAGGGTCGTGGCGTCCGCGGACCTCGCCGTCGACTCCCGCTGGCCGGCATGGCGCGACGCCGCGCTGAGCCGCGGCTTCCGCTCGGTCGCCGCCGTCCCGAGCCCTGTCCGTCCGGGGGTCGCCATCGCCCTGAACCTCTACGCCCGGGCGACGGACGCCTGGGACGACCAGGTGCTGCCCGTCGCGCACCTGTACGCGGACCAGATCGCCCGGGCGATGCACCTCTACCTGCGCAGCACGGACCAGACCGAGCTCAACGCCGACCTGCGCGCCGCCATCGTGTCCCGCTCGGTGATCGACCAGGCGATCGGCGTGATCATGGCGCAGAACCGGTGCACCGAGGACCGGGCAATCGAGATCCTGCGCTCGGCGTCGCAGCACCGCAACGTCAAGCTCCGCGACCTCGCCGCCAGCCTGATCGAGTCCGTGACAGGGTCTGCGCCGAAGGGCTCCGACACGTTCCACGAGCGGACGTCCTGACCGCCCGACGAGCGGCGGCGGCTCGGGTGGCGAGGTCGGCGGAACGGGCTTAGCGTCCCTCGTGCTGGGCCGAGATCGTCGACCCGCGCACCGTCGCCCGGGACGGGACTCGTCGCCGGACATCGCAGTTCCGTGCGGAGCAGCAGCGCTCACGCACCACGACAGGCGGCACCAGGACGCCCCAGGCTCCCAGGGCCTCCTGCGGACGATCGCGCGAAAGCAGCCTCGCGTCACGTCGGCCCCTCACCCGTGCGGCCCCGCGCGCCGCCCCGTGGCCCGGTGGACCCGCCACGCGACACCGACCCGACCGACCACACCCGGGAGAGACCGCATGACCTCTCACGACACGGACAGCACCCGCAGCACCGAGAAGGCCGCCGCGCCCGACCCGGAGGACCCGCGCAAGCCGGACTCCCCCGACGACATGACGAAGCCGTCCTGGCGGTACGTGGTGCGCAAGACGCTGCGGGAGTTCAAAAAAGACCAGTGCACCGACCTCGCCGCCGCGCTGACGTACTACGCGGTCCTCGCGATCGCGCCTGCCCTGCTGGCCGTCATCTCGATCCTCGGCCTCGTGGGCGACCCGGAGAAGATGGTCGCCGACGTGCTGACGATCGCCTCGGACGTGGGCGTCTCCTCGGTCGACGAGACGTTGGAGCCGATCCTCGAGCAGCTGACTGCGGCGCCGGCCGCGGGCTTCGCGCTGGTCTTCGGCCTCGTCCTGGCCCTGTGGTCGGCCTCGGGGTACGTCGCGGCGTTCAGCCGGGGCATGAACCGGATCTACGAGGTCGACGAGGGTCGCCCGATCTGGAAGCTGCGGCCGGTGCTGCTCGCGGTCACGGTGGTCCTCGTGCTGATCGCCGTCGTGATCGTCACGGCCGTCGTGCTCTCCGGCGGTGTCGCCCGCGCGGTCGGCGACGCCGTCGGGCTCAATGACGTCACGGTGACCGTCTGGAGCATCGCGAAGTGGCCGGTGATCGTCGCCTTCGTGGTCGTCGCGATCGCGATCCTCTACTACGCCACACCGAACGTGCAGCAGCCGAAGTTCCGGTGGATCAGCCTCGGGGCTGTCGTCGCGCTCGTGGTCTGGGTTCTCGCGTCGGTCGGGTTCGGGTTCTACGTAGCGAACTTCGGCAGCTACGACGAGACCTACGGCTCGCTCGCAGGCGTGATCGTGTTCCTGCTCTGGCTGTGGATCACCAACCTGGCGCTGCTGTTCGGCGCCGAGCTCGACGCGGAGGTCGAGCGCGGTCGGCAGCTGCAGGGCGGCATCAAGGCCGAGAAGACCATCCAGCTCCCGCCGCGGGACACGCGAGCGAGCGAGAAGAAGCAGGCCAAGCAGGAGGAGGACGAACGGCTCGGCCGCGCCCTGCGCCAGACGCGCGGGGCCGAGACGAAGGACGACGACGCCTGACACCCAAGGGGGACACCGATGTACCTGCACGTGCAGCGACTCATCAACGAGATCGAGGCCGACGAGCCGGACCCGGCCGCCGCGAACGCCCTGCAGGAGGGGCTTGGCGGTCAGTTCGGCGAGATGCGCACGATGATGCAGTACCTGTTCCAGAGCATCAACTTCCGCGGGCCGAAGGGGAAGCCGTACCGCGACCTGCTCCAGGGCATCGGCACCGAGGAGATCAGCCACGTCGAGCTCATCGGCACCACCATCGCTCGGCTGCTCGACGGCTCCCCGCGGTACAACGGCACGAAGTCGGACCCGTTGGACACGCCCGGTGCCGGCGGCGCGACCCCGCTGGAGTCCGCGCTGGACCAGGGCAACATCCACCACTACCTGGTGGCCGCCCAGGGCGCGCTGCCCGTCGACGCCGCGGGCAACCCGTGGTCCGGCTCGTACGTCTACAACTCGGGCAACCTCGTGCTCGACCTGCTCTACAACCTCATGCTCGAGTCCACGGGCCGGCTGCAGAAGTGCCGGATCTACGAGATGACCGCGAACAAGACCGCCCGGTCGACGATCGCCTATCTGATCGTGCGCGACCAGGCCCACGAGAACGCGTACGCCAAGGCGCTGGAGACGCTCGGCGTGAACTGGGCCTCGGTGCTGCCGATCCCCAAGACGAACGCGGAGAAGTTTCCGGAGGTCAAGAAGCTGCTGGACCTGGGGCTCCAGAGCAAGCAGTACAGCTTCGACCTGACGGCGGCCTCGGAGGCCGGAAAGATCTTCCAGGGGATGTCACCCTCGAAGGACGGGACGGAGCTCGACGCGACGGAGCAGGCACCCGCGGGCGTGCCGTCGACCATCGCCGACGAGAGGTTCGAGGAGTTCTCCCCCGGACTCGACACCGACCTGCTGGCGCTGATCCAGGCCACCGCCGATCTGGAGATGGCGGAGCTCCAGCCGCCGCTGTACGGGCCGGTCCCGCCGCAGAAGCCAGCGACGTAGCACCGCGACGGCCGCGGCCGGGGCCTGGAGCCTCGGCCGCGGCCGTCACGCTGATAAGTCTCGTATTCCGACCCGCGGTGTCCACAATAAGAGACGGTTCTGTCGCTGACGCCTCCGGACGGCCATCCTCGTCTCATGCAGACCCGCCGCGCCGCCTCGACGTGCTGTCACGCCGTCCTGGCTTCCGCGCGCCCCTGCTGTCCGCGGAACGTCTGAACGCGGCCCCGTCCCCCCCGGCCGCGCGTCCGACGCCCGGCCCTCGTCGATCCCCACGACGACTCGGTGCGACGCGCGTCCCTCCACCCCCGTCCCCCGCGGAGGACTCACCTCATGGCGTCCAGCCGGCCCCACCTCGCTCAGCACGCGCGCACCGAGCCCGCGCGGCGATGTCGTCCCTGACGACCCGCCCGCCACTCGACCCGCGACCCCCGAAGGACCTGACATGACCGCCCGTCCCACCCGTCTGATCGCCGCACTCGCCGCTGCCGGCCTGCTCGCCTCCCTCGCCGCCTGCTCCTCCTCCGCCGCCGAGGAGCCTGCCGCGGACGCGAGCGCCGACTCGTCCGCCGCTCCCGCCGCCCTCGCGGAAGCCCCGGAGCTGCGCCTCGGCTACTTCGCCAACCTGACGCACGCCGTCGCCCTCGTCGGTGTCGACGACGGCACCTACCAGGAGGCGCTGGGCGACACGACGCTCACCACCTCGGTCTTCAACGCCGGCCCGGCCGCGGTCGAGGCGCTCTTCGGCGGCGCGATCGACGCGACGTTCATCGGCCCCAACCCCGCCATCAACGCGTTCGCGCAGTCGAACGGCGAGGCGGTCCGCATCGTCTCCGGTGCGACCTCCGGCGGGGCACAGCTGGTCGTCCGCGAGGGCATCGACTCCCCCGAGGACCTCGTCGGCACCACGCTCGCGACCCCGCAGCTGGGCAACACCCAGGACGTCGCGCTCCGCGCCTGGCTCGCCGAGGAGGGGCTGGAGACCTCGCTCACCGGTGGCGCCAGCGACGTGACCATCGCGCCGCAGGAGAACTCGCAGACGCTCGACCTGTTCAAGGCCGGGCAGCTGGACGGCGCGTGGCTGCCGGAGCCGTGGGCGTCGCGGCTCGTCGTCGACGCCGGTGCGCACGTCCTGCTCGACGAGAAGGAGCTGTGGCCCGACGGCGACTTCGTCACCACCCACCTGATCGTCGCCACGGAGTACCTGTCCAAGTACCCCGGCACGGTCAAGAAGCTGCTCGAGGCGCAGTACGCGACGTCCGAGTGGATCGCGGCGAACCCCGACGAGGCCAAGACCCTCTCGAACACCGTCATCGAGAAGCTCAGCGGCAAGCCGCTCTCCGCGGAGGTGCTGGACCGCGCGTGGAGCAACCTGCGGATCACGCTCGACCCGATCGCGTCGAGCCTGCAGACGTCGGCCGACCACGCGGTGGCGGCGGGCACGTCCAAGGAGACCGACCTGCACGGCATCTACGACCTGACCCTGCTCAACGAGGTGCTCGCCGAGAACGACCAGGAGCCGGTCTCCGACGCCGACCTCGGGGCGTCGGAGAAGTGACCACCACCGTGACGGCGGTCGGCGGCCCGGGCTCCACGGCCCCGGCCGCCGTCGCGGCGCGCCTGACGGGGGTGACGCACCACTTCGGCGAGGCGTCGCGACCGCCGGTGCTCGACCGCATCGACCTCACCGTGGCGCCGGGCGAGTTCGTCTGCCTGCTCGGGGCGTCGGGCTGCGGCAAGTCGACCCTGCTGTCCCTGGTCGCAGGGCTGGACAAGCCCGTCTCCGGCACCGTCGAGGTGACGGGCGGGCGGCCGGCCCTCATGTTCCAGGAGCCCGCGCTGTACCCGTGGCTCACGGCCGCCGGGAACGTCGAGCTCGCGCTGCGGCTGCGGGGCCTCGCCCGGACGGAGCGACGCGAGGAGGCTCAGCGTCTGCTCACGCTCGTCCGGCTCGACGGTGCCGGCCCCAAGCGGGTGCACGAGCTGTCGGGCGGCATGCGGCAGCGCGTCGCGCTCGCCCGCGCCCTGGCCCAGGAGGGCGACCTCCTGCTCATGGACGAGCCGTTCGCCGCTCTCGACGCCATCACCCGTGACGTCCTGCACGAGGAGCTCACCCGGATCTGGACCGAGACCGGGCGAGCCGTCATCTTCGTCACGCACAACGTGCGCGAGGCGGTGCGGCTCGGGCAGCGCGTCGTGCTGCTCTCCTCGCGCCCTGGACGCGTCGCCCGCGAGTGGTCGGTCGACATCCCGCAGCCGCGCCGCATCGAAGACCCCGACGTGTCCCGGCTCAGCGCCGAGATCACCGAGGACCTGCGACAGGAGATCGCCCGCCATGGCCACTGACACGACGGCGCCCACCACACCCCCGGTGCGGCGCACCTCGGACGACGACCTCGCAGCCGGCCTCGACGCTCTCGAGACGCCGGTCGCCGCACCCCGCAGCTCTGCCTGGCGTGCCGCGTGGCGGGCCGTCTGGCCGGTCCTCGCCGCGCTCGGTGCGCTCCTGGTGGTGTGGCAGGTCGCCTACCTGCTGGAGCTGAAGCCGCCGTACGCGCTGCCCAGCCCGGCCGACACCTGGCAGACCCTCCTGGGCACGATCCAGGACGGCTCGGCGTGGCGCGCGGTCACCCTCAGCGTGCAGCGTGCGGCGGTCGGCTTCTCGATGTCGGTCGTCGTCGGGGTCGCGATCGGGATCGCGCTCGCCGCCTCCCCGCTCCTGCGCCGCGCGTTCGGCCCGATCATCACCGGCCTGCAGTCGCTGCCGTCCGTCGCGTGGGTGCCGGCCGCGATCATCTGGTTCCAGCTCACCGACGCGACGATGTACGCGGTGATCCTGCTCGGTGCGGTGCCGTCCATCGTCAACGGGCTGCTCGCGGGGACCGACCAGGTGCCGCCGCTGTACCTGCGCGTCGGCCAGGTGCTCGGCGCCTCGGGGTGGACGCGGATCCGCTTCGTGCTGCTGCCCGCCGCGCTGCCCGGGTTCCTCGGCGGGCTCAAGCAGGGCTGGGCGTTCGCGTGGCGCTCGCTCATGGCCGCCGAGCTCATCGTGCAGACGGGCCTCGGCACAGGGCTCGGCCAGATCCTCGACCTGGGCCGGGTCACCAGCGACATGTCCCTGGTGATCGCGTCGATCGGGCTCATCTTCCTGGTCGGCATCGTCATCGAGCTCGTGGTCTTCGCGCCGCTGGAACGCCACGTCCTGCACTCCCGCGGGCTCACCGGACAGGTCTCGGCCCGCTAACCGTCCGCGCGGCTGGGAAAGCACACGTCGCACCAGTGGTACCCGGCCGGGCGCGCACCGACGGGCAGGCGGTTGCGCGCCGCGATCCTCGACACCCACACGCACGGGTGGTCCAGGGAGTGCGTCTCCCGGGTGCGACGGTTGGCGAGCAGGCGCTCGCTGTCGGACGACACGGTCACCCCGCACTGCGGCCTGCTGCCCAGGCGCTGGAAGCCACCGAGGAAGCCGCCTGCGAAGAACTCCTGCTCCGGCGTGAGGTCCAGGTCGGGTGGCACCAGCGACGAGGGCACCTCCACCGCGAGGTTGGTCGCCAGCTCGGGCGGCAGGTACCGGGCGAAGAACATCGTCACCAGGTCCGCCGTCGCGCCGGCGATCTCCGTGCACGCGCCGGGGCCTGCTCTGCACGGGAGGTCGGCGTCCCCGAGGTAGTCCCAGTGGGTGCCTTCGTCGAACACCACGCGATGCCGCGGCCGGTTCATCGCCTGCCACTGCGCCTCCGTGAGCTGGCTGAACAGGTCTATGTCCAGGCCCCACACCAGCAGCGTCGGGAGGTCCAGCAACGGCAGCGGGAACGGCGACCCACCGAACCAGTCCTGCCAGCCGCCGCTCAGTCCGGCAAAGGCACCGATCTCCCGGCCGAGCGCGAACCGGGCACCGAGCATCGCGCCGAAGCTGTGCCCGACCACTCCCGTCGCCGGGGGCGGGAGGAGCACGTCCGCGTGCTCCCACCCCGTGCGCACCCAGTCGAGCACCGCGTCCAGGGTGGCCTCGTCCGGGTGCTCGGGCACGGACGGGTTCTGGCCGCCCGCGTTGCCGGCTAGGCGCGGGACGACCACGACGTAGCCGCTGCGCGCGAGCATCGCCGGGACGAGGAACCAGCGCCGGTAGTGGTCGGTGTCCTGGTGACAGTGCCCGTGCGCGAACAGCACGACGGGATACCGGCCGCACCCCTCGAGCAGCGGCGCGGACTCGACGGCACCGTCGAGGCTCGGGAAGAAGATCCGCAGGTCGACCGGTGCGCCGTCGGCCGGCCCGAGCGAGCGGACGCCCCAGAAGACGGGCGCGAGCGCCTGCGGCTGCCACCCGATCGGGCAGCTGGGCGGTGGTGGGACCGGGCTGTCGACCACCTGGCCAGTCTGCCCTGGCGGCTAGCATGCGTCATGCGCAGCTCACTCATGCAGAACGCGGAACGGTCCACCGAGCCTGGCAGCTTCGTGCTCCAGAACAGCAGGATGCTCAAGGTCGATCTCGCCGGCACCGGCGGCTTCTTCTACGCCAAGCAGGGGTCGATGGTCGCTTACCAGGGCGACGTCGACTTTGCCTACCAGGGCAGCGGCGGCGTCACCAAGATGTTCAAGAAGGCGTTCACCGGCGAGGGCATGTCGCTGATGAAGGTCTCGGGCAGCGGCGACGTGTTCCTCGCCCAGGAGGCGGACGAGATCTTCGTCGTCAACCTGGAGAACGAGAGCGTCACCGTCAGCGGCAACAACATCCTCGCCTTCGAGAGCACCCTGACCTGGGACATCAAGCGGGTCGAGGGAGCCTCCATGCTCAGCGGAGGCCTGTTCAACACGACCTTCACCGGCACGGGCGCCCTGGCCGTGACGGCGTACGGCACGCCGGTCGTCCTCCAGGTCGACGTGCCCACCTACGTGGACATGCAGGCGGCTGTCCTGTGGTCCACCTCGCTGCAGTCGACGATCCGCAAGACAGCGAAGCTCGGGGCGGTCGTCGGCCGCGGCTCCGGCGAGGCGTATCAGCTCGGGCTGACCGGCCAGGGGTTCGTGGTCGTCCAGGCGTCCGAGGGACACCCGGTCGTCAACCAGGGGTGACCGCTCGGTAGCGGCTCAGTCGGGCGGCTCGATCGACCCCTCGTCACCGGCGGCGATGCTGTCGGGCGTGTCCCGGGGCGCCTGGATGTCCGGGTTCTCGGGCACGTCCGGCGGCGTCTGGTCGTCGATCGGCCGCGCGTCCTCTCCGGGCAGGTCCGTGAAGCCGGGCCCGTCCGGGTCGGGGGTGGGGATGCTCATGTCGAGACCTCCTGTGGGTGGGAACGGCGGACTCAGAAGACCGGCTTGCCGCCGGTGACGCCGAGGACCGTGCCGGAGACGTACGACGCGGTCGACTGTGCGGCGAGGAAGACGAACGCCGGTGCGACCTCCGCCGGCTGACCGGCGCGCCCCAGCGGGGCGTCCGCACCGAACTTCTGCACCTTCTCCGAGAACTGGGTGGCCGGCTGCAGGGGCGTCCAGATCGGACCGGGCGCGACCGCGTTCACGCGGATCCCGCGCGACCCGACCTCGGCCGCGAGGTTGACGGTGAAGTTGTTGATCGCCGCCTTGGTCGACGCGTAGTCGAGGAGCGTCTCGGACGGCTGGTACGCCTGGATCGAGGAGTTGTTCAGGATGACGCCGCCCTCCCCCAGGTGCTCCAGGGCCGTCTGCGTCACCCAGAACAGCGCGTACAGGTTCGTCTTGAACGTTCGGTCCAGGTCGCGGGAGGTGATGTCCGCGATCGACTCCCTGCGCGCCATCTGGAACCCGGCGTTGTTCACCAGGATGTCGAGCCCGCCCAGCTCGGTCACAGCCGTCCGGACGGCTCCGCGGGCGGCCTCCTCGTCCGTCAGGTCGGTCGGGATGCGCACGCACCGACGGCCGGCCTGCTCGACCCACCGCGCGGTCTCGTCGGCGTCCTCCTGCTCCTCGGGGAGGTACACGATCGCGACGTCCGAACCCTCTCGCGCGTACGCGATGGCGACCGCGCGACCGATGCCCGAGTCGCCCCCGGTGACCAGCGCGCGCCGGCCCGTCAGCAGCCCGTGTCCCTCGTAGCTGGACTCCCCGTGGTCGGGGGCCGGGGTCATCGGTGCCGTGAGGCCGGGCGGCTGTTGCTGCTGTGCGGGGAACTGCTCTGACACGTCTGCTCCTGAAGGTCCGTCCTCGCGCCGCCGGTCTTCTTCAGCTTGTTCATCGTCCGTCCCGAGAGCCGGGCACGCATCCCGACGCGGCGAGAGCGGCCCACCATCCGGTGGACCGCTCCCGTCGGGCGACGTCGGGTCAGCGACGGCGAGCCGAGCCGGCGACGATCGCCACACCGATCGCCGCGAGGACGACCTGGAAGAGCAGCTCGATCCAGTCGATGCCGTCGGTCGTCTGGACACCGACCAGGCCTGCCAGCCAGGTGCCGATGAGCGCCGCGACGATGCCGACGATGATCGTGACGATGATCGAGATGTTCTGCTTGCCGCGGACGAGCAGGCGGCCGAGGGCGCCGATGATGGCGCCGATGATGATCGCGGAGATGATGCCTGCGGGGGTCATGATGAGGCTCCTCACGGTGATGGTGCGGCCAGGTGTGGCGACGAGTGAATCTAGGGGCGATTCGTCCGGTCCGCGCGCTGAGCCGGGAGTTTCATCCGGGTGGAGCACCCGCACGGGCACGTCCCGTGGTCGGACGACCACGGGGAGCACGTCCTGCCGGCGGTGGCCGGCGTGCGCGACGCCGACCCTGTGCGCCTGACCTGGACGTCCGCCGCTCGACGCGCGCGGACGCCGTACCGGTCCTACGCTCGCCTCTTGCACGAAGCCTGAACGACGAGGAGGTCGAGATGCACAGCGACGACAGGATCGTCCACCAGACCGACGACGACACCACGGTGGTCCGCGACACCCACGTGGTCCGCGACACCCCGGTGGTCCGCGACGTCGAGGCTGAGGCGGAGGCAGAGCTCACGGACGCCGAGAAGATCAAGGCCGACGGGATCGACGAGCAGAACGTCGACCCCCGCTAGGACCCGCACCGCAAGGCGCCGCAGCCCACCGGGCTCGGCGCCTTGCTCCTGCCCGCCGTGCAGCTGCCGGACGGCGACGTGCGCCACATCACAGCCGACGCCCGGCTCGGGGTGTCACGTTTCGGCGTGCTACGCCGTCGAAGAGTTGTGACACAGAAGAGGATCGTGATCGTCGGCGGTGGCTACGCGGGCTTCTACGCCGCGTGGAACCTGGAGAGGAGACTGCGCCCGGACGAGGCGGAGATCACCGTGATCGACCCGCGTCCGTACATGACGTACCAGCCGTTCCTGCCCGAGGTGATGGCCGGTTCGATCGAGGCCCGGCATGCCGCGGTCTCGGTGCGCAAGCACCTGCGCCGCACGAAGGTGGTCGCCGGCGAGGTGACCAGGGTCGAGCACGCGCGCCGGGGCGCTGCAGGTCCGCCCCGCCGATGGCGATGACGTCGAGCTCGACTACGACGTCATCGTGATCACCGCCGGCGCGGTCACGCGCACGTTCCCCATCCCGGGATCGCCGAGCACGCCATCGGGATGAAGCACGTCGAGGAGGCCGTCGCCATCCGCGACACGCTCCTCACGGCGTTCGACCGCGCCTCCGTCCTTCCGCCCGGACCCGAGCGACAGCGGCTCCTGACCGTGACGTTCGTGGGCGGCGGCTTCTCGGGCGTCGAAGGGTTCGGGGAGCTCCTGTCGCTGGCCACGTCGCTGCTGCGGACCTACCCCGAGCTCTCGCCGGTCGACCTCAGCTTCCACCTCGTCGAGGCGGCCGGCCGCATCCTCCCGGAGGTCACCGACGAGCCCGGGCGCTGGGTCGTGCGCGCGCTCGAGGAGCGCGGCGCGCACGTGCACCTGGACACGCAGCTGGTCTCCGCGGTGGGAGGGCACGTGGTGCTCTCCACGGGCCAGGAGTTCGACTCCGAGCTCATCGTGTGGGCCGCGGGCAACGCCGCGAACCCGGTGGTCGCCCAGCACACGGACCTCCCGGTCGACGACCGCGGCTTCCTCCGGGTGCGTGCGGACCTGCGCGTCGGCACCGCACAGGCGGCCGTGCCCGACGCCTGGGCCGCCGGGGACGACGCCGCCGTCCCGGACCTCGCCGTCGGCACCCCCGGGGCCCGTACCGCCCCGAACGCGCAGCACGCCGTGCGCCAGGGCAGGCACCTGGCGGCGAACATCGCCGCCGTGCTGCGCGGCGGGACCCCGCGGGACTACGTGCACCGGAGCCTCGGCGTCGTCGCGACCCTCGGCCTGGGCCAGGGCGTGTTCCAGTACCGGCGTCTGGTCGTCACGGGCTTCCCCGCGTGGGTCATGCACCGCGGCTACCACATGCTGGCGGTGCCCACGTGGGAGCGCAAGATCCGGGTGCTGACCGTGTGGCTGGCCGCGGCGGTCTTCGGGCGGGAATCGTATCGCTCGCCGGCGTCCAGCACCCGCGGGACGCGTTCGTGCGTGGCGGGGCGCCGCGGTAGACGGGTCCTGCCAGGATGGGTCGGTGACCACACCTGCGCCCGGACTCGTCGCCCGACGATGGCGCAGTCGGCGGTCCGCCGCGGTCGCGGGGATCCTCTTCGCGGTTCTGCTCATCGCCGCGCTCGTGATGTTGCGGCGCGCCGTCGCGGGCGAGACCGTCGGCCAGATCGAGCTGGACCCCGGCCGCCGCGCCCTCGTCCGCCTCTCCCTCAACCTCGTGCCGTTCGCAGGGATCGCGTTCCTCTGGTTCATCGGCGTGGTGCGTGACCAGCTGGGCGAGGTCGAGGACCGCCTCTTCTCGACCGTCTTCCTGGGCAGCGGCCTGCTCTTCCTCGCGATGCTCTTCCAGGGCGCGGTGACCGCGACGAGCCTGGTCGCGATGGCGTCCGGGAACGACCTCGACGCCGGTGTGTGGACGTTCGGCCGCGGCACGACGGAGTCGCTGATCTCGGTGTACGCGATGCGGATGGCAGCCGTGTTCACGTTGTCGGTGAGCACGGTCGCGCTGCGCACGGCTGCGGTCCCGCGCTGGGTGCCGTTCAGCGGCTACGGGGTCGCGCTGGTGCTCCTGCTGGTCGCCGGCGAGCACAAGTGGGCCCAGCTGCTGTTCCCCGCGTGGGTGCTCGTGCTCAGCATCGCCATCCTGCTCACCCCGGCTCACGCACGTCCAGCCACCGCAGCGACCGACGTCCGCTGAGTCCTGCGGAGGGCCCATCACCTTACGGACGCATCGACCCGGCCTCGGCCTGCCTCGCGGCGGTCTCGAGCCGCTCGCGGTAGGCCGGCCAGTCGATCACGGGGATGTTCGGGTCGTCCTTCCGGCTCCCCACGGCGCCGTCGACAAGCTCGCGCACGATGTCGGCTTGGCCCGCGTGCCGGGCCGTCTCGACACACAGGTGCACCAGGATCTGGTGCAGCGTCACGTCCCCCCGTTCCTCCGGCCACCACGGCACCCGTCCTGGCGCGTCCAGCGGCAGGGCCTCGATCGTCGCGTCGGAGCGCGTGGCCGAGTACTCGTGGAGCTCGACGATCTCCTCGCGCGTCTCGTCGGCCGTCGCCCACATGTCCGCGTTCACCTCGGCGTCCTCGGCGAGCCACGGCAGATCCCGCCCGCTCGGCCTCCCGAACACCACGCCGAAGTAGTCGAGCTGGACGCTGGCGACATGCTTGACAAGTCCGAGCAGGTTGGTGCCCGTGGGTGTCATCGGCCGACGGATCTCGTACTCGCCGAGACCGTCGAGCTTGCCGACGAGGCTGGCGCGCTGGGCGCGCAGGTGCCGAAGCAGGGTGTCCTTGTCGTCCATCCGGCCACTATGCCGCGGGCACGCGTGTGGGACCTGGTCGCCGAGGTGGGTGACGTCGACGAGCGGTCGGTGGTGGCCGCGCGTTCGGCACGCCGCCGAGCGCGGGCTCGAAGGTGATGCGCCCGTCCGTGCTGGTCGGCTACGCCGCGTCAGCCGGGTCCTCGCGCCGAGGTCTCGATCACCACGGGTTCCGGTTCTCCCGGCTCCACCGCTGACGACGTCTCACCCGGCGGCCCGGCCGCGCCGACCGGCTCCGACCCCACCGGCGCGGTCGGCAGCAGGCGGGAGAAGTACAGCGCGAGAGCCGCGATCAGGGCGAGCACCGCGAGGCTCGCCCGCAGGGCGTCGATCCGCGCGGCCTCGTTCTCGTCCTCGATCGCCGCTACCTGGTCGGCGGGGACCCCAGCGTCCTCGAGCGCGGTCACCAGCTGCGCGTCGGAGATGAAGGGCACGCCCGACGCCAGCTGCACCTGCGCGGTCTGCGAGACCTCGGCGCTCACGTCCGGGTTCGCCTCGAGACCGAGCAGCAGGGTCGAGGTCAATGTCGCGATGAGGATGGACCCGGCGACCGCGGTCCCCAGGGACGCGCCCAGGTTGGTCATCGTGTTCTGCACGCCACCCACGTCGCCCGCATCCTTGTCCGCCACGGCCGAGACCGTGACCGCCCCGAGCTGCGACGACAGCGCACCCACACCGAACCCGGCGAGCAGCAGCGGTACCGCGACGATCTCCGCGCCCGCCCCCACCTCGAGCGCACCCATCAGCGCGACGATGCCCAGCAGCATGCTCACCAGACCCCAGCGGACCACCTCACGCGGGGAGGCGGTCCGGAAGAACCGTGGGATGCCCACGGCGGCGACCAGCAGTGACAGGGACAGCGGGAGCAGCCGCACGCCCGTCTGCAGGGCGGTCAGGCCCAGCGCGACCGACAGGAAGAGCGGCACGACGAAGAAGAGCCCCGCCTGGATCATGAACTGGAAGAAGAACATGGTCAGTCCGCCCGCCAGCCGGGCGTTGCGGAGCATCGCCGGGCGGACGAGCGGTTCGCGACCGGCGGCAACCATCCGGGTCTCCCAGGCGAAGAACAGCCGCAGCACGACGATCCCAGCCAGGACCAGCCAGATGGTGGGCGAGAGACCCAACCACGACGGACCGCCGGGACGCGTGACGACCCACCCCCACTCCCCCGACCGCAGCACCCCGAAGACCGCCAGCCCGAGGCCCAGCGCGGACAGGATCGAGCCCACGACGTCGATGCGGAACCGCGCCTCCGGTTCGGCGTCCGCCAGCCTGCGGGTGAGCACGAGGATGCCGGCGACCAGCACGACCTCCCCGGCGAACACGTACCGCCAGGTCCAGTAGGTGGTGACGAACCCGCCGATCAGCGGACCGGCCGCCACCGCGATGGCACCCGCGGAGGCCACCAGCCCGTACGCCCTCGGGCGGTCCTTCGACGCGAAGTTCGACGCCACCAGCGCGACGATCGCGGGCATGATCAGCGCCGCCCCGAGCCCTTCCAGCACCGACCAGCCGATGATCAGCACCGTGAGGTTCTGCGCGATCGACGTGACGAACGAGCCGCACGCGTAGATCACGCACCCGATGGCGAACGCCCGCCGTCGGCCGATGAGGCTCCCGACCTTCCCGCCGGTGATCATCATCGACGCCATCACCAGCGTGTAGAGCGTGATGGCCGTCTGGATGCCGGTCACGGTCGTCCCGACGTCCGCCGCCACCTGGGCGATGGACACGTTCATCACCGAGCTGTCGAGCGTCATGAGGAACTGCGCCGTGGCGAGCGTGAACAGGACCAGTCCCGCGGTTGCGCCGGTGCGTCGCGCCATGCGGCACGCGTCCCCTCTCCGGCGACCGCCGGGGCTGGTCATCGTCGCCCGCAATGTCCAGGACGCTGCGGACAACGATAGCCGTGGCGTCGCCCGTCACGGCCGCCGTCTGCGCAGGTCGGAGGGCTACGCTTCCGACGTGAGCGACACGGCCGAGCCCGAGCAGGTCACCGCGCCGCAGGCGCCAGTCTCGGAGTCAGGCTGGTACCGCCACCTCGACCTCGTCGCGACGGTCCTGCTCGCCGTCGCGACGGTGCTGACAGCATGGTCGGCGTTCCAGAGCAGCCAGTGGGGCGGCGTCCAGGCGATCGCCTACAGCACGGCCGCGCGCGAGCGGGCCGAGTCCAACCAGGCGGCCACGCTCGCAGGCCAGGAGACGACCATCGACGTGATGCTCTTCACGGACTGGCTCGCGGCCCTGCACGAGGAAGGCGACGCGCTCCTCCCCGAGCCCTACGTGCCCGACCCGGAGCAGTACTCCGGCTTCCTGTTCGAACGGTTCCGACCCGAGTTCACGCCCGCGGTGCACGCGTGGCTGGCGGAGGACCCGTTGACGGACCCGGCCGCGCCACCCAGCCCGTTCGCGATGGACGAGTACGTGCTGGCATCGACCACCGAGTCGGTCAGGCTCGACAAGGCCTCCGAGCGTTCCGCCGCCGTGGCCCGGCTCGCCATCGAGCGCAAGGACCACTACGTGCTGGCGACCGTCCTGTGCGCGTCGGTGCTCTTCTTCTCCGGCATCGGCTCCAAGCTCGGATCGCCCCGCAAGCGCACCGCGATGATCGCGATCGCGGGCGTCGTCCTGCTCGCCACCGTGGGCGTCCTGATCACGTTCCCGATCCAGGTCTGAGACCGGGAGGCTCTAGAACGACGTTCGGCCCCGCGTCACAGACGCGGGGCCGAACGGGTCGTACGACGAGTGAGAGAGCGTCAGGCGACGCGCCCGCTCGCGTTCTCCTCGTCACCGATCTTGTGGACGACGATCGAGTTGGTCGAGCCGACCACGCCCACCGGCGCACCGGCGACGACGACGACGTAGTCGCCGACCTCCGCCAGACCGTTGGCACGCAGCGTGGAGTCGACCTGGCTCACCATCGCGTCGGTGTTCTCCACCGAGGGCACGCGATACGTCTGCACGCCCCAGCTGAGCGACAGGACGTTGCGCACGTCGTCGACCGGCGTGAACGCCAGCAGCGGGATCGCCGAGCGCAGACGCGACATCCGCCGCGCCGAGTCGCCCGACTGCGTGAACGTCACCAGGTACTTGACGTTGAGCGTCTCGCCGACCTCCGCAGCCGCCCGGGTGATCGCACCACCACGGGTGTGGGGCGTCGAGCCGAGGGGCGCGATGCGCTCGCGGCCCAGCTCCTCGGTCGCCTCGATGATCCGCGCCATCGTGCGCACGGTCTCGATCGGGTAGTCGCCCACACTGGTCTCGCCCGAGAGCATCACCGCGTCGGCACCGTCGAGCACCGCGTTGGCGCAGTCGGAGGTCTCGGCGCGGGTGGGCCGCGGGTTGTTGGTCATCGACTCCAGGACCTGCGTGGCCACGATGACCGGCTTGGCGTTGCGGCGGGCCAGCTCGACGGCGCGCTTCTGCACGAGCGGCACCTGCTCGAGCGGGAGCTCGACGCCCAGGTCCCCGCGGGCCACCATGATGCCGTCGAACGCCGCGATGATCTCGGCGAGGTTCTCGACGGCCTGCGGCTTCTCGATCTTGGCGATCACCGGGACGACCCGGTTCTCCTCCTCCATGATCCGGCGCACGTCGTCGTAGTCGGCGGCGGAGCGCACGAACGACAGCGCGATGATGTCTGCGCCGACGTTGAGGGCCCAGCGCAGGTCCTCCGCGTCCTTGTCGCTCATCGCGGGCACGGAGACGGCCACGCCCGGAAGGTTGAGGCCCTTGTTGTTGGAGACGGTGCCGGGGACCTCGACGCGGGTGACGACGCGGGTGCCCTCGACCGCGGTCACGCGGACCAGCACCTTGCCGTCGTCGATGAGGATCGGGTCACCGACGCGCGCGTCGTCGGTGAGGCCCTTGTGGGTCGTGGAGACGAGCTCCTTGGTGCCCTCGACGTCCTCGGTCGTGATGGTGAACGTGTCACCGACGGCCAGGTCGTGCTTGCCCTCGGTGAACCGGCCGAGGCGGATCTTCGGACCCTGCAGGTCGACGAGGACCGCGACGGACCGTCCGGACGCCTGCGCGGCCGCACGCACGTTGTCGTACACCCGCTTGTGGACCTCGGTGTCACCGTGGCTGCGGTTGAGCCGTGCCACGTCCATCCCGGCGTCGACGAGGGCCTGGATCTGCTCCGCAGACTCCGTGGCGGGGCCGATGGTACAAACGATCTTTGCTCTACGCATGAAGCGAGCCTATGCCTTTCGTGCATTCAAGGGTCGGACCGAAAGTCCCAGTTCCGACCCTGTGGCCGGCCCGGTTCGCGACTCGGTCGGGGGTGGGTTCAGGGGCGCAGCGCCACGGTGGTGGCGGTGACCGGGGCGGGCAGCTCCGTGCTGCCCGAGAGATATGTATCGACCGCGGCCGCCGCTGCGCGGCCCTCGGCGATCGCCCACACGATGAGCGACTGCCCACGGCCGGCGTCCCCCGCGACGAACACGCCGGGAACGGTCGTCGCGTAGTCGTCGGTGCGGGCGACGAGCCCCCGAGGGGTGAGCTCGATGCCGATCTGCTCCGTGAGCGGGTCCACCTCGGGGCCGGTGAATCCCATCGCCACCAGCACCAGGTCCGCCGGGATCTCGCGCTCCGTGCCCGGTGTGGGCACGCGGCGACCGTCGGACAGGTACTCGGTCGTCGCCAGCGTCAGCGAGCGCACGGCGCCGGACTCGTCGCCGACGAACTCGACGGTCGAGGCGAGGTAGTCGCGGTCGCCACCCTCGGCGTGCGAGGAGGACACCTCGAACAGGATCGGGTCGGTCGGCCACGGCTGGTGCGCGGGACGCTCCTCCGGCGGGCGCTTCCCGATGGCGAGCGTCGTCACCGACGCCGCGCCCTGCCGCAGCGCGGTACCGAGGCAGTCCGAGCCCGTGTCTCCGCCGCCGATGATGATGACGTGCTTGCCGGCGGCCGTGATCTGGTCCTCGACGGGCTTTCCCGCGGCGACGGCGTTGGCCTGGTGCAGGAACTCCATGGCGACGTGCACGCCGCTCAGCTCCTTGCCCGGCACCCGCAGCTCGCGGGGCACCGTCGCGCCCGTGGCGATCACGATCGCGTCGTAGCGCGCCTGCAGCTGCGGCCACGTGACGTCCCGGCCGACCTCGACGCCGGGCCGGAACCGGGTGCCCTCGGCCTCCATCTGCGTCAGACGGCGGTCGATGTGGATCTTCTCGAGCTTGAAGTCCGGCACGCCGTAGCGCAGGAGACCGCCGATGGCGTCGTCGCGCTCGTACACGGCGACCGTGTGGCCGGCGCGGGTCAGCTGCTGCGCCGCAGCCAGGCCCGCCGGACCGGACCCGACGACGGCGACCGTGTGACCGGTGAGGCGCTGCGGGACCTGCGGGGTCACGTAGCCGCGCTCGAACGCCTCGTCGATGATCGAGACCTCGACGTTCTTGATCGTCACCGGCGGCTGGTTGATGCCCAGCACGCAGCTCGACTCGCATGGCGCCGGGCAGATGCGGCCGGTGAACTCCGGGAAGTTGTTCGTCGCGTGCAGCCGGTCGATGGCGTCCGACCACTGCCCACGCCACACCAGGTCGTTCCACTCGGGGATGAGGTTCCCGAGCGGGCAGCCGTTGTGGCAGAACGGGATGCCGCAGTCCATGCACCGTCCGGCCTGCTCCTTCAGGTACGGCTGGCCGTCCTGCAGGTGCTCGTGGACGTCCTTCCAGTCGCGCAGCCGGACCTCGACAGGGCGGTTGGGCGGGAGCTCACGGTCCCGCACCTTCAGGAAGCCGCGGGGGTCAGCCACGGGCCACCTCCAGGATCTGGTCCCACACGCCGGGCGCGGCGGGGTCGAGGCCGTCGGCCTCGGCCTGCGCGAGCGCGCGACGGACGCGGGCGTACTCGGTGGGCAGCAGGCGCGTGAACCGCGCCCGGGTCGAGGGGAAGTCCTCGAGCAGCTGGGCGGCGACCGGCGAGCCGGTCTCGTCGAGGTGGGCACGCAGGAGCGTCTGCACCAGCGTGGCGTCCTCGTCGTCGAGCGGGTCGAGCGCGAGCTCGTGGTTCCGTACGGCGTCGACGTTCACCAGGGCGGGTACGAGGTCCAGCACGTAGGCCGTACCGCCCGACATGCCCGCGCCGAAGTTTCGGCCGGTGCGGCCGAGCACCAGGACGGTGCCGCCGGTCATGTACTCGCACCCGTGGTCACCCACGCCCTCGACGACGAGCGTGGCGCCGGAGTTCCGGACGCCGAAGCGCTCGCCGACCAGGCCGCGCAGGAAGATCTGCCCGGTGGTCGCGCCGTAGCCGATGACGTTGCCGGCCACCACGTTGTGCTCGCTCGACAGGGCCGCGTTGCGGTCGGGCCGCACGACGATGCGCCCGCCGGACAGTCCCTTGCCGACGTAGTCGTTGGCGTCACCGAACAGCCGCAGCGTGATGCCGCGCGGCAGGAACGCGCCGAACGACTGCCCAGCCGAGCCCGTGAGCGTGACGTCGATGGTGTCGTCCGACAGCCCGGCGCCGCCGAACCGCTTGGTCACCTCGTGGCCGAGCATCGTGCCGACGGTCCGGTTGACGTTGCGCACCGGCAGGTCGATCCGGACCGGCTCGCTGCGCTCCAGGGCGTCGCCGGCGAGCGCGATGAGCTGGTTGTCGAGCGCTCGGTCGAGACCGTGATCCTGGTCCTTGGTGTGGTGCAGCTCCGTGCCGGCGACGGGCGCCGGGACGGCGAGCACCGGCGCGAGGTCGAGACCGGACGCCTTCCAGTGGTCGATCGCTGCACGCGTGTCCAGGAGCTCGACGTGGCCGACGGCCTCGAGCAGCGTCCGGAAGCCCAGCTGCGCGAGCAGCACGCGGACCTCCTCCGCGATGAACTCCATGAACGTCACGACGAACTCGGGCTTGCCGGTGAACCGTGCACGCAGCTCCGGGTTCTGCGTGGCGACGCCCACCGGGCAGGTGTCGAGATGGCAGACGCGCATCATCACGCAGCCCGACACGACGAGGGGCGCGGTCGCGAAGCCGAACTCCTCGGCACCCAGCAGCGCACCGATCACCACGTCGCGGCCGGTCTTGAGCTGCCCGTCCACCTGGACGACCACCCGGTCGCGCAGGTTGTTGAGCACCAGGGTCTGCTGCGTCTCGGCGAGGCCGATCTCCCACGGCGTGCCCGCGTGCTTGAGCGACGTCAGCGGGCTCGCCCCGGTGCCGCCGTCGTGACCCGAGATGAGCACGACGTCCGAGTGCGCCTTGGCGACACCCGCCGCGATGGTCCCGACCCCGAACTCGCTGACGAGCTTGGTGTGGATCCGGGCGCGCGGGTTCGCGTTCTTCGCGTCGTGGATCAGCTGCGCCAGGTCCTCGATCGAGTAGATGTCGTGGTGCGGCGGCGGCGAGATGAGACCGACGCCGGGCGTGGAGTGCCGGGTGCGACCGATCCACGGGTACACCTTGTTGCCGGGCAGCTGACCGCCCTCGCCGGGCTTGGCGCCCTGGGCGAGCTTGATCTGGATGTCGTCGGCGTTGGTCAGGTACTCGCTGGTCACGCCGAACCGCCCCGACGCGATCTGCTTGATCGCCGAGCGGCGCACCGGGTCGTGCAGGCGCTCCGGGTCCTCGCCGCCCTCACCGGTGTTCGACTTGCCGCCGATGCTGTTCATGGCGACCGCGAGCGTCTCGTGCGCCTCGATGGAGATCGAGCCGTACGACATGGCGCCCGTGTTGAACCGCTTGACGATCTCACTGACGGGCTCGACCTCGTCCAGCGGGACCGGTGTGCGCTCGCCCTCCTTGAAGGCCAGCAGGCCGCGCAGCGTCATCAGGCGCGACGACTGCTCGTCGACCCGGTTCGTGTACTGCTGGAAGACGTCGAACTGCCGGGTCCGCGTGGAGTGCTGGAGCCGGAACACGGTCTCGGGGTCGAACAGGTGGTCCTCGCCGTCGCGACGCCACTGGTACTCGCCACCGACAGCGAGCCGCAGGTGCGCCTGCCGGTTCCCGCTGGCGGGGTAGGCGTCCGCGTGACGCGCCGCGACCTCGGCCGCGATGACGTCCAGGCCGATGCCGCCGAGGCGGCTCGTGGTCCCGGTGAAGTACTTGTCGACCAGCGGCTGCGACAGCCCGATGGCCTCGAACACCTGCGCACCGCGGTAGGACGCGATCGTGGAGATGCCCATCTTGGACATCACCTTGAGCACGCCCTTGCCGAGCGCCTTGATGAGGTTGGCGACCGCCTTCTCCGGGCCGACGCCGGGCAGGTAGCCGTGGCGTGCCATGTCCTCGACCGTCTCCATCGCCAGGTACGGGTTGACCGCAGCCGCGCCGTACCCGATGAGCAGGGCGACGTGGTGCACCTCGCGCACGTCACCGGCCTCGACGACGAGCGAGATCATCGTCCGGGTGTGGCGACGCAGCGTGTGGTGGTGCACCGCGGACAGCAGCAGCAGGGACGGGATCGGTGCCAGGTCAGCGTCGGAGTTGCGGTCCGAGAGCACGAGGAAGCTCACGCCGTCGGCGACCGCGGCATCGACCTCGGCGAAGATCTCCTCGAGCCGCTCCTCAAGCGACGCTCCCCCGCCGCCCACCTTGTACAGGCCGCGGATCGTGACCGCGCGGAAGCCCAGCGCAGGCTCCTTGGCGACGTGCACGATCTTGGCCAGCTGGTCGTTGTCGATCACCGGGAACGGGAGGATCAGCTTGCGGGCGTGACCCGGGCCGTCCTCGAGCAGGTTGGGCTCCGGACCGATGGCGCCGCCGATCGCGGTCACCAGCTCCTCGCGGATGGCGTCCAGCGGCGGGTTGGTCACCTGCGCGAACATCTGCGTGAAGTAGTCGAAGAGCATCCGCGGGCGGGTCGAGAGCACCGCGACCGGCGTGTCCGAGCCCATCGCACCCAGCGGCTCCGCACCCGCGGCGGCCATCGGGCTGAGCAGGATCTTCAGCTCCTCCTCGGTGTACCCGAAGGCGCGCTGCCGACGACGCACCGAGGCGGCCGAGTGGGCCACGTGCTCACGCTCGGGCAGCTGCTGCAGGTAGACCGAGTTGTCGCGGACCCACTCGGCGTACGGACGCTTCGCCGCCAGGGAGGACTTGATCTCCTGGTCGTCGATGATCCGACCCTTGCCGGTGTCGACCAGGAACATGCGGCCGGGCTCGAGACGGCCCTTCGCGACGATGGTCGCCGGGTCGATGTCGAGCACGCCCGCCTCGGACGCGCAGACGACGAGCCCGTCCTCCGTCACCCAGTACCGACCGGGACGCAGACCGTTGCGGTCCTGCACCGAGCCGATGAGCGTGCCGTCCGTGAACGTAATCGCCGCCGGCCCATCCCACGGCTCCATGAGCGTCGAGTGGTACTCGTAGAACGCGCGGCGCGACGGCTCCATCTGGGCGTGGTTCTCCCACGCCTCCGGGATCATCATCATCACCGCGTGGGGCAGCGTGCGGCCCGACAGGTGCAACAGCTCGAGCACCTCGTCGAAGCTGCCGGAGTCCGAGCCGCCCGGCGTACAGACCGGCAGCAGGGGTGCCAGGTCGCCGAGCTCGTCACTGGCCAGCGTGCCCTCACGGGCCGCCATCCAGTTGCGGTTCCCGCGCACCGTGTTGATCTCGCCGTTGTGCGCGATCATCCGGAACGGCTGGGCGAGCGGCCACGAGGGGAACGTGTTCGTCGAGAAGCGCGAGTGCACCAGCGCGATCTCGGAGGCGTACCGGGGGTCGGACAGGTCCGCGAAGAACGGCTCCAGCTGCCCGGTGGTGAGCATGCCCTTGTAGGCGATCGTGCGGGCCGACAACGACGCGAAGTAGAGGCCGTGCTCCCGCTCCGCACGCTTGCGCAGCCGGTATGCCCGGCGGTCCAGGTCGATGCCCGAGAGCTCACGGGACGGGTCCGCCACCACGAGCTGGCGGAAGACGGGCATGGACGCCCGCGCGGTCGGGCCGACGAGGTCCGCCGTCACCACGACCTCGCGCCACGCGAGCACGTCGAGCTTCTCCTCGGCGGCGATGGCCTCCAGCGCCGCGACAGCCAGCCGCTGCTCGAGCTCGTCGACAGGCAGGAACGCCATGCCGATCGCGTAGTAGCCGGCCGGCGGGAGCTCGGCGTCCACCACGTCGCGCAGGAAGGCGTCCGGGATCTGCGTGAGGATGCCGGCACCGTCCCCGCTGTCCTCCTCGGCGCCCACGGCACCGCGGTGGTCGAGGTTGAGCAGCGCGGTCAGGCCCGCGTCGACGATGTCCCGACCGGGTGTGCCGCGCAACGTGGCGACGAAGGCGAATCCGCACGCGTCATGCTCGGCAGCGGGGTCGTAGAGACCCTGCGGCAGCGGCGCGCGTACTGCGCCAGGGCTCGCGGGCGACGTCGACATCAGCACCGTCCTCACGGTCCCCGACAGGGTCGGGGAATTGCACGAACATGGGGGGAACGCGGGACGTCGTCGGCCCAGGTGTGTGGTGACGATACAGCCCGGTGGATGGACCGCCCGCATCGTCGTGCGGATCAGGTGACCGCTCGCCCGCGGGTCAGCGGGCGGGATCGGTCGCGATCTCCTCGTCGTCCTGCGCGGTCGGGGGTGCCAGCAGGAGGGTCGTGTCACGTCCTGGGTGCCGGCGCCCGACCACCACGAACGCTACCAGCGCTCCGAGGCCGACGATGATCGACGTCCAGACGTTGATCCGCAGGCCGAGGAACTCGTGCGCCGGGTCGATGCGGAGCATCTCGATCCAGAGCCGCCCGCTCGTGTAGATCACGATGTAGAGCAGGAACACGCGCCCGTAGCCGAGCTGGAGCTTGCGGTCGAGCCAGATCAGCAGCGCAGCACCCGCGAGGTTCCAGACCATCTCGTACAGGAACGTCGGGTGGTACAGCGTGCCTGCGGCGTCACCGACCGGCATGTGCGCCGCGTCGATCCGCAGACCCCACGGCAGCGTGGTGGGACCGCCGTAGAGCTCCTGGTTGAACCAGTTGCCGAGCCGGCCGATCGCCTGGGCGACCAGCAGACCAGGGGCCAGCGCGTCACCCCACGGTGCGAGCCTCACGCCCTGCCTGCGGCAGCCGATCCAGGCGCCGACGGCACCGAACGCGACCGCACCCCAGATGCCGAGGCCACCCTCCCAGATGTACAGGGCGCGGATGGGGTCCCCGCCGACGCCGAAGTAGGCGTCGGGCGAGGTGATCACGTGGTAGATCCGGCCGCCGACGATGCCGAACGGCACAGCCCAGAACGCGATCTCGAGCGTCGTGTCCGGCTCACCACCGCGCTCGATCCACCGGCGACGCGTCATCCACAGCGCGGCGACGATGCCGAGCAGGATCGCGAACGCGTAGGCGCGCAGCGGGAAGGGTCCGAGGTGCCAGACGCCGGTCGAGGGGCTCGGGATCACCAGCGGAAGGAGGGCGCTCACCGGTCGCTCCGGCTCGCGGAACGCACACCCTCGGCAAGGTCGGTCGTCAGGCGGGCCAGCGCGTCCCGACCAGCCGCGTCGTCGGACGCGTCCAGCAGCGTGCGCACGAGGGCCGAGCCGACGATCACGCCGTCGGCGTACCCGGCGATCTCCGCGGCCTGCTCACGACGCGAGACCCCGAGCCCGACGCACACGCGCTCGGCACCGGCCGCACGGGTGTGGGCGACGAGCTCTGCCGCCTTGGTGCCGACGGTCGCGCGCTCGCCCGTCACGCCCATCGTCGACGCCGCGTAGACGAACCCGCGGGAGGCGGCCGCCGTGGAGGCCAGCCGCTCGGGCGTCGAGCTGGGTGCGACGAGGAACACGCGGTCCAGGCCGTGCGCGTCCGAGGCGGCGATCCAGTCGGTGGCCTCGTCAGGGATGAGGTCGGGTGTGATGAGCCCCGCCCCGCCTGCTGCCGCCAGGTCCCGCGCGAACGCGTCGACGCCGTAGCGCAGGACCAGGTTCCAGTAGGTCATGACCAGGACGGGCGCCCCGCGACCCGACACCTGCTCGACCGCGCGGATCGTGTCGCCCACCCGGGTTCCACCGGCCAGCGCAGCGTCCACGGCGCGCTGGACGGTCGGACCGTCCATCACGGGGTCGCTGTACGGCACACCCAGCTCCACCACGTCGGCGCCCGCGTCGATCATCGTGCGGACGGCGTCGATGGACCCGTCGACCGTCGGATAGCCCACCGGCAGGTAGCCGATGAGCGCCGAGCGACCGAGCGAGTCGAGGTGCTCCGCGACCTGGGATCGAACGGCAACTGCACGCGGTGCCGTGCTGTTCACAGCTGTTCTCCTTGGTCGGCCAGCACCACGGGCTCGTCCTCGATGAGGTCGAACCACGCCGCGGCGGTGGCCACGTCCTTGTCCCCGCGTCCGGAGAGGTTGATCAGCAGCACCGGCTCGTGGCCGTCGTCGCCCGTCCAGCCCGACAGCTCGCCGCCCAGCTGGATGGCGCCCGCCAAGGCGTGCGCCGACTCGATCGCCGGGATGATCCCCTCGGTCCGGCACAGCAGACGGAAGGCCTCCATGGCCTCGTCGTCGGTCACCGGCCGGTAGTCGGCGCGCCCGATGTCGTGCAGCCAGGCGTGCTCCGGACCGACGCTCGGGTAGTCCAGACCGGCCGACACCGAGTGGCTGGGCAGCGTCTGCCCGTCCTCGTCCTGCAGCAGGTACGACTTGGCGCCGTGCAGCACACCGGGCTCACCGCCCGAGAACCGTGCGGCGTGCCGGCCCGACGAGATGCCGGCCCCGCCCGCCTCGAAGCCGAACAGGCGCACGCCGGGGTCGTCGAGGAAGGCGTTGAAGATGCCCATCGCGTTGGACCCGCCACCGACGCACGCGGCGACCGCGTCGGGCAGCCGCCCGATCTCCTCGAGGAGCTGCGCCTTGGCCTCCTCGCCGATGATCTTGTGGAAGTCGCGCACCATCTCCGGGAACGGGTGCGGTCCGGTGACGGTGCCGAGCAGGTAGTGCGTCGTGTCGACGTTGGCCACCCAGTCCCGTAGGGCCTCGTTGATCGCGTCCTTGAGGGTCCGCGTCCCGATGGTCACGGGAACGACCTCGGCTCCGAGCAGCCGCATCCGGGCGACGTTGAGCGCCTGCCGGCGGGTGTCCTCCTCGCCCATGTACACGACGCACTCGAGGTCGAGCAGCGCCGCAGCAGTCGCGGTCGCCACCCCGTGCTGGCCGGCCCCCGTCTCCGCGATGACTCGCGTCTTGCCCATGCGCTTGACCAGCAGCGCCTGTCCGAGCACGTTGTTGATCTTGTGCGAGCCCGTGTGGTTGAGGTCCTCACGCTTGAGGAACACCCGCACGCCGGGCGCCACGTGCTGCGCGAACCGCGGCACCTCCGTGAGCGGGCTGGGCCGGCCGGTGTAGGTGCGGTGCAGCCGGGCCAGCTCGCGACCGAACGCCGGGTCCGTCAACGCCTTGTGGTACTCCGTGTCCAGCTCGTCGAGCGCCGCGATGAGCGCCTCGGGCACGAACCGGCCGCCGAACTCGCCGAAGTACGGTCCCGCGTGGGTGGACAGCGGGCCACCCACCGTGGCCTCGAGCAGCTTCTGCGAGAGGGCCTCGACGGTGGGCCGACCGGTCACTGGCGCACCGCCCGCAGCGACGGGTGCGCACCCGCGGCCACGAGGTCAGCGACGGACTCGCGCGGGGCGTCGTCCGTGACCAGCGCCTCGCCGACGAGCACCGCGTCGGCGCCCGCGCGGGCGTAGTCCATAACGTCGTGCGGTCCGCGGACCCCGGACTCGGCGATCTTGACGATGTGCGACGGGATGGCCGGCGCGACCCGGGCGAACGTCGTGCGGTCCACCTCGAGCGAGCGCAGGTCCCGGGCGTTGACGCCGATCACGCGCGCGCCGGCGTCGGCCGCCCGGGAGACCTCCTCGGCGTCGTGCACCTCGACCAGGGCGGTCATGCCCAGGGAGTGCACGCGCTCGACCAAGGACTCGAGCACGGTCTGCTCGAGGGCGGCGACGATGAGGAGCACGAGATCGGCGCCGTGGGCGCGGGCCTCCCACACCTGGTACGGGGTGACGACGAAGTCCTTGCGCAGCACGGGGATGTCCACCCGGGCACGGACGGCGTCGAGGTCGGCCAGCGAGCCGTGGAACCGGCGCTCCTCGGTCAGCACCGAGATGACGGCGGCGCCGCCCTTCTCGTACTCGGCCGCGAGGGCCGCGGGGTCCTTGATGGTGGCGAGAGCGCCCTTGCTGGGGCTCGACCGCTTCACCTCGGCGATCACGCGGACCGCGTCCTCGGCGCGCAGACGGCCGACGCACTCGATCGCGGACTCGCGGCGGCGAGCGCGCTCCTTGACCTCGGCGAGCGGGGTCGCCTGCTCGCGGACGGCAAGGTCCTGCCTGACTCCCGCGACGATGTCGTCCAGGACGGTCATCGAGAACTCACCTTCTCCCCCGGTCGGTTCCGGACCTTGTGCGCGCCGGAGAACGTGGCGGCGGTCCAGTGAGCCATCGTAGAACGGTCCCGCAGTGACCCCGACCACAGGTCAGTGGCTGGGACGTGCTACCTCACGGGGCAAGCCACGGCGCCAGTGCCGGGACGTTCCGCAGGATGCCGAACGCGACGACGACACCCCCGAACACCCACGCCACCCAGGCGGGTGGGGACCCGAGAGACCGCCCAGCACGGGCCCGTGCCAGCCATCGGACCCAGAGCGCGATCACGAGCGGGACCGCCAGCACCCACAGCGGGTTCATCGACCATGCACCGGCGAGGTCGCCCTGCGCGAGGTCGTGCGTCGCGCGCAGACCGCCGCAGGCCGGGCACCACACGCCCAGCAGCAGCAACGACGGGCACCCGCCGTAGCTCCCGGCGATGTGCGGGTCCCGCACCGCGAGCAGCACCGTCGCGAGAGCGACCACCCCACCGGTGACGAGCGGGGCGGTCAGCGACGCACGACGGCCCGCTCCGTCAGACGCGGGTGCGTCGGACGGGAGCGGGCCGGTCGGCAGATCCTGCGGACCGTCGTCGACGGTCGCCACGTCAGTAGTTCGTGTCGTAGCTCTCGTTCATCATGTCCCGGAAGTCCGCGTTCGAGAACAGGACGGCGAACAGGATGGCGGTGAGCACCGAGAGCACGATCGCGATCCAGCCGAGGATGATCCCGGCTGTCGCCATGCCACCGTTGTTGGCCTCGCCGCGCGCGACCGCCTTCTTGGCGTTGTTGCCCACGATCACCGCCGGGATCCCGGTGAACAGGCCGCAGCCGATGACGAACGACACGATGCCGAGCACCAGCGACCAGACCGCGAGGCTGTTCTTCGGGTAGGCGGCGCCGTACCCCCCGCCGGGCTGTCCGTAGCCGCCGGGTGCCGACCCGTACGGCGCAGCAGCCGGGTACTGCGGCGTGCCGGCAGCACCGGGGTACTGCGGAGCGCCCGGGTACGGGGTCGGGGCGGACGGTCCCTGCGGGTAGGGGGGCGGTGCCGCGGGGTACTGCGGGGACCCGCTGGGGTCCTGCGGCTCCTGCGGCTCTCCGCTCCCGTACGGGTTCTGCGGCTCGTTGGGGGTCGACATCGGTCCTCCTCGGTCGCGTGCGCTCACCCGGTCCGGGCAGCGGTGAAGCAGGTGTGGTCAGTGCCCGCCGGTGCGCGCCTGGCGCGCCCGCGTCTTGTCGCCGCCCTGCCCGTGGCCCGCCGCCTGGAGCGCCTTTCCGGCGATCAGGGTGGCCACGACGAGGGCCATGCCGACCCAGAACAGCCAGACGATCGCGAACAGGACGCCGAGACCCGCGAGGGTGAACGAGATGACCACGCCGTAGGTGGTGACCCAGGCAGCGAGCGTCTTGCCGTGGTTTGTCGGTGCGGCCGTCGGCGGCAGATGCATCGCCTCGGTGCTCGTGGCGTTCTGTGCGCGGTGCGCGAGAGTGTCGTCAGCCATCAGTGGGTGCCCTTCGTGCTCGGTTCTGTGTTCACCCTATCCGACCGTGCCTGTGGCGCCCGGCACCTGACCGGCACGTCCCGGCACGCGCCGCCGCACGTCACGACGGGTCGTCACCACGGCTGAGCGCATCCCAGTCGGACCGCTCGTCGGGCTTCTCGTCGAGCTTCTCGTCGCGCACAGTCGCGGTCGGTGCCGTCCCACTGCGCGCTGCCTCGTGCCGCTGCGACGGCCCGGACCACTCGCGTGACGCGAGCACGAACCAGACGCCGGCCACGACGTCGAGGACTCCGGCACCGACGGCGAGCCACGGCCAGACGCTGGTCTCGACGGGACCCGCCAGGGCACCCACCCCGGTCTGGGCGGCGACCACGGGGGTGACCGCCGCGACCGGGTCCGCCAGCACGCCGAGCGTCGTGGCCGCGACGAGCACGCCGCACGCGACGACGACCACGGCGACCACCCAACGGCCCGCCCGGCCCACCAGTCCGACGGCCGCGACGGCCGCCAGGATCGCGACCGCCGCCGCGAGGATCGCGGGTGCCACCTGGGAGCCGCTGACGTCGACCGTCACCGTGCCCTGGAGCGCGGTGGTGCCTGTCGTCGTGAACCATGTGGGCACCGCGACGACCGCCGTCAGGCCCGCCAGGACGAGCAGCACACCTGCCGCGCGTCCTCGTCCCACGCGGCGACGGGCGGCTGCCTGTGGGTCCGTCACGCGCCCGCTCGGCGCAGCCGGGAGGCGATCTGCACGGCCCGCACCGCCGCAGCCGCCTTGTTGCGCGACTCCTCGTACTCGAGGGCGGGCACGGAGTCTGCGACGATCCCGCCGCCGGCCTGGACGCTCGCCCGCCCCTCGCGGATCAGCGCCGTCCGGATGGCGATGGCCATGTCCATGTCACCGGCGAAGTCGAAGTAGCCGACCGTCCCGCCGTAGATGCCGCGGCGGGCGGGCTCGATCTCGTCGATGAGCGCGATCGCGCGCGGCTTGGGGGCACCGGAGAGCGTCCCGGCGGGGAACGTCGCGACGAGCGTCTGCAGAGCGGTGGCCCCCTCGCGCAGGCGCCCGACGACCGTCGAGCAGATGTGCATGATGTGGGAGTAGCGCTTGACCGCCATGAACTCGACGACCTCGACGCTGGCGGGCTCGCACACCTTGACCAGGTCGTTGCGGGACAGGTCGACCAGCATGATGTGCTCGGCCCGCTCCTTGGGGTCGGCGAGCACCTCGTCGTGCAGCCGACGGTCTTCGTCGGGGGTGGCACCACGGGGGCGCGAGCCGGCGATGGGGAACGTCACGACGCGGCCCGAGGTCACCTTCACCAGGGTCTCCGGGCTCGACCCGACGACGGCGAAGTCCCGCCCGTCGGCGTCCTGGAGCTGCAGGTAGTACATGTACGGGCTCGGGTTGATGGTGCGCAGCACCCGGTAGACGTCGATCGGCTCGGCGGGGCAGTCGAGGTCCAGGCGCTGCGAGATGACCACCTGGAAGACGTCGCCCTCACGGATGGCCTCCTGCCCGGTGCGCACGGCGTCCTCGAACTCCTGGCGCGTCGAGCGGAACGACAGCTCCGGCTCGGCGACGTCCGCCAGGACCGCGACGGCGGAGTCGGTCGGCTGCAGCAGCGCCGCCTGCATCGCGTCGATCCGCGCGACGGCGTCGGCGTGCGCGTCGTCCACCCGCTCGTCGGTGTCGTCAAAGTTGATGGCGTTGGCGATGAGCCAGACCGACCTGTCGTGGTGGTCGACGACGGCCAGGTCGGTGGCCAGCAGGAGGGTGAGCTCCGGCACGCCGAGCTCCTCGGGAGCGTCCGCCGGCAGCGTCGGCTCCCAGTGCCGCACGATGTCCCAGCCCAGGGCGCCCACGAGCCCGCTGGTCAGCGGCGGCAGCCCCGGGATCGCGGGGGTGCGGAGCGCGTCGAGCGTGCGCTCGAGGACGTCGAGGGCGTCGCCGTCGGTGGGGACGCCGACCGGCACGTCCCCGACCCAGACGGCCGACCCGTCCCGCACGGTCAGGGTGGCGCGCGAGCGCACACCGACGAACGAGTACCGGTCCCAGGTCCCGTCCGCCTCCGCGGACTCGAGGATGAATGTGCCCGGACGCCCTCCCGCGAGCGTGCGGTACAGCCCGACAGGAGTCACGTCGTCGGCGAGGAGCCGGCGCACCACGGGGATGACCCGGCGGTCGCGGGCCAGGCCGCGGAAGGCCGCGAGCGACGGCCACGTACCGCCCCAGGGGACCTCAGCCGCAGCGACGTCCGTGGGGAACATCGTGGGCAGAGCGGCGGTCATCGCGACTCTCCGTTCTCGGTCGGGCGGGTGCCGACGACGGCCGGCAGGGGGCCACCCTCGTCGAAGCAGGTGCGAGCGCCGGTGTGACACGCGGCGCCGACCTGGTCGACCTCGACCAGCAGGGCGTCGCCGTCGCAGTCGATGCTCACGGCCTTGACGTACTGGGCGTGGCCGGACGTGTCGCCCTTGCGCCAGTACTCCTGCCGCGAGCGGCTCCAGAACACGACCCGGCCCGTGGTGAGCGTCCGGCGCAGAGCCTCGTCGTCCATCCAGCCGAGCATGAGCACCTCGCGCGAGTCGTGCTGCTGCACGATGGCCGCCACGAGACCGTGGCCGTCACGCGTGAGGCGGTCGGCGACCGCGGGATCCAGAACGAGGGGCGAGGGGCTGGAAGACACGCCCCGATCCTGCCACGCCCGGCACGGCCGTCCCGGCCCGTCCCATCGCGCGGGCAACGCTCGGTCACCGGGTCTGGGAGACCCAGGCGGCGTGCATCGCGGCGTAGTGCCCGTCGCGCGCGACGAGCTCGTGGTGGTGCCCGACCTCGACCACCCGGCCCGCGTCGACCACCACCACCGTGTCGGCCGCCTCCGCGGTGGACAGGCGGTGCGCGATCGTCAGAGTGCTGCGGCCGCGCGTGAGCGAGTCGAGCGCGCGCGCGATCCTGACCTCGGTGGCCGGGTCCACCGCCGACGTCGCCTCGTCCAGCAGCAGCAGGTCTGCCTCCGCCAGGTACGCCCGGGCGAGCGCGACCAGCTGCCGCTCCCCCGCCGACAGGGACTCGCCCCGTTGGCCGACCGGTGTGTCGAGCCCGTCGGCCAGCTCGTCCACCCAGCCGTCCAGGCCCAGCGCCTCGATCGCCGCGCGGATCCGCACGTCGTCGTCCTGCGCCGCGGTCGTCCCGTCCTCGTGGCGCAGACCGTAGGCCACGTTCTGCGCGAGGGTGCCGTCGAACAGGAATCCCTCCTGCGGGACGAGCACCACCCGGCGTCGCAGGTCGGCGACGGCGATGTCCCGCACGTCCACCCCGTCCAGCAGCACGGAGCCGCCGGTGGGGTCCATGAACCGCGCGACGAGCTTGGCGATCGTCGTCTTGCCCGACCCGGTCGCTCCGACGACGGCCACCGACGTCCCGGCGGGGATCGCGACGTCGACCTCCTGCAGGACCGGCGGGCCGTCCGGGTAGGAGAAGTCCACCCCCCGCAGCTCGACGTGGGCGGGGCCGCGCGGGCTGGGCACGCCGTCGGGCCCGGCGTCGACCACCTCGACGGGCGTCTCCAGGACGCCGAGCACCCGGCGCCATCCCGCGACGGCGTTCTGCAGCTCGTTGAGGATCTCGGTCGCCATCTGCACCGGGCCGGTGAAGAGCTGGACGAGGAAGAGGAAGGCAAGCAGGCGGCCCACCGACATCTCCCCCGCGATGCCCAGGTACGTCCCGGCGACGACGACCAGTGCCAGCACGAGGTTGGCCACGAGCACGCCGCTGGAGAACACGAGGGCGACCATGTTCTGCGCCCGCACCATCGCCGCGCGGGTCGCGGCGACCGCGGCGTCGATCCTGCGCTGGGTCCGCTCTGCGACGCCGTACGCACGGATGGTCTCGGCACCGACGACGGCCTCCGAGATGGCGCCGAGCATCGCGCCGACCCGCTCACGCACCGCGGTGTACCGCCCGTTCACCCGCTTCTGCAGCGGCTGGAGCAGGATGAACAGCGGCACGAAGCCCGCCCACACGATCAGGGTCAGCTGCCACGAGTAGACCGCCATGAGCACGGTCGCCACCGCGATCTGCAGGACGGAGACGAGCAGCATGATCCCGCCCCACTGCACGAACAGCGAGATCGTGTCGACGTCGGAGGTGACCCGGGAGACCAGGGACCCGCGCCGCTCGGTGTTCTGCGTGAGCACCGACAGGTCGTGCACGTGCCGGAACGCCCGTGTGCGCAGGGCCAGCAGCCCGCTCTCGCTCGAGCGGAACAACCGCACGTTGACATAGGCGGAGCACACGGCACCGATCACGAGGCCGATCGCGGCCAGGCCGGCGAGTGCTGCGACCCGCGACACGTCCGGGCCGCCGTCCGCGAGGATCCCCGTGTCGACGGTCTGCTGCACCGCGATCGGCACCAGCACGCGCCCGATCGACGCGACCACCGCGAGCAGCACGGTGAGCTGCCAGCCGACGAGCAGCTGCGGGGACACCTGCACGCCGCGGCGCAGCGTCGCGAGCACCCCCAGGGTGCTCGCGGGCGCGAACCGGTGGCTGCGCTGCTGCTCGCTCACGCCAGGTCCTCCACGACCTCGAGGGCGGCCTCGTCCGCGGCCTCGGCGGCGCGGCGCGCTGTCTCCTGCTCGTAGGCGGTCGCCAGAGCGCGGTAGCCGGGGTCCCGGGCGAGGAGCTCGTCGTGCGTGCCGCGGTCGACCACCCGGCCGCCGTCGATGTGCACGACCTCGTCGGCGAGCAGGACGGACGACATCCGGTACGCGACGAGCAGCACCGTCGGGCCGGTCGTCCCGGCGTCGCCCCGCAGACCGCGCAGGATCGCCTGCTCGATGCGTGGGTCGACCGCGGAGGTCGCGTCGTCCAGCACGAGCACGGCCGGCCGGCGGACCAGCGCACGGGCGAGCGCGAGGCGCTGGCGCTGGCCGCCCGAGAGGTTGGCCCCGCGTTCGCCGAGGGGCGCGTCGAGGCCGCCGGGCAGTGCCCGCACGACGTCGTCGACCCGGGCCAGGCGCAGCGCGTCCCAGACGGCCTCGTCGTCGGGTGATCCCGGTGCACCGGCGTCGGCGAGCGTGACGTTCGAGCGGACGGTGTCCTCGAACACGAACGTCGACTGGGCCACCAGCGCGACGTGGCGCGCGAGGTCGGCCGGGCGCACGTCCCGCAGGTCGAGGCCGTCGACGTGGACCGAGCCGTGGGACGGGTCATACAGCCTGCTGACCAGCGCGACGAGCGTCGTCTTCCCGGCGCCCGTCGGACCCACGACCGCGATGGTGCGGCCGGCGGGCACGTCGAGGTCGATGTCGTGCAGCAGCTCCAGCTCACCGCCACCGGGCAGCGCCACAGAGCGGCCCACGTCGCGCAGCTCCACCCGCGCGCCGCCGACCGGCGACCACGGGGTGCCGCCGACGCTCAACGCCCCGTGCGAGTCGATCACCCGGGCGATCCGGTCGTACCCGACGAGCGCCCGTGGCAGCTCCCCCAGCACCCAGCCGAACGCACGCACCGGCACGGCCAGCAGGGTGAGCAGGTAGGCCGCAGCGACGACGTCCCCGGTTCCCACCCGGCCCTCGCTGATCTGCACCGTCCCGATCACCAGGACGAGCAGGGTCCCCAGGCTCGGCAGCAGATCGATGACGGGGTCGAACAGAGCGCGCACCACCCCGACGCGGACGTTCGCGTGGCGCAGCTGCGTGGCCCGCTCGGCGAACCGCGCCTCCTCGCGCGCCTCCGTGCCCAGCGACGTGACGAGCACCGCGGCCTCGAAGCTCTCGTGCGCGATGTCCGCCACCTCGGCGCGCAGCTGCTGCGCACGGATCGCGGCGGGCGACATCCGGCGCTGGAACACGACGTTGGCGATCACGGCGAGAGGGAGGACGAAGAGCGCGGCGACCGCCAGCCAGATGTCGGTCCGCACCAGCTCGACCGTCGCGACGACCAGCATCACGACGACCCCGAGCGCAAACGGGAGCGGGGTGAAGATCGACGTCGCCGCCTCGACGTCCGCGCTCGCGTTCGAGAGCAGCTGGCCCGTCGGGTGCTGACGGTGCCACGACATCGGCAGCCGGAGGTACTGGCGCGTGACGGCCGTGCGGTGGTCCTCCTGGAGCAGCGCCACTCCCCGGCCCGCGTAGATCCGGCGGGCGGCGACCGTCAGGGCGAGCGACACCGCGACCAGCGCGACCGCGCCGCCGGCGAGCCAGATCCGGTCCCGCGCCTCGCTCGAGCCAGCGAGCGCGGGGACGACGACCTGGTCCGTCACGGCACCGAGCACCCGGCTCACCCCGACCGTCAGGGCGCCGAAGAGCCCGGACATCCCGATGGCGAGCGCATACGTGCGGGGATGCGAGCGCAGGCCCCGGCCCAGCAGCTGGAGGGCGCGCCGCGGCATGGAGCCGGTGAGCGCCATCGACCGGGGCGGCTCGTCTCGCGTGGGCACGACAGGACCTTCCATGGAGCTCGTGGGGTTCGCCTCATTCTCTCATGCAGGTACGAGCGCTGACCTGGCCAGTGCGCTGCGCTCGGACCGCAGGGCGGAGCACAGCATGGGATCCTGCGGTCATGACCTGGCACGAGATCGAGCGCGAGCAGCTGGCGCAGGCACTCCGGGACGTCACACCTGACGCACCGACCCTCTGCGAAGGCTGGGAGGCCCGCCACCTGGCGGCGCACGTCGTGCTGCGGGAACGCTCCGCCGTCGTCGGTGCGGGGATCGCCATCCCGGCCCTCTCGCCCCGCGCCGAGGCCGCCATCGCGAGGCTCGCCGACCAGGCGTCGACCGAGGGCGCCTACCGGGACCTGGTGGCACGGGTCGCCGACAGGCCCCCGCGCTGGCACCCGGCCTCCTGGGTCGGCGAGTTCGCGAACGTCGTCGAGTTCTTCGTGCACACCGAGGACGTCCGGCGAGGAGCCGGCCCCGTCCCGGCCCGCGAGCTCCACCCGGGGCTCGTCGAGGCGCTGTGGTCGCACCTGCCGCGTGCCGCCAAGGGACGACTGCGCACCGTGCCTGTCGGGGTCGTGCTCGCCCGGACCGACGGCATCCGGCGCCACCTGAGCACGCCGAAGGCGGACTACGGCACGGTCATCGTGCGCGGCGACGTCGGCGAGATCGTCCTGTACCTCCTCGGGCGCGGCGCCGCGGCCGACGTGCGGGTCGAGGGCCAGGACGACGACGTCGCGACGATCGAGGCGGTTCTGCCCTCGCGCTAGCCTGCCGCCTGCTCGGGGTGCCCGGTGGCCAGGATGTCGACGACGAAGACGACCGTCTGGCCGGCCAGCTCCTCGCTCTCGGTGACCCCGAGGGCGTACGTGGGCGGGACCACGAGCATCACCTGGCTGCCGACCGGTTGGTCGACCAGCGCCTCGGCCCACGCCTGGACGTCCAGCAAGGAGAACGACACCGGCAGGCCGTGCGTCCACGTCGAGTCGAACGCCTCCCCCGTCGTCCAGGCGAACCCCGTGTACTGCACGGTCACCACGTCGCTGGCAGCCACCTGGTCGCCGTTGCCGCGGATCAGCGGTTGTGCCACGAGCGTCGTCGGCGGCTCGGTGCCGGTCGGCGTGATCGACGGTGCGCCGGACGCGTCGAGGGTGACGACGGGCAGGTCGGGTCGAGGGGCCTTGGCCTCGCCGTCGGCGCGGGTGGGCAGGACGTCGACCACCGTCACCGTCGGGTAGTCCGTCGCGCCCGATCCGCTGCCGGGGCTGACCTGGAGCATCCGCGCGCCGACCTGCTGGCCCCGCAGCGTCTCGTACAGGTCCGTGCCGAGGTCCTCCTCGGTCAGGAGCATCGCCGTCGGGTTCGTGGAGTAGCTCTCCTTGACCAGAGAGGCGTCCGTCCCGTCCTCCAGCCAGAAGTCGATGAGCACGGGCTCTCCCTCGACCAGCTCCGGCCCCGTACCCGGCCAGATCTGCTCCGTTCGGGTCGCCTCGACGTGCAGCGGGGTCAGGTAGGTGACCGTCGGTGCCTCGCCGGACTCCCCGGACACCGTCACCGCGGCCGGCTCCGAGGCCGGTGCGCTGCAGCCGACAAGGGTCAGCATCGCGATCGCCAGACCGGCGACCAGGGCTCGGCCCTGAGGTCGTCGCACGTCGTTCCTTCCAGCTCCTGGGTCCTGGCCGGCTCGCGGTCCTAGAGGGACCCCTGCTCACGGTCCTGGCGGGCTCCGTTCGCGGTCCTGACGGACGCCGGCCCACCGGTCCTGGCGGACGCCGGGACCGCCACACTGTACGGCCCGGCGCTGTCAGGTCGGTGCTACATGGACTCGATGAGCCGGTCCACCCGCTCGTCGACGCTGCGGAACGGGTCCTTGCACAGGACCGTGCGCTGGGCCTGGTCGTTGAGCTTGAGGTGCACCCAGTCGACCGTGTAGTCGCGGCGCGCGTCCTGCGCGGCCCGCACGAAGTCTCCCCGGAGCTTGGCCCGCGTGGTCTGCGGCGGGACCGCGGTCGCCTCGAAGATCTCCAGGTCCGTCGTCACCCGCTCCACCAGCCCTTTGGCGGCCATCAGGTTGTAGAGGCCCTCCGTGCGGGAGATGTCGTGGTACGCCAGGTCGAGGCGCTGCACCCGCACGTCGGACATCTCCAGGCCGTGCTTGGCGCGGTACCGCTCGATCAGCCGGTACTTGATCACCCAGTCCAGCTCACGGTCCACCAGCGACAGGTCGCCGGTGCGCATCGCCCGCAGCCCGCGCTCCCACAGGTCGAGCACCTGCTTGTTCTCCGGGCTCGGTCCACCCTCCGACGCCAGGAAGTCGGTCACCCGCGTGAGGTACTCCTCCTGCAGGTCGATCGCCGTGACGGTCCGACCGTTCGCCATCGTCACCGGGTGCATCCCCGTGAGGTCGTGGCTGATCTCCCGGATCGCGCGGATCGGGTTCTCCAGGGCCATCTCCCGCATCGGGACGCCGGCCTCGATCATCCGCAGCAGCAGGTCCGTCGAGCCGACCTTGAGCATCGTCGTCGCCTCGGACATCGACGAGTCGCCGACGATCACGTGCAGCCGGCGGTAGTGCTCGGCGTCGGCGTGGGGCTCGTCGCGGGTGTTGATGATGGGCCGCGACCGGGTCGTCGCGCTGGAGACCGCCTCCCAGATGTGGTCCGCGCGCTGCGACAGGCAGTAGACCGCACCCCGTGGCGTGGTGAGCACCTTGCCCGCGCCCGTGAGGATCTGGCGGGTGATCAGGAACGGCACCAGCACGTCCGACAGCCGGGAGAAGTCGCCCTGCCGACGCACGAGGTAGTTCTCGTGGCAGCCGTAGGAGTTGCCCGCGGAGTCGGTGTTGTTCTTGAACAGGTGGATCGTGCCCGGCAGGCCCTCGTGCTCGAGCCGCTGCTGGGCGTCCGCGACGAGCCCTTCGAGGATGCGCTCTCCCGCGCGGTCGTGCGTGACCAGCTGTCGCACGTCGTCGCACTCGGCAGTCGCGTACTCGGGGTGCGACCCGACGTCGAGGTACAGCCGCGAGCCGTTGCGCAAGAACACGTTGGACGAGCGCCCCCACGCGACGACCTTGCGGAACAGGTAGCGCGCGACCTCGTCCGCGGAGAGCCCGCGACCGTCCTGCGCGGCGCACGTGACTCCGTACTCCGTCTCCAGGCCGAAGATCCGCCTGTCCATCGCCGTGCTCCCCTCCACTCGACACCGCGCCCGGTCCGCTGGTCTGCCCCCGTCAGTCTGCGCCCAGGAGGTCCTCCAGCAGCGCCCCGGCCAGCCGTCGGAACGTGCGGCGGGGACGCGTGCGGTCCAGCACGGCCACCTCCAGCTGCACCGCCGGGATCGCCCGGGGCTCCCCGCCGTCCTCCGCCGCGGCACCGAGCGTCCGCACCGCGAGCCCGAGCACCTCCGGCAGGGTCAGCCCGGCCCGCCACTGCTCGGCCAGCAGACCGCCGAGCCGTTCGGCCTGCCCGCCCATGACGACGTAGCCGTGCTCGTCCGTGACCGAGCCGTCGTACGCGAGCCGGTAGATCTGGTCGCCCGCGGCTGCGCGACCGACCTCGGCGACGACGATCTCGACCTCGAGCGGCTTGGACTCCGTCGTGAACGACGTGCCGAGCGTCTGCGCGTACGCGTTGGCCAGACCCCGGGCGGTGACGTCCTCCCGGTCGTAGGAGTAGCCGCGCAGGTCGGCGTAGCGCACGCCGGCGACGCGCAGGTTCTCGAACTCGTTGTACTTGCCGACGGCCGCGAAGCCGATGCGGTCGTAGATCTCCGAGATCTTGTGCAGCGCGCGCGAGGCGTTCTCCGTCGCGAACGCGATCCCGTCGTCGTACTGCAGGACCACGACGGACCGCCCCCGCGCGATGCCCTTGCGTGCGTAGTCGGCCCGGTCCTTCATCAGCTGCTCGGGCGAGACGTAGAACGGCATGCTCATCGCGCACCGCCAGAGGCGTCTCGGTGACCCTCGTGCGTCCGTCGGCGTTCCTGCTCGACCTGTGCGGCGACCGCGCCGAGGTCGGCGTCGCTGACGCGCAGGTACCCGGACTCGGTCACGGTCGCGACGACCGGCCAGATGCCCCGGGTGTGGTCCGGGCCGCCGGTCGCCGAGTCGTCGTCCGACGCGTCGACGAGCGCCTCCACGGCCACCTTCACCGCCGCGTCGGCGTCGAGGCCCGGCCGCCACAGCTTCTTGAGCGAGCCGCGCGCGAACACGGACCCCGAGCCGACCGCGTGGTGGTCGTGCTCCTCGTAGCGGCCGCCCGTGACGTCGTAGGAGAAGATCCGGCCGATGCGCCGGTCCAGGTCGAAGCCGCCGAACAGCGGCACCACCGCCAGTCCCTGCATCGCCATGCCGAGGTTGCCGCGGATCATCGTCGCGAGCCGGTTGGCCTTGCCGTCGAGCGACAGCAGGCTCCCCTCGATCTTCTCGTAGTGCTCGAGCTCGAGCTGGAACAGCCGGACCAGCTCCACGGCGAGGCCGGCGGTGCCGGCGATGCCGACCGCCGAGTACTCGTCGGCGGGGAAGACCTTCTCGATCTCCCGGCTGGCGATCATCGAGCCCATGGTCGCGCGGCGGTCCCCCGCCATGACGATCCCGCCCTCGAACGCTAGCGCGAGGATCGTGGTGCCGTGCGGTGCGTGCACGTCGCCGGTCGGCCGGTTACCCGGCAGCAGCTGCGGGGCGTGGCCGGACAGGAACTCCACGAACGACGACGAGCCGGGCGTCGTGAACGCGTGCGGCAGCCGCCCGGATGACGAACGGTCGGGCGACGGTGTCGAGAAAGTCATCGGCGGTCACTGACCGCCCTTCTGGACGAAGCCGCGCACGAACTGCTCGGCGTTGGACTCCAGGACGTCGTCGATCTCGTCGAGCAGCGCGTCGACGTCCGCGTCCCGCGACTGCGCGGCCGGAGCGGCAGGAGCGGGCGTGTCCGGTCCGTCGTCCGGCTCCGAGTCCTCGCGGCGCGGGCGTACCTGTTCCTGACCAGCCATGGTGACCTCCCGAAGTACCGAGCCGACGTGCTGTCGCCCACCCTAGGCCCATCTTCCGACGGTCCCGGTCCGCGCGCCCGCAGAACGGACGGCGGCGGACGGCCGCCGTGGGACGGCTACGCCCCCAGCGCGTCCAGCAGCGCGGTGGCGTCCGGGCTCCGGTCCAGCAGCTCCCCCACGTGCGCGTGCGTCCCCCGCAGCGGGTCGCGCATCGGCACCCGCTGCAGCGTCGCCGCCCCGGGCACGTCGAACACCACCGAGTCCCAGCTGGCCGCCGAGATCTCGCCGCCGTACCGCGCCACCGCCTCGCCGCGGAAATAGGCCCGGGTGTCGCGCGGTGGGTGCAGGACCGCGTCGGCGACCTCCTCGGCACTGACCAGGAGCTCGACCGCGCCCGCCTGGACAAGTCGGTGGTACAGGCCGCGTTCCGGTCGCACGTCGGACCACTGCAGGTCCATCGCAGCCAGGCGCGGGTGGTCCCACGCCAGCCGGTCGCGGCGCCGCATGCCTTCGAGCAGGCGGAGCTTGGCCAGCCACTCGACCTCGCGTGCGCACGACGCCGGGTCCGACCCCAGCCGGTCGAGCACCGAACCCCAGCGGGCGAGCACGTCGGCGGTCTGCGCGTCGGGCTCGTCGCCGACGTGCTCCACGGTCGCGCGGACGGCGTCGAGGTACTCGCGCTGCACCTCGAGAGCGGTCAGGTGGCGCCCGTCCGCGAGCTCCAGCCGTGCGGTGAGGGTCACGTCGTGGCTGACCACGTGGACGGCGTGCACCGGGTCGCGCAGCGCCAGCCGGTCGACCGCGGCCAACGCTCCCCCGGACCCGCTCTCGGCGACCGCGCGCTCGATGAGCCAGAGGACCAACGACGTGGTGCCCAGCCGCAGGTACGTGGCGACCTCGAGCATCGTCGCGTCGCCGATGATCACGTGCAGCCGTCGCCACCGGTCCGGGTCGGCGTGCGGCTCGTCACGCGTGTTGATGATCGGGCGACGCAGCGTGGTCTCCAGACCGATCTCCGCCTCCATGTAGTCGGCGCGCTGCGACAGCTGGAAGCCCGGCTCCTCGCCGCGCTGGCCCAGGCCGACCCGGCCCGCGCCGGTGAACACCTGGCGGGTGACGAAGAACGGGATCAGCCGCGAGGCCAGGTCGTGGAAGGGGACGGCCCGGTCGACGAGGTAGTTCTCGTGCATGCCGTAGGTGGCGCCCTTGCCGTCCACGTTGTTCTTGTAGAGCGCGACGTCCGGCAGCGCCGCCGTCGACGCGAGCGCCCGGACGGACGCGAGCATCACACGCTCCCCGGCGCGGTCCCAGCGGACGGCGTCGAGCGGGTTGGTGACCTCCGGCGAGGAGTACTCCGGGTGGGCGTGGTCGACGTACAGGCGCGCGCCGTTGGTGAGGATCACGTTGGCGGCGCCCGGGTCTTCGTACTCCTCGGCGGTCGCTCGCGGGAGGGCCTGGGGGCTGTCGCCCGACGGTGCCGGCTTCTCCGGGTCGTCCGTCAGCAACGACGGGTGCGCCGACGCCCTCTGCAGGTGGAAGCCGCGCGCGTCGTGCAGCGGGTCCTCGTCGTCGTAGTCCCAGCGGGCCTTGGTCCGCGCACCCTCGCGCGCCGCGGCGTGCACGGCGACGACGTGGCTGGACAGGAGCATCGGGTTGGCCAGCGGACGTCCGGGCTGGAGGATCCCGTACTCGGTCTCGATCCCCATCACACGGCGCACGGTCACGTGACCACCCTAGGGTCCCGTGACCGTGCGTCGATCGAGCGTCCGTCTACAGGTACTGGCCGGTGCTCGTGACGTTCTCGATGGTGCGTGAACCCTCGGCGCCCTTCTTGCCCTGCACGATCGTCCGGATGAACACGATGCGCTCACCCTTCTTGCCGGAGATGCGCGCCCAGTCGTCCGGGTTGGTCGTGTTGGGCAGGTCCTCGTTCTCGCGGAACTCGTCGACGCACGCGGTGAGCAGGTGGTCGACGCGGATCCCCCGCTGACCACTGCTCAGGAAGTCCTTGATGGCCGACTTCTTGGCACGGTCGACGACGTTCTGGATCATCGCGCCGGAGTTGAAGTCCTTGAAGTACAGGACCTCCTTGTCGCCGCTCGCGTAGGTGACCTCGAGGAACCGGTTCTCGTCGCTCTCGGTGTACATCCGCTCGACGACGCGCGTGATCATCGCCTCGACGGCCGCGGAGGCGGACCCGCCGTGCTCCGCGATGTCGTCCGGGTGGATCGGCAGCGTCGGCACCAGGTACTTGCCGAAGATCTCCCGCGCACCCTCGGCGTCGGGGCGCTCGATCTTGATCTTCACGTCGAGACGTCCGGGCCGCAGGATGGCCGGGTCGATCATGTCCTCGCGGTTCGAGGCACCGATGACGATCACGTTCTCGAGCCGCTCGACGCCGTCGATCTCGCTCAGCAGCTGCGGCACGATCGTCGTCTCGACGTCGCTCGAGACACCTGTCCCGCGGGTGCGGAACAGCGACTCCATCTCGTCGAAGAACACGACGACGGGGTGGCCCTGGGACGCCTTCTCACGGGCCCGCGCGAAGATCAGCCGGATGTGCCGCTCCGTCTCGCCGACGTACTTGTTGAGCAGCTCCGGGCCCTTGACGTTGAGGAAGAAGCTCTTGGTGTCGGCGGTGGACTCGCCCTTCGCCGCGGCCGCGGTGGCCGCGAGCGAGTGGGCGACAGCCTTAGCGATGAGCGTCTTGCCACATCCCGGAGGGCCGTACAGAAGCACGCCCTTCGGGGGCTTGAGTCCGTGCTCCCGGAACAGCTCGGGGTGCAGGAACGGCAGCTCGACGGCGTCGCGGATCGCCTCGATCTGCGGTCCGAGCCCGCCGATGTCCTCGTAGTCGATGTCCGGCACCTCTTCGAGCACCAGCTCCTCGACCTCGGCACGCGGGATGACCTCGAAGACGAAGCCGCTGCGCGAGTCGATGGTCAGCGCGTCGCCGATCCGCACGTGCGCGTCACGGACCTGACCGGCGAAGCGCACGACGCGCTCCTCGTCACCGCGGCCGACCACCAGCGCACGATCGGTGCCGAGCAGCTCCTTGACGGTGACGAGCTCGCCGACCTCCTCGTAGCCACCGGCCTCGACCACGGTCAGGGCCTCGTTCAGCATGACCTCCTGGCCGGGCTGGAGGCGTGAGACGTCGAGCGACGGGCTGGCACCGACGTGCATCTTGCGGCCTGACGACACGATGTCCACCGTGCCGTCGGCGCGGGAGCCGAGGAACGTCGCGTACGTGCCGGGGGGCTTGGCCAGGTCGTCCACCTGGCGCTTGAGGTCGATGATCTGCTCCCGGGCCGCCACGAGCGCGTCGCTGAGCCGCTCGTTCTTGGCGGCCAGCACTGTGAGCTCTCGGTGCAGGTCCCGTCCAGGGGCTGCCGGATCGGTCATCTCGTCGGCCTCCGTTCCGCGTCGTGTGGTCGTCTACCGTCACCACCGTGCACGGCGCTGTGCCTGCTGGTCCGACGACCCTAACCACCAGTGTCAACACACGGGGTCCGACGCGCGCAGCGCGTTCTCGACCAGCGGACAACGGGAAGAGGCTGCGCTGGTCGTCGCGAGCCTGCGCTCCGGCTCAGACCTCGGTGCTCACAGTCGGCGTGTGCCTGCGCTCCGCTCCGGGCGCGTGCCGCTGGCGCGACCCCCACCCTGCGCTGCGCTACGGCTCAGACCTCCGGACCCGTGGTCGGTGCGGGGGCCTGGCCCACGTCGCGCCGCGCGCGGCGCAGCTTCTTGTCCGAGACGAGCCGCTCTCCCATGGCCTCGGGCGACCAGAGCTCGGAGTCGTCCACCGCGGGCGCTCCGTCGGGTGCCACGGGGTAGGCGCCCTTGGCGGGCCGCCGACGCCGCTGCGGGGCCTCGACGCCGTCCGCGAGCCGGCGCGTGGTGAGCAGGAAGCCGGTGTGCCCGATCATCCGGTGCTGCGGCCGCACGGCGAGGCCCTCGAGGTGCCAGCCGCGCACCATCGACTCCCACGCCTCGGGCTCGGTGTACCGGCCGTCGCTGCGGATGTCCTCGGCCAGCCGGGACAGCTGCGTGGTTGTCGCGACATAGGAGATGAAGACGCCACCGGGGGCGAGCGCGTCGGCGACGGCATCCAGGTTCTCCCAGGGCGCGAGCATGTCGAGCACGACGCGGTCCACGCTGCCGGGCTCCGCGACGGTCGGCAGCACGTCCGAGAGGTCACCGACGGACAGCTGCCACGCCGGGTGCGGTCCGCCGAAGAAGCCCTCGACGTTGCCGCGGGCGATCGCCGCGAAGTCCTCACGCCGCTCGATCGAGTGCAGAGAACCGCCGTCGCCGACCGCTCGCAGCAGCGACATGGTCAGCGCGCCGGAGCCGACGCCCGCCTCGATCACGCGCGCGCCGGGGTAGATGTCCGCCATGGCGACGATCTGGCCGGAGTCCTTGGGGTAGACAACGGCGGCGCCGCGCGGCATCGACAGCACGTAGTCCGCGAGCAGCGGGCGCACCGCGAGGTACTCGATGCCGGCGGTGTTGCGGACCACCGAGCCCTCGGGCGCATCCAGGAGCTGGTCGTGGTTCAGGTACCCGCGGTGCGTGTGGAACGAGGCGCCCTCGGCGAGCGTGATCGTGTGCAGCCGGCCGCGCGGGTCGGTGAGCTGCACGCGGTCGCCCGCACGGAAGAGGCCGCGGCGCTGCGCGGCCCCGGTGGACGTCTGGTCGGGGTTCACGGTGCCCGAGTCTAGGAGCGGATGGCGGCCACGACGTCCATCGCACGGATCAGGCCGACCACGCGACCGTCCACGACGGCCACCACGACGGGCGAGTGCTCGGTGGCGCGGCCGACGGCCGCCACCAGCTGCTGCCCGGTGAGCAGCCCGTCCACCACCGCGCCGCCGGGCAGGGGGACGGCGACGGCGGTCACCGGGGTGGTGCCTGCGGCGGCGGCGGGAACCGAGGCGGCTGCAGCACGGTCGACGTACGCGGCCGGGCGGCCGTCGGGCGCGAGGATGACGACCTCCTCGGCACCGGCCGCGGCGGCGAGCGCCGCGGCGTGCGCGAGCGACTCGGTGTGCCCGACCGCTGTCGCTCGGCGGCCCACCGACGCGACCGTGACCAGGCCGACCGCCTTCTGCGTCCGGCCGCCGCGGACGGCCGCGGAGGCTCCCGACCAGAGGAACGCGCCGATGAGCGCTGCCCAGACCATGTCGTAGATCTCCGGCTGACGGCCCTGCGCGAGCGGCAGCAGGAGCGCCCAGGCGAACACGCCGACGGCGACGGCGCGGCCGACCCACCCGGCGGCGACCGTCCCCGTGTGCCGGTTCTTGGTGACCGCCCAGACGGCAGCCTCGAGCAGGAACCCGCCGTCGAGCGGGAGCCCGGGCACCAGGTTGAACAGCCCGACGAAGGCGTTGGTCAGGCACCCGGACCAGACGAGCAGCCCGACGAGGCTCGTCGCGTCGACGCCCTGCGCGATCGCGAGGAACCCGGCGGCGAGCACCAGGTTGGCGATGGGTCCGACGACCGCGATGAGCGCGCTGCTGGCCGGCGTCGGCGTCGCGCCGCCGAACGCCGTGTGCCCACCCCACAGCGTGAGCACGAACTCGCGCGGCTGCTGCCCGCGGGCGCGCGCCATGAGCCCGTGCGCGAGCTCGTGAACCAGCACGGAGGCGAAGAGCAGGACGACGAACCCGAGCGCGACGACGTAGACGAGGGCGCCGAGGTCCCCGGAGCGCGCGCGGACCGTGGGGGCGAAGATGAGCGTCAGCACCACCGCGGCGATCAGCCAGCTCGGGGCCAGGATGATCGGTGCACCGACGGCGCGGCCGATCACCCAGCCGGAGGCTCGTCGTGCGGGGGGTCGAGGGGCGCTCACCGGTCCAGAGTAGGTGGGTCGCTGGTCGGCCGTGTGGGCGCCCCCGCCTACGCTCGACACGTGACAGCCCAGCACCTCGACCAGGACGTGCCAGACGCCGCGGCGATCGCCGACGATGCGGTCGAGGAGGCCGTCGAGGTCGCCGTCGAGGCAGCCGTCTCCGAGCGGCCTCCGTCGCGGCCCGGCCTGTCCCCGTCGCGCGCCAACGACTTCCTGCAGTGCCCGCAGATGTTCCGATTCCGCGTGATCGACCGCCTCCCCGAGCCGCCCAGCTCGGCCGCCGCCCGCGGGACGCTGGTGCACGCGGTCCTGGAGCACCTCTTCGACCTGCCTGCCCCCGAGCGCACGCTGGCGGCGGCGCACGCGCTGCTGCCCGACCAGTGGGCCACGCTTCTCGAGCGCTCTCCGGCGATCGGCGAGCTGTTCGCGGACCCGACGGAGCTCGCCGAGTGGCTGACCAGCGCGGAGGCATTGCTCGGGACCTACTTCACGCTCGAGGACCCGACGCGCATCGAGCCCCGGGAGCGCGAGCTGCTCGTGTCCACGGAGCTCGACGAGGGCGGCCCCCAGCTGCGCGGCATCATCGACCGGGTCGACGTCGCCCCCAATGGCTGGGTCCGGGTCGTCGACTACAAGACGGGACGCTCCCCGCGCGTCGGGTTCGAGAGCTCCGCGCTGTTCCAGATGCGCTTCTACGCGTACGTCATCTGGCGCACCCGCGGCGTGCTGCCCAAGCGGCTCCAGCTCGAGTACCTGGGCGACGGCGTGATCCTCGCGCACGAGCCGACGGAGGCCGAGATGGCGACCGTCGAGGCGCGGGTCCGCTCCATCTGGGGAGGCATCGAGGATGCGGCCCGGTCCGGGGACTGGCGCCCGCGCACCTCCAAGCTCTGCGACTGGTGCTCGTTCAAGGCGCTGTGCCCGGCGTTCGGCGGTACGCCCCCCGAGATTCCCGAGGGTGCGGTCGAGCGGTCGATCGGCGTCGTCCCGGCGGTCCCGGCGGCCTGAAGCGCAGGTCAGCCCGGGCCTGACGCGCAGGTCAGCCCGCGCGGCGCAGGTCGAGCACCTCGCCGCCCACGATCCGCGCGAGGGTGGGCAGCGTCAGGTCGGTCAGCGAGGCGATCCGGGTCAGCCCGGGCTGTGCGGCGACGGGCTGCATGACCTCGATCGCCACCGCACGCGCCCCGGAGGCGAGCGCGGAGGCGATGCCTGCGCGGGAGTCCTCGACCGCGACGCAGTCCGCAACGTCCACGCCGAGCAGGCGCGCCGCGGTCAGGTACGGCTCAGGGTCCGGCTTCGCGCGCGCCACCTCGTCGCCGCTCACGACGACGTCGAACCGACCGGCCGCCGCGGCGAACGGCTCCGCGAGCATGCGGAACGACGAGGTGACGAGCGCCATCGGCACGCCCGCGTCGTGCAGGTCGGCGAGGACCTGCTCGGCGCCCGGCTGCCACGGGATCCCGGCGGCGACGCCCTCGGCCACGCGGCGGTTGAGGAAGTCGACGATGTCCTCCAGGGACAGGTCCACCCCGCGCTCCTGGAGCTTGCCCGCCGACACCAGCATCGGGTTGCCCACCAGGGACAGGCCGTCCTCGTGCGTCCAGACACCCCCGTGCGCCTCGACCAGCTCGGTCTCCGCACCGATCCAGAAGGGCTCCGTGTCGATGAGGGTGCCGTCCATGTCCCACAGGACGGCCGCGGGGAGCAGCCGGACAGGGACCACGCTGTGACCTGGGGAACTGCTGGGGGTATGGAGGGTCAAGGGATTCTCCCGTCGGTGCCATGGACCGATCGAGGTTACCCGCCTCGCGGTTCGCACCCGACCTGCCGAGGACGCGCCCGACGCGCGCGCAGCCGTCCGTCAGGGTCGCACCCCCGCCCGCGCCCTAGGCTGGGTCGATGAGCGAGACCCCCTCGGCCGACCTCCCTGCCCGCGAGACCGTGCTGCTGGCGGCGTTCGAGGGATGGAACGACGCCGGGTCGGCCGCCACCCAGGCTCTGGAGCACCTGCACGAGATGTGGGACGCCGAGCAGGTGGACGAGCTCGACCCCGAGGAGTACCACGACTTCCAGGTCAACCGGCCGGTGGTCGGTCCCGGCCCGGACGGCCGACGCGAGATCACGTGGCCGACCACCGCCGTCGCGGTCGCGAGCGCACCCGTGAGCGGGCGGCGGGTGGTCCTGGTGCACGGCATCGAGCCGTCCATGCGGTGGCGCCGGTACTGCACGGAGCTGCTGGACATCGCCGCGGGTCTCGGTGTCGACACGGTGATCACCCTGGGCGCGCTGCTGGCGGACGTGCCGCACACGCGGCCGATCCCGGTGAACACGACGAGCGAGGACGCGGGCGTCCGCGACCAGTTCGGACTGGAACCCAACACGTACGAGGGGCCCACCGGCATCGTCGGCGTGCTCCAGCACGAGGCCGCGGCACGCGGGATGCGGGCCATGTCCCTGTGGGCCGCGGTCCCGCACTACGTCGCGCACCCGCCCTCGCCGAAGGCCACGCTCGCGATCCTGCACCGCATCGAGCAGCTGCTCGGGGAGCCGGTCCCGCTGGGCGAGCTGCCCGACGACTCGGCCGCCTGGCAGCACGGGGTCGACGAGCTGGCCTCGGAGGACGCCGAGATCGGCGAGTACGTGCACCAGCTCGAGGAGGCCAAGGACACGGCGGACCTCCCGGAGGCGAGCGGCGAGGCGATCGCCCAGGAGTTCGAGCGCTACCTGCGCCGCCGCGACAAGGGCACCGGCGGCTGAGCCGTCAGAGGCGGATGCCCAGGAGGGCGTCGAGGGTCCGGCCGATGACGCCCGGTGCGCCTTCCACCGGGTCCGCCGTGCCTGCCAGCGACAGGTCCGACCAGGCGTCGATCGCGGCCAGCGCCGCGGGCGTGTCCAGGTCGTCGGCCAGCGCCGCTCGCACGGCGGCGAGCGTGCTGTCCGCGTCCGGGCCGCCGTTGCCCGACACAGCCGCCCGCCAGTGCTCCAGGCGCGCCTGCGCGGCGTGCAGGCCCTCGTCGGTCCAGTCCCAGTCGTCGCGGTAGCGGTGCGCGAGGATGGCCAGGCGCACGGACATCGGATCGACACCCTGCTCGCGCAGGCTGGAGACGAGCACGAGGTTGCCGCGCGACTTGCTCATCTTGTGACCGTCGAGCCCGACCATTCCGGTGTGCAGGTGGACCCGCGCTCCGCGACCCTGGTCGAGCAGCCGGGCGTGCGACGTGCTCATCTCGTGGTGCGGGAACTGCAGGTCGGACCCCCCGCCCTCGACGTCGAAGGGCAGCCCGAGGGCGTCCCGCGCGATGACCGCACACTCGATGTGCCAGCCGGGACGACCGCGACCGAGCGAGCCGCCGTCCCAGGCGGGTTCGCCGGCCCGCTCACGGCGCCACAGGAGCGGGTCGAGTGGTGCGCGCTTGCCCGCCCGCTCGGGGTCTCCCCCACGCTCCGCGGAGAGCGTGCGCATCGTGTCGTCGTCGAGTCCCGCGACCGCGCCGAAGTCGATGTCGGCGGTGAGGTCGGCGTAGACGTCGCCCAGGTCGTCGTCGGCGAGCGCCTCGGGCGTCGTCACGCGGTACGCGGCACCGGCGGCGAGCAGGACCTCGACGGCCTCGACCACCGCGGGGATGACCTCGACCACCCCGCAGTAGACGTCGGGCGGGATGACGGCCAGTGCTGTCATGTCCTCCGCGTAGAGCTGGGTCTGCTCGGCTGCGAGGTCACGCCAGTCGATGCCGAGCGACGCCGCGCGCTCCAGCAGCGGGTCGTCGACGTCCGTGACGTTGGAGGCGTAACGGACCCGCAGGCCGGCGTCGCGCCACGCCCGCCCGAGGACGTCGAAGGCGACGTAGGTGGCGGCGTGGCCCAGGTGGGTGGCGTCGTACGGCGTGATCCCGCAGACGTAGAGCGTCGCGTCGGTGCCTGCCGCCGCGAGGACCAGCTGGTCCGTCGACGAGTCACGCACCTGGACCGCGAGGCCACGTCCGGGGAGCTGCGGGATGTACGGGGGCGGCCAGGTGAGCACGGCGGAAGCCTAACTGCGTCCCGAGGTCCACAATGCCCAGGTGACGCACGAGACGACGACCGACGGCCCCCGCGAGCGTGTCTGCGTGGGCACCTCCGACGGGTGGGAGCTCGCCGAGGACGGGCCCGTGCCCGCCGGAGCCCGGTGGGTGATCGTGGACTCGATGGACGACCTGTCGGACGCCGCGCGTCGGCACGGCATCAGCGACCGGGCCATCGCGCTCCTCGAGCACCGCATCCCCGGAGCCCATCCGCCGGCACCGAACCACGCGCAGCGCGCCCGCCTCGACCGTTCCCCGGACGGCGAGCTCATCCTGACGACGCCGACGCTGTCCTACGACGAGGCCACGCACGACGTGCACACAGGAGCCCTGACGAGCGTCGTCGGCAACGACGTCGTCCTCATGGCGGAGCTGGGCGACGCGCACGTCCTCGACCGCGCGGTCGCCAAGCTGACCGGTGGGTTCCCCGTGCCCGACGAAGGCGTCCACCAGGTCCTCGCGGTCGTCGTGCTCACGCTCGTCGCGGAGGCGTCCGACGTCGAGATCGGTCTCGGGGATGCCGTCGCCGACGCGGAGCGTCTGGTCTTCTCCTCCGCCCGGCACGACAACCCGCTCGCGGAGATCTACGACCTCAAGCGCGAGATCGCCGAGGCCCGCCGGGCGCTCAGCCCGGTCACGTCCGTGCTGCCCGAGCTGATGGCGGAGGCCGACGAGGGACCCGGTCGCCGTCGCTCGCAGCCGTGGCTGCGCCGGGCCGAGGCTTGGGTCGACCGCCTGGACAAGCACCTCGACGGGTACGACGACCTGCTCAGCGACATGCTCTCGGTGCACCTTGCGCAGGTGTCGGTGCGGCAGAACGAGGACGTCCGCAAGATCTCGTCGTGGGCGGCCATCGCGGCAGCGCCCACCCTCGTCGCCAGCATCTACGGCATGAACTTCGAGCACATGCCGGAGCTGACGTGGACGTTCGGGTATCCCTTGGCGATCGCCGCGATGGGTGCCGTCTGCTACTCGCTCTACCGGCTCTTCCGCCGGACCGGCTGGCTCTGAGCCCTACGTGGTGACGGGTGCGCTGTTGGCGTCCAGCACGCCGGTGAGCAGCAGGAGCACGACGAGCGCGGCAAGCCCGAGCCGGTAGTACACGAACGGCTTGTAGCTGAACGTCGAGACGATCTTCAGGAACACGATGATGACCAGGTAGCCGACGAAAAAGGCGACGAGCGTCGCCACCAGCGTCGCGCCGAAGCCCGGGGTGCCGCCCTTGCCGAAGTCGTCGACGCTCTTGGCCAGCTGGAACAGCCCCGACCCGAACACCGCGGGGATGGCCAGCAGGAACGAGTAGCGCGCCGCGGCTTCCCGCGTGTAGCCCATGAGCAGCCCACCGGTGATGGTGCCGCCGGACCGGGAGACCCCGGGGACGAGCGCGAGCGCCTGCCAGAACCCGAACTGGATCGCGTGCTTGCCGGTCAGCTCCGTGAGCTCGCGCTGCTTGGCCCCCCTGCCGTCCGCCCAGCCGAGCACGAGCGCGAAGCCCGCGAGCGTCAGGGCGACGAGCCACAGGTTGCGGAACGTCTGCTCGATGGCGTCCTGGAACGCCAGGCCGAGGACGACGATCGGGAGCGAACCGAGCGCGATGAACCACGCCATGAGCGCGTCGTGGTTGGCCCGCCGCCCCGCCGGCATCCCCGCGCGCGAGCGCCAGTCGCTGCCGTGGTCCCCCCGGATCGCCCGCCACCAGGCGGTGGCGATCCGCGCGATGTCGCGCCGGAAGTAGAGGATCACCGCGGTCTCGGTGCCCAGCTGGGTGATCGCCGTGAACGCGGCGCCCGGGTCGGACCCGAACAGGTCCCCGACGATGCGCAGGTGCGCGCTCGACGACACCGGGAGGAACTCGGTCAACCCCTGGACGAGCCCCAGAAGGATCGCTTCACCCAGTCCCATGGCCTCAGTCACGAGCGGACACGATAGCCGGGTGCGTTGCTGCAGCAGGCGTGCGCGCGCCGATTAGTGTTGCGCCTCATGGAACAGCGCCACCTGGGCCGCACGGGTCTGCGGGTCTCCCGGCTCGGGCTCGGCACGATGACCTGGAGCCGCGACACGGACGCGCACGACGCGACCGAGCAGCTGCGGGACTTCACCGACGCCGGCGGCACGTTCGTGGACACGTCCGCGTCCTACGCCGACGGTGGGGCCGAGGAGCTCCTGGGTGAGCTGCTCGACGACGTCGTCCCGCGCGACGAGGTCGTCCTGTGCACCAAGGCCGGCATCCGGCGCACCAACAACGGCGGGGTGGTCGACGCCTCGCGCGGCGGGCTTCTGGCGTCGCTGGACGGCTCCCTGCGGCGACTGCGGACCGACCACGTCGACCTGTGGCTCGTCCAGACGCCCGACCCGCGCACCCCGCTCGACGAGACCGTGTCGGCGCTGCGGCTGGCCGTGACCAGCGGGCGCGCGCGCTACGTCGGGCTGGCCAACCACGCCGGCTGGCAGGTGGCCCGTGCGGCGAGCCTGCTCGAGGGCGAGGTCGGGCTCACCGCGGTCCAGGCCGAGTACTCGTTGCTGCAGCGCGGCATCGAGCGCGAGGTCGTCCCCGCGGCCGTCGCGCTCGGGGTCGGCGTGCTCGCATGGTCGCCCCTGGGGCGCGGAGTCCTGACCGGCAAGTACCGCCGGACCATCCCGGCCGACTCCCGGGCCGCGTCGCCGCATCTCGCGGGCTTCGTCGAGCCGTATCTCGCCCGGGCGTCCGCGACGATCGTCGAGGCGGTGGCGACCGCGGCCTCCGGTCTGGAACGCACACCGCTCGAGGTGGCGCTCGCGTGGGTGCAGGGGCGTGGCGTCGCGTCGGCGATCGTGGGTGCACGCACGGCCACGCAGCTGCGGGGCTCGCTCGCGGCTCAGGACCTGGAGCTGCCCGACGAGCTACGCAGAGCCCTCGACGAGATCAGCGCCCCGACGCTGGGCTATCCCGAGCGCTTCTAGGCTGCCGCCATGTCGATGGACCACACCGACGCGGTGTTCTTCGAGGACGACACCGCGTTCGAGGCCTGGCTCGTCGAGAACGCCTCGACCGCCGCGCACGTCTGGATCCGGATGGCCAAGAAGGGCACCGGCGTCACGTCGATCGACTGGACGACGGCCGTGGACGTGGCGCTCTGCTTCGGCTGGATCGACGGCATCGCCCGGCGGCTCGACGACGATTGGTACGTCCAGCGGTTCACCGCGCGCCGCGCGAAGAGCGTCTGGTCGAAGATCAACCGCGAACGCATCGGGCGCCTCACCGCCGAAGGGCGGATGCGCCCCGCCGGCCTGGCCGAGGTGGAGAGGGCGAAGGCGGACGGCCGCTGGGACGCGGCCTACGACAGCCCGGCCACGGCAGTGGTACCCGACGACCTCGCCGCCGCCCTGGCCACGCGCAACCTCACCGACGTCTTCGCCGCGCTGGACGGCCGCAACCGCTTCGCCTTCCTGGCACGCATCCAGACCGCGGTGCGCCCGGAGACCCGCGCCCGCCGAATAAAGCAGCTCACCGACGCCCTCGCCCATGGCATAACGCCGTACCCGGCACCGAAGAAGAAGGACTAGCTACCGGCTCGCCTCGTCGGCGAGGTCGTCGACGTCCGCGTCGTCGTAGTCCTCGTCGTCCTCGTCCTCGTCGTCATCGTCGTCCTCACCGTCGTCCTCCTCGGCGAGGTAGAACGGCGTGGCCTCGCCGTGGACGGTTCCGAGGGCGTCGTCGTACACCTCGAAGGCGTCCGCCAGGATGTCGTACGCGTCGTCGACTGCGGGGTCGTCCTCGCCGTGCGGTGCGGCGACGGCGGTGTAGTGGGCCTCGAGGGCTGCGATCAGGCGGTCCAGCGCGGCACGCGGGTCGACGGTCATGCGACGACCGTAGTCGTCTACGAGGCACAATGGCAGCGCGTAAGGTTCTGCGGCACCAGGCTCTGACTCTCTATCGTTGCGGCGCGAGCGCCGTCGCGGGACGGGGTGGCGAATGGCAATCGGTCAGACACGGACGAAGCGACCCGACTGGGTCGCGCAAGGCGGCCAGTACGAGTACCGCGTGCTGCGGATCCCGGCGACGACGTCCCGGAACGACGCGCGCCGGATGCTGACCGAGCAGGCCGAGCTGGGCCGCTGGGAGCTGTCGAGGACGCTCCTGTTCGCCGGTGGCGAGCGCAAGGTCTGGTTGCGACGCAAGGTCATCCGCGTGCGCAGCACGCTGGCGGAGACCTCGGGCTAGAGCTCGTCGAGCGCACGTCCTGGCGAGCGGGCGGTCGGGAGCGATCTCGCGCCCCACGAGCACTCGCAGCTGCTCGTTGACGTCCCAGACGTTGACGGCCGATCACGGCTACGAGCCGCCCCGCCACGCCGACCTGCAACAACTGCCCGTTCCACGCGCTCGCGCAGGTGCACACCGACCTGGTGTGCGGGGCGAACCGGCGCCTCGCCACGGACGGCATCGCACCCGACCGGCTCGACGTTCGGCTCGAGCCGCACCCGACCGCTGCTGCGTCGTCCTCGACGCCCGGCCGGGCTGAGTCAGCAGGTCCGCAGGAGGCGGTCCAGGACGCGGGTGCCGAACCGCAGCGCGTCCGACGGCACGCGCTCGTCGACGCCGTGGAACATGCCGGCGAAGTCGAGGTCCGCGGGCAGCCGCAGCGGCGCGAAGCCGTAACCCCGGATACCGAGGCGGGACAGCGACTTGTTGTCCGTGCCGCCCGACAGCGTGTACGGGAGCACGGTCGCGTCGGGGTCCTCGGCCAGCAGCGACTCGACCATGCGGTCCACGAGGTCTCCGCTGAACGGCACCTCGAGCGCCGTGTCGTGGTGCAGCCGCTCGATGCGCACGTGCTCCCCGGCGAGCTCGGCGACGGTCCGCGCGAACTCGTCCTCCATGCCGGGCAGGAAGCGGCCGTCGACGGTCGCCTCCGCGGACCCGGGGATCACGTTCGCCTTGTAGCCAGCGGTCAGCTGGGTGGGGTTGGTGGTGTTGCGCAGGGTGGCGCCGACGAACTTCGACGCCGGACCGAGGGCGGCCACGAGGCGGTCGATGCCCGCAGGGTCCTGGGGGTCGAACGGCAGACCGGTGAGCTGTGCGACGCCCTCGAGCAGCGCGTGGACCGTCGGGGTCAGCTGCAGCGGCCACGCGTGCCGACCGAGCCGGGCCACCGCCTCGGCAAGGTGCGTGACCGCGTTGTCGGCGTTGACCTGGCTGCCGTGGCCCGCCCGACCGTCGGCGACGAGCCGCAGCCACGAGAGCCCCTTCTCGGCGGTCTGCAGCAGGTACGCGCGGTGACCGTCGACGTCGACCGAGAAGCCACCGACCTCGCTGATCGCCTCGGTGGCACCCTCGAACAGCTCCGGGCGGTGGTCGACCGCCCACCGCGCCCCGAGGCTGCCGCCGGCCTCCTCGTCCGCGAACATCGCGACGACGACGTCCCGCGCGGGCTTGCGGCCCTCGCGGGCCATCTGCCGCACGACGGACAGGATCATCGCGTCCATGTCCTTCATGTCGACCGCACCGCGACCCCAGACGAGGCCGTCGACCTCCTCGGCGCCGAACGGGTCGACCGTCCAGTCCTCGGCCCGCGCGGGCACCACATCCAGGTGGCCGTGCAGCACGAGCGCGGGGCGCGACGAGTCCTCGCCCTCGAGCCGCACCACGACGCTCGCCCTGCCCGGCGCGCTCTCGAACAGCTCGGGGTCCAGGCCCACCTCGGTCAGCAGGTCCATGACGTGCTCGGCGGCCACCCGCTCCCCCGGCCCGGAGTCGTCACCGTAGTTCGACGTGTCGATGCGGATCAGGTCGCGGCAGATCTGCACGACCTCGTCCTGGGCAGAGAGTGAACCGCTGCCGGGCGCGCCGGAGGCCGGGTGGGTGACGGACATGCCGTCCACCGTACCGGCCCCCGGACTTGCTCCGGTTGGCCGACCGCCGTCAGCTCGTGGCCGCTCCGAGCAGGCCGCGGCGGGCCAGCAGCGGGTCGATCAGCGGGTCGCGTCCACGCAGGTCGCGGAACGCGTCCATCGGGTCGAGCGACCCTCCACGCGACAGCAGCCGGGCGCGGAACTCGTCACCGTTGCGACGGTCGAGCCCGCCGTTCTCCCGGAACCACTCGACCGTGTCGGCGTCGAGCACCTCGGACCAGATGTACGAGTAGTACCCGGCCGAGTAGCCGCTGGCGAAGATGTGGTTGAAGTAGGTGGTCCGGTAGCGCGGCGGCACCGGGGCGTAGTCGACGCCGGCTCGCTTCAGCGCGGCCGCCTCGAACGCCTCGACCTCGTCGACGTCGGTCGGCACCTCGTCGGGCGACAGCCGGTACCAGGCCTGGTCGAGCAATGCGGCCGCGAGGTACTCAGTCGTCGCGAACCCCTCGCCGTCCTGACGGGCCGCGAGCAGCGTGTCCACCCACTCCGACGGCATGGGCTCGCCCGTCTCGTGGTGCCGGGCGAACGCGCGCAGGATCGACGGGTCCCAGGCCCACATCTCGTTGACCTGCGACGGGTACTCGACGAAGTCCCGCGGGACGGCGGTGCCGGACTGCGAAGGCCACCGGACCGCGGAGAGCAGGCCGTGGATGGCGTGACCGAACTCGTGGAACATCGTGATCACGAGATCCCAGGTCAGCAGCGTGGGCTCGCCGTGGGGAGGCTTGGGGACGTTGAGGTTGTTGACCACCACGGGACGCTCGTCGAGCAGCGTCGACTGGTCGACGAGGTTGTTCATCCACGCACCGCCGCGCTTGGACTCACGCGTCCAGAAGTCGGCGAGGAACAGGCCGAGCTCGCTGCCGTCCGCGTCGAACACCTCGAACACGCGCACGTCGGGGTGGTAGCCCACGAGGTCGTGGCGCTCCGCGAAGGTGAGCCCGTAGAGCTCGGTCGCCGCGCGGAACACCCCGTCGGCCAGCACTCGCTCCAGCTCCAGGTAGGGGCGCAGGACCGCGTCGTCGAGCGAGCGGCGCTCCTTCTTGACCTGCTCGGCGTAGAACTGCCAGTCCCATGGCTCCAGCCGGGCACCGGGGTGGTCGTGACCGAGCGCGTCGGCCAGGTCGGCGCCCTCGTCGCGGGCGTTGGCGACAGCGACGGGCGCGAGGCGCTCGAGGATGTCCGAGACGGCCTGTGCGGTCTTCGCGGTCGCGTCGGCAGCGACGTACTCCGCGTGGTGGGCGTACCCCAGCAGCTGGGCGCGCTCGGCACGCGTCCGGGCCAGGCTCAGCAGGGTCGGCCGCGTGTCGTGAGGGCCTGAGGCCCCCCGCCCCGCGGACGCGCGGAAGACCCGCTCCCGCAGGCCGCGGTCGCGCAGCGCGGCCAGTGGTGCCTGCTGTGTGGGCAGCGCCAGCTCGAGGAACCAGCCCTGCTCGTGGCCACGGGCTCGGGCGGCGAGCTCCGCGGCGTCGCGGGCGTCCTCGGGCAGACCGTCGAGCTCGTCCTCGTCGGTCACCAGGACGCCGGCCGCGTTCGTGGCCGCCAGCAGGAGTCGACCGAACTCGGCCTCGAGGCTCATGATCTCGGCGTTCAGGGCTCGCAGGCGGTCCTGCGACGCCGCGTCGAGCCCGACCCCGGAGCGCACGAACTTCGTGTGCGTGCGGTGCAGCAGTCACGCGGTGTCGGGCTCGAGCTCCAGCGCGCCGGAGTCGACGTCTGCCTGCAGCGCGGCCACCCGGGCGAACAGGCGCTCATCGAGGTAGATCGCGTCGAGGTGCGCAGCGAACTGCGGTGCGAGCTCCTGCTCGATCGCGTCGAGCCCGGGGGTGGAGTCGGCGCTGGACTGGTTGTAGAAGCTCTCGACCGCGCGGTGCAGCAGGCGACCTGAGCGTTCGAGCGCCTCGAGCGTGTTCTCCACGGTCGGCGGGGCGGGGTCGGACGCGATCGCATCGATCTCCGCGCGCTGCTGCGCCATGCCGGCGAGCAGAGCGGGGCGGTAGTGCTCCTCACGGATCCGCGTGAAGTCGGGGAGCCCGTAGGGAAGGGTGGAGGGGGCTACAAAAGGATTGTCGGCAGGGAGGTCGGGAGGGAGATCGGTCGGCTGCATGGCGGACATCATCGCCGACGGGTCCGACGTCCGCCCCTCACGACGTGCGGGCGAGGAACGCGTCCTCGGCGGCGTACGCGAAGAAGTCGCCCATCGCCTCCATGCGGACGAAGCCGGGGAAGGCCTCGCGCCAGTCCCGGGCCGCCGCAGCCTCGACCAGCCACGCGACGCAGGCACCGACGGTGTCCTCGTACCCGCCGGGGGCGACGTACCCGAGCTCGTCCGCCGCCCGCTGCATGTCGAGCACCAGCGGTCGCGGCACGGACCAGGGTGTCAGCCCCAGACCGTGCTCCGGAGCGCCCGGGACGGTGACCAGGCGCGACGTGACCCCCATGGCCGCGTCGACCGCCCTGGCGATCTCGGCGACCGTGAGCGCCTCCGGGTCGGCGGCGTTCAGCACCCGGTGCCCCGGCCGCCGCGCCGACAGCCGGACCAGCTCGCCCAGGACCGCGGTCGCGGTGGTGTGGAACCTGCTGAGCCCGTCGTAGGCGAGCACGCGCACGTCGCGGCCGTCGAGCACCCGCTTGACGAAGCACCACTCGCGCGGCTGGACGCAGCCGGGTCCGTGGATGGCACCTGGCCGCAGGATCGTGGTGGGCACGGGGGACGCCGACCACGCCTGCTCGAGCGCCACCTTCCCGGTCGCGTAGGTGTGGCGCCCGGGTCCGACGGTCGGCTGGTCCTCCGTCACCGGGACGGGGAAGCTCCCGAACTCCGCGGACTCCAACCCGTCGCCCGCGCCGTCGACGTAGACGGCCGCGCTTGAGACGACGACCGCCGACCCGATCCGGTCGGCCCGCTCGAGCAGCGCGGTGGCCTCCCGGTCGTCGTACGCGACCACGTCGACCAGCACGTCCACACCACCGGCGAGGGCCTCGTCGAGCGCGGCGGGATCGTCGCGATCGCCGAGCACGAGTCGCGCGCCACCGACGTCCGCGTCGTTCCGGGCCAGCACCCGCACGTCCCAGCCGTCTCCGAGCAGCGCGGGCACCACAGCCCGGCCGATCTGCCCGCTGCCACCGATCACCAGTGCCGTCGTCATCGTCCGAGGCTAGGCGAGAGCCCCGGCCGCGGTCGCGTGCGTCGGGTAGCCGTGGGCTCGGCCGACCGCGGCGTTGTAGAGCTGCCCGGCGTGCGTCGTCAGCCCCGCGCCGAGGGCGGGGTCGGCTGCGGTCGCGGCCGTCCACCCGAGGTCCGCGAGCGCGTTGAGGTACGGCAGCGTCACGTTGGTCAGTGCCCGGGTGGACGTGACGGGGACGGCGCCGGGCATGTTGGCGACGCAGTAGAAGACGGACCCGTGCACCCGGAACGTCGGGTCGTCGTGCGTGGTGGGGCGCGTGTCCTCGAAGCAGCCGCCCTGGTCGACGGCGACATCGACCAGGACGGAGCCGGGCCGCATACGGGCGACCAGCTCGTTGGTGACGAGGTGCGGTGCGCGCGCGCCGGGCACCAGCACGGCGCCGATGACGAGGTCGGCGTCGAGGACCTCGCGCTCGATCGCGTAGGCGCTGGACGCGATGGTGCGGACGCGTCCGCCGAAGGCGGAGTCGGTGTCCCGCAGCCGCGGCATGGACAGGTCGAGCACCGCGACGTCGGCGCGCATCCCCACGGCGATCTCGGCGGCGTGCCGGCCGACGACCCCACCACCGAGCACGACCACCTTCGCGGCGTCCACGCCGGGGACACCGCCGAGCAGGACCCCGGCGCCGCCCTCGTTCTTCATGAGGTGGTAGGCGCCGACCTGGGTGGCGAGCCGGCCGGCGACCTCGCTCATCGGGGCGAGCAGCGGCAGGGACCCGTCGGGCAGCTGCACCGTCTCGTAGGCGAGGGACGTGGTCCCGGCCGCGAGCAGGGCGTCGGTGGCCGGCCGGTCGGCCGCGAGATGCAGGTAGGTGAACAGGACGAGGTCGTCGCGCAGGTGGCCGTACTCGGACGGCACCGGTTCCTTGACCTTGCAGACGAGGTCCGCGCTCCCCCAGACCTCGGCCGCGTCGGCGAGGATCGTCGCCCCGGCGGTGGCGAACTGCTCGTCGCTGATGGCCGAGCCCAGCCCGGCTCCGGCCTGGATCAGCACCTGGTGACCGGACCCGACCAGCTGGTGCACCCCCGCGGGCGTGAGCGCGACGCGGTACTCGTGGTTCTTGACCTCGCTGGGGATGCCGACCTTCATGGTGGTCTCCGTCCGGGCTGATCGTCGCAGTTCCCCTATTCTGAACTTTCTTTGTTGCGATCGCGTGACGACGAGCGATGATTCGCTAGATTCGTGCCATGCCCGTCACAGATTCGTCCAACCCGACGTCTTCCGGTCCGGGCCGAACAGCGTTCGGCGCCGTCGAGCTCGACGACGTCGACCGGCGCCTGCTCCGTGAGCTCGAGCGCGACGGCCGGATCTCCAACAAGGAGCTCGCGGCGCTCGCCGGGATCGCCCCGTCGACGTGCCATGCCCGGGTCCGCGCCCTGCGAGAGTCGGGTGTCCTGCGCGGTTTTCACGCCCAGGTGGACCCGGAGGCGGTCGGTCGCGGGCTGCAGGCGATGATCGCCGTGCGGCTGCAGCCGTCCGCGCGGGCTCGGCTCACCGAGGTGGCGCACCGGTTGGCGCAGCGGCCCGAGGTGCGGGACGTGTACCTGCTTGCCGGGGTCGACGACGTGCTCGTGCACGTGGCAGTGCGTGACTCCCCCGAGCTGCGGGCCTTCGTGCTCGAGCACCTGAGCACCCGCCCCGAGGTCGCCCACACCCAGACCAGTCTGGTGTTCGAGCACGTGCACGCCCCGGGGACGGCGTCGATCTGATCAGCCCGCCACCCGGGCCCAGACGGCGGCCTGGCGCAGGAGGTGGCGCCCGCCGGGCTCGTCGCGGAGCTGGTCCCAGACCCACAGCGCCGACTCGGTCGAGCGCGCGAACGCCCAGGCCGCGATCCGGTCGGGGTCCAGGTCGAGCAGCCCGGCGAGCAGGGCCACCCGGTCGCGCAGCACGCTCACCGGGTCGGGGTGCTCGAACGGGTCGTCGACCTGCTCCAGCAGCGGCCACAGGTCGTACGCCGGGTCGCCGCGCATCGGCTTGGGGTCGATGGCGAGCCAACCGCGCTCTCCCGCGGCCAGGATGTTGCCGGGGTTGAGGTCGCCGTGCACCAGCGCGTCCGACCACCCCGGGAGGGTCCGCAGCAGCTGGGCCGCGCCGGTGACATCGACGCCGTGCCGAGACCCGCGGTCCTCCAGCAGGTCCGCCCAGCCGGCGCAGACGTCGGCCATCGACGGGACTGCGACCTCACCAGCGACGAACCACAGCGACCGGGCGACGTCCGCGGCGGTGGTCAGGCGCTCCTGCGGGCTCCCCGGTGCACGGGACAGCGGCGTGCCGGGCTCGATGCGCTCCAGCAGCAGCGCCCAGTCGTCCTCGTGCGCCCCGAGCAGCCGCGGGACACCGTGCCCGTGCCACGCGCGCAGCGCCGCTGCCTCGTGGCGCGCCTCGTCGTGCGGGAAGGAGATCTTCAGGACCACCGACCGGCCGTCCTGCAGGGCGGCCGGTGCGCACCAGGACGCCGACCCGTCCGTGAAGGGGGCCCCGAGCTGCAGCGACCACCGCTCGCGAGCCCGGGCGACCACGACCGGCAGCCGCCCGATCCACTCGGCACCGGCGGGCGTGCGGCCGACGCCGTCGCACAGGATGGCGGGAACGACCACACCGGACACCTGCACGCTCCCTCTCGCTCTCTGGCTCTCGCATCTCGGCCGCATATGCGATCCTGCGGCGACCGACGTCGGACACAAGGGGGTGACGCAGTGAGCGCTGGGGACCCGCAGGGGCTGAACCCCTGGGTCGACGCGCGCGGTGCGCAACCCTACCCGCTGCTCCTGCCGCACCCTCGGTACGCCGCCGAGGAGAACGTCGTCCGCTTCCTCGGCGCGCCGGCACGCGTCCGCCGAGGACCGCGACCCGCCATCCTGGTGCTGGGTGCCATGCTGATCGGGGTGGTGGCTGCAGGGAGCCTCTGGTGGACGTCGACGTCGTCGGCGTTCGGTCCACCGGCGGGACTGGAGGAGTCGGCGCTCCCCCTGGGTGCCCCGCCGCCGGATCGGCACGCGACGTCCGGGAGCTTCGCGTTCAGCGCCGTCCAGCCCGACGGCGGCGGCCCCGTCGCGTACAGCCCGTGCCGGCCGATCCACTACGTCGTCCGCCCGGACGGCGCACCGGCGGGCAGCGAGGAGTACGTCCGGGCCGCGGTCGAGCGGGTGTCGGCCGCGACCGGGCTCCAGTTCGTCGACGACGGGATCACGCAGGAAGCACCGAGCGCGGCCCGCGAGGCGTACCAGCCCGAGGCCTACGGCCGCCGCTGGGCACCCGTCCTCATCGCCTGGTCATCCGCGGCGGAGTCGCCCGAGCTGGCGGACGACGTCGCCGGGATCGCGGGCTCCGCCTCGGTGACGCGAGCCGGCCGGACGGTCTACGTCACCGGGTCGGTCACCCTCGACAGCGAGGACATCGGCGCGCTGGCGGCAGTACCGGCCACCCGGGCGGTCGCGCTCGGCGTCGTCACCCACGAGCTCGCCCACCTGGTCGGGCTCGACCACGTCGACGACCGGGCGCAGCTCATGTACCCGAGCACCAGCCTCGCGATCTCCGACTTCGGCACCGGTGACCTCGCCGGGCTCGCCGCGCTCGGCACCGGCGAGTGTGCGCCGGACGTCTGACCTAACCCTTCACATCCGGTCCGCACGACCTCACACGGAACTCCCAGCCTGGTTGCGTACCCTCGCCAGAGACGCGTCACCACCGCCAGCCCTTGAGGAGCCCGTCATCCCCCGTCGCCCGATCGTGCTCGTGCACGGCACACGGACCTCGTCCGTGATCTGGCGTCGGCAGGTGGACGCGCTCGAGCGCTCGGGACACCTCACGGTCGCGATCGACCTGCCGGGGCACGGACGACGGTCGCACGAACGCTTCAGCCTGGACGGCGCCCTGGCGGCCATCGACGACGCCGTCGAGGCCTGCCCCGAGCCCCCGCTGCTGGTCGGGCTCTCCCTCGGCGGCTACACGAGCCTCGCGTACGCACGCCAGCACGAGCACAAGATCGCGGGCGTGGTCCTGGCGGGCTGCTCGACGGAGATCAAGGGCAAGCCCCTCGCCGCCTACCGGCGCGCCTCCGGGATGCTCGCGCGAGCACTGCGGCTGGGTGGCCCGAACTGGCACGTGGTGACCGACATGCTCACGGCGCTCGCGGGCTACTCGCCGCTGGCGGACCTGCGTGGCACGGCGGTGCCCGTGTGGCTGGTCAACGGTCGCCGTGACCCGCTGCGGCTCGACGAGCGCCGCTACCTCGAGGCCCGCCCAGGGACGCGGCTGACGGTCGTCCCGCGCGCAGGTCACGACGTGAACGCCCACGCGCCCGTCGCGTTCAACCGCATCCTGCTCGACGCCCTGCACGAGCTGCGTCACCGCGGCGGCCTCGCCCTCGCGTGAGCCACGCGCTCAGCGAGGCACAGTAGGGGGCGTGGACCCCGCGCAGCTCGCCGACGCCTCCCGGCTGCGGACCCGCGCGACCGTGCTGCACGCCGACGCGGACTCGTTCTTCGCCGCCGTCGAGCAACGGGACAAGCCGTCCCTGCGCGGCCGACCGGTGCTCGTCGGCGGGACCGGCCCGCGCGGCGTCGTCTCCACGGCGTCCTACGAGGCCCGCCGCGCGGGGGCACGGTCCGCGATGTCGATGAGCCGCGCACGCCGGCTCAGCCCTGCGGCGGCCGTGCTCTTCCCCCGCTTCGAGGCCTACTCGGCGTACTCGCGCGTCATCATGGCCGAGCTGGGGACGTTGTCCGAGCTGGTCGAGCCACTGAGCATCGACGAGGCCTTCGTCGACCTGGAGGCCGGCCCGTTCGCCGACGACCCCGCCGGTGCGGCCACCGAGGTCCGGGCACGGATCCGCGAGCGCACCGGCCTCGCGGTCTCCATCGGCATCGGCCGGACCAAGCTCGTCGCCAAGCTGGCCTCCGATGCGGGCAAGCCGGACGGGTTGCTCGTCGTCGAGCCTGCCGACGAGGACGGCTTCCTCCTGCCGCTGCCGGTGCGCGCGGTGCCCGGTATCGGTCCGGCGACGGCGGCGGCCCTGGAGCGGCTCGACGTCCGCACGGTCGCGGACCTGCGCCGTCAGCCGCTCGACATCCTCACCATGACGGTGGGCGAGTCGTCCGGCGTCAACCTGTTCCGACTCGCGCGTGGCATCGACCCCCGGCCTGTCGCACCCAGCGGTGAGCGCAAGTCGGTGGGCGCGGAGCGCACGTTCGCCCAGGACATCTTCGGGACGGACCTGATCGCCGCTGCCGTCGACCGGGTCACCGACGAGGCGCTGCGCCGCCTGACCGCGCACGGGGGCGGCGCACGGACGGTCGTCGCCAAGGTCCGGTTCGCCGACTTCACCACGCTGACGCGATCCGTCACGCTCCCCCAGCCGAGTGCGGAGCCCGCCGAGCTGCGCGCCGCCGCGCACCAGGCGGCCCGCGCGGCCGGCATCAGCGACTCCGTGCGGCTGCTGGGCGTCTCGTTCCACAACCTGTCCGCGCACGCACAGCTGACGTTGCCGTGGGACTCGGAGGAGACCGTCCCGGTGGCCGTCGACGAACCGGCGGACGGCCCGGCGATGCTCGGGCTGCTCACCGAGCAGAACGCGCGTCCGGGCCTCGACATCGAGCACGAGTCCCTCGGCCGCGGCTGGGTGGTGCACGTCCGGGGTCGGCAGGCGACGGTCCGGTTCGAGAGCGTCGACACCCCGCCCGCACGCTCGCAGGTGCTCGACCTCGACGCCGACCCGCTGCTGCTCGTGCCGCCGCTACCTCGTACGCTCGACGGATGACCCTGCGCAACATCCAGACCGCGCTGGACCAGGTGCCTGGCCCGTGGCAGCCGCACCTTCTCGCCCGGTTCAACGACCACGAGGTCAAGGTGGTCAAGCTGCACGGCGAGTTCGTCTGGCACACCCATCCCGACACCGACGAGATGTTCGTCGTCGTCGCCGGGTCCCTGACCATCCAGCTCCGCGACGGCGACGTCGTGCTCGGTCCCCAGGACGTCTACGTCGTCCCTCGCGGCGTCGAGCACTGCCCGAGGGCCGACGAGGAAGTCTCGGCACTGCTGGTCGAGCTCGCGGGCACGCCGAACACGGGTGATGCCGGAGGCGCCCGCACGTCAGAGACGCGGGAGCTGCCCGGCTAGCCGCCCGAGGCGCTGCTCGACGTTCTCCCACGCCTCCGCCGGAACACCGGGCTGCGCGTCCCGGTCGATGTCCGCGAGCGCGTCGCCGATCGCCTGCAGGGTCTGCGCAACGACCCGCTGTGCGCGCGGCGGCGCCATCCCCCAGGACCCCCCCTCGTCGGCGAGGTCGTCGACCCTGATCGACGCGATCGTGTCCTTGCCGGCCACCTCGAGAGCGAGGCGTCCGGAGGAGACCGTCGTGTGCTCGTGCATCGAGACGTCGTAGGCCGGGGCGAGGTTCAGGCGTGCGCCGTCGGGGTGGCGGACGAACGAGTGGTTCTTGGCGTGGGCGTCGGTGGTGCCGATGGCGACGGTCAAGGTCGCGAGGCGCAGCGGGACTCCATCCGGGCGACCAGCTCCGGCCAGGCGCTCCGCGGCGGCACGCCGTGGCCGGCGCCAGGCAGGACGAGGAGCTCAGCACCCGGGATCTCCCGCGCCAGCGCCTCGCCGTGGGCCAGCGGGAACAGCGGGTCGTCGTCGCCGTGGACCACCAGCGTCGGCGCCGACAGCTCCACGAGCCGGTCCCGGCACGACGGACCGGGGTCGACGAGGTACGGGTTGGTGAGGGCGGCTCGAAGGTCTCTCGACCGGTCCACGGTGCGCTGCGCGATCACCCGCTGGAGCGCCTCGTCGAAACCGCCCCGCTGGAACGGCCGTTCGAGCTCCGTCAGGTAGGCGACGACCGCGTCGCGGTCGCCCCAGTCGGGCTCGTCGGTGCCGCCGTCGAAGAACGCGCGCAGGTCGTCGGACATCCCCGGCAGCCCCGCCGAGCCCGGCGTGCAGCTCACCAACGTCAGGGTGGCCACCCGAGCCGGGTGGTCGAGCGCCAGGAGCTGCCCCACCAGACCCCCGCCCGAGACCCCCAGCACGTGCGCGCGGTCGAGACCCTCCTCGTCGAGGAGCGCGAGCACGTCGTCCACCGCGTCCCGCATCCCGTAGCCCGGCTTCCCCACCGGCCACGTCGTCGACCGGCCCTGGTCTCGTGCGTCGTAGCGCAGCACCCGGTGGTGCCGCGCCAGCAGCTCGACCAGACCGTCCGGCCACGCGACCAGCGAGCAGCCCGCGCCGTGCACGAGCACCAGCGGCTCCCCTGCGCCGGAGACGTCGACGCACAGCCGCACCCCGTCGGCCACGTCGACCATCCGCTCCGTCACTGACGCGCCTGCCGGCTGCGGCGGTCGTTCTCCTTCTCGATCGCCTCGACCAGCTCGTCCTTGCGCATCCGCGAGCGCCCGGCGATGCCGAGCTCCGTCGCCACGTCGTACAGGTGCGCCTTGCTCGCGTTGGCGTCGACCCCGCCCGCCGTCGGCGCGTCCGAGCCGTACCCCTCCTCGGCGTGCTGGTCCGACGGCCCGGGCTCGGCCTTCGGGCGCCAGCTGTCGCCGACCTTCTCGTGGGTGTGCTTCAACGCGGCGAACGCGACGCGGTGCGCGCGCTCCTCGTCGCCGTCGTACTGCTCGATCGCCGCGTCGTACGCGTGCGCGAACGTCCGTTGCGCCCACTGGCCGGAGCGTTGCAACGTGCTCGGCAGCTCGCTCTGCCGGGCGGCTCCGGATCGCGTCGTCTTGGGCATGGGTCACCACCCCGTCTCGGTTCTCGACGATCGTCGCCCGCCGCGCCGACGGTCGCCACCGGGCCTTTGGTCACTGGTCGGGTGCCCAGCCGCCTCAGATGATGGCTTGACCGCCACGTCTGCGACGACGCACGTGGAGCCGAGCAGACCAGGAGCGTGACGTGACAGACACCGAGGTGCGAGCCTGCGCCGTCCAGATCGAGAGCGTCGACGGTGCGGTCCGCAGGTACCGGCGCCACCCGAACGGCGGTGGCCTGGTCGAGGTCACCGCGACGGTGGCCGAGAGCGCCACGGTGCACGAGTCCGCGTACGTCGAGTCCGGATCGGTGCTCGGCGACGGCACCCACGTGGGCCCCGGCTGCTGGATCGAGTCCGGCGCGCGGATCGGTACCGACGTCACGGTCGGGCAGAACGCGCACCTCGGCTCCGGCTCACGGATCGGCGACGGTGCCCGGATCGGCGCGAACGCCCGGCTCGGTACGAGCGTGGTCGTCGCGGCCGGCGCCCGGGTCGCCATCGACGCCCGGGTCGCCGACCGCGGCGTGGTGCTCGACCGACGCCGGGCGCGCAGCTCGGACTTCCAGACCGCGGCCTAGCTCAGCTCGCCTCGGCCTTGGCCGCCTCGGCGGCCGCCTTGATCTCGTCGGCCTCGACCTTGTCGATCGCCTTCTCGACGATCGCGTCCGCCTTCACCAGCGCCTTGCGGATCTCGACCGCACCCGGGTCGGAGACCAGCGCGACCAGCCCGGAGTGCCCGGGGGCGATCGCGCCCTGGAGCTCCTCGGACAGCTCCTTGCGGTGCTTGATCTCGCGGGCCTTGCCGGTCGCCGCACCGACGGCACCCAGCACCGCGGCGCTCCCGATGATCGTCGGCGGGAAGATCAGCCCGAGCGCGACGCCACCGACGACGCCCCAGGTCAGGCCGTGCCGGGTGCTGTGGTCGGTCGCCTTCTGGATCTCCAGGGTCCCGTCCGTGGCGCGGTTGACGACGATGACGCCGTCGATCTCGATCGTCCTGCCGTCCTCGATCGCCTTGAGCGACTCGTACGCGGCCCACGCCGTGTCCGTGTCCGAGAATTCGGCCACGAAGAGGGTGTACGCGCCGTCCGAGAGGGCGGCGACGACGTCGGTGGACTGGTCGTCCGACATGGAGAGCTCCTTCATCTGCTGAGTCGATGTGCGATACCGACCGTAGACCCGTGGGGCGTCTGAGCGCAGTTGTTGCCCGCGCCCACACCGCACGCGCGGGGCACCGAGCGCACCCGGTCTACGCTCGACGGGCATGAGCTTCCTCTACGAGGAGCGAGCGTCTTCGTCGGTGTTCGTCGATGTCGTCTGGCACACCCACGACACCAGCGACGGGACGTACCTTGCGTCCGCCGACGCGCGGTGGGACATGATCTTCACGATCGCCGGTGAGCTCCACCGCGTGCTGCTCAGCGGCCCGTCGACGCAGCCCACGCCGGTACCGTACACGGCCGGCAACCGGAACGTGGGCATCCGGTTCGCCCCTGGCGCCTACTTCACGCACGTCCCCGTCGGCTCGATGCGGGACCGCACCGAGACGCTCGCGATGCCCTCCCCCGGCCTGTTCCTGCTGGCGGGATCGGCGTGGCCGTTCCCCGGGACGGACGACGAGCTGGTCGACGCCCTCGTCGAGTCGTTCGCCGACGGCGGGCTGCTGGCGCACGACGACGTCGTGGAGGCCGCGCTCGACGGCGACGCGGTGCCGCTGTCGCCCCGCTCGGTCGAGCGGCACTTCACGCACGCCACCGGGATGAGCCCTCGCGAGGTGCGCCGGATCTCCCGCGCACGCGAAGCCGTGGCGCGCCTGCAGCGCGGCGAGGCGATCGCCGCGGTCGCCCACCAGCTCGGCTACGCGGACCAGTCCCACCTGACGCGCGAGCTCAAGCGGCTCACCGGATACACGCCCGGTCAGTCGCAGGGCCGGGGCGAGCCCGTCTGAGCCGGTGTCGTCCCGGTTCAAGACACCCGCCAGGCGTTCGGGTTGGCTCGGAGAGCACGCACCACGCCGACGGAGAGGACAAGACCGCCATGGACATCCGACCGTACGAGATCGCGGTCCCGACCGCGGAGCTCGCCGACCTGGACGACCGGCTCGGCCGCACCCGCTGGCCAGCCGACCTCACGCCCGGCTGGGAACGCGGCACGCCCGTGTCCTACGCACGACGTCTCGCCGAGCACTGGCGCACGGGCTTCGACTGGCGCGCCCAGGAGCAGCGGCTCAACCGCCTGCCCCAGTTCCTCGCCGACGTCGACGGCCAACCGATCCACGGGCTGCACGTGCGCTCCGACCACGAGCACGCCACACCCCTTCTGCTGTGCCACGGGTACCCCGCGTCGTTCGTCGAGTTCGCCGCGCTCGCCCCCGCCCTCGCCGACCCGACAGACGGTCCGGCGTTCCACGTCGTCGTGCCGTCGATCCCCGGGTTCGGCTTCTCGACGCCGCTGACGGGCCACGGGTGGGACATCGTGCGGACCGCCGAGGCGTTCGACGGGATCATGCGCGCCCTCGGCTACGAGCGGTACGCCGTGGTCGGCGGTGACGTCGGCGCGGGGATCAGCGAGCAGCTGTGCCTCGACGCCGGCGAGCGGGTGATCGCCTCCCTGGTCACCACCGACCCCGGCGCCATCGCGACCGCGTACACCCCGCCCACCGACCACCTGACCGACGAGGAGAAGGCGCGGCACGAGGGCCTCAAGTCCGCCCGGGCGGAGGACTTCGGCTACCTGCAGGTGCAGACGACCCGGCCCCTGAGCGTCGCGTACGGGCTGACCGACTCCCCCGTCATGCAGCTGACCTGGATCGTCGAGAAGCTGCGCGAGTGGACCGACCCCGAGCGTGAGCTCCCCGAGGACGCCGTCGACCTCGACCAGCTCCTCACGCTGGTGAGCGTCGCCTGGTTCGGTCGAGGCGGCGACGGCGGTGCGAACCTTCTCTACGAGGCCGCGCACGCGTCGATGGCCTGGGGGCGAACCCACGACCGTCCCCAGGGCATGGTCGCGTTCGGCGTCGAGCCGCTGATGCGCCGGATCCTCGACCCCGACGGGCACCTGGAGTTCTGGGCCGAGCACCCCCGGGGCGGGCACTTCCCGGCGATGGAGCGACCGGACGAGCTCGCCGGCGACATCCGCCAGTTCCTCGCGGCGGTGCCGGTCGGCTGAGCCGGGGCGAGGTGGGGATGGCCGGATGTGGTGGTATGCGGTCTGATCGTGTCGACAGACCGCGCAGCGCGTGTGCGGCGACGACGACCCCTGGAGGACCCCGATGGCGACGATCGTCTCCACCCTGTTCATCTCGCTCGACGGCGTCGTCGAGATCGACCCGGCGTGGCACTTCCCGTACTTCGACGAGAACATGGGCGCCGTGGTCGGCGAGGACTACGAGGACGTCGACGTCCTGCTGCTCGGGCGCGTGACGTACGACAGCTTCGCCGGCGCCTGGCCGGACCGCGAGACCGCGGGCGGGGAGGACGCGACGTTCGCGGCGCAGCTCGGCGACATCCGCAAGGTCGTCGTCACCCGCGGCAGCCAGGACCTCGGCTGGCGCAACGCCGAGGCCGTCCAGGGCGACCTCGTCGAGGCTGTCACCGCGCTCAAGGCCGACCCGACCATCGGCAAGATCCTGATCGCCGGGTCGATCTCGGTGGTCCGCCAGCTGCTCGCGGCCGGGCTCATCGACCAGCTGAGCCTGCTCGTCCACCCCGTCGCGGCCCGCCGCGGCGAGCGGCTGTTCGACGAGGGCGAGCCCATCTACCCCCTGCGGCTGCTGCGCTCCGACATCTTCCCCACCGGTGTCGCGCACCTCGTCTACGCGCCCAGCGAGCTGCCCGGCAGCCAGACCTACGCCGACGTCACCGACAAGGTGCCGGGCTCCGACAGCTGATCGCGCCGGCCTGGCGGATGCCGCGCGGGCGGACCGAGCACACCTAGACGGGGGGTGCCGCAGCCCGTCTGGCGCGCATCTCGTGGATGGTCTTCCGGATCGGCGGGAGCATCTGGAACACACTCAGCGTCGCGAAGATCAAGGTGTTGACGCCGACGAAGATCGCGAGGGCCTCGACCCAGCTCGACTGCATCGTTTCTGCGGAGATCGGGTTCCACTGCGCGCCCAGCGCACCGGCCACCGGGACGGCGAGCACGGCCGCGGCGACGGCCGGCCGGGGCACGTCGTTCCACCCTTTCCCGCGCCGGGTGACGATGTGCGTGAGGGCCGTCGCGAACGCCCACTGCAGGAACAGCGAGTAGGACAGCTCGAAGAAGATCACCGCGGCGACTGCTCTGCCCCGCCAGCCGGCGCCCCATGCCGTGACGACGCGCTCGGCGAGGAAGACGCAGCCGATCGCGACCCAGAACGGCTGCCAGCGCAGGCCGTTCACCGACAGAACGCCGATCGCCATGAGCGCGACGTAGGAGTGCAGTGCGATGGCGCCGTACGCGAGCCCGAGCTGCTGGGACCAGTACAACGCGGTGGTGCGCGTGAAGCCGTACGCTCCGACGTTCTCCAGCGCCCCCCGCTGCCAGCGCAGCCGCTGCTTTCGAAGGTCGCGCCAGGTCGGCATGACCTCGGTGGTGACCCGGCACTGCGGCGGAGAGATCATCTTCGCGCCGAGGGACTTCAGCGCCAGGGTGATCTCGTTGTCCTCTGTCATCGCCAGGGTGTCGTACACGCCGCCCCGGTAGCCGGGGATCAGCGACTCGCGCGCCTGGGCGATCGTGGCGAGCGCGTACCCGCGGAAGACCGACGCCGTGCCGGTCAGCACGAAGAGGTTCCCCTCGCGCCGACCGATGACGCGCTGGTAGCGCGTGAACTCGTTGCGCTGCAGCTGACCCATCACACCGGCGCCGTCCTCACCGGCGAACAGTCCGCCGACGGCCATCAGGTCCGCGTCGGACTCCATCAGGCCGAGGGCGGTCTCCAGGAAGTCCGGAGTGATCGTCGAGTCGGCATCCATGATCAGGTACACGTCCTCGACCACGCTGCCGGGCAGGAGCTCCGCCAGAGCCTGGTTGAGCCCGCCGGCCTTCGCCTCGGTGTTGCCGACCGTCTCGAACACCTCCACACCGCGCGCCAAGGCGATCTCCACGGTCGCGTCGGTGCAGTTGTCGGCGACCACGAGGATCCGGTCCGCCGAGCGCGTCTGGCTCAGCAGCGAGTCGATCGACGCGCCGATGATCGCGGCCTCGTCGTGAGCGGGCAGCAGCACCGTGCACCGGACCACCGTCGGTGCGAGCGCCGGCAGGGCGGACGCAGGCCACTCGGGCGTCACGTCGAGCTCGAGGCTGCGCATCGCGGCCGCCCCGAGGATCCGACGACCCACCGCGGACGTCTCTCCTGGTAGCGGCTCGGTGACCTGCCGACGGCTGGACAGGACGCGCAAGGCGTTCGCCGCCTGCAGGGCGACGACCGTGACCAGCAGGGCGGCGAGGCCGAGCCCGAGCGCGAGCAGGACGGTGGGCCGCGGCGCGCCGATGTCGAGCTCGACGGGGAGGACGGCCATGACCAGGTCGAGGACGGGTCCCGGCGACTCGTCGACGACGGGTGCGTGTGCCGTGGCCACGAGCCAGATCGCCCAGACGAGAAGGCCGAGAGCAAGGGCACCCAGGCCGACTGCGACCCAGCCGAGGCGGGCCGCCCGGCGCTGCCAGGTGGTCGTGGTGACCGACTCGGCCATCGCGGCGCGCCTCTACGGTCTCTGCCGTCGGGTGCGACGAAGACTGACGATCGTCATGACGATCCCGCTCAGGACGATGTAGGCGCCGACCCACAGGAGGATGCTGCCCAGCCCAGCGAGCCCGAGCACAGCGAGAGCCGTGCCGCCCAGCACCAGGACGATCCAGACGGGCATCGGAGACTTCCTCGCAGAGGCGGTCGAAGCGGCTTCTGGCAGCCTACTGACCTTGCCTCGGGCAAGTCGTGCAAATAGCCGCCCCACTTTGCGCGCCCCTTGTCGGGTGGTCTCTTCCGGCCGAGCCTGTGACCGGGCCAAGCGCGTCGAGGTCCAGGTTCATGCCATCAGGCCGCAGGCAGCTGTCGGCGGCGGGTCAGGTGGACGACTCCCCACCCGATGCCCGCCAGGAGCGGCATCAGCACGGCGAGCGCCAGGTGGAAGGCGACGTCCGACCGGTTGACGACCCAGTCAGACCACGCCATGCCGACCCCGGTGCTCGCCCAGAGGACCGCCACCCACGCGTAGCTGACGCGCCGCGAGGCGAGAATCGCTCCGGTCAGCAGCGGACCGGCCAGGACCAGTGGGATGAACAACGGGTCGATCCACCCGAGCTGGGCGACCAGCTGGCCCAGAAGTGCGGCGTACAGGAGCTTGGTGGTGAGTCGAGCCATGGTGACCTCCGGGGTGTGTGGTTCGGACGTCCACCATGGGTGCGCACGCGGCCGCGCGGCATCGCTCCTGAGAGCGGTCCTGGCCGATCTCACCCTCGAGAGTGACGTCCGGAGGCACCGTGACCTGGGTACCGTCCCGCCCATGAGATGGACGTCGGATCGCCGGCCGACCACGGTGGACATCGTGGTGGCGGCGGCTCTGACGCTCGCCACCCAGATCGAGATCTGGGCGCCTGCTCTGGTGCCCGGCGTCGGGGAGGTGACCGGTTCGCGTCCGGTCCTCTCGGTCACCACGCTGGCGATGACTCTGCCGCTGGCACTGCGTCGTACGGCGCCCGTCGCGGTTCTCGTCGTCGTGTTCGGAGCGGCCGTCCTCCAGAGCATGCTCACCACACCGACCGAAGGACTGGCGACCCTTGCCGCGATGCTCGTGGCTGCCTACTCGAGCAGTGCCTTCGCCGGCGGCGCCAGGTCAGCGGCTGTGAGTGCCGCAACCATCCTGGTGGCGGTCGCGCTCCTCGCCAAGGCCGAGGGTGACGGCGCCTTCATGGCGATCGTCTACGGATCGGCATGGCTGACGGGCTTTGTCGTGGCTCAGCGGTCCGGGCAGCTCCAGCGGGTCGCGGGAGACAACCGCGACCTGGAACAGCGGTTGGCGGAGGCGACCCTTCTGCTCGGCGAGGCGGAGCGGCGGCGGGCCGCCGGTGCGCCGCCGCCGGCCCCAAGCGATCTGGCCGCGCTGACCGGTCGGGAGCTCGAGATCACCCGGGCGATCGCGACCGGGATGTCGAACGCGGAGATCGCTGGCGCGCTGGTGATCAGCGAGTGGACGGTCAAGACCCACGTCGCCAGCATCCTGCGCAAGCTGGGTCTGCGGGACCGAACCCAGGTGGTGGTAGCCGCCTACGAGTCGGGACTCGTCCGGCCGGACGCCCCGCCCGACATGCCCTGAGTGACCGCGGGATCCTGCGCGACCGGAGGCGCCGCCACAGAGAAGGCCCCAACCGGCATTTCTGCTGGTCAGGGCCTCATCCGTCGCTGTCTCAACGAGTGTCCGGAGGGGGACTTGAACCCCCACGCCCTTTCGGGCACTAGCACCTCAAGCTAGCGCGTCTGCCATTCCGCCACCCGGACAGGTGGACCGCAGGGCACCCGGAGGCGCCCTCAGGTGCGGCAGAAAAGATAGCACGGCGCGGCGGGCGAGCACGCATCGGCCGCCCGGGGCAGACTGGCCGCAGGCACCGTGACCTGGATGCCTCCGGCCGTGATGCAGGGAGCCCGATGACCGACGCCAGCAGCTCGAGCGGACGCGGTCCGTCGAGTCCGACGGCGCGGAAGGTCGCGGGCGCCCGGCGCAATCCGAGCGTCTACGGCGCGGAGCACACCGCCCCGCGCTGGTTGCGTGGCGCGGCGGGGGTGTCGTGGCGGCTGCTCGTCGTCATCGCGATGGTCGCGCTGATCTTCTACGCCACGGGCCAGGTGCAGCTGCTCTTCGTGGCGGTCTTCCTCGCCCTGGTCTTCACCGCGGTCCTGCGCCCTGCGGTCGAGTTCCTGGCCCGCTGGCTGCCACGGGGGCTGTCCACGGCGCTCGCCATTCTCGGGGGCATCGTCTTCTTCCTCGGCCTGCTGACCTACGTCGGGTACTCCATCGCCAACCAGTGGACCGACCTGACGGAGCAGTTCAGCGACGGCATCGGGCAGATCACCGACTTCCTGGAGAACGGGCCGCTGCCGTTCAGCATCACCAACGACCAGATGGCCGAGTGGGTCAGCAACGGTCAGCAGTGGGTGCAGGAGCACGCCGGTGACCTGGCCGGCCAGGCGGCCGCAGGTGCGGGTTCGGTGGTCGAGGTGTTCACGGCGCTCGCCCTCGCCATCTTCTGCACGGTGTTCTTCCTGGCACGTGGCCGGGAGATGTGGACGTGGTTCCTCAACCAGCTCCCCTCCCGTGTGCGCGACAGCTGGAAGACCGCCGGTGGCGCCGGCTGGTACACGTTCTCGGGGTACACGCGCGGCACGGTGATCATCGCGGTCACCGACGGCATGCTGGCCTTCATCCTGCTGAGCGTGCTGCGCGTCCCCCTGTCCGCGCCGCTCGCCGTGCTCGTGTTCATCGGTGCGTTCATCCCGCTGATCGGCGCCCCGCTGGCGATGGTCATCGCGATGATCGTGGCGCTCGCCGCGAACGGTCTGCTGTCCGCGGCGCTGGTCGGTATCGGCATCGCCCTGATCGGTCAGTTCGAGGGGCACATCCTGCAGCCGATCGTGATGGGCAAGCAGGTGTCGATCCACCCGGTGGTCATCGCGCTGGCCGTCACCGCCGGAACCCTGACCGCGGGCATCCTCGGCGCGGTGATCTCCGTGCCGCTGGTGGCCGTGTGCTGGGCGATCTTCTCCCGGCTGCGCACCCTGGACCCGCCGATGGACGAGGACGAGTCGGACGACGACGTCGAGCCGGTCGACGAGGTGGCGGAGATCGACGACGACGAGGTCGTCAAGCAGCCCTGAGCCTCACCGGAAGTCCCGCGACGCCGACCTGACCCTCAGCGACATCGGTGTCAGGTGCTCCGCGACCAGGTTGGTCGCCCCGTCGGAGCGTTCCAGCCGGCCACGCACGACGAGCGCACGGGACGTGCGGGCGACCTTGCGGAACTTCTGCCACAGACCTGCCGAGCAGATGACGTTGAGGAGCCCGGTCTCGTCCTCGAGGGACAGGAACGTGACCCCGCCGGCGGTGCCGGGTCGCTGCCGGTGCGTGACCACACCGGCGACCGCCACCCGTCGACCGATCTCGTGCGTGTACGCCTGCTCGACCCGCAGGACACCGGCCGCATCGAGCCCGTCCCGGACGAACTGCGTGGGGTAGGAGTCCACGGACACGCCCGTCGCCCACACGTCCGCCGTCGCGATCTCGACGTCGCTCAGTCCCGGCAGCGTGGGTGCGCTCACCCCGACCGAGACCCCGGGCAGCGTGTCCGGTCCCTCCTGCGCGAGCGCGCCGGCCGCCCACAAGGCCTCACGGCGAGTCACACCCAGGCACTCGAGCGCTCCTGCTGTGGCCAGGGACTCGAGTTGCGCGGTGGACAGTTGCACCCGCCGCACCAGCTGCCGCAGGTCGGCGAACGGGCCGTGCGAGCGGCGCTCGTCGACCACCCGCTGTGCGACGTCCTCCCCCACCGACCGCACCGACGCCAGCCCGAGCCGGACCGCGAGCGACCGCGCGCCGTCGCCCGTCCGCACCCCCGGAGCAGTGACCGGACCGGTCCCGCTCGGCGTCGGCACGAGCTGCGGCTCACCGCCCGCAGGCGTCGGCCCCAGGCGTTCCACGCAGGCCTGCACGTCGGACGCCTGCACGTCCGGGCGCAGCACCTCCAGGCCGTGCCGGCGGGCGTCCGCGGCCAGGCTCTGCGGCGAGTAGAAGCCCATCGGCTGCGCCGCGAGCAGCCCCGCGTAGAACGCCGCCGGGTGGTACACCTTGAGCCACGCGCTCGCGTAGACCAGGAACGCGAACGAGTACGCGTGCGACTCGGGGAACCCGAAGTCGGCGAACGCCTTGAGCTTGTCGAAGATCTCCTGCCCGGTCTTCTCGTCGATCCCGTGCCCGGCCATGCCGGACATCAGCCGGCCGCGCATCGCCTCCATCCGCTCGGTCGACCGCTTCGAGCCCATCGCCCGGCGCAGCTGGTCGGCCTCGGCGGGCGTGAAGTCGGCGACGTCGATGGCCATCTGCATGAGCTGCTCCTGGAACAGGGGCACGCCCTTGGTCTTGGCCAGCGACTTCTCCAGCAGCGGGTGCAGGTACGTGACGGGCTGGCGGCCGTGCGCGCGCTCGATGTACGGGTGGACCGAGCCGCCCTGGATGGGGCCGGGACGGATGAGCGCGACCTCGATGACGATGTCGTAGAACGTCCGCGGCTGCAGGCGCGGCAGGGTGCCCATCTGGGCGCGCGACTCCACCTGGAACACCCCGACGGTGTCCGCGGCGCTGAGCAGGTCGTACACCCGAACGTCCTCCGCGGGCAGCCCGTGCAGGTCCAGCTCCTTGCCCTCGTGCTCGTGCACGAACCCGAACCCGATCCGCAGCGCGGTGAGCATGCCGAGGCCCAGCAGGTCGAACTTGACCAGCCCCGCGTCCGCGCAGTCCTCCTTGTCCCACTGCAGCACCGTGCGTCCCGGCATCCGCGCCCACTCCACGGGGCACACCTCGATGACGGGCCGGTCGCACATGACCATCCCGCCCGAGTGGATGCCGAGGTGCCGCGGCAGGCGCAGGAACCGGTCCGCCAGGTCGATGACGTGCTCGGGGATCTCGTCGAGATCGCTGGCCGACGGCGGCAGGATCACCGGGACGATGTCGTGGCCGTCGGCGGTGGCCAGACCCGGCGTGTCGACGCCCTTCGGGGCGCGGAGCACCGACGGCGGCTCCCACGTGTTGCCCCACATCGACGCCTGCGTACGCCGGCGCTCGTCGCGCGCGGTGGTGACGGCGACGGGCTGGTCGGGCACCGGCCCGGTGTGGCCGACGTGCGGACGGGGCGGCCGGCGGCTGGAGGACGGCTTCTCGGGCGGCGGCGGCGGGGCCGGTCGCAGGCTCCCCCACCGCTCGATCGACTGCGCCCACGCGTCCTGCTGACCCGCGTCGTACCCGAGCGCCCGGGCGGCGTCCCGGACCGCCGACCGCGGCCGGTAGGAGATGACGTTGGCCACCTGCGCGGCGTGCGTCCGGCCGTGCTTGTCGTAGACGTACTGGATGACCTCCTCGCGACGGGCCGACTCGATGTCCACGTCGATGTCCGGCGGCCCGTCGCGCTCCGGCGCCAGGAACCGCTCGAACAGCAGACCGTGCCGCACCGCGTCCACGGCGGTGACCCGCAGCGCGTAGCAGACCGCGGAGTTTGCGGCGGAGCCGCGGCCCTGCGCCATGATCCCGTTTCGCCGGCAGAAGTCGACCAGGTCGTAGACCACCAGGAAGTACCCCGGGAAACCGAGGTCCTCGATGACCGTCAGCTCGTGCGCGAGCTGCGCGTACGCGCCGGGCACCTTCTCCGACTCCGGCGGCCCGTACAGCTCGAGTGCACCCTGACGGACCAGCTCGCGCAACCAGGTGGCCTCCGTGTGGCCCGGTGGCACCGGGTAGGGCGGGAGCTGCGGCGCGACGAGGGACAGGTCGAACGCGCACTCGTCGGCCAGGTCTGCCGCGGTCACCACGGCCGAGGGGTGCCGACGGTGCAGCGCGAGCATCTCGGTGGCCGAGCGCAGGTGCGCCATCGGGCCGCCGGGCAGCCAGCCGTCCAGGTCCTCCAGCGACGACCGGGCACGGACCGCGGCGAGCGCGGCAGCCAGGTCGGCGTCGCGCGGGGTGGCGTAGTGCACGTTCCCGGTGGCGACGAGCGGGAGCCCGGCATCGGCAGCGAGGTGTGCCAGGGCGTCGGCGCGGTCGGTGTCGTACGGGTCCCCCACCGCGGTGACCTCGACGGCCACGTTGTCACGGCCGAACAGTGCGACGAGCCGGTCGAGCTCGATCCGTGCCGCCTGCACCCCGGTGGGGCTCACCCCCGCGACCCCCGACGGGTCCCCGCCCGCGAGCGCCCGTCGCACAGATCCCTTGCGGCAGCCGGTGAGCACAAGCCACCGCCCGGCCGCGGTCGCCGCCAGCTCCTCCAACCGGTAGTCCGCAGCGCCCTTCGTGCCGGTCCGCAGGTGTGCCTCCGCGATCGCGCGGGACAGGGCGCGGTAGCCGTCAGGTCCGCGGGCGAGGACGAGCAGGTGCGACGCCCGCGGGTCCGGGACGCCCGTCGGCAGGTCCAGCACCGGCGGCCCCGGGGTGGCTCTGGCCTTCTCCCGAGGGTGCCGACGCCCGTCCGGTGCGGGCAGGTGCAGCTCCGCCCCGAACACGGTCGGCAGCCCGACCGCCTTGGCCGCCTGCGCGAACCGCACCACGCCGTAGAGCCCGTCGTGGTCGGTGAGCCCGAGCGCGCGCAGCCCCAGCCGGGACGCCTCCGCGGCGAGCTCCTCCGGCTGGCTGGCGCCGTCGAGGAAGCTGAAGGCGGAGTGTGCGTGCAGCTCCGCGTACCGCGGCGGAAAGTGAGCAGACGTCTCAGTCATACGTCGCCTCGCACGTCCAGCCGCCCGCCGTGCACGCCAGGAGCACCGCGCGACCGTCGTCGAACGTCACCTGCAGGTGTGCCCGCAGACCGGGGCGGTCGTCGGCAGCCACCCACCACCGTTCGCTCAGCAGCCACGGTCCGGCCCATCCCACGACGGCACGCCGTCCGCCGTCGGCCGACCACACCCAGGCGGGTTCCCCGCGCATCCCGCTGCGCACGTCGAGGACCACCGGCGCTCCCGACGCGTCCCGCACGTCGACCCGCTCGGGCGGGTCCAGGACGGTCGCGGGTGCGGGGTCCGGCAGCCGGCCGGGCCAGGGTCGGTCCACGGGACGTGCCGGCTCGGTCTGCTCACCCCACGGCTGCAGGTGCACCTGGTCACGCACGTCGCGCCCGCCCTGCAGGGTCGCGACGAGGAGCCCCGACCCACCGACGATCCCCTGCACCCGGTCGAGCGCCCGGTGTGCGCGCAGGTCACCGCCTGACGGCCCACCCCACAGCCGTCCCTGCTCGGCCCCTGCCGAGGCGACGTCGAGGGCGGTGACCGCGAGGTGGACCAGACTGATCGCCCGCGAGGCCTCGTCATGCCAGGGGTCGGTCGGCAGGTCGTCGTGCGCCCAGGGGTCCCTGCCCGACGTGACGGCGTCCCGGGCCGTCCGCGCGCGGGCACGGGCGGCGGGGTCGTCGGCCGCACGCGCCCGGGCCGTCTCCACCGCGCTGGAGGCCAGCCACCCCTCCAGCTGCCAGCGGATCCGGTCGGTGATCCGCGCCGGGGTCAGCCCACCCCAGCCGCCGAGGTCGGTGCGCCAGGTCCGCACCAGGTCGGTGCCCTCGTCGGTGCGTGCGGAGATCTGCAGACGGCCGCAGGTCACCGAGTGCTGCACGAGCAGCGCGTGGAGCTCCTCGGCCAGCCGGCGGCCGGCGAACGTCGCCGAGTCGACCCGGTCGAGCGGGGGGTCGAGGTCGGCGGCCACCTCGAGGTCCGCCTCCGGCCGGCGACGAGCGGGTGGGCGCTCGTCGTCCCCGCGTGCGAGCAGCTGCGCCCACGCGCCGAGCCGTCCGAAGCGGGCGTGCACGTCCGTGGGAGGCAGTGCGGCGAGGTGGCCGAGCTGCCGCAGTCCCAGGCGGTGCAGCAGGTCCACCAGCTGGGCCACCGCGGACGCCGCCTCGTCGGTGACCGCCGCGTGCACCAGCTCGTCCATCGCGCGCGGCGCCAGGTAGGCGGCCGACGCCCCCGGGGACACCACCGCACCGGTCCGGGCGGCCAGCACCGCCGCCAGCAGCCCGTCCGCGGTGCCGACCGCGCACTCGTGGCCTGAGCCTTCCGCGACCGCGTCGATGAGCTTCTCCGCCAGGGCGTCCTCGGAGCCGTGGTACCGGCTGGCGCCGCCCGCGGGCAGCAGGAGCATCCCGGCGCGGACCACCTCGATGCCCGCCACCACCGTCTCGGCGGCCGCCGCGACCGGTTCGAACAGCCGCACGTCCCGGGCGTCGTCGGCGGGCAGCAGCACCAGCTCGGGGCAGACCCCCTGCGCCTGCCGACGCCGCATCCCCCGGCGCACGCCTTCCGCCCGCGCGAGGGCGGACACCGCGGTGAGCTGCCGCCCGTCGTGCACCGCGGTCGGCACGTGCGGCGGCACCTCCTCGGACGTCGCGGCGGCCACCACCGGCCAGTCCGGGACCCACAGGACGGTCGTGCGGGTGCTCACCCGACGAGCCTCAGACCGGGCGGCGCCGTGGCCTCGACCCGTGGCTCTGGTGTCGAGCCGATCGGCAGGGTCAGGTCGAGCGCGCGCGGCACGGCGGCGCTCCCCCGCCCGGTGCGGACCAGCCGGATCTCGTGCGTGCGCAGACGCCCCTCACCCGCGTCGATCCCCGTCCACCGGCCCGACTCGACCGTGAGCACCACCGCGGCGCCTGGCCAGTCGACCGTCGACAGGAGCACCGAACCTCGGTCTCGTGCACGTGCGGACAGCTTGCGGCGCTCGGTGTCGGTCAGGGCGGCCTCGGGTCCGACCACCACGACGTCCACACCGTCGAGCAGCGCGGCCACCACGGTCGGCGCCTCGAGGCCCGGGCGCGGGACCACGGCCAGCCGGTCGAGCGACACCCCTGCCTGGGCAGCCGCGAGCAGCCCGATGGTCGGCTGGCCGACGACGGCCGCCCACGCCCCGCCGGCGCACGCGTGCGCGAGCACGGCCAGCACCAGCGACGTCGACCCGGTGACCACCGTGGTGCCACCGCGGCGCAGCCCCTCGGGCAGGATCGGGGCCAGCGGCGGCGGGACCGCCATCGGCGGGCGCTCGCTGGTGATGATCCCGGTGGTCGGCTGCTCGGCGGGGACCTCGGGCCGGTGCGGCAGCGACACCAGCGTGGGGGCGGCGACCGCCTCCGGGTCGGTGTGGCCCACCTCCGTCACGACGGCGGTGCCTCGTCCAGGCGGCCCGGCAGGCTCCTCCATGGCCGCGAGCCCGCCCAGCGGCAGCACGCTGCGCGCCCCCGTGCGCTGCTCGGCGCGCGCGAGCGCGGCCCGCGCGAGCACGGCCCGGTCCTCGCGCGACATGGTGCCGACAGCCATCCCGACAGCCATCCCGACAGCCATGTGACCTCCTCCCGATCAGCCGATGAGAGGGTGCTCCCGGAGACCTCATCGAACATCTGTTCGAAGTATCTCAGTACACGCTGACACTCCGGCACTGTCAATCCGCTGTCGCCCGGTCGGCCGACAGACGGCGTGCCAGCCGCCGCGATGTCGCAGGTCTCGGCTATGTTCTCGTCGCCCGGCAGCGTGGTCGGGGGCGTCCAGCAGAGAGGCACGTCATGCGAGTCGTCGTCGGGACCTACCGCCTCGCGCTGGCGGCGATCGGCCTGCTCGCGCTGTTCTGGGCGCCCAGCACCGGGCTGACGTTCGACCTCGAGGACTACGTCTACTTCACCAACCAGTCCAACCTGCTGCTGGCGGTCGTGATGCTCTGGGGCGGCGTCGCGGTGCTCACCCGACGCAGGGAACCGGCTCCCTGGCTGTTCGGCGCGGTGACCCTCTTCATCCTCATCACCGGGCTGGTCTCCTACCTCATCCTCGACCCGGCGCCCCCCGGCGAGGAGATCGTCGCGCTCGGCCTGACCCGGGACCAGATCGTGCACCGGCTGACGCCGATCGCGGCGTTCGTGCACTTCGTGCTGATGGTCCCGCACCGGAGCCTGCGCATCCGGAACGCGGCGTACTGGCTGCTCTACCCGGTGGCGTACTGCGCGTTCTCCACCCTTCGCGGCGTGCTCAGCCCGGCCAGCGAGTACCCGTACGGGTTCGTCGACGTCTCCGAGCTGGGCTACGGCGGGCTGCTGCTGAACGTGCTGATCTACGGCGTGGGCTTCTTCGTCCTGGGTCTCGCGCTCGTCGGCCTCGACCGGCTCCTGCCGTCCCGGGCGCTCGTCGGGCGCCCGGAGCCCGAGACGACCACGAGCGAGCCGCTGGTCCCCGCGCCATGATGTCGGGATGGCCGTGAACCTCACCCGTCCCGTCGCCCCCGACCCCTACTCGCTGCTCCCGTCGGTCCCCGACTTCACCCTGACCAGTGAGGACATCAGGCCTGGCGAGCGACTCCCCGACATCCACACCAACACCGACGCCGGCAGCAACGTCTCGCCCCAGCTGTCGTGGGAGGGCTTTCCCGACGCCACGCGGTCGTTCATGGTGAGCTGCTTCGACCCCGACGCCCCGGGGCCGGCCGGCTGGTGGCACTGGACCGTGGTCGACGTCCCGGTCACCACCACGTCGCTGGCCAGAGGTGCGGACCTGCCCGCCGGGGCGTTCGCGCTGCGCGGCGACGACGGCGAGGCCCGCTACGTGGGAGCGGCTCCCCCGCCCGGCGACCAGGTGCACCGGTACTTCTTCGTCGTGCACGCCCTCGACGTCCCGTCGCTCGGGCTCGGCCCGGAGACGATGCCGGGCGCCGCGAACACGGCCGTGCTGTTCCACACGCTCGCGCGTGCCGTGCTCGTCGGGACGTACCAGCGGTGACGCTCGGCACGCTGACCTGGGTGCGCGCGCTCGACCGCCCCGACCTGCTCGCCGTCTCCACGCTCGCCGCGATCGAGGCCTGGGTCGCGCAGGATCCGACCGTGGCCGATGCCGTCCTGGTGACGGAGATCGACCCCGCCCTGGCGGACACCGCTGCGCTCACCGAGGCCTATCAGCTGCCGCCGGCGGCGTCCGCCAACTGCGTCCTCGTCGCGGGCCGCCGCGAGGGCGAGGAGCGGGTCGCTGCGGCCGTCGTGCGGGCCACGACACGCGCGGACGTGAACGCCACGGTCAAGCGGCTGCTCGACGTCCGCAAGGCGTCGTTCCTGCCCATGGACCGCGCGGTCGAGGAGTCGGGCATGGAGTACGGCGGCATCACCCCTCTCGGCCTGCCTGCCCGCTACCGCGTGTTGGTGGACGGCCGCGTCGCGGTGGACGACCCCGACGCCGGACCGACCGTCATCATCGGCAGCGGGATCCGTCGCTCGAAGATCGCGCTGCCCGGAGCCCTGCTCGCCGGGGCGCCCGGAGTCGACGTCATCGACGGGCTCGCGCTCGCTTAAACTTTCCTCGAGTAGCATCGGAAACAACTTTACGAGGCTACCGGGGAGGTGAGCATGGGCACCTACGTCACGCAGCCGTGGACGCCACGCGTGACGGACGGCGTCCCGCGCCGATTCACGCGCTCTGGCACCTACCAGGCGTTCGTCCCCGACTCCCTGCTCGACCTCGACGTCCCCCTCGCCCCGCACGCCGTCGCACTGCTGGACGAGGCGGAGGGCCGCGCCCGGGAGGCTGCCGACCTCGCCGTGCACACCGGTCTCGGGCAGATCGGTGACCTGCTCGTGCGATCCGAGGCGGCTGCGTCGTCCCTCATCGAGGGCTACGAGCCGACGCCGCGGGCGGTCGCCGTCGCCGACTTCGTCGCGCGCGGCCGCGAGGCCGCCGTCACGGTCGCCCGCACCCTGCACGCGGTGCGGGCCTCCGTGGAGCGCGCCCTGGATCCGGACGTGTCCCTCGTGCGGGACGTCGTCGAGCTGCAACGACTGATCACCCCCCGGCACGCCGGCGTCCGCGCCGAGCCCGTCTGGATCGGTGGCCGGACACCGCTGGAGGCGCACTACAACGCGCCGCCCCACGAGCTGGTGCCGGAGCTCCTCGAGGACCTGGACGCCTACCTGTCCTCACGCCGGCACCGGCCCGTGCTCGCCGCAGCCCTCGCGCACGCCCAGCTGGAGACCATCCACCCGTTCACCGACGGCAACGGCCGCGCGGGCCGGGTGCTCATCGGGACGGTCCTGGCTCGCTACGGCGTCGCCCCGCAGATCACGCTGCCCGTCAGCACCGCGCTGTTCCGCGACCGCGGGCGCTACTACGCCGCGCTCGACGCGTACCGGCAGGGCGATCAGGGCCTCGCCGTCGTGCAGGTGATCGCCAGAGCCGTCGTCGCCGCCGCCGACGACGCGCTCCGGCTGTCGGGCCAGGTGTCGCACTGGCAGCGCCGGCAGACCGAGGCCCTCGACGCCTACCTGCGGGACAGGTCGTCGACCGGCCGCGTCCGGCGCGGGGTGGCGCACCGGGTGGTCACCGACCTGCCGACGCACCCCGTTCTCGATGCCGCGACCGCCGCGGCCAGGTACCAGGTCACCGCGCTCGCAGCCCGCAACGCCCTGGACTCGCTGGCCGCCGCGGGCGTGCTCCGACCGGACAGGAAGGCGGACCGGACACGGACCGTCTACGTGGCCACCGGGCTGCTGGACCTCATCGCGGAACCAGGCACCGCCGCCGACGCCGACGCCTCCTCGGCCGCCGACGTCCCCGTGGCAGCGCTCGACCCGGAGGTCGAGACCGCGTGCGGTGCCTGGCTCCCCCGCGCAGGGCGGACGTGCCGCCTGCCGCGGGGCCACCGCGGTCAGCACCGCTGACGCGGACGGGGCGGCCGTCGCTAGGGTGCCCGGCATGAGCCGCACGACCCACCGCGTCATCAGGGACCGCGCGGTGTGCCGCGCGCACGGGATCGCGGGCGTGCTGGCGCGACCCGCCTCGGGTGCGCAGTGCGCGGTCGTCGTGATCGGCGGCTCCGAGGGCGGGATGCACGAGCGGGACGCCGTCGCGCTCGCGGAGGAGGGCTTCGCGGCGCTCGCCCTCGCCTACTTCGGCGCCCCCGGCGTCCCGTCCACCCTGCTCGACGTGCCTCTCGAGTACTTCGGCCGGGCGCTCGACCTGCTCGAGGCGCAGGGTTTCGGGCCGGGCTCGATCGGGCTGCTCGGCGGGTCCCGTGGCGGAGAGGCCGCGCTCCTGGTGGGCAGCCGGGACGAGCGGGTCGGGTCGGTGGTCAGCATCGTCGGCAGCGGGGTGGTCACACCCGGCATCGACTACGACGCCGGACGGCTGGACGCGATCCTGCGGTCGTCCGGGCCGGCCTGGACCGTCGACGGCGAACCGTTGCCGTCCCTGCCGTACGAGGTCACGCCCGAGCTCGTCGCGACGATCGAACGCCACGAACCGGTGGCGCTGCGCGACGGGTTCGCCGCGTTGCCGACGGATCCGGACGCGCTGGATCGAATCAGCATCCCGGTCGAGCGCATCCGCGGCGGTGTCCTCCTCGTGGCCGCCGGCGACGACCAGATGTGGGACTCCCCCGCGTACAGCCGGGTCGCCGCCGACCGCCTGGCCGACCACCCGTACCCCTGGGCCAACGTCGTCCTCGACTCCGTCGGGCACCTGATCGCCGGACCACCGGGCGCCATCGCCGGCAGTCTGAGCCCGGGTCCCGGGGTCATGTTCCGCAACGGCGGCGACCCGGTCCTCACGGCGCACGCCCGCACGGAGACCTGGTCGAGGACTCTCGGCTTTCTGCGCTACACGCTGCCCCGGGACGAGCCGGCGTAGGTCAGGGCACCCGGGTCGCCCAGAAGGCGACGGCGGCGGCCGCGGCGACGTTGAGCGAATCCACGCCGCCGGCCATCGGAATCCGGACCACCAGGTCGGACTCCGCGACGGTCACGGGCTTGAGCCCGTGCCCCTCGGCACCCAGCACGAGCGCCAGCCGGTCGGGCGGGTCGGCGATGAGGGCGTCGAGAGTGATCGAGTCATCGGACAGGGCGAGCGCCGCGGTGACGAACCCCGCCTCACGCAGCACGGAGATGCCGTCGGGCCAGGGGTCGATCCGCGTCCAGGGCACCTGGAACACCGTGCCCATCGAGACCCGGACGGAACGCCGATAGAGCGGGTCGGCGCAGCGCGGTGTGACGAGCACGGCGTCGACGCCGAGGGCTGCCGCGGACCGGAAGGCGGCGCCGACGTTGGTGTGGTCGACGATGTCCTCCAGGACGGCGACCCGCCGGGCACCGGCCAGCAGCGAGGGGACCGGCTCCAGCACCGGCCGGTGCATGGCGGCGAGCGCCCCCCGGTGGACGTGGAACCCGGTGATCGCTTCGAGCACGGGCTCCTCGGCGACGTACACCGGAACCACCGCGCCGTCGGCGGGCAGGCCGGCCAGCAGACGCTCGAGGTCGGGGAGCCAGCGCGGCGACAGCAGCACCGACCGCGGTCGGTGGCCCGCGGCCAGCGCGCGTCCGAGGACGGTGGAGCTCTCGGCGATGTACAGGCCCTTGGCCGGCTCCTGGCGCGAGCGCAGCGCGACGTCGGTCAGGGAGACGTAGTCGGCGAGGCGCTCGTCGGCGGGATCGGTGACGGGGTGGAGGGAGGCGACGGGCACCCGGTCATCCTTCCAGCCGGACGACGACCTCCCCGTCGCCCGTCAGCTCGAAGGGCACCCCGTCCACCGAGTACGTCCCGCGGAACCCGCTGACGGGAACGCGCCCCGTGGAGGACGTGCGCAGGGTGGTCGGCGCCAGCCACCACTCGTCCTTCACCAGCCGGCGCAGCGCGTCGTACGCGGGCTTGGGCGTGCCGTCGGCGCGGACGAGCCCCGCCGGTGCGCCGAGCCAGGCGCCCTCGTCGGTGATCCCCCAGTACGTCGCCGCCTGGACGGCCGGGTACCCGAGCAGGGTCCGGTAGTGCCGCTCGAGCTCCTCGGCCTGGCGCGCCTCGCCCTCGGGGGTCGACGGCCACGACGACACCTGGTGGTCGTTGAGGTCCTCGATGTGCGCGGGCATGAGGTCCCCGGACAGCAGCGTCGTCTCCGTCAGGTGCAGCGGCAGTCCGAAGCGCGCGAACCTGTCGAGAACGGCGAGCGTCTTCTCCTCGCCCCAGTAGCCCTGGTGCATGTGGCTCTGCAGGCCGAGGGCGTCGACCTGGATGCCGGCCTCGAGGACACCTTCGATCAGGCACTCGTAGGCGGTGGACATGTCGAAGTCGTTGAGGAGCAGGGTGGCCGACGGGTTGGTCTGCCGGGCCGCGTCGAACGCGAGCCGGATGGTCGGGATGCGCCCCCGGTCCCAGGCGAGCCGGGTGAGGCCGTTGGGCTCCTTGTCGAACACCGGCATGATCACGACCTCGTTGATCACGTCCCAGGTGTCGATCACCCCGGCAAAGTCGGCGACCTCCCGGCGGATCCGGGCGTCCTGGGCGTCGGCGATCTGGTCCGTCGTCAGGTCGAGGAGCCACGGCGCGCCGACGGTGTGCCACGCGAGCGGGTGCCCCTTGACCACCACCCCGCGGTCCGTGAACCAGCGCGCTGCCGTCAGAAGGCGCGCGGTGTCCGGACGTCCGCGGACGGGTTCGAAGCCGCCCCAGTAGAACGGCAGCGTCGCTGCGTTGAAGACGTCGAACCAGAGCTCGGCGAGCGCCGCGGCAGAGCCGACCGAGGCGCCGCCGAACCGGGGCGGCTCGGCGGCGTCGCCCTCCGCGTTGGCGAGCGCGACGAAGTCGAACCCGATGTTGCCGAAGAGGAACGCGTGGCGCTCCTGGGCGACGACGACGTCGGCGTCTGCCAGCGGGTGCCCGTGGGCATCGAGGACCGTGACGACGGCGTCGGCGCGCCGGTGCTGCAGCGTGGGCATCCGGCCAGCCTGCCACGGGTCGAAAACGTTATCGACTCGCCGCCACGCCGGCCTCTCGGTCGACGGCCGGGGCTCGTCGCGCCGCCCGCCCGCCGAGAACCGCGACCACCGCCCCGACGAGCGCGACCACCGGCACCACGAGGAACGCCCGGTGGGTCCCGACGGCGTCGGACAGCGCGCCGAGCGCGAACGGTGCGACGCCGATGGCCAGGCCGCTCGCAAGCGTCGCGCGGGCCTGCATCGCGTCCGTACGGTCGGGCGCCGTGGCGAGCAGGAGCGCGACGGACAGCGGGTACTGCGCGCCGTACCCGAGACCGGCGACGAACAGGCCGACGATCGCGACGGTCGGCGTCGTCGCGGTCCACAGGACCGCCCAGCCGCCGATGGCGACGACGAACGCGACGGCGAGCAGCATCACCGGTGCCACCCGCAGCGACAGCGGCCCGACCACGAACCGGATCGCCGACATCCCCGCCACCAGTCCCGCGGTCGTCGCTGCCGCGATCCCGGGACCGGCACCGGTCCGCTCGAGCACGAGACCGGTCGCCCAGTACGTGGTGGCGAACTCCATCGCGACGGCGGCGACCATCGTCACCAGGAAGCACCAGCCGGGCAGCGTGGTGCGCACCCGGACAGCGCGCGAGGGCGTTCCGTCGGCGACGTGCGGCGCGGTCATCGCACCACCGACCGGGATGCGCGACACGACGATCGCCGCGACGAGGGCGAGCACGACGGTCACCGCGACGGCCGGGCGCCAGCCCCAGCCGATCGCCACGCAGACGCCGACCGCCAGCGGACCGATGAGCCCGATCGACGAGCCGATCCCGTTCCCCTCGGTGAGCGCCGCCGACGCCTTGCCGCCGTGCCGGAGCGCGATACCGGCCTGTGCGGAGCTGATCGCGATGTTGCCCCCGAGCGCCAGTACCACCATCGAGGGCAGGCTCCAGGCGAGCGACGGGGCCGCCACCAGGCCGGACGCGCCGACGGCGATGAGTGCGCAGGCGACGAGGATCGCGGGGCGCCGGCCGCGGCTGCGCACGAACCGCGGCGTGACGAACGCGGCGAGGATGCCGCCGACCGCCATCGCGGTCCCGTGCAGACCGGCCTGCGCGTCGCTGATGCCGAGCTCGTCGGCGAGCAGCGGCACGCTCGGGTTGAAGCTGTAGAGCAGCCAGCCCCAGACCACAAAGCTCCCGTAGAACGCGACCGTCATCCGGTCGCGGGGGAACCCGGTGGTGGTGGGGCTGGGCATGGGCCGAGAGTACGTCCCCCGATCACTCCCCCGATCCCGGGGTCAGTCCACCGGCGCCACCGCCGCGGCGAACTGGCTCGCGTACAGCCGCGCGTACGCGCCCTCGGCGGCGAGCAGCTCGTCGTGCGAGCCCTGCTCCACGATCGCGCCGTCCTCCATGACCAGGATCGTGTCGGCGTCGCGGATGGTGGACAGCCGGTGGGCGATGACGAACGACGTCCGGCCGTGGCGCAGCGCGTTCATCGCCTGCTGGACCAGCACCTCGGTGCGGGTGTCCACCGAGGACGTCGCCTCGTCGAGGATGAGGATCGCCGGGTCGGCCAGGAACGCCCGGGCGATGGTGAGCAGCTGCTTCTCCCCCGCTGAGACGTTGGCGCCCTCGTCGTCGACGACGGTGGCGTACCCGTCGGGCAGCGTCCGCACGAAGCGGTCGACGTGGGTGGCCTCGGCGGCGGCGACGATCTCCTCCTGCGTCGCACCGTCCGCGCCGTAGGCGATGTTCTCGGCGAGGGTGCCGCCGAACAGCCAGGTGTCCTGCAGCACCATCCCCATCTGCGAGCGCAGCGCGTCCCGCGTGAGGTCCCGGGTGTCGATGCCGTCGAGGGTGATCCGTCCACCGTCGACCTCGTAGAACCGCATGAGCAGGTTCACGAGCGTCGTCTTGCCGGCGCCCGTGGGTCCCACGATCGCGATCGTCTGGCCCGGCTCGGCTACCAGCGACAGGTCGCGGATGAGCGGCTTGTCGGGCGAGTAGCTGAAGGCCACGTGCTCGAACGCGACGCGTCCCCGGGTCGGCGCGACGGGCGGCGTGGCGTCCACCGGGTCGGGAGACTGCTCGTCGGCGTCGAGGAGCTCGAACACGCGCTCCACCGACGCGACGCCGGACTGCAGCAGGTTGGCCATCGCCGCGATCTGCGTGATCGGCTGCGTGAACTGGCGGCTGTACTGGATGAACGCCTGCACGTCGCCCAGCGTCATGGTGCCCGACGCCACGCGCAGACCACCGACGACGGCGACGATGACGTAGTTGAGGTTGGCGACGAAGCCGAGCGCCGGCTGGATGATCCCGGAGATGAACTGCGCCCGGAAGCTGGAGTCGTAGAGCTTGTCGTTGCGCTCCGCGAACACCTCGGCCGCCTCGGCCTGCCGCCCGAACACGGTCACGAGCGAGTGGCCCGTGTACATCTCCTCGATGTGGGCGTTGAGCTTGCCGGTCCAGGCCCACTGCTCCATGAACTGCGGGCGGGACCGCTTGGCGATGGCCCCGGCGATGGCGATCGACAACGGCACGGTGACCAGCGCGATCACGGCCAGCAGCGGTGAGATGACGAACATCATCACCAGCACGCCGATCACGGTCAGGACCGAGGTGATGAGCTGCGAGAGCGTCTGCTGGAGCGTCTGCGCGACGTTGTCGATGTCGTTGGTGACGCGGCTGAGCAGCTCGCCGCGCGGCTGGGAGTCGATGTACCGCAGCGGCAGCCGCGACAGCTTGGCCTCGACGTCCCGGCGCATCGCGTAGACGGTCCGCTGCACGACCACGGCGGTGAGCCGCCCCTGCAGCCACCCGAACAGGAACGACCCCACGTAGATGACCAGCACGATCATCAGCAGCTGCCACAGCCGGTCGAAGTCGATGCCGACCCCGGGGACCGCCCCGCTGCCCGCGACGACGTCCGCGAACGTGTCCTCCCCGCTCGCGCGCAGCGCCGTGACGGCCTGGTCCGTGGTGGTGCCCGCCGGGAACGCCTCGCCCAGCTGGGTGCCGATGACGCCGTCGAAGATGATGTTCGTCGCGTCGCCCAGCAGCTTCGGCCCGATGACGGCGAGCACGACCGAGGCGATCGCGAGCACCACGATGAGGGCCAGCGGCGCCCGCTCGGAACGCATCTCGCGCAGGAACCGCTTCGCCGACCCGCGGAAGTTCATCGACTTCTCGGTGGGCATGCCCATGTTCATCATCGGGCCGGGGCCACGACGTGCGGCTGCCGGAGGGAGCCGCCTGGTCTCGGTGCTCATGCCGCCTCCTCCACGCTGACCTGCGAGTACACGATCTCCTGGTAGATCTCCGAGGACTCCAGCAGCTCGGCGTGCGTCCCGACGCCGACCACCAGGCCGTCCTCCATCACGACGATGCTGTCCGCGTGCCGGATCGTGGCGACGCGCTGCGCGATCACCAGCACGGTCGCGTCGCGCGTCTCCGGGGCCAGCGCAGCACGCAGCCGCGAGTCCGTCGCGTAGTCGAGTGCCGAGAAAGAGTCGTCGAAGAGGTAGATGTTCGGCCGTCTGACCAGGGCTCTCGCGATGGCGAGGCGTTGGCGCTGCCCGCCGGACACGTTGGTCCCGCCCTGCGCGATCGGTGCGTCGAGGCCCCCGTCGAGCGCCTCGACGAAGTCGCGTGCCTGGGCGACCTCGAGCGCGTGCCACAGCTCCTCGTCAGACGCCCCCGTCCGCCCGTACTCGAGGTTGGACCGCACGGTCCCGGCGAAGAGGTACGGCTTCTGCGGGATGAGCCCGATCTGTCCCCACAGCTGGTCCGGGCTGAGCGCGCGCACGTCGACGCCGTCGATGAGGACCTCGCCCCCGGTCACGTCGAACAGCCGCGGGACGAGGTTGAGCAGCGTCGTCTTGCCGGCACCCGTGGAGCCGATGATCGCCGTCGTCTTCCCCGGTTCGGCGAGGAGGTCGACCCCGTGCAGGACCGCCCGCTCGGCGCCCGGGTAGCGGAACTCGACGCCGCGCAGCTCGAGCAGCCCGGGCCGCGACTGCGCACCCGTCCGCAGCGTCGCGGGTTGCGCGGGCGGGACGACGGAGGTCCGGGTGTCCAGCACCTCACCGATGCGCTCGGCGGACACGACGGCCCGCGGGACCATCACGAACATCATCGTCGACATCATGACGCCCATGAGGATGTAGGCGATGTACGAGAGGAACGCGGTGAGCTGCCCGATCATCAGGGCGCCCGCGTCGATGCGCTCGGCCCCGAACCACAGGACGGCGACCGTCGTCGCGTTCAGCACCAGCATGACCGCCGGGAACATCAGCGCCATGAGCTTGCCCACGCGCAGCGACGTGTCGTAGAGGTCGGTGTTGGTGGCGGCGAACCGCTCGGCCTCGCGGCGCTCACGCACGAACGCGCGCACCACGCGGACGCCGGCGATCTGCTCACGCAGCACCCGGTTGATGGCGTCGATCCGCTTCTGCATGGACCGGAAGTACGGGATCATCCGCGTGACGATCAGGGCGATGACGATCGCGAGCACGGGCACGGCGACCAGCAGGACCGCGGACAGCCCGACGTCCTCGCGCATCGCCATGATGACGCCGCCGACCAGCAGGATCGGCGCCATGATCATCATGGTGAACGTCAGCAGCACCACCATCTGGACCTGCTGCACGTCGTTCGTCGTGCGCGTGATCAGCGTCGGGGCACCGAACGTCGCCACCTCCTGCGCGGAGAACGTCTGCACGTGCCCGAACAGCCGCTTGCGCACGTCCCGCCCGAACGCCATCGCCGTCCTCGCGCCGAAGTAGACGGCGACCACCGCGGCGAGCACCTGCACGAGGCTGACCGCGAGCATCACGCCGCCGAGCCGCAGGATCTCCGCCGTGTCACCCTTCGCCACGCCGTCGTCGATGATCCGCGCATTGAGGGTGGGCAGGAACAGCGTCGCGATCGTCTGGACCAGCTGCAGCACGATCACGGCGACGACCGCACCCTGGTAGGGCTTGAGGTGCACCTTCAGCAGGGTGATCAGCATCGCCCGCTCCCTTCCGTCAGGACGCCGTGCAGGACCAGGTCGGCCAGCCGGCCGGGATCGGGCGACGGGGTGTCGACGCCCCGGCGCCGGGCCTCGACCGTGCGCATCGTGGCGCCCATGAGCACCGTGGTCAGCAGCTCGATCACGTCGTCCACGGGCAGGCGGAACCGGTCGGCGTCGGGTTCCAGCAGCCACGCGATGGTCGCGTTCACCGCCTCGGCGCCGGCCTGCTGGCGCGCTCCCCACATCCGCACGGCGGCCGCGCGGTGCTCGGCGGGCGGGCGCTCCACTCGTTCGAGCTCGTGCAGCAGCCCCATCCAGCGCATCGACTCGCCGACACGCGCGAGGCCTTGCGCCAGGACGGCAGCGACGCGGTCACGCAGGGGCAGCGAGCGGTCGATGGCCGCGAGCTCGGGGACGGAGTCCGCGGGGTCGACGGCGGCGAGCACCGCCTCACGCACGAGCGTCACCTTGTCGGTGAACACCCGGAACAACGTCCCCTCCGCGACGCCGGCAGCCTCGGCGAGCTCGCGGGAGGTCACGGCCGCCCCACGCTCCAGCAGGACCGGGCGGACGGCGAGCAGGATCGCGGCGCGACGCTGGTCCGGCGGAAGCGGGGCTGCCCGGCCGCGGACCGGACCTGTGGTCATCTGCATCCGCCGACTGTAACTGAGTGAGCACTCACTCCGGCAAGGCCAATTCGTTCACTGTGAGCGAACATGGCGAGGGCCGGACCCTCGTCGTCGGATCCGGCCCCACGCGTCGATCAGGTGCGCGGCGCGTCCTCCGGGGGCGGTTCGGGCGTCCGCTGCGGCACCGCTCCCCCGCCGGGCCGCTGGCCCAGCTCCACCGAGGGGTTGAACGGCAGCCCGCTGAGCGTTCCCGAGGCTGTCGCGTCCGCGGTCGCGGCCGCGGACTCCCGGCGCGCCTCCGCCAGCGCCTCTGCCGGGTCCGTCAGCGTGGTGGGAGGCAGGTCGTCGCCCAGCGGCGACGTGCCCGCGGCCCGGCCCGAGTCCGGCGCGGCACCGTCGTCGGAGACCGGCCCGCCGAACCCCTTGGCGAACACACCCAGCGCGCTGGTCAGCTCCGACGGCAGGAACCACATCTTGTTCGACGGGCTCGCCGCGATCTTCGGCAGGGTCTGCAGGTACTGGTAGGCCAACAGCTTCGGGTCGGCGTCACCGCGGTGCACCGCGTCGAAGACCTGCAGGATCGCCCGCGCCTCGCCCTCGGCCGTGAGGATCGCCGCCTGGGCGCCACCCTCGGCCCGCAGGATCGCCGCCTGCTTCTCCCCCTCGGCCGTGAGGATCTGCGACTGCTTGAAGCCCTCGGCCGTGAGGATCGCCGCTCGACGATCACGCTCGGCACGCATCTGCTGCTCCATCGAGCCCTTGATGCTCTCCGGCGGGTCGATCGACTTCAGCTCGACACGGTTGACGCGCACGCCCCACCGGCCGGTGGCCTCGTCGAGCACGCCTCGCAGCTGGCCGTTGATCTGGTCACGGCTCGTCAGCGTCTGCTCGAGGTCCATCGACCCGACGACGTTGCGGAGCGTGGTCACCGTCAGCTGCTCGATGCCCTGGATGTAGTTGGCGATCTCGTAGACCGCCGACTTCGGCTCGGTCACCTGGAAGTAGATGACCGTGTCGATGCTCACCACGAGGTTGTCGGACGTGATCACCGGCTGCGGGGGGAACGAGACCACCTGCTCGCGCAGGTCGACGCCGGCACGCACCCGGTCGACGAACGGGATGAGCAGGTGCAGTCCGGCATCGAGCGTGCGGGAGTAGCGGCCGAGCCGTTCGACGATGATCGCGACGGCCTGCGGGACGATCTTGACCGCCCGCACGAGCGCGATGATGACGAACAGCAGCACCAGGCCCAGCACGATGAAGAGGGCGATCTGCCCACCGTTCACGTCGTCCACGGATCCTCCAGGGGTCACGCACGGGCAAGGTGCCCGCGCGACATGCAGAACTGAGCTCTCAGAGCCCCGGAACCGGCGCGATCACCGCGGTGGCGCCGTCGATTCGCGTGACCAGCACCTCCGTGCCGGGCGGGATCGTCTGGGGAGCGTCCACCCGCGCGCTCCACACCTCGCCTGCCAGCTTGACCCGCCCGCCCTCACCCGTGACGGTCGAGACGACCACCGCCTCACGGCCGACCAGGGCCGCGGCGTTGGTCTCCACCAGCGGCATCCGTGCCCGCAGGTGGCGCAGGAGCCACGGGCGCAACGTGAAGAGCAGCAGCACCGAGGTCAGCGCTGCGACGATGAACTGCACCGGGACCGAGGCCCCGAACAGGTAGGCGATCGCGCCGGCGATGGCTCCGCCGGCGAACATCGCGAGCACGAGGTCGAGCGACAGCATCTCCAGGATGCCCAGAGCGAGCGCCGCGCCGATCCACCACAGCCAGCCCATGGGTCCACTCCCTCGGTCGAGCAGGTTCCGACAGCGGACCCTGCGGTCAACCGATCCTAGACGGTCTCTTTGCGAATCTGTGGGGAAACGCTCAGCCCTGGGCGGAAGCCGCCCGGGCGGACCACCGACCGTCGGTGTGGTCGACCACCAGAGGGAGGTCGAACGCCCCCGACAGGGTCTCGGCGGTGAGCACCTCGTCGATCGGGCCGGCGGCGAAGGCCTTACCCTGGCGCAGCAGCAGGATGTGCGTGAAGCCGGGCGGGATCTCCTCGACGTGGTGCGTAACCAGCACCAGGACAGGTGACTTCTGGTCGCCGGCCAGCTCCGAGAGCGCCGCGACCAGCTCCTCGCGTCCGCCGAGGTCCAGGCCGGCGGCGGGCTCGTCGAGCAGCAGGAGCTCCGGGTCGGTCATGAGCGAGCGGGCGATCTGGACGCGCTTGCGCTCGCCCTCGCTGAGGGTGCCGAAGTAGCGGTCGCTCAGTTGGGCGACGCCGAACGCGGCGAGCAGGTCGGTGGCCCGTGACTCGTCGAGCGTCTCGTACGCCTCCCGCCAGCGCCCCGTGACCCCGTAGGCCGCCGTCAGCACGACGTCGCGCACCGTCTCCCCCGCCGGGATCCGGTCCGCCAGCGACGCGCTCGACAGGCCGATGCGCGGACGCAGCTCGAAGACGTCGACCCGCCCCAGGCGCGAGCCCAGCAGGTCGGCGGTGCCGGTCGAGGGGTGCATCCGGCCGGACGCGACCTGCAGCAGGGTGGTCTTGCCGGCGCCGTTGCGGCCCAGGATCACCCACCGCTCGCCGTCACGGACCGTCCACGTCACCTCGTCCAGGATCGTCGTCGTTCCCCGGCGGATCGTCACGGCCTGCAGGTCGAGCACGTCGGTCATGGGCATGACCCTAACCGTCGATCCGGAGGGGGGCGGGCTGGTCGCCGGTGCGGTGGGTCACGTCCTACCGTGGTCCGGTGGACCTCACCCTCGAGCTGCCGCGCTCCGTCCTGCTCGCCCTGTGGCTGGCAGACGACAGCACCGATCGGTCGGTGCTGGTCCGCGCCGTGCAGTCCGACGACGAGCCGCACTCCGTGCAGCGGCGGCCGGCCGCGGACGAGCCGCCCCGCGACGACGTGACGGACGAGCCGCTGAGCACGCTGCTCGACGCCTGCGACGCGTCTCCCCGGGATGTCGCGACGGTCCTGCCGGTACCGGGCGACCCGGGGGCGACACCCGCATCGGTCAGCTCGGCCGCAACCGACGCGGGCGAGGCGGTGCTGGTGCGGACGCCGCAGGCGTGCCTCGTCGCGGTGCCTGTGGTGCAGCGGTTCGGGTCGGCGCTGGAGCCGGGGCACCTGGTCACCTGGGAGCTCTCCGACGTGCCCGACTGGCGGCACGCCGTGCACGCGCAGACCGGGTCGCTGCAGGACGCGGAGCGTGAGCTGCGGCAGGGGCTGCTCCAGGCGACGGAAGCCCTCGTCCGGCTCGACATCGCCCGGTGGCGCCCCGACGCGGCCGAGGCCGTCGCCGCACTGCGCGACGTCGAGCTGCCCGCGTGGCGGCTGCCCGACGGCCTTGACGGGCGACGCGCGCGGGTGCTGGCGAGCGCGGCCCGCCTGCGGGCGATCGTCGCGCTGGCCACGCAGGACGACGGCGCCGCGGTCAACCTGTGGCAGGCCGACCAGCGCTCGACCGCACTGCGCGAGGTCGACCGGATGGCCCGCCGCGCGATGGCCGCAGCGGCGTCCCGGCTCACGGCCTGACGCTCACCTCAACGCGGCCCGATACACCTCGATCGTGCGGTCGGCGATCGCCTCCCATGTGAAGTGGTCCTCGACCCGCCGACGGGATGCCAGGCCCCACTGGGCGGTCCGGGCTGTGTTCCCGACGACGTCCGACAGCGCGTCCGCCAGGTCGTGCACGAAACGCTCGGGGGCCACCGGGGTGCCGGTGCCGTCCTGCAGCTGGTCGATCGGGACGAGCCGACCGGTGACGCCGTCGTCGATGACCTCCGGGATGCCGCCGGTGGCGGTCCCTACGACCGGCAGCCCGACGGCCATGGCCTCGAGGTTGACGATGCCCAGCGGCTCGTAGATCGACGGGCACGCGAACACCGTCCCGTGCATGAGGACCGCGATGAGCTCGTCGCGCGGCAGCATCTGCTCGATCCAGACCACGCCGGAACGCTTGGTGCGCAGCTGCTCGACGAGCCCCGTGACCTCGGCCATGATCTGCGGCGTGTCGGGCGCCCCGGCGCACAGGACCACCTGGACGTCGGGTGGCAGCAGCTCGACCGCGCGCAGGAAGTAGGGCAGCCCCTTCTGCCGGGTGATGCGGCCGACGAAGACGACGCTCGGCCGCGACGGGTCGATGCCGAGCCGGCGCACGGTGGCGTCCGCGGCGGTCACGGCCTCGTCGTCGGTCGGGCGCTGCCACTGGTCGAGGTCGATGCCGTTGTGCACCACCTTGACCAGCGCCGGGTCGACCTTCGGGTACGCCCGCAGGATGTCCTCGCGCATCCCGCCGCTCACCGCGATGACCGCCGCCGCACCCTCATACGCCGTCTTCTCCGCCCAGCTCGACAGCGCGTAGCCACCGCCCAGCTGCTCCGCCTTCCAGGGACGCAGGGGCTCCAGGCTGTGGGCGCTGACCACGTGCGGCAGCCCGTGCAGCAGACCCGCCAGGTGGCCGCCCAGGTTCGCGTACCAGGTGTGCGAGTGCACCAGGTCCGACGCGACGCCGTCGGCCCCGACCGCGCCGACCGCGTCGGCCATCTGGAGGTCGATCCCGAACGTCTGCAGCGCGGCGTTCGCTCCGGCCAGCTCGGTGGGCACCGAGTACCCGACGACCCCGGCGGCGTCGCGCGGACCGTCGAAGCAGTGCACCCGCACGTCGATCGTGCGTTCCAGCACGCGGGTCAGGCCCGCGACATGGACGCCGGCTCCGCCGTAGACGTTCGGCGGGTACTCCCTGGTCAGCAGGTCGACACGCACGTCAATCATCCCCTCGCCGACCGGCACGGACGACCGGTTCTCCCGCCGACACGCTAGCGCCTGTGCGCGCGCACGCCTCGCTGTGACCGCGTCGGGGGCCTAGGGTCGTGCCCATGGCAGCGCCGCGCGTCCTCGCTATCGTCCTCGCAGGTGGGGAGGGCAAACGTCTGATGCCCCTCACCGCCGACCGTGCCAAGCCGGCGGTCCCCTTCGGTGGGCTGTACCGGCTGATCGACTTCGCTCTGTCGAACGTCATCAACTCGCGGTACCTGCACGTCATCGTGCTGACCCAGTACAAGTCGCACAGCCTCGACCGGCACGTGTCCAAGACGTGGCGCATGTCGCCGCTGCTGGGCAACTACGTGGCCGCCGTCCCCGCGCAGCAGCGCGTCGGCAAGCACTGGTACCTGGGCAGCGCCGACGCGATCTACCAGTGCCTGAACATCATCGAGGACGAGCGTCCCGACATCGTGGTGGTGGTCGGCGCGGACCACGTCTACCGCATGGACTTCTCCCAGATGGTCGACGCCCACATCACCTCCGGTGCCGAGTTCACGGTCGCCGCGATCCGGCAGCCGATCGAGGAGGCCGACCAGTTCGGCGTCATCGAGACCGACCCCGCGGATCCCACGCGCATCAAGGCGTTCCTCGAGAAGCCGACCGACCCGGTGGGCCTGGCCGACTCCCCCGGCGAGATCCTCGCGTCGATGGGCAACTACGTCGCCGACGCGGACGCGCTCGTCGCCGCGGTGACCGCCGACGCGGAGAACGTGAGCTCGCGCCATGACATGGGCGGCGACATCGCCCCGTACTTCGTGGAGCGCGGCACCGCAGGCGTCTACGACTTCCTGCGCAACGACGTCCCCGGCTCCACCCCGCGCGACCGCGACTACTGGCGCGACGTCGGGACGATCGACGCGTTCTACGAGGCCAACATCGACCTGATCTCCATCGAGCCGGTGTTCAACCTCTACAACGACGAGTGGCCGCTCTACAGCGGGTACACCAGCCTGGCTCCCGCCAAGTTCATCCACGCCGGCGCGGGCAGGCTCGGTCACGCCGTGGACTCGGTCGTCTCGCCGGGGGTGCTGGTCTCCGGCGCGACGGTGTCCGGGTCCGTCCTCTCGCCGGGCGTCCGGCTGCACTCGTGGGCGCAGGTCACGGACTCGGTGCTCTTCGACGACGTCCACATCGGCCGGTACGCCCAGATCCACCGGGCGATCATCGACAAGAACGTCGTCGTCCCGGAACGCGTCAGGGTCGGCCTCGACCACGACCACGACCGCGCCCGTGGCTTCACCGTCACGGAGTCCGGCATCACCGTCATCCCGAAGGGGACCGTCATCCCGGAGTGAGCGGCCGTGACGCGCGACCCGCGTGCGGCACTACCCTCACCTCCCGTGAGCACCTACGAGCCCCACCTCGTCGTCATGGACGTCGACTCGACGTTCATCACCGGTGAGGTCGTCGAGCTGCTCGCGGCGCACGCCGGATCCGAGGTGCTGGTCACCGAGATCACCGAGCGGGCGATGCGCGGCGAGATCGACTTCGCGGCCTCCCTGCACGAGCGCGTCGCGACGCTCGCCGGTCTGCCCGAGTCCGTCCTGGCCGACGTGCTCGGCCAGGTCGAGCCGTCGCCGGGTGCGCGGGAGCTCGTCACGGAGCTCCAGTCACGCGGCTGGCCGGTCGGCCTCGTCTCGGGCGGCTTCATCGAGATCGTGCGCCCCCTCGCGACGTCGTTCGGCATCACTCTGACCCGCGCGAACGCGCTCGAGGTCGTCGACGGCCACCTCACGGGCAAGGTGGACGGCCCGGTGATCGACCGGGCCGCCAAGGCCGCGGTGCTGCGCGAGTACGCCGAGTCGGTCGGCATCCCGATGGAGCGGACGATCGCCATCGGGGACGGCGCCAACGACATCGACATGGTCGTGGCGGCCGGGTTCGGGATCGCCTTCAACGCCAAGCCGCTGCTGTGCCAGGCCGCCGACGCCGTCGTGCGGGACCGGCTGGACGCCGTCCTCGACCTGCCGGTCTTCGTGCCGTGACCGCGTTCGTGCCCGGCCTCGAGCTGGCGCGGACGCTCTACGACGAGGTCCGCCCGGTCCTGGCCGAGCGGGGGCTCGCGCACACCGCGGCGCTCGTCGGCCCCGGCTCGGACGTGCTGGGTCTCGACGACGCGACGTCGACCGACCACGACTGGGGTCCCCGGCTCCAGCTGCTCCTGTCCCCCGACGACCACCTCGCGCAGGCCGCCGACCTGCACGAGGAGCTCCGGCACCGGCTCCCCCCGGAGGTCCACGGCTGGACCACCCGGGTCGCCCTGCCGGCATCGGACGGCACCCGTGGGCTCGGCGACGCCACCGTTACCGGCCCGGTGGACCACCGTGTCGAGATCCTCACGCTCGACGCGCTCCTGCACCGGCTGCTCGGCCCGATCGACGCGCGCGGTCCGATGACGGCGGCCGACTGGCTGGTCCTCCCGCAGCAGCAACTGCTGTCGCTCACCGCCGGCGCCGTCTTCCACGACGACCTCGGCCTCGAGGCGGTGCGCGAACGGCTGCGCTACTACCCGCACGACGTCTGGGTGTACCAGCAGGCCGCGGCGTGGACCGCGATCGGGCAGGACGAGCACCTGGCCCCGCGGGCGGGGATGGCCGGTGACGACCTCGGGTCCCGTCTCATCACCGCCCGCGTGTGCCGCACCAGCGTCCAGCTCGCGTTCCTCCAGGAGCGCCGGTACGCGCCCTACGACAAGTGGCTGGGGACGGCGCTCGCCCGGCTCGACTCGACCGCGCCGCTGCGGTCCGCGTTGGCGGCCACGCTCGCTGCGCCGCAGTGGCGGGAGCGGCAGGAGCGGCTCGGGGACGTCCTCGTGGCGCTTGTCCGGCGGCACAACGGGCTCGGCCTGACCGCTCCGCTGCCCGAGGCACCGGTCGCGTTCCACGGCCGCCCGTTCGAGGTCATCGACGGTGCGGTGATCGCCCGTCGGCTCGCGGAGATCCTCACCGACCCCGACCTCGCACGACGACCGCTGGTCGGCGGGATCGACCTGCTCACCGCGATCACCGACCTCGCAGTCGACCTCGACCGGACCGCCGAGCTGCGCCGGCTCTACTGACTCAGCCCAGGACCGCGAGCCGACGGAGCGCGGCCGTCCCGGAGGCGAGCGTGTCCCAGCCGGCGACCTCGAGCAGCGACCAGCTGGCGGTCGGGACGCCGACCCGGACGCGCTCGAGCGTCGCCGGGTCGGAGTCCGGCCCGGCCAGCAGGACCGCCGCCTGCGACATCGTCGGCTCGTGACCGACGACGAGTACCGTCCGCACGTCGGCGGGCACGGCCCGGACAAGCTCGACCAGCGCGCTCGAACCCGCGTAGTACAGGTCGTCGAGGTACCGGACGTCGGGGTCGGCACCGAGCGACGACCGGACGAGGTCCCACGTCTGCCGGGTCCGCACGCTGCTCGAGCAGAGCACGAGATCGGGGACGAGGTCGTCGGCAGCCACGGCCGCGCCCACCCTGGAGGACTGCTTGCGGCCGACGAGCGACAGCGGCCGCTGGATGTCCGGGATCAGGTCGGGGTGCTCGGCCTTGGCATGGCGCAGGAGGAGGAGTCGCCGGGGACTGGTCTCGGACGTCACCGGCTCAGCGTCCCACTCCCCGCGCGCGTCGCCCAGGGTCACAGACCCATCGCGTGGTAGCCGCCGTCGACGTGCACGATCTCGCCCGTGGTCGCCGGGAACCAGTCGGACAGCAACGCCGCGACCGCACGAGCCGTCGGCTCCGGGTCGAGCGCGTCCCAGCCGAGCGGCGCGCGCTCGGGCCAGCCGCCCTCCATGGCCTCGAAGCCCGGGATCGACTTGGCTGCCGTGGTGCGGATCGGGCCGGCGGAGACCAGGTTCACGCGGATGCCCTGGGGGCCGAGGTCGCGGGCCAGGTAGCGCGAGGTCGACTCGAAGGCAGCCTTGGCGACGCCCATCCAGTCATACACCGGCCACGCGTAGCGGGCGTCGAACGTGAGGCCGACGATCGCACCCCCGGAGCTGAGCAGCGGCTGGGTAGCGACCGCGAGCGACTTCAGCGAGTACGCGCTGACCTGCAGCGCGGTCGCGACGTCGTCCCACTCGCCGGCCAGGAAGTTGCCGCCCATCACGGACTGCGGTGCGAAGCCGATCGAGTGCACGACACCGTCGAGCGAGTCGAAGCCCGCCTCGCGCACCCGGTCCGCGAGCGCCGCGAGGTCGTCGGCGTCGGTGACGTCGAGCTGCAGGACCGCCGCCTCCTTCGGGAGCCGCCGTGCGATGGCCTGCGTCAGCCGGAACTGGCGGCCGAACGAGGTGAGGAGCACCTCGGCACCCTCCTGCTGCGCCAGCCGCGCCACGTGGAAGGCGATCGAGCCGTCCGTGAGGACACCGGTGACCAGGAGCTTCTTGCCGTCGAGCAGACCCATGTGCGTTCCGTTCTCGTTCGTCGTGCAGGAGATTCGTCGTGCAAGAAGAGAGTGTCAGTGACCCATGCCGAGGCCGCCGTCGACGGGGATGACCGCGCCGGAGATGTAGCCCGCCGCGTCCGACGCGACGAACTCGACGACGCCGGCCACCTCGTCGGGCAGGGCGAACCGGCCGAGCGGGATGGACTCGCGGTACGCCTTCTGCTTGTCCTCGGGCAGCGCGCGCGTCATGTCGGTGTCGATGAAGCCGGGTGCGACGACGTTCGCCGTGATCGCGCGACCGCCCAGCTCACGGGTGATCGAGCGGGCCATGCCGACGAGCGCCGACTTGGACGCCGCGTAGTTGACCTGGCCGGCCGACCCGTACAGGCCGACCACCGAGGAGATGAAGATGATGCGGCCGCGGCGCAGGCGGATCATGCCCTTGCTGGCGCGGCGGGCGCAGCGGAAGGCGCCGGTGAGGTTGACGTCGAGGACCTCGGAGAACTCCTCGTCGGTCATCCGCATGAGCAACTGGTCGCGCGTGACACCCGCGTTGGCGACGAGCACCTCGACCGGGCCGTGCTCGGCCTCGATCTGCGCGAACGCCGCGTCGACGCTGGCCGTGTCGCGCACGTCGCCGACGACGCCGAGGACGCCGGCGGGCAGGTCGCCGGAGCGGTAGATGGTCGCGACCTTGTCGCCGTTGGCGACGAAGCGCTCCGCGATCGCCCTGCCGATGCCGCGGTTGGCGCCGGTCACGAGGACGCTTCGTGCGGTCGGCGGGGTCGCTGTGTTGTCGGAAGTCTCAGGCACGGGACACGACGTTATCCGACGTCCCCCGTGCGTCGCGGCAGGGTCCGCGCCCATGTTCGTCGCGTCGCGTTGTGGGACCTGGACAAGTCCGGCCCTCAGCGCTCCCACAGCCGAGCCGGACTAGAATCACGTGGTGAGCAGCATCCGTCGGCGCCCGGACCTCCCCTCGGAGGGGGTCCCCAGCATCACCCAGGCACCCGAGCCGCTCACCGACGACATGGCCCGTCGGCAGAAGCGCTACCTCGTGCAGATGGGCATCCGCATCATCTGCTTCGCCGCTGCCGTGCTGACCTGGGGCACGATCCCGATGTGGGCCTCGTTGCTGCTGATCGTCGCCGCCGTCGTGCTGCCCTACTCCGCGGTGCTGATCGCCAACGCCGGTCGCGAGCGCCGCGACTCGGACGGGACGTTCATGACGCCGCGCGAGATCGGTCCGGGCAGCGGCACCCCCCGTGGGCTCGGCTCTCCGGACCAGCCGGACGGTCATCAGTGAGCCTGTTCGCGCCCGTCCCTGATGCCGTCGACGAGCTGGTCTGCAGCAGTCGCGGCTGCCGGGCCGAGGCGACGTGGGGCCTGCTCTGGAACAACCCGAGGCTGCACACCCCGGACCGGCGCAAGGTCTGGCTGGCCTGCGACGAGCACCGTGAGCACCTGAGCCAGTTCCTCGACGTGCGCGGGTTCCTGCAGAGCGTCGTCCCCGCGGCGGATCTCGAGTCCGCGCCCCGGTCATGAGCCCCGCGGCCCGTCGCGCCACGGTGCTGGTCCTCGTCGGGATCGTCCTGGCGGTGGTCTGCACGTTCCTGGGTCGCTGGCAGTGGGACCGGCACGTGTGGCGCGACGGCGCGATCGCCGTGGTCGAGGGCAACTGGTCCGCCGACCCGGTGCCGCTCGACACGGTCCTGCCGTCCCCGGACGCACCGCTCACGGATGCCGACGTGTGGCAGCGCGTGAGCGTCGTCGGGCACTACGCGACGGAGGGCACCGTCCTGCTGCGCAACCGGCCCGTCGACGGCACCCCGGCCTACCACGTGCTGGTGCCGTTCGTCGTCGAGGACGCGTCCGCGGGGACCGCCACCGACCCGACACAGGCAGGCTCGGTGCTCGTGGTCGACCGGGGGTGGGTCCCGCCGGGACTGGACGGCAGCGTCGACGTCACCCCGCCCGCCGCGCCCGAGGGCACGATCACGCTCACGGCGCGGCTGCGGCACGACGAGCCGGCCTCGAACCGCGACGCACCAGCGGGGCAGGTCCAGGCGATCTCCGCCGAGCAGGTGCTGGCGGCCGGCGGGGTCGAGGGCGAGACGTACGAGGCCTACGTCGCGATGACGCAGGAGGAGCCGTCCGTGGACCCTGTCCCCGGCGTGCTCGCCGCGCCGAGCACGGACCCCGGGTCGCACCTGTCGTACGCGTTCCAGTGGTGGACGTTCGCGCTCGGCGGCCTCGTCGCGTTCTGCCTGGGCGCGCGCCGCGAGCTGCAGGACGGGCGGGAGGAACTCGACGCGGAGGCGCCCGCACCGGCGCCCCCCACGGTGAGCGCCGACGGAGTCGAGCTCTGGCCCACCCGCGACACCCCGCGACCCCGTCGCGCACCGACGGCACCCGATGTCCCCCGACGTCGCGGCGGTCGCGACGAGGACGCCGAGGACGCCCTCATCGACGCCCAGCTGGGCGAGCGGGACGAACGCTAGGCCAGCGCGATCAGGTCGAGGTACGCCGGGCTCCACAGGTCCTCGTCACCGTCGGGCAGCAGCAGCACCCGCTCCGGGTCGAGCGCCGCGACGGCGCCCTCGTCGTGCGACACGAGGACCACGGCACCGGCGTAGCCGCGCAGGGCCGCGAGGATCTCCTCGCGCGACGCCGGGTCGAGGTTGTTCGTCGGCTCGTCGAGGAGCAGGACGTTGGCGCTGGAGACCACCAGGGCCGCGAGCGCCAGACGGGTCTTCTCGCCACCGGACAGCACGCGGGCGGGCTTGTCGGCGTCGTCCCCCGAGAACAGGAACGAGCCGAGGACGGAGCGCACCTGGGTCTCGGTGAGGTCCGGGGCGTTGGACTTGAGGTTCTCGACGACGGTCCGCTCGAGGTCGAGCGTCTCGTGCTCCTGCGCGTAGTAGCCGAGCTTGAGACCGTGCCCGGGCCGGACCTCGCCCGTGTCGGACTTCTCGATGCCGCCCAGGATCCGCAGCAGCGTGGTCTTGCCGGCACCGTTGAGGCCGAGCACCACGACCTTGCTCCCCCGGTCGATCGCCAGGTCGACGTCCGTGAAGACCTCCTGGGACCCGTACGTCTTGGACAGGCCGGCGGCCGTCAGCGGGGTCTTGCCGCACGCGGCGGGCTCGGGGAACCGCAGGCGCGCGACCTTGTCCGACGCCCGCACCTCTTCCAGACCGGACAGCAGTCGCTCGGCGCGGCGCGCCATGTTCTGCGCGGCGACGGTCTTGGTGGCCTTCGCGCGCATCTTGTCCGCCTGCGCCATGAGGGCGGAGGCCTTCTTCTCGGCGTTGGCCCGCTCGCGGCGGCGACGCTTCTCGTCGGTCTCGCGCTGCTGCAGGTATGCGTCCCAGCCCAGCGCGTACTGGTCGAGCTGCGACCGGTTGGCGTCCAGGTGGAACACCTTGTTGACCGTGGCGCGCAGCAGGTCGGCGTCGTGGGAGATCACGACGAACCCGCCGGAGTACGCGCGCAGGTAGTCACGCAGCCACATGATCGAGTCGGCGTCGAGGTGGTTGGTCGGCTCGTCGAGGAGCAGCGTCTCCACGCCGGAGAACAGGATGCGCGCGAGCTCGACGCGGCGGCGCTGGCCGCCGGACAGCGTCCCGATGGTCTGACCGAGCACGCGCTCGTCGAGGCCGAGGTTCGAGGCGATGCGGTGCGCCTCGCTCTCGGCCGCGTACCCGCCGGCCGCGTTGAACCGCGCGTCGAGCCGCGTGTAGCGCTCCATGGCCTTGTCGCGGAGGTCGTCGTCGGTGCTCGCCATCGCCGACTCGGTCGCCCGCATCGCGCGGACGATCTCGTCGAGACCGCGGGCGGACAGCACCCGGTCCATCGCGAGCGCGTCGAGGTCCCCGGTGCGCGGGTCCTGCGGGAGATAGCCGACGTCGCCGGAGCGGATGATCTGGCCACCGGTGGGCTGGGTCTCCCCCGCCAGGGTCTTGGTGAGGGTGGTCTTGCCGGCGCCGTTGCGACCGACCAGACCGATCCGGTCGCCGGCCGCGATGCGGAACGACGACTCCTCGAGCAGCACTCGTGCGCCGATGCGCAGCTCGACAGCCTGGGCAGTGATCACTTGACGGTTTCCTCCGAGTTCGCCGCGCTGGCGTTGGCCAGGGGCACAAACGCCAGCAAGTCTACGACCGGCTAGCGTGGCGACCGGTCGCACGGGGCCGGTAGCAGGGCTGACCGCACCCCCGAACCACGCGGGAACGACCGCACTCGCCACGACGATCAAGGGGTAGCCATGACCAGTGGGCCTGAGAACGAGACCGCCGCCGCACTTCCCGCCCCGATCGTCCGGGCTTCGGTGTCCACCGACGTCGCCCTGATCGCCACGTTCGCCGCCTTCATCGCGGTGTGCGCGATCCTGCCCGGCATCCCGACGCCGTCCGGCGTCCCCATCACGCTCCAGACGTTCGCCGTGATCCTGGCGGGGCTCGTGCTCGGCGCTCGCCGCGGCGGCCTGGCGACACTGCTCTACGTCGTGCTCGGGCTGGCCGGACTGCCCATCTTCTCGGGCGGTGTCGGGGGTGTCGCCGTCCTGGCCGGACCCTCGGTCGGCTACCTGCTGGCGTTCCCCTTCGCAGCGGCCCTCGCCGGGGTGTTCGCCGGTGTCGCGCTGCGCGGCGCCGACCGCCTGATGGCGTCCTCGTTCGCCGACGGCCTCGCCGGCAGGGTCGGCGACGGCGTCGGCCGCGCACCGTCGGCGTGGCGGTACCCGCTCCTGGTCGTGGCCGGGCTGGCCGCGAGCTTCCTGACGATCCACCCCGCCGGCATCGTCGGCCTCATGGCGCGCCTCGGCCTGTCGTTCCGCGAGGCCCTCGCCATCGACGTCGTGTACTGGCCGGGCGACGTGCTGAAGAACCTCGCCGCCGCGGCGGTGGCGGTCGCGATCTTCAAGGCGTTTCCCGACATGCTGCGCACGCGACGCTGACCCCGATGCCGACCACATGATCGCGCTCGACGACGTCCTCGTCACGGCCTACAGCCCCGACCCGGCCGGTGGGCCGGACCGCGTCGTCCGGCTCCTCGGACCCGTGTCGCTCGAGCTCGTCGAGCACCGCGTCGCCATCGTCGGCGCCAACGGGTCCGGCAAGTCGACGCTCGCCCGGCTGCTCAACGGCCTCGTCCTGCCGTCGTCCGGCACCGTCCGCGTGGACGGCCTCGACACAGCCCGGGACGGGGCCGCGGTGCGCCGGAGGGTCGGGTTCATGTTCACCGACCCCGACGCCCAGCTGGTCATGCCGACACCCGTCGAGGACGTCGCCCTGTCCCTGCGTCGCCTGTCGATGACGCCGACGGAGCGGGATGTCGCGGCCCGCGCCGCCCTGGCCCGGTTCGGTCTGGCGGACCGCGCCGAGGTTCCCGTGCACGCCCTGTCGGGAGGCCAGCGGCAGCTGCTCGCGCTGGCGTCCGTGCTCGCCACCGAGCCCGCCGTCCTCGTGGCCGACGAGCCGACGACGCTCCTCGACCTGCGGTGGCGGGGGATCGTCGACGCGTTGCTGGCGGATCTCCCCCAGCAGGTCGTCGTCGTCACGCACGACCTCGATGCCGCGCTGCAGGCCGACCGCGTGCTCGTCGTCGACGACGGCTCGGTCGTGTTCGACGGCCCGCCACCCGAGGCTGTCGCCCACTACCGCGCGCTGATGCAGGTCGGCGCGTGAGCGGGCCGATCCGGCCGCCGTGGGCGGGCCCGCTCGGCCTGTACCACCCCGGCACGAGCGTCATCCACCGCGCTCCCGCGGGGCTCAAGCTGGCGCTCCTGGCGGTGTTCGCGATCGCGGTCGTCGCTGTCCGCGGACCGGTGTCCGCCCTGGCCTTCCTGGGCGTCGCGCTGCTGGCGCAGCTGGTCGCTCGTGTCCCGTGGCACCGGACGACCCGTGGCCTGGTCCCCGCGCTGCTCACCGCCGCACTGATCGGCGCCTACCAGTGGTGGGCGCGGGGCTGGGAGACCGCGGTGGAGGTCGCCGTCGACCTCGTCGCCCTCGTCCTGCTCGGAGCGGTCGTCACGGCGACCACGCGCGCGGACACACTTCTCGACGTCCTCGCCCGAGTTGCGCGCCCGCTGCGGCACGTCGGGCTCTCCCCCGAGACGGTCGCGCTGGCCGTCGGCCTGTTCCTGCGCACCATCCCGGTCCTGGCGCGGATGTCGCTGGAGACCCGGGACGCCGCCCGTGCCCGCGGGCTCGACCGCGAGCCGCGCGCGATCGTCGTGCCGGCAGCCGTGCGGATGGTCGCGCACGCGCGCGCCACCGGCGACGCCCTCGCCGCGCGGGGGCTGGGCGAGGACTGATCACCCGCTCTCGACAGGCGAGAACCGCGTGACCTCGCTACGTTGCCTCGGTGACATTCCAGGAGGGTGGCAGCTTTGGAGGCGGTCGCGTCCGCAAGGGCGGCGGCGGCAAGGTCGCGGCCGGTGGCGGTGCCGTCGGGCTGCTCGTCCTCGCCGTCTACCTGTTCACCGGCGTGGACCTGTCGGGTGTCGCGGGCGGCGGGGGCGGCGAACCGCAGCCCTCGGGCACCGTGGGTGAGTGCAGCGCCGAGCAGGCCAACACCGACCGCGAGTGCCGCCTGAGCGCCACCATCGACTCCCTCGACACCTACTGGGCCGCCGCCATCCCCGCCGCGGGTGGCGAGTTCAGTCAGCCCGGGGTGTTCGCGTTCACCGACACGGTCGCCACCGCCTGCGGCAACGCGACCAAGGCCACCGGTCCGTTCTACTGCCCCCCCGACACGACCATCTACCTCGACGTCACGTTCTTCGACCAGCTCACCCAGCTCGGTGCCGAGGACGGGCCGCTGGCCGAGCAGTACGTCATCGCCCACGAGTACGGGCATCACATCCAGCACATCACCGGCGTGATGGACCAGGCGGACCGGCAGGGCACCGGCGCCGACTCCGACTCCGTCCGGGTGGAGCTCCAGGCCGACTGCTACGCCGGCCTGTGGGCGGGCAAGGCGGCCACGACGGTCGACCCGAACACCGGAGTCACCTACCTCGAGCCGATCACCCAGGCGCAGCTGCAGAACGCGCTCGGCGCAGCAGCGGCCGTCGGCGACGACAACATCCAGGAGCAGTCCGGCGGTGGTGTGAACCCCGACTCGTGGACCCACGGATCCAGCGAGCAGCGCGAGCGCTGGTTCACCACCGGATACGAGCAGGGCACTCTCGAGGCCTGCGACACGTTCGCCACCGACCAGCTCTGACCGGCCACTCGGCCGACTCAGGCCCGGCGCGAGCTCGACGCCGCGAGTGTCGAGTTGCGGTGGGCTGGACACGGTGAGGCAGTGACCCGCTGCGCGGACTTGCGGATGACGGGAGCCCCGGGCGGCTCGGATGCGAGATCCGAGCCGCCGCCTGTGTTGCTCAGGAGGGACGAGCCGACTAGCAGAACGTCTTGGCGGTGGCGTTCTTCATGGTGCCGCCACCGACGGCCTGAACGAGCTCCCCGACGTTGTTGAACCCGGCCACGCCGACGGTGTTGACGGTCTTGTGCACCTGGCCGAAGCAGGCGGCCTCGGCGGGTGCGGCGGAGGCGCTGGCTGCGGAGCCGAGCAGGGCGAGAGCTGCGATGGCCCCCGCGGCGAGAATGCGCTTCATCGGACATCCCTTCTGTTGGTGGGTGCTTGGATCACCCGTCCACAGTTCTTCCGCACGGGGGAGGCGTTTGGATGCAGACCGGCCAAGTCTCTTGGCCAGGCAGACGAGCAATGTCCGCACCGTCCCGAACGGTGAGCAACGCTTTCGCCACAGGTCAACATGCAGGTCAGCACCGACGAAGGTCCCCGTCAGCGTGCTGCCCAGGACCTTGGGGCTTGCTCGGATGCTGAAGCCGAGCGGCTGAATCTCGCTGACCTGCAGCGGAGCCGTCTCCGCGAGGTCCGCGACTACCGCGCGGGCAGCACGCTCGCTGACGCAGCGCACGGGTCATTCACCCCTGTGAGCAGCACGTTCGTGCTGCTACCGTCGGCCGCATGAGCACACCGCGCTCGGCCCTGGTACGGATTGCTCTCCTCGTCGCCCTGGGCGGTGCGGCCTTAGCCGCCTGTTCCAGTAGCGAAGACTCGTCCGGAGCCGCTCTCGAGTCCGGCGACGTCATCGGGACCTGGTCGCAGACGGACTCCGAGCCCTTGGTCGACCTCGAGCTCATCGAAGACGGCACAGTGAGCGGCAGCGACGGGTGCAACCAGTTGAACGGCACCTGGAAGATCGACGGCTCCGAGGTCGAGTTCGGTCCGTTCGCCGCGACCATGATGGCGTGCGAGAACGTCAACACCTGGCTGTCCGCAGCCACATCGGCCAACGTCGACGGCGACGAGATGACGGTGTTCAACGAGGACCGCAAGGAGATCGGCGTCCTGATCAAGGAGTGACGCCCGAACGATGAATGGCCCGCACTCAACGACGAGTGCGGGCCTTTCAGGGTCCGACGGAGCCTACAGCGACTCAGACGGCAACGATCAGGCCGGCGGGCCTTCGTTCTTGGTTTGCTCAGATGTTGAAGCCGAGGGCACGCATCTGCTCGCGACCGTCGGGCGTGATCTTCTCCGGGCCCCACGGCGGCATCCACACCCAGTTGATGCGGAAGCCGTCGACGATCCCGTCGAGGGCCGATGCCGACTGGTCCTCGATGACGTCGGTCAGCGGGCAGGCCGCGGACGTCAGCGTCATGTCGATGATCGCCGTGTTGGTCTGGTCGATGACGACGCCGTAGATGAGGCCGAGGTCGACGACGTTGATGCCGAGCTCCGGGTCGATGACGTCGCGGAGGGCTTCCTCGACGTCGGCGACCGTGGTCGGTGTGGGGGTGTCCGTGCTCATGAGCTCTCCCGTGCGCCGGTCTTGATGAGTGCGTCGGTCAGCGCCGCCCAGCCGAGCAGGGCGCACTTGATCCGCGCGGGGTACTTGGCGACGCCCGTGAAGGCGGTCGCGTCGCCGAGGGTCTCCTCGGCGTCGTCGTCGAGGCCCGCACCGCGCGTCTGCATGAGCGCGCGGAACGTGCCGCCGATCTCGTCGACCGTGGCGAGGTCGTTGCCGACCACCAGGTCGTGCAGGACCGAGACGGAGGCCTGCGAGATGCTGCAGCCCTGCCCGTCCCACCGCACGTCGCGCACGATCCCCTGAGCGTCGAGGTCGACCTGCAAGGTCACCTCGTCGCCGCACGTCGGGTTCACCTGGTGCGACTCACCCGTGTGCAGGTGCAGGTCACCGGCCGCGCCCAGTCCCTTGCCATGCGGGAACTTCGCGTGGTCGAGGATGACCTGCTGGTACAGCTGCTCCATCGAACCCGTGCTCATGACACCTCCAGACCGAAGAACGCCCGGACCCCCGTCAGTGCTTCCCGGAAGACCTCGATCTCCTCGTCCGTCGTGTAGACGGCCGCGCTCGCGCGCGAGGTCGACGCGACGCCGAACCGCCGGTGCAGGGGCTGCGCGCAGTGGTGACCCACCCGCACGGCCACGCCGGCGTCGTCGAGCACCTGGCCGACGTCGTGCGCGTGCACGCCGTCGACGACGAACGAGACGGTCGCCAGGCGGTCGCGCGTGTCGGTCGGGCCGATGACCCGCACCCCGGGAACCGACGCCACCGCGTCGAGCAGGAGCCCGGCGAGGTGCGCCTCGTGCGCGGCGACCGCGTCCATGCCCAGCTCGTGCAGGTACGAGGCGGCAGCACCCATTCCGATCGCCTGCGACACCATCTGCGTGCCGGCCTCGAACCGCTGCGGCGGCGGCGCGTACGTCGTCGCCTCCATGGTGACGACCTCGACCATCGACCCGCCGGTGGTCACCGGGGGCATGGCCTCGAGCAGCTCGCGCCGCCCGTACAGCGCGCCGACCCCGGTGGGCCCCAGCATCTTGTGCCCCGAGAACGCCGCGAAGTCGACGCCCAGGGCTGTCAGGTCCACCGGCAGGTGCGGGACCGACTGGCAGGCGTCCAGCACGGTCAGAGCACCCACTGCGCGGGCGCGCTCGACGAACGGTGCGACCGGCGTGATGGCCCCGGTGACGTTCGACGCGTGCGTGAACGCCAGCACCTTGGTGCGCTCGGTGACGACCGTGTCGAGCTCGTCGACCCGGATCCGCCCGTCGTCGTCGACCCCGAGCCACCTCAAGGAGGCCCCGGTGCGCAACGCGAGCTCCTGCCACGGCACGAGGTTCGCGTGGTGCTCGGCCTCGGTGACGACGATCTCGTCGCCGGGCCCGAGGGCGAGCGGCCGCGCGGCCGCTCCCCCGCGACCCAGCGACGCGTTCGACATCGCGTAGGCCACCAGGTTGATCCCGGCCGTCGCGTTCGACGTCCAGACCAGCGAGCCCGGCGACACCCCGACGAACGACGCGACCCGGTCGCGCGCGTCCTCGAACGCCTCGGTGGCCTCCTCGGCGAGCTGGTGCGCACCCCGGTGCACCGCGGCGTTCCGCTGCGCGTAAAAGTCCTGCTCGGCGTCGAGGACGACCTCGGGCTTCTGCGAGGTGGCCCCCGAGTCGAGGTACACCAGCGGCCGCCCGCCGCGCAGGGTCCGCGAGAGCAGCGGGAAGTCCGCGCGCACGGCCGCGAGCTCGGTCGCGTCGAGCGTCCGGGCTGCGTCGTGGAGGAGGCTGGTCATCAGGGGCTCCGAGGTCCTCAGAGAGCCGGAGTGCTCGACAGGAAGCGGTCGTAGCCCTCGTTCTCGAGGCGGTCAGCCAGCTCCGGGCCACCCTCCTCGGCGACCTTGCCGTCGACGAAGACGTGCACGAAGTCGGGCGTGATGTAGCGCAGGATCCGCGTGTAGTGCGTGATCAGCAGGACGCCGACGTCGGGGTTCTCCTTGACGCGGTTGACGCCCTCGGACACGACGCGCAGCGCGTCGACGTCGAGGCCCGAGTCGGTCTCGTCGAGGATCGCGAACTTCGGCTTGAGGAGCTCCATCTGCAGGATCTCGTGGCGCTTCTTCTCACCACCGGAGAAGCCCTCGTTCACGGACCGCTCGGCGAACGTCGGGTCCATGCGCAGGTTGTCCATCGCGGTGCGGACGTCCTTGACCCACGAGCGCAGCGGCGGGGCCGTGCCGTCGATCGCCGTCTTGGCGGTGCGCAGGAAGTTCGACACGCTGACGCCGGGGACCTCGACCGGGTACTGCATGGCGAGGAACAGGCCGGCACGAGCGCGGGCGTCGACGGAGAGCGCGAGGACGTCCTCACCGTCGAGGGTCACGGTGCCGCTGGTGACGTGGTACTTCGGGTGGCCGGCCAGCGAGTACGCGAGCGTGGACTTGCCGGAGCCGTTCGGGCCCATGATGGCGTGCGTCTCGCCGCTCGCGACGGTCAGGTCGACGCCGCGCAGGATCTGCTTGGGGCCTTCCTTGGTCTCGACGCTGACGTGCAGGTCACGGATCTCCAGGGTGGACATGCTGTTCCTTCCAGACTTCTCAGAGCGGGGCGTCGACGTCGACCAGCACACGCTGGCCGTCGACGGTCACGGGGTAGACAGGGACGGGCTGGACGGCGGGCGGCCCGGTGGGCTTGCCGGTGCGCAGGTCGAACCGCGAGCCGTGGAGCCAGCACTCGATCGTGCAGCCCTCCACCTCGCCGTCCGACAACGAGACGGCACCGTGCGAGCAGATGTCGCTGATGGCGTGCAGCTCACCGTCGGAGTCGCGCACCAGCGCGACCTCGACCGTGCCGTGCTCAGCCTCCAGCTCGACGCGGAGCGTGCCCTCGAGGGGCACGTCCTCGTCGAAGCAGGCCAGCTGGGCGCTCATGCACGCTCCGTCGTGAGGGACACCTCGGAACCCTCGACGTGGCCCTCGGACAGGCTGTCCAGCACGCTCATCGACTTCTCGAGCTCCCGCTCGATCGCGCCGATGAGGCGCTCCTCGATCGCCGGCACACCGATCTCGTGGATGAGCTCCGCGAAGAAGCCGCGCACCACGAGCCGACGGGCGTCGGACTCCGGGATGCCACGGGCGCGCAGGTAGAAGAGCTGCTCGTCGTCGAACCGGCCGGTCGCGCTGGCGTGCCCCGCACCCTCGATGAGACCGGTCTCGATCTCGAGGTTCGGCACCGAGTCGGCGCGGGCGCCGTCGGACAGCACCAGGTTGCGGTTGAGCTCGTACGTGTCCGTGCCCTCGGCCGCGGCCCGGATGAGCACGTCACCGACCCACACCGTGTGCGCACCCTCGCCCTGCAGGGCGCCCTTGTAGGCGACGCGCGAGATGCAGTTGGGCACCGCGTGGTCGACGAAGAGGCGCTGCTCCTGGTGCTGGCCCGCGTCGGCGAAGTACAGGCCGAGCATCTTCACGCTCGCGCCCTCGCCGACGAACTCGGCGTCCGGCGTGATCCGGACGACGTCGCCGCCGAGCGTCACCGCGATGTGCTTGACGGTCGCGTCGCGGCCGATGCGCAGCCGGTGCGAGGAGGCGTGCACCGAGCCGTCGGCCCAGTCGTGCACCGTGACGACCGTCAGGTGCGCACCGTCGTCGGCGACGATCTCGACCGTCTCGGTGAGCGCCGCGTGGCCGATGTGGTCGATGACGACGACCGCCTGCGACAGCGCCTCGGCGTGGATCAGCAGGTGCGTCGCGCTCGGCTCGAGCGCCGCCTCGTGCGTGCCTGCACCCTCGACGCCCTCGATGCGGATGGACGTCACCTCGGAGGCCACGGCTTCCTTCGGGATCGTGACGATCGTGGCCCGCGGGAACGAGGCCCACGCGACGGCGGACGTCCGGTCGCCGGGCTTGCCGGCCTTCCCGAGCCGCTCGTCGTCGCGCTCGACGATCTCGACCTGCACCTCGGGCGCCTCGACGACCGTCGTCAGCACGCCGTGGCCGTCCAGGACACCGTCGGTGCCCGCCGCGAAGAGCGGCGCGAGCCGGGCGACCGGCGCGAAGCGCCACTCCTCCTCGCGGCCGTGGGGCACGGCGAAGTCGGCCACGTCGAAGGACGTGGGGCGGGACGCGCGGGACGCCTCGGGGAGCGGTCCGACCCCGTGGCTGTGGCTCCCGTCGGCCGTGGCCTTGCTGTGGTCGGTCGACAGGGAGTCTGTTGCGGTCGTCATCAGCCGACGGCCCCTTCCATCTGCAGCTCGATGAGGCGGTTCAGCTCGAGGGCGTACTCCATGGGCAGCTCACGCGCGATGGGCTCGACGAACCCGCGCACGATCATCGCCATGGCCTCGGTCTCGGCCATGCCTCGGGACATCAGGTAGAACAGCTGGTCCTCGCTCACGCGCGACACGGTCGCCTCGTGGCCCATCGAGACGTCGTCCTCGCGGACGTCCACGTACGGGTACGTGTCGGAGCGTGAGATCTGGTCGACCAGGAGGGCGTCGCAGAGCACGTTCGACGCGGAGTGGTGGGCGCCCTCGAGCACCTGGACCAGTCCGCGGTAGGACGTGCGGCCCCCGCCGCGCGCGACCGACTTGGAGACGATCGAGCTGGAGGTGTGCGGCGCGGCGTGGACCATCTTGGCGCCGGCGTCCTGGTGCTGACCCGCACCGGCGAACGCGATGGACAGCGTCTCGCCGCGCGCGTGCTCCCCGAGCAGGTAGATGGCCGGGTACTTCATGGTCACCTTGGAGCCGATGTTGCCGTCGACCCACTCCATGGTGGCGCCCTCGGCCGCGGTCGCCCGCTTGGTGACGAGGTTGTACACGTTGTTCGACCAGTTCTGGATGGTCGTGTACCGCACGCGGGCGTTCTTCTTGACGATGATCTCGACCACCGCGGAGTGCAGCGAGTCGCTCGAGTACACCGGAGCTGTACAACCCTCGACGTAGTGAACGTACGAGCCCTCGTCGGCGATGATCAGCGTCCGCTCGAACTGGCCCATGTTCTCGGTGTTGATCCGGAAGTAGGCCTGCAGCGGGATCTCGACGTGCACGCCCGGCGGGACGTAGACGAACGAGCCGCCCGACCACACCGCGGTGTTGAGCGACGCGAACTTGTTGTCCCCGGGCGGGATGACCGAGCCGAAGTACTGCTCGAAGATCTCCGGGTGCTCACGCAGCGCGGTGTCGGTGTCGAGGAAGATGACGCCCTGCTCCTCGAGCGACTCCTGGATCTGGTGGTAGACGACCTCGGACTCGTACTGCGCGGCGACGCCGGCGACGAGGCGCTGCTTCTCGGCCTCCGGGATGCCCAGGCGGTCGTACGTGCTCTTGATGTCCTCGGGCAGGTCCTCCCAGCTGGTCGCCTGCTTCTCCGTGGAGCGCACGAAGTACTTGATGTTGTCGAAGTCGATGCCCGACAGGTCCGAGCCCCACCAGGGCATGGGCTTCTTGTCGAACAGGCGCAGCGACTTCAAGCGCGTCTTGAGCATCCACTCGGGCTCGTTCTTGAGCGCGGAGATCTCCCGGACCTTCGCCTCCGACAGGCCGCGGGTCGCGACGGACCCGGCGGTGTCGGCGTCGTGCCAGCCGTAGTTGTAGTTGCCGATCGAGGCGATGGCCTCGTCCTGGGTCAGCTGCGTCGCCTGCGGCACGTCGGCCGCAGTGCTGTCGGTCTGTGCACTCATGCTGAATGTCCTTCCACGGAGGGCACGGGGTGGTCAGGGGCGTGGGGGGCGTGCGTCGAGATGGTCTGTCCGGTGGTGAGCGGGATGCTCGTGGTGCAGACGTGGCCGCCACCGGCCAGCGTCGCCAGGCGCTGTACGTGCACGCCGAGGAGCCGCGAGAACGCGCGCGCCTCGGCCTCGCACAGCGCAGGGAACTCGTGCGCGACGTCCTGCACGGGGCAGTGACCCTGGCACAGCTGCATGGCCATGCCGCCGGGGACCGGCCGCGCGGAGGCGGCGTACCCGTCGGCAGTGAGACCGTCGGCCAGGACGCGGACGCGCTCGGCGACGTCGTCACCTGCGGCGGCCACGGCCTGGGCGTGCCGCTCCTCCAGGTCCCGGACCCGCTGCTCCGCGAAGCCCTGCACGGCCTGCGGTCCGGCGGTCTCGGCGAGGAAGCGCAACGCCTGGCTGGCCAGCTCGGAGTAGCGGTGGGACAGCGCGGCCTGGCCGCGGCTGCTCACGACGTAACGGCGGGCGGGGCGTCCGCGACCCTTCGGTCCGTGGGGGCCCACGGGAGCCTCGTGCACGGTGATCTGGTCCGTGGCCTCGAGGACCCCGAGGTGCCGTCGGATCCCGGCGGGAGCGAGGTCGAGCTGGGCGGCGAGCTCGGCGGCGGAGACCGGGCCGGCGGCAGCGACGATCTGCAGCACGCGCTGGCGGGTCCCGGCGTCGGAGTCGGGCGTGGTGGTGTCCGCCAGGGTGCGGTCGATCGCAGGCAGCGTCGCGTTCATGCACACACCTCCGTCGGGCTTGTCCGGTCTTGGCGGCCGCGCACCATCCGTGCGCGTGCAAGGGCCGCGATATTGGCAACATCCTTGTTGTCAATATCCATCCCTGCAAGCAAGGAGACCCTTCGTTCGGGGTCGCGTCCCTCACACGGCGAGGTCATCCGGGCGCCCTAGACTTCCCTCTCGTGCCCGACTCCCCCGCGCTCGAGATCTCCGGGCTCGTCAAGCGCTACGGCGGCCGTGCCGTCGTCGACGGGCTCGACCTCGTCGCCCACCACGGCCAGGTGACCGCGGTCCTCGGTCCGAACGGCGCGGGCAAGACGACGACGGTCGAGTGCTGCGAGGGCCTGCGGGAGCCCGACGGCGGAAGCGTGCGCGTGCTGGGCCTCGACCCGCTGACGCAGGCCCGGGATCTGCGCCCTCGCGTGGGCGTGATGCTCCAGGACGGCGGCCTGCCGACGGGCGTCAAGGCGCACGAGATGCTCGCGCACGTCGCCCGGATGTACGCCGACCCCCGAGACCTGGGCGAGCTCACCGAGCGCCTCGGGCTGGGGTCGTTCGCCCGCACCACCGTCCGGCGGCTCTCCGGAGGTCAGCGGCAGCGGCTCGCGCTCGCCGCGGCGATCGTCGGCCGACCCGAGGTCGTGTTCCTCGACGAGCCCAGCGCCGGGATGGACCCGCAGACCCGCCACGCGGTCTGGGACCTTGTACGCGAGCTGCGCGACGAGGGCGTCGCCGTCGTGCTCACCACCCACCTCATGGACGAGGCGGAGGACCTTGCCGACCAGGTCGTCGTCGTCGACCGCGGCCACGTCATCGCGCAGGGCTCCGTGCCGTCGCTCGTCTCCTCGGCCGAGGACCGCACCCTGCGACTCGAGACCGCGCCGGGGCTCGACCTGCACGCTGCGCTCGGCGCGGAGTTCGTCGTCACCGAGCCGCGCGACGGCTCCTACACCGTCACCGGCGCCGTCGACCCCGACGCGGTCGCCGCGGTCACCGCCTGGCTGGCCGGGCAGGGCGCGCTGGCGACGAAGCTGACGGTCGGACGCCGCACCCTCGAGGACGTCTTCCTCGACCTGACCGGACGGAACCTGCGATGAGCGCCCCGGCACCCACCTCGGCGCGCATCCTCGCCCAGACCTCGTTCGAGGCGCGCGCCATCCTGCGTAACGGCGAGCAGCTGCTGGTCACGATCATCGTGCCCGTGCTCGTCCTCGTCGGGCTCGCGCGGGTCACCGGGATCGAGCTGGACACCGGCGGTGCCAGCCGGATCGACTTCCTGACGCCCGGCATCCTCGCCCTCGCGGTGATGACGACGTCGTTCACGTCGCAGGCGATCGCCTCGTCGTTCGACCGCCGCAACGGCGTCCTGCGGCTGCTCTCGACCACCCCTCTGGGCCGCGGCGGGCTGCTCGCGGGCAAGGTGCTCGGCGTCCTCGTCGTGGAGATCGTGCAGGTCGTCGTCATCGGCCTGACCGCGCTGCTGCTCGGCTGGCGCCCCGACCCCGCCGGGCTGGCTCTCTCGCTGGTCGCGATCGTCCTGGGCACCGCCGCCTTCACGTCGCTCGCCCTGCTCGTCGCCGGCACCCTGCGCGCCGAGGCGGTCCTCGCCGTCGCGAACCTCCTGCTGCTCGTCCTGGCGGTGGCCGGCGGCGTCGTCATCCCGGCAGAGCAGCTGCCCGGCCCGATGGCCCACATCGCGCTGCTGCTGCCCTCCGGCGCGCTAGGCGAGGCGATGCGCGAGACCTTGATGCACGGCGCGCTGCCACCCTGGTCGGTCGTGGTCCTCGTCGGCTGGACCGCCGCGCTCGGATGGGGTGCGAGCCGCCTGTTCCGCTGGCACTGACCGCTACCGTGGGCCGATGGACGCTGCGCAGGACGCCTCGTTCCAGGCGGCGCTGGCCGCCGAGTACGCCGCGCTCGTGCGCACCGTCTCCGAGTTCGACGGGCGGCTGATCACCGTCAAGGGCTGGTCGGTGACGCTGAGCCTGGCGGGTATCGGTCTCGGCTTCCAGCAGGAGCACTACTCGCTGTTCGCTCTCGCCGCCGCGACGGGCGCAGCGTTCTGGCTGATCGAGGCGATGACGAAGCGCCACCAGGTGCGGTACTACCCGCGGATGCGGCAGATCGAGGCGTGGTGCGCCGGCTGGAGTGACCTCCGGCTCGGCGTCGTGCCGGTCTCCGCGCCCCGCATCGACGCCGCCTGGACGGCGGCCGGGCGGGCCGATCCCGCGGCCGCGCTCGACGAGCCGCCGCGGGAGATGACGAGCGACGAGATCCGCCGCATGCACCGCCACGTCGCGTGGCTCCCTCACGTGTTCGTGCCCAGCGCGTTCGCCGTGGTCCTCGGGCTCGCCCTCACCGTGGTGGCAGCGGCCGGGGGCCTCGACATCCCGCTGTGACGAGCCTCGCGCGCTGACCGGTCAGGCGCCGACCGGCCGGAACGTAGGCTGGTCGACGTGAGCTCGTCCCCCGCCCTCGACACCGGATCGTCGACCCTGGACCGGTTTCGTGACCGGTGGACCTGGACGGCCGTCGTCGCCAACCTCGTCGGCCAGATCCTCATCATCGTCACCGGCGGCGCCGTGCGGCTCACCGGCTCAGGCCTGGGGTGCTCGACGTGGCCCGAGTGCGAGCCGGGCGAGTTCACTCCCCGGTTCCACGACGCGACGTCGATCCACCCCTTCATCGAGTTCGGCAACCGCACGGTCAGCGGTCTGCTCGTGGCCGTCGCCACCGTCGTCGCGGTGCTGGTCGTCCTCGACCGTCGCCGGCCCTGGTCGTACCGCCGCCTGGGCCTCGTCCCCGTGGTGGGCGTCCTGCTCCAGGCCGTCATCGGCGGGATCACCGTGCTCGTGGACCTGCACCCGGCGATCGTCGGCGGCCACCTGCTCATCTCGATGGCCCTCGTCGCGTTCTCCACCTGGTTGGTCGTGCGCACGCGCGAGGGAGACGGCCCGGCCGTGCCGCTGGTCGACCGGCCGACTCAGCTCCTGGTCCGCGTGCTCAGCGTCCTCACCGTCGTGGTGCTGGTGCTCGGCGTCGTCGTCACGGGCGCAGGACCTCACTCGGGCGACGACGAGGTGGGCTACCGGTTCGACGTCGACCCGTGGGCCATGTCGAAGCTCCACGCGGCCTCCGTCTGGGCGTTCGTCGCCGTGCTCGTCGTCGTCCTGGTCCTGCTGCGCCGTCGCGGTGTCGTAGGGCGACCCTGGACCACCGGCCTCGTCCTCCTGGCGGTGACGCTGGCCCAGGGCGCCATCGGCTACGTCCAGCTGTTCTCCGGCCTGCCGATCGGCCTGGTCAACCTGCACATGCTGGGCGCCGCGGCGCTCGCGTCGACGGTCACGTTCTTCGTCGGGAGCCTGCGCACACGCGGCAGCATCTAGCCGACTCTGTCTCTGTCTGGATTTCCCTGTCGTCGTGTCGGACGTCTCTTCTAGCCTCGGACCATGGCAGACGCGATCACGGCAACGGGACTCGTCAAGAGGTACAAGACCGTCACGGCCCTCGACGGGGTCGATCTCGCCGTGCCGACCGGCTCTGTGCTCGGCCTGCTCGGACCCAACGGCGCGGGCAAGACCACCATCGTCCGCATCCTCACCACCCTGCTGCAGCCCGACGAGGGATCCGCGACGGTCGCGGGCGTGGACGTCCTGGCCAAGCCACGGGACGTGCGTCGACGCATCGGCCTGTCGGGGCAGTACGCCGCCGTCGACGAGTACCTCACCGGCTTCGAGAACCTCGACATGATCGGCCGGCTGTACCACCTGGGGGTCAAGCGCTCCCGGGAGCGCGCCCGCGAGCTGCTCGCATCGTTCCGGCTCGAGGACGCCGCGGACCGTCCGTCCAAGACCTACTCGGGCGGGATGCGCCGCAGGCTCGACCTCGCGGGCGCGCTCGTGGCGGACCCGCCGATCATCTTCCTCGACGAGCCGACCACAGGCCTGGACCCGCGCGGGCGCACCGAGATGTGGGAGGTGATCCAGAACCTCGTCGCCGGTGGGACCACCCTCCTGCTGACCACCCAGTACCTGGAGGAGGCCGACCTGCTGGCCGACGACATCGTCGTCATCGACCACGGCAAGATCATCGCGCAGGGCACGGCCGACCAGCTCAAGATGCAGGTGGGCGGCGAGCGCCTCGAGCTCACCGTCCGGGACCCCGCCACGCTGCTCGCCGCACGGGACCTCCTCGAGCCGCTCGGGGTCGGCAAGGCAGGGCTGGACGAGGGCCGTCGCACCCTGCTCATGCCGATCAGCGGTGGTGCGCAGGTGCTCACCGAGGCGCTGCGCGTCCTCGACGACGCGGGGATCGGCATCGACGACGTCGGGCTGCGCCGCCCCACGCTCGACGACGTGTTCCTGTCGCTCACCGGTCACGTCAGCGAGGAGGACGGCCCGCAGGACGCGCGACCACCGGACGATCCTCCCCCCGCAGAACCGACCGCTCGCGGCCGGCACGCGGCCAGCGACGCGTCGTCCACCGGAGGTGCCTGATGGCCACACCGACCGTCTTCTCGGACTCCTACGTCGTCGCCAGGCGCAACATCATCAAGATCAAGCGTGTCCCCGACCTGCTGGTCTTCACCACGCTCTCGCCGATCATGTTCGTCCTGCTCTTCGCGTACGTCTTCGGCGGCGCGATCGCCGTGCCCGGCGGGACCGACCCGGACGCGTACCGGGAGTTCCTCATGGCGGGGATCTTCGCGCAGACCGTCATCTTCGGGGCCACGATCACGGGCGCCGGGCTGGCGGAGGACATCAAGAAGGGCATCATCGACCGGTTCCGGTCGCTGCCCATGGCCCCGTCGGCGGTGCTGACCGGCCGCACGATCTCCGACGTCGCCAACAACATCCTCGTGCTCGTCGTCATGTCGCTGACCGGGCTGCTGGTCGGCTGGGCCATCCACAGCTCGCCCGCCGAGGCCGCGCTCGGCTATCTGCTGCTCCTGATCTTCGCCTACGCGATCTCCTGGATCATGGCGTGGCTCGGCATGCTGGTGCCCAGCGTCGAGGTGTTCAACAACGCCACGTTCATCGTGATCTTCCCGTTGACGTTCGTGGCCAACACGTTCGTCCCGCTGGAGACGCTGCCCGCTCCCCTGCAGACGTTCGCGGAGTGGAACCCGGTCTCGGCGGTGACCCAGGCCTCCCGTGAGCTGTTCGGCAACATCCCCGAGGGGGTCCCCACCCCGGACGCATGGCCGTTGCAGAACCCGGTGCTGTACACGCTGATCTGGTCCGCGATCTTCATCATCGTGTTCGTCCCGCTGGCCAACCTGCAGTACCGCCGGTCGACCAGCCGCTGATCACTCGGAACGGTCAGGACGCCACGGCCTCCAGCGTCGACCACCCGCGGGCGCGCGCCGCCGCCGCCGCGAGCACACCGGTGACGGCCGTCGGGCTGTGCAGCCGCCCGGACAGGGCCGCGTCCACGGCCTCGTCGAGCGGGACCCACACCGGCACCATGGTCGCTTCCTCGTCGGTGCGCGTGAAGAGGTCGGCGTGCGCCACGGGCCGCAGGTCCCGCGCCAGGAACACCCGGATCCGTTCGTCCGACCCGCCGGGCGTCGTGAAGAAGTCGACGAGCCGCCACCAGGAGCCTGCGACGAGGTCGGCCTCTTCGGCGAGCTCGCGGGCCGCGGCGACGACGAGGTCCTCGTCCGGCACGTCGCGCAGACCGGCCGGCGGCTCCCACAGCTCGGAGCGCACCGGGTGCCGGTATTGCGAGAGCAGCAGCACGCGGTCGTCGTCGTCCAGCGCGATCACGGCCACGGCACCCGGGTGCGCGACGTACTCGCGAAGTACCTGGGTGTCCCCCAGGTCCACCACGTCGCCGACGAGGTCGAAGATCTTCCCCCCATGGATCACCTCGTGCGACACGACCGGACGCGGTGCCTCGAGGTCACGGAGCATCAGGACTCGTCGCCGCGCTGGGCCAGAGCAGCCTCGATGAGCCCGGCGAACAGCGGGTGCGCACGGGTGGGTCGGGACTTGAACTCCGGGTGCGCCTGCGTGGACACGTAGTACGGGTGCACGTCACGCGGCAGCTCGACGAACTCGACGAGCGAGGTATCGGGCGAGACGCCGGAGATGACCAGACCGGCCTCCTCGAGCTTGTCGCGGTACGCGTTGTTCACCTCGTAGCGGTGGCGGTGGCGCTCGGAGACCTTGGTGGCGCCGTAGGCCTCGGCGACGACGGACCCCGGCGTGAGCACCGCCTCGTACGCACCCAGGCGCATGGTTCCGCCGAGGTCGCCGTCCCCGCCGACGATCGCCAGCTGCTCGGCCATCGTCGCGATGACCGGGTGCGCGGGGTCGGCGTCGAACTCGGACGACGACGCCCCGTCGAGGCCGAGCACCGTGCGCGAGTACTCGATGACCATGCACTGCAGGCCGAGGCAGATGCCGAGCGTCGGGATCAGGTTCTCCCGGGCCCAGCGCAGTGCGCCGAGCTTGCCCTCGATGCCCCGGACACCGAAGCCACCGGGCACGAGCACGGCGTCGACACCCTCGAGCGCGAGCCGGGCACCCTCGGCCGTCTGGCAGTCGTCCGAGGTCACCCAGCGGATGACGACCTTGGTGTCGTGGTGGAAGCCGCCGGCGCGCAGGGCCTCTGTCACGGACAGGTAGGCGTCAGGCAGGTCGATGTACTTGCCGACGAGGGCGACCTCGACGCGGTGGGCCGGCTGGTGCACGCGGTGCAGGAGGTCGTCCCACCCCTTCCACACGACGTCCCGGAACGGGAGGCTGAGCCGCTGGACGACGTACGCGTCGAGCCCCTCGGAGTGCAGCACGCGCGGGATGTCGTAGATGCTCGGCGCGTCCTTGGCGGTCACCACACCCTCGACGTCCACGTCGCACATCAGCGCGATCTTGCGCTTCGTGGCCTCGGGGACCTCGCGGTCGGCCCGCAGGACGATGGCGTCCGGCTGGATGCCGATGCTGCGCAGGGCGGCGACGGAGTGCTGCGTCGGCTTCGTCTTGAGCTCGCCCGACGGCCCGATGTACGGCACGAGCGAGACGTGCAGGAAGAACACGTTGTCGCGGCCGAGGTCGTGGCGCACCTGACGGGCTGCCTCGAGGAACGGCAGCGACTCGATGTCGCCGACGGTGCCGCCGATCTCCGTGATGATGACGTCGATGTCCTCGTCCGCCTGCTGACGCATGCGGGTCTTGATCTCGTCGGTGATGTGCGGGATGACCTGCACGGTGTCGCCGAGGTACTCGCCGCGACGTTCCTTGGCGATGACCTGCGAGTAGACCTGGCCGGTCGTCACATTCGCCGAGCCCACGAGGTTCACGTCGAGGAAGCGCTCGTAGTGACCGACGTCGAGGTCCGTCTCGGCGCCGTCGTCGGTCACGAAGACCTCGCCGTGCTGGAACGGGTTCATGGTGCCCGGGTCCACGTTCAGGTACGGGTCGAGCTTCTGCATCGTGACGCGAAGGCCACGGGAGCGAAGGAGTCGGCCGAGGCTGCTCGCCGTCAGACCCTTGCCGAGGGAGGAGGCGACACCCCCGGTGACGAAGATGTGCCGGGTCGTGGATTCCGACCGCCCGGAGAGTCGATGCGCGCGCTCTGTCACGGGATTCCAACCTACCCGACGAACGCCCCATGCCGGAGCGCGGAGCGGGGTGAGTCCGCACACGTCGGACGTCAGACCAGCGGCGCGCCCGGGTTCGCGGGGTCGGTGACGGCCACGGCCGCGGGCGGTCGGGGCTGGGCCTCGATCGCCCGGAAGTCCCGGACCGTGCCACGGTCCCCCGCGAGGACGGCGCCGGCGACGACGAACGCCGCGATCACCGCACCGCCGGCTGCGGCACCGGCCGCGGTGACCGGACCGTGCCCGGCCACCTCGGCGACAGCGTCGACGACCCACCTGCCGGCGAGCGCCCCCACCGCGGCGCCGGCGACGAGCACGACCGCCGCACGCACCAGCCCCGCGGTCGCCGGGCGACCGGCGGCCCGACGCAGCAGGATGACGGCGAGTGCGCCGCCCGTCAGCATGCCGAGGGAGCTGGCCTGGGCGAGCGCGAGGAGCGTCGCCGCTGGGTCGTCGCCGGCGGGTGCGAGCACAGCGGCGAGCACCGGTGCCGCGACGGCGACCGTGCCCCAGCCCACGACGTTGGCGGCGATCGCCGACCTGCCGCGCTCGAGCGCGTAGAGCGCCCGCGACGCGTGGAACATGAGCGCGAACCCGAGCAGCCCGGGCGCCAGCCAGGTGATCGTCGTGGTCATCGCGCCCAACGCCGAGCCGCCGTCCGCGATCCAGTCGAAGATGTCGGTCACCGCCGGGGCGATCGCCACCAGCACCGCCGCACCCAGGGCTGCCGCCGCGAGGACGGCGCGCAGGGTGCCGGACGCCATACGCGCGAACGCCTCGTGCTCGCCGGAGGCGGCCCGTTGCGCGAGCCGCGGGAACGTCGACGTCGCCAGCGGGACGACGAGCACGGCGTACGGCAGGAGGTACACCTGCTGCGACCAGAGGTAGACCGACCACGTGCCGGCGCTGCCGCGGGCGCCGGCCACGAGCAGCGCCACCAGCACGGAGAGCTGCTGCGCCACCAGGGAGCCGACGCCGGCGAACGCCAGCACCGCCAACCGGCGGCCCACCCCGCCGGGCGGGAACCGCAGCGTCGGGCGGATCCGCACGCCGAGCCGGTGGACCGGGATGAACATGGGGAAGCACATCGCGGCGACGCCGAGCGTGGTCCCCCAGCCCAGAACGGCGAGGGCGGTGTCGGTGACGGCGGCAGGGTCGTCGACCTCACCGCCGGCGAGCGCCGCGTAGACCAGGTAGGTCGCGATGACGACCACGGACGACAGCACTGGCGCGAACGCCGGCCAGAAGAACCGCTTGTGAGCCTGCAGGACCGCGTAGAGCAGTACCGCGATGCCGTACATCGGCACTTGGACGGCGAAGATCGCGATGAAGTACTGCAGGAGGCCTCGCTCGGCGTCGTCGAGATTCGGCCACACCGAGGCGATGAGCCCGCTGGCTGCAGCGAGGCCGGCCCCGAGCGGCACCAGCACCAGCAGCGTCCAGCCGAACGTCGCCGACGTGATCGCGTCGACGTCCTTGCGCAGGGCGCGCGACACGGGCAGCGCCAGGACCGGGATGAGCGCACCGGCGAGCGCCCCACCGGCGGCGACCTCGAAGAGGACGTTGGGGAGCGTGTTCGCCGCGTTGTAGACGCCGCCGATGCTGCCATCGTCGAACGCGTGCGCCTGGACCAGGTACCGGCCGAACCCGAGCACACGGCTCAGGACCGTCACCGCCGCGATCATCGCGGCCGCGCCGCCGAGCCCGGCGAGGGTCCGCCGCGCCGTCGGGCTCACGCGGACCGGTCCGCCGGCGGGTCGACGGGACGCCGACCCCAGCCGTCGATATCGCGCAGCACCGGGGTGCGCTCGATCACGCGCGTGAAGCTGACCTTCTCGCTGGCGACGGTGAGCGCCACGACGACGGCGAGCGCGGCCAGCCGGACCGGTCGTGGTGCACTCAGCACCACCGCCGTCCCCAGGGTCGCGCCGAGGGCGTTGGCGCCACCGTCACCCAGCATGTCGGCCTCGGCCAGGTCCCGCTGCATCGCAGCCCCCACCACGCCGAGCACCGCCGCGCCCGCCCCGGCACCACCGCCCGGACCCAGGCTCAGCGGAGCCGCGACGAGCGTCGCCGCCTTGAGGGCGCGGCCCGGCCGCAGGTCGAGCAGGTTGAGCAGGTTGGCGCTCGACGCGACCAGCGCGCCGGACGCAGCGACGTCGGCCAGCCAGCCGATCGCCGAACGGCGCGTACCGTCGGGTCGCTGCAGGGGCGTCGCCACGGCGGCCGCCACCAGCGCGCCGCTGCCGATGCCCAGCACCTTGAGCCCACCCGTGGTGAGCTCGCCGTGCGCGAGGGCGCCGAGGTGGCCCCGCAACCCCTTGCGTCGCGTCGCGGTGTCCTCGCCGAGGTCGTCCACCAGGCCGAACGCTGCGCCCGACGCCGTCGCGACGGTCAGCGCCAGGGCTCCGCGCGACGAGGGCGCACCGACCAGGCCTCCGGCGAGCAGCCCCGCGGCGACGGCCGGTCCTTCAAGCAGGCTGATGGGCTCGCCCCGGTGGTTCGTGCGGGTCCAGCGCACCTGGCCGCCCGGCGCCTGCGCGTCGGACGCGCGGCGCACCACCGCGGTCACCGCGCTCGCGACGACACCGGACAGGATGCGGCGCGGCAGGCCGACCGTCATCCCTCGGTCCCGGCGGTCGCGCCCGTGCCCTCGGGCACCCGCGGCGAGCGGTCCACCGGCGGGAGCTCGACGGCCGCGGGCAGCGGAGTCTCCTCCTCGCCGAACCCGTAGTGCCCGTTGGTCCCGGCGATCCGACCGGCGAGCGCGAGCGGCACGTTGACCTGCCCGGTGACGACCTCGGTCCCCGAGACGGTCGTCAGGGTCGCGGCCAGGTCCTGGTCGGCCAGCACGGCATCGGTGAGGCTGCCCTCGCCGCGAGGGCCATCGGCAAGCGCCGCACCGGACGACAGCTCCTGCGCCGCGCTCAGCACGGCGAGCTGGGCGGCCACGGACTCGTCGGGCACCGCGGTGGGCGTCGCACCCTCGGCCGGCTGCTCGAACGGCACGCCGAGGACGACGATCGCGTCGGCGGGGACGGTCACCTGGTCCGCCACGGTCACCAGCGGGCTGTCGCTCTCGCTCGACGACAGGAGCTCCAGCAGCACGGAGGCGTCGTCGGAGAGCACGTCCGGGTTGCTCGGGTCGGCCGTCACGAGCGCCTGCACGAGGGCCGAGGCGAGCTCCCCCTCCACGCCGGCGTCGTCGGCCGGGACCGGGTCGAGGTACGTGAGCAGCTGACCGACGAGGGCCTGACGGAAGGTCCGCGCGTCCGGGTCCGCCCAGGTCTCGGTCAAGGTCACGTGCGCGGTGACGCTCGCGCCGGACTCCTCGAGCCGCTCGTCGATCGCGGTGCGGGTCGACTCGTCGACCTCCCCGAGCGCGATGACGGCCACGCGGCGGTCGGCGAGCGAGCCGTCGAGCAGCTGCGGTCCTGCGGCGTCGATGTACGTCTCGGCGTCCTGCAGGGCGCCGGACGTCGTGTCGAGCTCGGCCCGCAGAGCGTCCTTCTCGCCGCGCAGCTGCTCGACCTGACCGGTGAGCGTGTCCCCGATCGTCTCCTTGAGCGGGCCGGCGCCGAGGGCGATGCCGACGGCGAGCGCGAGGAAGACGGAGATGAGCGAGACGATGTGGTAGCGGAAGTCGATCACAGTGCGAGGTCTCCGTCGGGTACGTCACCGGCGAGGACCGGGACCAGGTGCAAGGGGCGGGCGGCGGCGGGGCTCATCCGAACAGACCGCCGAACCACGACGTGATGTCGTCGATACGGGCGCCGGAGAGGCCGATCAAGGTCTGGCCCGCCGCGGTCGAGGCCAGAGCCACGCCGAGGGCGAGGAGTCCGGACAGGACCAGGAGCGTGAGCTGGAGGTTCGAGATCCGGTTCCGGTAGAGCCGCGACACGCCCTTCGCGTCGACCAGCTTGCTGCCGACCCGCAGGCGGGTCAGGAAGGTGCTCGCCATGCCGGAGCGGCCCTTGTCGAGGAACTCCACCAGCGTGGCGTGCGTGCCGACGGCAACGATGAGCTCGGCGCCCTTGTCGTCGGCGAGGAGCATCGCGACGTCCTCGCTCGTGCCGGTGGCGGGGAACACGACATGGTTGACGTCGAGCTGCTCCACGCGGGCGAGCCCCGGTGCGCGACCATCGCGGTAGGCGTGCACGACCACCTCCGCACCGCACATCAGGGCGCGGTCGGAGACGGAGTCCATGTCGCCGACGATGAGGTCGGGCTTCCACCCGGCATCGAGGATCGCGTCCGCTCCGCCGTCGACACCGATGAGCACCGGCCGGTACTCCCGGATGTACGGGCGCAGCGTGACGAGGTCTTCCTTGTAGTGGTAGCCGCGCACGACGATGAGCACGTGCCGACCGTCGATCTCGGTCGAGATGTCCGGCACCCCGATTCCGTCGAGGAGCAGGTCCCGCTCGCGGCGCAGGTAGTCCATCGTGTTCGCCGCGAACGACTCGAGCTGCACCGAGAGGCCGGCGCGGGCCTCTTCCATCGCCGCCGCGACGCTCGCCTCGGTCTGCAGCACGCCCTCGGCGACGAGCGTCTCCCCGTCGTACACCGAGGCGTCGACGATCCGGAGCCGATGCCCCTCGGTGACGGCCATGACGTCCGCACCGAGGTCGTCGATCAGCGGGATGCCCGCCTCGATGAGGATCTCCGGACCGAGGTTGGGATAACGCCCCGACGTCGAGCGCGCCGCGTTGAGCACCACCGACGGCTGGCACGCCACGAGCGCCTCCGCGGAGACCCGGTCGAGGTCGAGGTGGTCGATGACCGCAATGTCACCGGGCCGCAGACGCTTGGTCAGTGCCTTGGTCCGAGGGTCGACACGTGCCGGACCGGCGACGACGCCGGGTTCGGGCAGGGCGGTGCGCTTGCGCAGGGAAGCTCTCATCGCCGCTCATCGTCCCACGGACGAGAGCTCGAGCAGTTCTGCGGCGTGGGTCCGCGCCGCATCGGAATCCTCCTGACCTGACAGCATGCGGGCGAGCTCGCGCACCCGCTGGTCCAGCGTGACCAAACGCACGTCCGACTCGGTGACCACGTCGACCCCGTCGGCGGTCGACTTGGTGACCACGAGGTGGTGGTCGGCGAACGCGGCGACCTGCGCGAGGTGGGTCACGACGAGCACCTGGCTGCCCTGCGCGAGGGCCGACAACCGTCGGCCGACCTCGATCGCGGCGCGCCCACCGACGCCGGCGTCGACCTCGTCGAACACGAAGGTGCCCGGCCGGGTGGCCCCGGGTGCCGTGGCGAGCGCGACTTCGATGGCGAGCATCACGCGGGACAGCTCGCCGCCCGACGCGCCCTTGCCCAACGGTCGTGCGGGTGCACCGGCGTGCGGGACGAGAAGCATCTCGACCCGGTCGGCACCGTGCGGCCCGGGCTCGTCGGCCGGCTCGACGCTGACGCGCAGCTCCGCACCGCCCATCGCCAGCCCCGACAGCTCCTCGGAGACCACGCCGGACAGCCGTTCCGCACCGCCGCGCCGACCGGTGGTGAGCTCCGCCGCCAGGGAGTCCAGCCCGGTGTCGAGCCGGGTGCGGGCCTCGCGCAGCTCCGCGATCCGTTCGTCGCCGCCGTCGAGGTCGAGCAGGCGACGGCCGGCGGTGTCCGCCCAGGCCAGCACCTCGGCGACCGTGGAGCCGTAGCTGCGTGTCAGGGTGCCCAGCTCGGCACGACGACGCTGGGCGGCGTCGAGGCGCAGCGGGTCCGCCTGCAGGTCCTCGAGGTAGGCGGCCAGTTCCGTGGAGACGTCCGCGAGCAGGTAACCGGCCTCGGCGACGCGGGTGGCCAGCGCGGCGAGCGCCGGGTCGTGGGTGCCCTCGTGCTCGAGCAGCCGGCGCGCGAGCTCGATCGTGCCGATCGCCGCGGCGCCCTCGTCGGCGCCGTCCTCGCCGACGAGCGCCGCGTGCGCCCCCGCCGCCGCCGTCCGCAGGTCTTCGGCGTGCGAGAGCCGGTCGACCTCCTCGGCCAGCGTGACGTCCTCGGCGGGCTGGGGGTCGACCCGCTCCACCTCTGCCAGCCCCAGCCGCAGGAGCTCGGCCTCGCGCGTCCGGTCCCGTGCCTGGTCGACGAGGTGCGTGAGCTCCGCGTCCACCCGGGCGCGCTCCGCCCAGGCGGCGCGGTAGCGCGCGAGCACCTCGCGGTGCGCTGCCCCGACGAACTCGTCGAGCGCCTCCCGCTGCACGGCCGGCGACCGCAGGCGCGCCTGGTCGGCCTGGCCGTGCACGGTGACCAGCTCGTCCGCGAGCTCGGCAAGCACACCCTGCGGCACCGAGCGCCCGCCCACGTACGCCCGCGACCGGCCGGCCGCGCCGTCGGTGCCGGCGCCGACGGTCCGCAGGAGCACGAGGCTGCCGTCGTCGTCCAGCTCGGCACCGGCCTCCGCCGCCCGCTCCAGCGCGGCGCCACCGACGGCCAGCACGACGCGCCCCTCGACCGCGGCCGACGTCGACCCGATTCGCACGGTGGCCGGGTCCGCCTTGCCGCCCAGCAGCAGGTTGAGCGCGGTCAGGACCATCGTCTTGCCGGCGCCCGTCTCCCCCGTCAGGACGGTGAGCCCCGGTCCCAGCTCGACGTGCGCGCGACCGATGACGCCGAGGTTGTCGATGCGGATCTCCTCGATCACGCCGTCACCTCCGGGGTCGTGGGTCGTGCGGTCGGTCGTGCGGTGGGTCGAGGTGCGCTCGGCCGACCGCGCCACCCGTCCACCGGCAGCCCGAACTTGTTCACCAGGCGGGTCGTGAACGGCGCGGGTGTCAGCCGCGCCAGCCGCACCGGGATGTCGCTGCGGGTGACCTCGACGCGCGACCCCGGGGGGACCTCGAGACGACGGCGCCCGTCGAGAGTGACGAGGCCAGCGGCAGGCGACCGCTCGAGCACCTCGACGGCGAGCCGGCTGCGAGGGCCCACGACGAGGGGACGTGCGAACAGCGCGTGCGCGGAGATGGGGACGAGGATCATGCCGTCGACGTCCGGCCACACCACGGGGCCGCCCGCGGAGAACGCGTGGGCCGTCGAGCCCGTGGCGGTCGCCGCGACGACGCCGTCGCAGCCGAACGACGACAGCGGGTGGCCGTCGACCTCCAGGAGCACCTCGAGCATCCGCGAGCGGTCGGCCTTCTCCAGCGCAGCCTCGTTGAGCGCCCACCCGGTGCCGATGCTGCCGTCGGGCCGGATGACCCGGACGTCCAGGGTGCCGCGCTCCTCGACGTCGAACTCGCCCGCGGTCAGGCGGCGCACCGCCTCGCCGACATCCTCACGCTCGCTCTCGGCGAGGAAGCCGACGTGCCCGAGGTTGACGCCCAGCAGGGGCACCGCGGTCCCGCGCGTGAGCTCCGCCGCCCGCAGGATCGTCCCGTCGCCCCCGAGCACGATGGCGAGCTCGAACGTCGGCAGGTCCGCGGCGACGGCATCTTCCGACGCCAGGACGGCCTCGACACCGGCCCGTTCCAGCTCGCGGACGGCGTCGTGGGTGGCCGACACGGCCTCCTCGCGGCCGCGATGGGTGACGACCAGGGCGCGCCGGGTCACTGGGCCACCTCTGCGTCCGCCAGGACGGCGTCCGTGATGAGGGCGACGGGCACCTGAACCGGGTCGGCGCTGTCCGGCCGCGCGAGCCACAGGAAGAACTCGATGTTCCCGCTCGGTCCGGGCAGCGGGCTGCGGACCACGCCGCGCACGGCAAGACCGAGGTCCGCCGCCGCACGGGCGACACCGACGACGGCATCGACCCACAGCCCGGGGAGCCGGACGACCCCGCCCGACCCGAGGCGTTCGCGCCCGACCTCGAACTGGGGCTTGACCATCACCAGGAGGTCGGCGTCGGGGCGCGCCACGGCGACCAGCGCAGGGAGCACGAGGGTCAGCGAGATGAACGACAGGTCGGCGACGACGAGGTCCGGCTCCGGGGTGACGTCTCCCTCGGTCAGCGTCCGCACGTTGACACCCTCCCGCACCTCGACCCGCGGGTCCTCGCGCAGCGCGTCGACAAGCTGGTCGTGCCCGACGTCGACGGCGACCACCCGGGTGGCACCCCGGCGCAGCAGCACGTCGGTGAAGCCGCCGGTGCTCGCGCCCGCGTCCAGGCAGCTCCGCCCGGCGACGACCGGCCCGTCGGGACCGAGCGCGTCGAGGGCACCCGCCAGCTTGTGCCCGGCGCGCGAGGCGTACCCCGGGTCGGAGTAGTCAGCCCGGACGGACACCTGCCGCTCGTCCGTGACCTGCGCGGCACTGCGCGCCACCGCCGTGCCGTCGACGGTCACCCGGCCTGCCGCGATGAGCTCGCCGGCGTGGCGACGCGACCGGGCCAGACCGCGACGCACCAGCTCCGTGTCGAGGCGTGTGGTCACCGCAGGTCAGCCCTCCGCGTCCGCGAGCCGGTCCTGGAGGGCACCGTGGACCGCGTCGAACACCGCGACGTGGTCACGCAGCGGATGGTCCTCGAGGCCCGCCAGAGCCGACAGCGCCTGGTCGACGGCGTCGTCCGACGTCGAGCCCGTGATGGCCGTCTCGCTCACTGCACCGCCTCCCGACGTGGTCGTGTACCCGCGCGGTCCGCGGAACGCTCACCGCCGGACCCGATGGGCACTGACGCGCCACGGGACGCGCCCACGCTACCTGGCGCGCGGCACATCAACCCGTCGCCACACACAGGCGGGACCACCCCGGCGGCGCCGTCAGTCGTGGACGAGCTCCGTCGCCAGGTCGGGTACCGACGTCGGGTCGAGCTCGACGCCCGCATCGACCGCGGCCCACGCCGCCGCACACGCGGCCCGCACGACGTCGACCTCGTCCTCGACGGACGACGACGTCCCACGACCGAGCTCGAGCCTGCCGTCGAGCACGCGAGCCGACGCACCGCGGACGGTCCACCAGCCCTCCGAGCCCTGCTGCGGCTCCGGGTGCGCGACGAGCAAGGACCTCAGGTCCGCGCCGATCAGGTGCGGACGCTCCCCCGGCGCGGCGAGGATGTCGTCGCGCGCCGAGCTCACACCCGTCAGCACGTGCAGGCCGATGTAGCCACCCGCCCGCGCACCGGCGAGGTCCGTGTCCAGACGGTCCCCGATGACGAGGGTCTCCCGGGCGCCCGCCCGCTCTACCGCCATGTCGTACATCGTGGGCGACGGCTTGCCTGCGCTGTCCGGAACCACGCCCGTCGCCGCCTGCACGGCGCCGACCAGCGAACCGTTCCCGGGCGCGAACCCGCGTGCCGTCGGCAGGCTCAGGTCCAGGTTCGACGCCACGTGCCACGCCCCGCGTCCGACGGCGTACGCCGCCTCCGCCAGCTGCGGCCAGCCCACGTCTGGAGAGAAGCCCTGCGCGACCGCCGCAGGATCGTCCTCGGCCGACTGCACGACGACGTACCCGGCCGCGCGAACGGCCGTGACCAGGCCCGCACCACCGACGACCAGCACCTTCGACCCACGCGGGAGTCGCGTCAGCAACAGCTGCGCCGCCGCCTGCGCGGCCGTCATGACCTCCGACGGCTCCGCCGCGATGCCCAGCTCCGTGAGCTGGTCCGCGACCGACTCCGGCTCGCGCGACGCGTTGTTGGTGACGAACACCAGCCGCATGCCCCGCGCACGCGCCGACGTCAGCCCCTCAGCCGCGCCGTCGATCGGCTCGTGGCCGCGGTAGGCCACACCGTCCAGGTCGACGAGCGCGAGGTCGAACCGGTCTGCGAGCGGCGTCTGCGAGCCGACGAGACCGCCCGTCACCGACCGTCCTCCGCCTCGTCCGACCCGCTCGCACCCTGCTCAGCCTCGTCGCGAGTCCCGTTGGCACCCGCGTCATCCGCCACGTCACCAGCGAGGGCTGTGCCTGCGTCGTCGGTGCCAACACCGCCGTCGTCGGCGGCCACGTCGTCGCCAGAGGCCACGTCGTCAGAGTCGTCGTCAGACTCGTCCGAGTCGTCCGACTCGTCGTCCGACTCGTCCGACTCGTCCGACTCGTCGGTGCCGTCGATATCGGCGGCCTCGGCGACCGGTGCCCCGGCAGCGTCATCCACCTCGTCAGAGGTGTCGTCGGAGTCGTCGTCGTCGGACGCATCGTCGTCGGAGTCAACGTCGTCGGCAGAGTCGTCGACGTCCGTCGAGTCGGCGCCTTCGGGTGCCTCCTCGTCGTACTCGCCGTCGGCGTCGAACTCGCTCAGGTCGAACGAGACCACCTCGTCCTCCACCTCGACGTCCCCGGAGGCCTCGTCGAGCTGGTCCTGGGTGTAGGGCGCCAGCTCGGCGAGCGCCTCGTCGGACCGTCCGGCCGCGTCCAGCGCCGCCGCCCGCGCCTGTGCCACCCGGATCGTGACCAGACCGGTCCCCGCTCGCACAGCGGGCGTCGAGAGGGCCGCCACGGCGGCCTCGGCCTGGCCGAGGTCCAGACGTGCGCCGCTGACGACCATCGCGAGCTCGATCTTCGCTTCCGCGTCGAGCGTCTCAGCCTCGGGCTCCTGAGCCAGCGCGAGCGCCCGCTCGGGCCGACCGAGGCCACGTTCGCAGTCGGCCATGATCGCGAGGTGCTCCGACGAACCGTTCAGCCGGCGCACGGTGCGCAGCTCGCGCAGCGCCTCGGCATAGCGTCCCGTGCGGTACGCGGCCAGCCCGGCGGCCTCCCGCACCACGTCGACACGACCGGCACGCCGGACCGCAGCCTGGGCGTGCTCGTACGCGAGCTCGGGCTGCACGTCGAGGAGCCGGCCCACCATCACGAGGTGGCGTCCGACACCGTCGGCGTTGTCCTTGCTCAAGGTGCGCAGGCGCCCACGGACCGAGCGGTCGAGGTCACTGAACACCACCTCGTCCGGGATCTCGGGCGCGACGACGCGCTCGTCCTGCGGGGGGCGTGTCAGCCGACGGTCGTCGCTCTCGCGACGGTCCGCGCCCGCGCCGTAGCCCCGGCTCGAGCCCGACCGGTCGTCCCGGGCTGACCCACCGGACGGGGGCCGACGATCACCCGTCGCCGGACGATCGGCCCGGTTGCCGCCGGCCGCCGGCCGAGAGGAGCTGGTCCGCTCGCCCGAGGTCCGCGCGCCACGATCTGCCGAGGGGGGACGCTGACCGCTCGACGCCGGTCGGTCGCTCGACGGTCGCCGCTCCGTCGCGCTGCGCTCGCCGGACGGACGGCTTCCCTGGCTCGGCCGGTCGCCGGACGCGCGACGGTCGCCGTCGCTCGGGCGGCTACCGCCGGGACGTTCGCCGTACGAGGGACGCTCCGTGCCACGGCTCCGGTCACCACTGCCGGCGGGGCGGTCGCCGTAGGACGGACGACCGGCACCCCGGTCACGGTCACCGGCGCCGTAGGCAGGGCGGTCTCCGTCACCGGAGCGCTCGCCACCGGACCGGTCGCCGTACGAGGGCCGGTCACCAGCAGGGCGCCCGCCACCGGACGACCGGTTTCCGGACGGCCGGTCGCCGCCCGAGGGCCGGTCGCCGTACCCGGACCGCGCGCCGCCAGAGCGGTCGCCATAGGACGGACGGTCGCCACCTGAGGGGCGGTTGCCGTACGACGGACGGTCACCGCCACGGCTGCGATCTCCGCCTCCTGAACGGTCCCCGTACGAGGGACGGTCACCACCGGACGGGCGATTGCCGTACGACGGACGATCGCCACCGGACCGGTCACCGTACGAAGCACGGTCACCACCGGAAGAATGGTTGCCATACGACGGACGATCGCTACCGGAGGTGCGGCCTCCGTACGACGGACGGTCGCCACCGGACCGGTCACCGTACGAGGGACGGTCACCACCGCGGTTGCGGTCTCCGCCACCAGGTCGGTCTCCGTACGACGGCCGGTCCCCGGCACCTCGACTGCCGTAGGACGATCGCTCGCCGCCCCCGGAGCGATCACCGGTGGGACGCCCGCCGGACGTCGGACGGTCTCCGCCCGGGCGGTTGCCGTAGGACGGACGGTCGCCCCGGCTGCGGTCGCCGGAACCGGAACGGTCGCCGTAGGAGGGCCGGTCACCGGCGGGACGACTGCCATAAGACGGCCGGTCGCCGCTAGGACGACTGCCGTAGGAGGGCCGGTCGCCGCCACGAGACTGGTCGCGACCGCCACTGCGGTCACCGTAAGGGGGACGTTCGCTCGATCCACGGCTGCCGTAGCTGTTGCCACCATCGCGGGAGCGGTCGCCGTAAGACGGTCGCTCGCCGGCGCGGCTACGGTCGCCGCCGCCGGCGCGATCACCGGAGGAGGGACGCTCGCTGCGTCCGTAGCCGGGCCGGTCGCCACCGGACCGATTGCCGTAGGACGGCCGGTCGCCGCCAGACGCGGGCCTGTCGCCACGCGAGTCCCCAGCGCGGCCGGCCGACGACGGCCGGAAACCTCGGTCGTCACCTGGCGGCCGGCCACCGGACGACGGCCGATAACCGCGGTCGCTACCGGAGCCGTACGACGAGCCCGACGCACGGCCACCGCCCTGAGACGAACCACCTGAACGCGGCCGTCCGCTGCCCCCGGACGAGCCGCTGCGGGGCGCACCGCCACCGCCTTGCGAACCACGCGCCGAGCTGGTGTTGCCGTCGGGTCGACCTCGGTCCGCCCCACCCGACCGGCCACGGCCGTCGGGTGTGCTCCCGGCACGATTCTCGCTGTTCATCTGTGTGCTCTCCTCGTCGCGATCGACCGCCCCATCGTCTCATCCCCGGCTCCGGGCGCCGGACGGCGACCAACGGGCCGCACCGACGACGCGGAACGGGGACGACACTGCGGTGATTCTTGGTGATCAATACGCCCGACGTTGCGCGCACAAAGCTGTCCTGAAAAGTGGTCTGGAAAGTGGTCTGGAAAGGGTCTGGAAAGGGTCTGGAAACACAGAAAGAGCCACCCCCGTAGGGGTGGCTCTTCCTGAATGATGTCCGGCGGCGTCCTACTCTCCCACACCCTGGCGAGTGCAGTACCATCGGCGCTGAAGGGCTTAGCTTCCGGGTTCGGAATGGGACC
>NZ_LMQI01000006.1 GCF_001424125.1 Cellulomonas sp. Leaf395
TAGACAGCTCCACTTCACAACCGGGGGCCTTCGTCTGTCAGACCGACTCACCGCCGAACGGCGGGACAACCTCCTTGGACATCACAGCTAGTCCGTGGACCGATGGGCGACGTCGACGCGCGGACGGGGGACTAGGTGCCGTTCGTCGCCCAAGGAGGCCGTCCGACCGCGGGACCGTCTCGTCACGGCGATCGTCAGCAGGGCGAGCGGCGCGTTGACCAGCCCCGGTGCGCCGACCCACAGCGATTGGGTCGCGACCGCGTACGCACCCCAGAGCACCGCGTTGAGGAACAGCAGCGCCTGCGTGGTCACGGAGACGCCGCGGAGCCGGTGAGGATCACTCCGGCTCTGCCAGACCAGCAGCGCCTGAGGCCACCACACGACGAGGGAGACGACCGAACCCGTGAAACCCGCGAGATCGGCAAGCTCGATCACGGCAGGCTCCGGGACTGTTCTGAGCGCCGCAGCGAGTCGGGAACTTGTGCGCTCTCAACGTGTGCGACGAGGATGGCAGGGGCTCTTCCGCACGCGGCCGCAGAGTCACGAAGCACTGTCATCGGCGCCGACGGAGCGCGGTCGCAACTCGCGCCGCTCGCGCAGGCTCCGCCCCCGAACAGTGCCGAGGTGGCGCTCGATGACTCCACCGGATTCTCCCGTCGACAGCTCTCCCTCGCACTACGGTCGCCTCGCAGGGCAGCGCGTCGCATCGGGAAGATCACCTAGTTCTGTCCCTGACGTCGTGGGTCGGGATCCGGAGCTGAGAAGGATCCAGGACCTGCTTGATCGAGCCCGGCACGGCGCCCCTGGTGCACTCGTGCTGACCGGCGAGGCCGGAATCGGCAAGACGACTCTTCTGGATGCCGCCGACCGGCTCGCTGTGGGCTTCGTCCGGCTGCGTGCACGCGGCGTGGAGTCGGAGGCGGCGCTCGATCACGTTGCGCTCCTCGAGCTACTCACACCGGTTCGCGGCCTCCTCGACGAGCTGCCGGGCCCGCAGGCCGACGCGCTCTCGGCGGCGTTGGGCTGGGGTCGCGACGCGACGGGTGGCGACCGGTTCCTCGTGGCTGCCGCGACACTCACCCTTCTGGCGTCCGCGGCCGCCACGCACCCCGTGCTCGTGCTCGTCGACGACCTGCAGTGGGTAGACCGGGAGTCGGCCGCAGCCCTGCTGCTCGCCGCACGCCGTATGCGCGACGACCCGGTCGTGTTTGTGGTCACGACGCGTTCGGGTCTGGCGACGCCCGGGCCGATCGACGGGTTGGACGTGCTGCGGCTCGCCGGTCTGCCCGCTCCGTCGGCCGCACGGCTGCTGCACGGACCGATCGCGGCCGACGTCGTCGACCGGCTCGTGGAGATGACGCAGGGAAACCCGCTCGCCCTCGTCGAGGTCGCCGACCGACTCACGTCCGCACAGCAGGTCGGCGCCGCTCCGTTGCCTGATCCGTTACCCGTCGGTGCCCGTCTGGGCGCTGCCTACGAGCAGCTGCTGACCGACCTGTCCTCGTCCGCGTGGTGCGCTGCGCTGCTGTGCGCGGCAGACGTCAGCGGTCGCGCGTCCGTTCCCGTCGAGGCCCTGCGCCGACTCGTGACCGATCCGGGTGCAGCCCTCGACGAGGCCGAGGCGGCCGGCGTGCTGGTCCGCCTGGACGGCGCGCTCCGGTTCCGGCACCCGTTGCTCCGCACCTCCGCGCGGGCCCTGGCAACGCCGGCCGAACGACGCCGGGCGCACCTCGAGCTGGCACGTGCGCTGCCGGGGGACGCCGCGCACGCGGAGCGGACCTGGCACCTCGCCGAGGCCGCCGACGGCCCGGACGACCGGTTGGCGGACGAGCTTGTGACTGTCGCTGAGACAGACCGCACGCGGCGGGGATACGCGTCCGCGTCGGCGGCACTGCATCGAGCGGCGCTGCTCACCACCGACCCGGAGCGGGCCGCCGAGCGGCTCGCCGCCGCGGCCGGCGACGCCTTCCTCGCCGGGGACCTGGAGCGGACGCGGACGCTCGCCCGACATGTCCTCGACGGCTCGGCAGGCAGCGCCGCCCGCGGCCGGGTCCTCGGGACGCTGGGCACCCTCGAGCAGTACGCCGGGTCGGTTCCTCGCGCAGCCGACCTGCTCTCCGCGGCAGCGAGTGAGGCCGAGGGCGCGGCGCTGGTCGTGATCCTGACCGAGCTCGCGATCACCCGGTTCCAGCTCGATGACGTCGACGGCGTCGTGGAGTGCGCGGTCCGGATTGCAGGGGCAGCGGACCCGGGGGACCTCGAGCAGCGTGCCCTGAGCGCCTTCACCCGAGGCTTCGCCCGCTTGTTCGCCGGCGACCCCGTCGCGGGACGCACGCTGCTCACCGAGTTCCTCGCGGTCGTCGAGGCTCCGCGACTGCGCGACGACCCCCGCTTCCTGCCGCACCTCTGCCTCGCGGTCGGGTTGCTCGGGGACGCGCTCGGCGCCGACGTCGTGGCCTCGGCGGAACGTCGGCTCGCGCGGGCACGCGAGCAGGGTGCCGTCGGTCTGCTGGTCCCCGTCCTGTCGCTCATGGCAGCCGGTCGCGCGATGCTCGGCGACCATCGCGGTGCGTTCGCCGACGCCGGGGAGGCCGTCGAGCTCGGCGAACAGCTCGGGTACGTCGCGGACACCGCCTACGGGGAGGAGATGCTCGCCTGGCAGTCGGCCGCTCGGGGGCTCCATGACGACGCGCGAGCGGCGCTGCAGCGTGCGCGGGAGCTTGTCGTGCGGGCCGGTACGGCACCGTTTGCCGCCCACCACGCGATCACAGCGGCTTTCTGCGCACTGAGCGCTGGCGACGCGGCACGCGCAGTCACCCTGCTCGAGGAGAGGATGGCCGCAGACGGCGGCATCGGCGCCGGCGGCGAGCCGCTCGGTGTCGCGCCCACTCTCGTCGAGGCGTACCTGGCGCTCGGACGCACCGACGACGCCACCGCCCTGGCCGAGCGTTTCGCCACGGCCACTCCGCCGGGGGCGTCGCCGCTCTCCCTCGCGCTCGTCGCACGCTGCGCAGCGCTCGTCGCCGTCGATCTGGAGGCGGCAGTGACGAGCTACGAGGCCGCACTCGTCGCGCACGCCGAGGCGTTCGAGGCGTTCGAGGAGGCCCGGACGCGACTGCTGTACGGCTCGGCCCTGCGTCGCGCCGGGCATCGGGTGGCCGCTCGGGCACAGCTCAGTCCAGCCCTCGAGGCATTCGCCACGATGGACCTGACGGCCTGGGAGCGTGCGGCCGCGGACGAGCTCGCTGCGACCGGCATCTCGGTCCGACGGGACCGCGGAACGGCCCCGGAGGCGCTCACGTCCCAGGAGTCCCGGGTCGCGATGCTGGTGGCCAGGGGGTTGTCCAACCGCGAGGTGGCCGCGGCGCTCTTCCTCAGTCCTCGGACGGTCGAGCACCACCTCGCGAGCGTCTTTCGCAAACGTGGGTTCAGGTCGAGGACGGAGGTGGCCGTGGCCTTCTCGTCCGCCGAGCGGCCCACGCTCTAGGCCGAGACGTCAACGTCCCGGCCGGCTACGCACACGTCAGTGATCGCGGGGGCGCTGCTCTCGATCGGTCCCCTCGCACTGCTGTCCCTCACCCTTCAGGGGTACCGAACGGTCGACCTCGCCGCCAGCGCGGCCAAGGCGCTCTCTGTGGACCCCGTTCCCCTAGAGTCTCGTGCGATGGGACCGACGACCGCGCCGCGCAAACGCCCGACGATCCGTGACGTCGCGGCTGCGGCCGGCGTGTCCCGGGGCACCGTCTCGCGTGTCATCAACGGTGGGCGCTGGGTGTCCCCGGACTCGCTCGCGGCCGTCGAGAAGGCGATCCGGACCACCGGCTACTCCGCCAACCCGCACGCCCGCAGGCTGGTCACCGGACGGTCGAACTCGGTGGCGTTCCTGCTCACCGAACCTCAGCACCTGCTCTTCGAGGACCCGAACTTCTCGATCCTTCTGCGGGGAGCCGCCCAGGCGTTGGCCGCACGCGGCATGCCGCTCCTGCTGATGGTCGCGGGGACCCCCGAAGAGCAGAAGCAGGTCTCGTCCTACGTCGGCGCCGGGCACGTCGACGGCGTCCTCGCGATCTCGTCGCACAGCGGCAACCCCCTGCTCGCGGCGCTGGTGCGGCAGGGCATCCCGATGATCTCCTGCGGCATCCCGCTCGGCTTCGAGGGCAGCCTCGGCTACGTCGCCGCCGACGACCTCGGCGGCGGGCGGCGGATGACGCGGCACCTGCTCGACCTCGGCCGCACCAGGATCGCGACGATCTCCGGACCCCTGGACACCCCCGGGGGCAGGCTCCGCCTCGAGGGCTACCGCGACGAGCTCGGGTCGCTCTACGACGGGTCGCTCGTGACTCACGGCGACTACTCGCGCGACGGTGGCGCGGCAGCGATGCGGACGCTCCTCGAGCGCCGGCCCGACATCGACGCGGTCTTCGTGGCCTCCGACCTGATGGCTGCGGGTGCCCTGCAGGTGCTCCGCGAGGCCGGCAGACGCGTCCCGCAGGACGTCGCGGTCGGAGGTTTCGACGACTCCGGGCTCGCAGCGACGCTCGACCCGCCGCTCACCACCATGCGTCAGCCGCTAGAACGGATCGCCGGCGAGATGGTGCGGCTGCTGATCGACCTCGTCGAGGGCGGAGAGCCGGCCGCCGTCACGCTGCCGACCTCGCTCGTCGTGCGCGCCAGCACAGGGCCGGTTGCTTCGACCCGTTCCTGACGAGCGGGATCACGCCGACGGCCGGTCCCAGCCGCCCAGTGGTCGATCTGCACGACAGGCGTCTCCTCGACGTCGCACTGTCCTCAGAGCGATCCGCCTGCTCGGGGCCCTGAGAGGGAGAAGACTGTGCACGCTCCCACCCACTGCCGGATGCACGCGCGATCTTGACGCTTCCTCTCCTGCGCTCGTACCGTCGCTCTGTGCTGTGCACGTGCACACCCCAATGAGACAAGGACGTCCCATGCAGCCGATCAGCCGACGCCGAACCTCCACCCTCGCCCTTCTCGCCGCAGGAGCCCTCGTCCTCGGCAGCGCAGGCGCCGCCCCGGCCGAGGAACCCGACGGCCTGGTCAACTTCGCACCTGTCCGCAGCAACCTCGCCGCGAAACCCTGGGTCACGGTGAGCGCCACCGCGGCGCAGGCTGCTGCGGGACTGGCCGTCGACGGCGATCCGGCGACCGCGTGGACCACGCGCGGCGAGCGTCCGCACAGCCTCGTCCTCGACCTCGGCGGTGCGTACGACAACATCCGGAAGATCGGCCTCGTCTTCCCCGACGCTCACGGCACCTACCAGTACGTGGTCGAGGCATCCGGCGACGGGGACACCTGGCAGACCCTCGTCGACCGCTCGGCGAACGACCAGCCGGGTCGCGGTGAGGAGCACCTCGTCGCGCACCCGGGGATCGCCTTCCTGCGCGTCACCGTCATCGACGCTTCGCCGGGCGCCGTCGCCGGCATCAGCGAGCTGTCCGTCTGGAACTACCTGCGCGACGACGTCGTGCTCGGCGCGGACATCTCGTACGCCGACCAGAACGACGCACAGGGCCTGACCTACGTCGTGGACGAGGGCGCCGAGCCGGTGCCGATCCTCGAGGCGGCGGCCGACGCCGGCATGGAGTACATCCGCCTGCGCGTCTTCAACGACCCGCGTGACGAGAAGACGGGCGAGTACCTCGAGCCCGCGTACCAGAGCCCGGAGCGCACCCTCGACGTGGCGCGCAAGGTCGTCGAGCAGGGCATGGGCCTGGGCATCGACCTGCACTACGCCGACTCGTGGGCCGACCCGAGCAAGCAGGCGAAGCCCACGGCTTGGCACGAGCTGCCCTTCGAGGAGCTGACCCAGGCGGTCTACGACTACACGTACGCGACCGTGGACGCGCTCGTCGCGCAGGGCACCGCTCCCGACAAGGTCGCGGTGGGCAACGAGCTCATCAACGGGTTCATGTGGGGGAGCGAGCGTCCGCAGCCCTGGTTCGACGACGCGGCGTGGTGCGGCACGTGCTACTTCAACCACGACCCGTCGTTCGTCTCGCAGCCCGGCGGCGCCCTGCTGTGGGACTACTGGGGCTCGGACGACCCGGCCGAGCAGGCCGCCTACGACGCCGCCTGGGACCGGTTCACCACCCTCCAGGCGTCAGGCATCGCGGCCGTCCGGGACGTCTCGGCGGCTCACGGCGAGGACATCCAGGTCGAGACCCACGTGATCATCGACAACGGGCGGGTCGACAAGACGCTCGAGTTCTGGGACCAGTTCCTCACCCGGCTCAACGCCAAGGGCCAGGACATCGACGTCATCGCGCACTCCTACTACCCCGAGTGGCACGGGACGCCTGAGCACTACGAGGCGAACCTGCACCAGGTCGCCGCGGCCCACCCGGGCTACGCGATGGAGATCGCCGAGACGTCGCACCAGTCGAACGACTGGGACGGCCTCCCGGTCCCGAACTCGCCCTACCCCAAGACCGCGGAGGGCGCGGGCCTCTTCCTCCAGGACGTCTTCCGGATCGCGAACGACCTGCCCGACAACCGCGGCGCCGGCGTCCTGGTCTGGGAGCCTGCGAACTGGCAGGAGATGATCGACTGGTCGAGCAGCGCCTGGCCGGTGCTCACGTTCCACGAGACGATCGAGGTCTACGAGGCCAGCGACGCCGAGTTCGTGGTCGCCGACACCGTCTACCGGACGATCCGCACCTCGGGCGCGCTCGAGCTGCCGGCGACCGTCGACGTCCTCGACGCCGACAACACGCTCCACGCGGTGCCCGTGACCTGGAACGCGGTCCCCGCCGGCGCGACGGCCACCCCCGGACAGTTCGTCGTCGCCGGCACCACCGCCGAGCACGGTCCGGTGACCGCGGTCGTCGACGTCGTCCGGAGAGCGCTCGTCAACCCCTGAGCGCTCCACGCACGACCGGCGGTGGCCCCTCGCGGGCCACCGCCGGTGTGGCCCAGCGTCGCCGCCCCCGCTGAATGCTGGGCAGCCACCTCACGTCGAGTCGACGATGCTGTACGACCTGCTCCCAGGCCGTAGCGCGCGGGTTGCTGCGCCTCCGCACCAGCGACAGGTGCTCTGCGAGCGGAGTGCTAGGTGCACCTAGACGGGGTTGCTGACCGGCTGCGGGAGCACACCGTGCGCGCGAGCGTCCTCCAGGATCGTGGCCGCGTACTCGGTCTGTCGCAGGTAGTCCAACAGCGTCTGGCGGCTCTTCGTCAGGCACGCGATCCGCTCGTCGAGCCCGGTGAGCTCGTCGGCGAGCATCTCGGCGACCTGCCGCGGGCAGGACGCCGCGACGTCCTTGGCCTGGGTCTCCTCGAGGTCGAGCAGCACCTTGGCCAGCCGGGTCGGCACGCCGGCGCGCACGAGGCCGACCACGTGCAGGACGCGTTCGACGTCACGCTCGTCGTAGGTGCGGTACGTGTTGGTGGTGCGGGCCGGGGCGATGAGCCCTTGGTCCTCGTAGTACCGCAGCAGCCGGGTGGAGACGCCGGTACGGCGGGACAGCTCACCGATCTTCACGATCTTCCTCCGATCCCCTTGACCTTCACACTGATGTCAAAGTCTAGCGTCACAGGCATGGAGGTCACCCGGACAGCACCGACCGGCATCCGCACGGGTCTCCCGTGGCCGAGCCTCGTCGTCCTCGGTGGGGCGACGTTCGTCATGGTCACCGGGGAGATGCTCCCCACGGCGGTCCTGCCGCAGATGAGTGCCGACCTCGGCGTCACCCAGGCACGCACCGGGCTTCTCGTCTCCCTGTGGGCCGCGACGGTCGTCCTCACGACGTTCCCGCTGGTCCGGCTCACCCGCCGGTGGGACCGGCGTGGGGTCGTCGCTGCGGCGCTCGTGGTGTTCGCCGCCGCGTCCGCGATCACCGCCGTCGCCCCCACCCACGAGGTCGCCGTAGCCGGGCGCCTGCTCGGCGCCGCCGTGTGCGGGCTGCTGTGGGCGACGGTCAACGCGCACACCGCCGACATCGTGGCGTCGCGGCACCTCGGCACGGCCGTGTCGGTCGTGCTGGGCGGTGCGACCCTCGGCACGGTCGTCGGCGTGCCGCTTGCCAGCGTCATCGCCCGCGGGTGGGACTGGCGCGTGGCGTTCGGGGCACTGGCGCTGCTCGGAGTGGTGGCGGCGGTGCTCGTGCGGATGGTCGTGGCGACGACGGCCGCGAGCGCGGTGGGTCCCACGAGCCCGGCTGGTGCGGCCGGGCCGGAGGACGCCGCCGCCGTGCCGGCACCTGGGCAGCTGCGTCCAGTGCTCCTGGTGGCGGGTCTCGTCGGGCTCGCGCTCGTCGGACACTTCGCCGCGTTCACGTTCGTCACCCGGCTGGTAGCCGACGCCGCCGCCGAGCTCCCCGGCGGCGTGAGCGGGGCACTGTTCGCGTTCGGGGCGGCCTCGGCCGTCGGGCTCGTGCTTGTCGGGCGGGTGGGGGACTGGCGGACCGCTGAGGTGCTCGTCGCGGCGACCGCTCTGGTGGCGGTGTCGCTGCTCGCCCTCACGGTCGTCGGCGGCCGTCCGGTCGCCGGGCTCCTGGTGCTCGTCGTGTGGGGTCTCACCACGGGCACGATCCCGCCGCTCGCTCAGACGCTCATGATGCGGGTCGCCGGGTCAGAGCACCGCAGCACCGCCGGGAGCGTCATCCCCGTGGTCTTCAACGGCGGTATCGCCGTGGGAGCCGCGCTCGGCAGCGTGGTCGTCGACAGGGCGGGGGCCGGAGCGTTGCCCGTGCCTGCCGCACTGGTGGTGGTGGCGGCTGCCGTCGGACTGGTGCTCGCGACGAGGCCGCGCGCGGACGAGCCGGCGGATGTGCGCCCGGGCGCCCTCGAAGCCGTCCCCCCGAGCTGCCTTCGCGCGTGACCGCCTGCGCAGGTCGGCCTAGGCGCCGAACCAGCGCTCGACCTGCTCGACGATGGCCGCATCGAACCGGTCGTCGCTGTGCCGCGCGCGCAGCCACTGCGCGAAGCTCCCGCCTGCGGCCGCATCGGCCTCCCGACGGCATACGTCCGGCTCGGTGACTGCCCGCAGAAGCATCGCCTCGGCCTCTGCGGTCGTGCCGTACAGGAACGGGTAGCCGGCCGGCAGGATTGCACGAGCCCACGGACGGTCGGGCAGGACGCCGACCGCGCCGGCGACGAGCGCCTCGATGTACTCCAGGCCGTAGGACTCGTCGGTCGCGGTCGCCAGGAACGCGGTCGTGCGGGCGAGTGCCGCCCAGTAGTCCTCACGCGTCGCGGTGAGAGGGCCGACCCAGGCCCAGCTGCGCAGCGAGAGGCGCATCGCCGCCTCCGACGCAAGGTGCGACTCGTGCAGCCGGGCCTCGACGCGCAGGGGAGTGCGGCGCGCCAGCCGCTCGACCACGTCGAGGAACACCTGCGGCTGCTTGCGCTCGGACAGGTAGATCGCCGGGTAGAGCACGACGGGAACGTCGGGGTCACGCCGCGGGAGCACGTGGTCGAGCCTGATGCCGAGGTTCACCCACGACACCTCGGCCTTCTCCGCGATCGCCGGGATCGTCCAGCGGTCGATCATCTCCTGGACCTCGCCCGCGGTCCGCTCGGAGTTGGCGAAGGTGGGGAACAGTGCGCAGGACAGCGCGATGCCCGCCCGCTCGACGGGGTGGTTGAGGTTCGACGCGTTCTTCCAGACGAAGTTCATGATCTTCGGCTCGCGTCCTGAGCGCGCCAGGGTCCGCCAGATGCTCGTGGACTCGAGAGCTGCCATGTTGATCACGACGGTCTCGGACGGGTCGACGAGCTCGAGCGGGCGGACGGCGAAGCCCACGCAGCTGCGAGGGACGTCGCCGATCAGTGCCGAACCGGGGAAGATCCGAAGCAGGCGCCTCACCAAGGTCGAGCCGGCGTCGTGGTCCGCGACGTGCCCGTCGGAACCGACGCGGGCGTCGGGGTAGTTGATCGCGATCTTCACCGGTCACCCGCCATCGTCTCGACGAGGCGGTGGTCGCCGGTGGTCGTCGCGTCGCGGACGTCGACGACGTCGGGCGTGCCGTCACCGTCGTCCCCCGGCTCTGCCGGCGCATCGCCGTCGGAGAGGGTCGACTGGATCCGCATGCCGTAGAAGGAGCGGTAGACGAAGACGAGTGACGCGAGGAAGAAGATCGCGGCCAACCACGCGACGAGGGTGTGCATCCCGTCGTCGACGAGCTGGACCGAGAGCTGCACGGCGAGCAGTCCGAACAACGTCGTGAACTTGATCACCGGGTTGAGCGCGACCGAGGACGTGTCCTTGTACGGGTCGCCGACGGTGTCGCCGATGATCGTCGCCTCGTGCAGGGCCGTCCCCTTCGCGTGCAGGTCGATCTCGACGATCTTCTTCGCGTTGTCCCAGGCCCCGCCGGCGTTCGCCATGAAGAACGCCTGGTAGAGGCCGAATATGGCGATGGATATCAGGTAGCCGATGAAGAAGTACGGCTCGACGAACGCGAAGGCGAGGGTCGCGAAGAACACGCCGAGGAACATCGTGAGCATGCCCTGCTGCGCGTACTGGGTGCAGATCTCCACGACCCGCCGGGAGTCGGCCTCGCTCGCCTTGGTCACGCCGTCGAGCCGGATGGAGGTGCGGATGAACTCGACCGCGCGGTAGGCGCCCGTGGTCACGGCCTGGATCGAGGCGCCGGTGAACCAGAAGATCACCGCGCCGCCCATCACCAGGCCGAGCAGGAACGGCGGGTGCAGCAGTGACAGGTTCTGCAGGCCCGTGGTCAGGCCGTCGGTCAGGCCCATGATGATCGAGAAGATCATCGTGGTTGCGCCCACGACGGCGGTGCCGATGAGCACGGGCTTGGCGGTCGCCTTGAACGTGTTGCCGGCGCCGTCGTTCTCCTCGAGCATCGTCTTGGCGTGGTCCCACTCGGGCGCGAACCCGTGGTCCTGCGAGAGCTCGGCCTCGATGCCGTCGATCTCCTCGATCATCGAGAGCTCGTAGACGCTCTGCGCGTTGTCGGTCACGGGACCGTACGAGTCGACCGCGATCGTCACCGGACCCATTCCCAGGAAGCCGAACGCGAGCAGGCCGAACGCGAAGACCGCGGGCGCGAGCATGAGCGCGGACAGCCCGATTCCCGACAGCAGGTACGCGCCGCCCATGAGGCCGACGATGGTGATCCCGAGCCAGTAGGCGGAGAAGTTGCCCGCGACGAGGCCCGAGAGGATGTTGAGCGACGGTCCGCCCTCACGCGAGCTCATCACGACCTCGCGCACGTGACGGCTGCCGGTGGACGTGAACGCCTTGACCAGCTCGGGGATCACGGCACCGGCGAGCGTGCCGCAGGCGACGATGGTCGCGAAGACCCACCAGTGGCTCGCGGTCGGGCCGGTGCCGAGGATCAGATACGTCGTCGCGTAGGTCGCTGCGATGCAGATGCCCGAGGTGATCCACACGAGCGAGGTCAGCGGCGTCTCGAAGTTCATCCGGGTCGCGGTCCTGTACTGCCGCCGGACCCACGCGTCGTTGGCCAGGTAGGCGACGGCCGACGCGACGATCATGACCGCGCGCAGGGCGAACATCCAGACCAGGAGGGTGGCCTGGACGAACGGGTCGTGGACGCCCAGCAGCACGAATGTCACGAGTGCGACCCCGGTCACGCCGTAGGTCTCGAACCCGTCGGCGCTGGGGCCCACCGAGTCACCCGCATTGTCACCTGTGCAGTCCGCGATGACGCCGGGGTTGCGGGCGTCGTCCTCCTTGATCTTGAACGCGATCTTCATCAGGTCGGAGCCGATGTCCGCGATCTTGGTGAAGATGCCGCCCGCGATGCGCAACGCGGCCGCGCCCAGCGACTCGCCGATCGCGAAGCCGATGAAGCACGCGCCGGCGATCTCGCGCGGGAGGAACAGCAGGATGACCAGCATCATCAGCAGCTCGAGGCTGATCAGCACCATGCCGATCGACATGCCGGACTTCAGCGGGATCCGGTGCACGGGCAACGGACCGCCCCGCAGCGCGGCGAACGCGGTGCGCGAGTTCGCGAACGTGTTGACGCGGATGCCGAACCACGCGACGGCGTAGGAGCCGGCCATGCCGAGCAGGCTGAACGCGATGACGATGGCGACGCGGCCCCACGGAAAGTCGATGAGAAACCGGTAGTACACGACGATCACCGCGGCGATGAACGCCCACAGCATCATCAGGAACTGCCCCTGCTTGGCCAGGTACGCCTTGCAGGTCGAGTAGATCAGCTCGGAGACCTCGAGCATCGACGCGTGCACGGGCAGCCGACGCAGCTGGACGAACGCGAGCATCCCGAAGCCGAGACCGAGCACGCAGACGACGAGCCCGAGCCCGAGCAGCAGCCGTCCGGAGACGCCCCCCATCACGCTCACCGTGCCGAGGTCCGGGAGCACGAGGTTCGCCTCGCCCCCTGACCCTGTTCCGGGCGGCGAACCCGCCGAGGAGAGGGCGGTCCAGGCGGTCGCGGGCGTCAGCACGAGTTCCCCGATTCTGTTGGCGTGGTACTCCAACCGAAGGCTCGCGGGTCGCTGACCTGCGCCACCAGGGCCTTCCGGCCCTGCCGTCAGGGATACCGACGACGAATCACAGTGTCTTGTCGGAGCCCGAGCGCCCGCGCCGCAGCACCTGCTTGATCGGCTGCACGACGACGCCGGCGGCACGCATGTCCGCGCGGGTGAGGCGGCGGCTGCGCAGCACGCCGGCGACCCCGACGGCCCAGGGGACGGCGAGCACGGTGAACGCGAGGCGGTAGGCATCGAGCGTGTAGGTCGTCGCGCCCGGCGGGGACACGAGCTGCAGCACCACACCGACGGCGAGCACCGAGCTGATCGTCGAGATGAAGCCGCCGGTGTTGACGAAACCGCTGGCGGTGCCGAGCGTCGAGGCGGGGGACCAGGTGCGTGCGAAGTCCATGCCGACGAGCGACGCGGGTCCGCCGGCGCCGATCACGACGACGAAGACGAGAAGCTGCCACATCGGTCGCGGGGTCGACGGCAGCAGCAGCGCGACCCACGCGGCAGCTGTCAGGCTGCACGAGCCGAGCACGATCCACGAGCGCCGTAGCGGGTGCCGGGCCGTGAGGCGCCCGACGATCGGGCCGGTCGCCATCGCCGACAGGGTGAGGGCGGTCAGCAGCAGGCTCGCCTGCGCCGGTGTGCAGCCCTGCGCCGAGAGGAAGAACGGCACGCCCCACAGCATCCCGACGACGTTCGCGCTGAACGGCGTCGCGAAGTGGCTCCAGAACCCGAGGCGTGTGCCGGCGGTCCGGACGGTGCGGCGGACGGCCGGGCCGAACCGTTGCGCGCTCGGGCCGCGGCTGCGTGGTGTGGCGTCGCGGATCCCGACGAATGCGCCGGCCGACGCGAGCAGGCCGGCGACCGCGAGGGTCCCGAAGGTGGCGGTCCACCCGTGCGCGTGCAGGAGGAAGGCGACGGGGATCGCCGCCACCAGCTGACCCGACTGCCCGATGATCCCCGTGACCTGCACCATCACCGGGACTCGCCGCGGCGGGAACCAGTCCGCCACGACGCGCAGCGCGCTGATGAAGATGCCTGCGTCGCCGGCGCCGATGAGCACGCGGGCGAGCAGGGCCGTCGGCACGTCGTGCGCCAGCGCGAGCACCAGCTGCCCCGACGCCATGACGAGCGACCCCGTCGCGATCAGCGCGCGCGGCCCGAACCGGTCGAGCAGCCGGCCCGCGGGGATCTGCATCGCGGCGTACACCGAGAGCTGCACGACCGAGAACGCGGCGAGACCGGTCGCGCTGAGTCCGAACCGCCGGGTCGCCTCGATGCCCGCGACGCCGAGCGCCGTGCGATGCGTGACGGCGACGACGTAAGCGGTCGCGGCGGCCCCGTACACGATCGCGGGTGTGCGCCACCCGCGGCCGGCGGCCGGGGCGTGGGACATGGACTCACCTCGAACCCCGCGGTGGCTCGGGCACGCGCGTCGTGGCGGGCGGTGCGGGGAACGAGTAGAGGGTACGTGGCTGCGCGGGTCTGCCTATCGATGGCCCGCGCTCGGGACCTTGGACCCTGGAGGACAAGAGGCCAGGCTCGCAGACTGGAACGCAATGAATCGATTCACCGCGTCACCGACGACGGTGGAGAAGCGGAGGCGTGCGATGGCGCATCGGATGATCTGGAACCAGACGGCGTACTTCGGCCCGGGCTCGATCGAGGTGGTCCCCGATGAGCTCGCGAGGCGAGGATTCACGAAGGCGCTGGTGGTCTCGGACAAGGTCCTCATCGAGCGGGGCGTGACCGTGCGCGTCACCGACCTGCTCGACGCGGCGGACTTCCCCTACGAGATCTACAGCGACGTCGAGCCGAACCCCTCGATCGAGAACGTGCAGGCTGGCGTCGCTGCGCTCGCGGCATCGGGCGCGGATGTGCTGGTCGCCGTCGGCGGCGGCTCACCTCAGGACACGTGCAAGGCGATCGGGATCATCACGGCCAACCCCCAGTTCTCCGACGTCCGCTCGCTCGAGGGCGTCGCCGCGACCACACGACCGTCCGTTCCGATCGTCGCCATCCCGACCACGGCCGGCACGGCGTCGGAGACGACGATCAACTACGTCATCACCGACGTCGAGCGCCAGCGCAAGTTCGTCTGTGTCGACCCGCACGACATCCCCGTGCTGGCCGTGGTCGATCCGGAGATGATGTCCTCGGCCCCCCGCGCTCTCAAGGTCGCCACCGGCCTGGACGCCCTGACGCACGCCATCGAGGGCTACGTCACCAAGGGTGCCTGGGAGCTGTCGGACCTGTTCCACCTCAAGGCGATCCAGGTCATCGCCACGTCTCTGGCAGCCGCCGCCGAAGGCGACGAGCTGGCTGCCGAGCGGATGGCGCTCGCGCAGTACGTCGCCGGCATGGGCTATTCCAACGTCGGCCTCGGTCTGGTGCACGCCATGGCGCACCCGCTCGGCGCCTTCTACTCGGCGCCGCACGGCGTGGCGAACGGGATCCTGCTCGCGCCGGTGATGGCGTTCAACGCACCGGCCAGCGGGGAGAAGTACCGCGACATCGCCGCCGCGTTCGGCGTCGCCGGTGCGCACACCATGCCGCTCGACGAGGTTCGTGGGGCGGCAGTCGACGCCGTCGCGGCGCTGACCCGAAACCTGGGCAACCCGACGTCCCTCGGCGCGGTGGGTGCGACCGAGGCGGACATTCCCGCGCTGGCCAAGGCGGCCTTCGAGGACGTCTGCGCCGGCGGCAACCCCCGGGAGGCTTCGGTGCCCGAGATCGAGCACCTCTACCGGTCGCTGCTCTAGCAAGCTTCCGCATCCCTCCAGACGCGCCGTTGCCGGGTAGCTGACGTCGGCTCGCGTCGATGGTGCCGGTCCGGTACGCCATGGAGGGCACCGCTCACGGTGGCCGCGGGTACCGTCCCGAGAGTGGAGATCCTGCACATCACGCGCCGGTCGGACTGGGACGCGGCCCGGGCGGCCGGCAGCTACCGCTGGTCGACCAGGGGCCGCACCTACGAGGATGTCGCGTTCATCCACGCGTCGTCGCGCGCGCAGCTGCCCGCGGTCGCCGCCTTCGTCTTCGCGGGCGACCGCGACGAGTTGTGCGTCCTGCGCTTGGAGACCCGCACGATCACGGCCGCCGGCACCGAGGTCCGGTTCGAGGACGGCGGCAACGGCGAGCTCTACCCGCACGTGTACGGGCCCATCGACCCTGCCTGGGTGCTCGACGTGCTGCCGGCGCACCTCGGGCCGGACGGCGTGTTCGCTTGGGGGCCCCCCTTCTGACCCTGTGAGGGTGAGGCCGCAGTCTGGTCACCCGACCGGGTGACGCTCGGCCGGGCGTCGGGCCACGGGCCATGACGAACCCGCGGGTGAAACCTGCCCGTCGCCGCCCAGACGTTCTCGCACTGCAACGCCCCGAGTCGGGGGCAAACCGGCCCTCGACCCCCTCGGCGACCGGTCCGCCATGCTCGCCACCTGCTCAGACGCGCCTCCCGGTGTGATCGGCCGCGTCCCGGAGTGCTGCTCGGCGGCTGGCGCGCCGATCAGGGCGCGACGCGATGCAAGAGGCCGGTAGGGACTTTCGTCCGTACCAGCAACCAGGACAAACCGGGTAGGTCTGGCATCAACTGAACAGCAGTCCGAGAGCGTCCATCGGCGGGCGCGTGTGCGCCCACCGATCACTTGAGCCCACGGAGGCGTGGGGCAACGGCCCGGAGTCCAGACGACCCCGGGAGTCCGGCGGGTGGAAGGAATCTCATGTCAACGCAACTGGTCGCGCAGTCCCGATGTCGGAATCTGCGACGACGTCCCCATCGCCCCCGCGCGGTGCTCGCTTCGCTCTCGCTCTCTGTCGTCGTCGCCGCCATGATCCTTCCGGCCGGCCCCACCGGAGCGCTCGGCGCCGCACCCGTCGTGCCCGCGGCGCTCCCGTCGGGCCCCACGGACGCCTCGACGGTCCCGCACTACTTCGGGCCGTGGCCCAACTGGGCCAACAGCCCCTTCACGCTCCCCGCAGCGACCGTCGCCATCGCCGGTGACGGTGCGGATGCTGCGGCGACCGCCACGGTCGACCCGGTCTCGGGCGGGATCTCCGCCGTGGAGGTGACCGCGCCCGGCAGCGGGTACACGGTCGCCCCCCAGGTGACCATCTCAGGTGGCGACGGCACGGCGACCGCAGTGGCGACGATCGCGAGCACCGGCACGGTGACCCGGTACGTGGTGGACGGCGCGGGCGCCGGCTACTCCGGCTTCGCGGTGACTGTCTCGGACGGCGGGGGCTCGGGGGCTGCCGCGACCGCCTCGGGCGGCGTGGACGCGGTCACGATCTCGGACGGCGGCGCGGGATACACGATGCCGACCGTCGAGTTCGACCTGCCCGCGCTGCCTGACGGCACGCAGGCGAAGGGGCACGTCCCGATGATCGCCAACGGCGACGCGGTCGACGGCATGGACGCCGCCGGAACCATCACCGCTGTCGTCGTCGACGAGGCGGGTTCGGGCTACACGAGCGCGCCCGGCGTGGCGATCCACAACGGGACGATCTTCGATCCCATCGCCGGGGCGACTCCCGCCCAGGTCGGATCCACGCTCGCGCTGGTCGCGGTGACGCCGGACGAGCTGGGCGCCGACTACACGAGTGCGCCGACCGTGGTCGTGAGCGACCCCGTCGGCACCGGCTCGGGTGCGGCAGCGAGCGCACGGACGTCCATCGGTGCCGTCACCGGCATCGAGGTGACCAGCCCGGGCAGCGGCTATCTCACGGTCGGCATGCGCAAGTTCCAGGACGCGCTGCCGCTCCCGTGCGACCCGGCCGCTGCAGGATGCCCGTCCGACCCGTCGGCCAAGTTCCTGCCGGTCGCCGTCCCGGAGCCGAAGACCTACGGCACCGCCCAGGAGGCCGACGAGTACGTCATCGGGCTCGTGCAGTACCGGACGGTCTTCAACGCGGACCTGCCACCGACGCTCGTGCGCGGCTACGTGCAGCTCGAGACGGCCGCCAACGCCGCCGTGAGCCAGCACTTCCCGCTGGTCAACGAGCTGCTGGACGGCACCTCGGTCCCCGCGACCGATGCGAACGGCAACCAGTACCTCGCCGTGACGAGCCCGCAGTACCTCGGCCCGATCATCGCGGCCACCAAGGACCGCCCCGTGCGGATCGTCTTCCGCAACCTGCTTCCCACGGGCTCGGACGGCGACCTGTTCCTGCCGACCGACAGCAGTCTGATGGGCTCGGGCATGGGCCCGATGGCGATGGCGGCACCGACCGACGACGGATCGGTCGTCGACTCGGTGCGCAACCCGGAGTGCTCGCAGGACCCGAAGCCGGAGAGCTGCTTCGCGGACAACCGCGCCACCTTGCACCTGCACGGTGGCATCACGCCGTGGATCAGCGACGGCACGCCGCACCAGTGGATCACTCCTGCACAGGAGTCGACCGGCTGGCCGCAGGGGGTCAGCGTCAGTGAGGTCCCCGACATGGCCGAGGTGGGCTGCACCGCGGCCGACGACGGCTGCCAGACCTTCTACTACACCAACCAGCAGAGTGCGCGGCTGATGTTCTACCACGACCACTCGTGGGGCATCACCCGCCTCAACGTGTACGCCGGCGAGGCCGCGGGGTACACGATCACCGACCCGACCGAGCGTGCGCTGGTCGACGCGGGGACGATCCCCGGCGCCGGTGACACGCTCCCGCTCATCGTCCAGGACAGGACGTTCGTGCCCGGCCCGGAGCAGCTCGCCGCGCAGGACCCGACGTGGGACACCGACCGCTGGGGCACGAAGGGCAGCTTCTGGTACCACCACGTGTACATGCCCGCGCAGAACCCCGGCGACCCGTCGGGCATGAGCGCGTACGGACGGTGGATGTACGGACCGTGGTTCTGGCCGCCGGCCGGGGACACGACGTACGGGCCGATCAAGAACCCGTACTACGAACCCACGTGCGACCTGGACGTGCCGTCGACCTGGCAGTACGACACGGACCCGTTCTGCGAGCCCGAGCTGATCCCCGGCACACCGAACATCTCGGTGGGCATGGAGCAGTTCAACGACACACCACTGGTCAACGGTGTGGCGTACCCGACGGTGACGCTGGACCCGAAGACCTACCGGATGCGTGTCCTCAACGCGGCGAACGACCGGTTCTTCAACTTCCAGTGGTACGTGGCCGACCCGACGCAGGGTGACGGGACCACCGAGGTGGCTCTCGACGCGAGACTGCTCGCGGCGGCGCAGACCGACCCGGTGGTCTTCCCGACCCCGGTGGACGCGAACAACAGCGCCGCCGGGCCTGACTGGGTGCAGATCGCCAGCGAGGGCGGCTTCCTGCCGGCTCCGACGGTGATCGACGGGCAGCAGCCGACGACCTGGATCACCGACCCGACGCGATTCGACGTCGGCAACGTGGACAAGCACTCCCTGCTGCTCGCTCCCGCGGAGCGCGCGGACGTCATCGTGGACTTCTCCAAGTTCGCGGGTCGCACGCTCATCCTGTACAACGACGCACCTGCCGCCTTCCCGGCCCGTGTGCCGTCGTACGACTACTACACCGGCGCTCCCGACCTCAGCCCGGTCGGCGCCCCGGAGATCCTGCCCGGGTACGGACCCAACACCCGCACCGTCATGCAGGTGACGATCGCGGCGGTCGATCCGGCTCCGGCCTTCGACCTCGTCAAGCTGCAGGCGGCGTTCAAGCACAACGCCCAGGGCACCGGCGTGTTCGAGTCCGGGCAGCACCCCGTGATCGTCGGCCAGGCCGCGTACAACAGCGCGTACGGGTCGTCGTTCGCCGCGAGCAGCAACTGCAACGCCAAGGGCTCGCCGCTGCAGAAGTGCGACGGCCTGGTCCGCGTCAACGACACGACGGCGTTCGGGTTCAACACGCTGCGCGGCCAGGCGACGAAGTCGTCGGTCACGCTGCAGCCCAAGGCGATCCACGACGAGATGAACGCGACCACGTTCGACGAGTTCGGCCGCATGCAGGCCAACCTCGGCGTCGAGGCGCAACCTCCGACACCGGGGGCGCAGAACGTCACGCTGTACCCGTACGTCAACCCGGCGACCGAGATCATCGACGGCACCGCGCTCCCGAGCGCGGACGTCAAGGTGACGCCCGTGTCGTCGACGTCGGACGGGATGCAGATCTGGCGGTTCACGCACAACGGCGTCGACACCCACCCGATCCACTTCCACCTCTACGACGTGCAGGTGCTCAACCGGGTGACGTGGGACAACATCATCATCCCGCCTGATCCGAACGAGCTGGGCTGGAAGGACACCGTCCGGATCGCGCCGCTCGAGGACACGATCGTCGCGCTGCGGCCGATCATCCCGAAGGTGCCGTTCGAGGTGCCGAACTCGGTGCGGGCGCTCAACCCGATGATGCCGACGGGCTCCACCGCGATGTTCAACAACGTCGACGTCCAGGGCAACCCCACGACGCCGATCGCGAACAAGCTGGTGAACTTCGGGTGGGAGTACGTCTACCACTGCCACATCCTCAGCCACGAGGAGATGGACATGATGCGACCGGTCAGCCTCGCGCTGCCGCCGATCGCACCGGACGCACCGACGTTCACCACGACCGGCAACGGGAACAACCGGCGCCTGGTGGTGACCTGGGCTGACAAGTCGATCACCGAGACCGACTTCCAGATCCAGCGCACCACGGACGGGACGACGTGGACGACCGTCAGCACGGTGCCGCAGCCGCTCGTGGGCAACACCCACGGCGTGCGCACGGCCACCGACACGACGTCGTCGGCGACGGCGCCCGCGCTGTACCGGGTGGTCGCCCGCAACGCGGTCGGCTACGGCGGGCAGTTCCCGAGCCTGACCGTGCAGAGCGCGTCCGCGGCGGTGGCCGTGAACGCACCGGCGGCACCGACCGGGTTCTCGGCGACGCTGCAGGCGGGGCCACGGGTGGCCCTGGCGTGGAGCGACGCGGCGACCAACGAGACCGGCTACGTCGTGCAGCGCTCGACGAGCGGGGGAGCCTGGTCGCAGATCGCGACGCTCCCTGCCGGGGCGAAGAGCTACTCGGACACGGCGGTGTCGCTCGGGTCCGCGTACTCCTACCGGGTGGGGGCCGTGAACGTCGCGGGCACCGCCCTGAGCCCCACGGTCGATGTCACGGTCAGCGCACCGGCAGCCCCGGCACCGGCCGCGACCGCGGCACGGTCGACCAACACCCGGGAGCAGATCACGGTCACCTGGCCGGACGTCTCGAACGAGAGCGCCTACACCGTCCAGTGGAGCGCCAACGGCTCCACCGTCACGGGCTCGTCGACCCGAGCGGCGAACTCGACCAGCTACACCACGGGGAACCTGGCCATCCAGCCCTGGTACGTCCGAGTGGGTGCGACCAACGCGCTCGGCACGACCTGGTCCGGTTGGATCGCCGTTCCGGCGGCGCCCTGACGACGCCGACCGAATGATGCGGTGCGGCCGCACGAGCGACTCGTGCGGCCGCACCGCAGCGGCGCGCGCGGGAGCCCTGTCGACAGATGGTGCCGGCTCCCGCTGGATCGACAACCAGGTGGCAGTCTCACGCCGCAGTAGGTGAGACTGCCACCTGGCGGAGAACGAGGTCAGGCGTTCGACTCGCTCAGGAGCGCCTCGGCGGTGGTCGAGCCCGGAGTCGCTCCTGTGGCGGCTGCGTGCCGGGCGTGCCGCTGCAGGACCGCATTCACGGGGGTCGGGACTCCGTGCAGACGCCCCAGGAGCACGATCTCGCCGTTGAGGTGGTCAGCCTCGATCGACCCGGTGCCGCGCACGAGCGACTGCCAGGACGACCCGCCGCCGTGCTCCTGGCCCGGCAGGCGGCTCATGCGGAAGTCGGCGCGCGCCGCGTCGTGCGAGGCCTCGTCAAGAACGGCGATCCCGGCGGCACGGAGCACCGCGCGGCCTTCGTCGTCGGCCCGGGAGACGAGCTCGGCGGCGGCGTCGTCGCGCGCGGTGCCGCACAGCGCCTCGACGGCGTTCGCGAGGTTGGAGAGCAGCTTCCGGTACTTCCATGCCATGACGTCGACGGTCACGGGTGCGCGCAGCCCGGCGTCGGTCAGGTCACGGGCGTACGCGGCGAGCACGGCGGCGTCGGCAGAGGACGGCGCTACCGGGCCGATCGTGAGAACGCCCGGCACCGGGGTCCCGCCGGCCGAGACACGGCCGGGTTCGAGGTAGGTGGCGGGCAGCCAGACGCACATCGCGACGACGGTGGCGAACCGGCGCAGCGCCGCCCGCTCGTTGTCCACACCGTTCTGCGCGCAGACGAGCGCGAGACGGTCGCCGGCCGTGCCACCTCCGGCCACGGGTCGGTCCACCCAGGCATCGAGGGCGGCGTCGGTGTCCTGGCTCTTGACGGCGAGCACTAGCACGTCGTCGGGGCGCAGGTCGACGTCCTGCGGTCCCGCGGCGACGGGCGGGTGGACCAGCACGGTGCCGGCCGCCGTCGTGACCTCGAGCCCACCGCCGCGCAGGGCGTCCAGCTGCTGCCCACGCGCGACCAGGACGACGTCCTTGCCCGCGCTCGCCAGGAGCCCACCGATGACGCCGCCGACCGCACCTGTCCCGATGATGATGTGTCGCACCGGGACAACCTCCCACGACGACCTGGCTGGTCGCCTGGTGGACGCCGTCGGCATCCGTCGAGTACGTCACACTGCCCATCGCTCGGACTCGCGGGACCCGATCCGGCCGCGTGCCGTAGTTTTTGCCCGTGACCGCACCTCTTCCCCCGAGCGACACCGCCGCGAGCCCTGTGAGCCACGAGGTGCCCGAGCCGCTGCGCAACGACGTCCGCGTGCTCGGCGAGTTCCTCGGCCGGGTGCTGCGCGAGGCGGGCGGTGACGATCTGCTGGCCGACGTCGAGCACCTGCGCGAGCTCGCGATCCGGGCGCACAACGGCCCCGACGCGGACGCGCTGGCCCAGGCGGAGGAGCTGGTCGCCGGGTTCAGCCTCGCTCGTGCCGAAGAGGTCGCGCGGGCGTTCACGTGCTACTTCCACCTGGCCAACACGGCGGAGGAGTTCCACCGCGTGCGCGTCCTGCGGGACCGCGAGGCCAACCTCCTGCCGCACCACCTGGCACCGGACGACTCGCTGCCCGCGGCGGTCGCGCAGCTGGCGGACGAGGTGGGGGAGGACGTCGCGCGGCAGCGTCTCGCGGAGCTGGAGTTCCGGCCCGTGTTCACCGCGCACCCGACCGAGGCCCGTCGACGGGCGGTGTCCGGCTCCATCCGCCGCATCGCCGAGCTGATCGCCGAGCGCGACCTGCGCTACACGGGTGGGATGTCGCTGGCGGAGAACGACCGTCGTCTGCTCGCCGAGATCGACACGCTCTGGCGCACCGCCCCGCTGCGTGAGGCAAAGCCGTCGGTGCTGGACGAGGTCCGCACGGTGATCAACGTCTTCGAGGCGACCCTCGCGGACGTGCTGCCGGAGGTCTACCGGCGACTCGACGACTGGCTGCTGGCCGATGCCGCCGGCACCACGGCTCCCGCCGTGCGGCCGTTCGCACGGTTGGGGACCTGGATCGGCGGGGACCGCGACGGCAACCCCAACGTCACGGCGGAGATCACCGAGACGGCTGCGGGCATGGCCTCCGAGCACGCCCTGCTGGAGCTGGAGGCCTCGGCACGCAAGGTCGCGCACGGCCTCACCCTCGACGCGTCCGGCACCCCGGGCTCGGCCGAGCTGGGTGCGCTGTGGCAGCGCCAGCGGGGCCTCTCCGCGGCGCTGGCGACCCGGATCGCGGTCGACGCACCCAACGAGCCGCACCGTCGCGTCGTCTACTTCCTCGCGGAGCGCATCGCGGCGACGCGGACGCGGAACGCTGACCTCGGGTACGGCGCGGCCTCGGAGCTGGAGGCCGACCTCCATGTCGTGCAGCGCTCGCTGGCCGAGGCGGGGGCGACCCGGTCGGCGTACGGCGACCTGCAGAGGCTCGTCTGGCAGGTGCAGACCTTCGGGTTCCACCTGGCCGAGCTCGAGGTGCGGCAGCACTCCCAGGTCCACGAGGGCGCGCTCGCCGACCTCGCGAAGAACGGCATCGGCGGCACCCTGGAGCCGCGCACGACCGAGGTCATCGACACGTTCCGCGCCATCGGCGCGGTGCAGCGCCGCCACGGGGTCCTCGCCGCCCGTCGTTACATCGTGTCGTTCACCCAGTCCGCCGAGCACCTCGCGGCCGTGTACCAGCTGGCCGAGATCGCGTTCGCCGGTGTGGAGGCGCCCGTCATCGACGCGGTCCCGCTGTTCGAGACGTTCGCGGACCTCGAGGCCTCGGTCGACATCCTCGACGGCGCCCTCGCGCTTCCGCAGGTGCAGCGCCGGCTCGCGGAGAACGGCCGCCGGGTCGAGGTCATGCTCGGCTACTCGGACTCGTCCAAGGACGTCGGACCCGTCTCCGCCACGCTGACGCTCGACACCGCGCAGCGCCGCATCACCGAGTGGGCCCGTCGCAACGACATCGTGCTCACCCTCTTCCACGGCCGCGGTGGCGCCCTGGGTCGCGGTGGCGGCCCCGCCAACCGGGCGCTGCTCGCCCAGCCTCCGGGGTCGGTCGACGGCCGGTTCAAGCTCACCGAGCAGGGCGAGGTCATCTTCGCCCGCTACGGCGACCCGGTGATCGCCGCCCGCCACATCGAGCAGGTCGCGTCGGCGACGCTCCTGGCCGGGGCGCCCTCGGTCGAGCGCCGCAACTCCGCGGCCACCGAGCGGTTCACCGCGCTCGCCGCGCAGCTCGACGTGTCGTCGCGCACCCGGTTCCACGAGCTGGTCAAGTCCCCTGGATTCCCGCAGTGGTTCGCCGAGGTCACGCCGCTCGAGGAGGTCGGTCTGCTGCCGATCGGCTCGCGTCCCGCGCGGCGCGGTCTGTCGGTCGAGTCGCTCGACGACCTGCGCGCCATCCCGTGGGTGTTCAGCTGGTCGCAGGCGCGGATCAACCTGGCCGGCTGGTACGGCCTGGGCACCGCGCTGGCGGCAACCGACGACCTGGACGAGTTGCGTGAGGCGTACGCCCAGTGGCCGCTGTTCACCACGATGATCGACAACGTCGAGATGTCGCTGGCCAAGACCGACGAGCGCATCGCGGAGCGGTACCTGGCGCTCGGCGACCGCGACGACCTGGCGAAGCTGGTGCTCGAGGAGATGGCCCTGACCCGGCAGTGGGTACTGGCCATCACCGAGAGCGAGGCGATCCTGTCGCGCCGGCGGATCCTCGGCCGAGCCGTCCAGCTGCGCAGTCCGTACGTCGACGCGTTGTCGTTGCTGCAGCTGCGTGCCCTGCGCGGCCTGCGCACAGGTGCCGCGCCCGAGCAGGCGGACGACCTGCGCCGGCTCCTGCTGCTCACCGTCAACGGTGTGGCCGCGGGGCTGCAGAACACCGGCTGACCAGAGCGCCCGACCAGCTCGCGGAAGGACTCGGCCTGTGCCGGGTCCTTCCGTCGTTCCTACGGCCCGGTCGGCCCGAACCGTTCGGTGCGGATGCGTTCCGGGTCGTGGCCGAGGTCGACCAGGGTGTCGGCGACAGACTCGACGAACGGCGTCGGCCCGCAGACGAACACGTGCGCGCGCTCGTCGGGCGGGAAGCAGGCGGCCTCCAGCAGCGCCGCGTCGATCCGGCCGACCCGGCCGGTCCAGCCGTCGGGACCTTGTCGGGTCCACACGCGCGTGATCTCGACGTCGTCGCCGAGGGCGACGAGCTCGTCCGCGTAGATCGCGTCGGTGGGGGTGCGGACCGAGACGGCCAGCCGGAACGGGGCACGGCTGCGGGCCAGCCGTCGGGTGCGCAGCATCGACATCAGCGGAACCAAGCCGGACCCGCCGCCGATGAGCTGCACGGGGTGCGGGTCGGCAGGCTGCCAGACGAACCAGTGGCCGACGGGTCCTCGGAGCTCGATCTCGTCACCCACCTGCAGGTCCTCGGTGAGGTACGGGGACACCTCGCCGTCGTCGACCACCTGCACGGTCAGCGCGATCCTGCTGTCGTGGGCGGCGGGGTCGGGCGGGACCCCGGGCAGGCCCATCGTGCCGGGGGAGGCCAGGGAGTAGGAGCGCTGGGTGGAGTAGCCGTCCTCCGCGGTGAGCCGGACGTCAACGTGCTGGCCGGCCAGGGCGCCGCGCCAGCCGGGGACGTCGAGCACCAGCGTCGTCGCGGTCGGCGTCTCGGCGGTCCGGGCGACGAGGGTGCCGACCATCCAGGGGAGCGCGTACAGCGAGGGTGCGTCGTCAGACAAGGCTCAGTCCCCCCAGTACCGCTGTTCCTTCCACGGGTCCCCGTAGGAGTGGTAGCCGAGCCGCTCCCAGAACCCCCACGTGTCCTCGGTCAGCAGGTCGAGGCTGCGGACCCACTTGGCGGACTTCCAGAAGTACAGGTGCGGGATGAGCAGGCGTGCCGGGCCACCGTGCTCGGGAGGCAGCGGGGCCCCGTCGTACTGGTAGGCGATCCAGGCCTTGCCGCCGCGAAGGTCCGCCAGCGGGACGTTGGTCGTGTACCCGCCGTCGCAGTGCGCCATCACGTACTGCTCCTCGGGCGCGACGTCGACCCCGTCGAGCAGGGTGTCCAGCGAGATGCCCCGCCAGACGGAGTCGAGCTTGCTCCACTTGGTCACGCAGTGGATGTCCTTGACGATGTCGTCGTGGGGCAGGTGTGTCAGCTCGGACCACGTCCAGCTGGCGCGTGGCGCCCCGCCGGCGGTGATCGAGAACGTCCACGTGGACAGGTCGGCGCGCGGCGTCGGGCCCGCGGACAGCACGGGGAACCCGCGCTCGAGGTACTGACCGGGTGGGATCCGGGGGTCGACCTCGCGCTTGCCGCGGAACCCACGGGAGACGATCGCCATCAGGACGCCGTGCGGTTCGACATGCTCACTCCCGGGTGTCGGAGACGCTCCGGATCATCATGAGGCCGGGCCTGGCGGGAACGCCAGAGGCCGGCCCGACGAATCGGACCGGCCTCTGATCAGCAGTTTCAGCCGCGTGAGTAGACGACGCGCGGGCCGCCGGAGGTCGAGGCACCGGAGCCGCCGGTGCCGCGGCCGCTGCCGCCGCGACGGCGACGCTGACCCGAGCCGGCCGCCGGGGCTGCTGCCGCCGGGGCGCCACCGCGACCGCGACCACGACCACGGCCGCCACCGCCGCCACCGGACGTCGGCTGAGCCGGCGGGGCGACGTACGTCACGTGGTCGGCGACCTCGCCGACGAGGCGCGTGAGCGTCGCGTCACCGGGGAAGACGGGCCTGGGCGTGGCCGTGATCTTGGCGGCACGCGTCAGCGCGCGGACGTCGCCGCGCTGCTCGGGCAGGACGATCGTGACGACGTCGCCACCCGACCCGGCACGCGCGGTACGGCCGGAGCGATGCAGGTAGGCCTTGTGCTCGGCCGGCGGGTCGACGTGGACGACGAGCTCGATGTCGTCCACGTGGATCCCGCGAGCGGCGATGTCGGTGGCGACGAGCACGCGGACGGTCCCGGAGGAGAACGCCTCGAGGTTCCGCTCGCGGGCACCCTGCGCCAGGTTGCCGTGCAGGTCCACGGCGGGGATGCCGTCCATGGTCAGCTGCTTGGCCAGCTTCTTGGCCTGGTGCTTGGTGCGCATGAACAGGACGCGGCGGCCGGTGCCGGAGGCGAGGTGGTGGACGACCAGCTTCTTGGCGTCGGCGTCGCGCACCTCGAACAGGTGGTGGGTCATGGCGGCGACGGGGGACTCGGCGCTGTCGACGGAGTGCTCGACGGGCGAGGTGAGGTACCGCTTCACCAGCTGGTCGACGCCCTTGTCCAGCGTGGCCGAGAAGAGCAGGCGCTGGCCGGCCTTCGGGGTCTTGTCCATGATCCGCTTCACGCCGGGCAGGAAGCCGAGGTCGGCCATGTGGTCTGCCTCGTCGAGCACGGTGATCTGGACGTCGTCGAGCGTGAGGGCCTTCTGGTTGAGCAGGTCCTCGAGCCGGCCCGGGCAGGCGATGACGATGTCGATGCCGCCGTTGAGCGCGGAGGTCTGCTTGCCCTGCGACACGCCACCGAAGATGACGGTCGTGTTCAGACCCATCACCTTGGCCAGCGGGGCGATGGTGGCGTCGATCTGCGAGGCGAGCTCGCGCGTCGGGGCCAGCACCAGGGCGCGGGGGCGGCGGGGGGCCTTGCCCTTGCCGGCGGTGGCGGCGAGCCGCACGACGAGCGGCAGGGCGAACGCGAGCGTCTTGCCGGAGCCCGTGCGGCCGCGGCCGAGGACGTCACGGCCGGCCAGCGAGTCGGGCAGCGTGGCGGTCTGGATGGGGAAGGGGGCGGTGATGCCCTGTGCCGTCAGTGCCGCTGTGAGGGCAGCGGGCACGCCAAGATCGGTGAACGAAGTCATAAAGGGAGAGCCTCTCGGGGCTTGGTCGGGGTCCGCCGCCAGAGCAACCAGAGCGGGTGCTCCGGGGGACCTCCACGACGCGGGGCGCGCAGGTTCGCGCAGCCCTTGGTGCGCTAACCCTCTCACACCGGATGCCGGCTCGGGGCTCGCGGTGTCGAGCGTCACAAGGCACGATCGGTGGCAGACACACGGCTGACGAGGAGGAACGCCCCCGCATGACAGCTCCTGTGATCGCCTCCGCGCACGACCTGGTGAAGGTCTACGGTGCGGGCGCGACGTCCGTCCGGGCGCTCGACGGGGTGGACGTCGAGCTGGCCCGCGGCGAGCTGACGGCGATCATGGGGCCGTCCGGCTCGGGCAAGTCGACGCTCATGCACTGCCTGGCGGGGCTGGACCGGCCGACGTCCGGGACCGTGGTGGTCGACGGGCAGACCGTGAGCAGCATGTCCGAGCGGAAGCTGACGGCGCTGCGCCGGACGAGGATCGGGTTCGTCTTCCAGGCGTACAACCTGGTGCCCACGCTGACGGCCCTGGAGAACATCACCCTGCCGCTCGACATCGCCCGTCGGCACGTCGACCGCGCCCACCTCGACCTCGTGGTGGGGACGCTCGGGCTGACAGACCGGCTCGGGCACAAGCCCAGCGAGCTGTCCGGGGGCCAGCAGCAGCGCGTGGCGTGCGCGCGGGCACTCGTCGCCCGGCCCGCCGTGGTGTTCGCGGACGAGCCCACGGGCAACCTCGACAGCACGTCCGCGGCCGAGGTGCTGGGGTTCCTGCGCAGCAGCGTCGACGAGCTCGGGCAGTCCGTGGTGATGGTCACGCACGACCCCACCTCGGCCGGCTACGCCCACCGGGTGCTGTTCCTGGCAGACGGACGGCTGGTGGGCGAGCTGAGGGATCCCACGGCGGAGACTGTGCTCGCCGCACTCACGGCCATCCGCGTAGGTGCCTCCTGATGGTTCGGGTCGCGCTGCGCGGTGTGCGGGCGCACCTCGTGCGGTTCTGCCTGTCGGTGCTCGCGGTCGCGCTCGGGGTCGCGTTCGTCGCGGGGACCTTCGCGTTGCGCACGATGCTCAGCTCCACGTTCACGGACATCGTCGCGACGACGACCCTCGGCGACGCCTATGTCCGCGGCTCCGAGCCTGCCGGCGGGACGGGCGGTCCGGACCGGATCACCCCGGAGGTGCGCAACCCGGTGCCCCTGACCCTGGTGGAGGAGCTCGAGGCGGTCGACGGGGTGGCCGCCGTCCTGCCGGACGTGCAGGGACCGCTCGTCCTGGTCGGTGCCGACGGCACGGCGGTGCAGAGCACGCAGGCGCCGAGCTTCGCGTTCTCCTACGATCCGCGGGACCCGGCGGTGCGCGTGGTCGCGGGGCGGGCTCCGGCGGACGCCGACGAGATCGGGGTGGAGTCGGCCTCGCTCGCCGCGTCGGGGCTGGCGATCGGCGACGCGACGAGCGTGGTCGTCGGCGGAGAGGTCCGCCCGGTCACGGTCGTCGGCGAGATGGGGCTCGGTGCCGCGCTGGCCGGTGCCACGATCGTCTTCCTCGACCCGGCGACCGCCGAGGCCGCGTTCGCACCGGACGGCACGGTCGCCACGATCTCCGTCCTGGCGGACGACGGGCTGACCGAGCAGCAGCTGGTGGACCGGCTCGCTCTCGTCCTGGCCGAGTCGGGCACCCCGGCGGAGGCGGTCACCGGGGACGAGGTGCGCGAGCAGTCCACCGCGAACATCCTCACGGTCCTCGGGTTCATCACGACGTTCCTGCTGGTGTTCGCGGGCATCTCGCTCTTCGTCGGCGGCTTCATCATCGCCAACACGTTCTCCATGTGGGTCCGGCAACGCACGCGCGAGCTCGCGCTGCTCCGGGCGGTCGGGGCGTCGCCGCTGCAGGTGTTCACGTCGATCGTGCTGCAGGCCGCGATCGTCGGCGTGGTTGGCGCGACCCTCGGCGTGGCCGGCGGCCTCGGCCTCGTCGTCGTGCTCCGGGAGGTGCTCGGCAGGTTCGGCATGGAGCTCACGGGCCGGGTGCCGCTGGACGGGTTCACGCTGGTCGTCTCCGTGCTCGTGGGCACGTCGGTGAGCGTGGTGGCCGCGGCGCTGCCCGCCCGGCGGGCGGCGCTCGTGCCGCCGGTCGAGGCGCTGCGCGACGAGGTCACCCTGCCGGAGCGCTCCCTGACGCGCCGGGCCGTCGTCGGGATCGTGCTGGTGGTGCTGGGCGTCGCCGCGGTCGTGCTGGCGCTGCTGAACCCGACGGCGGACCGCGCGGGGGCGGTGCTCGGGATCGGGGCGGGCGCGGTCGTCCTCGGCGTGCTCGCCGCGTCGCCCGTGCTGGCGCGCGGGTTCCTGCGGGTGGCCGCGCTGCCGTTCGCCGCCTGGCGCCCGGTGGGTCCGCTGGCGCGGGGGAATGTCACCCGCAACCCCCGGCGCACGGCGAACACCGCGGGCGCGCTGATGGTCGGGATGGCCCTTGTCGGAGCCGCCGCCGTGATCGCGGCGACCACCCAGGCGTCGACCAGCGCGATCGTCACGCAGGAGGCCACCACCGACTACATCCTGCGGGGGGCCGCCCAGGGCACGGTGCCGGAGCAGGCGGTCGTCGCCGTCCGCGCGCTGCCCGACGTGCGGGCGGCCGACACGTTCGCGACCGCCGGCGTGCTCGTCGGGGACACCACGTTCGCCGTGACCGGCATCGACCCGACCGCCGTCGGCCGCAGCATCCGGACCGAGGTGGTCGAGGGCGACTTCCCCGGGGCGCTGGAGGCCGGTGAGGTCGCCGTGCAGCGGACCACGATGGACGACGAGGACTGGTCGCTCGGGCAGGAGCTGGAGCTCGTCGGCTCGTCGGGCGCCGAGACGCTCACGATCGGTGCGGTCATCGACTCGCCCGCGTTCGGCGTGCCGTTCGTCGTGTCGCAGGAGGTGCTGGACGTGCTCTTCCCGCCCGACGAGCAGCGACTGACCACGGTGTTCGTCACCGCCGTCGACGGCGCGGACGTCGCTGCGCTGCGCGAGGAGCTCACCGCGGCGGTCCGCCCGTACGTCGTCGTCTCCGTCATGGACAGCGAGGAGTTCGTCTCCGACCTGGCCGCACAGGTGGACCGCGTGCTCGTGATCCTCTACGCGCTGCTGGGGCTGTCGGTCGTCATCGCCGTGCTCGGCATCGTGAACACGCTCGCGCTGTCCGTCATCGAGCGCACCCGCGAGATCGGGCTGCTCCGCGCGGTCGGTCTGGGCCGGCTCCAGCTGGGCACCACGATCACCCTGGAGTCGGTGCTCACCGCCGTGTTCGGCACCACCGTCGGGCTGGTCCTCGGGGTCGCGCTCGCCGCCACCCTGCCCACGGTGTTTGCGGACGTCGGGCTGCGGACGCTCGCGATCCCGTGGGGGAGCCTCGCGCTGATGCTCGCGCTCGCGGTGGTCGTCGGGGTCGTCGCGGCGCTGTGGCCGGCGGTCCGCGCCGCACGGCTGCCGGTGCTCGACGCGGTGAGCACGGAGTAGGTGACGGAGCCGTGATGTGCGCGCTTGCGGTGACCCCGGCGGATACCCTCGGAGAGTGAGCGACACCGGGTACGGCGACTTCGAGTTCGAGCGTCGCTTCTGGGCGCGTGACGTCCCTGCGGACCTGCTCGACGCATCCCCGGCCCTCATCGTCCAGAGCTACGTCCTGGCCGACGCCGGGTTCGCCATCCGCGTCCGGGTGCAGGCCACCGTCGACGGGCTCGCGCTGGAGCCCGGGCTCGACGAGCTGGCGATCCTCGACCGGTACGCCGACCAGATGGAGTTCTGCGCGATCACCGTCAAGGGGCCCATGAACGAGGGCACCCGCTACGAGGCCGAGCGCGAGCTCGACGTCTCCGTGGGCATCGAGCTGGTCCGGAGGGGCGGCGCACGCGTCGCGAAGACCCGGCACTCGGTGTGGCTCGGCGACGACGGCTGGGTGGTCGACACGTTCGCTGGCGGCAATGCGCCGCTGATGGTCGCGGAGGTGGAGCGCGGCGGCCCGGTCACCGACCTGACCATCCCCGACTTCTGCGTCACCGAGGTGACCTCCGACCCGCGCTTCTCCAACGACTCTCTCGCCGGCACGCCCTACGGGACGTGGTCGGCCGCGTACGAGGCCGAGCTGGCCGCCCGCGGTCCACGGTTCCTGGAGAGCCTCGGGCACAACCACCGCACGGGCGAGCCCTCCGACTAGCTGTGATGTCCAGGGAGGTTGGTCAGTCGGGTGACTGGCGGCTTGCCTCCGAGGGCGGAGTGGGCGCGGTGGTGATTGTAGAAGTGCATCCAGCCAG
>NZ_LMQI01000007.1 GCF_001424125.1 Cellulomonas sp. Leaf395
GGATGTAGTACATAGAAATATCTATTAGGATGTAGTACATAGAAATATCTATTATCGCAAACCATTCAAATTAAAAAGTTATAAAATTTTCGCTAAAAAGGTAACTACAAAAAAACCTGCAATTTTTTCAAAAAAAAAACAGCGTCAACACAAAACTACAAATAAAAGAACCAAGCGCAAATAATTTACGTACTTTCAAAAAAATCAAAAAGATCAATGTTTTCTCGGGATCAAAAATAGGTTATACGTATCTTTAGGCAAAGCCACACACGCCGGTTTCTGTCTTAGATCTTCCAAATTTTCAGCCCCAATTTCAAACTCCTGCATTATACTGGCAAACATGACGAAACTCATCGTAGTTACTAAAGTTTGACCAATGCACGTTCGCTTACCTATACTAAAAGGCAGGAAATGTGGGATGTTCCTCTTAACAGACCAGACTTCTTTTTCCGTCTCCGCTGGCTTGCTCGGCCTTTCCCCATCAGATTCCATGCCGGAATCACAGAAAGAATTCCTTCGAACCCTAACTTTGGTCTTTTCTAGAAACCTTGATGGGTCAAATTTCTCCGGCTCATTCCAGTATTCCTCTGAAGTGTTTAGTTCATAGTTGTTTATGAAGACTATCGTTCCTTTTTCTACGCCATATCCTGAGATTGCTGCGTTCTCCGTAGCTACATGAGGAACGATAGGGGATGAGGCGTATCTTAGACATTCTAAGACAGTTGCTTCTGTGTATGGCAAACTATGACGGTCGAGTAATGTAACAGGCCTTTTGCCTTTAGTCAAACCGTCTAATTCTGCCCTAATCTTCCTGCCGACTTCAGGGTCTCTCGCCACAGCTGTCAAACATAACATGACAAGATTACCCACCGAAGAATGACCGCCTAGAAAATCTTCAAGCATGAAGATTATAGTATTTCTATCAACCGTCGGGTCTTCATGTAAAACTTTTAGCAACCCATCTAGAAAGTCCTTTTCAGGCCCTTCTATGTCCAGATCCAATTCCCTCTGTTCTACGATCCTTGAAAGAATGAACGAGCGAATATCTGAAGACCAGTTAGACAGTTTATCTAAATGCTTCTTGTAAAAAGGTTGGAGCCACGGCAGAAAATCTAAGGCATAACCTTGGTTAATCTCCCAGAAAATTTCGTCAAAATGGTCGACGATGCGCTTGAAATCTTCGTCGTTTTCGGCGTCAAATCTCACGTTGCACATGTAGTGCGAAAACATATTCATTGCTGTAGTCATTAAGATCGGTTTTAGGTTGATGCTGGAGTCTAAAGTACGGGTTATGTTTTTAAGTGTTTGTAGCAGTTCTATGGATTCGAATGTAGCGACGTCTCCGATGCGCGCGAAGTTGTCGGTGTGTTGTTTGGGTCCACAATGGCGGCGGGCGAGATTTCTTCTTCTTAGTTGAAGGTTTGACCAATCGCATAGTGCTAAGGAATTATTCCTATCGCCAGCAAAAAGTTGATGAAATCGGATAAAGTCAGGCCGTCCGCCGAAGAATTTTCCATTTTGATTCAAGACCTCCCGGATGAGGTCCAAATTATTAACCACTAGGCATTTCGACGTTCCCAATTGCAGCGTAAAAATGTCTCCATAAGTTTTCGCCAAGTCCGTGAAAGACTGGAATGGCGATTCGTGCTTGCCCAAAAGGTGCATATTACCTATTATTGGCAAAGGTGTAGGTCCCGGCGCCTCTTTT